>NZ_JAHLQC010000001.1 GCF_018918265.1 Falcatimonas sp. MSJ-15
TGAGATATCCCAAGCGCAAGCTGTAAGACCCCTTGAAGACGACAAGGTAGATAGGACAAAGGTGGAAGCGTGGTAACACGTGCAGCTGATTGTTACTAATAGGTCGAGGACTTAACCAAGAAAAGAGGTTAACCTCAGAAAAAGGATTCTAAAAGATATAATTTCAGCGTGTAGTTTTGAGTTTACAATATATAAACTCCATAGGGGTGTAGTTCAGTTGGTAGAGCGTTGGTCTCCAAAACCAAATGTCGTGGGTTCGAGTCCTACCGCCCCTGTTATAAAGATTCAGTTGTTAGCTGAGTCTTTTTTTTATGCTTTTGATTAATGTATGTTTTTAGTAAGAATATAGTAATATTAATAGATGCATGTTATGCGCTTTATAAGTTGCAAAATTTGGAAAAATAAGTTAGAGATTACATATCTAGAGTATGATATAATAAATGAAAAAGGTTGATAATATTAATAATACAGTTAAAGATACTAATGATTATATATAAAAGATATAGCGGTATTATTAAAAAACGAAAAAGTTATAAATTGGTGTTGAAAACTCATAGGTCCATCTATGGCTTTCAACAGATAGATGAGCCTATGAGTTGAAAGCCATAAATGAGCTATGAGTTGAAAGCCATATAGATTTTTTATATATTAATATAAGAGAAAAAAGTAAATGTAACTTGAAAAAATGAAGTTTAAAGTGCTAGATAAGAGATATAAAAAAATAAGGGGGTTATAATATGGATATAAAAATACAGTTAAAAACAGTTGATTGGATCGGTAAATTAATGATAGGGAATATAGATAGGTTGAACGTGAATAAATATTTGCCACAAAAACCTATATTTGAAAAAAGTGAAAATGAATCAAATTTAGATAGTAATGCATTTGACGTTGTTGTGCCAGAAAAGGTTGGTATTCGTTCTGAATATATTGAACAATTTTTAGTAGAGTTATCTAAAAATAGAGATATTGATGTGCATGAAGTAATGATATTAAAAGATGGAAAAATAATTGTTAATACAGCATTTGCACCATATAGAACTTCTATAAAACATATATCCCATTCTATGTGTAAGAGTATTGTATCATTGGCATTAGGATGCTTGATTGATGATGGAAAGATTGATTTGCAAGAAAAAATTGTTGATATATTAAAGCAGAGTACGAATGTTTTTAATAGTGCCAGAATGCGTAGTATAACAGTTGAAAATTTATTGACGATGTCAACAGGAGTTAATTTTAATGAGGCGGGTTCAATTGTTGAGAATGATTGGCTTGCTGCATATTTTGATTCAGCTGTTACATTTGAACCTGGAACTAAGTTTGCATACAACAGTATGAATACTTATGTGTTAGGACGTATAATAGAGGTGAAGACAGGTAAAGATTTATTTGATTATATACAGGAACGTTTGCTAAATCCATTAGAAATATATGATTGGTATTGGGAAAGATGTCCACAACAGCATTTGAAAGCTGGATGGGGATTGTCATTTAAGATTGAAGATATGGCAAAAATTGGTCAGATGTGTCTTGATAAGGGTGTATGGAAAGGGAAAAGAATTATTAGTGAAGCTTGGATAGAAGAGTTAGCTAAAAAGAAAATAGATACATTAAAAGAACAAAATGAATATGGTTATTCTTATTATACATGGATAGGAAAAAGTGAAGGATCATATATATTTAATGGAATGTTAGGACAGAATATGGTCATTATTCCTAAGAATAATATGGTTGTTATAACAACAGCAGGAAGTCCACGACTTTTTCCTAATAGTGAAATTATGTGTTGTATAGAAAAGTATTTTATGGATAGTCAGAAGTTTGTAGAAAGTGGTTTAACTGACAATCCTATGCAATATAGAAGATTATGTAATGTAATGGATAATCTGGAATTTAACTGTGATTATAATGAGATTAGAACAAGACAGATATATCATGGAGGGTGGAAAAGAAAAGGGCATGAACGTATAAGAAAATCCGGGATTGACAGAAAAAAAGAGTTTGAGTTTATTAGCAATAGGTATTCATTAAAAAGCAATAATGTTGGTATTATGCCATTATTTATACAGTGTCTTCATAATAATTATGAAAATGGGATAAACGAGATGGCATTTGAAATGCAAGAGGATATTTTGATTATGAAGGTATCAACAAGTAAAGAAGTGCATGAGATACCATTAGGAATTAACAGATATGTATATAGCCAATATGCTCTAAATGAGGAAATATATGAGATTGCTTCTAAATGTAACATAGTAGATGCATATATGGGAATAATTGTTATGGATATAAAAATTGTATTTGTTGAAACAACAAATACAAGAACTATAAGATGTATATTTAGAAATGATTCAGTTAAGTTGGAATTTAATGAATTGCCGGAGATTGGAAAGATTATAGATGGTGTCTCTGATATGATGAATATTCCAATAAGGGACATTAATGTCAACCCATTAACAGCATTAAATGAGATAGAATTTACAAAATATAAAATAGAGAACGTATTGAATCCAAAAATCCAGGCAAGTGTTGTGGAATAGAAAGTTAAGTTGAAGGTAATAAAATGTTTGTAATAAAGAATAATAAGATTAGGATATCGGTTAGGAGTCTTGTAGAATTTTTATGCCGTAAAGGTGACATTGATACAAGATATTCATATTCTGCACAGGATAAGGATGCTATGTTAAAAGGTACCAAAATGCATAAAAAGATACAAAGATCTATGGGTGCTGAATATGATAGTGAGGTTTTATTGCGTTTAAGTATTTTTATTAATGTTGGCGATAGTATCGTTAGTAATGATATTATTAATGATGTTATTGATGTTAGAAACATTAGTAGCGACAGTATTAATGGTAGAGATATTAGTAGTGATAGTATTACTGATAGAGGTATTAGTAGAGATATTAATAGTGATGGTATTAATGGTAGAGATATTAGTAATGATAGTATTAATGGTAGTGTCACTAATAGTGGTGATATAAAACAGGAAAATACTAGTATTATGAATGATAATGCTACAACAGTATATACAAAAGTATATTGTGATGAGATAGACTCTATTTCTAATGAAGAGGACGAAGATAATGTCTATGAGATTATAATCGAAGGCAGAGCTGATGGAATAATGCGTGAGGGAGAGATTGATGTCGTTGATGAGATAAAGAGTACTTATAAAGATTTGAGATATATTATAGAACCTGATGAGGTTCATCTGGCACAGGCAAAATGTTATGCTTATATGCTCGCAATAAAAAATGATGCAAGGCAGACTGCAGTAACTATGACGTATTGTAACCTGGATGATGAATCTATAAAACGTTTTAGATATGATTATGATATGGCTGATCTGACGCAATGGTTTAATAAGTTGATGTTAGATTTAAAACAGTGGATTAGTTTACAGATAATATCTGAAAAAATAAGAGATATGAGTTTGGAAAAACTAGAGTTTCCTTTTGAGTATCGTGAGGGACAACGTAAATTAGTAGTGAGCGTATATAGGAGTATAAGTGATAAGAAAAAAATATTTTTACAGGCTCCTACAGGAGTTGGGAAGACTATGTCAACTATTTTTCCGGCTTTGAAAAGTATGGGGGAAGGAAAATTTAAGAAGTTATTTTATCTAACAGCCAAAACGATAACAAGAACAGTTGCTATTGAGGCTTTTAGAATCTTAAGGGATAATGGCTCTAAAGTTAGAAGTATTATTCTTACAGCTAAGGATAAGATATGCTTTTGTGAGAAGAAAAATTGTAATCCGGTTGATTGTGAGTATGCCAAGGGGCATTATGACAGAGTTAATTCGGCTGTATATGATATGATAATGCATGAATATATAATTACAAGAGAAGTTATTGAAAAATATTCGAGAAGTTATTGTGTATGTCCATTTGAGATGAGTTTAGATGCTTCTTATTGGTGCGATGCTATAGTATGTGATTATAATTATGTTTTTGATCCTAATGCTCATTTAAAACGTTTTTTTGATGATGCTTCTCATAATGTAGAAAATTATGTATATCTAATTGATGAAGCACATAATCTGGTTGAACGTGGTAGAGATATGTTCAGTGCAAGAATTGTCAAGGAAGATATTATGCAGGCAGCAAAGATGATAAAAAATATTGATAGGCGATTATCAAATGCACTTGCAAAATGTAATAAAAACTTGCTTGAATTAAAAAGAGAATGTAGTGATTTTGAAGTTATACAAAGCTGTAGTGCGTTATCTATATCTTTGTTAAGATTGCAAAGCGAGTTCGAGAGATTTGTTGAGGAGTATAGAGATTTTTCTGAAAGTGATTTTTTACAAGAACTATACTTTAATATAAGACATTTTAATAATATGTCAGAGAATGTTGATGAGAATTATGTAATATATACAGCATATGATATTGATGGACAATTTTACATAAAATTATTTTGTATAAATCCATCTGTGAATTTATCTAATGTGATTGAAGGAAGTGCCGGAACAGTATTTTTTTCAGCGACATTATTACCTGTGAATTATTATAAAAGTCTGTTAAGTGTTACTTCGGACGAGGATTATGCAATATATACAGAATCGCCATTTTTGCAAAGTAATAGAATGATAGTGGCATCAAGAGATGTGACGTCTAGGTATGTAAGGAGAAATACAGCTGAATATAGAAAGATAATAGAATATATATGCAGAATAACTCTTGCAAAAGAAGGAAATTATATGGTATTTTTTCCATCTTACAAATATCTTAGGGATGTATATTGTGTTATAGAAGATATTATTCAGAATGAAAGCACAATGGAGATTGCTAACATGCTGTTAAATATTGAGTTTATATTACAGGATATAGATATGAGCGAGAGTGAAAGAGAGAATTTTTTAAATAAGTTTTTAAATGTAAGAGAGACTGAAGGAATAGAGAATAGTGATAAAAAGTCATTTGTAGGAATGTGTGTGCTTGGCGGAGTTTTTTCAGAAGGAATAGATCTTACAGAGGATGCACTTATTGGTGCTATTATTGTTGGAACTGGTCTTCCAATGGTATGTGATGAAAGAGAGATAGTAAAGAATTATTATAATAAAAGAAATAATCAAGGTTATGAATATGCATATATATATCCTGGGATTAATAAAGTGCTTCAAGCTGCGGGGCGAGTTATAAGAACAGACAAAGATAGAGGTATTATTGCATTGTTGGATAATAGAATATTAGAACATACATACGATTACTTGATACCACGTGAATGGAATGATATGTATATGGTTAATGTGAATAATATAGAAGGACTTGTGAAAGAATTTTGGGATACTCAAAAATAAGATTTAATACAATGTAAAGTTTGTATTGTAGAGTAAGAGCCATACAAACTTTACATTGTTAATATATGTTAGTATAAAACGTATTATAGCGAATCAATGAATTTTTTAGTAGATTGAGATACTGGAAGATTCTCATTGAAGGCAACTACGAGTTGTCTTTGAGGTAAGACTTCGTCTGTATTTACAATGAATAGATCATCTGGCATCTCAGGAATACAAAAATCGGGAAGAAATGCAACACCAAGTCCAATTCGTGCGAGATCTATTAATAAGTCGTTGCTTGAAAGTTCTATTTCGGGAACGAGATCAAGCTGGCGCTGTTGAAATATGTTATGAAGAAACTCGCTTGTTGTACTTCTTCTGTCAAGCATAAGAATTGGGTAACTGCAGAGACTTTTTAAAGTCATTGTCTTGTTCTCAAGTTCAGGATAATAGTTCTTGCTGGCAAGAAAAAGATCGTGGAATTCTTTAATAACTCTTATGTTATTAACGTTGCTAAGTCCGGAATTAGGATAGTTAGTAATTATAAGATCTACTTGTCCACCTTCAAGAAGTTTAGCACAGTTAATTGAACTTTGATTAGTTACTTTGATGTGGACGTTTGGATATTGTTTGTGAAAGTTATTAAGATATGGCACAAGAAAATATCTGCATATTGTGTCACTTGCACCGATTCTTAATTGACCTCCGTTGAGAGAATTAGATTCTATAATCTGTGTTTCTCCACGTTTAATCAAATTGATCGCAGGTTCTATATGTTTTAATAAAATTTCACCTTCAGGTGTGAGAGAAACTTTTTTAGTGCTTCTTATAAAAAGATGCTGGTTTAATTTTTTTTCTAATACTTTTACTGACTGGCTGACTGCTGATTGTGAGATGTATAATTGCTTGGAAGCTTCAGAGAAACTCAGTGTTGTAGCAACGTAGTAAAAAACTTTGTACAATTCATAATTAATATCCATGATATTAGTCCTCCTTATAATTATATAAGTATAATAACATAATAAAAAACTTATTGCAAGGTGATGGTTGTTTATCTTAAAAAACACTGTAAATAGTAGTAGATTTTTTTAAGATGTTATGATATATATGAAGAGAAATAGCATAAATTCACTTTGAATAAGTAAGAATTGTATTGCATAAAAGGCATATAGCTTTAATGTGTCAGATGCGAAAGTTAGAGTGATATGCATATTTGATAATGTATAATTTAGATATTAATGTTTTTATAATAAGGAGTGTTTACTGTGCTTGAAGATATAGTTACAGTTGATCTGCCGGTTGATGAGCAGGTCGCTATAAAACGACAGAGAATTGAAAATGGTAATAGAGATAAGAGAATTGCAATAGTGACAGGTATACAGGGAGATGAGCTTGATGGACAATATATCTGTTACAAACTTATAAAAAAACTTAAAGAAAATATAAAAGATGTGAATGGAATTGTTGATGTATATCCTGCAATTAATCCACTTGGTATTGATTCTATAACAAGAGGAATTCCTATGTTTGACCTTGATATGAACAGAGTATTTCCAGGATATAGTGATGGTGCAATGGCGGAATATGTAGCAGCTTCGATTGTTAAAGATATTTCAGGAAGTGATATATGTATTGATTTACATTCTTCTAATGAATTTATAAAAGAGTTTCCTCAGGTTAGAATAGCTGAGAATAATAAGAGCCTTATTCCATATGCTAAATTGTTGAATACAGATTTTATATGGATATATGAATCAGCGACAGTTCTTAAAGCTACACTTGCATATAGTCTTAATCAGATTGGTGTTCCAACGCTTGCACTTGAGATGGGAATTGGTAATAGAATTAATAGAGAATATTGTGATCAGATTTTGAGTGGAATATTCAATCTTATGAATGAGATGGGAATATGGAATTGTGAGACAAGAATACCTAAAGAACCTATGCTTTCCACAGAGGGTGAAGTTGAGGTTATACATTCTAAGCATTCAGGAATATTTATACATGGTGAAGCTAAGATGGGACTAGTGCGAAAAGGTGATCATATTGGTGATATAGTTAATCCTGCAATGGGTGAGATATTAGAGTCAGTATATGCTCCTTTTGATGGAACAATGTTCTCATTAAGGGAACATCCTGTTGTATATCAGGGAGCTGTGATTGCACGAATAATGGGAGATAAAAAATGATAAAAGAGGAATTATTTAATCTAAAAGCAGTATATAGAGATGATTTTAAAATTAATGGTTATAAATTTGGTAAAGGTGAAAAGTCATGTTGTATAGTTGGTGCAAGTAGAGGTAATGAACATCAACAGCTTTTTATTTGTTCGCAGCTTATAAAAGAACTTAAAGAACTTGAAGAGAGAGGACAGATTAACAGTAATCAGGAGATAATGGTTATTCCATCAGTTAATCATTATTCGATGAATGTTGGAAAGAGATTCTGGGCTGTTGATGATACAGATATTAATAGAAAGTTTCCAGGAGATTTTCATGGAGAGACTACAGATATCATAGCATCATCTATATTTGAAAAGATGAAAGGATACAGTTATGGCATACAATTTACATCATTTTATATGCCTGGTGATTTTATACCACATGTAAGGATGATGGAAACTGGTAAGCAGAGTACAAGTCTTGCGAATCTGTTTGGTCTGCCTTATGTTGTAGTTAGAAAACCAAAGCCACTTGATACAGGAACGCTTAATTATAATTGGCAGCTTAATAATACTAATGCTTTTTCAATATATACTAATTCGACAGATCAGGTTGATGAAAAATCAGCTAAACAGGCAGTTGCATCAGTTCTTAGATTTCTTACAAGAATGGGGATAATTAAGTATAATAGTCATTCTGGATATATAGCAACAGTTATAGCTGAAGATGAGTTAATGCCTGTTAAGACGAGGGTATCAGGTTTTTATAGAAGACATAAAGAGCCTGGGGATTTTGTTGCCAGAGGTGATGTGATTGCAGATATAATAGATCCGTATGAAGGAGAAGTTATAACTCAGATTCTTGCACCGACTGAAGGAATAATATTTTTTGCACATACAGCACCTATGGTTATGGAGAATGCAGTTATATATAAGATTATAAGAAGGCTTCATGAGTAGTCTATGCGTTGATTCGTAAGAGATTTATGAATATAAAAACGTTAAAATATGGAAATATAAGCGTTAAAATATGGAAATATAAACGTTAAAATGTTGATGTGAAAACGCTAAAATATGTATATAAGAACGTTAAAATGTTGATAAAAAAACATTAAAAGGGTTATGAGCACAGTAGATAAAATATATTTATCAACTGTGCTTATTAATTATATTAAATATATTAATTGTACTAATGATAAACTTTGTGATATTATAGACTCAGTAAAAAAGTGAGATTGGCTATAATCAGGAGGTTAGCAATGAGTAAGGTTAAGAGAGTTTTTGTAGAGAAAAAACCCGCTTTTGCAGTTAAAGCAAAAGAATTACATGAAGAGATAGAAGGATATCTTGGGATAAAGACAGTAACTAATGTCAGAGTGCTAATAAGATATGACATTGAGAATATAAGTGAAGAGACATATAAAGAATCATTAACAACAATTTTTAGTGAAGCACCTGTTGATTATTTATATGAAGAAGATTTTGTAAAGAATAAAGAAGATTTTGTATTTGCAGTTGAATATCTTCCAGGACAGTTTGATCAGAGAGCAGATTCAGCAGTTCAGTGTGTGAGATTCTTGAATGAAGATGAGAATCCTGTAATCAAGACAGCTACAGTGTATGTAATAGAAGGAAGCGTAACAGAGGAAGAAGCAGCAAGTATTAAGAGTTTTTGTATTAACCCTGTTGATTCAAGAGAGGCAGCTACAGATAAGCCTGAGACTCTTGTAACAGAATTTGAAGAGCCTGCAGATGTTATTATTTTTGATGGATTTAAAGACATGGCAGAAGATAAACTTAAAGAATTATATTCATCACTTAATCTTGCTATGACTTTTAAAGATTTCTTACATATTCAGAATTATTTTAAGAATGATGAGAAGAGAGATCCATCAATGACAGAGATTAGAGTTCTTGATACTTATTGGTCTGATCATTGTCGTCATACAACATTCTCAACAGAACTTAAGGATGTTAAGTTTAAAGATGGTTTCTATAAAGAAGTAATGGAAAGCACATATGATAAGTATCTTGCAGACAGAAAAGCAATCTTTGGAGATAGAGAAGATAAATTCGTATGTCTTATGGATCTTGCATTAATGGCAATGAGAAAACTTAAAAAAGAAGGAAAACTTGCAGACCAGGAAGAATCTGATGAGATTAATGCATGTTCAATCGTAGTTCCAGTTGAAATTGATGGAAAGACAGAAGAATGGCTTGTTAACTTTAAGAATGAGACACATAACCATCCTACAGAGATTGAACCATTTGGTGGTGCAGCAACATGTCTTGGTGGTGCAATAAGAGATCCATTGTCAGGTCGTACTTATGTATATCAGGCTATGCGTATAACAGGTGCAGCAGATCCTACAGGTCCTATCTCTGAGACATTACATGGTAAGCTTCCACAGAAAAAACTTGTAACAGGTGCAGCAGCAGGATATAGTTCATACGGTAACCAGATTGGTCTTGCAACAGGTTATGTTAAGGAGATATATCATCCAGATTATGTAGCAAAGAGAATGGAAATCGGTGCAGTTATGGGTGCAGCTCCAAGACGTGCAGTAATAAGAGAAACTTCTGATCCAGGTGATATCATTATCTTATTAGGTGGAAGAACAGGACGTGACGGCTGTGGCGGTGCTACAGGTTCATCAAAAGTACATACAGAGACTTCAATTGAGACATGTGGTGCTGAAGTTCAAAAAGGTAATGCCCCTACAGAGAGAAAGATCCAGAGACTTTTCAGAAGAGAAGAAGTTAGTAAGTTAATTAAAAAATGTAATGATTTTGGTGCCGGTGGTGTATCAGTTGCTATTGGTGAACTTGCAGATGGATTGAGAGTATCACTTGATAAAGTACCTAAGAAATATGCAGGTCTTGACGGAACTGAGATTGCAATCTCAGAATCACAGGAGAGAATGGCAGTAGTTATCGATCCTAAAGATGTAGCAGAATTCATGAAATATGCAAGAGAAGAGAATCTTGAAGCTGTAGAAGTTGCAGTTGTAACTGAAGATCCAAGACTTGTTCTTGAATGGAGAGGTAAAGAAATTGTTAACATAAAGAGAGCTTTCCTTGATACTAACGGAGCTCATCAGGAGACATCAGTACTTGTTGATATACCTGAAGAAAAAGAAAACGTATTCAAAAAAGAAGCTGTTAATGATGTGAAAGCAAAATGGTTAGAAACTTTATCTGATCTTAATGTGTGTTCACAGAAAGGTCTTGTTGAGAGATTTGATGGTTCAATTGGAGCTGGTTCAGTGTATATGCCATATGGTGGTAAATATCAGCTTACAGAAGTACAGACAATGGTTGCAAAACTTCCAGTACTTAAAGGTAAGTGTGATACTGTAACAATGATGAGTTACGGATTTGATCCATATCTTTCAAAATGGAGTCCATATCATGGAGCAATGTATGCTGTAACAGATTCAGTAGCTAAGATTGTAGCAGCAGGTGGAGATTATTCAAAGATTAGATTTACTTTCCAGGAATACTTTAGAAGAATGACAGAAGATCCTTCAAGATGGAGTCAGCCATTTGCAGCATTACTTGGTGCTTATGAAGCACAGCTTGGATTTGGTCTTCCATCAATTGGTGGTAAAGATAGTATGTCAGGAACATTCAATGATATTGATGTACCACCTACACTTGTATCTTTTGCTGTTGATGTTGCGAAAGAAGGAGATATAATTACTCCTGAACTTAAAAAAGCCGGTAACAAACTTGTTAAATTTGCAATAGAGAAAGATAAGTATGATCTTCCTGTATTTGAGAGTATTAAGAAGTTATATGCATATATTCATGAGCTTATTCAGAATAAGACAATCGTGTCTGCGTATGTACTTGATGGAAAGGGATTAGTTCCTGCATTATCAAAGATGGCTTTTGGTAATAAGATGGGATTTGTAATCGATACAGAGAATGTTAAGAGTGATGATTTATTTGCTCCAGAATATGGTTGTATTGTATGTGAAGTTACAGATACTGCTAATATTAATGTAGATTATACATATATTGGTGAAGTTACAGAAAAGCCTGAATTTGTATATGGTGATGTTGTTATAACTGTTGATGATGCATTAAAAGTATGGAAAGAAAAACTTGAAAAGGTATTCCCTACAAAAGCAGTTAAAGAAGTAACTCCTATTGAAACAAAATTATACAATACAGATAATGTATATGTATGTAAACATAAAGTTGCAAGACCTACAGTATTTATTCCTGTATTCCCAGGAACAAACTGTGAATATGATAGCTCAAAAGCTTTTGAAAGAGCTGGTGCTGATGTAATAGTAAAAGTATTTAATAACCTTGATGCAAATGGAATCAGAGAATCTGTTGACGAATTTGAAAAAGCAATTAATAAAGCACAGATTATTATGTTCCCAGGTGGATTCTCAGCTGGTGATGAACCAGATGGTTCAGCAAAATTCTTTGCAACAGCATTTAGAAATGAGAAGATGAAAGAAGCTGTTCATAGATTATTAAATGAGCGTGATGGACTTGCACTTGGTATCTGTAATGGTTTCCAGGCACTTATTAAACTTGGACTTGTACCAAATGGTGAGATTGTAGGTCAGACAGCAGATGCACCAACACTTACATTTAATACTATTAACCGTCATATATCAAAGATGGTATATACAAAAGTTGTTACTAATAAGTCTCCATGGTTACAGGAAGCTGAACTTGGTAAAGTATATTGTAATCCTGCTTCACATGGTGAAGGACGTTTTGTAGCACCAAAAGAATGGTTAGATAGATTATTTGAAAATGGACAGGTTGCTACACAGTATTGTGATCCAGAAGGTAATATCTCAATGGATGAAGAATGGAATGTTAATGGTTCATATATGGCTATTGAAGGTATTACAAGTCCAGATGGAAGATGTCTTGGTAAGATGGCGCATTCAGAGAGACGTGGCGAGAGTGTTGCAATTAATATCTATGGAGAACAGGATCTTAAGATCTTTGAGTCTGGTGTTAAATATTTTAAATAATTAATATGTTTTAAGATATATTGTGATACAGGATGTTGTCTTGTAAGAATGATAGATTTGGCTAGTGAAATGAATATATGAATTAAGTTAAAATAACTTATATATAAGATTGCTAATAAACCGATTCCTAAAAGTTAGAATTAAACTCTAATGATTAGGAGTCGGTTTTTGGTATTATTATATTAATCAAAATGTATGTTGTTATATAATTGTAATATATACTTGACAATAAATGGAAAATATAATTAAATAATATTTAAATCCGGTGAAGTGATAGAATATTAAAGAATAAATATCAGAGAATAGATGCCGGAATGGGAGGAATTAGGATGCAGAATAAAAAAGAATTTACAGTAAAAAAACTTGTATTTTCAGCAGTGGCAATAGCACTTGCAACAGCACTTTCTTTTGTTAAGTTTGCTGACTTACCATACGGTGGTTCAATAACACTATTTAGTATGTTTTTTGTAGCAGTAGTAGGATACTGGTATGGCGCAAAGATTGGAATTGCTGCAGGTATAGCTTATGGTTTGTTACAATTATTATTTGGAGCATACGTTGTACATCCGGTACAGTTATTACTTGATTATCCTCTTGCGTTTGGAGCTTTAGGATTATCAGGATTGTTTACAAATAAGAAAAATGGGCTTGTTGCAGGATATGCAGTGGGTGTAGCAGGAAGATTTGTAATGCATTCAATATCAGGTTTTATATTTTTTACTGAATATACAAGTGTTATGAGTGAGAATCTTGCAGCTATATGGGCATCATTCTTATATAATCTGTCTTATATATTGCCAGAGATGTTAGTTACAATTGTATTATTGCTTATACCAGCTGTTAAGAATGCAATGAATCAGGTTAAGAAGATGGCTGTTGAATAACATATGAGTTCTAGAAATATATCATTATCAAATAATTAGAATTATAGTGATAACTTGGATACAATAAGTGTATCAGTAAGATTGAAGACATAAATAAAGCATATATTCTCATAAAATAAAGTATGAGAATATATGCTTTTATTAGTATATTATTTAGTGGGTTATTTAGTATGTTATCTTTTTTCACCAAGGAAGAAAAGAGCAATGATTGACGAACCGGTATGTGCACCTACAGTAGGGCAGATAATATTATTAATTACTTTGCATCCAAAACGTTCTTTGATAAGTTTTTCGACATAAGCTGCATCTTCTTCGCAGTCACCACGACCAAGAAATACAACATCATTTTCATCTTTGAACTTTCCCATACGTTCAGCCATATTATCAACAAGTGTTTCAAGTGATTTTTTTCTTCCTCGAACTTTAGCAATAGGAATAAGGCGGCCTTCATTATCACAGTGAAGAACAGGCTTTATGTTAGCAAGTGTACCAAGAAATGCTGCTGTCTTAGATACACGACCACCACGATATAAATCATTTAAATTAGAAACAGTGAATTGATGACATGAATAAGGAATATAATCATATACAGCTTTCTCGATCTCATCCATTGTCTTTCCTTGTTTTTTTAATTCGCATGCACGGTATACAAGCTGGCCTTCACCCATTGATGCAGAGAGTGAATCAATTACAACAATTTTGTGTTCAGGATATTCTTCCATTAAGTTAGATGCTGCAATAGAAGCATTGTTATAGCTGCTACTGAGTGCTGAGGAGAAAGCAATATGAAGAATATCATAACCTTCATCTAAGAATTTTTTGAACTGATTATAATCTTCTTCGGGATTACTTGCCATAGTTGTAGGTTTGGCACCTTCGTCCATCTTATGATAGAAATCAATAGAATCCATTGTCTGTTCTTTACCATAGATAACATTGTCAAGACTGTAATAAAGAACATGGATATCTACATTGTTGTCAATGAGGTATTCTGAAGGAAGGTCACAAGTTGTGTCTGATGAAATTATAAATTTATTCATATTAAGGAACTCCTTTTTGTATTAGTGTTAAGTATAACGTTATATCGGCTTTGAATATAATATATCAAATCAAAGTTAATATGAACGATAGAATCAAAGATATATGCGTATCACAAAAAGTAATAATCATATAATTGACTGAATTCATAATAACAATGAATTGATAATAATACAACTTAAAAAATGTTAATTTAAGAAAAATTAAGATATAGAAGTGAGTGAGACATGAATTATGTTTTAGCTAGGATGGGAAAGATATAGTATGATACAGATAAGTAATTGTGAAGTAGAATATGAATTATGTTTTAGTTAAGTTAAGGAAGATATAGTGTGATACAGATAAGTGGTTGTGAAGTAAAACATAAAAAATGTTTCAAATTGTATAATATGTATAAAAAAATATTGACAGATAAGTGTTTTGTGGTAAAATGGAACTAACATAAAAAATGTATAGAAACATAAAAAATGTTTTTATGCCATATACAGTTTGGAGGTGGCTGGTTGGATAAAGACAGATATACACTTGATGATGAACAGAAGCTGATTCTTATCGGCAAGGCATTATCTTCAGAGATGAAGATAGAGATAATACGATTACTTAAAAAACAGAATATGAGTATTAATGACATAGCGAAGAAGACAGGTGCACCAGCGTCAAGTACAGCTCTTAATATTAAGGCATTAGAAGAAGCAGGTATTGTAAAGACAGAGCTTGTAAAAGCAAATCGAGGTACAGTTAAGATATGTAGTCTTAATATGGATGAGATTAATATTACATTTGATATGCCAGAAGAAGCGAATGAGACAGATGTTATAGATATGCCAATTGGTAATTTTGTAGATTATAAAGCGATTCCTACATGTGGAATTGTTAATGAAAAAGGCAATATTGATGAAGAAGATGAACCAAGATGTTTTTATAGTCCATTAAGAGCAACGGCAAAGCTTATATGGACAGCAGATGGCTATTTTGAATATAGATTTCCAAATCATTATATTCAGAATAAAGAAGTAAAAGCAATAGAGATATCAGCAGAGCTTTGTTCAGAGGCAAAAGATTACAATATGGATTATCCGTCAGATATAACACTGTGGGTGAATGGAATTGATGCAGGAACATGGGAATGTCCATCTGATTATGGTGGCAGGAGAGGAAAGCTTAATCCAGAATGGTGGCCTGATAAGAATACACAATATGGTAAGCTTAAGACGTGGTCAATTAGTGAAGATGGAACATATCTGGATTATAAACGTGTTAACGAATATCCCATAGGAAGATATGGCATTAAAGATAATGATTATATATCTGTGAGGATTGGAATAAAGGACGATGCGAAACATCATGGAGGAATCAATCTGTTTGGCGATGCATTTGGAGATTATAAGCAGAATATCAGCATGAAGTTTATATACAAGAGTAAGAGCAGTAAAGACGCAGATAAAAAAAGGAGAAATAGAATGAAAGAAAGATTAGTAGAAAAATTTTATGAAGTATTTGGCAGAGATGGTGAAGCAAAATCATATTTTGCACCAGGCCGTGTTAATCTTATTGGTGAACATACGGATTATAATGGTGGACATGTATTTCCATGTGCTTTAACAATTGGAACATATCTTATTGCAAGAAAGAGAAATGATAATAAGTTAAGATTTTTCTCAGAGAATTTTGAAAGTCTTGGAGTTATAGAGAGCAGCCTTTCAGAGCTTGTATATTCAAAAGAGGCTAATTGGACTAATTATCCAAAGGGCGTAATGTGGGCATTTGGAAAAAAAGGATATGCTGTTAATGAAGGTTTTGATATTCTTCTTTTTGGTAATATTCCTAATGGTTCAGGACTCTCATCATCAGCATCAGTTGAAGTTGCGACAGCAGTAATGTTAAAAGATATGTTAGGTTATGATATTGATATGGTTAATGTATCTTTGATATGTCAGTTCGCAGAGAACAAATTCAATGGTGTTAACTGTGGAATTATGGATCAGTTTGCGATTGCAATGGGTAAAAAAGATAATGCAATATTCCTTGATACAAGTGATCTGTCATATGAATATGCACCAATAGTTCTTGATGGAATGAAAGTGGTAATTGCATGTTCTAACAAAAAAAGAGGACTTGGTGATTCAAAGTATAATGAGAGAAGAAGTGAATGTGAGACAGCTCTTGAAGAGATTAGAAAAGTTAAAGATATAAAGTCACTTGGAGAACTTACTAATGAAGAGTTTGAATCAGTAAAAGATGCAATTAAAGATCCTGTAAGAATTAAAAGAGCAAGACATGCAGTATATGAGAACCAGAGAACAATAGAAGCAGTTAAAGCATTAAAAGCTAATGATATAGAAAGATTTGGTAAACTTATGATAGCTTCACATGAGTCATTAAGAGATGACTATGAAGTTACAGGCAAAGAATTAGATACGCTTGTAGATGCAGCATTAAAAATTTATGGTGTAATTGGTTCTAGAATGACAGGAGCTGGATTTGGTGGCTGTACTGTAAGTATTGTAAAAGAAGAAGCAGTTGATGATTTTATAGAAAAAGTTGGTAAAGAGTATCTTAATACAATTGGATATGCAGCAGATTTTTATGTAGTTGACATAGGTGATGGTGCAGGACTACTATAATGTAGGAAACTTCAAAAAATTTGACAGCTATAAACAGTGAGAGTATCATATATATGGTGATACAGAATATTTTATTAACAAGGAGGATATAAATATGACAGTATTAGTATTAGGAGGAGCCGGATATATCGGTTCACACACAGTATATGCTTTAATTGAAAAAGGTGAAGATGTAGTAATTGTAGATAATCTTGAAACAGGACATATTGAGGCAGTGCATCCAAAAGCAAGATTTTACAAAGGTGATATAAGAGACAGAGCTTTTATAGACAGTGTATTTGAAAAAGAAAAAATAGATGCAGTAATTCATTTTGCAGCTAATTCACTTGTTGGTGAAAGTATGGTTAATCCATTAAAATATTATGATAATAACTTATGTGGAACAAAAGTACTTCTTGAGAGTATGATAGCACATGATATTAAGAAGATTGTATTCTCATCAACAGCTGCAACTTATGGAGAACCAGAGAGAGTGCCAATTGTTGAAACAGATCGTACAGAACCAACTAATACATATGGTGAGACAAAGCTTTCAATGGAAAAGATGTTTAAATGGACAGACAGAGCACATGGATTAAAATATGTTTCATTAAGATACTTCAACGCATGTGGTGCACATGAAAGTGGTGAGATTGGTGAAGCTCATACAACTGAGACACATCTTATTCCTCTTATCTTACAGGTACCACTTCATCAGAGAGAAGCTATCAATATCTTTGGTACAGATTATAATACTAAAGATGGTACATGTATAAGAGATTATATTCATGTAACAGACCTTGCACAGGCACATATTCTTGCAGTAAAATATCTTATGGAAGGCAATGACAGTAATATCTTCAACCTTGGTAATGGAGTTGGATTCACTGTAAAAGAAGTTATTGAAACAGCAAGAAAAGTAACTGGAGATCCTATTAAAGCAGTTGAATGTGAGAGAAGAGCAGGAGATCCTGCACAGCTTATCGCATCAAGTGAAAAAGCAAGAAAAGTACTTGGATGGAATCCTGAACATGCAGATCTTGAAGAGATAATAGCATCAGCATGGAAATGGCATAAGACACATCCACATGGCTATGCAAAATAAGATGCCGGAGGTCTTAAAAAGAATATGGTATATGACAGTATAAAAAAACTCGTTACTTATGGGCTTGAAAGTGGGCTCATAAGTAAGGATGATGTAATATATACAACAAATATGCTTCTTGATCTGCTAGATCTTGATGAGTATGAAGAACCAATAGAAGAATATAGTAATGTAGATCTTGAGAGTACGTTAAAAGAACTTTTAGATTATGCAGTTGCAGAAAATATAATAGAAGACAGTGTTGTATACAGAGATTTGTTTGATACAAAACTTATGAATACAATGGTAAAAAGACCATCAGAAGTAATAAGAGAATTCAAAGAATTATATGAAGTATCACCTAAGATGGCAACTGATTTTTACTACAAATTCAGTCAGGATACAGATTATATAAGAAGATATAGAGTAAAAAAAGATTTGAAATGGGTTACTAAGACACCTTATGGTGATATAGATATCACGATTAATCTGTCAAAACCTGAAAAAGATCCAAAAGCAATAGCTGCAGCAAGAAATGCCAAACAGGCAGGATATCCAAAGTGTCTGCTTTGTAAACAGAATGAAGGATATAGAGGAAGAGTTAATCATCCGGCGAGAGAAAATCATAGAATAATTCCAATAAGAATTAATGATTCAGACTGGGGATTTCAATATTCGCCTTATGTATATTACAATGAACATTGCATAGTATTTAATGGTGAGCATACACCAATGAAGATAGAGAAGAATACATTTGTAAAACTTTTTGATTTTATCAAATTATTCCCACATTATTTTCTTGGATCTAATGCAGATTTACCAATTGTTGGTGGTTCAATACTTACACATGACCATTTTCAGGGTGGTAATTATGAATTTGCAATGGCAAAAGCACCAGTGCTTAAAGAATTTGTAATAAAAGGATATGAAGATGTTAAAGTTGGCATTGTAAAATGGCCATTATCTGTTATAAGAACAAGCTGTAGAGATGAAAAACGCCTTATAGAACTTGGAGCGTATATTCTTGAAAAGTGGCGGGAATATACAGATGAAGATGCATATATATATGCATATACAGATAATGAACCACATAATACAATAACACCAATTGCAAGAAAACGTGGAGATATGTATGAACTTGATTTGGCACTTCGTAATAATATAACAACTAAAGAGTGTCCGATGGGATTATATCATCCACATAATGAACTTCATCATATAAAAAAGGAAAATATTGGACTTATAGAAGTTATGGGTCTTGCAGTTCTTCCAAGTCGATTAAAAGAAGAAATGGAGATATTAAAAGACTATATTGTTAACAAAAAAGATATAGAATCCAATGAAAAAATTGCAAAACATGCTGAATGGGTATATGAATTTTCTAAGAAGTATGATAGTATAAATTCAGAAAATGTGGAATCAATTTTACGTGAGGAGATTGGATTGGTATTCCTTAAAGTATTAGAGGATGCAGGCGTATTCAAACAGACAGAGGAAGGAATTAGAGCTTTTACAAGATTTATAGAATCTTTGAATAACTAATTATAGAATGTCAGTAGAGTATCTGCTGCGAAATATTAAGTATTCCGCAGCAGGTACTTTTTTAGTGCATAAATTTCAATAATTCAAAATATATTAAAAGAGAATATTAAAATATGAGGAAAATAAAGAGGAGAAGTAGGAATGAACAAAGAATTACTAGACATTACGTCATCGCAAAAAGTTAATCTGTATGCACAGATATTTTCAATAAAAAAATGCGTGACTAATGTTGCAACATCTGTGGTGCTTGACAGACATTTTGATTATGAGATGTTAAAAAAAGCAATAGTTATGGCTGTTAACAGGTGTGAAGCAATGCGACTTAGATTTGTTAGAAAAAAAGGAAAGATAAAGCAGTATTTCATTGAACATGACGAACCAGAGATTGGAATATGGGATTTTTATGGAATGACAGAAGAAAAGAGAGATAGAATAATATTTAAAGATGCTTCTAAAAAGCATAAATTGTTTGGAAAAAGACAGTTTAGAATCTATATTTATAGAGATATAGATGGCTTTGAAGGAATATATATGAATGTAAATCATATGATACAGGATTCATCAGGCATTATGATATTTTTTAAAGACATACTTGATATATATGATGCACTTGCGACAGGAAATGATATGCCAAAGCCTATGTCATCATATAAAAGCATAATTATAAAAGAGTTACAGTATGAGAATTCAAAACAGCAGGAAAAAGATTATGAATTCTGGAAGGAATATTGGGAAAAAGGAGAACCGATATTCACTGGAATTGATGGAAAGAAAAGACTTTTATTAGAACAAAAAAAGAAAAAGAATAATAATTACAGAGCAGCGTCAATATTGTCTTTGCTACATCCGGATACAGCAAGATGGATGCAGTATGCAGATGAAGATAAAACAGCAAAGTGGATGCAATTTTGCATAGATAATAATATATCATTTCAGTGCCTGGTGCTACTTGCAGTAAGATGTCATCTTAGTGCAGCTAATGATAGAGAAGAAGATGTAACTGTTAATCTTACAGCAGCAAGAAGAGCCACACTTACAGAGAAAAAATGTGGTGGTTCAAGAGTGCATTTTTTTCCATTTCGAACTATCTTTTCAGAAGAGAAGGCAGCGATAGATGTGCTTAAGAACATAAAAGATGAACAGGCTGTATGCTTTAGACATTGTGAGCTTAATCCACTTGAGATAAGAAATATACGAGTGCCAATGTACAATATAACATCATCAGTTGCGTATGAAGATATATCTGTAACATATCAGCCATTACATATTGAACTTAATGGAACGAAAGCAAGGACGAGATGGCATCATAATGGAGCATCCTCTAATCCTATGTACCTTACAATTATGAATAATGAAGAAAAAGGTCTTGATTTTTATTATGAATATCTTAAGTACAGATTTGATGAACAGACGGTTAGAAGATTAGCATTAAATATTGAAAATACAATGGATATGGTAGTAGATAATAAACAACTGACAATAGGAGAGATACTTGATATATTACAAGGGGAGAGCTGATAATGGAAAAAAATAGATTTAACGATCTTACGATGCGAAAAGAGATACTCAGTTATGGACCGGTTGGTAATCTTAGAGATATAGTTGATAGCTGTGCCAATATGTATGGCAATAATATACTTTTTAGTGAGAAAAAGGATGGTATTATTATGTCATACGGAGCATTAAAACTTAAAGAAGATGTAGAAGCACTTGGAACAAAACTTATTGAGATGGGGATGAAAGATAGTCATATAGCAATTATTGGAGAAAACTCATATAACTGGGTAGTGTCTTTTTTTGCTGTAGCAGCCGGTTGTGGTGTTGCTGTACCAATAGATAAAGAACTTCCGGATGAAGAGATAATAAGGATGTTAAATAAAGGAGATGTAGATGCGGTATTGTGTTCGAATACATACATACCTGTTATGATAAAACACTTTAAAGAGGTCAATAAGCTAAAGTGGGTTATAGGATTTGACAAAATTCCTGAAAAGGAAGGGTTCTACAATATAAAAACATTGATTAAAGATGGAAGAAAACTTGTGCGAAAAAAGAACCGGGATTATATTGATGCAGTTATAGATAATGATGCATTGGCTGTTCTTATATTCACATCAGGAACAACAGGAGCGAACAAAGGTGTTATGCTGTCACATAAGAATCTTGCAACAACAGTTAATATAGTTGTACATGATATTGTAATTGGTGAGACTGCAATGTCAATTTTGCCACTTCATCATACATATGAGTTAGGGTGCACGTTGCTTGGTGGAATGTATCTTGGAACAAGAATATATTTTAATGATAGTCTTAAATATCTTATGAGTAATATGGAATTATATAGACCACAGGTTATGTGTATGGTACCACTCTTTCTTGAGACTATATATAAAGGAATATGGCAGGAGAGTGAGAGACTTGAACTAAAACGTTATCTAAAACAAGGATTATTAGTAAGCAGATGTCTTAGCAAAGTTGGAATTGATGTAAGGCGTAAATTCTTCAAGCCAGTCCTTGCAAAGTTTGGTGGAAGAGTAGAACGAATAATATGTGGAGGAGCACCGATAAGAGAAGACATAGCAAGAGGACTTAGTGAATTTGGAATAAATATTACTAATGGATTTGGAATTACTGAATGTGCACCACTTATTGCAATTAATCAAAATGTAGCAAAAGATCCAAAAACAGTTGGAAAAGCTGTATATGGTGTAGACGTAAGAATAGATGAAGCTGATAGCACAGGATGTGGCGAGATTGTAGTAAAAGGCGATAATGTAATGATTGGATATTATAAAGACGAAGAATCTACAAAGATGTCTTTTACTAAGGATGGATATTTTAAAACTGGTGATTATGGAATGATTGATAGAAACGGAAGAATAACTATTACCGGAAGAAAGAAGAATCTTATAATTCTTGAAAATGGTAAAAATGTATATCCTGAAGAGATTGAAAATGAGATACTTACATCAGTTCCATATGTTAAAGAGGTAATTGTATATGCAGAGAATGCCGGTGCAGATGAAAGAGGTATAATAGCTGCAAAAATGGTATTTGATCAGGAATACATAAGTCAGAATGATATTAATGATGCTGATATGCTTATACATGAAGATATTAAGAGAGTTAATAAAAAGTTACCATCATATAAGCATATACATCATATAGATATAAGCCAGAATGAATTTGTAAAGACAACAACAAGAAAAATAAAACGAAAAGCATCGCTTGAAGCTGATAGAAAGGAAGAAGTAAAGAATGTTGGATAGAATTAAACAGGTAATACTTGAATATGTGGAGATTGAAGAATCAAAGATCAATGAAGATACTAATCTTATTGAAGATTTGGGACTTAATTCCTATGATCTTATGAGTCTTGCAGGGGCTATGGAAGAAGAATTTGACATAGAGATCTCAGATAGAGATGTTACTAATATTGTAACTGTAGGTGATCTGATGGAGTATATTGAAGAACATGATTATTAAATCTAAAATATGTGTTGTAAAACATGCAAGAAGAGCTAATGTCACAAGAAGTGAATATCATGAGATGCAAAGAAAAATTGCAAGAGATATATTACAGAGGGAACTTTTAGAATATGGTATTGATTACAGTAACGAAGAAATACTTACAAACAGCTATGGAAAACCATATTTTGCAGTGCATAAAGATGTTCATTATAATGTCAGTAATTGTAACGGAGCAGTTGCAGTATGCATATCTAGAAGTGAAATAGGAATTGATATAGAAGATATCAAATTATTCAGGTTAGGTGTGGCAGATAGAATATGTACTGTTGACGAGAAAAAATATATAGTTAGTAAGGATTGCTCTAATGAAAGTTTTTTTAGAATATGGACATTAAAAGAAGCATATATGAAAGCTATAGGAATGGGTTTTGCTTATTCACCACAGAAAGTATCTTTTGAAATTGATAATAATAATATAAAAATGGTCTCTGAAAATGAGCAAAATGCGACTATAAGACAGATTAAGTTAACAGGAGGATATATACTTAGTTATTGCAGCCTTAATAATAGTGACGAAGAACTTATGATAGAAGTGATAGGAGGAAACTATGGAGAGTTTTATAAGTTTTAATGAAGTCTATAAGAGATATAAGATGGGAGAAGTTATAATAACAGCAGCTAATGGAGTGACTTTTAATGTTGAAAAAGGAGAATTTGCAATAGTAGTAGGAAGCAGTGGTGCAGGTAAGACAACTGTACTTAATATACTAGGCGGCATAGATAAGAGTGATGGTGGCAGTTTTTATGTAGACGGAAAAGAGATTAGTTCATTGTCAGAGAAAGAACTTATTGCATATAGAAGACATGATATAGGATTTGTATTTCAATTCTATAACCTTGTTCCTAATCTTACAGCAAGAGAGAATGTAGAATTGTCATCACAGATATGTGATAATCCTATGCCGGTGGAAGAAGCACTAAAGGCAGTTGGACTTGAAGATAGAATGGATAATTTCCCATCGCAGTTATCTGGAGGAGAGCAGCAAAGAGTATCTATAGCAAGAGCACTTGCAAAGAGACCGAAGTTATTATTGTGTGATGAGCCAACAGGTGCGCTTGATTACAATACAGGTAAGAAAGTATTAAAACTTTTGCAGGATACATGTAAGAAGGAAGGAATGACAGTTGTACTTATTACGCATAACTCAATGATAACACCAATGGCAGACAGAGTAATAAGGATGCGTAATAGTAAAGTTGAAAGTATAGAGATAAATGATAATCCATTGCCTGTTGACGAGATTGAATGGTAATTAAATAGGAAGGGCAGAATAAGTAGAATGAAAAGTGCATTAAAAAAAGATCTGTTTAGAGAAATACGACGTACAAAAAACAGATTCATTTCCATTATGATTATAATTGCCATGGGTGCCGGATTTTTTGCAGGAGTAAAAGCAACAGCACCCGGGATGGAAAAAACAGCTGAAGAATATTTTGAAAAAACAAAGCTTATGGACTTTAAAATACTCTCCACATTTGGTTTTGATGATGATGATATAAAAGAGATAAAGGCTATAGAAGGTGTAGCAGAAGTTATGCCTGGATATTCAATAGATCTTTTGGTTGATGATGGTAAAAAAGTTAAAGTAGTTAAAGCATTGTCACTTGGAAAAGAAGATAATGAGGAATATGCTGACATGAATGATGTTGTGCTAAAAGAAGGAAGAATGCCACGGTCAGCTAATGAATGTCTGGCAGAAGAAAGTTCATCATATAATATTGGTGATATTATAAAAGCTAATGACATGAGTGGAGATACAGTTGTATCAGATGTTCTTACAGACAAAGAATTCACAATAGTTGGTAAGATAACATCACCAATGTATGTATATTATGATCATGGAACGAGTTCAGTTGGCGATGGTTCGATTGATACATATATATATATTCCATATACTGATTTTACATATAGCAGATATACAGAAGTATATGTAAGAATAGATAATAGTGACTTATATGGAGCTTATACAAAAGAATATGAAGAGGCACTTACACCGGTAGCAGATGATATAGTAGCACTTGGAGAAGATAGATATAATATCTTTTATAATAATACAATGGCTCAGATAGAAGAAGCACAGAAAAAACTTGATACAGAGAGTGAAGCTGCAGATGTAAAGCTTGACGGAGCAAAAGAAGAATTAGAAAATGCAAGAACAGATATAACAGCAGCAGTTGAAAAACTGGCTAAAGGACAGGCGGAATATGATTCTAAATATGCTATGACAAAAGAACAATTTGAAGAAGCTGACAAACAGATAGCAGATACCAAAAAAATGCTTAAAGATAGTGAAGAAAAATTGCAATCAGCAAATAGAGAATATGAAGCAGGAAAAAAAGCGTATGAAGATGAGATAGCAGCAGCCAGACAAAAACTAGATGAAGGATGGCAGGAGTATAATGCAGGTATACTGAATCTTAGCACTTCGATCGAACAGATAAGTAGTGGACAGGCACAATATGATGAAGGACAGGCACAATATAATCAGGGCGAAGCGGACTATGCTTCAGGTGTTACACAGCTTGAGGTAGCTAAAGTGACAGCAGATGAAGCACAAAGACAGATTGATATAGCACTAGCAGCAAGAGATGCACTTTTAAAATATATACCTTATGACAGTATGCCTGATTATATGAAACAGCAGGTGGATGAATTCAATAGGCAGATTGAACAAGGACAAAAGCAGTTAGAAGATGGCAGAAATAAGATTGCTTCAAAGGAAGCTGAACTTGCTGCGGCGAGACAAACTCTTGACAATGCAAAGGCAGAACTTGAACAGTCGAAGAGTCAGCTTGATGATGCAAGAGCACAGATTGATAGTGCAAGAGTAACGTTAGAGAATGCAAAGACAGAACTTGATAGTGGTGAAGCAGAGTTTGCAGCAAAATCTGAGGAAGGAAAACAAAAGCTTGATGCAGCATATAGTGAGATACAGAATGGACAAAATGAACTGAATAATGGATATGCGCAGTTAGAAGCAGCAGAAAAGACACTTGCAGATAAGAAAAAAGAAGCGAATATTGAATTTGACGCAGCTAAGGAAGAGATAGAAGAAGGACAAAAACAGATTGACGATGCTAAAAAAGAATTGTCCGAAGGCGAAAAAGAATATAATAAAGCAGTAACAGATGCTGAAAGTCAGATAAAAGATGGTGCTGAGAGAATACAGAATGCTAGAAATCAGGTTGGAGATCTTTCATCAGGTGTATGGTATGCATTTACAAGAGAAGATAACCCTGGATATAGTAATCTTGTGTCAGATACTAATAGAATTGATGCTATAGCAGCAGTATTTCCTGTATTTTTCTTCGTTGTAGCAGCACTTGTATGTCTTACTACAATGAGCAGAATGGTAGAAGAACAAAGAGGACAGATGGGAACTCTAAAAGCACTTGGCTATTCACAGAAACAGATTGCGTTCAAATATTTTGCTTATGCAACAATAGCAGGAGCAATAGGATGTATAATAGGAATCGCTATAGGACTTGTGTCACTTCCCAAAATCATATTTAGTGCATATTCAATGATGTACAGACTACCGGCACTTAAGATGGTAATACCATGGAAGAGCGTAGTAGTAGCGATAATATTATCGCTTGTAAGTACATCAGTAGTGACACTTGTAACTTGTCATAGAGAACTTAAAGAAGAAGCAGCAGTGCTTATGAGACCTAAATCACCTAAAGCAGGAAAGAGAATTCTGTTAGAGAGAATAAGACCAATATGGAGCAGAATGAAGTTCTCACATAAAGTTACAGCACGTAACCTATTCAGATATAAAGCCAGAATGCTTATGACAGTATTTGGAATAGCAGGCTGTAGTGCACTTATTGTTGCAGGTTTTGGACTTCAGGACTCCATTGAAGTTATAATAACTAAACAGTTTAAAGAGATATCTACCTATGATGCAATAGTATCATTAAAAATAACAGGTGATATGAATGATTTTGATGATCTTAATAAATCAATGTTAGCTAATGATGAGATAGAATCAGTTATGTTTACAAGGCAGGAAGAGATACAGGCATATAGTGATGCTATAGATAATGGAATAGCAACATATTTAGTTGTTCCACAGACAAAAGAACTTTTCAAAGATTATCTGCACCTTCATAAACGTGGCGAGACAAGAGAATATGAACTTTCTGATGATGGAGTTATAATTACAGAAAAACTTGCAGCAGAATTAGGACTTGAAGTTGGAGATAATATAGAATTTGAGTATGGTGATATGACTTGTGCAGCAAAGATTGAATATATAGCAGAGAATTATGTATATCACTATATATACATATCACCTTCATATTATGAAAGACTGGCAGGAAAAGCACTAAAATTCAATTCAATGGTATTTAAAGAGAAAGATATATCAACAAGCGAAGAGAAAGAATTATCGTCTAGACTATTAGAAGATGACAGATTAATTGCTGTGCAGTTTGTATCAGGAATAATAGCTGAATTCAATGAGACAATAGCAAGTATTAATGCAGTTGTTATTGTAATGATTCTTGCAGCAGGAGCATTAGCATTTGTTGTACTTTATAATCTTACTAATATTAATATATCAGAGAGAGTAAGAGAGATTGCAACAATCAAAGTGCTTGGATTTTATAATAATGAAGTCAATATGTATATAATAAGAGAGAATATAGTTCTTACAATAATTGGTATAGTATGTGGAATAATAGCAGGAACATTTCTTGCGAAGTTTATGATACTTACAATTGAAGTTGATGAAGTAATGTTTGGAAGAGATATTGAGATTAGCAGTTATATAATAGCAGCTATTCTTACTGCAGTATTCTCATTACTTGTTAATATTGTCATGTCACGCAAGATGAAGAAGATAAGTATGGTTGAATCGTTAAAATCAATAGAATAGTAAATATATGCCTGGTATAGTAATGGATACTTACCAGGCATTAGTATTTACTGTGAAGATACTAACGTGACACAGACAGAAAACTTCCAACACAGGCAGACATAATACTGATAAACAGAGTTGATATGAGCATAGAAGGTGTCTTTACCGAGCCATTATTCAGTATAAATGATACTATAAGAAGTATTACAAAATAAATTGAACCAGATATAGCACTCCATATAATCTTACGTGTAGTTACAAGATGACTGCATATAAGACCGCATATAAGGCATGACACAATATTGATCAGAGGGATAATAAAACTGACAAAAGAGTTACCTGGATCTGTTTTAAATATAATAAAAGAGAATATTACTATAAGAAGTGCAGTAAGTAATATGGCAGCAGTCAGAGATTTTATAACAGCAATCAGGTTATTAAAGTTCATATTGTACCTGCATAATTATATTATTTAATATAGTTTATTAAGAAAAAAATTTTTTAGTACAGATTTTAGATTAATATTTAAAAGATGTTGACAAAATAATAGTTGGTGTTATACAATTTTACTTACAGTTATTAACAAATAGACTGAATAAAATATTTAGGAGATGATTATTTTTGGATTCGACGGACGTCATGCAGTTGGTTATAGTTGTGATTCTAATAGGTCTATCAGCATTTTTCTCATCAGCTGAGACAGCATTTACAACAGTTAGTAAAATCAGAATCAGAAGTTTGTGCGAAGAAGGTAACAAAAGAGCAATGAAGGTTAATAAGGTTATTGAAGATTCCGGTAAGATGTTAAGTGCAATACTTATCGGTAATAATATTGTTAACATAGGAGCTTCATCGCTTGCGACAACACTTGCCATTAATATATGGGGCAGTTATGCAACAGGTATAGTGACAGGAGTACTTACACTTATAATACTTATTTTTGGTGAGATAACGCCAAAAACACTTGCTACAATACATGCAGAGAAGATTGCACTTACATATAGCAATATTATATATGGACTTATGTGGGTACTTACACCAGTTATATTTGTTGTTAATAAGTTATCGCTTGGAGTACTTACAATATTTAGAGTAGATCCAAGTAAGAAGACTAGTACAATAACTGAAACTGAACTTAGAACTATCGTAGATGTGGGACATGAAGAAGGCGTAATTGAGAGTGATGAGAGAAAGATGATTAATAACGTGTTCGATTTTGGTGACTCACTTGCCAAAGATATTATGGTACCACGAATAGATATGGTTTGCATCAGTAAAGATGATTCTTATGAAGAGATATTGTCAGTGTTTAAAAAAGAGAAATATACAAGAATTCCTGTATATGAAGATTCACAGGACAATGTAATTGGTATTCTTAATGTAAAGGATCTTTTACTATCAGATAATACCAGTGAATTTAATGTTGCTGATATAATGAGAGAACCTTATTTTACATACGAATACAAGAAGACATCAGAACTTCTTGATGAGATGAAGAAGACATCGAATAACATATCAATAGTGCTTGATGAATATGGAGCAACAGCCGGACTTATAACACTAGAAGATATTCTGGAAGAGATAGTCGGAGAGATAAGAGATGAATATGATTCAGATGAAGAAGATTCCATACGTAGAATAAAAGATAATGAGTATCTTATTGATGGAATAATGAAACTTGATGATATAAATGAAGCTTTGGATACAGAACTTGAATCAGAAGATTATGATTCACTTGGAGGTCTTGTAATAGAGATGCTTGATCATCTTCCGGTAAAAGGAGAGAGCGTTGAGTATAAGAATTACAGATTTGTAGTTGAAAAGCTTGATAAGAATAGAATAGATAAAGTTCATATGTATATACTTGAAAAAAAGGAAGAAGATGGCGATGAAGATTAGCCATCTTCTTCCTTTTTATATAATGATTAAGAAGTTAAAAACGTTATTAAATTTTAAGACAAAATCATAAGGCTAGGAGTATTAATTATATAGTCTTAATTAGTGCTTTTTTGAATCTATATGGCAGGAACTTCATCAGAAGATTCGATATCAGAATACTCAATTTTAACAGAAATATCCTGATTGTAATTACCAAAATGTTTGCCATATATAGTGATTCCACCAGCTTTATGTTCCTGATCAAGAACAGCAAGTTTAAAATGGATATCGCTCTTATAATCAAGATTAAGATCTGACATATTCACATCAGATACTTTTTTTCCGTCAACAAAAGTTCCATTATAATTAATTGTTATATTCTTGAGAAGACCATATTGATTAAGTGTAAATGGCCACCATGAAGGAGTGAAGATACCCTTAACATCACCGAAGTCACCAGGACTTGTCCATTGACCTATGAATTTGTCATTGATATAAAACCCGATATCAGAAGGCCATTCATTGTTAGTTGATGGAGCTTCTGAGCCTAATTCAAGCATAAAAGACAGAGAATCGACTTTTTGATTAAAAGGCAGAAGATTTGGAATAGGATATTCAATATAACCGTTGGTAAACCATAAGATCTCACTATCGAAACGTTCAGGATGTGAAAAATATCGTGGATCGTCAAATTCACCAATAATGTGAGATTCAGTTGCAAGACCACATGTAGGTGAGACATCGTATGTTGAATATTGACCTACACGAACTGAAGTCTCATAAGCCTTAGATTCTACCTGTGGAATTTCAATATCGATAAGAATTTTATCAAGATTCATACTGCACATTTTTTGATTGCCATGTCCATCTGAATCACTATCGATTTTAATTAGACCACATTCCTCCATTTTTTTGATATGACTTGTAACAGCACCATTTGTAAGATTAAGACTTGTGGCAATTTCATTCATATTCATTTCCTTATTAATTAACAGGAGCTTAACGATTTCAATACGAATCTCAGAGCCAAGAGCCTTAAAAAGATTAAGACCTTCATCAATATTTTTTATATGCAGCATAATAAAATCCTCCGTTGTAATTAGTGTGATATAAGAATAATTTAAACGTGATGGCAATAAAAGTCAAGTTTTAATAAAAATATCTTTAAAAAAAATTATTTTCATGTTATAATATTATGAGTTAATAGTATAAGGAGGAATCACACCATGAAACATGTAAAAACAATCAATAATAAGACTTTAAAAGATACAATGAAAAAAGGTGGATGTGGCGAATGTCAGACATCTTGCCAGTCAGCTTGTAAGACATCATGTACAGTTGGTAATCAGTCTTGCGAAAATAACTAATTAAAGTAATATTAACTGTCAAGGCAGTGGCCAAAAGCCACTGCCTATTAAGTGGCAGAAGTTTGAAAGGGGAACTAAAGTGGTTCATTTGTATAAAAATAATGGTTTCAATATAGCAATGGATGTCAACAGCGGTGCTATCCATGTTGTTGATGATATTGTATATGATATGATACCTTTATTTGAAAAAGGAAAAACTGTAGACGAAATTACAGAATTATTAAAGGATAGCTATACTATAGAAGATGTAAAGGAAGCATATAGTGAGATAGAGGAACTTAAAAATGAAGGACTTTTATTCACAGAAGATATATATGAGCCTTATATAGAAGACGTAACAAAGAAGAGACAGACAGTAGTTAAAGCATTATGCTTACATATAGCACATGATTGTAATCTTGCATGTAAATATTGTTTTGCAGAAGAAGGTGAATATCATGGAAGAAGAGCACTTATGTCATTTGAAGTTGGTAAGAAAGCATTAGACTTTTTAGTAGCTAATTCAGGAAGCAGAAGAAATCTTGAAGTCGATTTCTTTGGTGGAGAACCTCTTATGAATTTTGAAGTTGTTAAGCAGCTTGTTGAATATGGAAGAAGTATAGAAGAAGCTAATAATAAAAAGTTCCGTTTTACACTTACAACTAATGGTGTACTCCTTGATGATGATATAATTGAATTTGCTAATAAAGAGATGAGTAATGTAGTTCTCAGTGTTGATGGACGTAAAGAGATTCATGATATGATGAGACCTACACGTAATCATAAAGGAAGCAGTTATGATATAATAATGCCTAAGTTTAAGAAAGTAGCAGAAAGCCGTAATCAGATGAATTATTATGTAAGAGGAACATTTACACATAATAATCTTGATTTCTCTAAGGATGTTCTTCATCTTGCAGATCTTGGATACAAACAGATATCAGTAGAGCCTGTAGTTGCAGAGAATTCAGAAAGCTATGCTATAAAAGAAGAAGATATACCACAGATACTTGAGCAGTATGATATCATAGCAAAAGAGCTTATAAAACGTAAAAAAGAAGGAAAAGGATTTAATTTCTTCCACTTTATGATAGATCTTGAAGGTGGTCCATGTGTAGCTAAGAGACTTTCAGGATGTGGTTCAGGAACAGAATATCTGGCTGTTACACCTTGGGGTGATTTTTATCCATGTCACCAGTTCGTTGGACAGGAAGAATTTCTTTTAGGTAATGTTGACGAAGGTATAAAGAGAACAGATCTTACAGACAAGTTCAAATGCTGTAATGTATATTCTAAAAAAGAATGTAAAGATTGTTTTGCAAAATTCTACTGTAGTGGAGGTTGTGCAGCTAATGCATATAACTTTACAGGCGATATTAATGGTTCATATAGTATTGGATGTGAACTACAAAGAAAGAGAGTAGAATGTGCAATAATGATAAAAGCTGCATTGGCAGAATAAAAACATACGAAAGGGAGACAGGAATATAATGAGCAAAAAAGGCAAGAAAATTCTAGAACTAGTTTTGTTTGCAGCCGTATTGATATTCTTTGGTTTTACGGCTCTTATAGGACTTGGTCCTACAAAGACAGGTAGTGCATCAAACATTAAACTCGGTTTGGATCTTGAAGGCGGGGTAAGTATCTCATACGAAGCTGTTGGTGATGTAACATCAAGCGAGATGGCAGATACAGTATACAAACTTCAAAAAAGAGTTGATAATTACAGCACTGAAGCTGTAGTCTACAAGGAAGGCGATAGTAGAATTAACGTAGAGATTCCTGGTATTCAGGATGCTAACGCAATCCTTGAAGAACTTGGTAAACCAGGTTCAATTGCATTCTATGATCCGGATAATAATCTAGTAGTTGATGGTAATTCAATTAAATCAGCAGACGCACAGCAGTACAAAGACCAGTCAACAGGTGCTACTAAATATGCAGTAAGTCTTGTACTTACAGATGAAGGTGCAGAAAAGTTTGCAGAGGTAACATCAAAGCTTGCTGAGTCATATTCATCAACAGGAACAGTACAGAGAATATCTATTGTATATGATGATCAGGTAATCAGTTCACCACAGTGTACAAAAGCAATTACAGGTGGAGATGTAATGATTGATAATATGGAATCATATGATTCAGCTAAAAATCTTGCATCAACAATCAGAATAGGTTGTCTTCCTGTAGAACTTGAAGAAGTTTCTTCAAAAGTTGTAGGCGCAACATTAGGACAGGATGCTGTTAATACAAGTATTAAAGCCGGTATAATCGGTTTTGCACTTGTAGTAGCATTTATGTGTGCAGTATATCTTGTACCAGGTGTAGTAGCATCAATAGCTTTATTATTTTATACAATATTAACAGTATTAATACTTAATGCATTTGATATAACACTAACACTTCCGGGTATAGCAGGTATTGTACTTACAATTGGTATGGCAGTAGATGCCAATGTAATTATATTTGCACGTATCAGAGAAGAGATTGCATCTGGAAAGACAGTAAGAACATCAATTACTAATGGATTTGGTAAAGCATTCTGGGCAATATTCGATGGTAATATAACAACACTTATTGCAGCAGTTGTATTATATTTAAAAGGTTCAGGAACAGTAAAAGGTTTTGCACAGACACTTGCAATTGGTATCGTATTATCAATGTTTACAGCGCTTGTTATATCAAAATTCGTTTTAAATGCATTCTATGAATTAGGATTTAAGGATGCTAAGTTCTATGGAAAAGCAAAAGAAGCAAAGAGCATTGATTTCTTAAGCAAGAAGAACATATTTTTTGGAGTATCACTTGCAGTTATTATCATAGGATTCGTTGTAATGGGAATCAATGGTTCAAAAGACAAAGGTATATTAAATTATGGTCTTGATTTTAAAGGTGGTACATCACTTACAGTAACATTTAATGAAGAATATACACAGGAACAGATAGGTACAGAGCTTATACCTGTTATTCAGGAAGTAATTGGAACTAGTGAACCGGTTCAACAGCAGAAAGTTGACGAATCTAATGGCGTAGTATTTAAGACAAGAACATTGACACTTGAAGAAAGAGAAAAAGTATATAGTGCATTTGAAGAAAAATATGGTGTAGATGAGACAGCAATAACATCTGAGAATATTAGTGCAACAGTAAGTAATGAGATGAAATCAGATGCGATAGTTGCAGTTATTATAGCTACAATTTGTATGCTTCTGTATATCTGGTTCAGATTTAAAGATATCAAATTTGCTACAAGTGCAGTAGTTGCTTTACTTCATGATGTATTTGTAGTACTTGCTTTCTATGCAATTGCCAGAGTATCAGTAGGTAACACATTTATTGCATGTATGCTTACAATTGTAGGTTATTCAATTAATGCTACAATTGTTATATTTGATAGAATCAGAGAGAATCTCAAAGGTAATACAAAGCCTGAACAGAGAAAAGATTTGGTTAATACAAGTATATCACAGACATTATCAAGAAGTATTAATACATCACTTACAACATTCATAATGGTAGCAGTATTATATATCTTAGGAGTAACATCAATAAGAGAATTTGCACTTCCATTAATGGTAGGTATTGTATGTGGTGCATATTCATCAGTATGTATTACTGGTGCATTATGGTATACAATGTCAGCAATATCAGACAAAAGAAAAGCAAAGGCAGCAAAATAATATTAATATCTAACTGCATAATGAGGGATGCCAGATATAAGTGGCATCCCTTTTTGTGCGATAAAATATCACGCATAGGCAGAACGAAATGAGGTTATAAATAATGAAAGCTAAGTGGATGGTACAAGCTAAGAAAGCAGATTTTAATGGCATAGGTGAAAAATATAATATTGATCCTGTTTTAGCAAGAATAATAAGAAACAGAGATGTAATAAGAGACGAACAGATTAATATATATCTTAATGGTACAATCGATGATATGTATGATCCATTACTTATGAAAGATATGGATAAAGCAACAGACATAGTTGTGGATAAGATAAATACAGGAAAGAAGATTAGAGTAATTGGTGACTATGATATAGATGGAGTTAATTCTATATATATACTAACGAATGGACTTAGAGAAGTTAATGCAGATGTATCAGGAAAGATACCAGATAGAATTAAAGATGGATATGGGATTAATGAAAGACTTATTGATGAAGCCTATGAAGACGGAATAGATACAATAATAACATGTGATAATGGAATAGCGGCTATTGAACAGATAAAACATGCCAAGGAGCTTGGGATGACAGTTATAGTAACAGATCATCATGATATTCCTTTTGTTGAAGATGAAGATGGAAAAAAATATATATATTCAGAAGCAGATGCAATAGTAGATCCTAAGAGAGAAGATTGTGAATATCCATATCCATTATTATGTGGAGCTGGAATTGCGATGAAATTCATACAGGTTGTTTTTGAAAAAAAAGGACTTAACAAAGATGCATGGCAGAAATATCTTGAATTTGCAGCGGTCGCAACAGTTGGTGATATAGTAGATCTTCAGGACGAAAATAGAATAATAGTAAAAGAAGGACTTAAGAGATTACATATAAGCAAAAATTATGGCCTTAATGCACTTATAGAACTTAACAAACTTGAAAAATCAACAATTAACGCATATCATATTGGTTTTGTGTTAGGACCATGTCTTAATGCCAGTGGAAGACTTGATACAGCAATGCAGGCACTTGCAATGTTAAATGCGTCAGATCCTGAGAATGCGGGAATTCTTGCAAATAATCTTAAGGAACTTAATGATACTAGAAAAGATATGACACAAGAGCAGTGTGAAAAAGCATATGAGATCATTGATAATTCAGAATTAAAAGATGATAAAGTGCTTGTAGTCTATATTCCGGGATGCCATGAGAGTTTATGTGGAATAATAGCAGGAAGAATAAGAGAGAGATATTACAAACCAACAATCGTACTTACTGACGCAGAAGATGGACTAAAAGGTTCAGCAAGATCAATAGAGGAATATAATATGTTTGATGAGCTTAATAAAGTCAGAGAACTTATGACGAAGTTTGGAGGACATCCAATGGCTGCAGGTCTGTCATTAAAAAAAGAGAATCTTGAGAATTTAAGAAGAGAACTTAATGCGAGAACAAAACTTACAAAAGATGATCTTACTGAAAAGATATGGATAGACGTTCCAATGCCGATAGACTATGTTAATGAGCAGATAATAGAACAGTTGTCATTGCTTGAACCATTTGGTAAAGCTAATGAAAAACCAGTTTTTGCAGATAAAAATATAGGAATAAGAAGTGCAAGTATAATAGGTAAGAATAAAAATGTATTAAAACTAAAATTAATTGCAGGAAATGGTAAGATTATTGATGGAATATGTTTTAGTGAGATAGAAGAATTTGAACAGATAGTTATAGAAAAATTTGGTAAAAGTGAACTTGATGCGGCATACAAAGGAATGAATAATTCTATAAAACTAAGTATCATATATTATCCATCAATTAATGAATACAATGGCAATGTTACGGTGCAGATGGTAATTAAAAAATTTGCATAAATATTGTATATTTTTAAAACATTGACATCAAATATAATACAGTGATATAGTAAAATTGTATAAAAAGTGATTATGAAAAGTGATTATTTAAAGTGATTATTTAAAGAGAGGAGAGCCTGTTTTGATGATATAATGACAGGCGTAGAAAACAATGAGTTATATAACACAGTCAAAAGAATATCTTACGGGATATGATTTTAACGCAAATGCTGATAAGAAACATGCAGGATTCGTTATGCTAGGCGGCATAGCACTGTATGAGCTGACAAAAGATGATGAAGTAAAAAAAATACTTGTAGATTATGCAGATGAATGCCTAAATCCAGACGGAAGCATTAAAGACTATGATGCAAATGAGTATGGAATTGCAGGTTTTATACCTGGTAGAGTTTACTTGTTTGCCTATGAGATAACAGGTGATGAAAAGTATAAAAAAGCAGCAGAACTACTTATAGAACAGCTTAAGTCACAGCCTCGTAATGAGATGGGACTTTTTGTAAAAAAATCAAAAGATGGAAACGAAGGTACAATGCCATGTTATAATGGATGTGACGCATTGTATCCATTCTATGCAGTATATGGAACTAAATATGACAAAAAAGAAAATTATAATGATCTTGTAGCACTTATGAAAGCTTTATATAAGTATAGTGACATTAATAATCTTTCAACTAAGAAACTTGCAATGTATGCATGTGTGCTTGCAGATGTTACAAAAGAAGTCTCAGAAGAGATATATGAACATAAAAGAGCTATTGCGGATATGTTAAAATCAGTATGTAAGGAGCTTGTAAAAAGAGAAGATCTTGACAATGCCGATAAGATTATGGCAGCAAAGGCACTTCTTAAAGCTGGTAAAGAGAATGCAATACTTAGTGAAAAATATGTAGGCACAGCAATAAAATATTACAATGAAGCATGTAATGAGGCTGCAACACCTATGCATATTGGTGCACTGATAGAAGCAGCAGCGTTATGTTCAGTTTCTGAAAATTAGTTATAAGGGAGATAAAAATAATGCAATTTAAAATAGCAGATAAGTCAGCAAGAATGGTTATTATAGAGATAACAGATAATGGCAGATATTATACAGACAGAGAATATAAGATCGCAGTCAATGGAAAGATTGTAACAACATCTAAAAAAGTAGTTACATCAATTTATAATCTTACTCCAGATACAGAATATGTAATAGAAGTAATAGATGGAGATGTTACAACTAAGGAAACTATAAAGACAGATTATGAATTTGTGACACTTAATGTAAAAGATTTTGGTGCAAAAGGTGATGGAGTTAATAATGATACAACATATATTCAGACAGCAATCCTTGCATGCCCTAAGAATAGTAGAGTATTAATTCCAGCAGGAAAATATAATATAACAAGTATTTTCTTAAAAGACGATGTTAATATTGAGTTGGCAAAAGGTGCAGAATTAAAAGCACTTACAGACAGAAAATTATTCCCTATTCTTCCGGGAATAATCCAGAGTTATGATGAGACAGATGAATATAATCTTGGAACATGGGAAGGCAATCCTATTGATATGTTTGCAGGAATAATAACAGGTATTAATGTAAAGAATGTAAGAATATATGGTGAAGGAACAGTTGACGGATGTGCATCAAAAGAGAACTGGTGGAATAATCCAAAAGTTAAAAATATTGCATTCCGTCCAAGACAGATATACCTTAATCATTGTGAAAATATTACTGTAAGTGGTATTACAGTGAAGAACTCACCATCATGGAATCTGCATCCATATTTTTCAAAGAATCTTAAATTCATAGATTTACAGATTCTTAATCCGGCAGATTCACCTAATACAGATGGACTTGATCCGGAATCATGTGATAATGTACTTATTCTTGGCGTATACTTTTCACTTGGAGATGACTGTATAGCTGTAAAATCCGGCAAAATATACATGGGGGCGAAATACAAAACACCTTGCAGCAATATTACAATAAGACAGTCATGCATGAGAGATGGTCATGGAGCGATAACAATAGGAAGTGAGATGGCAGGTGGAGTTAATAATCTTGTTGTTAAAGATTGCCTGTTTATGAATACAGACAGGGGACTTAGAATTAAGACAAGACGAGGAAGAGGTAAAGATGCTATAATAGATAGAATAGTATTTGAGAACCTTACAATGGATAATGTAATGACACCATTTGTAATCAATAGTTTTTATTATTGCGATCCTGATGGACATACAGAATATGTAAGAACTAAAGAAGAACTGCCTGTAGATGAGAGAACACCTGAGATTAAAACACTTGAATTTAGAAATATAAAAGCAGCTAATTGTCACGTAGCAGCAGCGTTTATGTATGGACTTCCAGAACAGAAGATAGAAAAAGTAGTATTTGATAATGTAGATATATCATTTACAGAGACACCTGTTAGTGGAGTTCCGGCAATGATGGAAGGCGTTGATGAGATGACAAAAGCAGGACTTTTTGCTAATAATATCAAGACATTAGAGATTAATAATCTTACAATTGAAGGTAACGAAGGTGAAAAAGAGATGATAGCTAATGTAGATCATCTTATTCGTAAATAATAATATTTAGGAGGATATAGAGATGAGAATAGGTATCAGAGCACATGATATGGAGAAACTTCCATTAGAGCAGGTAATTCCAAAGATTCATGAGAAAGGATTTCACTGCATGCACATTGCACTTAAAAAATCAATAAGAGAGTTTCAGGTTACAGATGCAACATTAACACCCGGACTTGCAATGTATATGAAAGAATTATGTGCTGACAATAAAATAGATGTAGCAGTTTTAGGATGTTATCTTAATCTTGCAAATCCTAACAAAGAAGCACTTGCAAAGACATATAAGACATACGAAGCTAATATAAGATTTGCAAGTATCTTAGGTTGTGGAGTTGTAGGTACAGAAACAGGAGCAGTTAATGAGGAATATAAGTATGAACCGGCTAATCATACAGAAGAAGCACTTAATATATTCATTAATAATCTAAGACCGGTAGTTGAATATGCTGAGAAGATGGGAGTAATAGTTGCAATAGAACCAGTATACAAGCATATTGTATGTGATGTTAAGAGAGCAAGAAAAGTGCTTGATGCGATTAATTCACCTAACTTAAGAATTATATTTGATCCTGTTAATGTACTGTCACCTGACAACTATATGAGACAGGATGAGATAATAACAGAAGCATTCGAATTATTAAGAGATGAGATAGCAGTAGTCCATGCTAAAGATTTTGTTATTGAGAATGGCGAGATAAAATCAGTAAGAGCTGGTGCAGGACAGTTTAATTATGATCTTCTTATGCAGAATGTCAAAAAATATAAGCCATACATACATGTAACACTTGAGGATACTAAACCAGAAGATGTATTTGAAGCCAAAGCACATGTAGAAGCAGCTTATGAGAGAGCAGTGCTGTAGATTAGCCTGATATTTTTCGCTTGACATTTCAGACCGATTGCTACATAATATTTAGGCGTTTGTTTTGATATCAGCAAAGCTGTGAAAAATAAAAAATTAACTATATGAATGAAGAAGTTTTGTATGATATCATATGTTAAGGAGGATATAAAATGAAGAAAATAGAAGAATACGTAAGAAGTATACCTGATTTCCCAGAAAAGGGAATTGTATTCAGAGATGTAACAAGTGTATTACAGGATGCAGATGGACTTCATCTTGCAATCAGCAGTATGCAGGATTATCTAAAAGATACAGATTTTGATGTTGTTGTTGGACCTGAATCAAGAGGATTTATATTTGGTGTTCCTATTGCGTATAATCTTCATAAGGCATTTGTTCCTGTTAGAAAAAAAGGAAAATTACCTTGTGAGACAGTTGAGATGTCATATGACCTTGAATATGGTAGTGCAACAATAGAGATGCACAAAGATTCAATCAAACCTGGTCAGAAAGTTGTAATTATTGATGATTTAATTGCAACAGGAGGAACAATTGAAGCAATTATCAAGTTAGTAGAAGGACTTGGCGGCGAAGTTGTTAAGATTGTATTCCTTATGGAATTACAGGGATTAAATGGTCGTGATAAACTAAAAGGATATGATGTAGAATCAGTAATTTGTTACGAAGGCAAATAATAATATAATAAATAGAAACCGGTTATATTCATAATTGAGAATATAGCCGGTTTTTTTGGCTTATTTTTTCTTTTCTTTTTTTAATAAATGCATTATAATAGGAAGAAAAGTAAGAAAATGAAAGGGTGATAGTATGGCTTTAGATGAAAAAATATTGAAAAAGAATACAGATGTAGATGAAAGCCCGGTAAAAACACCTGAAGATTTTACAAAACCAGAAGTTTTGTATGATGAATTAATTAAGTCAATAAGAAGGTACAGACCTTCAACAGACCTTTCTCTTATTGAGAAAGCATATAAAGTTGCATATAAATTTCACGAAGGACAGTTTCGTAAATCAGGTGAGCCATATATAATACATCCTATCTGTGTAGCAATTATTCTAGCTGAGCTTGAACTTGATAAGGAGACTATAGCGGCAGGACTTTTACATGATGTTGTAGAAGATACACCTATGACAACTGAAGATGTAGCACGTGAATTTAATCCAGAGATTGCACTTTTAGTTGATGGTGTTACAAAACTTACACAACTTAATTACTCTTCAGATAAAGTTGAGTTACAGGCAGAAAATCTTAGAAAGATGTTTCTTGCTATGGCAAAAGATATAAGAGTAATACTTATAAAACTTGCAGACAGACTTCATAATATGAGAACGTTAAAATATATGAAGCCTGAAAAGCAAAAAGAAAAAGCAAGAGAAACAATGGACATCTATGCACCTATTGCACATAGACTTGGTATATCCAAAGTAAAAATAGAACTAGATGATCTTTCACTAAAATATTTACAGCCAGACGTATATTATGACCTTGTAGAAAAAGTAAACTTAAGAAAACCTGAACGAGAAGCATTCGTTAACCAAATAGTAAAAGAAGTAAAAGAACAGATGGATGAAGCTGATATAGAAGCTGAAGTTAATGGCAGAGTTAAGCATTTCTTCAGCATATACAGAAAGATGGTTAATCAGAATAAGACAATTGAGCAGATATATGATCTTTTTGCAGTAAGAATACTTGTAAATAGTGTGAAAGACTGCTATGCAGCACTTGGAATAATACATGAGATGTACAAACCTATTCCAGGAAGATTTAAAGATTATATAGCAATGCCAAAACCTAATATGTATCAGTCACTTCATACAACGTTAATAGGACCTAATGGGCAACCTTTTGAGATACAGATTAGAACCTATGAGATGCACAGAACAGCAGAATATGGTATTGCAGCACATTGGAAATACAAAGAAAATGCAGATGGAATGAAAGCAACAACAGCAAGTGAAGAAGAAAAGCTTAGCTGGCTTAGACAGATACTTGAGTGGCAGAAAGATATGTCAGATAATAAAGAATTCTTAAGTCTGTTAAAGAGTGACCTTGATCTTTTTTCCGAGAATGTATATTGTTTTACACCATCTGGTGATGTTAAGAATCTGCCTAATGGTTCAACACCTATAGATTTTGCATATAGTATTCATAGTGCAGTTGGTAATAAGATGGTTGGAGCAAGAGTTAATGGAAAGCTTGTGCCTATAGATTATAAGATACAAAATGGTGATAGAATTGAGATTGTAACATCGCAGAATTCACGTGGACCAAGTAGAGACTGGCTTAACTTTGTAAAGAGTACTCAGGCTAAGAATAAGATTAATAACTGGTTCAAGCAGGAGTTAAAAGAAGATAATATAGTAAAAGGTAAAGAACTTATATACAATTATTGTAAAGCAAAGAGTATAGTACTTAGCGATCTTACAAAAAATGAATATATGAGCAAAGTCATGACTAAGTATGGTTTTAGAGATTGGGATTCAGTGCTTGCAGCCGTAGGTCATGGTGGTTTAAAAGAGGGACAGGTTGTTAATAAACTTCTTGAAGAATATGAGAAAAAACATAAAAAAGAAGTTACAGATGCAGAAGTTCTTGAAAATATAGCAGAAGGTAAGGAGAAAATACCAGTTCAAAAGAAATCAAAAGGTGGAATTGTAGTCAAAGGAATTCACGATGTTGCAGTAAGATTCTCAAGATGCTGTAATCCGGTGCCGGGTGATGAGATCGTTGGATTTGTGACACGAGGACGAGGTGTTTCAATTCATAGGACAGATTGTGTTAATATTATAGATCTGTCAGAGATAGACAGAGTACGCCTTATTGATGCTGAATGGCAGAGTGATGCTGTTAATTCAAAAGACGAAAAATATTGTACTGAGATAAGAATTATTGCCAATAATAGAACAGGCATACTTGTAGATATATCAAAAGTATTCACAGAGCGAAAGATAGATGTTATATCAATGAATAGTAGAACAAGTAAGCAGGGATTGGCAACTATTACGATGACTTTTGATATAGCTGGCAGAGAAGAACTTATAAGTCTTACAGATAAGTTAAGAAATATAGAAAGCGTTATAGAGATAGAGAGAACGACAGGCTGATAGGAGGAAGATAATGACAGAATTAGAGATAATGTGTGAACCACTTGGTGCGCTTGGGACTAATTGTTATTTTGTCTATGATAAATATACAAAAGATACAATTATATTCGATCCGGCAGATAAATTTGAAAGAATAAGAAAAAAAATTACAGATAATGGGTTGAATGTAAAGGCAGTGTTCCTTACACATGGTCATTATGATCATTTTCTTGCAGCGGATGAAGTGAGAAGACATTATAATGTTAAAGTATATATAGGTGAGAATGATTATGACTTAAGTCAATCACCAACACAGAATGTATCGGAACTGTTTGCAAATAAAGTGGTATTCAAGGCGGACATAAAAGTTGCAGACAAAGAATCTTTTGATATTGCAAATATAAAATTTAAAGCATTTAATACACCTGGTCATACAAAAGGTGGAATGTGTTATTATTTTTATGAAAATGGATTTGTTATAAGTGGAGACACTTTGTTTTGCGGTTCGTATGGAAGATATGATATGCCAACAGGAAGTATTAATGAGCTGATAGACTCACTTAAAAATATAGTATTAAAACTTCCAGAAGATACAATAGTACTTCCGGGACATGGAGAAGATACGACAATTAGAGAAGAAAGAGCACATTATCCACAGTGGTAGATATATTTTGTTAAGCCCATTGCCTTATGGTGGTGGGCAGTTTTTTGGAAAGGGAATATTTTAAGAATGATATTAATAGATGTAAATAGGCAGGAATATGATAATGATACAAGGAATCTTATAAAGGCATTTTATCCAAAAGAGGATATCAGTAATAAGAATGAAGAAGATTATCTTATGAAAGTAAAAGTTAATCAAGAAGGAAATGTCTGTAAAATAGATATTGAAGACGCAGAAGGTAAAGATATATATAATACTGCAATTACAATTACAACATCAGATAGAAAGATAATAAGAACAGATTTTAAATTAGCATTATATGATGGATTGTCAGATATAACTGGAAAAACACTGCCATGGGGAACACTTACCGGAGTAAGACCGACAAAGATTCCACTTACAATGATAGAAGAAGGAAAAAAAGACGATGACATTATAAAACATATGAAAGATGCTTATAAATGTAGTGATGAGAAGACAAAACTAAGCCTTGAAGTCGCAAAAAGAGAGCGTTCACTTCTAAATAGACTTGATTATGAGAATGGATACAGCCTGTATATAGGAATTCCATTCTGTCCAACAACATGTCTATATTGTTCATTTACTTCATATCCACTTGGAATGTGGAAAAAAGAAGTTGATTCATATCTTGATGCAATGATAAAAGAACTTGAATTCGTGGCAGACAGATTTAGTGACAAAGTGCTTGATACAATATATGTCGGAGGTGGAACACCAACAACACTTGATGAGTTTCAGTTAGACAGGCTGCTTGGTAAAGTTGAGGAATTATTTGATTTATCACATCTTAAAGAGATAACTGTTGAGGCTGGAAGACCTGACAGTATAACCAAAGAAAAGCTTGAAGTTATAAAAAAACATAATATTTCAAGGATCTCAATTAATCCGCAGACCATGAAACAGGAAACACTTAATCTTATAGGAAGACATCATACAGTAGAACAGGTTATAAGTGCATATCACCTTGCAAGAGATACTGGATTTGATAATATTAATATGGATCTTATAGTTGGACTTCCGGGAGAGAGAATCGATGATGTAAGAATGACTATGGAGAAGTTAAAAGAACTTGATCCTGATAGTATAACAGTACATTCACTTGCGATAAAAAGAGCATCAAGACTTAATATATTAAAAGAACAATATAAAGATTATGAGATTAATAATACAGATGAGATTATTAATCTTACAAGGGATTATGCTTATGGTATGGGAATGACACCTTACTATCTCTACAGACAAAAGAATATGGCTGGTAATTTTGAAAATGTTGGCTATGCAAAACCACATAAGGCTGGAATATATAACATACTTATAATGGAAGAAAAACAGACTATAATAGCTGTTGGTGCAGGTGCATCAACTAAAGTCGTGTTCAAAGAAGAGAATAGAATAGAGAGAATAGAGAATGTAAAAGACGTGAGAAATTATATAGATAGAATAGATGAGATGATAGATAGAAAGAGAACGTTTTTTAGTGAGAAATATTAAATTTCTTGACATCGTCTATTTCGAAAACTATAATAGAATAGTCTAAAGGTAAGGGGGCGTTTTTGTGGATTATTGGCATGAAACAGATTTGCCGGAAGCGCTTAATTATACATTTAAAGAGTGTCTTGATCATGGTATAGCAGTAAGTAATATGGCATTTTATATTGCGAAAGAGATGAAACTTGATGAAGATATGTGTTATGAACTTGCAATAGCCGGTCTTATACATGATATAGGTAAGATACTATTATCAGCATACTTATATGGTGATGATACTGATATATTTAGAATTGAAGAGATTAAGTATGTAAGAATGCACTCAAAACTTAGTTATGATATACTTCAATACTATGATTTTTCATATTTTGTATTAGAGTCGGTTTTGTATCACCATGAGAATTATGATGGATCTGGTTATCCAGAGAATCTAAGAGGAGAAGATATTCCAATTGGAGCAAGGATATTAAGGGTTGCTGATGTTTTTTCAGCATTAGTATCAGATAGAACGTACAGGAGTGCTTTTGATGCTGATATTGCTGTTGAATTAATGATAGATGAAGTCAAGAATTTTGACATGGAAGTATTTTTAGCATTTCAGAGAGTTGTTCATGATATAGATATGGATGAATTTTTGAATAATAAGATTTTTTAAAATGAAACAGGAGGAAACAATCATGGCTGAAGCAATGAGAGGTTTAAAGAGAACTCACAGATGTACAGAAGTCTCTAATAAGAATATTGGCGAGACAGTTACAGTTATGGGATGGGTTCAGAAAAAAAGAAATTTAGGAAGTTTGGTATTTGCAGATTTAAGAGATCGTTCAGGTCTTTTACAGATAGTATTTGATACAAATGATATAGGTGAAGAAGGATTTGAAAAAGCCGGTACATTAAGAAGTGAGTTTGTTATTGCTGTAGTTGGTAAAGTAGAAGCTCGTTCAGGTGCAGTTAATGATAATCTTGCAACAGGTGATATTGAGATTAGAGCAACAGAACTTCGTATACTTTCAGAAGCAGAAGTTCCACCTTTCCATATCGAAGAGAATTCACAGACTAAAGAGGATCTTAGACTTAAATATAGATATCTTGATCTTAGACGTCCTGATCTTCAGAGAAACTTAATGGTAAGAAGTAAAGTTGCAACACTTGCAAGAGCATTTATGGCTAATGAAGGATTTCTTGAGATAGAGACACCAATGTTAACAAAGAGTACACCGGAAGGAGCAAGAGATTATCTTGTACCAAGCCGTGTACATCCAGGTACATTCTATGCACTTCCACAGTCACCACAGTTATTTAAACAGTTACTTATGTGCTCAGGATATGATAGATATTTTCAGATAGCAAGATGTTTTAGAGATGAAGATTTAAGAGCTGACAGACAGCCGGAATTCACACAGATGGATATGGAATTATCATTCGTTGATGTTGATGATGTAATTGATGTTAATGAGAGATTGTTAGCACACTTATTCAAAGAAGTACTTGATGTTGATGTAAAACTTCCTATTCAGAGAATGACATGGCAGGAAGCTATGGACAGATTTGGTTCAGATAAGCCTGACCTTAGATTTGGAATGGAATTAAAAGATATATCAGAAGTTGTTAAAAACTGTGGTTTTTCAGTATTTACAAGTGCGCTTGAAAATGGTGGTTCAGTAAGAGGTATTAATGCTAATGGACAGGGACATATGCCTCGTAAGAAGATTGATGCATTAGTTGATTTTGCAAAAGGATATGGAGCAAAAGGACTTGCATATATAGCAATTAATGAAGATGGTACATACAAATCATCATTTGCAAAATTCATGACAGATGAAGAGATGAATGCTATTGTAGATAAGATGGAAGGTAAGCCAGGTGATTTACTTCTTTTTGCAGCAGATAAGAATAAGATTGTATATGAAGTATTAGGTGCATTAAGACTTGAGATTGCTAATAATCTTGGAATACTTGATAAGAATGAATATAGATTTGTATGGATTACTGAGTTCCCATTACTTGAATGGTCAGATGAACAGAACAGATATGTTGCAATGCATCATCCATTTACAATGCCAATGGATGAAGATCTTGATAAGCTTGATACAGATCCAGGTGCAGTAAGAGCAAAAGCATACGATATTGTACTTAATGGTACTGAAATCGGTGGTGGTAGTGTAAGAATCTATCAGAATGAAGTTCAGGAGAAGATGTTTGAAGTATTAGGATTCACAAAAGAAGCTGCTTATGACAGATTTGGTTTCTTACTTAATGCATTCAAATATGGAGTACCACCACATGCAGGACTTGCATATGGTCTTGATAGACTTGTAATGCTTATGGTAAAAGCTGACAGTATTAGAGAGGTTATAGCATTCCCTAAGGTTAAAGATGCATCATGTCTTATGACTAATGCTCCTGATGTAGTTGATGATAAACAGCTAGAAGAGTTATACCTTAATGTTGTACCTGTAGAGAATGAGGAAGCAGGTAAAGAAGAATAATACTGACATTACTTTATTTTTAAGCAAAAGTAGCAAAGTTTTATTTTGATATATAGTTTGGTTAATATATAACTTAATAAGTTCGCAAAATGTGTTTTACATAATTTGTGAAAGATGATGATAATAATAAGAACAGCAGTAATATCTTTTTCGTAATGAGAATAATTAATATCAGAATAAAGGTCATTACTGCTGTTTTATAAGCTAGAGCGTAAAAACTCATTACCTTTAGGGATGGGTAGTTCACGTAAAAGGTAAAAAGATTATATATACTAAAATCTTAAATTTAAAATTGTTTAATGGACGATGAGGATAATATAAGAACATAGTATATACAGTCTCTATATATACATATACAATTAAGAGGAGGAATATAAATAAGATGAGATGTCCGAAATGTGGAAATGAGAGTGATGGAAAGTTTTGCGGAATATGTGGAGCAAAACTTGAAGACAACACAGTTCAGAGTAATAATAATGAGGTATATGAATTCAATTTTAATGCTAATCAGCCACAGGTTGACACTAATCAAGGAGCAGAACAACAGCCACAGTTTAATGTCAATCAGAGAGCAGAACAACAGTCACAGTTTAATGTTAATCAGCCACAGCAGGTAGAACAACAAGCACAGTTTAATGCTAATCAAGGAGCAGAACAACAGCCACAGTTTGATAGTAATAACATTGCCTTTACAAGTGGGGAGCATTTTGAAGGCAAAGGCTTTAATATCAATGAGAAGATTAACAAGATAAATCAGAGTACAACACAACTTAATAGTGAAGATATTAAGTTCACAAGTGGAGATTTTATAAATCAGAATAACAATGTGAATAATGGAGCACCAGTATTTGGAAATCAGAATAACAATGTAAATAATGGAGCACCAGTATTTGGAAGCCAGAATAACAATGTAAATAATGGAGCACCAGTATTTGGAAATCAGAATAGCAATGTAAATAATGGGGCACCAATGTTTGGAAACCAGAATAACAATGTGAATAATGGAGCACCGGTATTTGGAGGCCAGAATAATTATAATAACAATGCTAACGTACAAAGCAACAATGTAACTCCTAATAGCATTACTAAGAGAATTAACAAAGATAATCTGAAAAAACCGGCATTTTTACTTGGAACAATAGGAAGTATCGTATTGATTATATCAGTATTCTTAACTTATGTAAGTATATCAGTGCCAATGTTTGGAGGTACTGAAGGTGTAAAACTTATTGATTGTGAAGATGGTAAGTTTTTCCTTATTCTTGCGATTGTATCATTAGTATTCTCTATATTATATTTTGGAATTCCAACACTTGTTACAGCAGGAATTGAGTTTATACTAGGAATATATGAGGTTGCTAATTCGTCAAAACTTCTTGGAGCTGGTGATTATCTTAGCGATTATATTGATGTAAAATTTGGTCCTGGTGCAATATTACTTATAATTGGTTCAATTGCAGTACTTGTAGGCGGTATCATGATGTATCGTGAGACTAAGCGAAAATTTGCATTCAATATTAATAATATTGGACAGCAGTTTGCAGATACTATGCAAGATCGAGCTAATAACCTTGGTAATGATTATACAAATAGCTTTGGTAATACATCTCAAAATGGTAATGTTCAGAACAATAATATGCAAAGAAACACTATGAATATACCAAATGGTAATGTAGCAAATAGCAATATGAATATACCAAATGGTAGTATGCCAAATAATAATATTAATATACCAAATAGCAATATTAATATGCCAAACAACAATGTAAATATGTCTATACCAAATGGCGGATTTGATGTAAATCATTCAGTAAATCTTAATAAAGATAATGATAGTCAGATTCCACCACAATAGAATATTATAAAAAGTGAAAAATTAAATTCATAGAATATAAGTGGCGAAACAAAATAAGTGAATAAGCAGTAGTATACTTTTTTAAGTAGTACTACTGCTTTTTAACAATGATAATTTAAAAGAATTTTGAAAGTTTGGCAATATAACCTGCAATACCAATATGTATAATTATAATGGATGGCATACCATATATGAAAACAATGTGTTTTGTCTTATGTCTGAATATAATCATACCTGCATAAGAACCAATGCCACCACCAATTATAGCAATAAGAAAAAGAGTCTTTTCAGGAATTCTCCATCTGTGATGTATTGCCTTATATTTGTCAATTCCCATGGCAGCGAATCCGGCAATATTAATAATTACAAGGTATATAATTAGTAAATCCATGATATTGTATATCTCCAATCGTATTATTTTGACGCAGATATTCTATAAATATCAATTCTGCATCTAAAAATAATAAAGCAAATATAGAATAAAAGTCAAGAATATAATGAAAAATCCATAAAAAACAAAAAAAAACAAAAAAAATCATTTGCCTATTTAAATTTGTAAAGTATGTGTTATAATTGAGAAAAAGCAATTGAGAAAATGGAGGGAAACAAATATGTATTCATTCGATGAAATTAAAAATTATGATCCAGAAATAGCAGATGCTATGAGTAAAGAATTAAACAGACAGAGAGAGAACATTGAGTTAATAGCATCAGAGAACATTGTAAGTAAAGCTGTAATGGCAGCAATGGGAAGTTACCTGACTAACAAGTATGCTGAAGGATATCCAGGAAAGAGATATTATGGTGGTTGTGAATATGTTGATATAGTAGAGAATCTTGCAATTGAGAGAGCAAAAAAACTATTTGGATGTGAATATGCCAATGTTCAGCCACATTCAGGAGCACAGGCTAACATGGCAGTATGGTTTGCAATGGTAAAGCCAGGTGATACAGTAATGGGTATGAACCTTGCACATGGTGGACATCTTACACACGGAAGCCCAGTTAACTTCTCAGGTACATATTTTAATATTGTTCCTTATGGAGTTAATGATGAAGGATATATCGATTATGATGAAGTATTAAGAATAGCCAAAGAATGCAGACCAAAACTTATTGTTGCAGGTGCAAGTGCATACGCAAGAGAGATTGATTTCAAACGTTTTAGAGAGATAGCAGACGAAGTTGGTGCATATCTTATGGTAGATATGGCACATATAGCAGGTCTTGTAGCAGCAGGACTTCATATGAGTCCAATTCCATATGCACATGTTACAACAACTACAACACATAAGACATTAAGAGGACCAAGAGGTGGTATGATTCTTTGTTCAGAAGAAAATGCTAAAAAATTCAACTTCAACAAAGCTATTTTCCCAGGAATTCAGGGTGGACCTTTAATGCATGTTATAGCAGGTAAGGCAATATGTTTTAAAGAAGCATTAGATGACAGTTTTAAAGTATACCAGAAGAATGTTATTGACAATGCACAGGCACTTGCAAAAGGACTTTTAAATAGAGGATTTAAACTTGTATCTGGTGGTACAGATAATCATCTTATGTTAGTTGATCTTACAAGTGTTAATGTAACAGGTAAGGAATGTGAAAAACTTCTTGATTCAGTTCATATCACATGTAATAAGAATACAATACCTAATGATCCAGCATCACCATTTGTAACAAGTGGTATAAGACTTGGAACTCCAGCAGTAACAACAAGAGGATTTAATACAGAAGATATGGATGTTGTTGCAGAGGCAATATCACTTGCAGTTAAGAATCCGGAAGCTAATGCAGAAGAAGCAAAGAGACTTGTAAAGAGTTTAACAGATAAGTATCCATTATATGAATAGAATATAGCAGGATGCTAATTATGTTCTAGGATAAAGATTAAGTAAATTTAAGAAAATATATAAGTTTTTCAACGAAGAAAAGTAAAAAGTGCAGGTTTTTAATAATAGAAAGCCTGTGCTTTTTTTAGTTATGTTAGTAGAAAAGGATATGAAAATTCAAAACTTACAAAAAAAGTAAAAAATTGTAAGAAAAAAGTAAGAAATCTTAATAAAACCTAAAAGTCTTTTGAAAAGTTGTATGATAATATGGTATTAATAAAAAATATGCGGAGGTCGTCTATGAGAAAAAAAATTATTATTACAGTTGCAGCAGTTGTAGCTGTGGCAGTAGTTGGAACAGGAATATGGTTTGCAGTACAAAAAAGTGCAGGTGGTTCGGACAATGGTGAAAAAGCTTATGTAGAATCAGTTGCAGATATAACAGGTTCAGTTGGGGAAGAAGGAATTGCGAATAACTTTTCTGGTGTTGTAGAGCCACAAAAGACAGAGAATATAAAAGTAGATTCAACAAAAAAAGTAAAAGAAATACTTGTATCTGTAGGGGATTCAGTTGATATAAATACACCCTTGTTTTCATATGATACAGAAGATATAGCACTTAATATATCACAGGCTAATCTTGAACTTGAGAGAATTAACAATAATATAAGTTCATATACATCACAGATTGCACAACTTGAAAAGGATAAACAGACAGCTCCAGAAAGTGAAAAGCTGTCATATACAACTCAGATTCAGGCAGCACAGATAGATCAGAAAAAAGAAGAATACAATAAAACAGTTAAAGAATTAGAAATACAAAAACTTAATGATTCATTAAATAATACAGCTGTATTGAGTACAATGTCTGGAATTATAAAGTCAATTAATCAAAATGGTGGAGTAGATAATCAGACAGGAGAAGAACTTCCATTTATGACAATTCTGGCAACAGGAGATTTTCGTGTAAAAGGAACTATTAATGAACAGAATGTATATGAGATTAATACAGGTGATAAAGTTATAGTTCAGTCAAGAGCAGATGCAACTAAGACATGGACTGGAACAATAGAATCAATAGATAAAGAGAATCCGGTATCCTCTAATGATAATATGTATGGTTCTGATGATTCATCAGTGAAGTCAACTAAATACAACTTCTATGTAACACTTGATGGAGCAGATGGACTTATGTTAGGACAACATGTATATGTAAGAGAAGATCTTGCAGGACAGGGAATTACAGCAAAGACAGGTATATGGATATATGATTGGTATGTAGTAAAAGAAAGTGAAGATAATGCTTATGTATGGGCAGAAACTTCAAAAGGAACACTTGAGAAGAGAAAAGTAACACTTGGCGATTATGATGAGACAATGGGACAGTATGAGATAAAAGACGGATTGTCAACAGATGATTACATAGCATTTCCAGAAGATTGGTTTGAAGAGGGAACAAAGACTAAGAAGATGGAAGACGATGCCGGAAACAATGATATGTCTTTAAAACCGGAGGTGAATGTATATGATATTAGAGCTTAGGAACATATATAAAAATTATCAGCAGGGCAAGATGGAAGTTCCAGTTCTAAAAGACATATCACTTCAGGTAGAGGAAGGCGAATATGTAGCGATAATGGGACCTTCAGGTTCAGGTAAGACAACACTTATGAATATAATAGGATGTCTTGACAAACCGTCAAGTGGAATATACAAGTTAGCAGGAGAGAATATCCTTGATTATAAAGATAAACAGATGTCAGAAGTAAGACTTAATAGCATAGGATTTGTATTCCAAAGTTTTAATCTTATGCAGAGACAGTCAGCAGTAGAGAATGTTGCACTTCCGTTATTATATGCAGGTGTACCAAAAAAAGAAAGAAGACGTATTGCCACAGCTGCTCTTGAGAGAGTTGGACTTGGAGAAAGAATAGATTTTAAACCGACACAGATGTCTGGTGGACAGAATCAGAGAGTTGCTATAGCAAGAGCAATAGTTAATAATCCTAAAATAATACTTGCAGATGAGCCGACAGGTGCACTTGATTCTAAATCCGGCGAACAGGTAATGGAACTCTTTCATAAACTTAACGAAGAGGGAGCAACAATTGTTATGATAACACATGAAAGAGATATAGCGGAACATGCAGGCAGAATTCTTCACATTAAAGATGGTGAATTATATGATGAAGATGAGAAGGGCAATAAGATAATTCACAGGGAAGAGGTGGATGCGTAATGAAAAAAGTAATAGCTGTCCTGCTAAGTATAGTATTAGTAACAGGACTTATAGGTGGGGGAATATTTTTATATAAAAAGAACAAAGATGGAAATAAAACAGTTGGAGTATATAGTGTAAGTGATATAAAAGAATCAGTCTGGGATGAAGGGCAGTCGTCTTATGGAAGTATAAGAAGTGATCTCAGCCAGGAGATATATGCTGATAAAGAGAAGCTTGTAAAAGAAGTATGTGTAAATGCAGGAGATCAAGTTACAGTTGGGGATGTACTTTTGAAATATGATACAACATTATTAGAACTTGAATTGTCAGAGAGCCAGAATAATCTTGAGATGTATAAACAGGATCTTGTCAAGAAAAATAATGAACTTACAGAACTAAAAAAGATTACACCGGTGACAGCTGACAATGGTACAAAAAGTGAGATATATGCTGATAATGCTGTAAAAACAGCTAACGATATTCCGGTTACAGGAAAAGCGGTAACAAACAATAGTGAGGATCAGTCAGACATAAAAGTTAATACTGAAAAAGCAGTGACTGGTCCGGTATCTATTGTAGATACGACAACAGAAGCATTTGCAGGAAGTGGAACGAATGCAGATCCATACAGATATATGTGTGAAGATGGAGCAGTTGTAAAAGCAGAACTTTTAAAAAAACTTGGGGATTTAGGAAAGTATGCATCATTTGAAGTATATGAAGGTGGAACAGTACTTGGAACATTATCATACTCATGGCGATTAACAGGATTAGCAACACAGGATGCAGGGGATTTTAATATAGATGTTACTACTAAGAGTAATGAACCAGGTCAGGTTACAGTTAATATTGCACAGCAGGTACTTCCTGTAAAAGCAATATTAAAACTTAATCTGTCAGGTGAGTTTGATAATGGAATTACGATAAGTGGTTCAGATAGTATAGAAGTATCAGGAAGTTACTATATAACAGCCGAATTCACAAAAGGTGGAGAGTATGTTGTTAGCAAAAAAGGTGTTACACCAACACCTGATAACAATAATGAACCGGTAATACCTGATAACGGAGATGAACCATCAAATGATGATCCATCTAATGGAGATGATATAACTATTCCTGATAATGGAGATAATACAGATGATATAATTACTCCAGATACACCATCATATACAAAAGATGAGCTTAATAAGAAGATCACAGAAAAAAATCAAGAGATAAGTAAATTACAGCTTGATATAAAAGATCAGGAACTTACTATACAGAAAAAGCAAAAAGAAATTGAGTCTTATACTGTAAAGAGTACAGTAAGTGGTGTTGTTAAGACGTTAAAGGATAGTAATACAACAGATGCGACAGAACCATTTCTTGTTGTGAATAGTGCAGATGGTTATTATATTACAGGATATATAAGTGAACTTGCACTTGATACAATAAGTGTAGGCGAAGAAGTATCAGGAATGTGCTGGTCAGGCAGTGGTACATCTTTTACAGCTAAGATTGTTGAGATATCAGAATATCCAGAGAGTAATGCTAATGCATATAATGGTGATGGTAATCCTAATGTTTCATATTATCCATTTGTAGCATTCATTGCAGATACTAAAGGGCTAAAGGCAGGAGATTATGCTGAATTAAGTTTCAATAGCAGTGATGATACATCACAAAGTGATAAGTTATATCTGCCAAAATATATGATAAAAGATGAAGCAGGTAAATATTATGTATATGCTGCAGATGAATCAGGAGTACTTGAAAAAAGATATATAACAACAGGTAAGACATTCTATGGATCTTCAGTAGAGATCATTGATGGCGTAACAGTAGATGATAAACTTGCATTTCCTTATGGCAAAGATGTAAAAGCCGGTGTAAAGACAAAAGATGCAGACATTGAAGATTTATATAAATAGCAGGAGGATGGAAATATGATAGAAAACATTAGACTGTCCTTTCAGGGCATCTGGTCACACAAGATGAGATCATTTCTCACAATGCTTGGTATTATTATAGGAATTGCAGCAATTATTGCAATAGTATCAACAATAAAAGGAACTAATGAACAGATAAAGCAGAATCTTGTAGGTTCCGGTGGAAATACAGTTGAAGTACAATTATATCAGGGAACATGGACGTATGAGATAGAATATAATGGAATACCGGCTGGAGTCGGTGTTATTACACAAGACATTCTTGATAAGATAAAAGCAGATGAAAGTGTAAGCAATGCAGCGCTTTATAACGTAAGAAATGGTTCTGTATATTATAATGATGTAGTGCTGTCTTATGGAAAGATAATCGGAACAGACAGTGCATATTTTGCAACATGTGGCTATGTGCTTCAGGATGGAAGACTTTTTGCAGACAGAGATAATAATTCTTCAAAAGTGGCAATAGTAGATTCAGTTGCAGCGAAAACACTTTTTGCAAGTGATGATCCAGTTGGAAAGATAGTAGAGATTGGTAATGAAGCTTTTACAATAGTAGGCGTTGTTGATAAATCAGATGATTTTGAACCAACGATAGAATCTCTTAACGATTATTATACTTATGTTAATGATGATGCAGCAGGAACAGTATTCATTCCATCAGGAACATGGCCAGTTGTATATAACTTTGATGAACCACAGAATATGGTAGTAAAGGCTGTTTCAACAGAGGATATGACAGCGGCAGGTAAGATTGCGGAAGATACTTTGAATGATAGTATTAATCCTGTTGATTCAACAATAAAATATAAGGCACAGGATTTGCTTGAGCAGGCAAAAGAACTTCAAAGACTTAGTGCATCAACTAATCAGCAGCTTATATGGATAGCGAGTATATCACTTTTGGTAGGTGGTATTGGTGTAATGAATATTATGCTTGTATCTGTAACAGAGAGAACAAAAGAAATTGGTCTAAAAAAAGCAATTGGTGCTAAAAAATCAAGGATTCTTGGACAGTTTCTTACAGAAGCAGCAGTACTTACAAGCTTTGGAGGACTTATAGGTGTGCTTGCAGGAATTATACTTGCCAATATAGTATCAAAGATATCAGATATGCCAGTTGGAATAAGTGTTCCGGCAATTGTGATATCAGTAGTATTCTCAATGGTAATTGGTGTAGTATTTGGACTTCTTCCATCAATCAAAGCAGCTAATCTTAATCCAATTGAAGCATTAAGACATGAATAGATATAATTAATATGTTAGCATAGAAATATCAAGATGATATGATATCTCCTAAGTAGATAAGATGAATAATCACAATCTGCTTAGGAGTTTTTGATATATGTAGAAAATATGTGATATATGTATTATGATTAATAATTTCATATATAAAATCCTCGTTTGTCATAGGCATAGACCAACTATCTTTAGGTGGTGGGTAGTTGACAATGGTTTATGACATTTATGAACAGGAGGTTTATGAACAGGATACTATTTTTTATTAATTTGTAAATTGTTAGAAGCAGGTACATGTGTTATAATGTAACGCAGGCAAAATGTTGTTTTTTAAAAGGAGAATTTGAGAATGGAAGCAGCTGTAATATTAAAAAAAGGTGAAGGCCGAACAATTAAGTCTGGTGGAATGTGGGTCTATGATAATGAGATAGATAAGATTGAAGGAGAATTTGAGAATGGAGACATTGTTACAGTACTTGATTTTGACGGATATTTTATGGGAAGAGGATTCATTAATACAAGATCAAAGATAACAGTAAGATTAATGTCAAGAGTAAAAGAACAGAAGATAGATGATGAATTTATTGATCTTAGAGTACGTAATTGTCTTGAATATAGAAGCAAAGTAGTTGATATGTCATCATGCAGACTTATATTCGGAGAAGCAGATTTCTTACCGGGAATAGTAGTAGACAAATTTGCAGATGTACTTGTAGTGCAATCACTTGCACTTGGAATTGACAGATTTAAGACTACAATAGTAGATAGTCTGAAAAAACATCTTAAAGAGATGGGAATGCCAATTCGTGGAGTATATGAACGTAGTGATGCTAAAGTTAGAACTCAGGAAGGCATGGAGAGAATAAAAGGATTCATTGGTGATGAATTTGATACAAAAGTTGAGATTGTGGAGAATGGAGTAAAATTCATCGTAGATGTAGAAGAAGGACAAAAGACAGGATTTTTCTTAGATCAGAAATATAACAGAGCAGCAATAAGACCATTGTGTAAAGATGCAAGAGTATTAGACTGTTTTACACATACAGGTTCATTTGCACTTAATGCAGCAGCAGCCGGAGCAAGAGAAGTAATAGGCGTTGATGCATCTGAATTAGGTGTTAATCAGGCAACAGAGAATGCAAAGCTTAATGGACTTGAGAATATCGTAAGATTTGAATGTGCAGATGTGTTTGATCTTCTTCCATCTTATGAAGAAAAAGGAGAAAAATTCGATGTTGTAATTCTTGATCCACCTGCGTTTACAAAATCAAGAAATTCAGTTAAGAATGCTATAAAAGGATATCGTGAGATCAACATGAGAGGGCTTAAGTTAGTTAAGAATAATGGTTATCTTGCAACTTGTTCATGTTCACATTTTATGACACCTGAATTATTTACATCAACAATTGCACAGGCTGCAAAGAGTTGCCATAAGAGATTAAGACAGATAGAATACAGAACACAGGCAGCAGATCATCCAATATTATGGGCAGCAGATGAATCATTATATCTAAAATTCTATATATTCCAGGTATGTGATGAACTATAATTGGCAAAGACACATTTAACAAACTAAGAATAGCATAGAGAAAGCGTGTGATGAATTATGATTTGCGATGAAGTAAGAGGATATATTGATAATATTAAAGTGAGAGGAAGTATATTAGGATTAACATCAATTAAGATGTTGCTTGATGAACTTGGTAATCCTCAGGATAAAATAAAAATTGTTCATGTGGCAGGAACTAATGCTAAAGGTTCAGTATCTGCATATATTGAATCAATATGCCAAACATCAGGATATAAGGTAGGATTGTTTGCATCACCGGCAGTATTTGACTATTATGAAGCATATAGAATCAATGGACAGAATATAAGCAAAGAAGAATATGCATCAGTTGGAAGCAAAGTTATAGAAGCTGTTAAACAAGTTAATGATAAGGATATATGGCCAACAAGTTTTGAGATAGAGACAGCAATTGCATATCAGTATTTTTATGATAAGAATGTTGATATAGCTATTATAGAGACTGGAATGGGTGGAAGCCTTGATGCTACTAATGTGACAAAAAGTACACTTGTAAGTGTGATTACACCAATAAGTATTGATCATAGTGCATTTCTTGGAGATACAATTGATGCAATAGCACATGCAAAAGCCGGAATAATCAAAAAGGACAGCGTTGTAACATGTGCATTAGATCAGAAAGAAGAAGCTGTTAATGTAATTAAAAAGACAGCTTATGATAATAATGCGAATGTTATTATTCCAGATATAAAAGATATAGTACATAATGAGGATGGTACCTTTGATTATAAAGATATATCAGGAATAAGACTTAAGATGTATGGAAAAAAACAGATAGAAAATGCAGTACTTGCTATTGAGACTGTTAGAGTACTAAAAGAAAAATATTATTATAAACAGATAGATGAAGAATTAATAAAAACAGGGCTTTTTAATATGATCCTTCCTGGAAGAATAGAGAAGATAGGAACAGAACCGGATATAATAATAGATGGTGCACATAATCCGGCAGCTGCACAGGCATTAAGAGATTATGTAAAAGAAGAATATAAGGATAGGGATGTTATACTTCTTACAGGGATGTTTAAAGACAAGGATTATACAAAAGTTGCGAATATTATGAGTGAAGTTTCAAACAAAGTAATCACAGTGACTCCACCGACAGAAAGAGGGCTTGATTCAGAAGAATTACAAAAAGTTTATAGAAAGATATTTAGTGCTTTAAAAGCAGATGACGGTACAAAGAGATTTATTGACAATAATAGTAATGAAGATATGACAGTAACATTGTCATATGGATATGATTATGATAAAGCATTTGCAATGGCTAAGAGATTGGCGGGAACAAATGGAGCTGTAATAGTATTTGGTTCATTTTCTTTTTTAGCACAGATAAAGAGGAAATAGTTAATGAAAGATATAAGAATACGTGCAGTTCGTCCTTATGAAGATGTAGATGAACTTTTGGCAATATATGCACCTTATGTAACAGAGACAGCAGTATCATTTGAATATATACCACCGACAAGAGAAGAATTTTTGCAGAGAATACTTAATACAGTTAAGTCATATCCATATCTTGTAGCAGAAGTTGATGGCAGAATAGCCGGATATGTATATATATCAAAGTTCCATGAGAGACCGGCTTACGATTGGTCTGTTGAGACTTCTATATATATAGATATGAAACTTAGAAAAAGTGGAATAGGAACGAAACTATATGAAGAAGTTGAGAAGATACTAAAAGAACGTAATTATAAGAATATGTATGCATGTATAGCATATCCTAATCCTGCAAGCATAGCATTCCATGAAAAGATGGGATATAAGACGATAGGACATTTTACTAACTGTGCATACAAACTTGATAAGTGGTATGATATGGTATGGATGGAAAAATTCATCGGAGAACATAAAGATATACCTGATAAAATTGTACGAGTTAATATGATAGAATAATGCCTGTTTACTAAGTGATTTAGAAAAAATAGAATTAAGAAAAGCCTCAAACTGATAAATTCTTTTATAATAGATTTTATCAGTTGAGGCTTTTTGATTCTATATCTAAATTCTAAATAGTGAAGACAAATATAATTATTTGATTGTCACAAGTTCAACATTAACAGCTTCGTTAGTTGGAGTGCGATATAAGTCAATTTTATTATTGTATTTCATAAAGTAAGTATACTTAGATGTACAATTAATATTTTTATAATGACCATAAGCTACGAGTTCAATATTAAGTCCATCGCTGGTCATTCTATATATGCCTGATTCATCACCTTTTTCAAGTTGGAAATATATAGTATCATTGTAAAGGTTATAAGTTGTAACTTTGCCACCACTTGTAAGGATATTAGTCATGTTATTAGTTGTATCATATTTTTCAAGAGTATATCCACCTGACAGATTGATATAGTAGTAACAAGAACCTGTATAGATTGGCATATAATAATTGCCATTGTATACAGAACTAAAATAATCTGTTTGGGTATTAAGCTCATATATACTATGATCGTATGATATACCAGAAAAATAGATGTTGCCATTGTATACACATGATGGATCTATATTGTCATCACTTATAATGTGGTTATCACTTCCATCTCTCTTCATCTTATATAAAGTCAAAGTAGTCTCATCATCGTAATGTTTGTAATATATGTAATTACCACATAGACTTACTGTACCGGTAATCTCAGGATGAAGTACTGATAAGTGGTCACCCTTTAGATCGGAGACACATATACCATAGAGCATATTCTTAAAGACACTGTCAGATGATTTAGAATTATTCCTAAGATAGAATATCTTATCATCATAGATGTTGATATAACTTGTGGTATCTTTAGATATAAGCTTGGCACCTGTTCCATCAGGATTCATTCTGTATAGACGACCTTTGTCGGAAGGATTAGAAAAATATATTTTATCCTTATATTCACAAAACAGACCACTGTTATACAAGTTGCCGGCAGTGTTACCAGTGGCTGTATCTGGGAAAGGCGTGTTTTTAATTTTATTATAAAAAAATATGGCTGTACCAATAGCAGCAGTTATAAGAACTAGAATAATTATTGTAATAACTATTTTCTTTTTATTCATTTAAGCATCAACCTCCGTTTTATTTGCAGTTAATTCTGCTAAGTTTTTTATCGGAGATTTAAACAGTATACTTGACTTGTTACATTAAGATTACTGTGGTATAATGAGTTAATGTATCAAAGCAAAAGGAGGATATAATGATAGATTTATTAGAATTAAGAGATGAAATAGACGTAATAGACAAGCAGATTACTGAACTGTTCTTAAAGAGAATGGATATCTGTTCAAAAGTAGCAGAATATAAGATAAATACAGGTAAGCAAGTGCTTGACACTAAAAGAGAAAAAGACAAGATTGAAAAAGTAAAAAGCTATGTGGAAGATGACTTTATGAAGCATGGAGTAGCTGAACTGTTTATGCAGATAATGGCAATGAGTAGAAAACTTCAATACAGACTTTTAGAGGAGAATAATATACATGATGAAGTTCCATTAGAAAAGATTGAAGACATAAACAGACAGGATATAACAGTTGTATATCCGGGTGTTCCGGGTGCTTATAGTGAGCAGGCAATGATTAACTACTTTGGAGAGAATGTTAATCATTTTAATGTGGTTACATTCAGAGAAGCGATGGATGCACTAAGAGATAAAAAAGCAGATTATGCAGTTTTTCCAATCGAGAATTCAAGTGCAGGAATTGTCAATGATACTTATGATCTGTTAAAAGAATATGATAATTATATTGTTGCAGAGACTTTTGTCAAGATTGAACATGCATTGCTTGGAACTGCAGATTCAGATATATCAGACATAAGAACTGTATATTCACATCCACAGGGACTTATGCAATGTCAGGAATTTTTAGAGGAACATAAAGAGTGGAATCAGATAAGTCTGGCTAATACAGCCATTGCTGCAAGAAAAGTAAAAGATGATGGTGATAAGACTCAGGCGGCAATAGCAAGTAAGATTGCTGCAAGAAACTATGGATTGAAGATATTAAAAGAAGCAATCAATACAAATAGTAATAATACAACAAGATTTGTTATAGTAAGTAATAAACCACAGTTTACTAAAGATGCTGATAAGATAAGTATATGCTTTGAGACACCAAACGAAGCAGGAAGTCTTTATAACATGTTAAGCCATATAATATATAATGGTCTTAATATGACAAGAATAGAATCAAGACCACTTATGGATGGTAATTTTGGCTCAAGATTCTATGTAGACTTTGAAGGATGTCTGACAGATGCAAGTGTTAAGAATGCACTTAGGGGAATAAGCTCTGAGGCTATAACATACAGATTGCTTGGTAATTACAGATAAAAAACAGTAGATTTTATTTACTGTTTGCGTTAATATTAATAATGAAAGAAGGAAATATTCATGAAGGCACATGAGAGAATATTATACAGAGATTTTAAAGATGAGGAACTATTCGATAATATAGCATGGATTATCGATAATTACAAAGATGACTATTATAACATGGAAGACATAGCAGGACTGTGTTTTGAATGTATGAATAAGCTTGCTGAACTTGGAGACAGATTAGGTTTTAAAGGTAATCTAAAGAACTGTTTTGTAGCTTATATTCTTGCTAATTCAGAGAATGCTTTTTCAAAATCAGCAGAATGTAATGGCAATGCTACAGGAAGTGCAAGACTTATGGCATTACATGATATGGAAATCTTTAAAAAGATGGTTGCATTTGATCTCAATGAAGTCGATGAATACCTCGGAATAGAATGTTTTAGATTTGTATATCAATATGAGAATTCCAACGAAAAAAATAAATATTTCAATAAAAGAGTCCGTGACAGAATAATAAAGCTTGCTGAAGATATAGAACAAGCACAAGATGCTAATGCAATACTTGAGATAGTGACAGAATTCTATAAGAACTATGGTGTTGGCAAAATTGGTCTTCACAAAGCATTTCGTGTTGTGACAGATAATAATGAAGTAACAATAAAACCAATAACTAATATTGAACATATATATCTGTCTGACCTTGTAGGATACGAACTTCAGAAGAAGAAACTTACTGATAATACGGAAGCTTTTATTGAAGGAAGAAGAGCTAATAATGTATTGTTGTTTGGAGATAGTGGAACAGGAAAGTCTTCAAGTATAAAAGCGATACTTAATGAATATTATGACAGAGGACTTCGAATGATTGAGATACAAAAACATCAGTTTGGAGATTTGTTTAATGTAATAGAACAGATAAAGGATAGAAATTACAAATTCATAATATACATGGATGATTTGTCTTTTGAAGAGTATGAGATAGAATACAAATATCTTAAAGCAATAATAGAAGGCGGACTTGAAAAACGTCCTGACAACGTACTAATATATGCAACATCTAACAGAAGACATCTGGTTAGAGAAAAATTTAGTGATAAAGAAGAAAGACGTGATGATCTGCATGCATCAGATACAGTTCAGGAAAAATTATCATTATCTGCCAGATTTGGGGTTTCAATATTCTATGTAGCACCTAATAAAAAGGAATATATGAATATAATTAAAGTCCTTGCTGAAAAATATAATGTAAAAATGGATAAAGATGAACTTTTTGCAGAAGCTAATAAATGGGAGCTGAGCCATGGAGGACTATCAGGAAGAACAGCACAGCAGTTTATTAATTACTTACTTGGTAAACAGGATGACTAATATGGCATAGGCATATAAAGCTTCTCTAGAAGTTGATTCTTAAGGAGAGATGTGTATGGCGATTAATTTTTTTGCAGCAATTGATGTAGGCTCGTATGAGTTAGAGATGAAGATCTATGAGATATCAAAAAGACATGGCATAGAAGAGATTGATAGTGTGCGTCATATTATTGAACTTGGCAAAGATACATATGCGTACAGAAAGATTAACTTTGAGAAGATTGATGAATTATGTGATGTACTTGCTGATTTTAAAAAGATAATGGAAGAATATCGTGTTGACAATTACAGAGCATGTGCAACAAGTGCATTAAGAGAAGCACAGAACTGTCAGAGTATAGTAGATAGAATACGAATGAGGACAGGAATTAATGTTGAGATACTTAGTAATTCAGAGCAGAGATTTCTCACATACAAAGCAGTTGCATTAAAGGAAAATGAATTCAATAAGATAATTGAAAAACCGGCAACAATTGTTGAAGTTGGTGCAGGTAGTATGCAGATGTCAATATTTGATAAATCAACACTTATAACAACACAGAATGTTAGAATTGGTTCACTAAGAGTTCGTGAAATATTCAACAGACTTGATTATAGTAATGCCAATTTTAATAATATTCTTGAAGAATATGTTGATAATGACATGGAGACTCTTAAGAAGATGTTTATAAAAGATAAAGAGATGACTAATATGATTGCAACAGGTGATTATGTAGGTTATATAGTAAAAAAAGCCAATAAAGAGCCTGGTAATGATTATATTGAAAGTGAAGAATTCATGGATAAATATAGAAACCTTTCAAGAATGAGTAATGAAGAGATAAGTGAGAAGCTTGATATACCAGTTGAATATTCAAGTCTTATTCTGCCATGTGCAATGATATATAAGAAGATAATTGAACTTACAGGAGTAAAAAAAATCTGGCTTCCGGGAGTTAGCTTGTGTGAAGGAATAGCGGCAGAATATGCACAACAGCAGAAGATAGTTACATTTTCACATGATTTTAATGAAGATATTATCGCAGCAGCACGTAATATTGCAAAAAGATATATGTGTAATAAGTCACACACATATTCACTTGAGAATAATGTAATTGCGATATTTGACAGTATGAAGAAATATCATGGACTTGGAAGAAGAGAGAGACTTCTTCTTGAGATTGCAGCAATACTTCATGATTGTGGCAAATTTATAAGTATTACTGCACCGGCACAAAGTTCTTATGACATAATAATGTCTACAGAGATTATTGGGCTGTCGCATGCAGAACGAAAGCTAATAGCTTATATAGCAAAATATAATACAGTTGAATTTGGATTTGATGATGCCTATGATATGGGAATCAGTACGGATGCATATCTTACACTTGTGAAGCTGACAGCAATATTAAGAGTAGCTAATGCGTTAGACAGAAGTCACAAGCAGAAGTTTAAGGATATAAGACCATATCTAAGTGGAAAAGAACTTGTAATAACTACAAAAGTAATGGATGATATTACTCTTGAACAGGGATTATTCAAAGATAAAGCAGATTTTTTTGAAGAAGTATATGGTATAAGACCAGTATTGAAGAAAAAGAGAGGACTGTAATTATGGAAGAATTGAATTTAGAAAAACCTGAGTATTATATAAATAGAGAATTAAGCTGGATGGAATTTAACTACCGAGTTCTTTTTGAAGCCAGAGATAAGAATATTCCACTACTTGAGAGAGCAAAATTCCTAAGTATTACAGCATCGAATCTTGATGAATTTGTAATGGTAAGAGTAGCATCATTAAAAGATATGGTTCATGCAGGATATACTAAGAAAGATATTGCAGGAATGCGTCCAACAGACCAGCTTTGTCATATAAGCAAAAAAGAACATGAACTTGTATCATTGCAATATAGCACATACAAAAGATCTCTAGAACCACAGCTTTTAGAAGATGGGATCAAAATAATTGATTCGCATGAAGAACTTAATAAGAAACAGGCAGAGTATGTTGACAGAATATTTATGGAAGATATATATCCTGTTCTTACGCCTATGGCAGTAGACTCATCAAGACCATTTCCACTTATAAGAAATAAAACGCTTAATATAGCAGCACTTATAGAACATAAAAAGGGTGGAGATGATCTTGAATTTGCAACTGTTCAGGTTCCATCAGTATTACCAAGAATGATAGAGATACCAGAAGAATTATCAGATGGCAGAGAAAAAGTTACAATTATACTTCTTGAAGAGATTATAGAGAGAAATATAGACAAACTTTTCCTTAATTATAATGTAATATGTGCACATCCATTTAGAATAATGAGAAATGCGGATCTGTCAATTGATGAAGATGAAGCATCAGATCTGTTAAAAGAGATACAAAAACAGCTTAAGAAGAGACAGTGGGGTCAGGCAATCAAGCTTGAATATGAAGAGAATATGGATAAGAGATTACTAAAGATTCTTAAAAAAGAGCTTGATATTGATGAAAGTGATATGTATGGAATTAATGGACCACTTGATCTTACTTTTCTAATGAAGCTGTCAGGACTTGATGGTTTTGATAACTTAAGATATAAGAAATATACACCACAGCCGGTTGTAGAACTTAATCATGAAGAAGATATATTTACGCAGATAAGAAGAAATGATATTCTTCTTCATCATCCTTATCAGACATTTGATCCTGTAGTAGATTTTATCAGACAGGCATCAGTTGATCCTAAAGTTCTTGCCATAAAACAGACACTATACCGAGTAAGTGGTAATTCACCTATTATTGCATCACTTGAGCAGGCAGCAGAGAATGGCAAACAGGTAACAGTTCTTGTAGAATTAAAAGCGAGATTTGATGAAGAGAATAATATTATATGGGCAAAAAAACTTGAAAAAGCGGGATGTCATGTAATATATGGACTTGTAGGTTTAAAGACTCATAGTAAGATAACTCTTGTTGTAAGAAAAGAAGAAGAAGGAATTAGAAGATATGTGCATCTTGGAACTGGTAATTACAATGATGCAACAGCTAAATTGTATACGGATCTTGGTCTTTTAACATGCAGAAAGCCAATAGGCGAAGATGCAACAGCTGTATTCAATATGCTGTCTGGTTATTCAGAACCTCTTACATGGAACAAGTTAGCACTTGCACCAATATGGTTAAGAGATAAATTCATAACTCTTATTAATAGAGAGATAAGGAATGTAAGAGAAGGAAAGCCGGGACGAATTGTTGCGAAGATGAATTCACTTTGTGATAAGAAGATCATAATGGAGCTTTATAAAGCTTCAATGGCAGGTGTAAAAATAGAACTTATTGTGCGAGGAATATGTTGTCTTAGACCAGGAATACAAGGGATAAGCGATAATATAACTGTACATTCAATAGTAGGAGTATTCCTTGAACATAGCAGAATATTCTATTGCTATAATGGCGGTAATGAAGAAGTATATATGGGCAGTGCAGACTGGATGCCTCGTAATCTTGATAAAAGAGTTGAGATTATGTTCCCGGTTGAAGATGAAGAACTAAAAGAGAAGGTAATACATATTCTTGAAGTTCAGCTTGCTGATAATATGAAAGCACATGTATTAAGACCGGATGGAACTTATGATAAAGTAGACAGACGAGGCAAATCACCTGTAAATTCACAAGAAACATTTGAAGCAGAAGCGATAGAAGCTACAAAAAGAACAGAAAATTATTCTGAACGTACATTTACACCAATGTACAGCGAAAAAGAAGAATAAGTATTAAAAATTTATAATAGAAATGATTATAAAGGCTTTGTTAGATTAATATATATCAGCAACTTTTGTGTTGTATTAATTGATATGTACTAATTCGTACGAAGCCTTTATACATTATAAGAAAAGGAATACTAAAATAGAGAATACTAAAGTAGAAATATTAAAAGCCAAACTTTAAGAGTAGTTAATATGAGAATAAAATTGTATGAAAAAATTAAGGACTTTAGTGCCAAAATTATGTTAATATTATATATGGAAATTATATATTGTAATACATTGATAAAGAAGAATCTGAAAATGCATAAAAAACAGATTAGATAGGAGAGCAAAGTGAGTAAAGAAAATATACTTGTAATAGATGATGAAGTTGAAATAGCAGAATTAATAGAGATATATCTTGTAGGAGAAGGATATGGAGTATTTAAAGCAACAAGTGCAGAAGAAGGACTTGATATACTTAAAGTTAACGATATATCGCTTGTACTGTTAGATATAATGCTTCCCGGAATGGATGGAATTAAGATGTGTGCGACAATAAGAGAGAGTAATAATATTCCGGTAATTATGGTAAGTGCAAAATCAACAGAGATAGATAAAGTTATAGGACTTAATATAGGAGCAGATGATTATATAACTAAGCCATTTAATCCATTAGAATTGTTAGCAAGAGTGAAATCGCAGATTAGAAGATATACAAAACTTAATCCGGGAAAAGCAGATGATAATGTTAATGAGATATCAATAAGAGGACTTGTTATATATAAGAATATAAGAAGGGTAAGTTTTCTTGGAGAAGATCTAAAGCTGACACCACTTGAATTTGATATACTTAAACTTTTAGCTTCAAATCCGGGACGTGTATTCTCAACAGATGAGATATTTGAAGCTGTATGGAATGAGAAGACTTATGAAGCAAATAATACAGTTATGGTACATATAAGAAGATTAAGAACCAAGTTAAAAGATGATGAACGTCAGAATAAGATTATATCTACAGTATGGGGGGTTGGCTACAAAATTGAAAAGTAGATTTCAAAGTGGATTAAAAGGTAAGATACTAATATATGTAGTACAGAGTTTTATAATAACAGTTATGGTAGAATTCTTTCTTATACTGAATATATATTTTATAACAAGCTCAGATAGAAACAGCCAGATATCATTATATAGCAAAAGTTATGGAGAAAAGTTACCATTTGAAGTCTTTATATATGTAATACTTGGAATAATAATATTCACAGTAAGTCTGGTACTTCAGATGAATTCTATGATTAATTATATTGGTATGATAAAAGAAGGCGTAGACCGAATTGCACAAGGAGATTTTCAGACAGAGATCCTCGTAAAAGGTAATGATGAGTTTGCGATAATAGCAGAAAATCTTAATAAGATGATGGGCGAGATAAGCGAACTTATGGATAATGAAAGAGAAGTTGAACGTTCAAAAAATCAGCTTATAACCAATGTTGCACATGATCTTAGAACACCACTTACATCAATAATTGGTTATATGGAACTTCTTGTTAATGGTAATAATATTCCGGAGGAGACAAGAGACAAATATCTTAAAGTTGCTTATAATAAATCGCTTAGGCTTCAAAAACTTATAGAAGATTTATTTGGTTTTACAAAACTTAACTATGGCAAAATAGCAATGAATATTGCCAAAGTTGATATTGTAAAACTGATGGCACAGTTGCTTGAAGAATTCTATCCGAATTTTATGGAGAACAGCCTTGAGTATTCACTTGAGTCAACAGAGAATCAGGTAATGATTGAAGCAGATGGTGACTTGCTTGCCAGACTTTTTGATAATCTTATTAATAATGCAATAAAATATGGAAAAGATGGCAAAAAAGTATCAGTTGTAATAAGAAAGATAGATGATATAGTTCATGTTGCAGTAATTAATTATGGGAAAGTAATTCCAAAAGAAGATATAGATAAAGTATTTAACAAATTCTACAGAGTAGAACAGTCGAGATCTGCTAATACAGGAGGAACAGGACTTGGACTTGCAATTGCAAAAAATATAGCAATGATGCATGGAGGAGATATTGTAGTTCAAAGTGATCTGTATGGAACAATATTTGATGTAACTTTAAGTGTTAATTATAATAAGGAAAAATATGTATATGAGAATAGGGATTTAATATGAGAAAAAAAATAACAATTATTATAATAGCAAGTTTTTTAATGTGTTTAATAATGACATTTAATGCCTATGCAGAGAGCCAATATGATTATGAAACTGTTGGACAGTCATACAATAATACAATAAACATTGAAGGAGAACTTGGAATTCAGGGACAGTATAAGACAGATAGAAATGTACCTGTTAAGATTACTGTTACTAATTCAGGTAGTGCTACATTTACCGGCAAAGTAAGAGTAGTAGAAGTTATGGATTCAAAAGATACTCTTTCTTACGAATATGATATTGAAGTAGAGAAAGACTCAAACATTATAATTAATGAAGTAATATTTATAAAAAGTGATATAGATTTGTTGCTTGAAGTCGTAAATAGCAATAATGTTACAATAAGTACAGCAACAATAGATAATGAACCGGATAATATATTGTCAGAAACACTTACAATAGGTGTTATAAGTAGAAATGTCAATATGTATAATTGCCTTGAACAGGATAATGTAGCATATTTTTCAGAGACAGATTCAAAAGTAATAGGGATAACAGGAATGATTCCTATTAAGAATTATCAGATACTTGATATGTTTGATATTATAATCATAAATAACTACGACACATCAGCATTTACAACACAGACAGTACAAGCGATTAAAAAATGGGTATATGACGGAGGAATTCTTATAGTAGGAACTGGCAGATATGTTAATTCAACCATACCTATGTTTGAGAATTGGTTTGATGTGGAATATACAGGTAATAATTATTATGACACATTCATTGGTGATTATGATGGTGAGGGACAGATGTTAATTCCAATGTATGAACTTAATATAGAAGGTGCAACATTGCAGAATATTTATAGTAGCAATGAAAACAGAAGTGCGATACAGACCAAATACTTTGGAGCAGGAAGAGTAACATTTCTTGAGTTTAATTTTGAAGATGATAATATTGTGTCGTTGCTAGAATATTCACCATCTAACGCAGGCGAGTTTATAAATCTTACAGCAGGATATGAAGTAGTTAATAATGTATCAAATGAATATTATAACAGATTCAATAACCTTTGGAGTATAACAAATATGTTAAGCTCAATAATAATTGAGAATGTACCTAATATAGAGCTATATGCAGGTATAATAGCATTGTATCTGTTCATTATAGGACCAGGAATATATTATTTGTATAAAAAGAAAAAGAATTTTTATTTTTCAGTGATAATAGTTACTTCATGCATATTTACAGTTGTTATATATATAATTGGTAAAAAGACGAGATTTGAAGATGCTTTTATTAATTATGCTACAATTATTAAGATTAATAATGACACAGAGATAGAGACATCATTTTTCAATATACGAAACTCATTATCAAGGCCATTCTCATTTGGAATCGATAGTGAATATGATATTGAACCTCAATTTGTTAATTCAGATGAAGATGGAACTGAAGCCGGATATGAAAAACCAAGCATAACAAGACGAAGGACAGCAGATTGCTATGCAATAGATATTAATAATGTTAAATCATTTGATGAGAAGAATTTCAAGATAATGAGAAGCAGCGAAGAAACTGATATGCACTTTGGAGAGATAAAATACTATAATGGACGGATAAGTGGTACTATATATAACAGTTTTGATCATAAACTTGAATGTGGAATGCTTATTATTAATAATGTAATGGTATATATTGGTGATATTGAAGCACATGAAGAGATAGATCTTGAAAAATGCGAAGTCTATTCAATTGATACGACACTTTATAGTACAGTTATGCAGCATATGGATAAAGATAACCATATGTCAAAGACGGTAACTGAACAAAGAAGAAGTATACTTGAATATTTCCTTGATTATAATAGTAAAGATGCAGAAAAGAATCCTCAATTTATAGCATTTGATGCAGAAAAGAAGAAATTTAATGCACAGAGTATAAGCGATTATGATACTAATGGAATTACTATGTATTCAATTGACATGGCAATTGATACCTATGAAGATAATACAAAATATATGTATGATATAGATGATTATGTATCATGTGTTGAAGGTACAATAGATGCTGATGGTCATAAGGCATATACACAGGCAATAGAGCTTAATATTGATATAGGAGCTAGAGTGACAATAGATAATATACATATTAACTGGAATGTATGTAATGAAGATACCTGGGAGAGCGAGAGATTTAAAGGAAAGATATATATTCTTAATACATATACAGGAGAGTATGAACAGATAACAGGTGATGATATTAACACATATAACAGTTATACATATACAACAGGTGGTATGTTTTCAGTTAGAATTATAGCAGATGATGACTCACAGGCAACATATAGAGGATACTATTATCCTGCAATAGGAGTAACGGTTGAGAAGGATGGTGAGTATAGTGATTGATATAGATGGAGTATGCAAGTCATATAAGAATGTTAAAGCACTTGATAATTTTTCGCTGCATATAGATAAGGGTGAATTATTTGGACTGATAGGTCCAAATGGTGCAGGTAAGACGACTTTTCTAAAGATATTGGCAGGACTTCTTAATATTGATGAAGGTAAGATTACGATAGATGGTAATGATATGCAGAAAAATCGTAGGAAGATAAGTGAGATAGTTGGATATATGCCGGATTTTTTCGGAGTATATGATAATCTTAAAGTTATGGAATATATGGAATTCTATTGTGCTGCTTATTATATATACGATGGAGATACAGTTAAGAAGATAAATAATCTGTTAGAACGTGTAGGATTATTAGAAAAAGCAGATATGTATGTCGATCAGTTGTCAAGAGGTATGAAACAGAGGCTTTGCCTTGCAAGAACATTACTTCAAGATCCACCGATTCTTGTACTTGATGAGCCATATTCAGGACTTGATGTATATAATAGAAATGAGATGAAGAGATTACTTAGAGAACTTAGTGATACAGGAAAGACAATAATAGTCAGTTCTCATATATTAAACGAGATGACAGATATGTGTACTTCGCTCGGAGTCATAAAAGCAGGCAGGCTTGTGCTTACCGGTAATATTGATAATATTCTTGAGAAAGTAAATAATCTTAATCCACTTTTGATAGAAGTTGTAGATAGAGAAGAAGAAGTTATATCACTTTTAAAGAAGACAAAAGAAGTCAAGTCGATATCAATAAATGGCAGGAAGATACAAGTGGAATTTGATGGCAATAATGAAGCAGAGAGTATTTTACTTAAGAATATAATTGATACAGGTGCAATGATTAATTTCTTTGGAAGAGAGCAGAGAAATCTTGAAGGACTATTTATGGATATAACTAAAAAAGAGAAGGAGAAAAGGATACTATGATAAGACTTAATCCTGTTTTTCAAAAAGAATATATGTTGATGACACGTTCGATAAAGATGATAGTTACAGTCCTTATATTCAATGCGATATTGTCAATATTTGGTTTTGCAGTATTCTATTCAATTATAAATACAGCAAAATATACAGGAGTTGTAGATTATTCATCAATGCTTAATCTGTATTATGTTATGGCATTTATAGAATTTGTTATGGTTGCACTTATAGTGCCGGCAATAAGTTCAGGTGCAATATCTGGAGAGAGAGAAAAACAGACTCTAGATATACTTCTTACTACAAGAATGACACCACTTAAGATAGTTACCGGTAAGCTTATGTCTTCAATAATAACAATTATGCTTCTTATAATATCAAGTTTTCCAATACTTGCACTTATATTTGCTTTTGGTGGCGTATCATTATCGCAGCTTATGCTTATGGCACTTATAATGATTGTATCTGCCGGATATATAGGAAGTATATCAATAATGTATTCAGCAGTGTTAAAGAGAACATCAAGTGCCGGTGTGGCATCTTATGGAACGGTTATGGGAATATATGTAGGAATACTAGTTATAGTTGTGGGAATATATCTGATTAAGACCAATATACTTGCTAATTCAGAGACAATTAAGAATTACAATCTGTCGGGACTTGCCTTCTTATTATTGATTGATCCGGCATTCACATTTTTCTCATGGCTGACAGAATTGTCACAAGTTGATTATAATACAACAACAGCTCTTAATGCACTAGGCATACATAGTGAGTTAGTTATTAATAACTGGATAACTATAAGTATGTTTGTCCAGTTATTAATATCATTGTTAGCAATAAAAAAAGCAGAATCAGCATTAAAGCCTGCAAAAAAGCAAAAAATAAGAAAAAATAGAAGATAACTTATAAAGCTTTTTTGAGTTCAGCAAGTATCTCATAAGGAATTGCAAGGTGACCATAACCTGTGCCAATATTGAGCCCCGGTTTGTTAGCACCATGAAAATCAGAGCCACCGGATATAAGGAGTGAATTTGCTTTTGCGACAGCACGGACTTTACTCTCATCAAGGCCTTTGTTTTTTGAATATATAGCTTCAATTCCAACAAGACCGGTATGGGTTAGTGTCGCCACACATTCTTTGAGTTCACGCTCGTTAAATCCATATAATAAAGGATGCGCAAGTATAGGAATTCCTCCGGCATTTTTAATTAGATCGATAACTTCTTTTGCTGATATTTTTTCACGTCTTACATAGCATGGTCTTCCGTCACCGATATATTTGTCAAAAGCAAGACGGATATCTTTTATGTATCCTTTTTCATACATGTATCGTGCAAAATGTGCTCTTGTAATAATGGCATCAGGGAACATTTCGGTAAGTGCTGGTATTGTAATGTCAATACCGGCATTTCTGAGATTGGCAGCCATCTGTTCATTACGGTTGTTTCTTGTTGCAACAAGCTCATTTAATTTTTCATTAAGAGCATAATTATCCGGATCTATGAACAGACCAAGCATATGCACTTCACGCTTTTCGTATGCCGTTGAGAATTCAATACCTGGAATAAGTTCAATTCCATATTCACCAGCGGCGGACATAGCTTCTTTAATTCCATCTATTGTGTCATGATCAGTAAGAGCTATTGCACTAAGTCCTTCGCTTGCAGCAAGTTTAACGACTTCTGTTGGAGTGAGAGTTCCGTCAGAAGCAGTAGAATGTACATGTAGATCGATATATTTTTTATCCATAAAAATAACCTCCATAAGCATATTTAAATATATTTAGTCACCAATATCAATGATTGTGTCTGCTTAACAATTGATTCTAAGCATGATAATGTGAACAAAGTCAGATTATATACAAGTTAAGCTGACAGTTAATCTTGAATAATTACAGAACAATTATTGCAAAATATAAATATAGGATAACACAAAATTAATAAAGTATTAAGAAAAAAATGATTGAAGATAAGTAAAAAAAGATGTAAAATACAATCGGTTGCGTGAAATAGGGTTTTTATCATTAAAAAGGAGAAGAAATGAGAAAAAAATCACATATATGCCTTGCATACTATTTAATTAATACTGTTGATAATCAGATGCTTGATGAGCATAAGAAAGCATTTGCAGTAGGAAGTATACTTCCAGATTGTAAACCATCATTTGTTACTAAGAGACATACTTTTGATGAGACGTTTGATATGGTAAAAGGATATATTGATAGATGTTCTAAAGAGGCATTTTCATTTGAAGATATAAAGACAACATATTATACACGACTTGGTGAGATTACACACTATATTGCAGATTATTTTACATTTCCACATAATACACATTTTGGTGGAAGTCTTTCAGAGCATTGTATTTATGAGAAGTATTTAAAACATGGTCTTAAGAGCTATGTTAAGAGCAATGAATGTGAGATGTTCTATCCTTCTAAGAAGATAGAAAGTGTAAGAGAACTTTGTGAATTCATAGAAGAGAAGCATAAAGAGTATATGCAGGAGAAGAGTACAGTTGAGAGAGACTGTCGATATATTGTTGCTATGTGCACAGTTGTTGTAAAGACTATACTTGAACTTATTGTTAAAGCAGTATCAGATTTTACATCAATGGCAGCAGTTGCATAATATAGATAAGGGCGAATTGCAAACAGTATAAGAGTATTAGTTTGGCATATAGTTTAATTAAATAACTGATAAAATGACTTGACTTTTTTAAAAAAAATTTGATAGAATATGTGAGAATCGAGTAGCGAAAGGCGTAAATCCAGATAATGGGTTTACGCCTTTTTTGTACGCCTGATGTTATTGGCTGATTACAAAATTATATTTTCACATAATGTGAAATTATACAATTTTGTGTTACATCTCTGTGATGACATATGCACTTAATATAATTCTGATTAAAGTAAGTGAGAATGCAATTACAGCATATGGTTTATATTATAAGATCCAACAATTTGTATTATTTGCAGCATTTGGATTAAGAGATGCTATAACACCGGTAGTATCATTTAATCATGGAATGAGAAGTAAAAAGCGTGTAAAAGAAGGTATAAAATATGGCATGATTTATACGATAATTATTATGACAGTTTTTGTTAGTTGTGCCGGTGGCATACGGATTTGCACTTATAGCGGTTAAGAATATAGAATATATATGGTTTGTATGGAATACATTTCCAATAGCAGAGGTAGTGTCATCTATAGTAGCAATACTATTTATGAAAAAAATAAATGCAAAGAAGATTAATACTCTGGAGGTGTAAGTTATGAGTAAGAATATAATAACAGTTAGTAGAGAGTTCGGAAGTGGTGGACGTGCGATAGGAGAAGCAGTTGCAAAACGTCTTAATTATCAGTACTATGACAAAGATATTATTGCAAAAGTTGCAAAAGAAACAGGATTTTCAGAGGAATATGTTGCTAAAAGTGGCGAATATGCTAATTCTAAGAATATATTTGCCTATGCTTTTACAGGACGTGATATGAATGGAATGTCAATTGATGATTATGTATTTAATGCACAGAGAAAGATTATTCTTGATATTGCAGAAAAAGGAAACTGTGTAATTGTAGGAAGATGTGCAGATTATATATTAAGAGAGAGAGATGATGTTCTTAATGTATTTATAATAGGTGAGCCTGAGAAGAAGATAGAGAGAATTAAAAGTATGTATTCAGTGAGTGAATCAGAAGCTAAAAAACTTATAAAAGATACAGATAAGAAGAGAAGCATTAATTATAATTACTACACAGATCAGATATGGGGCAGGAATCATAACTATGCAATTACATTAAATAGTTCAATTCTTGGAATGGATAAGTGTATAGATATTATAGAAGAACTTGCAAAATAGTTAAAGATGCAATCTGTTTTATAGTATGAGATAATAAAGCAAGGTTATAAAGTAAGATTACAAAGTAAGATAATAAAGTAAGATTACAAAGTAAGATAATAAAGTAAGATTACAAAGCAAGATAATAAAGCAAGATAATAAAGCAAGATAATAAAGTAAGATTACAAAGCAAGATAATAAAGTAAGATTACAAAGTAAGATAATAAAGTAAGATTACAAAGTAAGATAATAAAGTAAGATAATAAAGCGAGATTATAGTGCGAAATAAAAGAACTTCCATATATGATAATTATATTAATTATTCATAATGGAAGTTCTTTTTATGATTATGCAATTGATAGAATCAAGTACATAAATATATGATTAGTTATCAGATGCTTCTTCGTCATCAAGACTGTAAGCTGCCTGACGCTTTCTTGCAAGTTCATCGTTCTCAAGATATTCATCATAAGTTGTAATCTTATCGATAAGTCCGCCTGGAACAAGTTCGATAATACGGTTAGCAGTTGTCTGAACAATCTGGTGATCTCGTGATGAGAAGAGAATTACACCAGGGAATTTAATAAGTCCATTATTCAAAGCTGTAATTGATTCCATATCAAGGTGGTCAGTTGGTTCATCAAGAATAAGTACATTAGAACCAGAGATCATCATCTTTGAAAGCATACAACGTACTTTTTCACCACCAGATAATACTTTAACTTTTTTAACACCGTCATCTCCGGCAAATAACATTCTGCCAAGGAAACCACGAACATAAGTAGCATCTTTTTCAGGTGAATATTGTGTAAGCCAATCAACGATAGTATCATCATTATCGAATTCTTTTGAATTATCTTTAGGGAAATAAGATGTAGAAGTTGTTATTCCCCATTTGTAAGAACCTTCATCAGGTTCCATCTCACCAGCAAGAATCTTGAATAATGTAGTCTTTGCTATCTCATTAGATCCGACAAAAGCAATTTTGTCATCATGGTTAACGATGAATGAGATATTATCAAGAACTTTAACACCATCAATAGTTTTTGACAGATTAGTTACAGTTAATACTTCATTACCAATGCTTCTTTCAGGTCTGAAATCAATATATGGATATTTTCTGCTTGATGGTTTGATATCATCAAGTTCAATTTTTTCAAGAGCTCTTTTTCTTGAAGTAGCCTGTTTGGATTTTGATGCATTAGCACTGAATCGCTGGATGAATTCCTGTAATTCTTTGATTTTTTCTTCTTTTTTCTTATTAGCTTCCTTCATCTGCTTAATCATTAACTGACTTGATTCATACCAGAAGTCATAGTTACCAGCATAGAGCTGAATCTTGGCATAATCGATATCAGCGATATGAGTACATACTTTATTAAGGAAGTAACGGTCATGAGATACAACGATTACAGTATTCTCAAAGTTGATTAAGAATTCTTCAAGCCATTCAATAGCAACCAGATCAAGGTGGTTGGTAGGCTCATCGAGAAGAAGAATATCAGGGTTACCGAATAAAGCCTGAGCTAAGAGAACTTTAACTTTTTCGCTACCTTTTAATTCTTTCATAAGTTTATAATGAAGTTCTGTTTCAATACCAAGTCCATTAAGAAGAGTAGCTGCGTCTGATTCAGCTTCCCATCCGTTCATAGTTGCGAATTCTCCTTCAAGTTCAGATGCTTTAATACCGTCTTCTTCTGTGAAGTCTTCTTTGGCATAGATAGCATCTTTTTCTTTCATAATCTCATAAAGTCTTTTATTACCCATGATAACAGTATCTAAAACTGTATATTCATCATACTTAAAGTGATCCTGCTGTAAAAATGAAAGACGTTCGCCCGGAGTAATTACAATATCACCTTTTGTAGGTTCAAGCTGTCCGGATAAAATTTTTAAAAATGTTGATTTACCGGCACCATTAGCACCAATAAGACCGTAGCAGTTACCCTGCGTAAATTTGATATTTACATCTTCAAAAAGGGCTTTTTTGCCGATTCTAAGAGTTACGTTATTTGCACTTATCATATTCTACATAACCATCCTGTTCTTTATTTAAACATATTTATAAGCAATCAATATCCATTCTATATGATTTTACAAAATTTGCAAGAGATATTTTCAAAAATTTACAGTTATGTTATAATTAATTCTTTAAATAGACTTATATAGGCAATTGCTTAACCGGAATTTTACAAATGCCTATTAATATTAAGGAGTGTTTTGTGTGCTATGTAACATGTGTCCAAGAGAATGTAATATTGATAGAGAGAGAAGTAAAGGCTTTTGCCAGATGTCGGATATATTAAAAGTGTCAAGAGCAGCACTTCATATGTGGGAAGAACCTTGTATATCTGGAAAAGAGGGATCTGGAACTGTTTTTTTCTCAGGATGTACATTAAGATGTGTATTTTGTCAAAATAGAGATATTGCAGCAGGAAGAAGTGGGAAAGAGATAAGTATAGAGAGACTTAGTGAGATATTTTTAGAACTTATGGAAAAAGGTGCTAATAATATTAATCTCGTGACGCCAACGCATTATACAAGACAGATTATAAAAGCCCTTGATATTGCAAAAAATCAGGGAATGAATCTTCCTATAGTATATAATACAAGCGGATATGAAAAAACTGATACTATTAAGATGCTTGAAGGATATGTTGATGTATATCTTCCGGATTTTAAATATGTATCTTCAGATATATCAGGAAAATATAGTGGTGCTAAAGATTATTATATATATGCTAAAGATGCACTTAGTGAGATGGTAAAACAGACAGGAAAACCAAAGTTTGATGAACGCAGAATAATGACCAAAGGTGTAATTGTAAGACATCTTATTCTTCCGGGATGTAGCGAAGATTCGAAAGCTGTTATCGAGTATCTGTATAATACGTATGGCGATGATATATATATAAGCATAATGAATCAATATACGCCATTTGGGATGGAAAATTACCCTGAACTTAATAGAAAAGTGACAACTTATGAATATAATAAAGTTGTTAATTATGCGATAGAACTTGGGATTACTAATGGATTTGTTCAGGAAGGAAGTGCGGCATCGGAGAGTTTTATTCCTGATTTTGATACATATGAAGGAGTCTGATATATCAGGAGTTGATTGTATATATAATAGCCCTGGCATATTCTTACAGGGCTATTATGTTGGCTAATCGATATATCAACTATATATTAATATATAGTATATTTGTGTCTTATAAGAACTTCTTTTGCAAGAAGCACAGAGTCTGAATCATAGAATTCAATTCTAAGAACAGCTTCTTCGAATTCACGATTATGAACAATTCCAATGTTCTTGATGCTTATGTGGTTGGTTGCAAGAATTGTTGCAATAGTCGCAATAGCACCTTCTTCATCAATGATATCACAATACAAAAAGTAAGTCTTATCAATAGGTCCACGTTTGTTATCATTAATAGAATTACGATAATCTCTTGATTCTTCAAAACGCTCATATATAGACTGTTCTTCTCTGTTAGCAATGATATTCTTAAAAGAATTAAGATTATTGCTAAAATTATCAAGGACTTTAACTATATTGTCTGTATTAGTAAGGCATATCTGCTGCCACATCTCAGGTGATGATGATGCAATTCTTGTGATGTCTTTAAAGCCACCGGCAGCAAGGAGTTTCATAGTCTCCTGCTTATTGTCACTATGTTTGATTGTGGCGACAAGACATGAAGCAATTACATGTGGAAGATGACTTATTGAAGCAACAACATAATCATGTTCTTTATAATCAATGACGATTGGAAGAGCACCCATATCACTTACAAGTTGTCTATATTCCTCCACTTTATCCGGAGTACTTTTAGCAGTTGGAGTGATTGCATAATAAGCATTCTCAAGAAGATGATCGCTGCTGTTAATATATCCTGTTTTTTCAGAACCGGCCATTGGATGTCCACCGATAAAGTTGGATTCAAGACCTAGTCGTATAACTTCATTGTGTATGTGAGTCTTAACACTTCCAACGTCAGTGATAAGGCAGGTATCTTTGATAATTGGTTTTAACTTCGCAAGGTATATTGCATTGTATTCGACAGGAGTACATAAAAATATGTAATCACATTTGCTAAATTCATCATTAATCTCAGTACAAATTATGTCAATGATACCATCTTTTTTAGCTTCATTAAGAGAATTGATGCTTCTATTATATGCTATGAGAGTATATCCTCTGTCTAATTTTTTTAAATGTCTGGCGACTGAGCCACCAATAAGTCCAAGGCCAATAAAGCCAAATGTTAAGTTGTTCATATGTTTACCCGCTTCCCTAAAAAATATAAATACTTATATATTCTACAATGTAGGGGGGTATATGTCAACACTACAAAACGTTAAAGTGTAATACAATTATATATTATTGTTTATTATCAGAAGATATATGTGTCTCCATATTTTTTGGTAATACGAGATTAAGAATAATTGATACAATAAATACAACGGCAACACAGTTCTCAGCGAAGACATTGACAACAATCTTAGGGAATATTGCGAATATATCAGGAACTTGTGTAAATCCGATACCAATACTTAGTGAGAGCGCAGCGATAGTAATATTTCGCTGTGTATATCCACAATTACTTATCATCTGAAGACCACTTATTACAATATTGCCAAACATCATAAGTGTACATCCACCAAGAACAGCTTCAGGCAAAGTCGCAAGTAGTGAACCAAATACAGGAAAGATACCTGCGAGTATCATAATAATAGCACCTGCAGCGATTGCAAAACGATTGACAACTTTAGTCATTGCAATAAGTCCTACATTCTGACTAAAAGATGTAATAGGTAGACATCCAAGTAAAGATGATATTGAACTTATAAAGCCATCACATGCGATAGAACCCGATAGCTCTTTATCTGATACTTTACGGTTTAGTCCTGTTGATGCAAGTGCAGAAGTATCTCCGATAGTCTCAGTTGCAGATACTAGGAAGATTAATGTTACTGACACGATTGCATTAAGGTTGAATTCTGGTTTGAATGGCACAATAGCAGGGAATGTGATGATTGAATTACCAGATAAAGCAGAAAAATCAACAACACCCATGCAAAGAGATACAATATATCCAACAATAAGTCCAAAAAGAACAGATAGCTGTTTCCAAAATGATTTTGCAAATATATTAAAGAGAATACAACTTAATAATGTTATAGTTCCAATAATCCAGTTAGTTGCAGAACCGAAGTTCTCACTGCCACTTCCACCACCAAAAGAGGATGCACCGACAGACAGAAGCGAAAATCCAATAGAAGTAACAACACTTGCAGATACTATAGGTGTTATAAGTTTTATCCAGTATTTGGCAAACAATCCAAGAAGTCCTTCAATTATTCCACCTATAAGAACAGCACCAACAATTGCATTATAACCATAAGTTGGACCTATGTAACAGAATACAGATACAAATGTAAAACTTATTCCCATTACAATAGGAAGTCCGGAACCAATCTTCCAGATAGGAAATAGCTGTATAAGAGTGCCGATTCCTGCTATAATCATGGCACTTTGTATAAGAGAAGCACTTTGTTTTGAAGAAAGTCCGCTTGCTGCTGCTACAATAAGAATTGGAGATATGTTGGCAACAAACATTGCAAGTATATGCTGAAGACCAAAAGGTATCGCCTGTTTAACAGGTATCTTTTGGTCAAGAGTATAGAGTGCAGATGAATCAGTAGTAGTTGATGTATTTTTCATTATATAAATCCTTTCAATTAATAGTTATCATAAGTATTATTGTTCACGAAATGTGATTTCGCCGGTTGTAGCATCCATGCTGTCTACAATTGCGAGTGATTCGAGCTGAAAACCAAAGTTTCTGATTATACGACCACCTGGCTGGAATCCTTTTTCAATAGCGATACCAATTCCTTCAACAGTAGCACCTGCTTCGTGGACTATTGATATAAGTCCCTGAAGGGCACAGCCATTAGCAAGAAAATCATCTATAATTAATACATGATCATCAGGAGAAAGAAATTTTTTGGATACAATAACCTGATTTTTGCACTTATGTGTAAAAGATTCAACTTCAGCAACATACATCTCGCCTTCAATGTTGATACTTTTGGATTTTTTAGCGAATACAACAGAAGCATCAAAATATTTGGCAACTATACATGCGATACCAATACCTGAAGCTTCGATAGTAAGGATTTTGTTAATGTTCTTACCTGCAAAACGACGTTTGAATTCTTCTCCCATCTGTTCAAATAGATGAATATCCATCTGATGATTAAGAAAACTGTCAACTTTGAGAACGTTTCCTTCCTTAACTATGCCATCTTTAACAATGCGTTCTTCTAAAAAATTCATTACAAATTCCTCCAATAAATATAATTTAATATAAGGTTAGCAGATTGAGAGAATAATTACAACTTAATTTTAAAAAGAAAAATGATTGGAATAGTTAAAGTGTTATAAGAAATTGGTAAAAGTTATTTTTTTACTTGATTATATGTTAAAAATGACGATATAAAAAGTAATAAGCAATAAATAAAAAGAAAAGTTTAGTTAAAATTTCTAAATTTATTGCAAAATACATAAACAAATAGTAAAATATGTATATAGAATAAATGTATTGGAGGAATTTGTATGAACGTTTTTGACACAGATAAAATTCGTAACGTGGTTCTATTGGGACATGGTGGATGTGGTAAGACAACACTTGCAGAAGCTATGGTATATGCATCAGGTATTACAAAACGTCAGGGAAAGATTTCTGAGGGCAATACAATTAGTGATTATGACAAAGAAGAGATAAAAAGGTCATTCTCAATTAGTACGTCAGTAATTCCTGTAACATGGGAAGATACTAAGATTAATATTCTTGATACACCAGGATATTTTGATTTCGTTGGTGAAGTAGAAGAAGCAGTAAGTGCAGCAGATGCAGCAGTTATTGTAGTTAATGGTAAGACCGGTGTAGAAGTAGGAACAAGGAAAGCCTGGGAGTTGTGTGAAAAATATAATCTTCCACGAATAATATTTGTAACAGGCATGGACGATGATAATGCGAGTTACAGACAGGTTGTAGAAGATCTTACAGAGATATATGGTAAGAGAATAGCACCATTCCATCAGCCAATCAGAGAAAATGAGAAGTTTGTTGGTTATGTTAATATTATAAAAATGAACGGTAGAAGATTTACAGATATAGCAAAATATGAGGAGATAGATATACCTGAATATTCTAAGGAAAATCTTGCAATATTCAGAGAGAAACTTATGGAAGCTGTAGCTGAGACGAGTGAAGAACTTATGGATAAATATTTTAACGGAGAGGAATTCACTTATGAAGAGATTTCAAAAGCCATGCGAGCTAATGTAATAGAAGGAACGGTAGTGCCTGTAACGATGGGATCAGGTGTTAATGTTCATGGAGTATTTATGCTTATGCAGGATATTGTAAAATATCTTCCTAGTCCACAGAGAAAAGAAGTTATGGGTACTAATACTAAGACAGGTGATGAATTTGACGGAGATTATGATGTGTCAAAACCATTTTCAGCAAGAGTATTTAAGACAATCGTAGATCCATTCATTGGTAAATATTCGCTTATAAAAGTATGTTCAGGCAGTGTCAAATCAGATTCATTAGTATATAATGTTACTCGTGATTCTGAAGAAAAACTTTCAAGACTCTATATATTAAGAGGAAAAGAACCAATAGAAGTACCTGAATTAAGAGCAGGAGATATTGGTGCGATTGCAAAACTTACTAATACAAAGACAGGCGATACACTGTCAACTAAAGGATGTCCTGTTGAATATGAGAGAGAAGAATATTCAGTTCCATATACATATATGAGATATAAGACTGTTACAAAAGGTGATGATGATAAAGTCGCAGGTGCACTTGCAAAACTTATGGATGAAGATGTTACATTAAAATGTGTAAATGATGTAGAGAACAGACAGTCACTTATATATGGAATTGGTGAGCAGCAGTTAGAGATAGTTGTAAGCAAACTGCTTAACAGATATAAAGTAGAGATTGAACTTTCAAAACCAAAATTTGCTTTTAGAGAGACTATAAGAAAGAAAGCAACAGCACAAGGAAAATATAAGAAACAGTCAGGAGGACATGGACAATATGGAGATGTCAAGATGGAATTTGAACCATCAGGAGATCTCACAAAGCCTTATGTTTTTGAAGAAAAAGTATTTGGTGGAGCAGTTCCTAAGAACTTCTTTCCAGCTGTTGAAAAAGGTATAGCTGAAAGTGTATTAAAAGGACCTCTTGCAGCATATCCGGTTGTAGGAATTAAAGCAACACTTGTAGATGGTTCATATCATCCTGTTGATTCATCAGAGATGGCATTTAAGATGGCAGCTACAATGGCATTTAAGGAAGGTATAATGGCAGCATCACCGGTACTCCTTGAACCTATAGCAACACTTAAGGTCGTAGTTCCTGATACTTATACAGGTGATATTATGGGAGATCTTAACAAGAGACGAGGAAGAGTAATGGGCATGAATCCATTAGATGGTAAGAAACAGGAGATAGTTGCAGATATACCAATGTCAGAACTGTATGGTTATTCTACAGAACTGCGTTCAATGACAGGAGGATTTGGTGAGTTTTCTTACGAATTTTCAAGGTATGAGCAGGCTCCAACAGATGTATGTGAGCGTGAAATAGCAGCAAGAGCTAAAAAACTTGAACAATAAAAATAGTTTCTGGAGTGCTATTATAGTTGAAAATAATGGCACTCCTCTTCTTTTTTATATAAAATTTCGACAAAAATGAGAAAATAGTACCGAAAATCTACTAAAAATGGTAAAAAGGTACTCTTGAAATTGTATAGAATTATGTATATAATAATCAACGATATAGATGAACATTTTGATATCGATCATTATATATGTAATTATATAAGATCATATAAAAGAGGAGATTAAAGATGGAAATATTCAATAATGTACCTATTAACGCTGACACAGTGGATTATACAAAGTGGCAGACAATCAATGGTGAATCACTTGATATTGCCAATATGAGAATAGAGTATATTGACAGATGCATCGACTTGTTAGATAACCAGATTGCCTGCAAACCATACCATGTTAATGTAGAAGTTTGGAAGAGGTATTTGGAAGTATTTGAGAGCAAACTTAATACAATCTATGCTGAAGCCGTTTAATATTACGTCTACGCAATAGAAGCTGAGATATTCAGACTTTGAGAAGCCTGGTAAGACCGAGAATTGTATCGATTTTACCGGCTTCTTTTTCATTCATGCCACTTTTTATAATATCGATTAGAATTGTAATCTCATCATTAGTGAAAGATATGCCAAGATCTCTTGCAGTTTTGGTTGTAGCAAGAAAGAGTGGAAGCATATCTTCTCCTGTAAGACCTTGACTTTTTTTATAGAATTCATTAATGATGGCCATTTTTTTAGGTTCGATATTGCGTATGCGTGGATCGTTCATGAAGAAATATCTGTTGTTGGTATTATTACTGTTGGTATTATTGTTAGAGTTATTGCTGTTATTATTGTTAATATTCATAGATAACCTCCATATAATTGTGCTTATTTAGATTATAATAGTATGCTTTGTTATAATTAATACTATTAAAACATTGATTTATAAGTTTCAAACATTTCTTTTTGTTCTTTGCTCATCATATTAAAGAGCATATTGTAGAGATTGTTATCATTAGTTTGATTCGAATTTGATTTTTTGTCAGAAGTACTTTGTGTATTGAATAGATTGTTAAGAATATCAGGATTTATAATGTCTTTATATTTTTCATAGTTTTTAAAAGTATTAAGAATCTGCTTTAACTGTTGTATATTTTTACGATTGTCACTATTGCAGTGCTTTTCCATAGTATTTATTAAATCGTTTACAGAACCATTTTTACAAAATTTTTTGATTTTGTCGGTATCATGTTCATATACGTTTATCATATTTTCCATCTCCATAAACATAATGATTATGGCAAATGATTTTTGTGTTGCGATGTCTATGTATGGAAGTGATTCTTTTAACATACAGACAGAATCGTTGTAGATTAACTTATCAAATTCTGTTATTTCAGGTGGCATTGCAATACTCCTTATATGGTTACATTAATATATGCACCAGCTATGTGGACTATGCATATAGATGTAGTATATAAATCTGATTTTGCAAAGAGCTGTTTTACAATTGGTTTTATTGCTTGATCAATATGATAAGCAGCTGATTATAAAAGGAGGGAGCATTTTGAAAAATAATTATGAAAAATCGGAAAAGCCAGGAAGAATTATAATTGAGAATAGTCTGTTCTGCGAGATTGATGAAGAGTGTATATATAGGAAAAACCAAGGTATGGATAGACATAGGACAGATGAATATACTATAAATGAAAATGCTATGAAGGAAGATGTTATAAATGAAGATATTATGAAGAAAGATGCTATGAAGGAAGATGTTATAAATGAAGATATTACAGATGGGCATAATTCAGACAAAAGTAATATAGATTGATTGATAATTGTATTGAAACTGATATATATAATTGTTGCAAGATGTAGATATCGGGATGAATAATCAATATTCACGTAAGATTATAGTTCGGTTCATGGTATATTTCTTTCATTTTTGAAGATGAATAATCATCATTCATGTAAGATTATGTATCGCATTAGCATAGAAAAAAGGGGCATCGCACTAATTCGCTTAGTACGACAGCCCCGATTACTATGATTACTAAGAAAGCATATAGAACATGCTTTACATAGTCTATTCTAGGTGTAATTTAATATTCTTATGAGTGTATATAAGATTAGCTTAGAAGCCGCATCCGTTACCGCATCCACATCCAAAGCTGCCTCCACAACAGAAGCATATAAGGAGAACAAGAACTAATAGGCAATTGTCATTGTTATTGCCACATCCACAGCCATTATTACTTCCACAGCCTCCACATAATAAGAGAATGAGAATAAGCCAGATTATAGAATTACATCCATTATCCTGGCATCCACATCCAAGTCCGTTACAGCCGCCGTTGCAGCCACCTCCACAATTTGTTGCAGCTAAATCACTCATGTTAATTCCTCCAAAAAGATGTTTACACTGAATTATATGAACGGGGCATGTATATGTTTACAAAAAGTTTTTTGGGACAAAAACAAATTATACAGGACGGTGCATATAATAATTATTATAGAGAGAATATTAGATAATTGTAAGGAGTAGAGAGCGATGGATGAGAAGATTTCAATAGCAATTCTTGATTCAGGCATTAATGCTAATCATATAGATTTTGACAGACGTGTAATAGCATTTAAAGATTTTGTTAACAATAAGTCTTATGCATATGATGATAATGGTCATGGAACTCATGTTGCCGGTATTGCAGCAGGCAGCGGGAGGGCATCAAGAGGTAAATATAAAGGCATTGCACCTAATGTTAATCTTGTAATTCTCAAAGTTCTTGATAAGCAGGGAAGAGGAAAGAGCGATAATGTCATAAAAGCCCTTGAATGGATTATTGAGAATAAAAGAAGATATAATATAAGGGTTGTAAATATATCATTTGGCACTTTACCAAAAGACAATGAGACAGATACTCGTCTTATAGCAAATATAGAAAAAGTATGGGATGAAGGTATTGTTGTAGTTGCGGCGGCGGGTAATTCGGGACCGGAATCAGGAAGTGTGACAATCCCCGGAACAAGTAAGAAGATAATAACAGTTGGTTGCGTAGATGACGCAGACATAGATGGAAAGAATCCTAATTATTCAGGAAGAGGTCCTACATCTGAATGTGTAGTAAAACCAGAGATACTTGCGTATGGAAACCGGATAATGTCATGTGGTGTATATAAGAATGGTTATGTAAGGAAAAGTGGAACTTCAATGGCAGCTCCGTATGTAGCAGGTGCAGTTGCACTTTGTCTTAATAAATATCCATCACTTCTTCCGGTAGAAGTTAAGATGAAACTCAGAGATACTGCAATTAATATTCATCAGCCAAGAGAAAAACAAGGTTGGGGAATGATATCGATTAAGGATTTTTTAAGTTAAAATATCTGAATTGAAATTGAAAAGTGATAGTAGATAATAAATCATAGTAAATAGATAATCATTAAAGTGATAGTGTCATTCTCATAAAAAAAGTATTAATGCATACAATATATACAAAAAGCAATGGAGAAAATATATGTGTGGAATAGCTGGTATTGGTGATTATACATGTGATTTTACATTAGAAGAAGGAGTATATAGGAAAAAGGGCAATGATATGATAAGAGCGATAAAACATAGAGGACCTGATGATGATGGCGTATATATATCACAGAATATTATGTTTGCACATGCAAGACTTGCAGTTATAGATGTTGAAAAAGGAAAACAGCCAATGACAGTGAAGATGGGAGAATATTCTTATACGATATGTTATAATGGTGAGATATACAATTATGAAGATATAAGAAAAGATTTGGAACAAAGAGGAATAAAGTTTGTAACACAATCAGATACCGAGGTTGTACTTAGAGCATATATTTTTTATGGAGTACAGTTTGTTAATAGACTTAATGGGATATTTGCAATAGCTATATATGATGAACGTGAAGGAAGACTTATGTTGTTTCGTGACAGAATGGGTGTAAAACCATTATATTATACTAAAAAAGAACAGAGAGTTGTATTTGCATCAGAGATAAAAGCTCTATTTGCATCCGGAGAAATAATGCCGGAAGCTGATTGTAATACCTTCATTGAGATATTCTCAACAGGACCTGCAACAACACCGGGAAGTGGTGTGTTTAAGAATGTAAGTGAAGTCTTGCCTGGATATATGCTTATATTCTCAAGAGCAGGTATAAGGCATGAACCTTATTGGCAGTTAAAAGCGTATGGACATCATGAGAATTATGAAGAGACATTGTCACATACGAGAGAACTGCTTGTAGATTCAATAAAGAGGCAGATGATGAGCGATGTTCCTTTGTGTACTCTTTTATCAGGTGGAGTGGATTCTAGTCTTGTATCATTTGTGGCAGCACATATGTGCAAAAAGAAAAATACAAGGCTTACAACATATTCATTTGATTATATAGATAATAATAAGTATTTCAAACCGTCTAATTTTCAGCCGGGTGAGGATGCACCTTATGTTAAGACAATGGCAGATTATCTTGATACAGAACACAAGTATCTTTTCTGCGATAGCAAAACACTGTATGAGTGTCTATATAAAGCTGTAGATGCAAGGGATCTTCCTGGAATGGCGGATGTTGATTCTTCTCTTTTATATTTTGCAAGTCAAATCAAGAAGAATCATACTGTATGTCTGTCTGGTGAATGTGCAGATGAGATATTTGGAGGATATCCTTGGTTTTTGGATGAAGAATGTATGAAGAATAGAAGATTTCCATGGTCAAAAGATATTGAACTTCGAAAAAACCTTGTAAACAGTGATATTGTAACTAATGATGACATAGATACATATACGAGATGCGTTTATGAGAGTACGATTGCCGATACACCGGTTTTGTTTGACGAGGATGAGATGGCAAAGAAAGAGAGAATGATGACATATCTTAATATAAAATGGTTTATGCAGACTTTATTAAAACGTAAAGATATGATGACGATGGCATCCGGACTTGAAGTCAGAGTTCCATTTGCAGACCATAGGCTTGTAGAATATGTCTATAATGTACCATGGTCAATGAAATATAATAATAATGTAGTAAAATCACTATTAAGAGATGCATTCAGAGGTGCAATACCTGATGAAGTGTTATATAGACGAAAAAGTCCATATCCAAAGACATACAATCCTGAATATGAACAGATATTAAAGGATGCACTATTAGAGCGAATAACAGATGTAGCATCACCTCTTAGACGTATTCTCAATGTGAAGAATGTTATGGAACTGATTAATGGCGAGAGTAATTATACAAGACCATGGTTTGGTCAATTAATGGCAGGACCACAGACATTGGCATATCTTATACAGATAGATTACTGGCTTGTAAAGCATGGCATAAGAGTATAATACAACTAGCAACATAGACATATCATATACATTGTAAAAGAGTATTACAAACATTATAAAAATGTACCATAAGCATTATAAAAGCATATCATATACATTATTAACAGAATATCAATAAAGCAGATATTCTGTTAATAATGTATATGATATGCTTTTTGTATATAAGTAATAAGCAAAAATTTGTTGATATAAAATATGATTAAAAATAGTGACAATACAATGTGATTGCTATAGACACATTGTATTGTCTGATTATCGTGAGTATTGATAAAAACTATGATAACTTAAAAGCTGTGATAAATTAAAAATTGTCTAGTGGTAGTTAAGCATGTGATGATATAACAGGTGATAATTGTGTTCCATTAAGAGCTGCAATTATTGTATCTTCAATGAGCGAAAAATCAGAGATCATTGAATTGGGTTTGTCAACAGGATTATCTTGTGAAAAAGGTACGAAATATATATTTTTTCTGTTAAGAAGAGTGCCAATGTTACTTAGATTGGCAGCTAAAGCATCATTGGTTGATAGAAATATTACAACAGGTCTGTTGTTGCGAAGATGAGATTTTGCAGCCATTAGAACAGGAGTATCTGTTATTGAGGATGCAAGTTTGGCGAGAGTATTGCCTGTGCATGGAGCAATTAAAAAAACATCAAACATCTTTGCGGGACCAACTCTTTCGGCTTGTGTAATAGTACAGATGATGTCTTTTTGCGTAAGTTGTTCAGCTTTGGTTATAAAATGTGATGCAGAACCAAAACGGGTATTTTGGGTATAAGCATTGTAAGAAAAAACAGTGGTCAGGTCATAACCTTTATGATGGAGAGATTCAAGTTCTTCAAAAATTTTTTTAAATGTGCAAAAAGAACCAGTTATTCCTATACCGAGTTTTGTATTAGTTAATGCATCAGATGGCATTAATATCACCTCTTTTATTAATTATGGAACATATAATATCGACAATGCAAAGTGCAATTGAGTATGGTGCTGTTACAGGAGGAATACTACCTGTTTTCATAATGTTAATACCGGCTTTGTTAGCATAATCTATATCAAATCCACCGGAATGTGTTATATCTATAACACAGGTGTGAGAAGATATAGTCTGAAGAGTATCACATGGCGTTAGACGTTCAGGAATAGTATTGAATATATAATCATAATCTGTAAGACTATGACCACACAGATTGTCAATCGATTTACAACCGCTAAGCTCACTACATCTAACAGCAACAGGATCTTTTTCAAATACAGATACATTACTGCCAAGAAGGATAAGTCTTTTAGCAATCTCTTTTCCACATTTTCCATAACCCATTACAAGCGAATTAGAAGTTGAGATAGTGCAATAAGGATTGCCAAGTGCATACATTATAGCACCTTCAGCAGTAGTTATACTATTTTGCATAAGGAAGTAAGGGTTGTTAGAAAAATCATAATTAGAGATACCACGTTCTTTAAAAAAATTTCTGATATCGGGTGGAATATAGCCGGATATGATTGTCTGACGGGATGATATATATTCATACAAATCAGCCGGTGCCTTAAATGGAATAGGCAGGATTATAAAATCAGCACTTGTGATTGTATCTTCAAGTGTGATATTTGAATCCTGCCCGTCTAGAAGGCCGAAAGTTAGAACATCATATCCTTTTTGACACAATAATTCGTATAGATAAACATATCTTTTGTCACCGCCTATAATTGCAATGGTCACATCAGAATCTCCTTTACAGCCATTTATGGATTATTATATGAAAAATAAAAGGTGAGTGTTACGCATATTGCATATTTCGATTTTCAAAATATACAGGACGTAAATTATATCGCTGTGCAATATTAGATGCTTTTTTAAAATTCATTCCTATGTTCGAAGCTATATGTGCATCAGAACCAAAAGTGATATATTTGCCGCCCATCTTAGAATATACAGACATAATCTCATCAATCGTATTAACAGCTTTTTCGTCATCGAAAAGTCTTGTATTAATCTCAAGAGCTTTGTCATTGCTGATGATATAATTAAGAATCTCATCAATATATCTGTGGTAATCACTATAATGGATATATGGATCGTCATAATGACTATAACGACTAATATAATCAAGATGTGCAAGTGTATCAAAATCACCAAGTTTGTTGATGCCATTAAGCATTGCGTCAAAATATTCAGAGTAAGAAGTTTCTTTACTCTTATCATAATAGAATTCAGGATAATATATATCAGCTCCAAGAACCATATGTGTTGCAGCTATAACCATATCGAATGGATTGTTTTGTATAAGAACTTTATTTTTAGCAAGTGCCAAATCCTGCATACCGACTTCAACACCGAGTTTAAGCGAATCAGAACGGTATTTTATAAATTCGGAAAAATATTCATTAGGATCAAATACAAATTGTGCAGGATCAGGATAATCATAATCGATGTGTTCGGTTATAATACCTGATATATTGTTACATTTTAGAGCGTTAAGACATTCATCTATTGTCATCTTAGCATCGGTTGAAAAATGCTTTGTATGTATATGGCAGTCAAATATCATATGAATAACTCCTCCTTTTAAGCATGAAAAACAGATACTAATGAATAACATTAATATCTGTTAAAAAAATAAGTTATTAGTTAATCTTAGCTACAGATTCTCTTACAATAAGTTCTGAGTGTAAGAGCATTGTACTTACAGGGATACCTGATATAAGTTGATCAAGAAGTGTGAAAGCAGTCTTACCAAGTGTAAAACGTTCCTGTCTGATTGTTGTAAGTGGTGGTGCGAGATATTTGGCAACAGGAATATCATCGAATCCTGTGACACTAATATCTTCAGGAACACGAAGTCCAAGTCGATGAAGCTCATTGATTGCACCTGCAGCAATTAAGTCACTGGCACATACAATAGCTGTTGCGCCATTATTAACAAACTGTTCAACGTATTCTTTGGCAGCATCAGGTGAAAAATATTTACCATGACCTATAAGATTCTTATTATGTTCAAGTCCAAGTGATTTCATAGCCTGTTTGAAACCTTCATAACGAAGAATTGATACATAACTATATTCAGAACCATTAAGAAGTGCAATTTTCTTATGTCCGTTCTGATAGAGATAATCAACAAGTGATTTTATACCAATTCTGTTATCTGTACCTATATATGCAACATTTTTGTTAGAAACATAATTATCAAATAGTACAGTTGGTATGCTTGTGTTAAGAAGCTGTTTGATATAAGTATCTTCAAGCTCAAATCCTAAGAAAAATGCACCACTGTAACCGTTTTGCTTCATCATATCATCATAAGAATGTTTAGATTGAAAATAAGTATCAACCGGAATTATGTCTACTATATATTGATGTTCTGTAGCCATAAGACGAAAACCTGTTATAAGTTCATAACCGAATTGGTTGATATTTTCGTAATCCATATTTTCGACCATAATACATACCTTGTGTTTTTCAGCATTTTTTTTATCTTTAATGACATATCCCATAGACACAGCTGCATCAAGAACCATCTGTCTTGTCTCTTCGCTTATATCGCTTGCACCATGCAGCCCTTTTGATACAGTACTCATGGAAATGCCTAATTTTTTTGAAATGTCTTTGATTGTAACCATGTATAATCTCCCTTCAAAATCTAGTGACTTAATAAATATACTCTACTTTTGACTGATTGTAAAGTTTCGAAAATAGTAATATTTAACGAAAAACACTTGAGTACAATATAGCATTGTTGTGTAGAGAAGTAAAGTGATATGTAATGTTTGCATAAAAAAAATAAAACCATTTGCATGAAAAATGTAAAAAAGGTCAAAAAACTTTTTCGAAAGCTATTGACAAAGTAGTGAAAAATGATTAATATGTTCATATAAGGTTTTCGAAACTTTTTCGAAAAACACTTTGTGCAAACAATAAAAAAAGAGAGGTAGATGTATTTATGAGAAAGGCGAAAAAATTATTAGCATTAGCTATGGTTTCAACTATGGCTGCAACAAGCATTCTTGCATGTGGTTCAAAAGACACAGGAAGCAAGGACAATTCAGCAGAAAGCAAGAGCGATTCAACAGACAGCAAGAAAGACAGTTCTGATGCAGCAGCAAAAGATGTTGATTTACTTGTATGGTCACCAGCTGAAGATCAGGCAAATGGTCTTTTAGAAAAATGGTGTAAAGATTTTGATGAAGCTCATCCAGAATGGAATATCAACTTTACATATGGCGTATGTTCAGAAGGTGATGCTAAGTCAACAATTCTTAATGACCCAACAAAAGCAGCAGATGTATTCATGTTTGCTAATGATCAGATTCCAGAACTTGTTGAAGCGGGTGCAGTAGCAGAACTTGGTGGTTCAACAGCAGAAGCTGTTAAAGAAGCAAACAGTGAGTCAATGTATAACTCAGTTGTATACAATGATGGAGTTTATGGTGTTCCTTATGCTCCTAATACATGTTTCTTATATTATGATAAGAGTATCTTCACAGAAGATGATGTTAAATCATTAAATACAATGTTAGATAAAGACCTTCCAGACGGAACAGCAGCTTTCTCTTGTGAGATTACAAACAGCTGGCATATTGAGACATTCTACTATGCAGGTGGAATGGAATTATTCGGAAAAGATGGTACAGATGGCGAAGCTGGTACAAACGTTGGTGAATTATCATTCGTTACAGATTACCTTGTAGATTTAATGAGCAATCCTAAGTTCCATGCAGAAGCAAGTGATGATTCAATCTCAATGTTCAAAGAAGGCAAACTTGGTGCTTTCATCTCAGGTGACTGGAAAGCAAAAGACATCAAAGCCGCTCTTGGTGATAACTTTGCAACAGCAGCACTTCCATCAATCACATTTGATAATGGAACAACTGGTGATATGAAGTTCTTCGCAGGAAGTAAAGCAATAGGTGTTAACCCTAACAGTGAAAACATGGATGTAGCAGTTGCATTAGCAGCTTACCTTGGAAGCGCAGACGTTCAGATGGATCGTTTTGAAGCAAGAGGTGTAGTTCCAATTGATCAGTCATTAGTAGATAATGAAAAAGTAAAAGCAGATCCAATTGCTTCAGCTATCTCACAGGTAGTTGCAAAGACATCAAAGACACAGCCAATGGTTAAAGAGATGAATAACTGGTGGAAACCAGCTGAATCAATGGGTAACGAGATTAAGAACGGTACAGTTACTAAAGATAATTCAGAACAGAAGACAAAAGAAATGGGCGATGCAATCAATACAGGTTCAGGTCTTTAATTAGAAGTTCTTTAATAGCATTATTATATAGAAGAAACACGGTGGTGGTATCCACTGCCGTGTTCCTTTATAGCTACCAGGTTTAAGGAGGAGTTAACATGGCGAAAGAAGGAGCAAAGAAGAAAAGAGCTAAAGATTTCGTTACAGAGTATACAGTTAAGAATGCATTTACAAAAGGTGATGTATTTACAAAACTTTCAGCTATTGTAATGGGACTTGGCAACTTTAAGAATGCTCAGATTGGAAAAGGAATACTTTTTTTGCTAGGTGAAATAGCATATATTTATTATATGGCAGCATATGGAATTAATGCACTTGCAAAACTTCCATCATTAGGAACACATTTACAGGAAAAAGTATGGAATGACTCAAAGGGAGTATTTGAGTATGTCCCAGGAGACAACTCATTATTGATTTTATTATACGGTGTTGTAACAGTATTTGTAACAGTATTTTTCATTTTATTATGGAGAGCTGCATTAAAGTCAGCTTATAAAGCTCAATATTGCAAAGAAAATAACAAACATATAATGACATTTAAAGAAGATGTCGCTACACTGTTTGATAAAAATTTACATAAGACATTATTAACACTGCCAATGGCAGGTATCGTAACATTCACAGTAATGCCACTTGTATTTATGATTAGTATGGCGTTTACTAATTTCGATAGAGATCATCAGGTTCCAGGTAATCTGTTTGATTGGGTAGGTCTTGCTAATTTTGGTAAGGTATTAAATATTCATGGTGAATTTGGTAAGACATTCTGGCCAATACTTGGTTGGACAGTAGTATGGGCAGTATTTGCTACATTTTTAAACTATATCTTTGGTATGGTAGTAGCAATTATTATTAATAATAAGAAAGTAAAAGGAAAAGCATTTTGGAGATTTTGCTTTATCTTATCAGTAGCTGTTCCACAGTTCGTATCATTACTTGTTGTAAGAACAATGCTTCAGGACAATGGTGCAGTTAATACACTTTTACATGAACTTGGTATTCTTGCTTCAGGAACAACACTTCCATTCTTCAAGAGTACAATATGGGCAAGAGTAACAGTTATAGTAGTTAACTTATGGGTAGGTATTCCATATACAATATTAACTACAACAGGTATCTTACAGAATATACCTGCAGATCTTTATGAATCAGCAAAAGTTGATGGTGCTAATGCATTTGTAACATTCTTCAAGATAACACTTCCATATATGTTATTCGTAACAGCACCAACACTTATTACTAACTTTATTGGTAATATCAATAACTTTAATGTTATTTACCTTCTTACAGGAGGAACACCTGCAACACTTAGTTACTACAAAGGTACAGCAGGTAAGACAGACCTTCTTGTAACATGGTTATACAAACTTACAATTGATAATAAAGATTACTGCTATGGTGCAGTTATCGGTATTATTACATTCATATTGTCACTTGTATTCTCATTAGTGGCATATAGAAGAACTTCAGCATATAAGAACGAGGAGGGATTCCAGTAATGAATAATGAAATAATGAAAAGAAGAACAAAATATCGTTTTATTGTTCCTGTAATTGCAGCTGTAGCCCTTTTATGTATGTTCTTACCATTTGCTAATGTTAACGCAGACAGTGGAAAAGTAACATTATCAATGTTTGATTTAGCAAAGGCATATTTAAGTAAAGATGACAGTTTTGCCGGTACATTAATGACTAGCTATGGTGGACTTGGTGTAATATATGTTATACCATTTGTAACACTTATACTAGCAATTGTGTTACCACTTGCATTCCATAAGAAATGGGCATATCAGTGTGACATTATCTTAGGAGCAGCAACAGTAGTTGATGTACTTACAATATTCGGTTCAATCGCAAGAATGATTAATAAGACAGGACTTGTTAAAAACGAATATCTTGTTAAGAATTTAAGTGTTGGATTTTGGCTTATGTTAGTTGTACTTGTTGCATTACTTGCAGTAACATTAAAAGCAATTAAAGCAACATGGTTATACATATTATTAACAGTATTATCAGTAGTATGGGTAATGCCTATATTATGGGTTGTTCTCATATCATTCAGAGAAGAACCAGGTTCATATACAACAACATTCTGGCCACAGGGATTTACAGTAGCTAACTATGTAAAATTATTTACAGACAGATCTATAAGAGATTTCCCAAGATGGTTTGGAAATACATTTATTGTAGCAATATTCTCATGTATCCTTTCAACATTCTATGTATTATCAGTATCATATGTAATGTCAAGAATGAGATTCAAGATGAGAAAGCCATTTATGAATGTGGCACTTATCCTTGGTATGTTCCCTGGATTCATGTCAATGATAGCTATTTATTATATTCTTAAAGCTATCGGATTTACAGAAGGAGCATTAAAGCTTGTAGCACTTGTACTTGTATATTCAGGTGGTTCAGGTCTTGGATTCTATGTAGCAAAAGGATTTTTTGATACAATTCCAAAGACAATTGATGAAGCAGCAGCAATTGATGGAGCAACAAAGTGGAATATATTTACCAAAATAACTCTTCCATTATCAAAACCTATTTTGGTATATACAATTATGACAGCTTTTATAGCACCATGGGTTGACTTCATTTTTGCAAAAGTTATCTGCGGTGCTGAGAACAAGTATTATACAGTTGCTATTGGTTTATGGAGTATGCTTGAAAAAGAATACATTTATAATTACTATACAAGATTCTGCGCAGGTGCGGTATGTATCTCAATTCCAATTGCGATATTATTCCTCTGCACACAGAAATACTATGCAGAAGGCTTATCAGGTGCAGTTAAAGGCTAATGTGACAACATATAAACTGGCTTTTTGATATGTTTATACAGTGCAATAGATAGTCTTTGAAAAGGCAGTTTCATAGGGATGAATGTGAAACTGCTTTTTTCAAACTGTTTACCGAAAATAATTAACGAAAATTAACGAAAAGTTTCGAAAAAATATTGACATAAAGAGCTAAATATTATAAAGTAGGTGTAGAAAATGAAATATGCAAAAAGTATGTTTTGTATTCTGTTGTCCATGATGCTGATATTCGAGGGTTGTCAGGGGAAGCAGGAAGATAAGAGAGAACTTAATATAATTGATGACAATTACAGAACTTATTATGAAGTATTTTTATATTCATATTATGACAGTAATGGTGATGGAATCGGTGATATTAATGGTCTTATTAGTAAACTTGACTATATAAACAGTGATTCGGATAAAAGCCTTGGATGTACCGGAATATGGTTAATGCCAATAATGAAATCAACAACATATCATAAATATGATGTCGTTGATTATTACACAATTGATGAGCAATATGGTACAATGGATGATTTTCAACGTCTTATTGAGGAATGCCATAAGAGGGGAATTAATATAGTAATAGATATGGTGTTTAATCATACATCAGATGAACATGAATGGTTTGTCAGTGCAACAGATTATTTGAAGAGTCTTAAGCCTGGCGAGATTCCAAGTGAGGCAGATAATAAATATTTCGGTTATTATAATTTTACACAGACAGTTGAAAACAGTGCAGTTTATTATGAAGTAGGTAATACAGGCTGGTACTATGAAGCACAGTTCTGGGATAAGATGCCGGATCTTAATCTTGATAATGAAGATGTTAGACATGAAATTGAAGGTATTGCTAAATATTACATAGATATGGGTGTTGACGGATTCAGACTTGATGCAGCTAAAGAGTTTTTTACAGGTTCTTCAGATAAGAACATTGAAGTGCTTAACTGGTTTACGAATTATGTTAAGAGCGTCAAAGAGGACACTTATGTTGTAGCTGAAGTATGGGATTCATTTCAGACAATTGCAGCATATTACAAGAGTGGAATAGACAGTATATTCAATTATGCTTATGGTAATGGCGAAGGACTTATACCTGCAATAGCCAAGATGCCTGATAATACTAAAAAAGGTGAGCGTCTAAGAGATGCAATGTTAAAAGTACAGGATACATTTAGCAAGAATAATCCAGATTATATAGATGCTTCATTCATTAGTAACCATGATAATAATCGTTCATCATGTTATGTAGGTAATAATGAAGAGCTTATAAAACTGATGGCTGGAATTAACTTGATGATGAGTGGTTCATCTTACATCTATTACGGTGAAGAGATTGGAATGAATGGAAGTGGTGCTGATGAGAACAAGAGACTTCCAATGTATTTCTCAAAGGATGATGAGAACATTCCTAATGGACCAGAAGGAGCGACACAGACAATATCAGAAAGTGCATTTGCACCTGTAGATGAACAGCTTAAGGATAAAGACTCAATTCTTAATTATTATATAAGAGCAATAAGACTTAGAAATGAGAATCCAGAGATACTAAGAGGAGAAGTCGCAGCGTGTGATGGTGAATATGATGATAATGTATGTGTTATAACAAAGACATATAATGACAGTACTATAGTAGTTATTTATAACTTAAGTGGAGAATCAAAGCAGGTGACAGTAAGCAAAGATTCCTGTGACTATTCGAAGATACAAGGATATGTCTGCAATAAAGCAGATGAGAAACCATCTCTTAAAGGCGAAGAGATAACAGTACCTGCATACGGAATAGTGATTCTTAAGTAAAGGAGTGAAAATATGAATTTTGGAGCAGTATATCACAGAACATCAGATAATTACTGTTACCCTATTAATGAATATGATTTGATAATCAACATTAAAACAGGGTATGATGTAGAAAAAGTTTATATATGTCATGGAGATCCGTTCAGCGCAGGAATACTTGGAGGTAACGAAGCGTGGAGCGGTGACAAAGAAGAGATAATATTCAAGAAGAGGCTTAAGAACCAGGTATGGTGGACAACGACATTAAAGCCAGAATTTAAACGTTGCAGATACTATTTTGAACTTATAGTAAAAGATGAAAAATGGTACTACTTTGAGGATGGTTTTTTAAGCGAAGCACAGATGCATATAGAAGGAAGAAGTATGCAGTGTTTCACATTCCCATGGATGAATTCATCAGATATTAATAGAGTACCTGAATGGGTTAATAAGACTGTATGGTATCAGATATTCCCAGACAGATTTAACAATGGGGATCACTCAATAGATCCTCCAAATGTATGCAAATGGCAGACTGGACCTGTTAAAAATAGTGAATTCTATGGAGGAGATCTTAAAGGAATAATTGATAAGCTTGATTATCTTAAAGATCTTGGAATTAATGGAATATATCTTACACCAATTAATGAATCACCATCAACTCATAAATATGATACGACAGATTATGAGAAGATAGATGAATATTTTGGTGATGAAGAGACTATGAAGCAGCTTGTAAGAGATGCTCATAGCAGAGGCATAAGAATAATGCTTGATGGAGTTTTTAATCATTGTGGTCAGAACTTTAAGATATGGCGTGATGTGGTAGAAAAAGGCCAAAATTCAGAATATGCAGACTGGTTTATGATAAATGAGTGGCCTGTTACAGAAAGATATGAAGATGTAAAAAAAGGAAAATATTATACATTTGCATTTCATGAAAAGATGCCAAAACTTAATACAAATAATCAAAAAGTGAGAGATTATTTGATATCAGTCTGTAAAAAATGGGTTTTAGAATACGATGTTGATGGAATACGACTTGATGTTGCTAACGAAGTTTCACATACATTCTGTAAGGAACTAAGAAGAGAACTAAAAAGTGTAAAACCTGATATATATATACTTGGTGAGATATGGCATGATTCAATTAACTGGCTTCGTGGGGACGAATTCGATGCAGTTATGAATTATCCATTAGCTGGAAGTATCAAAGATTTCTGGCTTGATGAATCGCTTACTAAAGAAGATTTTGAATATACAATTAACAGATGTTATACAATGTATATGCAACAGAATAACGATGTATTGTTTAATCTTCTCGATTCACATGATACAATTCGACTTAGAAATTGCGTAAAGAATATAGATGAGTTCTATCAGGAACTTGCAATATTATTTACAATGCCTGGAAGTACATGTATATTCTATGGAACTGAGATAGCGATGGAAGGTAGTTATGATCCGGATTGTCGAAGATGTATGCCATGGACAGACATAAACGAAGGCAAATATGATGAATACATACAGACGATAAAGCAACTTATATCATTAAGACATAATGAGCCTCTTACATATGGAAGAAACTTCCATTTCCCTAACACAATTGCAAATAAAAGGGTAATAGAGTATATTAAAGTTGACGGATATGGTCATGAAATAAGAGTAGTAATTAATTGTTCACATGAGGAAGTAACAGTTGAAACTGATAAGAGAATTCTTTTTGAACGATTATATAATAATAAAACACTAATGCCAGGTGGTATTCTGATATACGAGAGTAATAAGTAGAATCAGAACCTGGTCAGAGTACCTGGTGATTACTATGATAAACAGAGTAGCTTACAGAGTAAGGTACTAATAGTTTGGAAATCGCCTAAATTGAAAGGAGTATTTAAAATGTTAAACGAAAAAATTGCATCAATCGCAAAATTAAATTCAAATGAGGAAATCTACTTAGCATTACTTAATCTTACAAAAGAATTAGTTGATGAAAAAGGAACTAACGAAGGAAAGAAAAAATTATACTATATATCAGCAGAATTCTTAATTGGTAAACTTTTATCAAATAATCTTATCAATCTTGGAATATATGATCAGGTTGAAGAAGAACTTAAGAAAAACGGTAAGACAATGGCTGCAATTGAAGAAGTAGAATTAGAACCATCACTTGGTAATGGTGGACTTGGAAGACTTGCAGCATGTTTCCTTGATTCAATAGCAACACTTGGACTTAATGGTGATGGTGTTGGTATTAATTATCATTTAGGTCTTTTCAAACAGGTATTTGAAGATAATCTTCAGAAAGAGACACCTAATCCATGGATTACAGAGAATAGCTGGTTAAGAAAAACAGATGTATCATATGAAGTAAAATTCAGAGATCTCTCAGTAAAATCAACAATGTATGAAATAGATGTTACAGGTTATGACAATAAATCAAACAAACTTAAATTATTCGATGTAGACACAGTTCGTGAATCAATTGTTGAAGATGGAATTAATTTTGATAAAGATGACATTAAAGAAAACCTTACATTATTCTTATATCCAGATGACAGCGATGAAAAGGGAAGATTATTAAGAATATATCAGCAGTACTTCATGGTAAGTAATGGTGCACAGATTATCATTGATGAAGCACTTGCAAAAGGAAGCAATCTTCATGACTTATATGAATATGCAACAGTTCAGATTAATGATACACATCCAACAATGGTAATTCCTGAATTAATCAGATTACTTATGGAAAGAGGAATTGATGAAGACGAAGCAATCGAGATCGTAACTAAGATGTGTGCATATACTAACCATACAATTTTAGCAGAAGCTCTTGAGACATGGCCAATGGATTACCTTGAAAAAGTTGTACCACAGTTAATTCCAATCATCAAAGTATTAGATGAAAAAGTAAGAGCTAAATATGATGATGAAAAAGTATACATTATAGATGCTGAGAATAGAGTACATATGGCTCATATCGATATTCACTATGGATATAGCGTAAATGGTGTTGCAGCTCTTCATACAGAGATTCTTGAAAAAGTAGAATTAAAACCATTTATGGATATTTATCCAGAAAAATTCAACAATAAGACTAATGGTATTACTTTCAGAAGATGGTTATTACACTGTAATAAAGCACTTGCAAAATACATTGAGACACTTATTGGTGCTGGATTTAAGAAAGATGCTGATGAATTAGAAAAATTAGGTCAGTTTGTTAATGATAAAGAAGTATTAAATAATCTTCTTGAAATTAAGAAACAGAATAAAGTTAACCTTAAGAATTATATCAAAGAAGCAGAAGGCGTTGAAATTGATGAGAACTCAATCTTTGATATTCAGATTAAGAGACTTCACGAGTACAAACGTCAGCAGATGAATGTATTATACATTATAAGAAAATATCTTGATATTAAGAAAGGAATTAAGCCAGCAACACCAATTACAATGATCTTTGGTGCAAAGGCAGCTCCAGCTTATGTAATAGCAAAAGATATCATTCATGTAATCTTATGCTTACAGGAGATTATCAATAACGATCCAGAAGTAAGCCCATACTTAAAAGTTGTTATGGTAGAGAACTACAATGTATCATATGCTGAGAGATTAATTCCAGCTTGTGATGTATCAGAACAGATATCACTTGCATCAAAAGAAGCATCAGGAACAGGTAATATGAAATTCATGTTAAATGGTGCAGTTACATTAGGAACAGATGATGGTGCTAACGTAGAGATTCATGAACTTGTAGGTGATGATAATATCTACATCTTTGGTGCATCAAGTGAAGAAGTAATTGAACATTATGAAAAAGCTGATTATAATGCAGCTAAGATATATGAAGAAAATGACAATATTAAGGAAATGGTAGATTTCTTATTAAGCAGAGAGATGCTTCTTGCTGGTAATAAAGTAAACTTATTAAGACTTCACCATGAACTTACTACAAAAGACTGGTTCATGACACTTCTTGATATTGAAGATTATATCAAAGTAAAAGAGCAGGTATTCAAAGATTACGAAGACAGAGAAAACTGGGCAAGAAAGACACTTGTTAATATCAGCAAGGCAGGATTCTTCTCATCAGATCGTACAATCAGACAGTATAATGAGGATATCTGGAAATTAAACTAGGAGGGATACTATTATGCGAAAAGCGGGAATGCTGATGCCTGTTGGCTCACTTCCTTCAAAGTATGGAGTAGGCGATTTTGGCAGTAATGCGTATGAATTTATAGACTTATTAGAGCAGGCACATTTTACTATATGGCAGATATTACCACTTAATCCGTTAGGATATGGTAATTCACCATATCAACCTTACTCATCTTATGCAGGTGATGAGATATATATAAGTCTTGATGAACTTAAGAAAGAGGGACTCTTAAAGAAAACAGAGTCCTTCAATCCAAAGGCAAAGACAATAGATTATGAAGGTGTAAGAAAATTCAAAGAAAAATATCTTCATGAAGCTTTTAATAATTTCAAAAAAGACAGCGATTATGAGAAGTTTATAAAAGAAAATGAATGGGTATATAAATACGCAGTATTTCTTACACTTAAGAAGAAAAACGATCTCATATGTTGGAATGAATGGCCAAAAGAACAAAGAGAATGGATAAAAGATCAAAAGTTTGATATATCAGCTTATGAAGAAGATATAGAATATGAGATGTTTGTTCAATATAAGTTCTACAGCCAGTGGATGAGCTTAAAAGAATATGCTAATGCTAAGAACATAAAGATAATGGGTGATATACCATTCTATGTTGGAATTGACTCATTAGATGTATGGGATAATCAGGAATGTTTCCTTCTTGGAGCAGATTCAAAACCTACTTTTATAGCAGGTGTACCACCTGATTACTTTAGTGCGACAGGACAAAGATGGGGTAATCCTATATATGATTGGGACTATCTTAAAAAGACAAAATATGACTTTTGGGTAAAAAGACTTTCATATTGTGCAAAGATGTTTGATATAATAAGAATTGATCACTTCAGAGCTTTTGATACATATTGGAAGATTCCATCAACTTGTCCTACAGCAGTAGATGGTGAATGGATAGAAGCACCTGGATATGATCTGTTTGATACTGTATTACCAAAACTTAAAGGAACTGAGATTGTTGTAGAAGATCTTGGTGATCTAAGACCTGAAGTTCTTGAACTTAGAGATCATTATGAGTTCAAAGGAATGAAAGTAGTTCAGTTTACATTCGATCCAAAAGAAAACAACAATAATTTTGATGATCGTGAGAATATGGTAATCTATACAGGAACTCATGATAATGATACAATTAGAGGTTGGTATGCAAGTCAGAAAGAAAGTGTAAGAAAGAATACAAGAAAAACACTTGCAAAACTTGGATATGAAGATAAGGATATATCTTGGAGATTTATAAGATATACTCTTGACAGCATTGCAAATCTTGCAGTAATACCAATGCAGGATATACTTAATCTCTCTACAGTAGGAAGAATTAATGTTCCTGGAACACTTGGTTCACCTAACTGGGAATGGAAACTTGACAGCTTTAAAAAATTCAAAGAGAAAGTTCCTGCTTTAGCAGAATTAATTAAATAGCAAAAACCTACCTTGTAATAAAAGATACATTAATATAGAAGATGGTATATATAGGTATATGATTTAAGAATATTTAGATCAGAACCTGTATATGCCATTTTTTTATTAAAAAAATATATACAACTAATAAATATAGCTTATTACTCCGATTTATCAATATAGAGTATTGTGTTTACGAAAAAAAGTAAAAGGTATTTCATATTATATATCTGGAAGCGGGGTAAAATAATGAGTATTGAAAATGGTGAAAATAAAGCACAAGTTAATAACTGGGAAAGAATATTATCCATTTTTGAAAATATAGGTTATAGTGCGATATATGCAGATACAGAGCTGAATATATTGAAGATTACACATAATGCTAATAGTGATGCAGATGTAGTATTTGATGAAGTATATATAGGTAAAAAAGTCTATGATATACCAGGATTTGAAATGTTTGGCAAATATGTGTCGGCGCTTGGTATACATGGTAACAGTGATATGATTGTAGATAAGAAGATATCATTGAAAGATAAAATATATGATGTAAAGATTGTTCAGAACATTATAGACGGCATTGTTAATGGTGTCTTTGTATTCTGTATAGATATAACTAAATATGAAAGTGCATTGAAACAGATTGAGCAGGATAAGCAGAGTCTTGGTATGCTGGCTGAATTTACTAATAGTATTGTATGGGAGATAAATAATGGCAGTGAAGATGTTACTATAATAAAGGGAATGGGGATATTCCCGGATGGATATGTAATTAAACACTATTATGAGGCAATGACTGAGAGAAAGATTGTATTTGATGAGGATCTTTTTATGTTCGAGAACTTATATCAGTGTATACAAAATGCTGAAAAAAAGTTTTTATATGAGATGCGTATGATACTATACAGTAATGATTATCAGTGGGTAAGAGTTGAGGCTAAGTCAATATTTGCCGAAGATGGGAAACCTCTTAAGATAATAGGTAAACTTGATGATATTAATGACGAAAAGAGAAACTCATTAAAGCTTCTTGAAAAATCACAAAAAGATCCATTAACAGCTTTGTATAACAAAGAAGTAACAGGAAATCTTATAACATACAATATAATAACTCATAGTGGAGTCGGAACACTTTATGTAATTGATATAGATAAATTTAAAAATATTAATGATAAACTAGGGCATCTGTTTGGAGATTCTGTAATAAGAGAAGTATCAGGAAGAATACGAAAAGTATTTAATGAAAATGATATAGTTGGACGTATCGGCGGAGATGAATTTGTTGTATTTACACCAGGTATTAATGATACAAGCGAAGTGAAGCAAAAAGCAGAGATGCTTAATGAATATATGCGAAAAAGCTATGAAGGAAATAGTGGTATATATAGTATATCCGGAAGTATAGGGATTGCTATTGCACCAAGAGACGGCGAAAGCTATGAAGACCTATTCTTAAGAGCTGATGCAGCATTGTATAATACTAAGAATAATGGACGTGATGGATATACAATATTTGATGATACGATTGAGATTATATCATCAGATAAAGCAGGCCGAGAGACAAAAGAGATATTAGAGACATCATTAAAAGATAATATAGAACCGGTAATTGGCGAGATTGTAGATGTATTTACGAATACTCCTGACGTAGAAGCATCAATGAAACATGTGTTATATCTCATAGGAGAATATTATAACCTGTCAAGAATATATGTATATATATATGAGAAAGATACATACAGAAGAGCCTATGAATGGTTAGCCGGAGATAACTTTAGTGATAATGGAGCTATGCAAAGCTATAGATATAAGAATAACGATGAGTATAAAGAACGATTCAATGCACAGGGGCAGTTTTATAATAAGGCAGATGAAGAACGAAGATATGAAACATTCATAAATGGTGCAAAATCATATTTTCAGCATGCAATGATAATAGAAGGCAAATACATAGGATATATAGCTTTCGATGATATGTTAAAAGAACGTGAGTGGAGTGTACTTGAGAGAGATACATTAAGCGTTGCAAGTAACCTTATAGCAATGATAATTAATAATATGAAGAGTAAACTTATGATAGAGAAGGAGACTCTTACATTAAAAGCAATCTCAGGTAATCAGAATCTGTATGCATATATGTTAAAACCGGGAACATACGAACTTGTATATCTATCAGAAAGACTATATTCACTTATCGGTGAAGAAGCAAGGGATAAGACTATCTGTTATGAAAAATTCAAGAACAGAAAAGAGCCTTGTGAGTATTGTCCACTTAATACAGATAACTTTGTAGGAGATAAAAAGACGATAGAGTATTACAATGAGAAGACTAAGACATGGTTTCGTGCAACAAGCAATAATACCAAAATAGCTTCAACAGATGTAAGCCTTGTATGCTTTACAGATGTAACAGAATTCGTTGACATTGTAATGCAGACAGATAAACTTACCGGCTTATTAAGTTTTCATGGATTTAAATCACTTATTGCTCAGAGAAGAAAAGAGATTACTGGCAAATATATGCTATTGTATATTAACATAAGCAAATTTAAGAATATAAATAGTACATACGGCTATGAGTGTGGAGATATGATATTAAAAGTAATGTCAGGCTGTGTAACAGAATTGCTAAAAGAAGGTGAGAGTATATGCAGAGTGGCAGAAGATAAGTTTGTTGTACTTATTAATAAAGCGGAAGAAACTGTAATAAATGATAGACTAGGACGTATGGAAGATTTTATTAATATGAGAATTCAACAGCGTATAGGTAAGATGTCAGTAAAACTGTTATATGGAGTATATGAGATAGTTGATGATACTACAGAGATATCTGCGATGGTTGACTATGCTAATATGGCATTGAAGACCATAAAAAGTGATGCGATAAAGAGAATTGTATGGTATGACAAAGAGATGCAGGAAGAGAATTATAGAATCAAGAAGATAGAAGATATAATGGATCAGGCATTAGAAGATAAAGAGTTTGTCGTATATTACCAAGGCAAGGTATCACTTGATAATGAGAAGATATCAGGAGCAGAAGCACTTATAAGGTGGAAAGGTAAGGATGGAAAACTGATACCACCTAATAGTTTTATTCCATTATTCGAAAAGAATGGTTTTATAATAAAGCTGGATTTCTATGTATATGAGACAGTAATAAGACAGATTAGAGAATGGATGGATCGTGGAATCGATGTGAAACCTGTTAGTGTCAATGTATCAAGAGTGCATATAAAAGATGATAAATTCGTAACTAAACTTATGGAGATTATAGACAGATATAATGTTCCAACTAAACTTATAGAACTTGAACTTACAGAGAATATATTTATGGAAGATTTTGATGAGATACTTGAGATGATAAAAGTGATAAAACAAAAAGGATTTATCTTTTCAATAGACGATTTTGGAGCAGGATTTTCTTCACTTAATCTTATTAAGAATCTGCCAGTAGATGTTATTAAAATTGATAAGAATTTCTTTGAAGACGGAGAAAATGTTGAAAGAGAACGTGTAATTTTAAAACATATTATTGACATGGCAAAGGAACTTGGGGTAAAAATAATAGCAGAAGGAATTGAGACGTCAGAACAGGTTGAATTCTTAAGAAAGCAGGGATGTCAGATGGTACAGGGATATTACTATTTCAAACCATTGCCGGTTGAAGAATTCGAAAAATACTTAGTATAGTTTGCAATTTCTTAAGAGTGAATTATTGAAAGGAATCCTAACATATGATACGACTGATTGTAAGCGACATAGATAAGACATTGTTAAAAGATGGAGAGAAATCATTAGAAAAACGTGTTATAGAATGTGTAAGACAATTATATGATAACAAAATCATATTTATGGTTGCAAGTGGCAGACCTTATACAGATATCTATACGATGTTTGAAGAAGTAACTGATAAGATGGTAATTGTAAGCTGCGATGGAGCAATGATGGCAGATGGTGATAAAATAATAGTTAATCCGATGAACCAGAGTAAAAGTCTTAGTATTATAAAGGCAGCGAATGAACTTGATATGCCAGTGTGTGTAACTTCGCAGACTACTACATACTTAAAAAGAGATAATCCGGAGTTTTATCACATGATAGATAAAAACAGGAATGAAAAGATCACAGTTATCGATGATTTTTCTGATATAAGAGAAAAGTTCCTTAAGATAAATATATACAATGCAAAAAAGGATATTAATAAGCAGAATAAAGTTGTAACGAGAGCAAAAGATGATTTTAATGTAGTATATAGATCAAATGAGTGGATAGAACTAGTAGCAAAAGGTATTGATAAAGGATATGCATTAAGACAATATATGATGATGAATAATATAGATGCATCAGAGGTTATGGCATTTGGAGATAATTGTAATGACATATCAATGTTAAAAATAGCAAAAGAATCCTATGGTGTTTTAAATGCTACAGAAGATGTAAAGAGCATAGTAAACTATCTTACGGATGATGTTATTGATACGATTAAAGCCAGAGTATTATAACATATTATATATTACTATTATACACTGGCAAAATGACAAAGAATAAATACTCTGATATAGTAAATATTAACAAATAAAATGAAAAAGCAAGGAAAGATGGTCGAAATTGATAACTTTTTTTGCTTTTTTAAGTTGACAAAATGAAAGATTAGTGAATATGTAAAATATACATAAAACAACACAAAAACTAGCAAGAATTGTTGACTTTGCTAACATAAAGTGGTAAAATTCAAACATAAACAAATAAAACAAAAATAAAACAACAAGATTTATTCAAAATATTTTAACATTTTATACAATTTTGTTGATGAAAAATAAGGGGTGTAGTAATATGCTTGCAATAGAGAGAAGAAATGCGATATTAGCAAAGCTTCAGGATGAACGCAAAGTCGTGGTTAGTGAACTTGCAACTGTGTTCAATGTTACAGAAGAGACGATAAGGCGTGATCTTGATAAACTTGAAAAAGAAGGAATGGCTAAGAAGACATACGGTGGAGCTATACTGAATGAGAATCTTAATATAGATCTTCCATATACTGTAAGAAAAAAAGCTAATGTAGAAGGAAAGATGCATATAGCACAGGTTGTCAGTGAACTTGTTGAAGATGGAGCACATATAATACTGGATGCTAGTACAACTGCGCTTGCTGTTGCACAGAAGATAAAAGAAAAAAATGATATAACAGTAATAACCAATTCTATAGAAATAATTCTTGAATTATCAGATAAGCCGGGCTTTAAAGTATTATCAACAGGTGGTATGTTAAAAGAAGGATCTTTGGCACTTGTAGGATATCAGACAGAACGAATGATAGGGACATTTCATGTTGATGTGGCAATAGTATCATGTAAAGGCATAGATATAGAGCATGGGCTTACAGATTCCAATGAAGCAGATGCAGAAGTTAAAAAATCAATAATAAAATCATCAAACAGAACAATACTTGCTGTAGACAGTACGAAATTTGATAAAATATCATTTACAACAATATGTGATTTTGATGATATAGATATTATTGTTACAGAAAAGAAACCTGATGATCGTTGGATAAAATTCGCAGAACAAAAAAATATAGATATTATCTATTGATAGAAAAACTGCAGATTAATAATTAATGCTAGTGGTAATTAAAATAATTACCCTCACTCACCACAAAGAGCAAAAAACCTGATGCTTATGCACCAGGTTTTTAAACTGCTAAATACTATTATTATATATTAAATAATAATAAAAACTAAGATTATTTACGGTATGCATATACAGGAAGTCCATTTTTAACTGGTGGACGTAACTCACCTTGTATAAGTGGTAATGCATAAGATATGAAGTTATCATTAACATCAGTACCATCGCTATTGATCCAGCCGTCAGGAACTTTCTGTTCAAAGTTACATACTTTGCTGCAATCAACAGTTATACAGTCAACAGAATAATCAGTTCCTTCATTACGTTTGAAAGCAATCATAACACCTGTGATACCTTTTAATGCACTTTGTACACCGAATTCACCGGCAGAGATAGCTTCAAGCACATCAGTTTCAGATATAAAAGAAGAAACACATCTTTGAGTAACATTAAGCTCAATAGAACGTACTTTAATACCAAGTCTGTCTTTTACAAGACCTTCAAGGTATTTACCACAGCCTGTTAACATCTTATGTCCAAAGTTATCAGTTTTTACATTGGATTCATATTCACATATAAAACGACCTGAACTATCCTTGATGCCTTCAGATACACATATAACAACATTATTAGTATATGAAAGTGCATTCTTAATACTTTTAATGAATTCTTCAACATCAAAAGCTCGTTCAGGAAGATATATAAGAATAGGATTATCGCCTTTAAATTTACGTGCAAGTGCAGATGCTGCAGTGAGCCATCCTGCATGACGTCCCATAATCTCAATGATTGTAACGGAATCCTGCTTGTATACACCGGAATCAAGAGCGATATCTCTTACAACAGATGCTACGAATTTGGCAGCACTTCCATATCCAGGTGAGTGATCTGTATGAACAAGATCATTATCAATAGTCTTTGGAACACCAATGATTCTTACCGGACTATTAATTTTGGCAGCATAAGCTGATAACTTAGCAACAGTATCCATAGAATCATTGCCACCGATATATAGAAAATACATAATATTATATTTCTCAAATAAAGAAAATATTGTATTATAAATATTATTATTCAAATCAGCAGGGAGTTTAAATCTGCATGAGCCAAGATATGAAGCTGGTGTAGTCTTTAATAATTCAATATCTTCATCTGACATATCTTTTGATATATTTAACATATCTTCATTGATAAAACCCTCAATTCCATTAATCATACCATAGATAGTGTCGATTAGATCAGTATGGTTAAGACTTTCCTTAATCACGCCATAGAGACTTCCATTAATAACAGATGTAGGACCACCACTTTGACCTACAAGAACATTGTATTTTTTGTTCATTTTCAAACTCCTTCCGTTTGCATATATGCAAATAAGATATAACTAAAATTCAAGATAAATAATAACGTGCAAAATAGCTTTTTTCAAGGGGATAGCATTAATTTAGAACCTAAACAAATAAATATTGTTAAATAGGTATAAAATGAAAAGGAGAATTATTCATTGCCTAAACTATAATTCAGTAGTAGAATAAAAGTGTTACTTAAATTAAGATGAGGAAAAAGGAGTATAGGAGTGAAAAAATGAGTGATTTAATAGCTATGCAGTATCACGGACTTAGTATGGCACAGACAATTGTATGGTTTTTTATATATGCATTCATTGGCTGGGTAATGGAGTGCATTGTGATACGAAGGGAAAAAGGAATATGGGAGAATAGAGGATTTGCAAAACTTCCATTCTGTATTATCTATCCGTTTGGAGCAATAGCAGTATATGAACTGCTTAGTCCTATTGCGGATAATATAGTTGCGTTGTATATATCAGGCGCAATTATAGCAACAACAATCGAATATATAACAGCAAAAGTAATGCTTATGCTGTTTGGTGAATTCTGGTGGGATTATAAGAATAAGTTTATGAATTATCAAGGAATAATATGCCTTGAGAGCACTGTAGGATGGGGACTTTTGACAGTATTCTTTTTTAAATTCATGAACAGATATGTTACAATAGGTGTAAGCAGAATACCAGGGAGAATTGCGAATACAATAGCAATAACACTGCTTGTAGCATATATACTAGATTTTACAACACAGTTTTTACATTCGCTTTCAAAAGAAAAGGAGTGTAATTAATATTAAAAAATAAAAGAACAGAGGCATGTAGATGGGAAAATTATTAAAAAAAGGAAAAGAACTGCTTAATAAAAATATTGGTACATTCATATTGTTTGAGATATTATATAAGGGTATTTTTGTTGCAGTAGCATATCCGATGTTAATTGGAATTTTCCGTCTGGTTCTTAAAAGAGCCGGTTTGAAATATCTTACTAACGGTTACATATACCGTTTTTTAAGAAATCCATTTACAATAGCTGCTGTTCTTTTTGTTATTATTGCGATTATATTATATTGTATATTCGAGGCATCGGCACTAAGCTTTATATATTATGAGTCGTACAGGCGTAATAAAGTTACAGTAGCGGAGACAATAAGGCATGGATTTGGAAGTTTTAAACATGCAATGAAACATGGTAATTATCTTATAATGATAAGGATATTTATCGAAGTTATAACTTGTAATATATCTGTACTCATAATAGTAATATCAGGACTTACGTTACCATCAGCAGTTAAAAAAGTAATGTTTGGTAATATCTGGCTTAAAGCTGTATATGTAATAGTATTCTTAATAGCGTTATATTACACTGTATCGGGGATATTTACATTGAACTATATGGCAGTTGATAAGATGGAATACAAGAGAGCAAAGAGAAATAGTAAAAATGTAGTAAAAAATAATATTATTATGATAATTAAAGATCTGTTCATATATAATATATGCGTACTTGCATTATATTGGCTTTCAATTCTGATGCTTACAATTATAGTTGTAATATTTGTAAAGATATTCAATATGTCATCGTATGGTATGGTAATATTCCTTACAATATTTAGAATATTCAACTCAGGAGTTACATTCATGCTGTTTGCTTTTGCAGTACCAGGGTGCATACTTGTTATATCAAGATTATTTGAAAAATGTGTTGTAAGTCATGAGACACATAAAGAAGTTGATATAAAATATTATAAATATGATGAGAAAAAAGCATTATTTTTAAGAAAGATAATGGTTGCACTTACGATAGTAAGTATTATTATAGATGGAATATATGTATATATAAGTTCAGTGAATAATCCATTCGATAATGTTGAGCTTATGACGCTTCCAGAAGTTACATCACACAGAGGTAATTCTGTAAAAGCACCTGAGAATACAATATCGGCATTTGAATATGCGATAAAAGATATGTCTGATTATATTGAACTTGATGTACAGGAGACAGCAGATGGAGAACTTGTAGTAATGCATGATCCAAGTCTTAAGAGAACAACAGGAATCAATAAGAAAGTAGCATCAGTTACTCTTGCATATATAAAATCATTAGATGCAGGCTCATACTTTAGTGATGAATTTAAAGATGAGAGAGTACCAACATTAAAAGAGACTCTTGAATATGTTGATAAGCAGGTAAAACTTAATATAGAGATAAAAGCAACAGATACTAATATATCGAGAATATCTAAAAAAGTAGCAGATCTGATAGAAGAATATGAACTTCAGGATGATTGTATTGTAACATCGATGAAGTATGATGTGCTAAAAGCAATAAAAAAATGTAATGAAGATATAAAAACAGGATATATAATATCAATTGCGTATGGTAACTTCTATAATATGGCATATGTTGATGCGTTCAGTATGAATTATGCGTTTGTTAATAAGAATACAGTTGATGCAGTTCATGCCAGAGGTAAAAAAGTCCTTGTATGGACAGTTAATAGTGCAGAGAAGATAGAGAATCTTACAGCACTTGGGGTTGATAATATAATAACTGATGATCCAGTTATGGCAAGAGAAGTTATATATTCAAAATATTCATATAAAGAGCTTGTTGATATACTTAATTATGTATTTAATAAGTAACAGATAATTAGATTAATTAAGGCTTAATTAGGAAGTATTAAGTTTTAGAATCTTATAACACAAAGAAATATTTTATAATCTTGTAATAAAGGTTAGTGACTCTTATGATGGCAAAATATTAGTTCACAATATAAAATTTATATCGTAGGTATTGGTAATTATTTAGAAGATGTTAAAACAAATATAAAATATTTCAAAACATATTAAAATAAAAACAAAAAAATGAGCGTTTTTCGGTAGTTTTTAAACGAAAACGCTCTTTTTTGTTCAGCAAAATCTTGTCGGCTAAAAATCTTTAGTTATTATTAACAAAATTAACAAAAACTAAAGAAAATATAAAGAAAATATATACAAGTTATCCAAAAGTGTGCTATAATCTAAAATAGTTTATATGATATTGCTTGTAAAAACTGACGAATCGAAACTAAAAAATAGCAGTATTATAACAAAAGTAACAAAGGGAGGAATTAGGTACATGAGGAAATTTGGAACTAAAAAAAGTATTTCTTTATTAATGGCTATGACAATGATCACAGGTAACATTGGTACGGGAATGCCAGTCATGGCTAGTGAAACAGAAACTGACACAGCAATCACTAGTGCAAAATTCAGTTTTGGAACAGAGAAGCTTGACGGGTATACCAATGTTGATGCACAGACTGTGTATAGTGATGAGTCAGGATATGGATTCTCAACATCAGAATATCCTGCACAGGCAGAAGGCTGGGTTGGAGGAGTATATTATCCAAGAACAGTAGTATTTACAGATTCTAACTCATCTTACATAACTGACAGTAGTAATTATGTAACTGTAGCAAGTAAGGTATGGAAAGAAACAGAGAGTACAGGCTATGGAGTATATACATACGAGAATACATCAACATTTGATGTAAAACTTGATTCTGCTGATTATACAGTAAAAGTAGAACTTACTAACCCAACAGATACAGATGTCACAGTTAATCTTGAAGCAGAAGACATAACAAAGGCAACAGGCGTGGTAGTTAAGGCACATGAGACTAAGACATCAACATTTACAGCATGCCTTGTGGATGGAAGACTTAATCTTAAATTCCTTGCAGATTCATCAGCGACAGATGAGAGCAGCGCAGCACTTTCTAATGTATATCTTAGTAAAGTAGAAGTAGAGAAGCAGACACGTGAACAAGGAAGCAAGCCGACAGTATTCATAGCATCAGACTCAACAGTTCAGACATATGATGCCAACTACTATCCACAGACCGGATGGGGACAGGTATTATATAATTTCTTTAAAGGTGCAGAGAATGTTAATGAATATGAATGTGATGACTGTAATTATAGTCAGGCACAGACTTATGAGACAGACAGCGTAATAGTAGAGAATAGAGCGATAGGAGGAAGAAGCTCTAAATCATTTATCGAAGAAGGCAAATTAGATGACCTTCTTGAAGATGTAAAACCAGGTGATTATGTTCTTGTTCAGTGGGGACATAATGATGCAACAGCAGCAAGACCTAATAGATATGTATCATCAGATGACTTTGAAAAGTGGCTTCAGTACTATGTAGATGGTGTTGAACAAAGAGGCGGTACATGTATTCTTGTAACACCGGTAGCAAGAAGAAGTTATACAACAGATGCAGAAGGTAATGCATCATTTAAGAGTGATTTTGAAAAATACAGACAGGTAATGTTAAAAATGGGCGAAGAGAAGAATGTACCTGTTCTTGATTTGACAAAAGCATCAATAGAAGTATGTAATAAGTTTGGCGAAGAAGGAAGTAAATCATTATTCTTATGGCTAAATGCAGGTGATTATACAGGTGCATATGCAGGTGGCGTATCAGACTCAACACACCTTCAGTACTATGGAGCATATAAGTTTGCACAGTGTGTTGCAAAACTTATAAAAGAGTATGATAAAGATGACAGATTAGATGCATTAAAAGCAGTAACAGAAGATATTAAGACTCCTGATAAAGCACCAGAAGAGATTCCATCAGGACTTGAGACAACAACAGTAGGAGCATCAAGTGTTACATTTAAATGGAATTCAACATCAGATTCAGAATTATACTATATCTACAAAGCAGAATTAGCAGAAGGACAGAGCGTAGATGATGTTGATTTTACTAATGCAGAGAAGTTCTCAGTGTCATCAGTTAATAAATATACAGATGGTAAATGTGAAGGCGGTAAGACCTATGTATATGCTGTAGCAGGATTCAATGAAGCAGGTGTTGGTGAAAAATCAGAGAAACTTGTAGTTACAACCAAGTCAGCATTATACAAATATGATTTTTGTCAGGACTCATCTAATCCAACAATGGACGGATTCTTACCTGTAACATCAACACAGATGTACAGTGAAGAGAATGGATATGGATGGATAACAGCTCCGGGCAATGGACGTTACAGAGCTAACAATGGTAATGCAACATCTAATGCAATGACAGATGATTTCTGTATTGGAGCAGGTGAATTTGCAGTAGACCTTCCAAATGGTAAATATGAGATAAAAGTAACAGCATGCGATCTTATGTCAGGTACAAGCACAATCAAGACATCATATACAGCAGAAGGTGTTGCAATAGGTGGAGTATCAACTAAACAGGCAGCAGCATCGGTAAGTGCAACAGTAGTTGTAGAAGATGGACAGTTAAATCTTGTGGTAGGTGGAACTAACCCATATATTAATGGACTTGAGATAACACCGGTATCAATAGCACCATCAGGATTATTAATGCAGGAACTTACATTTGACGGTGACAATGCTAACTTCTTATTACAGTGGAATGATACAGAAGATGCAGTTTCATACAATGTATATAAGAAAGCTGAATCAGATTCAGAATATACACTTGTTAAGAACATAACAGCAGAAGAGAAAAAAGAATCAACAACACTTCCATTCACAGTAGTTGCAGGCGAACAGTACAAATACTATGTAACAGCAATACTTAAAGATGGAACAGAGACACCAAAGAGCAATGTGGTCGATGTTGACGGAAGAAATCCAGACGATGTTATTCCGGCTGCACCACAGAATGTTGTATGTAATGTATCAGAATCAGCTAATATGCAGATAAGCTGGGATGCAACAGATAATGCAGTCAAATATATTGTATATCGTTCAGACAGAGCAGAAGGAACAAAAGGATACAAAGAATATACAAAAGTAGCAGAAGTAAATGGTAAAGCAAATACAACATTTACAGATACAGATGAAGATGTAACAGCTAACATAAAATGGTACTATAAAGTACAGGCATTTAGTACAAAAGGTGGAAGTGAACTCTCAGATGCATGTGAGACAGAGATTACTACGACGCTTACAAGAACAAAAGCAGAGACACTTACAGACAGAGCACTTGTAGCAATTAACCTTGCAGGAGATGATGGAACAGGTATCGATGAGAATGGTAAAGAAGGCGTCAATGTATCAAGTACAGACAGTGGAGTATACTTAAGCTGGAGAACATTTGAAGCAGATCCTGAAGATGTAACATATACACTTTATAAGAATGATAAAAAACTTGTAAGTGGACTTACAGTCGGTAACTATATTGACAGCGAAGGAACAGCAGAAGATGTATACAAAGTAGTAGGAAGTTCAGATAAAGAACTCGGCCTTAAGTCAGAATCAGTAGCAACATGGCAGAATAAATATATCGAATTCGAACTTAATAAACCAGAAGATCAGACAATGCCGGATGGAACAGTATGTACATATACAGCCAATGATATGTCAGTTGGAGATCTCGATGGAGATGGCAAGTATGAGCTTATAGTAAAATGGTATCCATCTAATGCAAAAGATAATTCAGGAGCAGGATATACAGGAACAACAATTCTTGATGCATACGATATTGATGCCAACACAGGAAAAGCCACACAGATGTGGAGAATAGACCTTGGTATTAATATTCGTTCAGGTGCACATTATACACAGTTCCAGGTATGGGATTTTGATAATGATGGAAAAGCAGAGATAGTATGTAAGACAGCAGATGGAACAGTTGACGGTGCAGGTAATGTAATAGGAGATAAATCAAAAGATTACAGAAATACATCAGGCTATGTACTTGATGGACCGGAATATCTTACAATATTTGATGGAGAAACAGGTAAAGCTCTAGATACAACAGATTATATTCCAGAAAGAGGAAGTGTATCAGCATGGGGCGATGCTTATGGTAACAGAGTTGACAGATTCTTATCAGGTGTTGCATATCTTGACGGTGAACATCCAAGTATGATATTCACAAGAGGATATTATACAAGAATATGTATTACAGCTTATGATTTTGTAGATGGCAAACTTGTTAAGAGATGGGCATTTGATACAGATGAAGCAGGTTCACAGTATGAGTCACAGGGTAATCATCAGTTATCAATCAATGATGTTGATAATGATGGAAAAGATGAGATTATATTTGGAGGACTTACACTTGACCATAATGGTAAAGTAAAATATTCAACAGGTCTTGGACATGGTGATGCACAGCATATATCAGATTGGGATCCAACTAATCCTGGACTTGAGATATTCGCAGTACATGAACATTCAGATGCAGAGTATCAGGTCGAAGTACATGATGCTGAGACAGGTGAGATATTATATGGTTACTTCACAGGTATAGATACAGGACGTGGTGTTGCAGCAGATGTTGATCCAACTAATCTTGGTGGAGAATTCTGGTCAAGCGTTGAATGGAATGGAACAGACGGAGGAATGTATGCAGCAACATCAAGATTTGATAATATTAAAAAATTATCACAGCTTACACCATCAGTTAATAATACATTATTCTGGGATGGAGACTTGTTAAGTGAATTACAGGATCATACATTCAATAATGCGGGTGGTAACTATTATCCTGTAAGTACTAACATTACAAAATGGAACTCAGAGACAGGAACATCAGATACATTATTTGAAAGTGCACAACTTCTTACTAATAATGGTACAAAAGGTAACATGGGACTTACAGCAGACATTCTTGGTGACTGGAGAGAAGAGATAATCTCAAGAACCAACGATGCATCTAACTCAAAGATAAGAATCTACTCAACAACAATTGAGACAGATTACAAAGTCCCATGTCTTATGGAGAATTCTACATACAGACTTGGTGTTGCATGGGAAAACGTTGGATATAACCAGCCAGCTAATCTTGATTATCTTCTTTCAGAAGGACTTGTAACAGCAACAGTTAATGGTGAGAAGACAGATTATAATAGTGCGACAATTAACTTCTATGGTGCAAGTGATGGTGTCAACGGTCATGAGATAGAAGGCTATAAAGTATATAGACTTAATGAAGAGACAGGCGAATATGAAGCAGTTGGAGATGTTGATGTTAATGATTATGTAACAAAAGATCTTGCAACAGGCGATGTTGTTGAGGACGAAGAACCTTATGAAGCATACTTTGATTTTGGCGGTGTAGATGGTAAAAATGGTGGAGTAGGTCCTGTACAGGACGGATATACAGCTATTACATCTGATACACCGGCATATTCAGAAGAACAGGGCTATGGACTTACAGCAGATTCATTAAGTGGAATCACATTCAGATATTATCCAAAAGCATTTGATGATAATATGGCTAATCTCTATAATGACTGTGCAATGGGATGGAATTCAGATGTAGATTTCATTGCAGATGTTCCAAATGGTGAATATGAAGTAACAGTATATACAGCACATAATGCAGGAACAGCTAAGAACTTAATCTATATTAATGATATGGAGAATAGCGTAGCAAGATTTGCTAACAAATATGAACAGAATACAATAACACAGAAAGTTACAGTAACAGATGGTAAGATTGAAGTAAAAGCAACACTTGCTGATGGATATTCAGGTGCAGTATATCTTAATGGACTTACAATTAAACAGATTGTAGAAGAAAAAGATACAACTGAAACAAAAGCAAATGTACAGAATGTATATTCATATACAGACAAGAATCTTGAACAGAATAAGGAATATACATACAAAGTATCAGCAGTAGTTGATGGAAAGCCATCATTTAAATCAAAAGCGGTAACATTAAAAACATTACTTAACATAAGAGAAGTACTTCCATTAGAAGACCTTACAATTGTTGCGGATACACCAGATTACGAAGCTCTTATTCCAGATACAGTAACAGTTATTGATGCAAATGGCAATAAAGTAGATGGAATTGAAGTAAAATGGGATATGACTTCATTTGACATAACAAAGACAGGTGAATATACATTAACAGGAACAATAGAAGGATATGACAAAGAAGTAACATTAAAGATTACAGTAGAAGCTAATACAGTTACAGGATATGAAGCACTTGATGATGTATATGTAGTTGCAGGAACAAAAGCAGTACTTCCAACTACAGTAAAACATAATATGAAGAATGGAACAGTAAAAGAACTTCCGGTAACATGGAATACAGAATCACTTGATACAGATACAACAGGTGAATATGTAATTACTGGTACAACAGAACTTCTTGATAATGTAACAGTAAAAGTAATCGTAAAAGATAATTATATTGTATCAGTTGCGAGTGCAAAATCAGTTGAAGTGAATAAAGGCGAGATAGCAAAACTTCCAGATACACTTACAGCAACATATGCAGATGGTCAGGTAAAAGAAGTTGAAGTCATCTGGGATGATGTAGATACATCTAAGATTGGAACATATGTAGTAAATGGAACAGTAAAAGATTATGCACAGAAAGTAACAGTAACAGTATATGTAGTAAAAGCAGCCTATAAGAAATTCGACTTTGGTATCAGTACATCAAAAGTAGCAGAAGGATGGACGGGTGTTACAGTTAATAAAAAAGGTGGAACAGCTTATGGTGATTATGTATATAGCAAAGAGCAGGGATATGGATTCACAGATATAGGCAAAGATACATTATCATCACCAATACAGGGACGTACAGAAGAATTTACATATACAGGAGAAGGAACACTTCCATATGATGTATATACAGATTTCGTACTTCCGGCTAATACAGAATTCAAAGTAGACCTTCCAAATGGTAACTACTCAGTACAGGTTATCGCAAACTCAATATATGCAAGTAAAGTACAAGTAAGCATTGAAGGCGGTAATAATGTTACAGTTTCAAATGCAGCAGGTTCATATACAATCTATACAGAAGAAAGCGTAGAGATAACAGATGGTCAGTTAAATCTCGCATTCCCAAGTGGCACATGGAGACTTGGCGGAATTATCATTACTAAGAATGATAGTGAAGAAGAATCAACAGAAGAGACAACAGAAGAGACAACAGAAGTTACAACAGAAGAGACAACAGAAGTTACAACAGAGGAGACAACAGAAGAAACAACAGAAGAGACAACAGAAGTTACAACAGAAGAGACAACAGAAGTTACAACAGAGGAGACAACAGAAGAGACAACAGAGGAGACAACAGAAGAGACAACAGAAGACGACAAACAGGATAACATAGTTAATACAATTGTTAAAGTTATCGTAAAAGTTGTTAAGAAAATAGTTGATTTTATCAAAGGTTTTGGAAGACATTAATATTAAATAACGATGTAACTCAACGAATATATCGTTGATAGCATAAAAACCCATGCCATAAAACAAAAAGCCACCAGACAGATTAAATAGCTGTTTGGTGGTTTTTGTTTTATTATTCAATTTACGTTGCAAAAATATTATGATATAATCTCCTGCTAAGTTTAAATAATATTCTTAAAAATTAAATTCTACTTAGTTAGTGCTGTTAAAACCTGGACAAATATTGCAAAAAATATCCATGGATAAAATATGCAAAATGCCCGGTATAAATAGCCTATTTTGTCGCTACTGCCACTCCAAAAAGCTTTGTTTGGAGTATTTAGCCAATATATATCAATTTTTTCACGAAGAGGTGAGCCAGAGTGCTCTGTAGGATCAGATGAAAATTTTTTGCAATATGTTTTTCCATTTACAACATAGGTATACTTGGCTGAATAATATTCGCTTAAGTGATTATGAACACTTCTTGATCTGTTTCTGGATAATTTGTATGCTTCATCACGAAGAATAGTAGCCTGTGCTGTATTTCCCTTCTTCACAGCTTTATCAATCTTTCTTTTCAAACCAACCTTCTTGTTAGATAGAACTTTAATCACAAAAATATAGGATGGTATTATCGTCAGGAAACCAACGTTAAGCTGCCATGGATGTGACTTTACCTCTTCAATAAACATGTTAAAATCATTCATAATTATTACTCCCATCATTTGTTATAACACTAAAGACATTAATTCTATAGTGTGAAATTTCATTAGTATTGTTATAATACAATCTAATTGTACTGTCAAGTGCTTAAAAATATGTTTTGTTTAGAAGAGTAAAAATATGTTGATTCGTTTTGAAAAAATATTTATAATAAAAAAGAAGGTTAATAATTAGACATTATAAGAATAAAATAAAGACAAAAAGTATGTAATTGCAGCATATTATAAGTATTAAAAAATAGGAGAAATAAGAAAATGTCAGATAGAACAATTCATATAGAACAATATTATACAGCTCTTCCACATATAGAGAAGAGATTTGATAAGTATGCAAGGCAAAAAGCACTAAGAGCTGACAGCTATGAAGAATATATAGAATGGAGAACTAGTGCAAGAGAAGAACTTAGTAATATACTTGGAATGGATAAGATGGAGACATCTCCACTAGATCCTAACGTAAGTGAGAGAGTTGTATTAGATGATGGAATTATAAGAGAAAAAGTAATAATACAGGTAGAACCTGATGTATATATGCCGGTGTATATATTGATACCTAAGTCAGATAGTACTGACAGGTTAAAGTGTATTATATGTCCACATGGACATTCTGGTGCAGGTAAATATTCTGTTGCAGGAAGAAGAGATATTCCGGCAGTAAGAGATAAGATAGAATTCTTTAATTATGATTATGGAATGCAGCTTGCAAAAAAAGGATATGTTACATTGTGTCCTGATTGTAGAGGATTTGGAGAGAGAAGAGAACTTGCATTACAGTCGGATGAAGAAAAAGATTTTATCAATTCAACATGTTTTCAACTTGCACACATGGCAGAGCCACTTGGAATGTCTGTAATTGGAATGTGTGTGTGGGATCTTATGAGATTAACAGATTATATTATTATGCGTGATGAATGGGCAACAGATAATATAGCATGTGTTGGATTCTCAGGCGGTGGAATGCAGACTTTGTATTTCGCAGCGTTAGATGAGCGAGTAAAAGCAGCAGTTATAAGTGGTTATATGTATGGCGTTAAAGAATCGCTTCTTGAACGTAATGGTAATTGCAGCTGTAATTATGTAAGAGGATTGTGGGAAGCATTTGACATGGGCGATATTGGGGCGATGATAGCTCCAAGACCTGTTCTTATACAGTCGGCAAGAGATGATCATCTGAATGGCAGATGTGGAATAATTAATGCGATAGAACAAGTCGATATTATGCGAAAAGCATATACAGTGACACATAGTGATGATAAACTTATACACAAGATAATTGAAGGCGGACACCACTATGACAGTGATATTGACGAACTTCTTAGATTAATTTAAGAAGTTACTAAACCAATATATTAGTATAAAAATACGAGGAATCAATATGAGAGAAATATTTGAAAAAATAATAAAAAATGAAGATACAAGAAAAAATTTAATAGAGCTTAAATCAATTTTAAAAGATGAAAAAAATAGAAAATCATTTTTATTTAATTTTGCGGATAAAAAAGATGTATTTATTGAACTTTTAAATTCAGAAGATGCAAAAATAAGAAAAAATACGGCTGTAATAATGGGTGAATTAAGAGATAAAGCATTTTTAAAGCCACTTATGAATGCATATAGGGCTGAGAAAACTTTATTTGTAAGATCAGAATATCTTAATGCACTTGGTCAATTCAATTATTCAGAATATGTTGATGAGTTAAGAGAGCGACTTGAAGAGTTAAGAAGAACGGAAGTCACAGACAGTGATAGAAAGCATGTAGATGAAGAGATTAGATCACTTAATTCACTTGTTAGTATGTATGAAGGAAGTAAGAAGCATATTTTTACAGGAATTAATAAAAAACCTGCAATGATTCTACTAACTAACAGGAATTATAGTGATATAACAGCAGATAAGATATCAGGTGCTAAGACATTTAATGCCGGTGTTATGGTAGATGAAGGCAGTATAACAATTAAGGAAGTATTAGATATTAGAACCTATAGTGAACTTTTATTTATAATTAATAAGATGAAAACTGTAGATACTGATATTAAAAGTGCAGCAGAGAAGATAGTAAAATCAGATATTTTTAAATTTCTTAAGGAATTATATGATACATCAGATACTTTTAATTTTAGAATTGAATTAAAAGATAAGATGGATTTGCAAAAAAAGAGTAAATTTACTAAAAAACTTGCATCAGAGATAGAAAGAATGTCTAATTACAGACTTGTAAATAATCCTTCTGATTATGAGATAGAGATAAGGCTTATTAGAAACAAAGAGGATAGATATAATTGCCTTGTAAAATTATATTCAATAGATGATAAACGATTTGAATATAGACAAAATGTTGTTGCTGAGAGTATAAAGCCAGAGATAGCTGCACTTATTATGGAGATAGCTAAAGATTATCTTAAAGATAATGCCAGAGTACTTGATCCATTCTGTGGAGTTGGAACAATGCTCATCGAGAGATATATGTATAAAAAGACTGATACTCTATATGGAGTAGATAAGAGTGCAGAAGCTGTTGAGATGGCTAGACTTAATACAGACTATGCACATAAAGTAGTACATTATATTAATCGTAACTGTGCAGATTTTAGGCATGAATATAAATTTGATGAGATTATTACTAATATGCCTATGGAACTAAATAACAATCTAGATAAGAATGTGGAAGAAGCATATAAGACTCTTGCAGGCAAGGCACATGAATGGCTTAATGATGAAGGTATAATAGTACTCTATTCACATAATCCAGAATATGTGAACAGATATTTTTCAAAAGAGTATAAAATTGTATTAAAAGCCGAGATTAATAAAAAACAGGATGCGTATGCGTTTGTAATTAAAAATTCATAATTAGCATTTGAATTGCTATTAAAAATTGTAAATGAGTAAGAAGAATTGCTAATTATTAAGAATCATATAAAAGAGTAAACAGAATTGCTGATTATTAAGAATCATATAAAAGAGTAAACAGAATTGCTGATTATTAAGAATCATATAAAAGAGTAAACAGAATTGCTGATTATTAAGAATCATATAAAAGAGTAAACCAAATTGCTGATTATTAAGAATTTATATAAATGTATATGAATTGTTTGGTAATAAAAAAATAGTATAGAATATAAATTAGATAAGCAAATATTAAGAATAGTACTAACGTAAGTGAAATATAATACGATAGTACTATTTTTTTTAAGGCAGTTTTATGATAAAATTACTAATAATAGTGTTGTACACCATAAATAATTAAAATAGATATATTTAAGGTGTGCCAGTTGATATTAAGAAGGAGCTTGAGATGTTTGACATATTTTTACTGGTGCAGATAATGGGGATAATAATTCTTGCGGGTGCAATAGTATTTGTGATTACAAGAAAGAAGACAATGGAACAGTCATTGTTGCTTGCAATAGGAGTCGCTGTGTTAGTTAACCTGCTTGGGTATCTTGCAGAGATGACGTCAAAGAGCGAAGAAGCAGCACTTATGGCAGTTAAGATGTCTTATCTTGGCAAATGCTTTATATGCTGGCTTATGTTATATTTTATACTTATATATTATAAGTGCAGATATCCTAAGAGATTAATGTTTTTTATGCTGGGTGTGCATATGTTTATATATATCTGTATATACACATGTCAATGTCATTCACTGTATTATATAGATGTAAGATTTATAGAAGAGAGCAATGGATTTGCTCATCTTGAATTAAAACATGGATTTATATATTATTTGCACATGTTTATAGCATATATTTATGAATGTTTTATATTGTTTTTATCAATGAGACATTTCATTAGAAATAAAGGAACAGTTGAAGGAAAGATTGCTCTTATAGCATTTATAGTAGCTTTGTTGCCTTTATTTGCAAGTATAAGTGAGATAACTAATATATTTCAGCCGTATGATATTATGGATCTTGCTATACTTTTGGGAACATTTACATTTGCATATTATGTGTTAAAATACAGATTATATGAGACTGTTGATATTGGTAAGGATACTATTGTAGACAGATTAAGTGAGATGATGTTCATTACAAATAGTAATTTTGAGATTTTATATAGTAATAATATTGTTAAAGAGAAGATTGCTGATAATATCTTTAATACTAATAAGATACAGCGAGAATTTATAAAAAAATTGATAAGTCTTGATGGCAGACAATATGAGCTTGATGGCAGATTTTATGATGTTAATGTTGAAGAGATGAAGCGTTTTAAGAATGTTAATGGATATATTATAATGCTTAATGATATAACAGATCATATAAAACATTCTAATAATCTTGAAGTTATGGTAAGTCAGAAGACGAACCAGATTGAGAGAATGAAGCAGAATACAATCACTAACTTTGCTAATATAATTGAGCTTAGGGATGATATAACAGGAATGCATGTTAAGAGAACAAGTGAGTATGTAAGAATGCTTGCAACTGCACTTAAAGAGAGAGGTATATATTCAGATATTATAACAGATGAATATATTGAGAAACTTGCGAATGCAGCACCACTTCATGATGTAGGCAAGATTACTATATCAGATGTGATTCTTAAAAAAGATGGTGCTCTTGATGCAGCAGAATTTGAGAATATTAAGCAACATACTGTAGAAGGGCGCAAACTTATAGAGCAGGTTCTTCGTGATGAGACAGATGAAGAATACCTTGAGATGGCTAAGAATATGGCATATTGCCATCATGAAAAGTGGGATGGAACAGGTTATCCTGAAGGAAGACATGGTGAAGAGATTCCACTTTGTGCGAGAATTATGGCTGTTGCAGATGTATTCGATGCATTGACATCAAAGAGAAGTTATAAGGATGCACTTTCGGTAGAGGAAGCATTTGATATAATGCTAGATTCAAGAGGAAGTCATTTTGAAGCTATTCTTGTAGATGTGTTTGTTGATATTGAAAAAGACGTAAGAAAGATATGTGCATAAGTCATAAGAATTGATATAAAGCTGTTCACAGATTAATCTGATTAATATAAATCAATACAAGTCAGATTATAGATGATTGAAACAGTAAATTGATAATTAAAAGTAATGCTTAAAATTAATACCTAAAAGCAATAATTAAAATTACAATTTAAAATTAATAATTAAAAGTAAAACAGCCTGACAATTTATTACATTGTGAATAACATACTCAGCATTATTTAAGATAAGTGAGAAAAAGTATGTTACTTAGCAATATAATAAGATTGTCAGGCTGTTTTATTGTGGATTTGTAATTCACAATTATTTATTTTGCAAAAATAAAAGAATCTACATAAAGTTTACCGTCAGAGTTTGTATTAACTGTGTTATAGCAGAACAGACCGCATTTTACACCAACCCAGCGACCGGCAACAGCTTCCATCTCATCTTCAGCTTTAGTATAATTAATGCCATCAAAACTATATTCAAAAGTAATTGTCTCAGATGGCTTTGAATCAATTAATGAGATTTGTTTTACTGTATATCTTATATAAAGTTCAGTTAGTTTATTTACTGTTTCAAGAGTTGTAATTGTCTCTGTTGAGGTTGCTTTTTCATTATGGAATGTCTGTGAACCTCTGATACTTATGATGTTGTATGCAGTATCAGTTTTTTTAACACCGAGTCCTCCAAATATTACACCAAGAGATACAAATCCTGCACAGTCATCAGTTGCAAGGTCTGATACATTAAGTCTGGCTACTGTAGAGAATTCAGGTGCAGTCCATTTTTGAAGAAGCAGATTCTTGGTATCTGCAAGTGCACAAGTTGTCTCTTTATGAACAGGATAGAGAATCAGTCGGCTATTCTTGCTGTCAGTATCATACCATTCATTGCTATAATTGGCATTCCACTGCCATTGAAGTCCTAATGTATCACTATTAAAATCGTCACTGTCATCAGGACAGTAAGGGTTAGTTACAAGATTGTTAGGCTTTTTATAGGTCTTAACCGGTTCACCATAATCATTACCGTCTTTGGCAATTCCAATTATTGGCCAGTCATTCTCCCAATGCATAGGTTGAAGATGGATGATTCGTCCGGCTGCGTATACATCCTGGAAGTGTAAAAACCAGTCATCGCCATTAGTATCAGTTACATAAGCACCCTGATGAGGACCATTTACATCTGAATCGCCTTGTCTCATAACTATTTTTTCTTCATAAGGTCCCCAGATATTCTTAGAACGAAGAACTGTCTGCCATCCTGTTTTGACACCTCCTGCCGGTGCAAAGATATAATAATAACCATTTCTTTTATATAACTTAGGCCCTTCGATAGTAGGCTGTGTCTCATTACCGTCAAATATGTGAACGCCTTCTCCAATTACGCTCATTCCATCAGGTGCCATCTCGGTAAGATGGAGAATACTCTTGAATCCGATACGGCTTCTTGCAAAAGCTGTTACAAGATATGCTTTACCATCTTCATCCCAGAATGGACATGGATCTATATAACCTTTTCCTTCTTTTATACATACAGGTTCTGAAAATCTGCCATAAGGATCTTTTGATGTGCACATGAATATACCTTCATCAGGCATTGGAAAACATACATAAAAAGTATCATTATGATAGCGGATTGCCGGTGCCCATACACCACATCCATGTTCCGGATTGAAGAAACGTTCTCCGGGAACATGATTAAGAACATAATTAATTACTTTCCAGTTTACCATATCTTTAGAATGTAGAAGAGGGATTGCAGGTGAGTTACAAAAACTTGATGCAATCATATAGTAGTCATCACCGACACGAATCATGTCGGGATCTGAATAATCTGTATAGAGTACGGGATTAGTATAAGTGCCATCTGAATTATCACTTATCCACATTTTTTTAAATTCCATATATAAGCTCCTTTCATTAATTGCGTTTTGTCTGGTAAAATTGAGGTTTCGCAATTGTTAAATTATAAATTATGATATATGAATATAGGTATCTGTCTGATGCTTATATAATATCGGAGAATAAGTGTCAATACTAGTCATATAGGATAAAAATAAGTGACAAAAGTTGCACTATGATATAAGATAGTAAATAAGTAATGCTGAATATAAGTAGTTCATTAAAAAATTGCAATTAAGACAAGAAGATTATGGAAAGATGGTGGCAGTAATATGAGTGAGATATATCAGAATAGAAGTAGTAGTTTTAATTCTTTTATATCAATTAATAATACATATAGAGAACATCTGCATGAACATGTGGAACTTCTCAGAGTGCTTGAAGGCGAGATAGAAGTTAATATTGCAGATAAGAATTATGTTATGAAAAAAGATGACATATATATTGTATTTCCTAATGTAAGGCACAGTCTTATTACGAGAGAGAGTAGTAAAGTGCATATAATAATAGCTGATTCGGGATACTATGCAGATTATATGAACGAACTTAAGAATTACGAACCGGTTAATTCAGTGCTTGGTAAGGGAGTATATCCTGAGGAACTTAGCGGGATATTCTCAAGAATTATGGAACATAGAGAAGAAGAGAGAATAGCTAAAGGCTATATAATAGCAGCGGTTGGAATGATACTTGAGTGTATTGATATAACAAGACGAGATGTGGTTACAGATTCAGCAATTATAGTCAGATGCCTTGATTATATAGATAGTAATTATACAAGGAATATAAAACTTGATGATGTAGCAAGAGAACTTGGTGTTAATAGATATTATGTATCAAGAATTATCTCAGACAATCTTAATTGTAACATAAGAACTTATATTAATAAGAGACGTGTAGAGCTTGCAAGGCATATGCTTGCAAATTCAGATATGACAGTTATAGAGATTGGATATATGTGCGGGTTTGATACATCTAGAACTTTTTATAGAGCATTTAAGAAAGAGACATCATTAACACCAAAAGAGTATAAGCAGCAATTTTTTTTAAAATAAATAAAGGTTGATTGATGGATAAAGGTGGCATATAATAAGGACTAGTGAGTGTATACAATATCATTATATAATGTAAGCGATGATATTGATGTACTCAAATTAAAAATAAAAGGAGAACAAAGAGATGATAAAGGAAAGATTACATTCATTAAGAGAATTAATGAAGAAAAATAATGTTGATGCTTACCTCATTCTTACAGATGATTTTCATGGTTCTGAATATGTAGGCGATTATTTTAAATGTAGAGAATATATTTCAGGTTTTACAGGCTCAGCCGGAACACTTGTAGTATTGAAGAATGAAGCTGGCCTTTTTACTGATGGAAGATATTTTCTTCAGGCAGAAGAACAGTTAAAAGATACAACAATAACACTTTATAAGATGGGTGAAGAAGGTGTACCTACAGTTTCAGAATTCATTGAAGAGAAGTTAAATGATGGAGAGACACTTGGTTTTGATGGAAGAACAGTTGGTTATGAATTCGCAAAATCACTTGAAGAGAAGCTTGCAGCTAAGAATGTATCTATCAAATACGAACTTGATCTTGTAGATGAAGTATGGACTGACAGACCAGAATTAAGCAAAGAACCTGTTATGTTTCTTGGAGTAGAATATGCAGGTAAGTCAAGAGAAGATAAGATTGCTGATATAAGAAAAGCAATGGAAGAGAAAAAAGCTGATTATTTTGTATTAACAACACTTGATGATATCGCATGGGCACTTAATATAAGAGGTAATGATGTATGTTGTAATCCTGTATTATTATCGTATGCAGTATTTAAGCAGGATGAGATTCTTCTATTTGCAGCAGAGGAAGACTTTACAGCAGAGCAGGTGAAAGAACTTGAAACTGATGGAATCAGAATATATCCATACAATGATGTATATGAATATATTAAGAAGATACCAGAAGAAAAGTCTGTACTTGTTAATGGTAAGAAGACTAATTATGCAATTATGATGAATATTGCTGATGGAGTAGAAGTTATTAACGAAGAGAATGTTACATTCCTTCCAAAAGCAATCAAGAATGCGACAGAAGTTGAGAATGAGAGAATTGCTCATGTAAAAGATGGTGTTGCAATGGTCAAATTCATCCACTATCTTAAGACAAGAGTTGGTAAAGAGAAGATTACTGAATTAAGTGCAGCAGAAGAACTTGAAAAGTTCAGAGGTGAGCAGGAACATTACATGGGACCAAGTTTTGAACCTATTATCGGATTCGCAGAACATGGTGCTATTGTACATTATTCAGCAACTGAAGATTCAGATGTTACACTTGAACCAAGAAGCCTTGTATTATGTGATACAGGTGGACAGTATCTTGAAGGTACAACTGATATTACAAGAACAGTTGCACTTGGACCTGTTGATGATGATATGAAGAGACATTTTACAGCAGTATTAAGAGGTAATCTTAATCTTGGAGCATGTAAGTTCTTATATGGATGTCGTGGAATTAATTTTGATTATGTAGCAAGAAAACCATTATGGGATATGGGACTTGATTATAATCATGGAACAGGACATGGTGTCGGATACTTCCTTAATGTACATGAAGGTCCTAATGGATTTAGATGGAGAATTGTTCCAGAGAGAAATGATAGTGCAGTATTTGAAGAAGGCATGATTACATCTAATGAACCAGGTCTTTATATTACTAATAAATATGGTATCAGATGCGAGAACCTTATGGTATGTGTAAAAGATGAGAAGACAGACTATGGTCAGTTTATGAGATTTGATACACTTACTATGGTGCCATTCGATCTTGATGCAATTGCACCTGAATATATGAATGATTATGAGAAGAAGTTACTTAATGATTATCATAAAAAAGTATATGAGACAATATCACCATATCTTGATGATGAACTAAAAGAATGGTTAAAGAATGCAACAAGAGAGATCTAATGACCATATCTTAATAATACATTATGAAGATTACCACAGATATATAAGCCAATATACTATCTAACATATAATAGCACACTTGCGTTTAAGCAGTGTGCTATTATTATATATAATTGTATTTATGCGAAACTCATACATAGGTTATCTAAGATTGCCAAAGTATAGATAGCATCAACAAAAACACGCTCCCGCTAAGTGTCCATCGTAACGGTACTAAGTTTGTTGAAAGTCTTTGCCTTCCAACGCACTAAGTGCCGACGATTACCACATTGTTTTCTTTTGATGCTATTTATACTTTGGCAATCCAATTTTCATTTCGATGAGTTTCGCAGCTACATTTTCGTATAATATATACATTTACATATATATTCATGTGAAATGAACAAAAATCTACAATTTTATAAAGTTATAATATTTATAATGCAATAATAGTACTTGCATAATTTGTATATCGCAAGCCAATAATCCATTTAAAAATCTCTGAAAAACGTACATTAACAACGCCCGGATTAATATGTATCAAAAGAAAACAATGTGGTAATCGTCGGCACTTAGTGAGCTATACATCTTAGATGTATGGCGAACTTAGTACCGTTACGATGTACACTTAGCGCAAGCGTGTTTTTGTTGATACATATTAATCCGGGCGTTGCCTATAGACTGCCTTGTGAGATTTTTAAATGCATATTTAAGCGAAACTTAATCTTTATCAGTTTCTTCGTAGATGGAATAATCCCGGTTGATAAGTATGTTGCATAATTCTTTTTTTAATATGTCTTTAGTGAGATTGTCTTCTAAGAGCTTGACAAGTTTTACTTTGCTGCGCTTTGATACTCCACCAAGTTTATACTTTTTGACAAAAGGTATAAGTTCATGTCTCCATAGAAGACGAAGCTGATTGTGAAGACGGTATCGCTTCTTGCTATCTGTGGCTTCTCTTATAATGTGAATCTGTAATGATTCATTATAAGAATCTAAGTTATCAGAGTTAGAAGAAGCTGCCTGGCTTTCGATATGTATTATGCCCCAATGTGGTGGAATGATATCGGAGACTTTATCAAGTAGTTTACTTCCACATACGACATACATATAGTCACAGAATCGTTCATAATCATTAATCTGCCTTGGAAGTCTGTCAAGATTATCGCAGTCGCTTTTTAGTTCAAAACCATATATCATATCATCTTTTACAAATATAGCATCAGCACGAGTCTTGCCAATACAGAGTTCTTCAAAAAAACGACATGGAACACTATCTGATTCGAAATGTTCGAATAGTACAGGACGCATATCCGAGTCTTTCATAGACCATTTATTTGTTTTTTTATTATTAGTATTATGTATAATATTATTGTTATTCATATATAAAATCCTCGTATTCATAAGTAATGGATAATTGTAAAATCTATATTATCGGTAAATGCTTGACAACTTATAGCTTCTTTAATTCAAAATATAATTTACAGGTAGCTGTTAATATGTAAAATGAATGCTTATTAAGTGAATAATTTATTAAGCAATGCTGTCATATAACAGATTATAGAATTAATGTAATTGTAAGTCAAATGAATGATAGAAATAGAGAATAAATTTACTTTGAACAAAAAATCAGGTACACAATCCCCTTCCTCTACGAAGTAGGGATGGGTTAGTACCGTTATATTGACAATATTGTTATGTTGTGATATAAAACAGTACATACAGTCACAAGGGAGGAAGTCTGATGGCTAATAAAGCAATTATTTATGCTATATATCCAAACAACAAACAGAATGAACAATGCCAAAAGACTTTTGGCTGTTGCAGGTTTGTGTATAATCAGATGCTTACAGTTCAGCAGAACAGGCATAAATCGGGTGAGAAACATTTATCCAAAATGTCAGCCAATACATACTGTAACCAACATTTAAAGACAGATTATCCATTTCTTAAAGAAGTGGATAAATTTGCATTAACGAATGCTGTTTATCATTTGTCTGGCGGATATGACAGGTTTTTCAAACATCTTGGCAAGTTTCCAAAATACAAAAATAAACATAAAGCCAGGAAATCTTATACAACCAATTTTACAAACGGAAACATTGATATTGGAAATAACTACATTAAATTACCTAAACTAGGCAAAGTAAAAGCCAAAATACATCGTGTTCCGGATGATAACTGGAAGATAAAGTCAGCTACAGTGACTCAGAACAGAGATAATACATATCAGGTATCAGTTCTGTTTGAGTACGATAAAATTGTTTATGACGTTCCTGTAACAGATACAGTTGCTATTGGATTGGATTATAAGTCAGATGGCTTATATGTGGATAGCAACGGTAAAACCGCTGATATGCCTCATTATTATCGCAAATCAGCTGAGAAACTTGCCAAGTCACAGCGTAAACTGAAACATATGATTATCGGCAGCAACAACTATAATAAACAGCAAAAACGAATTGCCAAAATTCACAGACATATAGCAAACCAAAGAAAAGATTTCCTGCATAAAGAGTCTACTGCGATAGCCAAACAGTACTCATGCGTATGTGTGGAAGATCTTAATATGAAGGCTATGTCAAATAAAGGTTTTGGCAATGGTAAGGCTACTTTGGATAACGGATACGGTATGTTTTTAAATATGCTTTGCTATAAATTACAAGACAGAGGCGGCTATTTTATAAAAGTAGATAAGTTCTTTCCGTCAAGCCAGTTATGCCACTGCTGTGGGTTTAAGAATTCCAAGCTTAAAGATTTATCCATAAGGCGTTGGGATTGTCCTGCCTGTGGTACAAAAAATATAGACAGGGATATTAATGCCGCACAAAACATAAAATACGAAGGACTAAGACTTTTGTCAGCTTAAATAATAAAATATAGTAGGTGAGGAACTCGCCAAACTAATACGCTTGTGGAGATTTTGGGAAAACTGCCAAATAGGTGTGATAATAACCGAGGTCGGATTACAAAGGATTTTTGTATGATGCTACATATGTGGCAGGAAGCAAGAAGCTCCGACTTCTACAAGTCGGAGTAGTTCACAAACTTTTACATTCAATAAGTATTGTGTTAAAATATACAAGACTAAAATTAAGGAGATGATTTCTAAAGTGAGTTTTAATAGCAATTTTAACGTTGAATTACCAGTTTTTAAAGATAATGAGATTAATATAGCGTCTGTTGGAGCTATAAGTGGTGGAATTGTATCTAATACTAAGATTATTAATGATGCGATAGATATGCTTTTTAAGAAAGGCGGCGGTAGAGTTATTATTCCTTCTGGAATATATCTTACAGGGCCAATTAAGCTTTTGTCGGGAATTAATCTGCATATAGAAAAAGGTGCAGTTTTACTTTTTTCAAAAAATAAAGAAGAATATCCACTTATAAGAGCAGACTATGAAGGTCAGCCAAGGATAAGAACTGTATCACCAATAAGTGCTTATGATGCAGAGAATATAGCGATAACAGGTGGCGGAGTTGTTGATGGCGGTGGACACAGATGGAGACCTGTTAAGGAGTTTAAAGTAACTAAAAGACAGTGGGAGAGACTTCTTAAGGAGAATGATAGTGTTATCGAATCTAAGGAAGGTGGAATATGGTTGCCAACTAAGAGTGCTTATGATGGATATAAGGCTGGTGAACCTGATATTAATGATGATGATGCATTAGAAAAAGCAGCACCTTATTATGATTATTACAGACCTGTACTTGTGAACTTTGTAAGATGTAATAAAGTTCTTATAGATGAAGTTACTCTTATGAATTCGCCGGCATGGAATGTACATCCACTTTTTTGTACCAATGTTACAATAAGTAATGCTAAGATAAAAAATCCGGAATATGCACAAAATGGTGATGGATTGGATCTTGAATCATGCAGATATGTACATATACATGATGTGACTTTTGATGTAGGTGATGATGCGATATGTATGAAGTCAGGTAAGAATGCAATTGCAAGAAAAGTACCTGTACCAACTGAAGATGTATATATACATGACTGTACTGTATTTAAAGGACATGGTGGGTTCGTTGTAGGAAGTGAGATGTCACGAGGTATAAGAAATGTTATGTGTGAGAATCTTACTTTTGTTGGAACTGATACAGGTATAAGATTCAAAAGTGCAATAGGTCGTGGCGGAAAAGTTGAGAATATTACACTTAAGGATATTAATATGACAGATATAACAGGAGAAGCTGTTATATTCACAATGGGTTATGTGCTTAATACTATGGATAAAGATGATGAAGAAGAACTTAGTAAGATAGCACCTGAAGATATTCCTGAATTCTGTGATATAACAATTAAGAATGTAAAGTGTACCAGTGCAAAGACTTCAGTTAAGATAGAAGGACTTAAAGTTATGCCAATACATGACATAACTATTGAAGATTCAGATATTGTAGCAGATAATTCTTATGAATTTAAGTATGCTGAGAATATTAATGTAATTAACAGTCGTATATAATCGAAGTTCTACATAGGATATATGCAGGATGACATAAGATTAATGACAGCAGATGTATAAATATGGAGATGAAAAAATGGAAGACAATAAGACAAGAAAGAAACTTATAGTAGCAATAGCAGTGATATGTGTAGTTATAGTGATGGCGATAGTAACGATAGTTATGCTTGCAAGTCAGAATAAGAGAGTTAATAAAGATGTATCAGAAGATATATCACAAGAAGAGACAGAAGATGGACAAAATGGTCTGATAAGTGACATTGTTAATAGCAAGATTGCACCACTTGATGATGAAGAAGATCCATTACAGATTAGCGAGAGTGAGAATATAATAGATAATAATACTATTAATCAGGGCAATAATTCTAAAGTTACTTCTTATGGTATTGATGTGTCAAAATATCAAGGTGTAATTGACTGGAAAAGTGTTGCAAAAGATAATGTAAAGTTTGCAATGATAAGAGTAGGTTATAGAACCGGTAAGACTGGTGAATTAAGAGAAGATCCATACGCAGAATATAATCTCTATCAGGCACAGAAAGCAGGTGTTCAGATAGGTATATATTTCTTCTCAACTGCAATCAATGAAGAAGAAGCATTAGAAGAAGCTAGCTGGGTTACAGAATTTATTAAAGATTATCCTATAACATATCCTGTTGTATATAACTGTGAAGGATTTAATGAAGCAGGGAATAGAATGAATGGGCTTAGTATTGAACAGAGGACTACTAATGCAAAAGTGTTCCTTGAAGCTGTAAGAAAAGCTGGATATAATCCAATGTTCTATGCTTCAAAGAATGAACTTATCAATAATACATGTTGGAATACAGATGATCTGTCATCTAAGTATGATATATGGATCTCACAGTATATATCAACTAAGTATTCAGATTCAATAAAACCTGATTATACAGGTATATATAGTATGTGGCAGTATACTTCAACAGGACGTGTTGATGGTATAGAGGGTGATGTTGATATGAATGTAGCATATTTTGGTTATACAGATGTAGCAAAATCAAAGTCCGGTAAATCACCAAAAGCTGTTGAAGCAGATCCGGAGATTGGTATTACATTTGAAGATGTTAATGAACAGGTAACAGCCAAACAGCTTACGAATCTTAGAATATATCCAATGCAGTCAGAGTCATCATCAGTAATAGTTGCACTTAAGAATGGTGAATATGTCACAAGAACAGGTATTGGTGATAATGGCTGGTCAAGGATTGAATATAATGGTCAGACAGTATATGGATATTCAGATTATCTTATAACTAAAGAACAGGATGAAGCTGATAAAAAAGAGCAAAATAGCACAACAGAAGAACAGACAAAAGAGACTGCAACTGTTACAGAAACAGTAGATAATGTTAATATATATAAATATGAAAAAGTAAATGAGACAGTTACAGCTAAGATAGAGACTAATCTTAGAGATTTTCCAAGTACAGATAGTGATTCTAATGTAATTGCAGTGCTTAAGAATGGAGAGACAGTTACAAGAATTGGAATAGGTACTAATAATGGCTGGTCTAAAGTTGAATATAATGGAACAGTTTTGTATGCTGTGACAAGTTATCTTACAACTGTGTCAGAGTAATAATAGAAGGGATGAGGACATTATGATAATAGCACTTGATATGGGGAATACCAACATTGTTGTTGGATGTATTGATGATGAAAAGATATATTTTACAGAGAGAATATCAACAGATCTTAAGAAAACAGAACTTGAATATGCAATAGCAATTAAGACAGTTCTCGAATTGTATAATATTGATATAAGTGATATTCATGGAGCGATACTATCATCAGTAGTTCCTCCGCTTGATAATATTATCAAAGAAGCAGTATATAAGGTCGTTAATGTAAAACCTGTTGTAGTAGGTCCGGGACTTAAGAATGGACTTAATCTTCTTATGGATAATCCAAAACAGGTCGGAAGTGATCTTGTAGTAGATGCAGTTGCAACTATAAAATGTTATGGATATCCGGCTATAATAATAGATATGGGAACAGCTACAACAATATCTGTTGTTGATAAAAATGGCAATTATATAGGTGGTGCAATACTTCCTGGAATAAGAGTATCTTTAGAGTCACTTACACAAGGTACAGCAAAGCTTCCTAAGATAAGTCTTGAAGCACCTAAGCATGCAATTGGCAAGAATACTATTGATTGTATGAAGAGTGGCATAATATATGGTAATGCTGCATGTATAGATGGAATGATAGACAGAATAGAAGAAGAACTTGGATATAGTGCAACGATTGTTGCAACAGGAGGATTCTCTAAAGTTGTAGTTCCTTATTGTAAACATAAGATAATTCTTGATGACGAACTTCTGTTAAAAGGTCTTAAGTTCATATATGATAAGAATAGAGAGAATAGATAGACAGCCGGTGGTGCAGTTGTATGAATGAGATATATGAATTACTGCCAGAATCAATGCTTAATTGCGTTGTGAATGGAAGAGAGCTAAGAGTAGTAAGAATATCAGACAGTGAATTAACAATAAGAATGACAAAAGAACATTCAGATAGTATTATTAAGTATAGTGGAGACAATACGTCTCCACTATTTGTGATAATTAACATATATGATTATTATGCAGGAAGATATGATTCAATAATAGTAAAAAAAACATCATATAAGAGTATATGTCATAGAAAATATTATGATGAAGTTACTTTGGAATATCTAGATGAAGATAATATTATTGATACAAAATTAACTGCTGCTGTTAATCATTACTGGCGATATATAATGCTTAAGAGTGAAGATTATGATAATACTTTTTCAAAATATATGTGTAATTATCCGGAAGATAAAGATTATGAATATCCAGAAGATTTTGTAAGTCAGAGAGAGAAGATATGTGCAGGATATGATTTTAATAAAGTGTTTAACAATATTGAATCAGAAATAGATAAGAAAAAATATGCTATAAAAATTAGTAACTATCTATTATACGATAGCTTTCTTACAATGAATATAAAAGATTATATTGTTAAGTATTTTAAAGATGCAGGTGTGAGCTTAACAAAAGACAATTATAACAAGATTAATGGAGTATATATAGGAAATAGTTTTTGCCCTAATCTTTTTCCGGATGATGATATGCTTATTAAGATGATTAATAAAGCACATGATAATAATCTTGACATTACAGTAGAATGTTCATATATGCGTCAGGATGATATAGACAGATATATTAAGTTATTTGATAAGCTTATTACATGGTGTAATGAGAATTCTGTATATATAAGGATTGTTGTCAATGATTATGGTATGTTATATATGCTTAATGATGACAGATATAGAGAATATTTTATAATATCTCTTGGAGTTCTTATTAACAAATATAGAAAAGATCCAAGGATGAAGTATAAAAATAGGCTGACTGATAAAGATATGTATAATGTTAAGAATGCGATGTCTAATGAAGATTATCTTAATCTTATGAGAGAATATAAAGTAAGTGAGTGTGAATATGAGAGTAATCCAATAAGATATGACATGCCACTTAAGATGGCACTTACGATTCCATTTTACCAGACGAATACATCAGGCAACTGCCCATTATATGCTAAGCTTGTTAATGGAGAACGTGGACGACAAAAAGCAGTTATTAATTGTGGAAGATTATGTGAGAAAAAAGTTTTTTTATATCCATTACATCTTAATATGGTAGGAAGATATAATTCGATTTTTGCATTTAATGAGAATGTTATAGATGATGTAGAATATTATAGATATTATAATTTTTATAAAGATTATGATAGTGATAAGAATTGTATTACTAAGGATTGTATTGCTAAGAATTGTATTACTAATGATTATATTACTAAAGATTATATTACCAAAGAGTGTTCTGGCATTAATATGAGTGAAGATAAAAGAGAAGCTGATAGTAATAGAATTAGTAGGATTGTATTTGATTTTTTGTAAAAGATATATGTGAAATGATATGTTGATTGTGGATGTTAGTGACTTAGGTGTTGGAAACTAAATATTATAGATGGTGGTGAATAAGAATGATGAAGATAACAGCAGGTCTTGGAAGCATTGAGGATTATCCGTTGTATGTGCAGGCAGGAGCAGATGAAGTGTTTGCAGGATATGTGCCTTATTCATGGAACTTAAGATATGGTAATGTATATCCGCTTAACAGAAGAGAAGTTTTGTATTATAATGTCTCGATAGGGACTAAGGAAGATATAGCAATATTATATGAGATGTATAAAGAGCTTAATGTTCCGGTAACTTTTGCATTTAATGCATTATATTATACACAGGAACAGTATAAGATTATAGATGGATATATAAGCGATATAAGGAATATCGGGTTTGATGATTTTATAATAGCAGATATTGGGCTTATAGCATATATGTATGAGAAAGACAGGCAGTTGTATGATAGAATCAATGTACATCTTAGTGGCGAATGTATGGAGTATAATACTAAAGCCTTAGAATTAGTAAGTAAATATAATATAAGACGGTATATATTCCATAGAAAGAATACATTTAGTCAGATGAGAGAATGTATTGATTATGTTAAAAAATATAATAAAAATGCAGAGTTTGAAGCTTTTTTAATGAATGAAAAATGTCATTATAATGGCTCTTACTGTAATAGTCTTCATTGTGATGAACTCGCACATCTGTGTATGATACCTTATGAGACAGGCAATTATGATAATAGCAATTCTATATCTGCAGGCAGAAAAGCTAAAGAGTATATATCGTGTATAGATGAAGATAGCACAAAGCCAGAGGCAGCAGAAAGTGATGATAGAGAAGCTGGTTATATAGAAGATGAAGATGTGTCAAAAGATATAGATATGTTAGAAGATGTAGATATGTCAAAAGATGTAGATATATTAGAAGATGTAGATATGTCAGAAGATGAGTATGTTCCCGGAATGTCCGGATGTGGATTATGTGCAGCGAAGACACTTGATGAGATAGGTATAACTAATCTAAAGGTTGTTGGGAGAGGAGCACATGTAGAATGTATGCTAAAAGACATAGAGACAGTAAGAAAAACTCTCGATATATTAGATAGCATGTCGCTAGATGGCGATGAATATAATGAAGGTGACAACACAATATATAGACAGAGAATAATAGACGAGCTATTTGATGGAAGATGCAGCGGGAATTGCTATTATATAACGTGATACATGCCATTCCTTCCTAGAAGATAAGTTGTAATTGTAAAAAATTCAAAAATGGAGTTGATAAAATTTAAGTTTTGCAATTGCAGGATAGAATATTAATATTAGATGAACAGGAGTAGTGACAATATATGACAGAAGAAAAGTATTTTGAATTAATAACTGATAGTCTTAATAAATCATTAACAGATATGGATGATATGATAATTAAGTGGCAAAGGAAGATAACAAAACAGAAGGAATTTATGTGGGATAACAGTTCGGATATGGATGAAGAAGAACTGCTTGCTAATAAGGAAGATATAGAGCAGGATATGTTACTTCTTGAGTTTTATAATAAGAATAGAAATATCCTTTGCAAGACTCTTAAAAATCCTTATTTTGGAAAGATAAATTTTATATATGATGAAGATAAAAGCGAACTTCCTGTATATATAGGATTATCAGGATACAGAAGCGATGATGAAAGTCTGCCATGGATATATGATTGGAGAGCACCTATTAGTTCGATGTATTATGAATATGAAAAAGGAAAGGCTTCATACAATGCACCGGATGGAGAATTCACAGGTGAGATTACTGAGAAAAAACAGTTTAAGATAAAAGATGGCGAGATGTTGTATTATATGGATACAGATCTTAAGATTGATGATGATGTTCTTGTTAAAGAACTTAGTAATAACTCAGCTACCAAGATGAGACAGGTTGCAGCTACAATTCAAAAAGAACAAAATGCTATTATTCGTAATAATAAAGCAAAGACACTTGTTATTAATGGATGTGCAGGAAGTGGTAAGACTGTTGTTGCACTTCATAGAGTAGCATGGCTTTTATATAATTACAGAAAGCATATGAGAGCTGATAATGTACTTATTTTGTCACCTAATGCACTTTTTTCGGACTATATATCAGAAGTACTTCCGGAATTATGCGAGGATAATGTTCCGGAAAAAGAATGGGATGATCTTATGGTTGATATGATATGTATAGAAGACGATTATGAGATTAAGAATGATCAGATTAACTATATACTTCATAGTAAAGAAGATGATAATAGAATAAAAAGAATCAGATATAAATCTTCAAAAGAGTATTTTGATGAGCTTAATACATATATTAAGAGACGTGACAGGAAGATAAAAGATGCAAGTGAAGTTGTAAGAACTTATATAGAATTTCTTGAATATATTGGAGGGATAAGACCTGGCATGGAGAGATATCTTAATGAAGATGGTCTTATATGTTATGAAGATGTATTAGCAGTATTCTATATTCAGGTATATTATTATGGATGTGGACAACTTGGTTCTGTGAGATATCTTGTAGTAGATGAGATGCAAGACTATAATATATTCCAATATGCTATTATTAATAAGATGTTCGTGTGTCCTAAGACATTCTTAGGTGATGAAAATCAGGTATATCTAAGACCGGTTGATAGATTATCAGATATAATAAGTACAATATTTGATGATGCAAGTTATATATCAATGAATAAGAGTTATAGATCAACATACGAGATAACACAGTTTGTTCAGGGAATAACAAAACTTGATAATATAGAACCATTTGAAAGACATGGCAAAAAGCCTGAGATAGTAAGATATACAGATAGCTGTGACAAATTTACTAAGATGAGACAGTATATTAAAGAGATTAGTAAGAATGATTATAGAACCATAGCCATTCTGTGTGATGATGAATATTATGCAAGAGAAGTATATGAAGAACTTAAAAAAGATATGGATATATCACTTATACGAGAGAATACAACTGTACTTAAAGATGGCATAATAGTTATGTCAAAGCATGTATCAAAAGGTCTTGAATTTGACGCAGTAATTGTTAATTGCGATAATGACACAGAAGATGAGATATCAAAAAATGCTTTATATATATCATGTACACGAGCATTACATGAGCTATATCTTTTTGAACCACACAGATAGTATATTAACGTCTTATATGTGTATGAGATAATAGTATATTAGATGTTGATAATTAATAAGAAGATGTACTAGAATGTATAATAGAAAAAAGAGTGAGGCGATATGTATGGATCATGAGAAGATAATGATTGTAGATGATGACAATGAGATAAGGGAACTGCTTCATACGATGCTTGTTAATGAAGGATATGATGTGATTGAAGCAGACTGCGGAGAGAGAGCATTAGAACTTGTAGATGATAAAGTGGATCTTGTTGTTCTTGATATTATGATGCCGGGAATGTCTGGATTAAAAGTATGCAGTAAACTTAGAGAGAAATATAATATGCCTATACTGTTTTTAACAGCAAAAGGAATGGATTCAGATCTTACTATGGGATTTTCATGTGGTGGTGATGACTATGTTGTAAAACCATTTTCTTTTTCCGAACTTCTTGCAAGAATAAAGGGGCTTTTAAGAAGATATAAAGTATATAGCGGAAAGAAAAAACAGGCAGCTAATGAAGTATATGAATATAAGAACATAGTTATTAATGCACAATATAATGAAGTGAAAAAAGATGGTGAAGATGTTAATCTGTCAGAGATAGAATATCAGATACTAAAGCTGATGATTAAGTATCGTGGTAAAATATTTACAATGCAAAATTTGTATGAAAGCGTATGGAATGAACCATATCTTGCAAGCAGTGCAAATACAATAATGGCACATATAAGAAAACTCAGGGTGAAACTTGAAGATGATCCACAAAAACCACAGATAATAAAGACAGTTTGGGGGAAAGGTTATCGTGTTGAATAGGAGAAAAAATGTAGAGAAGAAGATAGCACTTCATAAGACAGTGCTTGGATTTTCACTTCTCTCACAGCTTCTTATAGCATTTGTATTCTCAATAGGAGTATATAAGGGAAGTACAATTCTTGGTGAGTATATAGTTAATTCAGTAGTATTTGAACAATATATGCCAGGATATGAGAAACAGATTAAATTTGATGACTTTATCAAAGACGACAAAAGTCCAAAAGGAAGATATGTCCTTGATATAACTGATGATATGGTTACAGTAATATCCTATGAAAAAGGAACAGGATATAATGCACTTATACAGACAGTAGCTATATTCATATCAGTTGTAGTCTTTATAATTATACTATTATCAATACTTAGAAAGACTGTAAGCGACATAAAAAAATTATCCTATGCAACTATGAAGCTTGCAGATGGTGATTTTGATTATGAAGTAAGACTTGACAGAAAAGATGAGATAGGGTGGTTGGCATCAGATATTAATGAGATGAGATTATCAATTATAGAGCGAATGGAAAAAGAGAGAAAAGCTGTAAAAGCGAATAGAGATCTTATAACAGAGTTATCACATGATCTTAGAACACCACTTACAAGGCAGATGTGTACTCTTGAACTTGCCATGAAAGGTCAATATAAGAGTGAAGAAGAGATACATGACTGTTTTGCAAGGCTTTATAATTCGTCAGAACAGATAAAGAGAATGTCAGATGAACTTTTCTCATATTTTCTTACTGAAAACAGTTTTGAAAAAGGAAAACTTAACTTTGAAGAGATAGACGGTAATACACTGTTTGCACAGATTATAAGTGAGAATGCAGATTATCTTGAAAGTGAAGGTTTTCATGTTAATCTTGATATTAATATATCAGATTCGTATAAAGTTAATGTTGACGTGGATTGTCTTGCAAGAATAGTTGACAATCTTATATCTAATATTAAGAAGTATGCAGATTCCGATGCGATGATTATAATAGCATGTAAGTTAAGAGAGAAGTATGTAGAAGTATCATTTGAGAATATGATAGGCAAGATAAGAAGTAATGAAGTAGATAGCAGTAATATTGGAATTCATTCCGCAAGACAGCTTGCTAAAGAGCTTAATGGTAATATAGAGATTATAAGAAAAGGAACACAATATAAAGCAATTTTAAAATTGCCATACTATGTAGAGATGCAATAAATAATGCCAGGGTCAAAAGGTCTAAACCCACGTGAGCTTGCTCATAGGTGGGTACAGGTTTAAGAATTTTTCAGAATTTCATGAGTCTTTTTTTCAGAAATAGATATTAACATATATCGTATATGAAAAAAACTTGTGAGGTAGTGAGTAAAATGATAAAAGAAATGTTTCTGGATTTGGCAATAGGAAAAGAGCCTTTTATAGTTAAGATGATTAACAAGGCCGGAAAAGAAAAAGTGACAAGTCCTGTTGAATTTCGTGAAAAAGAAAGAGACTGGCTGTTAAATCAAGAAACTAAGACAGTATCAGTACTTGCAGATGATGGGACTAGATTATATGGACATATGCTTAATAATCCATATGCTAAGAGAATTGTGATAATGTTTCATGGATGGAGAGGTACATGGGACAAAGATTGTGGAGCTATAGGAAAAGGTTTCTATGAACAGGATAGTTCAGTATTATTCATAGAACAAAGAGCACATGGTGAGAGCGGTGGAGAATATATTGGATTTGGAATGCTTGAGAGATATGACTGTAAGAGATGGGTTGAATATGTTAATGGGAATTATCCTGACATACCAATATATCTTGCAGGTGTATCAATGGGAGCTGCAACAGTGCTTATGGCATCAGAATTAGAACTTCCTATGGTAAAAGGTATAATTGCCGATTGCGGATATACATCAGCATACGAGATGGTAAGCAGATTCCCAAGAGTTATGATGCACATGAAAGCAACAAAGCTTGTACAGGCAGTGAATAAACTTTGCAAGAAAAAAGCAGGATATTGCTTTAATGACATTGACATAACAAAAGTAATGAAAAATTGTAAGATACCTGTATTTTTTGTTCATGGCAAAGATGATGCATTTGTTCCAATGGAGATGTCATGCAGAAATTATAAGGCATGTGGTGCAAAAAAGAAATTATTCCTTGTAAATGGTGCAGATCATCTTCAAAGTTATCTTGTATCACCTAAAAAATACATAGCAGAAGTTAAGAGCTTTTTTAATTGGAATGTTGCAAATGTAAATGCAAAAGATGCTATGCCAGCATAGTATATCAATTTCAAGTTATATATGCGAAACTCAGATGGAATATATAAGATTTTTACAGTTACATTTTCATACAATATAAAAATAAAACACCCTTGTTGAGAAAAATATATCAACAGAGGTGTTTATTTTTTTTGGCTAGAAGAGTATTATATAACTAAAGTTAGTTGTAACTATCAAAAATTAGTTAAAGACCAGAGTGTTGTTGGTTGGAAATATAAAGTTATGAACTAATTAAATATATGAAAGAGGGTATGAAATATGTTACTGGAAATTAATAATCTACATAAAAGCTATGGTAATGGTGTTAATCGTGTTGAAATATTAAAAGGCATAAGTTTTGATGTTAAAAAAGGTGAATTTGTAGTTCTGCTTGGACCATCTGGTTCAGGTAAGTCAACATTGCTCAATATTATTGGCGGAATTGACACACCTGATGAAGGATATATATCAATAGATGGACATAAGACAGGTGATATGAAAGATAAAGCACTCACAGCTTACAGAAGAGATCATCTTGGATACATATTCCAGATGTATAATCTGATTCCTAACCTGACAGTTAAAGAAAATATAGAAGTTGGAGCATATCTTAGTAAGAATCCATTAGAACTTGATGAACTTATAGATACACTTGGACTTACAGAGCATAAGAATAAACTTCCTAATCAATTATCAGGTGGACAGCAGCAAAGAACAGCTATAGGAAGAGCTATAATTAAGAATCCGGATGTCTTATTATGTGATGAACCAACAGGTGCACTTGACTATAATACATCAAAAGAGATTCTAAAACTTATTGAGGATGTTAATCAAAAATATGGTAATACAGTAATTATGGTAACCCATAATGATGCAATTAAGAATATGTCAGACAGAGTTATAAAGTTAAAAGATGGCAGTATTAGAAAGAATTATATTAATGATAATAAAATTTCGGCTGCAGAGCTTGAATGGTAGGGTGGTGAGAAAGTATGAAGAGTCCTTTGATTAAGAGAATACCAAGAGAGCTTAAGGGAGAGATTGGCAAATATCTGGTTATATTCATCTTTATGGCAGCGACAATAGGATTTATATCAGGTTTTCTTGTAGCAGATGATAGTATGATTACAGCATATAATGAAAGCTTTGAAAAATATAATATTGAAAATGGTAATTTTATACTTGAAGATAAAGCAACAGATGATTTTGTAAAGGCAGTTGAGGATGAAGGCGTTACTATATATGAGAATTATTATCAGGAATTTGATACTGATAATAATAGTGATGGCGAATATGAATCAACACTTAGAATATACAAAGTTAGAAAAGATGTTGATAAGATATGTCTTATGAAAGGGAATATGCCTGGTAATGATGATGAGATAGTAATTGATAGAATGTATGCTGATAATAACAAGTTGAAAGTAGGAGATATAATAAAAGTAAAAGACACAGAATATACAATATCAGGGCTTGTAGCATTCTCAGATTACAGTGCATTATTCTCAGATAATACAGATATGATGTTTGATGCAGTGAAATTCTCGGTTGCAGCAGTTACAGATGATGAATTTGATAGAATTACAACAGACAATATGAGATATAATTATTCATGGAAATATGATAAAGAACCAACAGATGATAAAGAAGAGAAGACAAGAGCAGAAGAACTTGTGAAAGTTATGGCTGCTAATGGAATCCTTAAAAGCTATATTCCAGGATATCAGAATCAGGCAATTAATTTTACAGGTGATGATATGGGAAGCGACAGATCAATGATGATAACTCTTCTCTATATTCTTATTGCAATTATGGCGTTCATATTTGCTGTTACAACAACTAATACAATAACAAAAGAATCATCAATAATTGGAACACTAAGAGCAACCGGATATACAAGAAGTGAACTTACAAGACATTATACAGTTCTTCCGGTTATAGTCACACTTGTAGCAGCATTAGTTGGTAATATTATGGGATATACATGGTTTAAGGATGTATGTGCCTCAATGTATTATGGAAGTTACAGTTTACCTACATATAAGACACTTTGGAATACAGATGCTTTTGTACTTACAACTGTAATACCGGTTATAATAATGATATTTATTAATGCTGTAATAGTAACACATAAGCTTAAGATATCACCACTCAAATTCCTAAGACATGATCTTAGCAGAAATAAAAATAAGAAAGCAACAAGATTACCAGATATAAAATTCATACGTCGTTTTAGAATAAGAATAATTCTTCAAAATATGTCTGGATACATTACGCTTCTGATAGGAATTATATTTGCTAATCTGTTACTTTTATTCGGATTGTTTATGAAACCACTTATTAATGAATATGGTGATGAGGTTATCGATAATATGATATGCAGATATCAATATGTTTTAAAAGCTCCTGTTGATACACAGATTGATGGAGCAGAAAGATATCTTATGACATCACTTAAGACAACTGTAGAAAAATCAAAAGCTGATGAAGTATCTGTATATGGCATACAAGATGATAGCGATTATCTTAATGCAGATTTTCCATCAGATGGAGTATATGCATCTGAAGGATATCTGGATAAGTATGAACTTAGTGTAGGCGATGTTATTACCTTAAAAGAAAAATACAGTGATAAAACGTATGATTTTAAGATAAAAGGAACTTATAAGTATCCGGCAGGGCTTGCAATATTTATGAATGATGACGAATATAGAAAAGTGTTCGATAAAGACAGTGAATATTATACCGGATATTTTTCGGATGAAGAACTGACTGATATTGATAGTAATTATATATATACTAAGATTACAGAAGACGATCTTACAAAGACAACAAGACAGTTAAAAGTATCAATGGGTGGAATGGTTGAACTTGTTGAGATATTTGCAATTATAATGTTTATAATTCTTGTATATCTGCTTACAAAGATTATAATTGAGAAGAATTCGCTTTCAATATCAATGGTTAAGATTCTTGGATATACTAATGGCGAGATAGGAAGATTATATGTTATGGCAACTACAATTGTTGTTATACTATGGATCTTAGTTAGTATTCCGGTATTAACTTTGATAATTAAAGAAATCTACAGATATATGATGGCTGATATGGGTGGCTGGATTATGCTTAAGATAAGACCAGATATCTATATTACAATGTTTATAATGAGTGTAGCTTCTTATGGAGTAATTGCTGCATTACAGATGAGAAAGATTAGTAAAATACCACTTGATGAAGCACTTAAGAATGTAGAATAAGAATAAAAACATATAAGAATAAAAACATATAAGAATAAAAACATATAAGAATAAAAACATATAAGAAAAAAATACAGGTTGGAAATATAAGTACAATGATGATGTATAATTCTTTATTAGACAAAGGAGAATCAAAATACATATCATATAATATACTGAATTTCCAACCTGTTTTTTAATTATTATTAAAATTCACATTAACAACTGTAATATCTGCAGTTGTTCCAACTCGCATATTAGGTCCCCACAGACCTACACCGGCAGTTACAACGGATGTCATATTGCCAACTGTTTTAAGACCACAGACGTTTTCACATACGATACCTGACACGACATTGCCTGGAAATAGCTGTCCATCATGTGTATGGCCACTAAGATCAAGATCGCAACCGGCATTTGCCAGTTCTTTGAGCTTCTTAGGCTGATGATCCATTACAATAACAGGTTTTGAATAATCAATACCTTCTAGAAGTTCATTAGCAGTAAGTCTCTTGTCAATATTAGCACTTCCCGGTTTTTCAATATCAAGTCTGCCGGCAAGATAAAAAGAATTATCTATTAGAATACATTCATCAAGAAGCATATGTATTCCGGTTTTTTTCATAAAATCTTCCATCTTCTCATCACGCAGATTATTATTATTAAAATCAACTGAGAATCCACCAAGAAGTCTCTCTTCGATGTCATGATTGCCATAACATCCATAAGTACCATATCTGCTATTCATAGAACCAAGAAGCTCACATAATCTGTCAGGATCATCAAGAGCATCATAGTCATTATCGAATATATCTCCGGCAAGAACTACTATATCAGCATTCTGAGCATTGACTTTACGAACCATATCTTCCATATCTTTAACACCTACGCTATATCCTAAGTGAAGGTCAGATATAAGGACAATCTTAAGAGAATCATTACCTACACATGGTTTATTGATATCAACAGTATAGTCAACAACTTTTAGTTTATGAGCATGTACAATTCCGTAGACACTTAGTGATACAATAAGAGCAAGTATAACACTTCCGGCAATAACAAAGCTTTTGTCGGAATGATATATATTATCTGGTACCATATTTAGCTTTCTTAGAACTATCTTTATAAAATCGCCAATAGCGATGAAGATTAGTGTATACATAAAAGTTCCAAGCCAATAATTGCTTATATGTTTGATTGCAAGCTGCAATCTGGATTTTGGCAGAATGAATGCAAATAGCAATGAAAAAGCCAATAATATATATATGCCCATATAACACCAGGCCCATATATTAGAATGAGTAAATGTTGTACATATTCTAAGCCATTTGCTTGTACGGAATAATATATATCCGTTAATAGCAAGATAGACAGGTACAAGTAATAAAAAAATCAAAATAATCAACTCCAAAAACTTATAGATTTATGCGTAAAACACTGGCACTATGTGGATTGAGAGTGGCAAATATACTGCCAGATGAATCAATATTACCAAGTGTTTTACTCTCCCAGCAATCAAACAGATTGAATGATTCAGAGAGTGTTATGCCTTCATCTCTAAGATATAAGGCAAGTTCATCAGGTGATACTGTTACAACCTGAATAGTATCAGACAGATTGAATAATGCAACGAAGAATGAAGCAGAATTATTGTCAAAAGTAATCCATGCACATTCATTATCATCTCTGAATATCTGACAGGCTCCATGGCATGAAGTGTTCATATACAGAATATGTTCGTTAGTAATAATATCTGTTTCTTCTTTGGTAAGTTCATTAAGTTCACCACCAAGTATAAGTGGAGAACGGAAGATACACCATAGAGACATAAGAAGTCTCTCTTCATCATAAGAGAAGTTAGATGTTCTTAAGGCATTGAATGCTTTGCCGATTTTACCTATAGGTATCATATCACAGTCAGGAAAACAACCTGCACTTACTTGTCTTTGCCATACATCACATCTTTCAAACATAGCTTTTAAAAGCTCCCAGTTATCCCAAAAGTCATCTGTTATTCGCCACATATTAGCATATTTACGCATGTGAGATGCATGTTCGATAAGAGCAGGACCCGGTGAAAGGCTAAGAACCATCGGTCTGCCACAATTCTTGATTGCATTATATATCATCTCAATCTCAGCTTTGCCGGAATATGGATCGTATGGATACATATTAGTGTTGCAGATGTCATCAACTTTTACAAGATCAACACCCCAGTCAGCGTATAGTCTGAATATTGAGTCATAATATTCCTGACCACCATATATATCACTTCTTACACCATACATATCAGGATTCCATCTGGATATTGAATATGGATTAGCAATCTTATCTGCAGTTGTATCAGTGCCTTTAATAGGCAGATGATTATGAGCAGCAATTCTTGGGATACCACGCATTATATGTATACCAAATTTAAGCCCCTTTTTGTGGATATAATCAGCAATATGTTTAAAGCCAGAATTATCTTTTGCAGATGGAAAACGGTTAACAGCCGGAAGCTGTCTGCCATATTCATCTATCTCAAAATGACTAAAAGGAATATACTGATAATGTTCTCTGTCAGTGCCGGCATTACAATCAGACCACTGGATATCTGCAACAATATATTCATATCCATATTGTAAGAGATTATCCGCCATATAGTCTGCATTGCGTTTAAGATCATCCTCTGTTACAGTTGTATCATAGTAATCATAACTGTTCCATCCCATAGGTGGGTTAATACATATATCATTCTTTGAATACATAGAAAAAGATCCCCCTCCTGTTTTTTAATGTAATTCGTAAAATACAATGATTATTATATCAGTATACTAATATTAATAGAAGAGAAAAATAAAAAAATTAAAAAAATAATTTACTTTATGGCGTTAAATCGATATACTAGTATATGAAAATATAAAATAAAGATGTTATAAATTACAAATAGCTTAATTGAAGATATGTGATATGATTGCTGATAAAATAAAAAATGAACAGGATAAATATTACAGATTAGAAAATATTAGAAAATAGAAAGAGGTAATAAGTGAGATATGATTAAGGATAAACAGATATTAATTAACAAAGTAAATGTAAGAGATAATGCAAAGTTTAGCGTTGAAGTCCCAGGATCAAAGAGTATTACTAACAGAGCCCTTTTAATAGCAGCTTTGGCAGACGGAAAGACAACAGTAAAAGGAGCTTTATTCAGTGACGATTCAAGACATTTTTTAAAGTGCCTTATTGAACTTGGATATGAAGTTGAGATTAATGAGGATATGCATCAAGTGAGTGTAAGAGGACTTTCCGGACAGATACCAAAGGATAAAGCAAAGATATATGTTGGAAGTGCAGGAACTGCAGCAAGATTTCTTACAGCAATGCTTAGTTTTAGTGGTGAATATTATATAGATGCATCAGAGCAGATGAAGAAGCGACCAATGGCACCACTTATAGAGTCACTTAGAGAACTTGGAGCAGATATATCTTATCATGAGAAAGAAGGACATTTTCCTTTCACTATAAAAGGTAATGGTCAAAAGACAGACAGGATAACTGTTAATATAGATAACAGTAGTCAGTTCTTAAGTGCACTTCTTATTGTATCTACTATGTTTGAGAGAGATATGGATATCGAGGTAATAGGAACTCATGGTATGGCATATATTGATATTACACTTAAGATGATGGAACAATTCGGAGTAAAAGTAGAGAAGAATGACAATATATATCATATTAAGGCAGGACAGACATATAGAGCATGCGAATATGATGTTGAACCGGACGTATCTGCAGCATGCTATTTTTATGCAATGTCGCCACTTCTGAATGTAAGAGCTTGTGTAAACGGTGTGAAGAAGAGTTCAATGCAGGGAGATATAAGATTTGTTGATATTCTTGAAAAAGCAGGATGCGTCATAAGTACTAATGAAAATGGTGATATAGAGGTTATGCCACCTGAACGTGGGAACTATGAATTTGGTATAGTTGATATGGGAAGCTGTTCAGATCAGACTATGACGCTTGCAGTACTTGCACCATTTGCAAAAAATATGACAAAAATTAAGGGAATTGGACATATAAGATTACAGGAGAGTGACAGAATAAAAGCGACGAAAACGGAACTTGTTAAGATGGGGATAAGATGTGAAGAAGAGAAAGACTCGCTTACAATATATCCGGGAGAAGTTACAGATTCTATTGTTGAGACTTATGAAGATCATAGAATAGCTATGTCTTTTGCACTTATAGGACTTAAAAAGGGCGGAATTACAATTGATAATCCATCATGTTGCAGAAAGACTTTTGAAGATTATTTTGAAAAACTTTATGAAGTGATTGATAAAATAAAAAAATAAAAAATAATAATTAGTCTATTTGAGAATACTGAAAAATTGACACAATTTTATAAAACTTGTTGAAAATAGTACTTTTGATTTATTTAGGTAAACTAAAAAGTATGTTATAATCTCTCTAGTTAGAAATTAAGGTTGTTAGGGGATTGAGATGAAGAAAGTGTTATTAAAACTTATAGATTTTTTGGAATGTAATGATTTGCTGAAATCAGTAAAAAGAGCATTTGAAGGTCTTATGCCAGTGATTATTCTTGGAATAATATCAGATGTGATATTATCGCTGCCAATAGATACAATCAGGCGTTTTTTTGTAGTAAATGCAGCAGGTATACAGTGCAGACGAATGCTTCTTGCAATTAACAGGTGTACATTTGGAATATTTGGAGTATATGTTGCAGTTGCTATTGCATACAATTATTCAAGAAGATTTACAAAAGGTAATGCATCATTGATGTTTGTTGCAGTTCTTAATACTATGTGCAGTTTTGTAGCATCACTTGCAACAATTGATATACATTCAACGTGGAGATATATGGATACAGATGCAGTTTTTTGGGCATCCATTGTGGCTATTGTATCTACAAAGATATTTTTTGCGATTGCAGGCAGGAGTAATGCATACAAATATAAATATGTCGGAGAAAAAGAGATTAACAGTTTTTCAGTTAATCAATATATAGTGCCATTAACATTAACAGTAATGATATTTGCTGTCTTTAATGTACTTGTGAATGTGCTTACAGGATGCGACAATATAATTGAATATGTGACAAAGAGCATACTGAGAATATATGTAAGAGGCGATAATGGCTTTATGAAGAAGATAATAGCATTCTTATCTGAAGACATACTTACTTTTATGGGTGTTGGAAGAAATGAGATTATGGGAAGAGTATATAATCTTTCGAGTGATATTATAACTTTTACAGGAAGAAGAGTAAGTGTGGTATTTTTGAATTCAATGTCTAACATTGGCGGGATTGGCAATATGATGTCACTTGCTATAGCTTTACTTATATGCACAAAGTCAGAAAATGTTAAGAATCTTGTTAAGTGTGCATTTCCGACATTGATATTTAATATTAATGACATAATGGTATATGGACTTCCGGTAGTATTTAATCCATTTCTTATGATTCCATTTCTTGTATCGCCAGCTATATCAAAGATTATGATATATCTTGCAGTATCAGCAGGTATGTTTAGTGACAGTGTGATACGAGATGGTAAAATATGGTCTAATGCACCGGTTTTTATAAGTGGTTATATTGCATCAGGACATAATATAAGTGGAATACTTTTGCAAGTAATTATGCTTATTGTTGGAGTGATTGTATATATTCCTTTTGTAAAGGCACAGGAGATGGTAAAAGTTAAACGTGAATCTGCTATAATAGATTCAATGAAGAAAGAATATATGAGAGCTTCAGAGACACAGGAAGCTATGGAATTCATAAATTATGAAGATGATAGAGGAAGAGTGTCAAGAGAGATACTTGAGAAGCTTATAATTGATATTGAAAAACAGAATATAGAACTGTTTTATCAGCCGCAAAATGGAGGAGATGGACTCTGTTATGGAGGAGAGGCACTGCTTAGATGGAAGTATAATGGAGAGTATATGTTTCCGTCACTTGTTACTGAGATAGCCAAGGAAGGATATATGTTTAAAGAATTATGCGAAGTTATAGTAGATAAGGCATGTCAGGATACCAGACTTTTTAAAGAGAAGTTTGGCTATGGAATAAAGATCTCGGTTAATATTAATTCGGATCTCTTAAATGACAGAGCATTTCTTGATTTTGTAATAGCAAAAGTTAAAGAATATGAAGTATGTGGATGTATCTGCCTTGAGATAACAGAAGAAAGCTCAATGTTTAGCTATGCTAATATTACAGAGAATATAAAATATCTTGCAAGTAATGATATCGGTGTCGCTATTGATGACTTTAGCATGGGACATACATCAATTAAATATCTTCAGAATAACAGATTTGGATATGTTAAGCTTGATGGAAGTCTTGTAAAAGAGATAATAACTAATAAGCGAAGCAGAGATATAGTGGAAGCAATAACGAAGCTTGGACATAATCTTGATTTTAGAGTGGTTGCTGAATATGTTGACAGTGAAGAGATTAAGAATGAACTTATAGCGATAGGATGCAATTTTCTTCAGGGATATTATTTTAGTCCGGCAATTAACAAGTATAAGTTCATGGATTATGTAATGAAATGTAACAGTTAGTTAACAGATGTTGAGTAGATAATTAGAGCCAGCTTATATAATAAAAATAACATAGTAAAATCAGGAATATTTGCATATAATATTTCTATAAAACAAGAGAGACAGCTAAAAAAAGCCGTCTCTTTTTTCGATATTAACAAGGAAGATTTATTTTATAGGGAATAATGGATAGTAATTGGTTTGTTTTACATAAAATGTAGGCAAAGGAGATCAAAATATGAATATTGGGGAAGCAATAAAAACACTTTTTTATAGAAAAAATAATAAAATAAAAAATAGACTTACGACATCATACGGTGAGAAGATAGATCCTGAACATGTACTTGATGAATATCCACGTCCACAGCTTAAGCGAGACAGCTTTATTAATCTTAATGGATATTGGAGATATGCGATAAGTGATTCAAAAGACAGGCCACAGAAGTTTGACGGAATAATTCTTGTGCCATATTCACCGGAGAGTATTCTGTCTGGTGTTGAGAGACAGCTAAAACCGTTACAGTATCTGTTCTATGAGAGATATATTGATTTTGATGAGATACCACAGCATAAGAAACTTATACTTCACTTTGGTGCAGTTGATCAGAAGTGTAGTGTATGGTGGAATGGCAGATGTGTGAAGAATCATACAGGAGGATATCTGCCTTTTAGTATTGATGTGACAGAGACAGTTGAAAAACATAATACTCTATTAGTGAGAGTAAGTGATGCAACAGATATGTCATATCATGCACGAGGCAAGCAAAAACTTGATTCGGGAGGAATGTTCTATACTGCACAGAGTGGAATATGGCAGACTGTATGGTGTGAATGGGTTCCGGATAATTACATTACAGATATAAAGATTACACCAAAGTTAGATGAAAAAAAGGTCATATTAAAGATATATACCAGATATCCGGTTATTAAAAAGATAACAGTATCTGTACTTGGAATTAAGATAAAAGAGGTACATTCTAATGAAAAAACAGTTGTAATTGACTTTGATGACTGTACAGATATATGTGAATGGACACCGGAAAAGCCATTTTTGTATAATCTGTATATCGAAGCTGGTGATGACAGAGTAGAATCATATTTTGCAATGAGAAAATATTCTGTAGGACCAGATAAGAATGGGCATCCATGTCTATATCTTAATAATCATCCATATTATATGCATGGAATTCTTGATCAGGGTTACTATTCAGATGGGCTTATGACACCGGCATCGTATGATATAATACGTGAGGATATAGATGCGGTAAAAAAACTTGGTTTTAATATGGTAAGAAAACATATCAAGATAGAGCCATTAGTGTATTACTATATATGCGATGTAAAAGGAATTATAGTATGGCAGGATATGGTAAATGGAGGCGGCAGATATAATATATTTTTGTTTACAATACTTCCGACAGTGATACCTGCTGTAAGGCGTTTTGTAGATGACAGAAAGTATGATATCTTTGGAAGAAACAGTTATAAAGGAAGACGTGAATGGATAACAGAATGTAGAGATACAATAAAACATCTGTATAATTGTCCATGCATTGGGATGTGGATTCTATTTAATGAAGGCTGGGGACAGTTTGATTCTGCAAAGATTACTTTAATGGTTAAGAAGATGGATAGAACAAGGCTTGTTGATTCTGCAAGTGGATGGATAGATAAAGGATGTTCAGATGTAAAAAGTGATCATGTTTATTTTGAAAAAATAAAAGTAAAGAGAGATAAAAGACCTTATGTATGTAGTGAATATGGTGGATATGCATATTATGTAAAAGGACATTCATATTCAGACAGAATATATGGATATAAAACTTGTGCTTCACCATGGGAGTTTCGAATGGCTTATAAAAGATTGCAAAGTGAGATAGAGAATCTTAAGGAAAAAGGGCTTGTGGCAGATGTATATACACAATTATCTGATGTTGAAGACGAAGTGAATGGAATACTTACTTATGACAGGAAGATTAATAAACTTGATGATTATGAGGAGATGTGAGTATGAAAAAGATAATATTATTAAAGGGGCAGACAGAGACACTTGAGTTCTTCTCAAAGCGACTCAATATATATCTTAAGAAATATGGATATGAGACATTCATATATGATATTAGTCTGGGCGATGAACAGATAGAAGCACTTGAAGAGTATACTGAGATTGGCAATACAGTTTTTATCACATACAATTTTAATGGGATAAGTGGAGAAAAGATATTTCTTGATGCTAAAGGCAGATTATTTTTTGATGAATTTTATATAGAATGTATCAATATAGTAGTTGATCATCCAATGTATTATTATAAGTATTATAATAGTCTGCCAAGAATGTACAAACAGATTAATATAGACAGGACACATAGAGAATATATGAGAGAATACTACAAAGAGTGCGATGCTGACTATTTTATTCCACTATGTGGTACAAGGTTAAAAAGAGAGATTATGCCCATGCGATATAAAAAGACAGATGTAATATTTACAGGTAATTTTACACCATGCAATACATTTGATAAGTATATAACAAGAATAGACAAAGAATATGAAGAGTTTTACAGAGGAATTATTGACGATCTTATAAGCAATAATGAAAAGACAATGGAGCAGGCTTTTAATGAACATCTTATAAGAGAAGGAATAGATGTAGATAATAATGAGCTTAAAAGATTACATTCCAATATGACATTTATTGATCTATATGTACGTTTTTATTACAGACAAAAGGTGATAGGGACAATTGCCGATAGTGGTATAAAAATTGATACTTATGGAGCCGGATATGAACTTTTAAAATGTAAAAAACATGAGAATATTATAAGACATGGTGGTGTTAATACAAAGGGCTGCATAGATGCAATATATGATGCGAAGATATCACTTAATGTAATGCCGTGGTTTAAGGATGGAGCACATGACAGAGTATATACAAGTATGCTAAACTCAGCTGTGTCACTTACAGATACAAGCAGATATTTAGCTGAAGAATATACAGATGGAGAAGATATATGTTTTTATAATCTTGCACATATAGAGCAAGCTGTGGAATGGATTAACAGACTGCTTAGTGATGAAGAACTTCTAGAGAGGATAGCAGCCTCAGGATGTGAAAAGACAGAAAAGACACATACATTTGATAATGTTACAAAAGAACTTATAAGCGTGATTAATAAAAGATAAATAAGTATAAAAAAATACTCTATAAGCGTGATTAATAGAAGATAAATAAGTATAAAAAAATACCCTATAAGCGTGATTAATAGAAGATAAATAAGTAAAAAAATACCCTATACCTGATTAATAGCTACTGAATAAGGGATTTTCAAACACTCTTTACAAAAGGTCTGAATAAGTAACTTAATAAGTAAGTGTGCATATTTGAAAATGTAGCTAAGTAATATCGGATATAGGGTATTTTTGTATATTATACAAGTGATACTATTCTAAGTTTTGGATTCTGGGCAAGATCAATGAAGTTATCTTTGGTCTTAACCATAGGTCTTGAAAGATTCTGTTTGTTGATATATACAATCTCTGCAACTTCGCCATCATTAAGTTTTACATTGTTGTGAAGATAAGATTCACTTATGTTCTCAAGGAATGTCATAAGGTATCTTGGATCATATATATCAAGTCCAAATTCGAATGTTTCAATAACGGAAAATGGGCATATAGGTTCTCTATATACTCTTGTTGCAGTCATGGCATCGTATACATCAGCAATTGATACAATCTTTGCAAAAGATGATATTTTTGAACCTGTAAGTTTTAATGGATAACCAGTACCATTACATCTCTCGTGATGCATAAAAGCTGCATTTTTAACACGAGGATCAAGATCTTTGTCAAGAAGAATGGTATATCCGTTAGTTGTATGATTCTTCATTATCTCGTACTCTTCTGAAGTAAGTTTTCCTGGCTTTAGAAGTATCTCCGGCGGAATTGTTAACTTACCAATATCATGGAGAAGACCACAAAGAGTAAGAACACGAATATCATCAATTGCGAGATCGAGCCACGATCCCATTATGGAACATATAATGCCTACATTAACACTATGAGTGAATGTAAGATCATCTAATTCTCTTATATTATGAAGAAGGTCAAACATATGATAAGATGTTGAATTAGGTGGTCTTAGTGCAAGTGTTCCATCAACAAGGTCGGAATAACTAACATCTTTGTTATCCATTATATTCTGTAAAGAAGCCTTAATCTCGTTAACTTCTTTGAAGTATTCACCACGAAATTCACGAAATTCAGGAGTTTTTCTCATTTTACTGTAATAACTCTCAGTATCTTCTACATTAAGAATTGGCTGATCAGATATTGGAATATCAAACAGTTTATGACATTCAAGTTTATAGATAGCTGAATCAGTCAATATGGAATTGGTAGCTAATATAAGCTGTCCGCTATCGGAAAACACATCATCGGCGACCATCATGCCAGGCTGAAGCTCTCCTAAAAGTACATATTTTTTTGACATTTAATCTACCTCCGTGAATTATTGTAATGTTGAAGATGATAAAAGAATAACTTCAACATTACTATATTTTTATGTTCGGTATTTTTGGCTGATTTATTTAGTTAATAAATTTGTAATTATATATACTAATGTTAATTTTAATCTTGACAAAAAAAAACTGCTGTTTTAATATATTAAATATCTCTAAAGAAAATAAGATAAATACTAGGAAGAGGAATAGTAGATGACAGAATGGCTTCAGAGAGCTGCTGTATGGTGAAAGGCAGTGCCGGACTTAATTGAACTCGCCTCGGAGTATCTGTGTTGAACGATATAGTAGGTACAGACGGCTGATTCACGTTATAGAATAATAAGAGCATCATTGTTGATAATGATGAATTAGAGTGGTACCGCGAAATGACCCCTTTCGTCTCTATTTGAGACGGAAGGGGTTTTGTTAGTTAGAAAAATAATAGAATCTGGAGGAAATAAAAAGATGAGTAAAGAATATTCACCAAAAGAAATTGAAAAAAAATGGCAGGATATATGGGATGAAGAAAAAGCATTCAAGGTATCTGATGACAGAACAAAACCTAAATATTATGCACTTGTAGAATTCCCATATCCATCAGGACAGGGACTTCATGTTGGACATCCAAGACCATATACAGCACTTGATATAATTGCAAGAAAGAGAAGATTACAAGGATACAATGTATTATATCCAATGGGTTGGGATGCATTTGGTCTTCCAACAGAGAACTTTGCGATTAAGAATAAGATTCATCCAAAGGAAGTTACTAAGAATAATGTAGCAAGATTTAAAGCACAGTTAAAGTCACTTGGATATTCATTCGACTGGGACAGAGAGATTAATACAACAGATCCTGAATATTACAAATGGACACAGTGGATCTTCTTAAAGTTATTTAAAGCAGGACTTGCATACAAGAGTGAGATGCCAATTAACTGGTGTACATCATGTAAAGTCGGACTTGCTAATGAAGAAGTAGTAAATGGTGTATGTGAGAGATGTGGAAGTCCTGTAGTACACAAAGTAAAAAGCCAGTGGATGCTTAAGATAACAGAATATGCAGACAAACTTATTGAAGGACTTGATGACGTTGATTATATAGAAAAAGTAAAAGTATCACAGAAGAACTGGATTGGACGTTCAGAAGGTGCTGAAGTTGATTTTGCACTTACAGGTGTTGAAGATAAACTTACTATATATACAACAAGACCAGATACATTATTTGGTGCAACATATATGGTAATATCACCAGAACATCCTCTTATTGATAAATACAAAGATATTATTGAGAATTATGATGAGATAGTAGCATATAGACAGGAAGCACAGAAAAAATCTGACTTTGAGAGAACAGAACTTGCTAAAGATAAGACAGGTGTTGAACTTAAAGGCATAAAAGCAATTAATCCTGTAAATGGAAAAGAAACACCAGTATGGATCTCAGATTATGTATTAATGACATATGGAACAGGTGCAATTATGGCAGTTCCTGCACATGATACAAGAGACTTTGAATTCGCTAAGAAATTTGGTCTTCCAATTATTGAAGTAGTAGCTGGTGGAGATGTTACTAATGAAGCATATACAGATACTAAGACAGGTAAGATGGTTAATTCAGGATTCCTTGACGGACTTGAAGTTGCTGATGCCAAGGTTAAGATTATTGAATTTTTAACAGAAAAAGGTATCGGACACAAAAAAGTTAATTACAAATTAAGAGACTGGGTATTCTCACGTCAGCGTTATTGGGGTGAACCAATTCCAATTGTACATTGTGACTGCTGCGGATATGTACCTGTACCAGAGAGCGAATTACCATTAAAACTTCCTGAAGTAGAGAGCTATATGCCAACAGATAATGGTGAATCACCACTTGCAGCAATGACAGACTGGGTTAATACAACATGTCCAAAATGTGGTAAACCGGCTAAGAGAGAGACAGATACAATGCCACAGTGGGCTGGATCATCATGGTATTTCTTAAGATATACAGATCCACACAATACAGAAGCATTTGCAAGCAAAGAAGCACTTGATTACTGGTTACCAGTTGATTGGTATAATGGTGGTATGGAACATACAACACTTCATTTATTATATTCAAGATTCTGGCACAAATTCTTATATGATCAGGGACTTGTAAGTACAAAAGAGCCATATATGAAGAGAACAAGCCATGGTATGATTCTTGGAAATAATGGCGAGAAGATGTCAAAATCAAGAGGTAATGTTGTAAATCCGGATGATATTGTTAATGAATTCGGTGCAGATACACTTAGAACATACGAGATGTTTATCGGAGCATTCGAACTTAGTGCATCATGGTCTAATGAAGGTGTAAGAGGTTGTAGAAGATTCCTTGAAAGAGTATGGAAATTACAGGATATGGTAGATAATAGTAATGATGGATACTCAAAAGAATTAGAGACTAAGATGCATCAGACAATCAAAAAAGTAAGTACAGATTATGAAGCAATGAAGTTCAATACAGCGATTGCAGCATTAATGTCACTTGTTAATGACTTCTATAAAGCAGGTTCATTAACAAGAGGTGAGTTTAAGACATTACTTGTATTACTTAATCCTGTAGCATCTCATATGACAGAAGAATTATGGGAGATTGAAGGATTTGAAGGAAGACTTTATAATACAACATGGCCAGAGTATGATGAAGCTAAGACAGTTGAAGATACAGTTGAGATCGCAATTCAGGTTAATGGTAAAGTAAAAGGAACTGTAAAAGTAGGTCGTGAAGAAGATGAAGCATCAGTAAAAGCTAAAGCTCATGAAGTTCAGACAGTTGCTAACTTCCTTGAAGGAAAGAACATTGTAAAAGAAATCTATGTAAAAGGAAAGATCTTTAACATTGTAGCCAAATAATAGGATTTGGAAATATATTATATAATAATTAGTACGGTATGTTGATAAACAATCTTAAGATTATCGTTAAGGCGTTAGGAAGTGTACTGTATTTCATACAAAAAGGAGTGCATAAAAATGTACTCCTTTTTGTGTTTGATGTGTTATACTGAATGTTAGGTGGCGATAATATAATGTAACTATTATTAATCAGGGAACACCTGAGAGATTAGTGCTTGGATTATATATATATGAAGTAGTATGTTAGAAACTTAAGTATATTATAATGATGCTATATGTATGTGCAAAATGATTTATAGAGAGATAATATATATGAGAGTTTATATATGTGAAAAGAGTGCTGATAATATTGATAACAATTACAGACAATTAGATACAGTGATGCTATATAATACGGTTAGATGTCGCTAACTTAACAGCCTAAGATAGCATGATGTATAGGCAATTGGAAAGGATGAAATCATGGAGATTTGGGATTTATATGATAAGAATCGAAGATTAACAGGTAACACAATGGAACGTGGAGCTAATGTTGCGGAGGGGTTTTATCACCTTGTAGTTGAGATATGGACTATATCTGAAGATGGTAAGATGTTATTAACAAAAAGACATGAAAGTAAGCCATATGGATTGTTGTGGGAATGTACCGGCGGTTCGGCAGTAGCAGGAGAAGACAGCTTAACTGGTGCATTAAGAGAATTAAGAGAAGAGACAGGTCTTGCACCAAAACCTGGAGAACTTACTTTTGTAGGGACACTTATTCGTAAACATTCAATTGTAGACACATATTTATATATTCATGAACCTAATTTATCGGAGGTTGTATTTCAGGATGGAGAAGTAATAGATGCAAAAATAGTGAATATTGATGAGTTTGAGAAGATGAACGAAGATGGACTTATTGTTCCATCTGTATGGGAACGTTTTGCTAAAAACAGATGTAAGATAGAAAAATATATTAGATTTTAATATATGGAGTTTTAATATATCAGACGTTTTTTAAAAGAATTCTGCCTTATTTATTCGAATTTCAGTGAAAATATATTATTATTTTTAATAGGTGTAGATCTTTAAAAAAACATATTTATAAGGTATAATAATAACAAGTAACAAATTTATATGCTTTATTAATAAAAGAAAAGTAAGGAGAGCAAGGATGGAAATCTTATCAATTGAAAAAGAACTTAGAGATAATTCATATCCAGGAAGAGGAATCATAATTGGAAAGTCTTTAGATGGAGTACATGCAGTAACAGCTTATTTTATAATGGGAAGAAGCGTTAATAGCAGAAACAGAGTATTTGTCGAAGATGGTGAAGGAATCCGTACACAGGCATTTGATCCATCAAAACTTACAGATCCAAGTCTTATTATATATTCACCTGTAAGAGTATTAGGTAATAAGACAATAGTAACTAATGGTGATCAGACTGATACTATCTATGAGTTAATGGATAAGCAGATGACATTTGAACAGGCATTAAGAACAAGAGAGTTTGAGCCTGATGCTCCAAATTATACACCTAGAATATCAGGAATTATGCATATAGAAGATGGCAAGTTTAATTATGCAATGTCAATCTTAAAGAGTAATAATGGCGATGGTTCATCATGTAACAGATTCACATTTGCATATAACAATCCAAAGGCCGGTGAAGGAAGATTTATTCATACATACAAATGTGATGGTAATCCACTTCCAAGTTTTGAAGGAGAACCTAAGTTAATATCATTATCAGGTGATATTGATGAATTTACAGCTTCATTATGGAATAATCTTAACGAAGATAATAAAGTATCATTATTTGTACGTTATATTAATATTGAAACAGGCAAATATGAGACAAGAATTATCAATAAGAATAAATAGAAAAGAGGATATTTTCAATGAAAGAATTAGAATTAAAGTATGGTTGTAATCCTAATCAGAAACCATCAAGAATATATATGGAAAATGGCGAACTTCCTATTGAAGTATTAAATGGAAGACCTGGATATATCAACTTTATGGATGCATTCAATGGTTGGCAGCTTGTAAGTGAATTAAAGAGAGCAACAGGACTTCCTGCAGCAACTTCTTTTAAACATGTATCACCTGCTGGTGCAGCAGTTGGTAAGCCATTATCAGATACTCTTAAAAAAATATATTGGGTAGACGATCTTGGAGAATTATCACCACTTGCATGTGCATACGCAAGAGCAAGAGGTGCTGATAGAATGTCATCTTTTGGTGATTTTATATCACTTTCAGATGTATGTGATGTATCAACAGCTCTTATGATTAAGAGAGAAGTATCAGATGGTGTTATAGCACCTGGATATGAACCAGAAGCTCTTGAGATATTAAAAGCTAAGAAAAAAGGCAATTATACAGTTATAAAGATAGATCCTGATTATGTTCCAGCTCCAATCGAGAAGAGAAGTATCTTTGGAATTACATTTGAGCAGGGAAGAAATGAACTTAAGATAGATGATGAACTTTTTGCAAATATTGTTACAGAGAATAAAGAGTTACCAGAAAGTGCCAAGATAGATCTTGCTGTTGCTATGATTACTCTTAAATATACTCAGTCTAATTCAGTATGTTATGCACTTGACGGACAGGCTATTGGTATTGGTGCAGGACAGCAGTCAAGAATTCATTGTACAAGACTTGCTGGAGGTAAAGCAGATAATTGGTTCCTTCGTCAGTCACCACAAGTACTTTCACTTCAGTTCAAAGACAAGATTTCAAGAGCTGACAGAGATAATGCAATCGATGTATATATGAGCGATGATTATATGGATGTTCTTGCTGATGGTGTATGGGAGAATACATTCAAAGTAAAACCACCAGTATTCACAAGAGAAGAAAAGAGAGCATGGCTTGATAAATTAACAGGTGTAGCACTTGGATCAGATGCTTTCTTCCCATTTGGCGATAATATTGAAAGAGCTCATAGAAGTGGTGTATCATATATTGCACAGCCAGGTGGATCAATCAGAGATGACAATGTTATTGATACATGTAACAAATATAATATGACAATGGCATTTACAGGAATAAGATTATTCCATCATTAATATTTTAATAAGTATATTAGACTCCTTACAAGGAACAAAGATAAAATATCTTTTTGTGGGAATTAGAGGCCTGGTGCATAAGCATCAGGTTTCTTTGCATTTTCTTTTCTCTTAATACAATATTTAGATAATGTCGAAATGTAATAAGTAGATTTTGATAAAACGCAATCACTATGTTACAATATAATATTATATAAACTGTATCTGCAATTACTTAGTAAATAGCAGAAAGGACAAGATTGCTTGAAAGGAAGGATTTAGTTAATGGGAGAATATACATTAATTCAATGGCTTTTATTTTTTTATATTTATTGTTTTCTAGGATGGTGTTTTGAATCAACTTATGTATCACTTAAGAAGAGAAAGTTTGTTAACAGAGGATTTATGAAAGGACCATTCCTGCCAATATATGGCTCTGGAGCAATAGTAGTACTATTTGTAACGATACCACTTAGAGGAAACAATATATTGGTATTTTTAGGTGGAGCACTTGCTGCAACAATACTTGAACTTGTAACAGGTATATGTATGGAGGCACTTTTTAAAGTGCGATATTGGGATTATAGCAATCAGAAGTTTAACTTCATGGGACATATATGTTTGTCATCAACAATAGCATGGGGATTTTTGAGTATTGCAATGGTCAATGTACTTCATAAACCAATAGATCATTTTGTAATGAGTCTTAATAATGATGTAGTTAATATTGTAACATTTGCACTTACTATATATGTAGCTGCCGACTTCTCATTATCATTCAGAACAGCTATGGATCTCAAAGTCCTGCTTGGTAAGATGGAGGGTGTTAAGAATGAACTTAAGATGTTACAGAAGAGACTTGAAGTTATCGAGGCTGTAGCAGAAAGCGAAGCTAATGAGAAGAAGATTCGTAAAGAAAAGGAAAAAGAAGCACAACGAGAAGCAAGAAACCAGAAATTTACAGATATTATCGAAGAATTATCAGCTCGTGTAGATGCACTTAAGAACAATGAAAAGATTGCAAAGACAGCTCAATTAAGAGAAGAACTTCTTGATATGAAATCAAAATTTGCAATAAATACAGAGAAGATGAATAACATATTCTCAAGAGATACACTCAAGATGATAAAACGTAACCCTGGTGCAAAATCAACAAAATATCAGGAGACATTTGAGAATATTAAAGAAAATATCCTTAGAGGTCGAAAAAATAACAGTAAATAATAATCGTATTGATAGGTTTTGTACAGATATTATATACAAAATAAAAAATATAAAACTAAAAGGTTGACATGACTTTATTAATAGATTATACTTTAGTTAGTTATTGCGTTACATCTATATATGGTGTAATGGATTAAGATTAAGATATAAACAAAAGCGATGATAAGGAGGAGTACATATCATCTTAGAATTCAGAGAGAAAGCGGTAGGTGCAAGCTTTTTTCGAGAGATATGGAAGTAGCCTTTGAGCAGTGAACTGAAAGAAAGATATAGTAGATTATAGTGATAATAAGCAATATTGGGAATATAATATTATCAATTAGAATATCTTCAAGTAGGCTTCAACGTAGGCTCCACGTTATAGGAGATGGATATCGATTATAATATATAATAATCCGTATCTTAGAGTGCAGTATTTACTGAATACAGGTGGTACCACGGATAGAATATTCGCCCTGGGTTGTAGTTCCTACAACCCGGGGCTTTTTGCGCGATACAAGCCTGATAAATTCAGCAATATTTCATGCTTGCATGAAAATATTGCTGAACTTATCAGGCGAACGGACATGAATACGGAGCAATTTACGAAGTAAATTAGCGGAGTATGAATGGCCGTAGGATTGCGAGAGTCGAAGACGAAGCAATCCGTGGTATCGCACAAAAGCTATAGATAAATTCAGCAATATTTCATGCTCGCATGAAAATATGACTGAACTTATCAGGCGAACGGACATGAATACGGAGCAATTTACGAAGTAAATTAGTGGAGTATGAATGGCCGTAGGATTGCATAAAACCGTTGTATCGAAAAATATAAGAGAGGAAGGAATGGCACATGAGTATAAAAGGAACAGAAGCATTTGTAAAGGTATTGAAAAATGAAGGTGTTGATATAGTCTTTGGTTATCCGGGCGGTAATGCAATAGACATATTTGACGCATTATATGATGAGAAAGACATAGATGTAGTCCTTCCACGACATGAACAGGGACTTATTCATGCAGCAGATGGCTATGCAAGAAGTACAGGTAAGACAGGAGTATGTCTAGTTACAAGTGGTCCGGGTGCAACTAATCTTGTAACAGGAATATCAACAGCCAACTATGACAGTGTCCCACTTGTATGTTTTACAGGTCAGGTACCAACCAAACTTATTGGTAATGATGCATTTCAGGAAGTAGATATAGTAGGAATTACAAGAACAATATGTAAACATTGTGTTACAGTAAGAAAAAGAGAAGATCTTGTAAGAATAATAAGAGAAGCATTCTATATAGCAAGAACAGGTAAACCCGGTCCGGTTCTTATAGATCTTCCAAAAGATATAATGGTAGAAGAATATGATAAAGATGATTTTACATCACAGATATCAATAAGAGGATATAAGCCTAATGAGACAGTTCACGAAGGACAGATAAAGAGAGCTATGGAGATATTGGAAAAAGCTAAAAAACCAGTATTCTTAATAGGCGGTGGTGTTAAGATATCAGGAGCAAAAAAAGAACTTACAGAACTAGCACATATAACACAAGTACCAGTAATTACAACAGTTATGGGAAGAGGCGCAATTGATACAGATGATGAGATGTATGTTGGTAATATTGGATTACATGGTTCATTTGCATCAAATAGAGCTATTCAAAGATGTGATGTTCTATTCTCAATAGGAACAAGATTCAATGATAGAATAACAGGAAAAGTAGAAGAATTCGCAAAGAATGCGACTATAATACATATTGATATCGAAGCAGCATCAATATCAAGAAATATATCTGTAGATGTTCCAATAGTTGCAGATGCAAAACTTGCAATAAAAGAGATGTTAAAACGTGCAAAAGAATGTGATACCAAGCTGTGGAGAGAAGAGATAAAGACATGGGATGAAGAACATCCTATGCATATTGATAAACCAAAAGGAATGTCACCAGAGAAGATTATTGATATAATAAGTGACAGATATCAGGGCGGAATTATCGTAACAGATGTAGGACAACATCAGATGTGGACAGCTCAGTATCTTAAGATGACAAAAGACACACAGCTAGTTATGTCAGGCGGACTTGGAACTATGGGATTTGGTCTTCCGGCAGCGATTGGTGCAAAGATAGGTAATAGAGACAGACAGGTAATCTGTATATCAGGTGATGGTGGAGCACAGATGAATATACAGGAACTTGCAACTGCTATGTCACAAGAGACACCTTTTATATTCTGTATTTTTAATAATAGTTATCTTGGAATGGTAAGACAGATGCAGACAGTATATTTTGATAAGAGATATTCATGTACATGTCTAAGATATAGAAAGAGCTGTGATAGAAATTGCATGGATGCAGGTAAGAAATGTCCTCCATATTCACCGGATTTTGTAAAACTTGCAGAAAGTTATGGCGCAAAAGGAATAAGAGTATGGAACGAAGATGAGATAGAAAAAGCATTTGACGAGGCAGATAAGAATACAGAATCTCCAACGATTATTGAATTCATAATTGATCCGGAGAACCTTGTTCTTCCTATGGGACAGGGAAGCAAACCACTTGATAATATGATTATGGACTGTTAATAGAATTGGAGGTAGATGATTATGGAAATGAGATGGCTTTCATTATATGTAGAAAATGAAGTAGGTGTACTTGCAAAGATAGCAGGTCTGTTCTCTGGAAAATGTTATAATCTTCACAGTCTTACGGTTGGAGAGACAGAAGATGTAACAATTTCAAGAATGACATTATGTGTTGAAGGTGATGATAATACATTTGAACAGATAAAAAAACAACTTAATTGTATGGTTGAAGTTATTAAAGTAATAGATCTGTCTGGCAAGTCACTTCATAAAAAAGAAGTACTATATATTAAAGTAAAATCGCTAAAAGACAGCGATAAAGCAGAGATTATGCGAATTGCACAGGTATATGATGTAAAAATTGCCGATTATGGCAAAGACAGTATATTACTTGAATGTCTGCAGACAGAGAATCAGAATAACAATCTTATTAATCTTATTACAAAGTCATATCATAATGTTGAAGTAGTAAGAGGTGGAAGTGTTGCAATTGAATCTATAAGTATGAAATAAAAAATGTGAAAAAATTATCAGAATAATGATATTTTTTTGACAAAATGATTTGAAAAAAGTACAATAAATGCAAAGAATACTGTTGAATTCAACGATTTACTATGTTAAAATACGAGGGCATGCCAAGATGGTATGCCTTTTTAAATATTAGTGAACAAGAAGATGCGTCTGACTGTAAACTATATTAAGAAAGATGGTGGTACAGTGGAAGAGATGAGAGTTGCTCTTGTTGGAATACCATACCCAAAGAGAAAAGTTTCCATTATAAGTGTAGCTGTCGATGCACCGGGTAGTGTTATAAGTGCCATATCTGGAAAACTTGGAATGCTTGACGGAGTGTCAGCTAAGACAGTATACTCAAAAATAGCGGAGAATGATGACAAAGAGATTAGAGAAAAAGTATTAAAACTTGGTCTATCACAGATTAGTGGCGGTTCAAGAACAAGCGTAGGTGGGTATGCAGAAGAAGAAAAAGAAGAAGATAATTCAGCACAGTTTGATGTATCAGATAATAGAACACTTGATGAGGTAGTTAAATGGCTTATGGAATTAGGATATATCCCAAGTTTTTGCACAGCATGTTATAGAGAAGGAAGAACAGGTGACAGATTTATGTCATTATGCAAGAGCGGACAGATTCAAAACTGTTGTTATCCTAATGCACATATGACTCTTAAAGAGTATCTTATGGATTATGCAAAAGCTGATACAAAAGAAGTCGGAGACAAACTTATAATTGATGAGCTTAAGAACATTCCTAATGAAAAAGTAAGACAGATAGTGCTTGATAATCTTAAGAAGATAGAAGAAGGCAGTAGAGATTTTCGTTTTTAGAACCGTTGCTACTAAAGTTAATAGTCAAATGAGACACAGTATAGTGCTGTGTCTCATTTTTTAACGGGATTATCAAAAAAGTTTAAGAGGAATAGAGAATGAAGAACAACTGCTAAGGTTGTTAAAAATAGTATAAAGCTTTGTTTTTGTTGGTTATATAAGATATAAATATTATATAAAATGTAACAAGCTTATAAGATTAAGAATGTTGGCAATAATCAATGTTATAAAAAGAAAATTTAAAAAGTATAATGTTAAGATATTAAAATGAGAAAATGTCAACTACCCACCACCTAAAGGTAGTGGTTTTCCGCCTATGACAAACGAAGGATTTTATATATGAAAAGAGAAATATAGTATGAGTATGAATTCAGTACCTTCAGGAGAGAGAGTACATATTGGAATATATGGTAAGCGTAATGCTGGTAAATCAACAGTTATGAATGCACTTACTAATCAGAATATAGCGATAGTATCTGATATAAAAGGAACAACAACAGATCCAGTAATTAAGTCAATGGAGATGCTTCCGATAGGACCGGTAGTGATTATTGATACTCCGGGAATTGATGATGAGGGAGAACTTGGAGAATTAAGAGTAAAAAAAGTTATCAGATGCTTAATAAGACAGATATTGCAATAGTTGTTGTTGATGGAGATAATCTGTTTTTGGAGGATGCTATGATTGTTCGGAAGATACAGGAGAAAAAACTGCCATTTGTTATTTTTTATAATAAGATAGAAGATGACAGAGCAGGTAAGACTATTATAGACAATGGAGTTACAAGTGTATATGGAAGAGCGACTGATAAAGTTGGAATTAGTGAATTAAAGGAAGCGATAATAGGTCTTAATGCGAATAAAATACCTGAGAAAAAACTTGTCTTCGATTTGATTGAATATGGTGATATTGTTGTACTTGTAGTTCCGATTGATTCGGCTGCACCAAAGGGAAGACTTATTCTGCCACAGCAGCAGGTCATAAGAGATATACTTGAAGCAGGTGCGATGCCAGTAGTCACAAGAGAGAGCGAACTTGCACTTACATTAGATAAACTAGGAGTTAAGCCATCGCTTGTAATATGTGACAGTCAGGTGTTTGAGTATGTTAATAAGACAGTGCCTGACGATATACGCCTTACATCATTTTCAATTCTTTTTGCAAGATATAAGGGAGATTTTAGACAGGCGATTGAGAGTGCAAGAACAATTGAGAGCATACAAGATGGAGATAAGATTCTTATATCAGAAGGTTGTACGCATCATAGACAGTGTGGGGATATAGGAACAGAGAAACTTCCAAGATGGATAAGACAGTATACGAAAGCCGAGCCGGAATTTACATTCACATCTGGAACAGAATTTCCTGAGAATATTGAAGAATATAAGTTAATAATACATTGTGGAGCATGTATGCTTAATGAAAAAGAAGTGAAATATCGCTATAAATCAGCAAAACAAAAAAACGTGCCTATGGTTAATTATGGGATGGCGATTGCTTATATGCATGGGATACTTAAGAGAAGTCTTGGGGCATTAAAAAATTAAACATATAAAAGCGAGAGTAACACAATATATGTATAAATAGCTCGAATTTTTTTAGGTAAATAAGATAGGGGTGACTAGCTTTGCGACATGCTTAAAAAAGATAGACTAACGTCGTTTTGACAAAATGTAGTAAAATAGCTAGCTTGAGCAGAATTATCAATGGTTGACAAATGAACAATAAAGGTTTATGATGCCTATAAGGTAAAAACATTTAGCCGCACAAATTTGTAAAGGTATATAATATTATAACACAAGATGCAAAATAATGCTATGAGAATAGTATTACTTTGTGTTAGAAAAGTGTGTCTGTATTAAGAGTATTTTTATGGATTGTGCGGCTTTTTTACTTTTTTTAGAAACACTAATTTGAAATTAACTGGAAAAATAGTATACGATGAGAGGAGTTAATTAACAATGGGAAGAGATGAGAACATAAAAGTGTTTAATGACACAGAGAGCCTTAGTAAGACTAAATATGCTAAAGATGTTGAAGCGTCAATTGAAGGTCAGGTAATAATCAAGGAAACTGATGACATTGGTAATGTGCCAAAAGATAAATATGAAGAAAAAGCTAAAGTAAATGTTAGTAGAAAACGTACCTGCGAAGCTGCCAAAGTCTATGTGGCTGATGGAGAAAACGTTGTAATACATAATTTTGCATCTGCAGTTAATCCGGGAGGTGGCGTTGTAAAGGGTGCAACGGCACAGGAAGAATCAATATGCAGAATATCAACAGCATATCTGTGTCTTGTAACAGAGAGTAATAAGAGAGAATTCTACAATCCACATAGAGCGTTACAGGACAGAATATATAATGATGATATAATATATACTCCGGATGTAGTGGTATTCAAGTCAGATACATCAAATCCGGTAAAATTGCCTGATAATGAAGTATATAAGGTTAATATGATAACATGTGCAGCACCTAATCTTAATTCTAGAAATATGCGCAATGACACTAAGTATATCAGAAAAGTTACTGATAAGGAGTTACTTGCGATTCATGTGAAGAGATTAAGAAGAATACTTGATGTAGCAATTAAGAATGGCAATGAATGTATAATTCTTGGGGCATTTGGATGTGGAGCATTCATGAATAATCCTGAAGTAGTAGCCAGAGCAGCAAGAGAAGTTGTGACAGAATATAGATATGCATTCAAGAATATAGAATTCGCAGTATATTGTAGTTCAAAGGATACAAGGAATTATGATGTATTTGCTAGAGTGATGAGAGGAATGTAATAAAAAGACGAGATTCAGAAAATGACTTAATGTAATTTTAAATAAATATAGATAAATGAAAGAAGGAAAAGAAATGAGCAAATTTTATGTAGCAAATACAGATAATAAGTGGTTAGATGCTATAATAGCTGTGTATAATAGTGGACAAGTGAATTTTTGGCAAAGCCCTAACCCAGAGTTTAGAGCACTTGAACAAGGAGAATTATTTCTCTTTAAGCTTCACAATAAACAAGGAACCAATCAACAAGGTCAAATTGTAGGTGGCGGTTATTTTGTAGAGTATAAGAAGTTAACTATTCCTAATGCATGGAATAAATATGGTAAAGGTAATGGTTTTGCGTCACAGCTAGCAATGCAAGTAGGAGTACAGGATAAGGTGCAAAATAATGAAATAGGTTGTATTATTCTTGATAAGGTATTTTTCTTTGATAATAATGCGTGTATAAATGCACCGGCAAATTGGAAACCTACTATTCAAAAAGGTAAAACATATACTACAGATGTTGATGAGGCTTTTAAGAAGAGTATGAAGAATGATAGAGAGATTAAGGAGGCTAAGAAGCATAAGACGGCTCAGGAGATTGAGAAGATGGCTAAGGCGAAGGCTGCTGCTGAGGTTAAAATTGCTGAAAATTTACTTGCTAAAGTCAAAGCCATTGCAAGGATTAAATAGTATAATCGTTTCTGGAGGAAGCCAGTGCTTTTCCACAATGGGACGTCGGAAGTCTCCAAGAACGAAATAATGACGAGTATGCTGGTCATAACGAGGATAAATAATCTTTTGTGATTTTAAGCGTACATATGGGGCTGACGCACAAAGAATTAGTGCGTCAGCCCCTTTTTCTATGCTAATGCGATACATAATCTAAAAAATAAATCCCAGACTTCGAAAAACCTGGGATTTATGGTAAAATATTAGTATGCTACTACGTAATAGATTAAAAAAAGATTATACTTTAAATCAGAGTGGGTATAAACTAAAACGTCCACTTGAATTAGAAACAATTATTCATGAGAATGATTCTGTGCGATTACTCAATCGCTTTGTAGAGAAGATGTATTTGAAATATTTGGTGGTCTTTCAAATGAGATAATTCCAGCTAACATTGTTATGGATGACTATTATATTGAAAAATCAACAAAAACTACTCAATAGTAAAGGAATACTATATCAATAGAAATACTAAAAAACTGTAATATGAAAAATGACTAGCATTAAAAAAAGTTGACTAGCATTAAAATTTTTTTAAGTAGCTTGAAAAAAATGTTTAGATGCTGTTTTCAAAATACATGCTGCTTAAAGCGAAAAACACAGAAAACTCACTCTAGATTTCTAAGAAATGTTATGTTATAACATATTCAGACATTGAATTAAACAGGTGGCCACGTTAATTCAGAAATATAGACAATATGAATTATGCAATGAATAGGCATTATATCACATAAGAGATATGATATATTTTGCTTAGGTATTAATTAAGGATTGTCTCTATTTTTATGAATTAAGGTGGCTTTTTTTGCCGATTTAAAAAAGCCAAAGCTTGTTTTATTTTAGTCAAAAAGTTTAATTAATAAAGGAGTAGAAAAAATGACAATTAAAATTGAATTAACAAAACAGGAAATTAAAGAAATGATTGAGAAATCAGAGTCAAAAGATTTGATAGTTGAAATAAAGGATGAGGATGAAAAAAGTCTTTTTGATGATTTTGATGATTTTGATGATGAATTTAGATTCGATGATGAAGAAGAGATTAAAGCAGAGGATAAGAATGAAGAAAGTCAGCCAAAAAGTCCTTTTGATTATTTTAAGGATGATTTTGGATTCGATGATGAAGAGATTGAAGTAGAGGATAAGAGTAAAAAAAGTCAGCCAAAAAGCTCTTTGGATGATTGGGCTGAAATTGCATTTGCTATGGAGAAATTTGAAGAATAATAGATTAATTATTAGAAATTGGAGGAATTAAAATGAGTTGTTATAATGAGAAAATCACAAGTAGTATAAATGCAGTCTATCAGACCAATGTAGCAAATAAACTTTTACAGTTTATGAATAAGATAAGAAATGAGTCTGATGATAATCAGGCAAGAAGATTCATAATGGAACTTATACAGAATGCAAGAGATCTTGCTTATAGTGATAAGGAAGAGAAAGCTCCAGTATCTATAAGAATAAAACTTACTGATTCAACACTTGAATTTAGTCATAGTGGTAAGGTATTTAGTGTTAAAGACATACTTTCAATTATTCACCAGGTTTCATCTAAGAATCCTGGTGATGGAATAGGACAGTTTGGAACAGGATTTATGTCTACATACCAACTCAGTGAGATTGTTAGTCTGAATTCTTATATTAAGGAGAAAGATGAACCATATAAGAGATTTTCGATTGCGTTAGATCGTACAGGTTGTAATAAGGAAGAGATACTTGATGCAATTAAAATGACACTTAAAGATTTACTGAATATAGATGAGGAAAAAGCAATATCCGAAGAAGAATTTGACAGAAGTCAATATAATACAAGTTTTTCTTATCATCTTGATAATGACAGAAGTAAAAGAATAGCTAAAATCGGTGTTGATGATATGAATAATACATTGCCATATATAATGCTATTTTCAGATATTATTGGAAAAGTTGAAATTATATGGGATACATCTGAGATAAAAGATCATATAGAGTACAATAATATGAGTGATAAGAGTATTGGAGATTGGCTTACTCAGAAGGATATTAAAAAGATATCACATAATGGACAGATGGAAGAAATTATAAGTATCATATATAAAAAAATTGTGATTAACGAACATGAGATAACAATGGCATGTTCTAGTCAGGATAAGAAGATACTTCCAATGAGTGAAAATATGCCTAAGGTATATATTGATTTTCCATTAATCGGTTCTGAACAATTTCCATTCCCTATTGTGATAAATAGCAGACAATTAAAACCAAATGAGCCAAGAAGTAATATAAGTCTTGTGGATAATGAGATTTCGCTAGATGCTATGAATAATAAAGCAATTATTATCGATGCAGTTGATATGTATCAACAATTTCTTGATAAGCTTATAGAATATGAATATGAAGATATATATAATGTATTACATATGCCAATATATGAACCTAATAAAGAATGGTCCGAGAAGTGGGTTATAGAGAATCTGTATGAAAGATGTTTTGATATTATTGCTCATAAGCAGATATTTGATTGTGGCGATGCAAGTGGAAGAAAATATTCTATTGCTGAAGATAATGTTAGGCTAATAAGAGCAAATTCAGAAGAAGAAAGAAAAAGTGTGCAAGAACTTTTATTCTATGCGAGTGGCATACATAATTCATGTGATAATATAGAGTGGCAAAAAGTGTTTGAGGGATATGATGTTCCAAATATATGGATAACCATTGAACAGTTATTAATTGAAGCAAAAGATATAGCTAATAACTGGATTGATACATCAGTCATATCAAAAACAGAATGGATTAAGTTGCTCTATAATGTCGGAATGCAAGATCCTAAAATGGCTACATTAATACGTTCTGGTGAAATTGAAATATTTGTAAATCAGAATTATAAAGAGGGTAGTGATATTGAACTTAGAAGTATAAAAGTTATTAAGAAAGATCCTGGTATTCCGGAATTCTTAAAAGATGTTTCTGAAAAATTGAATATACTTCAAGCGGCGGGTGAGGATTCATTTAATATAAGAGATATACTTCTTAGAAAAGATTTTAATGTTGAAGATGAAACGGTAATAGCAGAATATGAGGTAGATCGTTTAATCAATTATATATCACGAAGAGCTGATAGGGCATTTAGAGTAATTGACTATGCACATCATGAACAGGAATATATAAAAGCATGGCATGATGCATGGATAATAATGATTGCTAATGGAAGTAATGTTAATATAAAAAAATTAGCAACAGTATTTTATAAGGTAGATATAGATATTGAAAAAGAAGTATCAGAAAGTTCACTAGATAGTTATAATCTATGGAGAACTACATATAGAAGTGTGTTAAGAGAGATGCTAGAAGCAGTAGTGAGAGCACAGAATATCGAAACATTGTCAGAGATGCTAGAGATTGACGAGCAAGAGACTATAGAGTGGCTTAATATTCTATATGCTGCAAGTGGGGGATTTATATCGTATGATACATTGAATAATAGCTATATATTTCTTAATCAAAATGGTGATTTTGGAATGGGAAGAGAAATGAATATTGATAAGATAGATGATGAACTTAAGGGTATAATAACCATCTTTGCAGATGATTATTCAGAATGTGATATTTCTAAGAAACTTGTAGATAAGAGAATTAATATTAATGATTGGAATCTAAGAGAGTATAGAGATAAGGATGCAGCATATACTATTAATAATGTAGTTCAGAACTTGCTTTTGCATACAAGTCTATCAGAGACCAAAACAGAATATCAGGAAGCTTGTACACAATTGCTTGGCTGGATTAGTAGTAATTCAGAAGTGGCAGCTACTTTGTTTCCGGCATTTAGTAAGGAGGAAGATCAGATGAAACTTCTTACTACTAAGGCAGCAGTTAATCTTAACAATAAGGCTAGAGAATTTGATAATATGTTAAAATTGGTAGGAGTGAGTAATGTTGAAGAACTACAACAGGTACTTAAAACTGCTAAAGCAAGTAAATATGAAGAAGATTATATGGACGAAGAAGATTATATAAACGAAGAAGATGTATATTATGGTGGAGATGAATATTTATCCAGTCTTAACTATGCAGAACGCTCTAAAAGATTAAAAGAAATCGGAAAAGCAGGAGAAAATTATGTATATAATAGGCTGATTGATACCTATGTTAATCATAATTACAAATTGGTGCGTGATATACAAAATGGTTGTATTATGATGAATGATGATAATGAAAGCTTGGAGATAATAAAACCAGACACTGATAATTATAATCAACCGGGATGGGATATTAAAGTTATATATGAAGATGCAAACCAAGAATGCGTTACAAAATATTATGAGATTAAGACTAATACAGAAACTAGTATATATAGTAATATTATTCGTCTGTCTAATGAGCAGATGAAGATGGCATTAAGTAATGGGGAAAACTATCATCTTGTCAGAGTAAAATGTAATTCGAAAAATCTTGATATTGTAAGCGTAAAAGATTACATAGATCCTCTTCAATATGTTGTAGAAGGAAAACTTAGAAATATGGAAAATGGTTATATATTATGCGAAAAATAAAAAACATAATGAGATAATATTATCAATATCATATTTGATTTAAGAGAAAAATCTAAACAGATTATATATAAAAAGTAGCAATAATACGGTCCTAAAAGCCCATTTACATTGCTACTTTTTCTATGTTAATATCTATGTTGAGAAGAGTGCAGAAGTATAAAGTCTTAATAGTGCATTAATGAAGTCTTTTTTATATAACATATTGATTAAGATAGTTACATCTTAATGCAAAAGTCATAGAGGTGCATTAGAGATTCTTTGATTCTGCGAATAAATAATAAGGAGGGCATACAAATGAAGAAGTCAATTTGGCTTGAAAAGTATGAGGAACAGACAAAAGCAAAACGAGATCAAAGCATGAAAGGAAAGAACATAGTTTTTATTGTGTTACCAATTATGTTTGCAATAATCATTATTGCAGCAATTGCAGGAGGTGCAATGTCGACACCTGAAGGAAGAGGTGGTATGATAGGAATGATAGTGCTGTTTGCAGTTATAATATTATTTGTAGTATTAGTTAAGTCAAAAGCGAATAAAAAAGATGTTACAAAATTTACAAGAGATTGTGTGAATTCACTTCTTGAGACGGATGATGAAGTTGAACAGTTTGACAGACAGATGCAGTCACAGCCAATTATGCAGATTAAGACAGATATTACAGAGACAATGTTTCTTACTATGGATTATGTAGGTAAGAGCAGTACATACGGTGGAGATTTAAAGTATTTATTCATAAAGAGAACTGATATTGTAAGTCTTAATTATTGCAAGATGGCAAGTACTACTGCGAATCCACTCAAGGCATCATATGCTTATGATATATGTAATTCACAGAATAAAGTAATTATGAATGGTATTGCATCAACAATGCAAGTATTTGAAGAGATAGAAGAACTTATAAAAACTGCAAGACCATCTGTTGTAGTAAATAAAAAATAAAGGGAGATGAAGATATAATATGTATTATGTGCCAGACGATACAGAGCGTTGCGGATATTATGAATGTAAGGAATGTGGCAGCAGATTTCTTGACATTAAGATTGCGCCATCGTTAGTATGTCCATATTGTGGTGAAGAACCGGACATGGAGATAGGACCTGATGATGAGATGCCAGTTATAAAAGAGGATGCAAAGCTTATCAAGATGTTAAGTGACAAGGAAGAAGTTGAGAAGTATGATAAGTTATTAAGCCTTGCCGTTACTGGTGGTGACTTTGACTGGATCTAAGAATGTTATAAATTTGTAGTAAAACACCATAGGATTGCCTAAGGGATGAAAGTCATTTTTTTGACTTGCCTTTAAGTTAAAGTGTAGCTCATAAAGATTAAGATGTAGAAAGGAAAAATACGATGCCCATAATAGGATATGTAATTATAGTAGCATTTTGTATAATCTTACTCTTGGCTATAAAGAGTGATAAGAATGCTAATAAGAAATTTGATGAAGAATTTGAGAAGAATTATCAGGTTAATGATATGTATGGAGATATGTTTATCACAGGAAAAGGTGAACTGTTATATAAACTGCCATCAGGAACAATGACTGGTTATAAAAAATGGAACATGAGTGAAATAGGATATATTGGTACTGGTATTGGTAAACACAGAAAAGAATTCAGTCTATATGATCATAATATGAATGTTATGCCAGGAGAATATCTTACAGCAAGCAAGAAAAAAAGACTTAAAGAATATGGCTATAAACAATTTGATATAGGTGTTGGAAAAGATATTGACGGTTATGTTGATTTTGTTATTAAACATGCATCTCATGTTCAACGTATTGCACAAGGTGAAGTAGTAGAATAATACTTGCTATAATCTTAATATTGAATATTGATTGATATTTACAAAATATAATCCCCATTAAGTTTTAAGCTTTATGTAGCTTTATAACTTAATGGGGATTTATTATGCTGTGCGCCTAGTGGCGCACGTTTCTAACGGGTTAAAGTCCCGAATCCACCCGGTAGTGGGAAGGATATAGCCGAAAGCAATTTAAGAGTATAATTGCGTGGATTCTATCTAAATGGAAACAAAAAAGTTTCCATTTAAGTAGATTTACTTTTTAGTAATAAAGGTGTATATTCATCAGAAGTTAAGCGTCAGGTGGCAAAGTTCCAGAGATTTATGTGTCTTAATGAGACTGGTGATGCAGATAGGGGAACATTAATGTCATTGTTTACAACATGCGGTGATACAACAAGAAGTGCACAGGCATGTGATACAAGCACAAGACTTGACAGTGCCAAGGTAAAGACACTTAAGGACGCAGGATACAGTTATGTAGGAAGATATCTTACCAATTCAAAGAGTGGCAAGCTTGATAAGAAGATGACTACAGAAGAAGTAAAGACAATACTTGACGGTGGACTTAAGATATTCCCTATATATCAGACATACGGAGGGGAGGCTGCGTATTATACGGCAGAGCAGGGCAATGAGGATGCAATAAGTGCTGTAACAGCAACTGTGAATCTTGGAATAATACATATAATGCAAAAGACCTTGTTAAAAGTGTAACAAATGGAAGAAAACAGACAACATCATATGAATATGATGCTGCAGGAAGACTTGTAAAAACATCATCATCGCAGTACACTTATGATGATGAGAACTACAGGATAAAAAGCGGTACAGAAGAATACTGTTATGACAGACAGAGCAAAAACCTGCTTGTAAGATATGCCAAAGACGGAAGCATGGAGATATATGCGATGCAGTAAATGCAGTGCTGTATCTTACAGAAGGAGATTATATAAATGCAGGACTCAGTGCATTAAGTATAATCCCCGGAGCCGATGCCTTCACAAAGACAGGTAAGGCAAGCAAAGTACTTGGCAACGGAATAGTTGAAAGCGGACTAAAACACCTTGACAACGTGGCAGACGGAATCAAGAAGCTTGTAAAGAAAGCAGACGATGCAATAGACCTCGAAAAACACCTGCCGAAGAAACTGCTGACAGAAGAAGCGGAAGCAAAGGTGATAAGGCAACTATAATTTATGATTAGAGGTGATGAGATGATGATTTCATTAGAAGAAAGATATGAAAACTTTAAAAAAACAATTCAAGAATGTGGGAGTTATTTGCTGACAGAAAGTGATGATACAATTAAACATAATCTATTTGAAGAATTTTCGATAGATGTTATTAGCTTTCTGCATGAGGATACATTAAATCTTTTTTTTGGATGAAGTGATGATTGATGATGATATACTAGAAAAAAGCATAGAGCTAAGAAATTCATTTATGCAATTAGAAAAAAATGTAGAGTTGCTTAGTGTTGAAGCGGTAAGAACATTTGAAGACTGGAAAAGATTATTAAGAACATCTGATGAAATAAGAAAGTTGCTTTATTGGTAAGGTGATTATTTTGTTATTTGAAAAGCCAGTAGACATAAAAAACTACTGGCTTTTTCATGTTGTGCGCCTAGCGGTTAATCACCGCCTCCTACTCGATTTAACAATGTATTTTAGATGCTGTCACCAGCTGTTTCACTTGTATTAGTGCCTGAACCAGAATTATCACTATTCTTTGCTTTTTTATTATTTTTTCCTGATGAGTTAGAATTGGTATTGCCAGAAGGCATCTCACCGGAAGGAACTTCGCCAGAAGGCATCTCTCCACCAGGGCCACCTTGACCTTTGCCCATTGTACTAGTAGCTGTTCCAGCTGTATTTACTGTAGTATCAGCTGTGAAAGATTCTACTTCTGTTCCGTCTATGAGTATCTTATATGTACCACCAGTTACAATATCAGATGAAGAAAACTGTATGCAGTTGAATGATTTAGCAGGTGTAAAACTTAATAATTCATTACCTGAATCATCTGTAAGTGATACTTTTTTGCCACCATCATAGCGTTCTGATAAGTAGACAATTACAGAACCCTGAGTTGATGAATCACTTACATTCTGCGCCATTCCTGATGAACCGGCTGTCATAAGTACTCCACCTGTAATCGCATAAGTCTGGTCATAATCAAGTGCACCATCACCATCACTTGTAGGACCGTCAACGATGACATATCCGCCTGACTGATAGATGTATCCGTTAGAATCAAGACCATCACCTGATGCATTAACATATAGATTACCGCCTTTTATATTAAGTACAGCAGTTCCGTTATCCATTCCACCCATGCCCATCTGAGGTTCAGTTGAAGTTGTTGATACTGAACTGTCAGATGCATTGATTCCATCGTCATTGGCTACAATATCAATATCACCGTCATTAATTGTTATCTCATAAGCTTCAAGTCCTTCATAACATTTTGTAATATTAATAGTTCCATTATTAATAGTAAGTGTATTATCTGCATGAATACCATCATCACCAGTAGCGATTGTTGATGTTGCATTATTATATGTTACTGTCTGGTTACTGTGTATTGCATCATCAGCAGTATTAATATTAAGAGTACCACCACTTATGACAATATTACATGAAGCTTTAAGTCCTTTTTGACTTGTACTTTCATCTTCTGTTGTACTATCTGAACTATCAGTTGATGAATTTGAAGAGTTAGAAGTACCTCCATTAGTTGTATTTGATGTGTCAGATGTAACACTATCTGGTGTTTTTTGGTTAGCTGCATCAGGCATGGTTACAGATGAATCTGAACTATTTGAAGGGAGTATATTATCAGGACGTTGACCTCCGCCCATCATACCACCGCCTGGCATATCAGAGCCACTTTTTACTTCATAGTTGCCATCAGCTGATGTGAGAGTGAATGTTCCACCATTAATATATAGATCAGTCTCTGCCTGTATACAGTCGCCATCAGAATTAATTGTTATGTTACCGCCATCTATACTGATATAGCCTAGGGAAGTGTCTTTGGTATTAGTTGATTTGATACCATCGTTAGCTGAGTCAATTGTTATGTCACCATTGTTGATAAGAACGTAATCTTTGCCTTTTAGACCATTATTGCCAGCTGTTATATTAAGTGTTCCATTAGCTATAACAAGGTGATCCTTACTTGTCAGACCATTAGCATTAGTACAATTAATTGTAAGTGAACCACTTCCGTTAATTGTAATAGAATCTTTTGAATAGATAGCAGCATCTGTATTAATGGCATTTTCATCTGTGCTTTCTTCGTGAGAAGCAGTATCAGTTATCTGGTTAGTTGTACCGGCTGCAAGTGTGACAATTGTTTTTTTTGCCTGTGCAATATAGATAGGAGAGTCGCTGTCTGATGTAAGGGTTGCATTCTTCATAACAAGTCTAACAATCTCTTTATCTTCTGAATCGACAACTATCTGACCATTGCCTGTTCCGGTGATGATATATGTGCCACCGGCTGTTATTGTGACAATGTTATCTTTGACGCTTGCATTGTCACCTGATACAGTTATTGTATCTGCTAGTGTTATTATTGTTGCAGTGCTTTCATCATAGTCTTCATCAAAATCGCTGTCTTCATATTCAGCTACTTCAACTGTTGATACTTTTTCTTCTTCTTCATTGCCGTCAGCGGCAGTTACTGTCTGTGAATCAGAAGCAATAGTTGTCTGATTATTAGCAGAATCGCTGTTGCTCTTTCCACAGCCTGAAGCCATGAGTGCTGCAATAAGAGCAGCAGGTAATACTATTTTATAAAAGTTTTTTCTCATACAAATCCTTCTTTCTTTATATAGTTAGTTATATGCTATAATGAAGTGTGCCGATTTTGTTGCTATATTCCTAGAATGTTTAATAGATTAAGTGTAGCAATAATATGCAACAGGATACGGTAATAGCATCATATATGTTTGTAACTATTGTAATTTAGGTTTTGCGGCACACTACTGTCATGTATGAAGATGAAGTGTGCGTAGTTAAATATCAAGATGACAGTATATTGTGTACCACTGCTTATGTGAGTATGCGTATATGATAAAGTATAAGTGTGATTTGAAGATGGTAGTAATGTGGTAGTTATGTGAAAATATATGAAGAAAAACAATTAATTTCCTTTACAACTGTAACAAGATAAAGTATAATGTTAAAAGCTTAATACTTCTATTATTAATAATTTTTCAAAAATCAGGAGGGAAAATGATGGAAAAAATTAAAATGACAACACCACTCGTTGAGATGGATGGAGACGAGATGACAAGAGTACTCTGGAAGTACATCAAAGATGAACTTATTTTACCATTCGTGGATCTTAAGACAGAATATTATGATCTTGGACTTGAATATAGAAATGAGACTAATGATCAGGTAACAGTTGATTCAGCTAATGCAACTAAGAAGTATGGTGTAGCTGTAAAATGTGCAACTATTACACCTAATGCAGCAAGAATGACAGAGTATAATCTTAAAGAGATGTATAAGAGTCCTAATGGAACAATAAGAGCAATCCTTGATGGTACAGTATTTAGAGCACCTATCATTGTTAAAGGTATTGAGCCTTATGTTAAGAATTGGAAGAAACCTATTACTATTGCACGTCATGCTTATGGTGATGTATATAAAGCAACAGAGATGAAGATTCCAAAAGCAGGTAAAGCAGAACTTGTATATACAGATGAAGATGGTAATGAGACAAGAGAACTTATACATAACTTTACTGGAGCAGGAATCATTCAGGGTATGCATAATACAGAAAAATCAATTACAAGTTTTGCAAGAAGCTGTTTTAACTTTGCACTTGATCAGAAACAGGATCTTTGGTTTGCATCAAAAGATACAATTTCTAAAAAATATGATCATACATTCAAGGATATCTTTGCAGATATGTATGAAAAAGAGTATAAAGCAAAATTTGAAGAATTAGGAATTGAATATTTCTATACATTAATTGATGATGCTGTTGCAAGAGTTATAAAATCAGAAGGTGGATATATCTGGGCATGTAAGAATTATGATGGAGATGTTATGAGTGATATGCTTGCAACTGCATTTGGTTCACTTGCAATGATGACATCTGTGCTTGTATCACCTGAAGGATATTATGAATATGAAGCAGCACATGGTACTGTTCAGAGACATTATTACAAACATCTAAAAGGTGAAGAGACTTCAACTAACTCAATAGCTACTATATTTGCATGGAGTGGAGCATTAAGAAAACGTGGCGAATTAGATGGAATTAAGGAACTTATTGATTTTGCTGACAGATTAGAGAGAGCATCACTTAAGACTATCGAAGATGGATATATGACTAAGGATCTTGCACTTATCACAACATTTGAGAATCCAACAGTACTTAACAGCCTTGATTTTATTAAAGCAATAAGAAAGAATCTTGAAGCATAATATAATATAGTAAAAGAGTGCTAAAGAGTATATTATATAATCTGATATTTTGATATAAAAATAGTCGTGTGAATATCTGATACTATTATGTATTATGATATTCACACGATTTTTTGATTTTTGTATGTTTGTTGTGCTAAACAGTTAACTTTGTAAGATTATAATAGTGTAGTAATTATAGAATACCTGTGAAGATATATTATCTTAGGGATGAAGTAATATAACTAGTTTACGAAGCAATATACTAGTTTACAGAGAAATATGTAGACACTCATTCCATAAGTTTGTCTAGTTGACAAAGTAATATATTAGTTTGCGGAGTAATATAACTAGTTTACAGAGTAATATAACTAATATGTACTTAGCTCGTCAAGATAATTCTCTATACATACACCATAAGGAGTTGGAATATTAAGTTCATCAGATAGTGCAATGCACTTTCCTATAAAATCTGAAGCGAGTTTTACACTATCATAAAAGTCAGTGCCATTTACTGAACATGCTGCTATAATAGATGCAAATATATCACCCGTTCCGGGACGATCAGCACCGGCTAAAACTGCATTGATTAATTCAAATTGATTATTTGCATAGCAGATATTAGTGATTGTATTACCGGATTTAAAGCCTGTAACTACTATTTTTTTGGCACCTGTATGGCTAAGTTTTATAATCATATCTTTGATATCAGATATTGTAAAATTGTCATTATAAGGAGTATCAGTAAGTAGGGCACATTCTGTTATATTAGGAGTCAGAACATCAGCGTATGAGCAAAGATTTTTGATCTTATTGCACATAGAGTCAGTAAAAAATGTATATTTTTTACCATGATCTCCCATTACAGGATCTATTATAATAACAGTTTTGTCAGTTTTAAATTCTTCAATAAAGTTTCTTACAATATCAATCTGAGTTTCCGAACTTAGATAACCTGAATATATGCCATCAAAGTCTATGTTAAGTTTTTTCCAGGTATCGGTATATTCACGCATATAAGGTGTAAAGTCACGCATATAGTAGTCGGAAAATCCTGTATGGTTAGAGAATATAGAAGTTAAAACCGGACAGCATTGAACTTTAAGTGCAGATATAACAGGAAGTGATACAGTTGTTGAACAGTGTCCAAAGCCTGATATATCATTAATCATAGCTATTTTTTTAGGGATAGTGACAAGGTTTGGCATATTAAGAGTCTTAGCTATATAGTTAACAACACCATTGTCTTTATTACTGCCGATTACACCATTTGCAGCTTTTTTGACATCATCTTTGGCATTGGCAACAGCATAACATTCATCAGCTTTTTCAAACATCTTAATATCATTATAGTTATCACCAAAACATATAAGTTTATCATAATTATAATGTTCTCTTAGATATTCGATTGCATTACCTTTGCTTGCTTTGGCACTTGAGATCTCCATATACCACAGACCTTCTCCATATATGTCACGATAATATTCAACGTTTAAAGTGTCAATTTCTTTTACTTTTTCGTATGCTTCACGAAGAGTATCAGCAGTATCGCTTATTGATATATATACAATCTCTTTATCTTTAAGTTCATCAAGAGAAGCGACTTTTGTAAACGGTTTATGGAATTTGGTTACACGTTCATCATGAAAGTTCTTTCTTGCAGGTGTATCAAGATTCTCATAGTAAGTGTTAAGACCGTTTCCGTTAATGGCATAGAAAAAACCTGTGATATTATATTTTTTGAAAATATCAATCATAAGAGCCATATCTGAATTTTCTATAGCATCGTATCGTAGGATTTCTTTTTTGTTAAAGTCATAAGTCATTACACCATTCATCATAGTTACAGGAACTCTGAAGTTAATATCTTTAAGCAATTCATTGACTGTATATGGTGTTCTTGCAGTAGCAATTGAAAAATCTATACCTTTTTTGTATAGCATATTTAGCATTTTTTTGGTATACTCAGATAAGAGTGCATGTTCGTTAAACAAGGTGCCGTCTAGATCTGAAATATATAATGTTTTCATAATGGACCTCCTAATTAATGAAAAGGTATATCTAAGCGATATACACTTAAGCGATTCACTCGTAAATTTTAGCACATATGTGCCGGGTTTTAAAGGAGAAAGTAGCATGACAGAGGAAAGAAAGAAAAAAGTTTCACAAATGGTATACGAAAAGGACTATAGTATTGAAAAGTTCAAAACTATGGTATTGCAGGAGGTTATATTCGCATATAACACAGCAGTATTTTTAATGAGAAAAGCAGAGAAAGATAGTCCGGAATATGAGAACTTTAAGAAAGCAAAGGATGTATATTTTCGTCTTATAGTTGAGAGAGTTAAGAATGAAGAACCTGAATTCTATATTGCTGAGTCTGGATATACAAGATATCCATTCGTTGGTAAATCACCATCAGGCAAATATCATGTATGGATCTTTTCACAGGAGAGATATGCTTTATTTGCAAAAGAACATTTCGTAGAACAGAAAGTTGAACTTAATATAAAATGTTTAAAACACAAAGAATTTTTAGCATTCTGTGCATATCTTCATATAATAGGAGCTAATGCTATATTTATTGATAATGGAGCATATTCAATTGAGATACCACTTGAATTAATCGTTCCACAGCCTGATTTTGAGATGCTTCCGGAAGTTAACAGACCTGTTATGAATCCGGATTTTGCAATAAGAGCATTATTCTTCCTTCAGGAATTAAGACGTCCAATAAGCAATGATATTAAGAGAGAACTTGAGGAAGATATGTTAAAACAGCTTCCAAAATGTAAGTTCCTTATGCCTTCACAGGCCGACAGAGAACAGCTTGAATTAATAAGACAAGATCCATCTGTTAAGCGTGAATTAAGATTCAAATTCCCAAGACTTAATAGACCGGATGGCAAGATGTATTTCCCTGTATTTACAGATTTACATGAATATAAAAAGTTTGAAAAAGGTAAAGAATTCGGTGTTCTTGTACAGGATTATAATGGAGTTGTCAATATATTCAAAAAAGGCGATTCCGAAGGTATAACAATCAATCCTTTTGGAATGAATATTGTTATTAACCAGAAGACTATTGATGCAATAGACAGACTTTGTGGTAATGTTGTTACAGAATAGTATTCGACATATATAGTAAAGAAAATGTGTGGTGATTATGAATGAGTATGGAAATTAAGAGTTCAACTCTGCATAAGACGGAAGATTTTACAGAACCTGAAGTATTATATAAGCAACTTATAGATAAGATTATGATGTATCATCCATCAGCAGATGTAAGAATAATAGAGAAAGCTTATAATACAGCAGCTTTAGCACATAAGGAACAGAAGAGAAAATCCGGTGAACCTTATATTATTCATCCACTGTGCGTTGCGAATATTCTTGCGGAACTTGAACTTGATAAAGAAACAATAGTCGCAGGTCTTTTGCATGATGTTGTTGAAGATACCTATATGACAGGTGAAGATATTGAGAGAGAGTTTGGAAGTGAAGTAGCACTTTTAGTTGATGGTGTTACCAAACTTTCCAAGCTTTCAGGTACAATGGATAAGGTAGAGATTCAGGCGGAGAACCTTAGAAAGATGTTTCTTGCGATGGCAAAAGATATAAGAGTTATTCTTATAAAACTGGCAGACCGACTTCATAATATGCGTACACTTAAATATCAAAGTGAAAAGAAACAAAAAGAGATAGCAAAAGAAACTCTCGATATATATGCACCAATAGCACATAGACTTGGTATATCAAAAGTTAAAATAGAACTTGAAGATCTGTGCCTTAAGTATCTTCATCCTGATATATATTATGAACTTGCAAGTAAGATAGATCAGACAAAAGATTCAAGAGAAGCTTTTGTACAAAGTATTGTTGATGCAGTTAAAAACCATCTGAAAGAAGCGTCAATTGAGGCTCATGTAGAAGGAAGAGTTAAACATTTTTTCAGTATATACAGGAAGATGGAGAAACGTAATAAGACATTAGATAATATATATGATCTGTTTGCAGTAAGAATAATTGTTGAAAATGTTAAGGATTGTTATGCTGCACTTGGAGTAATTCATGAGTACTATAAGCCTATTCCGGGAAGGTTTAAGGATTATATAGCTATGCCAAAGAGCAATATGTATCAGTCAATTCATACAACACTTATAGGCCCGAATGGACAGCCTTTTGAGATACAGATTCGAACAGAAGATATGCATCGTACTGCTGAATATGGTATTGCAGCCCATTGGAAATATAAGGAAGGTATAGAAGGAACAACAAAAGGTAATGAAGAAGAAAAGTTAAGCTGGTTAAGACAGATTCTTGAATGGCAGACGGATACATCAGATAATAGAGAATTTATGGATTTCTTAAAGAGTGATCTGGATCTATTCTCTGATAGTATCTACTGCTTTACACCTAATGGAGATGTTAAGAATCTGCCAAATGGTGCAACACCTATTGACTTTGCTTATGCAATACATACTGATGTTGGTAATTATGCAGTCGGAGCAGTTGTTAATGGAAGAACTGTGGATCTTGATTATAAGATTAAGAATGGTGACAGAGTAAGAATAGTAACAGATAAGAATTCTAAAGGTCCACAATTTGAATGGCTTAATATTGCAAAGACTACTCAGGCAAAGACTAAGATTAATCAATATTTTAGGAATGAATACAAGGAAGAGAACATTGAAAAAGGCAGAAAGAAGCTTCTTGCTTATATGAAAGAGCAAGGATATGATAAAGAGAAGCTTCTTGATGAGGGTATTGTAGAACCGGTTATACATAAGATTGGATTCGGTACTATGGAGTCAGCACTTTGTGCAATTGGTGGTGGCTATATAAGAGTGTCACATGTGGCATCAAAACTTAATGATGAATATCATAAAAAAGACAGAATTGAGAAGAAGCATACAAGGACACTCAGTGATGCAGTCAGAATGAAAAGTATAACTTTTGATAATATGGATCTTCAAAAAGGTATAGTTGTCAATGGAATACATGACAGAGCAGTTCACTATTCAAGATGTTGTAATCCTGTTCCACATGATGAGATAGTAGGCTTTGTTACTAAAGGCAGAGGTGTGTCAATTCATAGAAAAGATTGTATTAATATAATTAATCTTAGTGATGAAGAAAAGACAAGACTTATTAAGGCAACATGGGAGATATCAGAAGAGAATAGCAGACTTGAAAGTTATATAACAGAGATTAATCTGTATGCGACTAACAGGCTTGGACTTCTTGCAGATGTATCAAAGGTTCTTACTAAAGAGAATATTGATCCTACAGCAATGAGCAGCAGGATAGACAGAGCTGGGATTGCGACTATCAGTATGACTTTTGAGATACATAGTATAGATGAACTTAATCATCTTGTAGATGAACTTAAGAAGATTAAGGATGTTATTGATATTGAGAGAACAGCAGGGTAATTCCTGGGAAAGAGGTAATATATGAATATTCTATTTTTTTTAAAACCAAAAAGTGAGATAGCATTTTTGTATGATGATTTTTCAGTTAGGCAGGCGTTGGAAAAAATGGAATACCACAGATATACAACAGTGCCTATAATTAACCGAAGAGGAAGATATATAGGTACAATCACAGAAGGTGATTTATTGTGGTTTATTAAGAATAAAAGCGAACTTAATCTCCACAGTGTTGAAGATGTAAGTCTTATGCAGGTGAAGAGACGTCTTGATTATAATGCGATAAGCATTAATGCGAATATGGAAGATCTTATTACAAATGCCATTGATCAGAACTTTGTTCCGGTAATTGATGATGATAAGACTTTAATTGGAATTGTAACACGAAAGGAGATAATTAATTATTTATATAAGAATCAGAAGAGTAAATAATTGATAATTGAATTGTATGAATGAAAAAGGAAAAATATTCGCAGCAAGAATGGTAATTGTTATTCTTGCTACGATTCTTATGGGATTCTGTCTGTCATGGCTTTTACTTATAGATCTTGGAACAGATCCATGTACAATGATGAATCAGGCTATATCTTCAAAGCTTGGAATATCTATAGGCAACTGGCAGGCAGGCTTTAACATAGTACTGCTTGTAATTGTCATTATATTCGGAGAGAGAAATCTTGGTGTAGGTACGCTTGCTAATATGTTTCTTGTAGGTTATTCTATTGACTTTTTCACATGGATTTGGAAAAAGACTCTGCCTCAGGAGATTTTTACATTGTGGTATACAAGAGCAATTATACTTGTAATAGCTATTGTTATATTTGTAATTGCGGCAGCTGTATACATGGACGTACATATGGGAACTGCTCCATATGATGCAATACCTGTTATAATATCAGCAAGACTTAAGAAAGTCCCATTTAAGATTATAAGAATGACATTTGATTTTGTTGTGATGATTATAGGTGCATTGTTTGGAGGAAGTATAGAGATAATAACTATACTTATGGTACTTGGACTTGGACCTGTAATATCAGCAGTTGGTGAGTTTGGTGCTAAGAGATTTCCTAAGATATTTGGGGAATAATCTGAAAATATTAATTGGCTCTTAAAAAAATACAAAATAATGTATTGACAATGCTGATAATAAGTGATATTATTTTTGGCAAGTAAAGAGTTGATGCGTTGAACAGAATAAGATTGTCATAAGTTCTTACTACAGAGAGTCACCGGTTGGTGTGAGGTGATGTATACTTTTGACAACCATCCTCTGTGAGCAGTGTACTGAATTTCATTAAGCAATTAATGATGGATAGTAGGTATCACCGGTTTTCTACCGTTATATAGAACCTTATTTCCGATAGTAGAGTAGTTAATGTATTAGGATATAGATTATGATTACATCATATAATCATGAATAGATATATAGGGCATTATATACTAATGATATTATCGATGATGAGAGTGAGAGGTCAGATAGTTGTCTGGCAAGTAAAGTGGTAACGCGTAAGCATAAGCTTTCGTCTTTACATATACAATAGTATGTGTGATGACGAAAGCTTTTTTTATACAGGTAACGCTCCAAAAGACATATTAGAATAGTCTTTGGTAACGACTACAATGCTCTTAGTATCACATCAGACTCTTTACAAATATTATGAAAGGGGTCGCCTGATAATAGGCGAGATTAGAGAGATGAATGGTTTAGTTATTGTTTTAATCGGAATTGTAGCATTAGCTGCAGGTTATTTATTGTATGGTCGTTGGCTTGCAAAAAAATGGGGAATTGATCCTAAAGCAAAGACACCGGCTTATGAATTTGAAGATGGAGAAGATTATGTTCCTTCATCAAAGTTTACTGTATTTTCACATCAGTTTTCATCAATAGCAGGTGCAGGCCCTGTAACAGGTCCTATTTTAGCATCAGTATTCGGCTGGGTTCCTGTACTTTTATGGTTAATAATTGGTGGACTTTTCTTTGGTGCAGTTCAGGATTTCGGTGCTTTATATGCATCTGTTAAGAATGAAGGCAAATCAATTGGTATGATTATTGAGAAGTACATAGGACGTACAGGCAGAAAGTTATTTATGTTATTCTGCTGGTTATTCACACTTCTTGTTATTGCAGCATTCACTGATATGGTTGCCGGTACTTTCATGGCAAAGGGCGTTGAAGGAATGTCAGATAGTACTGCTTATGCTAATGGTGCTGCTGCTTCAATATCAATGCTGTTCATTGTAGTAGCAATTATATTCGGACTTATCCAGAAAAAAGTTGGTAAGATGAAAGAGATAGTTCGTGCAGCAGTAGCAATCGTACTTCTTGTAGTTATGTTTGCAATTGGTATGAAACTTCCTATCTATGCTACAAAAAATGCATGGATATATATCGTAATGGCATATCTTTTCTTAGCTTCAGTAATGCCAATGTGGTTATTAATGCAGCCTCGTGATTATATGACAACATTTATGCTGTTAGGTATGATTATAGGAGCAGCTCTTGGTGTTGTAGTTGCACATCCTAAGATGCAGTTAAATGCGTTCAATGGATTTAATGTAGGTGGTAATTCATTATTCCCAACATTGTTTGTAACAATTGCCTGTGGTGCAGTATCAGGTTTCCACAGTCTTGTATCATCAGGTACATCATCTAAGACAATAAGTAATGAAAAAGATATGCAGCCGGTTGGTTATGGCGCTATGGTTATTGAATCATTACTTGGAATAATAGCACTTGTTGTAGTTGGTGCAGTAGCAGTAAACGGAACAAAACCAGATGGTACACCATTTGCAATCTTTTCAAGTGGTGTAGCAGGATTCCTTGAGAAGATGGGTGTATCTGTACAGCTTGCAACAGTATTTATGACTATGTGTGTATCAGCACTTGCACTTACATCACTTGATTCAGTTGCCAGAATTGGTCGTATGTCATTCCAGGAATTATTCTATGGTGATACAACTAATCCTGAGAATATGCCAACATGGCAGAAAGTACTTACTAATAAGTATTTTGCAACTGTTATAACATTATTCTTTGGATATCTGTTAACACTTGGTGGTTATAGTAATGTATGGCCATTATTTGGTTCAGCTAACCAGTTACTTGCAGCTCTTGTTCTTATAGCTCTTGCAGTATTCTTAAAGACAACAGGAAGAACAGGCTGGACATTATATATACCAATGTTTGCGATGCTTGCAGTTACATTTACAGCACTTGTTCAGAAGACAATTGCACTTGTAGGTAATGTTGCAGCAGGAAAAGCAACATTCCTTGTAGATGGATTACAGCTTATAGTAGCAATTCTTCTTATGGTACTTGGTGTACTTGTTGCTCTTAGTTGTTTTAAGAAGCTTTTTGGCAAAGAAGATAATAAGAGTACAGAGGTAAATGATAAGACAGCTAATGCATAGTTAGTTGGATACTAATAAAACCAAAAAAACACGCTTTTATTGAGCGTGTTTTTTTGGTTTTTAATTATTCATGTTTTTAATTATTCATGTTTTTAATTATTCATGTTTTTAATTATTCATGTTTTTAATTATTCATGTTTTTAATTATTCATGTTTTTAATTATTCATGTTTTTAATTATTTATGTTTTTAATTACTTATGTTTTTAATTATTTGTGTTAATAATTATTTAAGTTTTTTGGTTATAACGTATATGAATCTTGTAAAGAATGTTATACATTTAAAAAGGTTATCTGCGATCATGCACATCCATACAGTTTTAAGACCGAGTCCAAGAATGTTGATACAGATGAATGTTGATACGATTCGGATGCCCCACATAGATAAAGTTGAATCAATGAATGTAAATTTGGTATCACCAATTCCATTAGCGACACCTTCAAGTATTATGAATAGAGCAAATGCCGGTTCAGACATAGCGACAAGTTTTAATACTTCGCTGCCTTTTTCAATTACTCTGGCATCATTAGAGAATAATGACATCATAAAATCCGGAAACAGGTATAGAAAAATACTGAGTGTAGATATTATTGTAATTGCGATAGCAGCAGTTATGGCACTTGTTTTTATCAGTTTTTTCTTATTATTCTCACCGTATGCGTTGCCGGCAAGAGTTGAGGCAGCAGTCTGCATACCATATCCTGGAATATAGAAGGCTTCTTCGGCAGTAAGAGCTATGGAATGAGCAGCTATGCTTATTGTTCCAAGGTTGCTTACAAGTCCTGTGAATACTACATGTCCAAGACATGACGCACTTCGCTCAAGTGCAATTGGAAGACCTGTTTTAATACATTCATTCATTACATGGCGATCGTAGGATACTCGGGATGAAGTAGAAGATATGTATGGATTTTTACAAAATACGATATACATAAGGATTCCACCTACTATATACGAAAGTGCTGTTGATATTGCAGCACCATATATTCCTATATACCTTATAAGAATAAAGTTAAATACAATATTAATGATATTCATAAGAAGATTAATCTTCATTGGTGTCTTGGTATCATAGACTGCACGAAGAACAGAAGCCAGTATAATACTTGAAGCTCTGAATATCATAGGAAATGTTGTTATAAAAAAGTACCATGAAGTAATCTTTCTTATATTAGGTTCAGCACCAAGCCAGACAGGTAAAAATGGGCTTACAATACCGGTTATAATACCAAGCAATGCTCCGATAAAGAGAGTCATTATAACAGCCTGATTACCTGCTTTTTTTATGTTTTCATAATGTCCGGCACCCATCTGTCTTGCTATGTAGGATAAGAAGCCAACACCCATTGCAAAAAGAGGAGCATTAACAAGCCATCCTACAGTGAGGGTAAGTCCGACAGCTGCAGATGCGTCAGCACTGATCTGTCCGACCATGGCAGTATCAATATATGATACAATTGTCTGAAGTCCCTGCTCTACAACAGTAGGAAGTGATAAAGTTACAATCGTTTTAAAGATACGTCGGTTGTCAGTTTTACTTATAATCTCATTCATAAAAAAATCTCCATATAATAATTAAGTACAATATTTCTTTTTAATTTTAAGAAAAACTACGATTCCATGATTGGATATTCTTAAAAAGCTTTTTTAATTAAAAAGAAATTTTGTCAAACTAATATATTTTATACCATAATATTCGTGAAAATGATATAAAAAACTCAATTTCTAATATGTACAAAGTATTATAAAAGTGATATGCTAAATAGGATGATGCGTTGCATCATTAAATATATTTAGGAGGGAACTGTATATGTCATTAGAGATTTTAAAAAGAGCTGATGTAAAAAAAGAAAATACATGGGCAACAGAAGATTTATATGCAACAGATGCGTTATGGGAGGAAGATTTAAAAAAATTATCAGAATACGGAGATAAGATTGCTACATTTGAAGGAAAACTTATGGACAGTGCAGATAATTTATATAATTATTTTAAACTTTCAGATGAACTTGATGTTTTAACAGATAATCTATTTAATTATGCAAGTAGAAAGAGTGATGAAGATACTAAGAATAATTTTTATCAGGCAATGTTTGGAAAAGCTTATTCAGAACTTGTAAAAGTTGAGAGTAGAAGTGCATTCTTTGAACCAGAATTACTTGCAGCAGATGAAAGTGTCATTGAAGGATTCTATAAAGAAAAACCGGAACTTGAAGTATATAGAATTGCTATTAATGATGTTGTAAGAATGAAAGCACATATCTTATCACCGGAAGAAGAGAGAATTCTTGCTTTAGCAGGTGAGATATCAGAAGCACCAGGTAATATTAATTCAATGCTTAATAATGCTGATATGAAATATCCAAGTATTAAAGATGCTGATGGTAATGAACTTAGAGTAACACATGGAAGTTTTATACCACTTCTTGAAAGCAAGGATGAGAATGTAAGACGTGCTGCATTTGAATCTTTATATCATACATATGCTGATTTTAAGAATACTTCAGCATCAATATTGTCAGCACAGGTAAAACAGCTTATTTTCTTTGCAAAATCAAGACATTATAATTCAACATTAGAAGCTGCACTTGATGGAACTAATGTGCCTGTAAGTGTATATAAGAATCTTATAGAGGCTGTACATGACAATATGCATTATATGCATAAGTATGTAAGATTAAGAAAAAAATTAATGAAGAAAGATGAACTTCATATGTATGATCTTTATACATCAATAGTTCCAACTGCTGATGCAAAGATTCCATTTGAAGAAGCTAAAAAGACAGTTCTTGAAGCTGTAAAACCTTTAGGTGAAGAATATCAGTCAATCTTAAAAGAAGGTTTTGATAATAGATGGATTGATATATATGAGAATGAAGGTAAGAGAAGTGGAGCTTATTCAGCAGGTGCACTTGTACATCCATATGTATTGCTTAATTATAAAGAGACTCTAGATAGTCAGTTTACACTTGCACATGAGATGGGACATGCTCTTCATTCATATTATTCAAATCATACACAGCCTACTTGCTATAGACATTATAGAATATTCGTTGCAGAAGTTGCATCAACATGTAATGAAGCATTATTAATGGAACATCTTCTTGCAAAGACTACTGATAAGATGGAAAGAGCTTATCTTATTAATTACTTCCTTGAACAGTTCAGAACAACTCTTTATCGTCAGACAATGTTCGCTGAATTCGAGATGAAGATTAATGAGATGGTTGAAAATGGAGAGTCTTTAACAGCTGATGAACTTTGTAAGTTATATCGTGAACTTAATATTGAATATTATGGTGAAGACATTGTTGTTGATCATGAGATTGATATGGAATGGGCAAGAATTCCTCATTTCTATTACAATTTCTATGTATTCCAGTATGCAACAGGATATTCAGCAGCCATTGCTTTATCAAGAAGAATATTAAATGAGGGCGAGAGTGCTGTAAAGGATTATCTTGGATTCTTAAAAGGTGGATGTTCAAAAGATCCAGTATCACTTTTAAGAGGTGCAGGCGTTGATATGGCAACAAAAGAGCCTGTTAATGCAGCATTAAAACTCTTTGGTAAACTTATTGATGAACTCGATGAATTACTTGCAGAATAATTATAGATAACATTTACAAAATTAGATATTTATTGGAATATCTTATTCTATGCCAGGATATGATATAGATTAACTTCATATTGAATTAGAGAATGTAAAACCGGTTTGCACATTGGATGGCAAACCGGTTTTATTGATTCTATATAGTATTGCATATTAATAGGAATTATATGAAAAAATATAAGAAATAACAATAATTGACATAGGCTGATATAGGAAAAACCTATAACGAGTACAAGTTTTTTCATATTTTATTTTTGGAAAAACAAGTGTTATACTTATGAAACATTAATAAACAAATAACTTAAAAGAAAAGTGGTGTTTTTGGTGATTAGATTTGATAATGTAAGTAAAAAGTTTAATACGAAGTCAGGCGAAGTTGTAGCAGCGAATCATGTTAACTTGCAGATTGAAGATGGAGAGATCTTTGGTATTATAGGTTTTTCAGGAGCAGGAAAGTCTACACTTGTAAGACATATTAACCTTCTTGAATATCCAACAGAAGGCAGTATATATATAGATGATGTTGATATAACAAAAGTTAGCAATAAAGAGTTAAGAAGATATAGACAGAAGATAGGAATGATATTTCAGCAGTTTAATCTTCTTGAACAAAGAAATGTAACTGGCAATATTATGTATCCTCTTGAGATTGCAGGAGTTAAGAAAACTGAAGCTAAGAAGAGAGTTGAAGAATTATTACATATTGTAGGAATGGAAGATAAAGCTGCAGCTTATCCATCACAACTATCAGGAGGACAGAAACAAAGAGTTGCTATAGCACGAGCACTTGCAACTAATCCGGATGTATTATTGTGTGATGAAGCGACAAGCGCACTTGATCCTATAACAACACGTTCAATACTTGAACTTTTAAAAGATATTAATAAAAAACTTAATGTAACAATTGTTGTTATAACACACGAGATGAAGGTCGTTGAGCAGATATGTGACAGAGTTGCTGTTATGAGTGCCGGTAATATAGAAGAGATTGGAACTGTAAGAGAAGTATTTATGAATCCAAAGTCTGAAACAGCAAGGAAACTTATTATTCCGGAGGAAACTAATCTTGTAAGTCATACAGATAGAGATGTCCTTAGAATAGTATTTGACGGTCAGTCAGCATTCGAACCGATTGTATCTTCACTTACAATTGAGTGTCAGACAATGGTTAATATACTTGGAGCTAATACTGAGAATATTGGTGGTAAAGCGTATGGTCAGATGCTTATCGAACTTCCAGGTGATCCTGATAAAGTTCAAAAAATTAAGGATTATCTTGACAGACAGGGTATTCACTATGAAAGGGGGCGTTAGTTATGCCACAGGGAATGGGAGAATTACTATTAAATGGTATATTTGAGACAATGTATATGACAATAGTATCAACAGTTATATCCTACATTATAGGAATTCCACTTGGAGTAATTGTATATATTACAGATACTAATGGTATATGTAAGAATAGAGTAGTTAATTTTATAACAGGAACAATAATTAATATTGTAAGATCAATTCCATTTTTAATACTACTTGTTGCGATAATGCCTTTTACAAGACTTGTAGTCGGTACATCAATAGGTTCAACAGCAACAATAGTTCCACTTATAGTAGCAGCTGTTCCATTCATTGCGAGAATGGTAGAATCATCATTAAAAGAAATTGATGGTGGAATTATTGAAGCAGCCAAAGCTATGGGTTCATCAACATTGCAAATTGTAACTAAAGTATTGATACCTGAAGCAAAACCATCACTTATGGTTGGTGGTACGATAGCATTTGCAACGATACTTGGATATTCAGCAATGGCAGGATTCGTTGGTGGTGGTGGACTTGGAGCTATCGCTACTAATTATGGATATTATAGATATCATACAGATGTTATGTTAATTACAGTAGCACTTTTAGTTCTTATAGTGCAGATATTCCAGGAAGTTGGTTTAAAACTTGTTAATAAAGTTGATAAGAGAATTAAATAAACAATATTAAGCAGTATAAATATTGTTAGTATCCAATTCTAATGTCTATAAGAGAAGAATATAAAATAGTGTTAATTAGTATATGCAGATTAACAGATATATGATAGGCAGTCAATAGGTCTAAGATTGTATATATCATAAATGGTCAAATATATGAATCTGTATGCACATTATATAATAAAATGTAAAAAGAGGAGAATGATATTATGAGAAAATTGAATTTAAAGAGAAAAGCAGTAGCATTAGTGCTTGGAGCAAGCCTTGTAGCTTCAGTATTTACAGGATGTGGTAACAAGAAGAGTTCATCAGAAGATGATAAAGTAATAACAGTTGGTGCAACACCAACACCACATGCAGAGATTCTTAATGATGTTGTCGCTGATATATTAAAAGAACAGGGATATACATTAAAAGTTGTTGAATATAATGACTACATAATTCCTAATACAGCACTTGAAGATGGAGAATTAGATGCTAACTATTTCCAGCATCAGAAATATCTTGATAACTTCAATGAAGAGAATAATACACATCTTGTGGCAGCTGCAGGTGTTCATTTCGAGCCATTCGGTCTATATGCAGGTAAGACAAAGTCACTTGATGAGTTAAAAGAAGGTGCAACAGTAGCTGTGCCAAATGATACAACTAATGAAGCAAGAGCATTATTATTACTTGAATCAGCAGGATTAATTACACTTAAAAAAGATGCAGGTATCAATGCGACAATTCTTGATATTGAAGAAAATAAGTTAAATCTTGATATTCAGGAAGTAGAAGCTGCACAGGTAGCAAGAACACTTCAGGATGTTGATATCGCAGCAATTAATGGTAATTATGCACTTGATGCAGGATATGGTATAGATGATGCACTTGCAGTAGAAGCAGATGATTCACTTGCAGCAGAGACATATGTTAATGTTATTGCTGTAAAAGAAGGCAATGAGAATTCTGCTAAGACAAAAGCATTAGTAGATGCTGTTTTATCTGATAAAGTAAAAGAATATATTAATGAAAAATATGAAGGCGGAGTAGTTCCACTTTTCTAAAATATTATTATATTTTGTAAATGGGATGTAAAAAGTCCTTATAAAAATGAGCTGAAGTCGTGAGATTTCAGCTTATTTTTTTGGGCTATTTGTCAAGAGTTGGGATAAATTTTTTTAACATAGTTGTAGTCATTGATTACAACTATGTTCCTTTTTTTTGATTTTTGTCAAGAGTCAGGTAAAACTTTTGGTAAAATTAAGTCAGGGCAATAACCATTATATAAATTATGCTAATTATATTTTAGGTTAATTTAAATTATCATTAGAGAGTAAAACTTATAACTAAAAAGATAGTGAAAAACTACAAAAAAATATGCGAAATTTACGAAAAGACTTGATTATTATTTTCGAATAATATATTATAATTTTAGTACGGATTAGCAAAGTTGCACAACGGGTTGAAAAAGAGTGTGTTGTTTTTGCATAATCTGCACATAATAGTATGTTAGGAGGAAGTAGTATGAGGAAAGTAACTAAAAAGTGGCTTTCATTCTGCCTGGCACTTCTTATGGTGCTGTCACTTGTAGGGGGCAATGGGTTTAAACCTGTAAGTGCAAAGGCTGATGAGAGCAGTGAAGCTGTTGTAAACAGCAGTGTCTTGTTAAGTGTTGATGGTGGTGAAAAAACAGCCATGACATTATATACAGGTGGTAATTATGAGAGTAAGATAACACTTGGTGCAGGAAGTCATACATATAATGTGACTGGTGCAGGTAATAAGACATATGAAGGAAGCATAACAGTATCAGATGAAGAAACTGTATATGTAAGAGTTAATATTTTAAACGACACAGTATTTGATTCAGTAAACAATAAAGACCAGTTTAAATCAAGTGCTACTTTAGTTGGGGAACTTAACAAATTATCAGATGAATTTGAACTTTGGAATCCTTCAGTAGAAGGAACAAAGGCAGATCTTGATTATGCAGGTGGTGGAAGATTCATTAAGACATTCACTTTTCCAGCACTTAGCGAAGAGACAACTTTAGAATATAAAGTTGCTTATGAAAAACAGTGGAGTAATGGTGAAATCGGTGATAATGTAAAGGTCACAATACCGGCAGGAGCAACATCTATATCAGTATATGCAGATTATATTAATAATATATGTACTGATTCAATTAATACAGCAGATGCTTTTAAGACAATAACATTAATCGGAACTGTAAGAGAGATGGGTGATACTAATTGGGATCCATCATATTATGAAGGTTTTGATTTCTATAATGTAAAGCCTGCGAAATATGTATTTTCGAAAGTTTTCAATAAAGGCGAATATGAATATAAGTGTGTATTCGATCATACAGGCAACTGGTATGGCGGCAATAATGTATCTCTAAACGTAGAAGAAGACAATACAAATGTTGTATTTCTCTATAATGCAGAAGATGGCAAGTTATATGACAGTATCAATAATTATACATATGTGTCAAAGACACTTGGCTATCCTGTAGAAGTTGAAGACAATGGTGAGTATGTTGAGAGAGATGTATATATTCCGGGAACATTTCCAGGTAATAGCTGGGATGCAGCATCTAATAAGATGACATATCTTGGTGATAAATTATATTCATATACATTCAAGAACGTTCCAGCAGCTAATTATGAATATAAGATTGCAATAGATGGTTCATGGGACGAGAATTATGGTGCAAAAGGTATCAAAGGTGGAAGTAATATAAGTGTAACAGTAACTAAAACAATGGATGTTACAGTATATTACAATGATGATTCACATATATCAGTTACATCACTTGATTACATATTTGCTGATGTATATCTAAATGGAACAGGAATTGAAGAGGGAACAAAACTTATAGATGCATCACTTTCAGGAGTATATAGTGTAAAAGTTGCATTAGCAAGTGGTACATATAGTGACCTTTCAATTACTTATGACGCAGAGACATATAACATAGGAGAATTTACACTTGATAATGATAGAGAAGTAACATTCTATTTTGATCCTGTGACTAAGTTATATTATTCAAATGTAACAGATAAGCTTATTAATGCAGATGAAGTATATTATGATACTAAAGATACAGAATATAAGAGTATATATGGAGCAGTAAAAACAGATGAAGAAGTAACATTTAAGATTAAAACAGGTGATGATGTTACAGAAGCAGTTCTTTTTGTAAATGGCAAAGAGAATAAGAGACTTCCAATGACAAAAACTGCAGACGGTTATACAGTAACAACTTCATTTGATACAATTGGAGAATATACATATTTCTTCTCAGTATCTAATGGATCAGATGTAAAAGTATATAGTGATGATGATGGATATTATGGTGTGGGACAGTTAACAGAACTTAGTGACGTTAATCCATATGAACTTGTTATATATGATAAAGACTATAAGACACCTGATTGGATGAAGAATGCTGTAATCTATCAGATATTCCCTGATAGATTCTACAATGGAGATACTACTAATGATCAAGCAGTGCTTGCTTCAAGAGGAGCAACAATGTATGAATTCCCATCATGGGATATGCTTCCAGAGAATCCGGAACAGGAAGAACTTCTAGGAGATGAATATCCTTCATTCGCATTTAAAGGTGATGGCAACTGGAGTAATGAGATGTATGGTGGAGATCTTAAAGGTATAACTAAGAAGATTGATTACCTTGAATCACTTGGTGTTAATGTAATCTATATTAATCCTGTATTCGAATCAATATCAAGCCATAGATATGATGCAACAGATTATACAAAAATAGATCCTATACTTGGAGATCTTGGCGATTTTACTGAACTTGTGAATGCATGTGAAGAACGTGGAATGCATGTCATTCTCGATGGTGTATTTAATCATGTATCAGATGATTCAATATATTTTGACAGATATTACAAATTCATAGGTAGAGATGGATACGTTGGAGCATATCCATATTGGGCATTTGTATATGATGAGATGAATGAGAATGGAACATCACTTGAAGTAGCAAAAGCACTTGCAAAAGCACACTTTGATGAACTTGGTGTAACAGATTATACTTATGTTAATTGGTTTGATATAAAAAATGAAGTAAATGAAGAAGCAATAGATACAATTGGCGAAAGAGCAGGAAAGAATGTATATTCATACGATTGCTGGTGGGGATATGATTCAATGCCTGTAATTATTGCAACAGATGGATCAGAGTATCAGACAGAAGGATGGGCTGATAAGATTATTGATGGTGAAGATTCAGTAACTAAATACTGGTTAAGAGAAGGATCAGATGGCTGGAGACTTGACGTTGCAAATGAAGTATCAGATGAGACTTGGATTAATTTTAGAAAATCTGTAAAATCATTATCATCAGATAATGTAATTATTGGTGAGATATGGGATGATGCAACAGATTATCTTCTTGGTGATATGTATGATTCAGTTATGAATTATGTATTTAGAACTGCTGTATTAGGCTATGCAAAAGGTGATAAGACAGCAACTGAAGCAACAAAAGAACTTGAGAAGATAAGAGAAAGATATCCACAGGAAGCATTCTATGCAATGATGAACCTTGTTGGTTCACATGATACAGCAAGATTATTATCATTCCTTGATGGAGTTCCTGATGATAGAGATGATAAGAGTTTTGATGCAGCTTTCCCTACATATGATAAGACTAGTGATAATGCTAAGAAGATGCAGCAGCTTGTAGCATTAATTCAGATGACATATCCTGGTGCACCAACAATATATTATGGTGATGAACTTGGTATGACAGGTTCAGATGATCCAGATAACAGACGTGCTATGGAATGGGGCAAAGGTAATAAAGAACTTGTAGAATATTATGCACTGCTTGGTAATATGCGTCAGACTTATAAGACTTTAAGAACAGGAGATTTTAACATAATAGATACTTCTGATGCAGATAATATTATGGCATATGTAAGAAGTGATGAAGACAATACAATTCTTGTATTTGTTAATAATTCTGATAAAGCTATTCAAGTAACTACAGAACTTGGATCAAAATATTATGGAACATATACTAATGTGCTTACAGGTGAAAAAGTAGTAATTAATGCTAATACTAAGATAGATACAGAAGCATATAATGGAGTTGTACTTGCAAAAGATTATACAGCAATACAGGTTGATTATGCAGCATTAAGATCAGCATATGAAGATGTAAAAGAAGAAGAGACAACTAAAGCTACAAGCGAAGAGACAACAGAAGAAACAACAGAAGAAACAACAGAGGAAACAACAGAAGAGACAAGTGAAGAGACAACAGAGGAGACAACAGAAGAAGAAACAACTAAAGATAATAATGAACAAGGTATCATTAATAAGATTGTAAAAGTTATTAAAGAAATTGTAAAAGTAGTAATTAAGATATTAAAGCATTTTGGAAGACATTAAAAAATACATTGTATTTTCTCTTAAAGTTGAGTATAATGCTAATGCATCGTTTTTTACAATACTGATAGATTTTATGGGAGAATACTAATGGAAAAGTTAAAAAGTTTTATTATGTCTAAGAAAACAGCCATTATCCAATTTATTAAATTTGGTATGGTAGGAGCTTTAAATACTGTATTATCATATGTGATAACTAATGGTAGTTATTATGTACTTCATTTAGGAGCGCAGGCTAGTAATATCATAGCTTTTATTATTACAGTATTTATATCTTATATGCTTAATGGAAGATTTGTCTTTAAGGATGGTAATGAGAAACAGCCATTTCTTAAAGGTCTGGTAAAAGTATATATATCTTATTCAGTTACAGGATTATTCCTTATGGCGATTCTATTATATATTGAAGAGGATATATTTGGAGTACCACATTATATAGCAACTCTTATGAATATGGTAGTTACAGTGCCAATTAACTTTATTCTTAATAAGTTTTGGGCATATAAAGACAAAAAATAACATACAAAGAGGATTGACTATAAAGTTAATAATGAAAATGGCTATGGTTTGTGAACCATAGCCATTTTTTAATACCAGAAAACTTATTTTGCAACTTTAGGTTCATAGTCAACTCGTTTTGCAAGGAATGCTCCGTAGATTAGGATAAGAATATTGCTTATAACCATTGCATACCATATACCACTTCGATCAAGATTAGTGAAGTGCTTGAAACATTCAATAAGAGGAAGTCGTATAACCCATAGTCTTGCAGTTGACATTCTAAATGATAATCCCGTATTACCAGAGCCATTAAAAAGTCCAAGAAAGTTCTGGAACATTGACATAAGTGGCTGGGTTAGAAGAACCCAGAATATATATTCCATTGATATGCTAAGAGTGAGCGAATCGTTAGTTAACAGACTAAGCATCTCTTTTCTAAAAGGATATATAATAAGACATCCTGTTATTGAGATGAAAAGTCCTATGTTACGGCTTACTTTATAAGCATTTCGTGCACGCTCCTTATTGCCTGCTCCAACACTTTGTCCTATGAATGCAGCGAGAATAGAACCAAGTGCAGCTGTTGGAATAAGCAAAAGATTGGAGATTTTATTACCAATACTGAATGCTGCGGCAACATTTTTACCAAAGTCAAGTATAGTAGCCTGAAGTATAAGGAAACCTAATGAACTTAGAGCCTGACTTGCAGCTGATGGAATCGCAATATCATATAATTTGCGCATATCATCAAGTTTGAATTTCATGTCAGATAGATGAAGGCGCATCTCTTTATCTTTTACACGAAATAGTATTATTATGCAAAATGGAGCTTGTATAGCCTGACTTACCATTGTTGCAAGAGCAGCACCTGCAATTCCAAGGTTAAGGACACGAACACAGTAAGCTGTAAGAAATATGTTAACAAATACTGCGGCTGATGAGATGATTACAGGTGAAGTTGTATCTCCATTTGCTTGTCTTATCGCCTGAAATGCTGTGAAGATGAATAAAAATGTCATCTCAAAGGAGCGAATTCTAAGATATATAATAGCAAGCTCTAATATATCCTCTTTTGCTCCCATAAGACGCATTACAATTGGTGCAAATATGAATAAAGATGCATTAATAATAAGTCCTATGATAATAGCAAGTGATAATAACATTGCTGAGTTTTTTCTTGCTTTTTCTATACTCTTCATGCCGATATACTGGCTTATGATTGCAACGCCGGCAACAGCAAGTCCTGTACTTAGTGCAAGGAATATGTTGATTAGAGGCCATGCGATTGATATTGCTGCCTGGGCAGAAGTTGAATTAGGCATCTGACCAATAAAATAAGTATCCACGAGATCGTGAAGTGATTTTAGCAGGTTAGATAAGAATACAGGCCATACAAGTAACATGAAGGCTTTGTATAGATTAGATTCGTTAAGCATTAAGTCTTTTTTGTTTCTTTTCATAATAATGGTACTCTCTTTTCTTAAGTTATAGTGAAAATATGTTATATATAAAACCTAATATATATATAATCTGGCACATCTATGTCCGATGTGCCAGATTGTATAAACATTTTTAGAATCTTGTTATCTCAAATCTTGTCTGTGTCTGCAGATAATCTCTTATATGAGCGATTCTGTCATCAAGGCTTGTATCTGAACAGGCTATATCAAGTGCAACGCAGATGTCATTAGTAAGACGATCATCAAGCTTTGGTATGATAGACTGGAAGAATTCAAGCTTTTCTTTATAAGTATCAAGTTCAAGAAATTGAACAAGCAATGGATTAATAAGCCCATCATGATCATCAAGCTCATTGTTAGCGTATGAGTCATCAGGTGAATTGCCGGCGAATATATTGTTTCCACATGAGTCATCAGGTGAATTGCCGGCGAATATATTGTTTCCACATGAGTCATCAGGTGAATTACCGGTGAATATATTGTTTCCATATGAGTCATCAGGTGAATTACCGGTGAATATACTATTGTCATCGTATGAAGGATTGCTAAGTGTAGCACGATCAACACGTTCGAAACGGTATTTTTGTGTTACTGCCGGATACTTAACATGGTCGACTTCGCTTATGAACATATCAAGAGGTCTTATATAAGTTCTAAAATCACCATAAAGAGCCTGATATACAACATAAGATTCACGAGTCTCTGAATGAGTTGCAATTGCAATTATCTGATATAATTTGTTTTTAAAATGGCGATATATCTCGCCTTGTCTTGGAATTCTGTCCTTATTCATATACATCCTCCTTAAAAAATTGATTTATTATAAAATCAGAAAATATACATTTGATATCTAAATGTATATCAGTGATTGTTATATGTAAAATACTGTAAAGCGTAAAAGTGTCAGATATAAACAATAATAGCATATATTATATTTATTTTAAAGTCAAACAAATCGTAAGAATTGTTAAGAAAAAATAAATAAAAAATATCATATTTTGTATTATACTTATTTTAAGAGGGATAAAAAATGACGAAAATAACAAAAAGTGTAAAGAATTGATTTAAACGGAAAAGAGAGGACTAACTATGGAAGAGAACGAATACAAACATTTTAATCCAACACCGGAATTAGGGTTATCAACAATTCAGGTTCAGCAAAGAATTGAGGAGGGCATTACTAATGAACCTGTAGAATCGCCGTCAAAGACGATAAAAGAGATAGTTTTGACTAATGTATGTACTTACTTTAATTTTATTTTTGCAGTAATTGCAGGTTTTTTAATATTTGTAGGCTCATTTAAGAATATTTCTTTTTTACCAGTAATAATAGCTAATACAGCAATTGGTATTGTGCAGGAGATTAGAGCTAAGAAGACGCTTGATAAGTTATCTTTATTAAATGAACCAAAAGCAGTAGTTGTTAGAGATGGCAGGATATATGATGTTAATGCAAGAGATCTTGTAATGGATGACGTTGTTATATTTAGAAGTGGAAATCAGATATGTGCTGATGCTATAGTGCTTGATGGCGCAGTTAATGTTAACGAATCGCTTATTACAGGTGAAGCCGACGAGATTAGGAAGATGCCTGGCGATACACTATTATCCGGAAGTTTTATTGTGTCAGGTGAATGTAGGGCAAGGCTTGACAAAGTCGGAGCTGATTCATATGCTTCTAAGCTAACTCTTATGGCGAAAGAACAGAAGCAGGGAGAGCAGTCAGAGATGATAAAAGCTCTTAATAGAATTCTGGTATTTGTTGGAATTGCAATTATTCCAATTAGTTTAATTATGTTTATACAACAGTATAATTATTGTGATGCTTCACTTAAGGAAAGTGTAACTTCAACAGCAGCAGCCATAATAGGTATGATTCCTGAAGGATTATATCTGTTAACTAGTGTCGCACTTGCAGTAAGTGTTGTACGACTTGCGTCAAGAAAAGTACTTGTTCATGATATGAAATGTATAGAGACTTTAGCAAGAGTTGATGTTCTGTGTGTAGACAAGACAGGAACAATAACAGAGAATGAGATGCATGTTACAGAGGTTGTTAAACTGTATAATGGTAATGAATATAATATAGAAGCTATGCTTAATGATTTTACTGCCAATATGCCAAGAGATAATAAGACAATGGAGGCAATGGCTGAGTATTTTACAACACCAGGTGGTGCAAGACCTGATAGTATAACAACGTTTTCATCAGCTACTAAGTATAGCAGTGAGACTTATAATGGGGTTGCTTATGTGCTTGGAGCACCTGAATTCGTACTACGAAGTCAGTATGCACAATATAAAGATACCATAGAAGAGTATGGTAAGATGGGTGGCAGAGTTATAGTATTTGCAAGATATGATGGAATAATTGATGGAAAAGCACTTACAAAGCCGGTGCTTCCATTAGCACTTATAGTTATACAGAATCCTATAAGAAAAGAAGCAAGAGCAACTTTTGAATATTTTGAAAAACAGGGTGTGTCAATTAAAGTTATATCAGGAGATAATCCTGTTACTGTAAGTTGTGTTGCTAAAAATGCAGGAATAACAGGAGCTGAGAATTATATTGATGCACAGACACTTACTAATGAATATGAGATTATGGATGCGATGGATAGATATACAGTATTTGGAAGAGTAACGCCAGATCAGAAGAGGGCATTTGTAAGTGCACTTAAAGCGACAGGTCATACAGTTGCTATGACAGGTGACGGTGTTAATGATGTTTTAGCATTAAAGGATGCGGATTGTAGTGTAGCGATGGCATCAGGAAGTGATGTTGCAAGTCAGGCATCGGAGATAGTACTTCTCGATTCAGATTTTTCATGTCTCCCTGATGTTGTTCTTGAAGGAAGAAGAGTTGTTAATAATATTGAGAGATCTGCAAGCCTGTTTCTTGTAAAAAATATATTTTCAATATGTACAGCGATATTTGCTATGATATTTATGATAACATATCCACTTCAGCCATCACAGATATCACTTATAAGTGCTTTTACAATAGGTATACCTGGATTTTTATTGGCATTTGAGAATAATACCAACAGAATAAAAGGCTCGTTTATAAGCAATGTTTTGTTTAATGCACTGCCGGGTGGACTCACAGATGCGATAGCAGTATGTTCATTAGTTATATTTGGAAGAGTATTTAATGTATCAGCAGAAGACATAGCAACAGCAAGTACTATTCTTCTTGCTGTAGTTGGATTTATGATTGTATTTAAAGTAAGTTATCCGGTTAATAAATGGCGAGGAATGATACTTGTATCAATGGTAATTGGTCTTATTGTATCAATGAGATATGCAGGCGAATTATTTGATATAGCTTCTATATCAATTAGATGTACAATGCTTCTTGTCGTATTTGCAATAGCATCTGAAGCATTGTTTAGGTATCTTGGAATGTTATGTCACAAATTAAGGGAAATATATAGAAAGATGTTAGACAAAGCACATCATAAAGTAAAATAAGGCATAAAGTAAAATAAGGCTTATGAACAAATCTTAAGAAGATGCTCTTTGTCAAAATTGGATTAAAGTTTAGAAATTAAAAAGAGAAGAAGTTATGGAATATTGTAACTTCTTCTCTTTTATTATATATCATATGTCGTATATTACATATCGTATATCATATATTACATATCGTATATCATATATTGCATATCGTATATCGCATATTACATATCGTATATCGCATATTACATATCGTATATCTATCACATATCGTATGTCGTATGTGGCATCATCTATTCCTTGTCTAGGTATTCATGACAGGCTTTGATTGCAGCTTTCATTGCAGTCTCACTTGGTGCACCTTTAGTAAGTCTCTTTTCAACACATGTCTTGATTGCAATAGCTTCATAGATGTCATCTTCAAAAACAGGACTTATAGCTTTATATTCATCAATTGAAATGTCATCTAGAGGCTTATTCTGCTCAATACAGTAGAGTACTAACTGTCCGATTATGCCATGTGCATCTCTGAATGGAACACCTTTATTTACAAGATAATCAGCTGCATCAGTTGCATTAGTGAATCCATGTTTTGCACTTTCTTCCATATTCTTTTTGTTGAACTTAGTTGTCTTAATCATGCCTGTGAATAATGCAATACAGCCTTTTACAGTATCGATTGCATCAAATGTAAGTTCTTTATCTTCCTGCATATCTTTGTTATATGCAAGAGGAAGTCCCTTCATTGTTGTAAGAAGTGACATAAGTGCACCATATACACGACCTGTTTTGCCACGAACGAGTTCAGCAATATCAGGATTCTTCTTCTGTGGCATTATACTGCTTCCTGTTGAATAAGCATCATCAAGCTCGATAAAACGATATTCGTTAGAATTCCAGAGAATAATCTCTTCTGAAAAACGGCTTAAATGCATCATAATTGTTGACATTGCACTTAATAGTTCTATTAAGTAATCTCTATCAGCAACAGAATCCATACTATTATCAGTAGCACCATAGAAATCAAGAAGAGATGCTGTATATTCTCTGTCAAGAGGATATGTTGTTCCAGCAAGAGCACCTGAACCAAGAGGACAATAGTTCATTCTATTATAGATATCTTTTAGTCTTAGGCGGTCTCTTTTAAACATCTCAAAATATGCACCTGTATGATGGGCAAGTGTTACTGGCTGTGCTTTTTGTAAGTGTGTAAATCCAGGCATAAAAGTATCGATATTCTCTTCCATAATTTTGAGAAGAACTGTTAAAAGTTCTTTTAAGAGAGAGTCAATCTCTTTTATCTGGTTTCTTGTATACAATTTCATATCAAGTGCTACTTGATCATTACGGCTTCTTCCGGTATGAAGTCTTTTACCTGCTTCGCCAATACGTTCTATGAGTGTAGCTTCAACAAAACTGTGAATATCTTCAGCGTTGTCATCTATTGCAAGTGTTCCATTTATAATATCTTCCTTTATTCCTGTAAGACCATCAATGATAGCTTTTTTATCTGTATCAGTAAGAATTCCCTGTTTGGCAAGCATTGTAACGTGTGCTATGCTGCCTTCAATATCTTCTTTGAAGAATTTCTGATCAAAAGATATTGATGCATTGAAGTTGTTAACAAGTTCATTAGTCTCTTTTGTGAAGCGTCCGCCCCATAGTTTCATAATAGATCCCTCTTTCTTTTATTGGTTTTCTCTGGCTGATAAGCAGTTAATACTGATTATTGTCTGTGTTATCAGAGAGTTTGTCATTATCTTTGTGTATGTCTTCTTTAAGTATCTTTGTATTCATGTCTGTATTCGGTTTTGTATTTGTCTTTTGCTCTATGCCTGTATTAGGCTTTGTTGTTTTTTTTGAATCTATAACAGCTTTTTCACTAGCGGTATTAGCATTTGTACTGGCTTTGGTATCTGTGATAGCAACAGCAGATTTTTTCATGAAAGGTAATGGAGAAAGCCCCATTTTTTTTCTGCTAAATACATATAAGATAAGTAGTATTATTGCTGAGATACCAGTTATGAACCATCCGAATTCAAAGCCGCATGGAATATAATCCATAGTAATAGTATGTTCACCAGCTTCAAGATCAACTGCTATGAATGCATCTTCAAAAGAGTAGTAGTCGGCTCTCTTGCCATCAACATATACTGCCCATCCTTCATCATAAGGGATAGAAGTTATCATAGTCTGATCATTATCTGCTGTGATGGTACCTTTAATATAAGTGTCATCAAATTTGGTGATGTTAAGTCCGCCTTCATTAAGAAGCTCTATGGCATTAATGAAAGCATCAGTATCCATTGTATATGCCATAAGTGTTATATCAGCATTATCTTCAGCTGTTATAGTTATAGTATCAAGAGCATTGCATATACCAAGATCAACGATATGTTCTCTCTTAATGCTTTTATAATTAGTTGTCTTACCATTACAAGTTACAGTTATCTTATCTACATCTGAATCAGTTACATATAGATATATGTTCTCATCATGGTCTGGTGTAATAGTAACTGTAGTACCGGTAGTATCATATTCAACAGGAGTAAATACATTAGATTCACCTGCTGCAAGCTCAAGGAATGCATTCTGTACATCAAATGGGTTCGTCATATCAGTATTCCAACTGTCATTAAGATATGATGGAACCATATATCCTAGTGGGAGAGTATACATATTCTCATATACATTAACACCACCTTCTGCATCAACAAATCTTAAAAGTTCAGATTCTGTCATAATTGACTTCGCAAGAACATATTTGGTTGACAGCATAGCAGATGTTAATGGTGTAGCACCATTATATGAATATGAATTGGTTGAATGTTCGCATCCAAGCGCACCGAGGAAAGAAGTTACTCCGGCATTGGCTGTAGATGAGAAGAGAGATACACCATTAATATGATGCCATGCAGTATCGTTCTTAGAACGGTAGCCGTCATATTTGGCAAATCTGTAAAATGAGTCATCGCTCTCCATGATATTGTTAGTAAGGTTGGTTATAGCTTCGTTATCGCTAAGATAACTTGTTCTTCCTGTTGTTGAATAACCTGTATCTTCAAGATTAAGCATACATTCGCCAATAGTTGATACAAATAGTAAGAAGATGACGAAATGTATGGCGATTTTTTTCTTTCTATATATATACATAAGGAGCATGTAGAATGCTATAAATGCACCACTTAAGTAGATAATCTTAAAGTTAAAATCATCGCTTACATAAGTCTGTTCTGAATATAACAGGAACGCTATTGCAATCCAGAAAGCACATGTAAGCTGCTTATTAGTATAATTTTTAATATCCCTTAATGCTTCATAACACATTATTAATATAACAAATATATATATGAATGATTGTCTGCATGGAAGTGAATTAGGATAGTGCAGACCATGCCATATATAGTTAGGAATGTTAAAATTGAATGCTGTAAGGAATATAACAAGCATTGATGTAAAGAGAACTTTCTTTCTTGTTGTAATATTCTTATTCATTATATAGAGTGGGAAGAGAAGGAATACTGCAACACCACAATATATATTAGGAAGATGATCAAGTCCAATGCTTACAGGAACATCCATAAGATGTCTTATTAACATCTCTGTTATTGAAAAATAATTACTTAATGATGAAGGAAAACTCATATCGCTTGATGCTGTAAGACTTAGTGCATATATCTCCGGAAAGAGAAGTACACATGAAAGTCCTCCGGCAAGAAGTGAATATCCTGCAAATTTAAGTCCTTTTTGTATAAATATCTTAAAACTTCTCTCTTCAAGCATGAAATAGAGAACGAAAAAGTATATTATTAAAAAGAGACATACCATAATTGAGATATAGTAGTTAGAAAGAATACAAAAGCCTAAAGATATGCTATATAAAAAGCCATTATTTTCTTTCATAAGTCTCTCGATTCCCATCATAACAATTGGGAAGATCATAATACAGTCAAGCCACATAATATTCCAGCTGAATGCTGCAATATAAGCTGAAAGTGAATAAAATAAGCCAAAAAGTGAGATGGCGATATTCTTAGTATTATATTTTTTGGAAATATAATAACATGTTGTTACACTTGCAAGTGCCAGCTTGAGAGTAATGAATATGCTCATTATCTCAGGCAGATGATTTTGAGGCATAAGACCGAGAAACCAGTTGACAGGGCTTGAAAGGTAATATGCATATAATGCAGTGAAGTTAACACCAAGTCCGATATTCCAGGTATATGTAAGACTTTTACCATTTTTTAACTTATCCATTAATTCTGAATAAAAAGGTGCATATTGGTGATACATATCTGAACGCAGATACATCTGGTCCCCAAATGGATATATACCTCTTGTCAGATAGATTGCAAATAATACTACAACAGGTATTATAAAAGCAATTACAAATAGTGCATTGCCTGAATATATGCTATAATCAGAGTTGTCATTTTTATTCATTAGTTATCATCCTCCTTAGAAAATTTGCTACTATATGAACCATTATCTACATTAGTGGCAGATTTAATATTAGTCTCACGGGCAATAAATATAGGTCTGTTCTTAGATTCTATGAATACTCTTGATAGATATTCTCCGATTACACCAAGTGAAAGTTCAATAATTCCACCAAGGAATAGCAGTATTATTATAAGTGAGGCATAACCTGGTACATCAATACCAAGAATAAGTGTCTTAAAGAATATGATTATTCCATATATTATTGCAATTGCGGATATGCTAAATCCCATTACGGATATAAAATGTAGTGGAGCGACAGAAAATGAAGTAATTCCATCGATAGCATATTTGGTGAGTCCTTTAAAACTCCATTTAGTAGTTCCAAGTGTTCTCTCTACATTATCATAAGGCAGCCATTTGGTCTTAAAACCAACCCATGAGAATATGCCTTTTGAAAATCTTTCAACTTCGGACATTGATAATACTGCTTTAACCATAGGTCTTGACATGATTCTGTAATCAACAGCACCATAAGGAAGATTGCTATTAGTGAGTCTGTTATTGACTTTATAAAAAGATTGAGAGAAGAAACTTCTAATCTTTTTCTCACCTTTTCGATCCGTACGGCATGCTGCGACACAGTCATAACCTTCCTGTATTCCTTTTATCATATCAGGTATAAGTGCTGGTGGATGCTGAAGATCAGCGTCCATTATAATTACATAGTCGCTGTCAGAATTGCTAAGACCAGCATACATACCCGATTCTTTTCCAAAGTTCTTAGAAAAAGATATATATTTTACATGAGAATTAGCAGATGCAAGTTCATGCATGATCTCAAGAGTCCTGTCACGACTTCCATCATCTACAAGAATATATCTGAAAGAACAGCCATCTATAGATTGAACTACCTTTTCTGTTTCAATAAAAAAACTATTTAAGACTTCCTCCTCGTTATAACAAGGAACTATTATGTCGATTGTAGTATTGATAATAATCACCCCTGAATCTAATAAAATTATATTAATAGCGAAAAACACCATCTTGTTTATTCTACTATAAATAATTAGACTAGTAAATGATTAATTGGTACCTTAAACTAAAAGTCTGACAGTAAAAAAGAAAAAAACATACAATTTTCACAGATAGTTTTTTGACACTCCATATTAGGCTGTGTTATAATATCTTAATTAAATATAAAGGAGGATATAATGTTAAATTTCCTTAGTAATTCATTATTCTTTCAGGCACAAGTATTTGAAGATGTATCTGATGAAGGATTTTTCCTTTGGCCAATGCTTGCATTTGTATGTCTTATATTGACATTGGTCTTTTTATTTCTTGGCATAATTAATATACAGACAGCTAAAAAAGAGTGGTCTCTTTATTTTAATGCTTATGGAAGCACTGTAAGTGAGTCTGATAGTGAATATCAGAAGAGAAAAAAAGACTTAGATACAACAAAGAAAAAAGGAATTATACTCATCATACTTGGTATGCTTATGATAATTCTTGGAGCTCTATTTTTATATCTTGATAAATCACAGCTTGCCAAACTTAATGCATGTGCGAATACTATTATGTATATGTAGCTATTTTAGCAGTAGAAGATAATATGTACAAATCAGGATATATAAAAGGAAGGCAGATATTACACTGCCTTCCTTTTTTGCAGTAACTATTTATCGTTCTTTAATTCGTTCTGTTTCATAGCTCTTACTTTCATTGAAAGACCAAATAAGTTGATGAAACCTTCAGCATCATGGTGATCATATAATTCACCTGTTGTAAAGCTTGCAAGTGATTCACTATATAATGAATATGGTGAAGTTGTTCCGGCTTTGATGATGTTACCTTTGTAAAGTTTGAATTTAACTTCACCTGTAACATATTTTTGTGTAGATTCAACAAATGCCTGAAGTGCTTCACGAAGAGGTGTGAACCATTTTCCTTCATATACAAGGTTGGCAAATCTGTTTGATAATTCTTTTTTGCATGATAATGTATCACGATCAAGAATTAGCTCTTCAAGCTGTGTATGAGCTTCCATAAGAATTGTTCCGCCAGGTGTCTCATATACACCTCTTGATTTCATACCAACAACTCGGTTCTCAACGATATCAATAATACCAATGCCATGTTTACCACCAAGCTTGTTGAGTTCACGAAGAATATCAGAAGCTTTCATAGCTTTGCCATTTAATGTCTTTGGAACACCCTGTTCAAATGTTAATGTAACATATTCGCCTTCATCAGGAGCTTTTTCAGGAGTCTGGCTTAATACAAGAAGATGATCGTAATTAGGTTCGTTGGCAGGACTTTCAAGTTCAAGACCTTCATGGCTTATATGCCATAAGTTACGGTCACGGCTGTAGCTTGAGTCAGCTGCAAAAGGAAGGTCTATACCATGAGCTTTACAGAATTCAATCTCATCTTCTCTTGACTGCATCTTCCATGTATCATTGCATCTCCAAGGAGCAATAATCTTAATGTCAGGAGCAAGAGCTTTAATTGAAAGTTCAAATCTAACCTGATCATTACCTTTACCTGTAGCACCATGACAGATAGCAACAGCACCTTCTTTTCTTGCAATCTCAACTAACTTCTTAGCGATAAGTGGTCTTGCAAATGATGTACCAAGAAGATACTTATTCTCATATACAGCATTAGCTTTAACTGTTGGAATAATATAATCATCAACAAATTCATCAACAACATCAAGAATGTATAATTTGGCAGCACCTGAAAGCTTAGCTCTTTCGTCAAGACCTTCAAGTTCACTTTCCTGACCTACGTCTACACAACAACATATAACATCGTAGTTATATGTTTCTTTTAACCATGGAATAATAGCAGTGGTATCAAGACCACCAGAGTATGCGAGAACAACTTTTTCTTTCATATTTCAAATCCTCCTAAGTATTATATAAATGTAAAAATTTTTGTTATCTTCGTATTCGAAAAACATATCATAAATATACACCATCAAAATGGAAAAAGCAAGTGCAAAAATGAAAAAATATGCATAAATATTAATTATAAAATGCATAAAATATGTATAAATCTACATTTTATGTAAAATGATGCATATTTACTATTGCGCTTTATGCAAAACGGATGTATAATTATGAAACAAAAAAACGATTGCAAGATAACTACAATGACATTATAATATGAAGTAATAATTTAAACAATTAAAAAATTAAAGTTTTAGTATGACAAGGAGAGACGCTTATGATAAAAGCAGGTATTATTGGAGCAACAGGTTATGCAGGTGCAGAGCTTGTAAGATTGTTACTCGGACACAAAGAAGTTGAAATAAAATGGTTTGGTTCAAGAAGTTATGTAGGAGAACAGTATTCAAAGATCTATGGTAATACTTTTAAATTAGTTAATGAGGAATGTCTTGATGACAATCTTGAAGAACTGTGTGATGAAGTTGATGTTATATTTACAGCAACACCACAGGGATTTCTTGCAAGCCACATGAATGAGAAGATTTTGTCAAAAGTTAAAGTAATTGACCTTAGTGCAGATTTTAGAATAAAAGATGTTGCTACATATGAAGAATGGTATAAGATAGAACATAAATCTCCAGAATTCATTAAAGAGGCTGTATATGGGCTTTGTGAGATTAACAGAGAAGATATAAAAGGTAAGAGACTTGTTGCCAATCCGGGATGTTACACAACATGTTCAATTCTCTCAATATATCCACTTATTAAAGAAGGACTTATTGATAAGGATTCAATAATAATTGATGCCAAATCAGGAACTTCAGGAGCAGGAAGAGGTGCTAAAGTTAATAATCTCTATTGTGAAGTTAATGAGAGTATTAAAGCATACGGAGTTGGAACACACAGACATACACCTGAGATAGAAGAACAGTTAGGATATGCATGTAATGATACATTAAAGGTTATATTTACACCACATCTTGTTCCTATGAATAGAGGAATTCTTGTTACAGCGTATGCGAATCTTAAAGATAAGAATGTGTCTTATGAGACAATAAGGGCTGCATATGAGAAGTATTATAAAGATGAATATTTTATAAGAATTCTTGATAAAGATGTATGTCCTGAGACAAGATGGGTTGAAGGAAGTAATTTCTTTGATGTGAATTTCAAAATAGAACCTCGTACAGGCAGAGTAATAATGATGGGTGCGATAGATAATCTTGTAAAAGGAGCAGCAGGACAGGCAGTTCAGAATATGAATATTCTGTTTGGTTTTAAAGAAAATGAAGGATTACAGATAGTTCCAATGTTCCCATAAGATTGGTGATATTAGCTGGGATAAAATTTATAGAAACAAATATCAGGTACTAAGCGTATTAAGAGATAATGTGCCATATAAGACTAGCAAATATATATGAAACGAATGATAGATATAAAGCGAATGGCAGATATGAAAGGAAGAATTGATATGAATATTATAGATGGTGGAGTTACAGCGGCAAAAGGATTTAGTGCATATGGACTTCGTGCCGGAATTAAGAATAATGATAAAAAAGATATGGCGATAGTTATATCGGAAAAACCATGTGCAGCAGCGGGAACATTTACTACTAATGTAGTAAAAGCAGCACCTGTAAAATGGGATTATAAAGTTGTCAATGAATCTGAGTATGCTCAGGCTATTGTTGTTAATTCAGGAGTAGCTAATGCATGTACCGGTGAAGAAGGATATGGATATTGCAAGGATATGGCGAAAGCAGTAGCTGATACATTCTCACTAAAAGAAGATTCTGTACTTGTTGCTTCAACAGGTGTAATTGGAAAACAGCTTCCAATGGATATAATAACAGCCGGAATTAAAGCATTTGCAGGTAAGCCTGAGAATACGAGAGAAGCAGCAAGACTTGCAGCAGAAGCAATTATGACAACAGATACAAAGTCAAAAGAGGTAGCAGTAACATTTGATATAGATGGAGTTACAGTAACAATTGGTGGAATGTGCAAAGGTTCAGGAATGATTCATCCTAATATGGCAACAATGTTAGGATTTGTCACAACAGATATTGATATTGAAGATGGACTTTTAAAAAAGGCATTGAAAGAGATAGTTAATGATACTTTTAATATGATCTCAGTTGATGGGGATACATCAACGAATGATTCAGTTCTTCTTCTTGCCAATGGTATGAGCGGTAATGCGAAGATAACAAAAGAAGATGATAATTATCTCAAGTTCAAAGAAGCATTAATGTATGTTAATCGTGAACTTGCAAAGAAGATTGCAGGAGATGGAGAAGGTGCGACATGTCTTTTTGAAGTTCAGGTTGTAGGCGCTGAGTCAAAAGAGCAGGCAGTTACGTTGTCAAAATCTATTGTAACATCAAGTCTTACAAAAACAGCAATATTCGGACATGATGCTAATTGGGGAAGAATTCTTTGTGCAATGGGATATTCAGGTGCACAGTTTGATCCGGAAAAAGTTGATATCTATTTTGAAAGTGAGAATGGAAAGCTTAAGATAGTAGAAGATGGAACATCAACCGGATATAGTGAAGAAGAAGCAACTAAGATATTAAGTTCAGAGCATGTAAAAGCAATAGCTGATGTCAAGATGGGTAATTATGAAGCAACAGCCTATGGATGTGATCTTACATTTGATTATGTAAAGATTAATGCAGATTACAGATCATAATTATAATGTAAGTTCACAATATTGTGTAGAGATGTCAAATGATATAGCTATTTAATATAAAAGAATAAATGAAATATTGAAAAGAGGCAGAAAAATGGATATAGATAATGAATTAAAAAAAGCGGAAGTACTAATTGAGGCACTTCCATATATACAAAAATTCAATAGAAAGATAATTGTTGTAAAGTATGGCGGAAGTGCGATGGCTGATGAGAATCTTAAACTTAATGTAATTAAGGATGTTGTTCTTTTAAAACTTGTAGGATTTAAACCAATAATCGTACATGGTGGTGGAAAAGAGATTAGCAAATGGGTATCAAAAGTCGGAATGGAGACAAAGTTCGTTAATGGACTTAGAGTTACAGATTCAGCTACAATGGAAGTAGCAGAGATGGTACTTAATAAAGTTAACAAAGAACTTGTTAAGAATGTAGAGTCTCTTGGCGTAAAAGCTTGTGGAATCAGTGGTAAAGATGGTAATATGCTAAAAGTTACAAAGAAACTTTCTAATGGAGAAGATATAGGATTCGTTGGTAATATAAGTGAAGTTGATACATCAATTATAGAGACACTTCTTGAAAAGGATTTTCTTCCGGTAATATGTCCTATTGGAGTTGATGATGAGTATAATACTTATAATATTAATGCAGATGATGCAGCATGTGCGATTGCACAGGCAGTAAAAGCTGAAAAACTTGCTTTTCTTACAGATGTTGAAGGTGTATACAAAGATCCAAAAGATAAATCAACTCTTATCTCAGAGCTTACTCTTGATGAAGCGAGAGAACTTATAACAGGTGGCAATATTGGAGGAGGAATGCTTCCAAAACTTAATAATTGCATCGAAGCAATAGAAAATGGTGTTAAGAGAGTTCATATACTTGATGGTAGAATTCTTCACTGTCTATTACTTGAGATATTTACTAATAAAGGTATTGGTACTGCTATTCTTGATAATGAAGGAGAGAGATTCTACGATGGAAACTAAGACTAAAAAGATAATAGAGACAGCAGAAGAGACACTTCTGCATACATATAACAGATATCAGATAGTTCTCGATAAAGGAGATAGAGTATATCTATATGATACTGAAGGCAAAGAATATCTTGATTTTGCTGCAGGAATAGCAGTTTTTGCTTTAGGATATAATAATAAAAAATTTAATGAAGCATTAAATGATCAGATATCAAAGCTTGTACATACTTCAAATTTATTTTATAATGAACCTGCGGTAAATGCAGGTGCCAAGTTAGTTAAAGCTACCGGACTTAAAAGAGTATTCTTTACAAACAGTGGAACAGAAGCGATTGAAGGCGCTATAAAGCTTGCACGTAAGTATGCATATAACAAAGATGGAAGAACAGATCATGAGATAATAGCTATGAATCATTCATTCCATGGAAGAAGTATAGGTGCATTGTCTGTAACTGGTAATTCTAAGTATCAGGAACCATTCAAACCACTTATAGGTGGAATTAAATTCGCTGATTATAATGATATTGAGAGTGTTAAAGCGAATATAACAGATAAGACATGTGCTATAATAATGGAGACTCTTCAGGGAGAAGGCGGAATATATCCGGCTGAGGAATCTTTTATCAAAGAGATACGAAAGATCTGTGATGAGAAAGATATAGTCCTTATTCTTGATGAGATTCAGTGTGGAATGGGAAGAACAGGTTATATGTTTACTTATGAGAGATATGGTATCAAGCCTGATATTGTTACAGTAGCAAAAGCACTTGGCAATGGAATTCCGGTTGGTGCATTTGTCGCAGGAGATAAAGTATATAATGCCATGGTTCCCGGAGATCATGGAACAACATACGGCGGTAATCCTTTGGCAACAAGAGCAGCAGATACGGTATTTGACATATTCAGTGAAGATAAGATTGTAGAACATGTTAAGGAAGTAGCACCATATCTTGAAAAAACACTGGATGAAATCGCAAGTAAATATGATTGTATAAAAGAGAGACGAGGAATGGGTCTCATGCAGGGATTGGAACTTACAATTCCAGTGAATGATGTTATACTAAAAGCACAGAAAAATGGACTTATAGTTATATCTGCATCTGGTAATGTACTCAGATTTGTTCCACCACTTGTAATAACAAAGGAAGATATTGATTTGATGGCTGAAAAGCTTTGCAAATCTTTCGATGAACTTACCGCCTGAATAAGGAAAGGAATTTTATGAAAGATTTAAAATGTAAAAGATTATTAGCGATCTTTTTAGGACTTACACTTACTACTGTTACAGCATGTAGCAGTAGTAAGGATGAAGTAAATGAGAATTCATCTGATAATGCAGATGCAAGCAACAGTAAGGTTACTGTATATTATGAAGATAAAGCACTCTCACCATATTTTGAATATATTAATCAGAAGAGTGGCAGTGCAGTCTATGATTATATTCAGGCAGACAGTGATGATTATATTGCTGATATTGCCTACAATTCAACAGTTTCAGACAATCCATGTGATGTTTTTATATTAAACTGTGCAGATATGGAGAAAGCATATTATGCGGCTATATTAGAGGAAGTAGGAACTACTATTGTGAATACAGATAATTATGCAAAATCTGCAATACAGTCTGTAACATATAAAAATAAAATATATGGATATCCATTAATATTTTCAACATCAGTTATGGTATATAATAAAGCATATACAACACTTGAACCACAATATTTTACACAGATAGAAGACTTTGCCAATAATTATGAAGTGACAGAGAATAATGCACAGGTACAGTCAATTTTGTCATGGGATACAGATGATTCCTTTATTAATTATGCATTTGTGGCAGGCAGTATTAATCCTTTTGGAGTAAATGGAGATAGTGAGAACGTTAGCATTAATAATGAAGAAGTTAAGGAAGCACTGGCATATTATCAGAGCCTTAATAGTCTATTCTATATGGAACTTGATGATGACACATATGATAGATGTCTTGAACAGTTTAGAAATGGTGCATTGTGTTATACTATTTTAAGAACACAGGATCTTAAAGCTGTAGAAGATAGTGGAATCGATTATGGAATAGTTCCGGTTCCCGATATATCAGATACTATACAGACAAAATCATTGTCTAATAATTATTGTGTTGTTATTAATCCATACTCTAAGAATAAAACAGCAGCAAAAGCGGCGGCAGAACATATAGCATACTATTATGCTGATAAACTCTACGAAGTTACAGGTGATTATTCGTGCGTTAAGAAGAATTCATCTGAGTATGAACAGGTATATAGAGCATACGAGAAGTCAGTGCCTGTAGCTAAGATAATGAATATTGGTGATTATTATACAGATTGGCATATAGCATTATATAATATATGGAGTGGCGGCAATATCGAAGAGAATCTTACTATGATTGAAGACGATATGAAAGCACAATTTGAGAAAAAATAGCATTATATATAATTATAAGCTGCAACTTGTACATATATTGCTTGTATATAGTTCTGGTTAATATTACGTTAATATTATCTATTATTAATCAATATTAAAGATATTAAAGATTGCAAGGTCAATTGTAAAAGTATGTTTTGCTAAAAGGGATAGTATTAATAAAAAATATGTGCTATAATGAGTAGACACTTAGGGATCTCCGGTTATAAAAGATTGGAGAGTATATGTTAAAGAAAAAGAATTTTATTTATTTCATGGCAGCCACAGCAGTAATTATATGTGCAGGAATGTTCGCAGTTACTGGTAAGGATACAAAAGCTGAACTTGTGGATGTAACAGAGAACAACATAGTTAACAATGCAGATTATGAGACTGAACATAATTCTGAAAGTTATATGAGTAGTGATAATGCTAATAGCAGTGAGAAGACTGAGCCTGGTATTGGCATAGATGAATCTGTTAATGGACAGAGTACAGAAGCTTCTATTATATATGTGTATGTATGCGGCAAAGTTAATATGCCTGGTGTATATGAACTTCCGGAAGGAACACGTATCTATAAAGCGATTGAAGCAGCAGGTGGTGCTACAGAAGAAGCAGCACTTGAGAATCTTAACCTTGCTGCTGTTGCAACTGACAACAGCAGAATATATATTCCTGGTATTAATGAAGAATATGATAATAATATGCAGACAGGCACAGCAGCAGATGAGAATGTATATAATAATACTTCTACTGGTAGTCTTGTTAATATTAATACTGCCTCTAAGAGTGAACTTATGACACTTCCTGGAATAGGACAGGCTAAAGCAGAGGCAATAATAGCATATAGAGAGACGAATGGAGAATTTGGCAGCATCGAGGATGTTATGAAAGTGAGTGGTATTAAGAATGCCGCATATGAAAAAATAAAAGATTGTATTAGTGTAAATTAAAAAGACTGAGGTGACAGATTATGGGGAACAGAGTTCTTGTTGTAGATGATGAAAAACTCATCGTAAAAGGAATTAAGTTTAATCTTGAGCAGGATAACATGATTGTTGATTGTGCATATGATGGAGAAGAAGCACTTGAATATGCAAAAAAGACAGAATATGATGTTGTACTGCTTGATATCATGCTTCCAAAGCTCAATGGATACGAAGTGTGTCAGCAGATAAGAGAGTTTTCCAATATGCCAATCATTATGCTAACAGCCAAAAGTGATGATATGGATAAGATACTTGGACTTGAGTATGGTGCAGATGATTATATCACAAAGCCATTTAACATTCTTGAAGTAAAAGCGAGAATAAAGGCAATTATGAGAAGAAGTTCTAAGAAAAAAGCTGATGATGAGAAAAAAGCCACAACAATAGTTGTTGATACTCTTAAGCTTGATCTTGAAGGAAGAAGAGCATTTATAGAAGGGCGTGAAGTCAATCTTACAGCCAAAGAATTTGATGTACTTGAGCTTTTGATAATGAATCCAAACAAAGTATATAGTAGAGAAAATCTGCTTAATATTGTATGGGGACCTGAATATCCTGGCGATGTAAGGACAGTGGATGTTCATATAAGACGTTTGAGAGAAAAAGTTGAAAGCAACCCAAGTGAACCAAAATATGTTCATACTAAATGGGGGGTTGGTTACTATTTCCAGAATTAATTTTAAATCAAGAGTTTTAAAGAGTATGCGCTGGATACTATGTGCTGCATTTATGTGTATTGGTGTTATACCTGCAATTGCAATTGGTATCGGAGCATATAAGACATCTGTTAATTCATATATAAAGCAAAGAGAAGTTGAACTTACAACGTATGCAAGTGTACTTTCAAAGGAATTAAGTAATAGTGCATATTTTGATAATATATCATCACAGACGATTAATTCAGAGATAAAACTTGCTTCAGATATGTATAATGGAAGAATTATCGTAGTTAATAAAGAATATAAGATTGTAAAAGATACTTATTATGCCAGTGAGAATAAATATATTGTTACTGAAGAGATAATAAAGAGTCTTACAGGAAAAAGAAGCAGTATATATGATTCTGCAAATAATTTTTTTGAGATTATAGAACCGATTGAAGTATATGCAAAAGACAGTACAAAAGAGACAAGCTATAATGGGGCAGTACTTATGAGCTTTAAGATAACTGATATTGTTGATTATGAGAAAGAACAGGCAAGGAAGATACAGCTTTTAATAGTTCTTGAATGTGTTCTTTTGTTTCCGCTTGCACTTATATTATCTCAGAAGATGGTTTGTCCACTTAGAAAAGTTGCAGATTCAATCGAGCAGATATCTGATGGATATACAGAAGAGACGGTTGAAGAATCCGGATATGCAGAGACTATACTTATTGCAGAAGCGTTCAATAAGATGGTATCTAAGACCAAACAGCTTGATCTTTCAAGGCAGGAATTTGTATCTAATGTATCACATGAGCTTAAGACACCTATTACATCGATAAAAGTTCTTGCAGATTCACTTACAATGCAGGAAAATGTACCAGTTGAACTATACAAAGAGTTCCTTACTGATATAGCAGAAGAGATTGACAGAGAGAATAAGATTATAAATGATCTTTTATCACTTGTTAAGATGGACAGAACAGCGGCAGAACTTAATATATCACAGGTTAATATTAATGAACTGCTTGAACTTATTCTTAAGCGATTAAGACCGATTGCAGCCAAGAGAAATATAGAGCTTGTGTTTGAAAGCTTCAGACCGGTTATAGCTGAGATTGATGAAGTAAAACTTACTCTTGCATTCTCTAATCTTGTTGAGAATGCTATAAAATATAATATAGAAAGTGGATGGGTAAGAGTATCGCTTAATGCAGATCATAAGTTTTTTTATGTTAAAGTGTCTGATTCAGGAATAGGAATACCAGATGATGTTCAGGATAGAGTATTTGAGAGATTCTATCGTGTAGATAAAGCGAGATCAAGAGAGACAGGTGGAACAGGACTTGGCCTTTCGATTACCAAGAATGCGATACTTATGCATAAAGGTGTTATTAAATTGTACAGTAAGGAAAATGAAGGTACAACATTTACAGTTCGTATTCCATTAACGTATATATCATAAGCAGAGGAAGTGTATATAATGAAAAAAAATCTTAAAACTATTTTATTATGCATGTTTGCACTTATGCTTATGGCATCAGGATGTAAGAAAAAAGATGCAAATAATAATGAAGAAAGTAACAAATATAATATTTATTATATCAATCGAACAGGAACGTCACTTAAGACGAAAAAGTATACAGCTAAGTCAACGGATACAAGTGCACTTGCCGATGAGATTATTGAACAGATGAATACAGAACCTTCATCAGCAGATCTTAGTTCAGCAAAACCTGAAAATGTAGTGATTGATAAGATTGAGATAAGTAATAATACTATTGATTTTTATTATAGTAATGAATATTCTCAGATGAAGCAGAGTGAAGAGATACTCTATAGAGCAGCTGTTGTTAAGACAATAACACAGATACCTGATATTAACTATGTAAGATTCTATGTTGGTGATCAGCCACTTCTTGACAAGGCAGGTAAGAATATAGGAGTTATGATGGCATCAGACTATATCGAGAATATTGATGATGCTATAAGTTCAGTATCAACAACTAAGTTACGCCTGTATTTTGCCAATGATGCCGGCGATAAGTTAAAACCGCTTGATGTTGATGTCTACTATAGCAGTAATCTGTCACTTGAGAGAGTTGTAGTTGAACAGCTTATAAAAGGTAGTGGAGTTGAAGGATACAATAGAACGCTTCCGGAGTCTATGAGACTTTTGAGCATATCAGTAAAAGATGGTGTATGTTATGTTAATCTTGATGGTACATTTCTTACACAGTTAGTTAATGTATCTGATAACATACCAATATATTCAATAGTTAATTCACTGACAGAGTTAAAAGATATTAATTCTGTTGAGATATCGGTAAATGGAAGTAATAAGAGTCTTTTTAGAGATATTATACCATTGTCGAATACATTTAATAAGAATGAGGACATAATTGAATATCCTCAGGAAGAGACACAGGAGGGAACAAGCAATTAAACGGCCATTAGTATTATATATGGTGTTTGGGATACTTGGAGAGGTTATCGCACTATATGGCAATATATGGTTGTTAATTATAGTTCTTGGATTAATTGCAATAGGAATAAGATATAGAAGATTGTATGATATGAGATACTATCTTATTGTGCTATTTATAATGTCAGGTTATATAGTGATGATGCTATATAACCTGAATATAAGAGAAGATAAGATGATGCAGTATTATATAGAGAATGAAGTGAGTGTTGATGTAAGTGGAACTGTATCATCAATAACAGTAAAAGATGACAAAGCACAAATTATACTTAAAGATGTAACTGTAAAATCTGAAAATGATATGGATAGACAAGATGATAATCTGTCAGGTGATCATTCTAAAGCAGAAACAGATAAAAAAGTACAGAATAACGGATGTAATATTAAGAAAGCTATGGTATATATAAAGGGCGATATATCATCTATCAGATATGGCAATAAGATCTTAGTAAGAGGTACAGTATCAAGATTTAAGGAAGATACTAACCTGGGTGGATTTAATCTTATGCGATATTACAGAAGCCAGAATATTATATATCCGGTATATGCAGATGAATATAATATAATTGACAAGTCTTATTATTATATTAGTAATATAGCATACAAAACAGCTGCATTACTCAAAAAATCTATATACAGAGCATGTGATGTAAAAGATGCTTCTGTATTCTCAGCCATGATTCTTGGTGATAAGAAAAATCTTGATGAAGAAATATATGAACTTTATAAGAAAAATGGAATTGCACATATACTTGCAATATCAGGGCTTCACATATCGCTTGTAGGAATGTCTTTTTATAGATTATTAAGACATATAGGACTTAATTATGCGATATCAGCGACAGTTGGAAGTAGTTTTATAATATTCTATGGGCTTATGACGGGGATGGGAATATCGTCACAGAGAGCAATTATTATGTTTGTGATATGCGTTATAGCTGACGTGATAGGAAGAACATACGATATACTATCAGCAATGTCATTATCAGCACTTATAATGCTTGCATATTCACCATATCTTATAGAAAATGCAGGTTTTTGGCTGTCATATCTTGCGATTGTGGGCATAACAGTTGTTAATCCTGTGTTGCTTGATGAATATAAAAAAACTATTGCTAAGAGAGATAAAGAGAGTTATAAAAACATAGAAAAAGATAAGGCAATACAGAATTCATTTATAAAGTCAATGATAGAATCAATGATAAAATCAATGATATGCAGTATATCAATTACACTTATAACAATGCCGGTTATTATGTATATGAGTTATGAGATACCATTGTATTCTATCTTTCTTAATCTTTTAATAATACCACTTGCACCAGTGATTATATTCTCAGGAGCAGCAGTAGCAATAAGTGGACTTTTGTCGGTTAAGGTTGCTACATTTTGCAGTGGAATCGGAATATTTGTTCTTAAAGTATATGAGATTAGCTGTAAATTGTTATCTATGATACCATATAGTACTATAATAACCGGAAAGCCTATGATGATTAATATTATGATATACTATGCTATATTTATAGTTGCATTGATCCTCATAAAGACAAGCCATAAAGAGTATGGAGCAGTTGGTATGATTATAGCAATTATATGTCTTACATTCAGTTATCATTCATCACTTGAAGTTACAATGCTTGATGTCGGGCAGGGCGATGGAATTGTTATAAGAGATTACAGAGGAAGTATATATATGATAGATGGAGGTTCAACCACAGAGAAACAGTTAGCCAAATATACATTAGTACCTTTTTACAAAGCGTATGGAATAAGTAATATAGATTATGTTATAATTACTCATATGGATGCAGATCATTATTCGGGAATAAAGGAGATACTTGAAGAAGATAGCTTTAAGATTAATAATCTTATTATGGGCGATGTTGCTAATAAGAGTGATGCATATAATGAACTTGTTGAACTTGCAACTAAAAGGGGCGTAAAAGTATCTTATATATCAGATGGAATGATGATTAAGAATGGTAAATTCTCACTTGAATGTCTATCGCCGGAGAGTGGAATATATAAGGATAATACCAATGAAGTATCAGTTGCATTAGAACTTAATTACAATGATGTTAAGATGTTGTTTACAGGTGATATAGTTGATAGTGGAGAAGAATATATGAAAAGGCGAATTATGCAAAAATATGCTAATGAAGCAGCAGAATATGATATACTTAAAGTAGCACATCATGGTTCGAAATATTCAACAACAGAAGAATTTCTTGAAGGCATAGATATTGATAATGCACTTATATCATGTGGTGAGGGCAACAGATATGGTCATCCACATGATGAGACATTAGAGAGACTTATTAGTGCAGGTGCTAATATATATAATACCAAAGATGGTGGTGCTATTATGGTAAAACTCGGAATGACAGGTGAGATAAAGATTAAAGAGTATGTCAGATAAAAATCAGTGGATATGTCAGTTGATGTATAGTATTGATATTTTGGATAAAAACAAAAAACTTGTGTGTAGTTTATTTTTTTGTATTAATTATACAACTGCTTAATTGACATTGCATTAATATTACGATAGAGAGAGTGGAGAGAAAAAGATGGCTAAGACAAGAGATTTGACAAAGGGAAATATTACAGCAGGATTGTGGGCTTTTGCACTTCCGCTTATGTTTGGAAATGTATTACAGCAGATGTATAATCTTATAGATACATGGGTAGTTGGCAAGTATATAGGTGACAATGCACTTGCAGCAGTTGGCTCATCTTATACACTTATGACATTTCTTACGTCAATAATAATAGGACTGTGTCTTGGAAGCAGTTCATTTATATCAATGGCATATGGTAAAAAAGATAATCATACTATAAAAAATGGAATAAGTATGTCATTCATATCAATAGGAATACTTACTGTGCTTATCATATTAATATTTTATTTAGAGATTGATAGTATAATTAAGTTACTAAAAGTGCCAAAAGAGACAGTGGCACAGATGAAAGAATATCTTGTATATGTATTTATTGGATTTGTGGCAACATTCATATATAATTATGTATCCAATATAATGCGAGGATTAGGTAATTCACTTATACCACTTATATTCCTTGGAATATCAGTTATACTTAATATATTTCTTGATCTCTATTTTGTCTTGGTACTTGAACTTGGGATAAAAGGTGCGGCGATAGCAACAGTAATAGCACAGTATATCTCTGCGGCAGGGATATTCATATATTTTCTAAAAGGATATAAAGAATATATACCAGACAGAGAATCGTTAAGATGGAATAGTAATAATATGAAAGATATAATGGCATTGTCCGGTTTTACATGTCTTCAACAGTCAGTAATGAACTTTGGAATACTTATGGTTCAGGGAATTGTTAATAGCTTTGGACAGACTATAATGGCAGCTTTTGCAGTTGCAGTTAAGATAGATACTATAGCATATATGCCAGTTCAGGATTTTGGTAATGCTTTCTCAGTATTTGTAGCACAAAACTATGGAGCTTCAAAAACAGAGAGAATCAGAGAGGGAATAAAGAAGTCACTTATAAGTGTTACACTCTTTTGTCTGATTATAAGCACAGTAGTATTTGCATCAGCAAGGATACTTATGAGTATATTTGTAAGTGCGAATAGCATAGCAGTTATAGAAGCAGGAACAGAATATCTTAGAATAGAAGGAGCTTTTTATATAGGGATAGGTATTCTATTTATGCTATATGGATATTACAGAGCAGTTAATAAACCTGTGATGTCAGTGGTGCTTACAGTGATATCATTAGGAAGCAGAGTGCTTCTTGCATATATATTATCTAAGATACCTGCAATTGGCGTAATTGGAATATGGATAGCTATTCCGATAGGATGGTTCCTTGCAGATATAACAGGTGCAGTCTATTATATATTAAAATGCAGGAAAATGTAGAAAGAATAGCACTATCACTATTCTATTGCATATAACGAAGAACTAGAGATAAGAAATAATGTTTTGTAAAAAGTATAAGAGATAGTGTTTTACAAAAAGTATAAAAGGTAAAAGTATAAAAGTATAAAAAATAATATTTTGCAAAAAGTAGTTGCTATTTTCTAATTTGTAGAGTATAATCCTATCTTTGACAGTTGTATGAAAAGAAAATCGCTGTAATCCCAGCAAATATAAGGGATACAGCGATTTTTTGCGTCGTTTCGTTCTTTAGTAATTTATTCTTTACCTTTACTTTTTTTCTGAATGGTTTTCAATTGACTTTTTGTGATAAACTGGTAGTCTGTGTGGAAACCACAGGCATCATGTAAACCATCTGTAAGCTTGGAACGTTTATATAAGGGGATAAATCCCTGCTCCTGAATTTCGGCAAAGTTCATAGATTTTAAGGTGTCCAGAATCTCTTCACAGGTATATTTGTAATCAAGTTTTTTCTCTAAAATCCGGTAGGACAGTAATGCAAGAAAACAGATAAGAAAATGTGCTTTGATCCTGTTTTCGTCCTGAAGATAAACTGGTCTTGCAGAAAAATCTGTTTTTAGAATGCGGAAGCATTCTTCAATCTGCCATCTTCCTTCGCTTACTTTTAAGATATCACTTACATCATCATCTAATAAATCTGTGCAGACAGCGTACAGACCATCGTACAGAGCTTCATTTTCTACCTTATCTTCATCCAGGTAATGGTGTATGTTTGCTGCCTCACCATCAGCGGTAACAGCTTTGGTTCCGATAAATCTGGCTGGATCATTCGGATTTTTCCTTTGTTTTTTTGTATTCCCGGACTGAATCATTCTTTCGGCACGTTCTACCTGGGAATCCCGTATGGATTTCTGATAACGTGCGTATTTAGGTGAATAAGTAATAATGAGTCGCTGATGGAGTGTTTTTGGTGTGTAGGGCTCCTCTTTGTAATATAAATCTGTGTCATCACCTGAAAGCTCTGTGATATCTGTCAGCTTGTTATCGGTTACCCTGCGGAAGCCACTCTTATCTAATGCCCATGTTTTATCTTCAGCCGGAAGTTTTTTGATGGACTGGGTTACAATAAACGCTCTTTCACCCATGTGATTGTAATTGCGGATGCTTTCTGAACCTAAGCCCGCATCACTGCAGTAAATAAATTTCTGACATCCAAAGTCCTGAATAACCTGCTGTTCTAATGGCTTTAAAGATTTCTGCTCATTCGTATTGCCTGGAAAAAGTGAAAAAGCAAGAGGAATGCCGTCACCATCCATAAACATGCCCATCTGTATAATCGGATTAGGTCTGTGTTCTTTGCTTTTCCCATACTTTTTGTCACCATCTTCCTGCTCAATCTCGAAGTAGTAGTTAGTGCAGTCATAATAAAGAATCTTATCATTGCGAGAGCCTATGAAATGGCTGTTTTTATAAACTTCTGACTGGATGAAATCACACTCTGTCCCAAGGACATCCAATGCACGATAGACATCGTGGAGCTTATATGTTGGGTGTTCCAAAAATTCAGCAGCTGTTTTAAAAGATGAGCGTTTGCTTGCCGGTTCCAGAACTCTGGCGTAAATAAGGTCAGAGAGAATCGCATTGATATCATACTTGAATTTATATTTATCTCTTAGTTTTCGGCAGATTTTGTTCATTTGCAATCCGTAATAAATGACTTGAAGAAAGAGATAACCGCCTCGATAGAAGCATTGTTTATCATAATCTAATTGTCTGTCGGCATGAAAGGTAATCTGTACAGATTTTGCTTTTTGTTCTTTCTTATATTTTACTGTTTCGATTCTGGCTTCTTCCTTTGCCCAAAGCATGACATCGTCCCTTGTAGGACCATGTTCTTTTAATAATTCATTTAAAGTGCCGAGTTTACGAACAACAACCGAAGAACTTTTTCCTACGCTGTTTTTGAAACTTTTGGTGATATAAAAGGATTCTGAATTTTTTGATTTAGTCGTAGTTATTCTCATAATTTCTCCGTTTTTCTTTTAGTATATCATACTTTTGAAGTAATTACCACTAATTACTACTAAATAAAGCAAAAAATTTGACACAAAAAAAGCAGGTTTTATGCGACCTGCAGGTACTTTTTTCATTATTCAACTGTCAAACTCCCGTATAAAAGGTAAAAGTATAAAAGTATAAAAAATAATATTTTGCAAAAAGTAGTTGCTATTTTCTAATTTGTAGAGTATAATAAGTGAGTATGTCAAATTAATACTTTTTTGTCCAAAGGCTATACATTTGGTTATTTCTGAGATAAATAACACGATGTATAGTCTTTTTTTGCAAAAAAGCTCTGAGAGCTCTTATTGTGAAATTCTTGTAAGCAATAATATTGAAAATAAAAGATATGGAGTGAAAAAAATGGAACAAACTTTTATGAAAGAAAAGAAGATACTGCCACTGGTATTATCAATGTCATTACCGATGGTTCTGTCAATGCTTGTTAATTCTTTGTTCAATATCGTTGACAGTTTTTTCGTGGCAAAGTTAAGTGAAGATGCAATAACAGCATTGTCACTTGTATATCCGGTACAGATAACAATAACAGCAATATCTGTAGGATTCGGAGTTGGAATTAATGCACTTATAGCATACTATCTTGGAGCGAAAGAACAGGAAAAAGCAGATAAAGCAACAAGTATAGGAATGGGATTAAGTCTTATACATGGAATACTTATAATGCTTATATGTAATCTTATATTTCCAAGATATATAAGTATGTTTACAACTAATGAGTCAGTAATAACTTTGGGAATCAGATATGCAAGAATAGCATTTCTATTTTCAGCAGTAATAACAGTTGAGATTGCAATTGAAAAAGTATTTCAGTCTGTAGGAAGAATGAAAGAGACAATGATATGTATGCTTACAGGATTTATAGCTAATATTATCCTTGATCCAATTCTTATATTTGGAGTAGGACCATTTGCAAAGATGGGAATTGCCGGAGCTGCATGGGCAACTGGTATTGGACAGGTGCTTACACTTATAAGTTATATAGTATTCTATATAGTAAAACCATTACCAGTGAGAATAAAAGTTAGATCTATAGAATGGAATAGTGAGATATGGGGGAAACTATATTCAGTAGGTATACCGGCGACACTTAATCTTGCACTTTCATCAGTATTACTATCAGTAATTAATGGAATTCTTGCAATATATGGCGATGCGTATGTACTTGTATTTGGTGCATATTATAAACTTCAGTCATTCATATATCTTCCATCAGGCGGAATAATACAAGGAATAAGACCTCTTGTTGGATATAATTATGGAGCAGGTGAGAAAGAGAGAGTTAGAAAGATATCACAGACAGCACTTGTGATGGCGGCATTAATAATGCTTGTTGGAACTATATTATGTTTTGTAATTCCAAAACCTCTTATGTCAATATTTTCTAAGAATCCACAGACTATATTAATAGGAAGTAGTGCATTAAGGATAATTAGTTTTGGATTTATTATATCAGCTGTATCAGTAACTATCTGTGGTGTACTTGAGGGTCTTGGAAAAGGGATGCCGTCACTTTGGATATCTCTTGTAAGATATATAATTGTTATAATACCTCTTGCATTTATATTAAGCAGAATTATGAATTCAGAGATAGGGGTATGGATTGCATTCCCGGTAACTGAACTTATTGCAGCTGTTATATCTGTTATAGTATATAAGAGACAAGCTGGCGTTAAGTAATACAAAATACATTGCAAAGAAAGGAAAGTACAGATATAATTAATAAAGATTAGAAAAAATAAACGGGGTGAAAACAGTGAAATTACTGGAAAAAGATATAAAAGAAAAGAACTTTAAAAATGTTTATCTCCTCTATGGTGAAGAAAATTATCTGAAGCGTTCATATAAGAACAGATTAAAAAAAGCTATTCTTAATGATGAGAATGATACAATGAATTATTCTTACTTTGAAGGTAAAGATATAGATGAGATAAAGATAGTAGACACTGCCGAGACACTTCCTTTCTTTGCAGATAATAGACTTATAATAGTTGAAAACAGTGGATTCTTTAAAGAATCTAAAGAGAAGATAGCAGATTATGTTAATAATATATGTGAATCTACTATAATAGTGTTTATTGAAAATGAGATAGACAAGAGAAACAGACTGTATAAAGCAGTTAATAAAAATGGACTTGTAGTTGAACTTGGTATTCAAAAAGAAGATGCACTTGAGGTATGGATAGGTAAATATCTTAATTCAGTTGGTAAAAAAATGCTTGTATCTAATGTAAGATATCTGCTTGAAACAGCAGGAAGTAATATGGATAATCTGATGTCTGAACTTGAAAAACTTACTGCATATACACTTGGAAGAGATGAGATCACAAGAGAAGATATAGATGCAGTAGTAGTTGTTGAAGTTACAGGTAAGATATTTCTCATGGTTGAGAGTATTGCAAAGAGAGAGCAGCAGAAAGCACTTGCATTATATGATGATCTTCTTAAGTTAAAAGAACCACCACTTAAGATTCTATTTCTGATAGCAAGACAGTTTAATCAGCTTCTCATTGTAAAAGAAATGACAAGGCTTCACAATGATAAAAGTGAGATAGCAAAAAAAGCTCAGGCGGCACCTTTTGCAGTACCAAAGCTTCAAAGTCAATGTTCACGTTTTACAACAGAGCAACTAAAGATGGCTATTGAAGATTGTATAGAGACAGAAACTCTTATAAAAAGTGGTAAGATGACAGATGTGCTTGGAGTTGAGATGCTTATTATTAAATATAGTTCAAAGTGCTAGTATATGATTAAAAAATCCCTAATTGCTTATAAAATAGCGATTAGGGATTTTTTGGGTAATTAGGAAATTTTTAAAACAATTAAGAAGCTTAAAACAATTGGGGAGCTTTTAAAACAATTAAGAAGTTTAAAACAATTGGGGAGTTTTTAAAACAAATTAAGAAACTTTTAATTAGGCAACATAAAACAGGCTGAACATATATAATATGTTCAGCCTGTTCAAATATTCGTTGGGTTTAACGAAAATAATATTTGATAATTAAGCTATATTGTTAACTGCTTTTGTTAAACGAGATACTTTTCTAGCAGCTGTATTCTTGTGGTAAATACCTTTAGAAGTTGCTTTGTTGATCTCTGAAATTGCATTGATTAATGCGCTTTCTGCTGTAGCTTTATCCTTTGCTTCAACAGCTGTATCTACTTTCTTCACAGCAGTTTTAACTCTTGATTTGATTGCTTTATTTCTAGCAGCTTTAGTTTCGTTAACTAAAATTCTCTTCTTAGCTGATTTAATGTTAGCCAATCCGTACACCTCCAAATAAAAATAATATAATGGTTAATTGATTAAATTTACATTAGAATCGGACACGGACGTTCTGATGTAAACATACTACATTATTCTATACTAATGCCTCAAATATGTCAACACTTTTCCAAATTTTTTCAATAAAAACTAGTAGCCTGGGATTGTTGTGCTAAACAGATGATATAAGTGTATAGATAATTGAATTATGGAGATAATGTATAAGGATGATGTATAAATATGATGCATAAGAAAGTATATAACCGATTATGTTATGTCTTAAGAAATGACATAACAAGAAGACGGTAGTTGATAAGAATTTTTGAATAAATGATAAGAGGTAAAGATGTTTAATGTAGAATGTGAAGATTTTATAAGGTTAAGAACAGATCTTATACTTGAATCAAGTGAGATAGCAGAACCTGAAGAAGAGTATATGAGTGGGATTAAGATAGAAGAAAAGAACCTAAAAGAGAAAGATATTAAGATAACAGATGTACAGATAATTAGTGATACAGCAGCAAAAAGACTTGGTAAACAAAAAGGAAGATATATAACAATCGAGGCGGCATCGCTTATAGATAGTAATGAAGAGAGTTATCATATAAATGTATCAGAGGAGTTAAAAAAAGCAATTATCAGTATGCTTTCGATGTACAATAATATAAGACATATTCTTGTAGCAGGTCTTGGTAACCATGATGCTATGCCAGATGCACTTGGACCGGTAACTGTGTCCAATCTTAGAATTACAAGAAATATAGATGAAGATGCAGAATATATAATAAGTGCGATTGTTCCTAATGTAATGGCAAAGACAGGTATGGAATCTGCAGAAGTGCTGCAAGGGATTGTTGCAATGACACATCCGGATCTTGTAATTGTTATTGATGCACTTGCAGCTAGGCGTATGGAACGCCTTGGAAGAACAATTCAGATAACTGATACAGGGATTGCACCCGGTTCCGGAGTTATGAACAGAAGAAAGAAAGTTAATAAAGAGGTTCTTGGAGTGCCGGTGATTGCAATTGGAGTTCCGACTGTGATAGATGCAGGAACGATAGTATATGATGCAATAAGTAAGATAAGCAGTGATGAAGATGCAAAAGAATTGAAGAAATATATAGATGATTATAGCGAGAATATGTATGTCACACCTAAAGATATAGATGATTATATAAAAAGAGTAAGTTATACACTATCTGAGGCGATTAATGGTATGTCCGGAATAAAAAAATAATATCTGAATAGTATTAACTACGGAGGTATTGTGTATGTCTGGAAAGAAAAAAATTGGCAAAATGTTTGTTATTGCCTTGCTCTTGTGCCCTTCGGTAAATAGATTTCTTGATGTAGCACTTATTCTATATGAAACTAATTGTGAGTTAGTCGGGGCAAATAACAATACTGATAGTGAAATAGCAGGTACGGAATTGGTATATGATTATGTTGAAAAAGGCAAAAACAGTGATAAGAAGTGGCAAAGCGATCCATTTTATGCGATGTTAACAGAAGCTGATAATGAAAAAGAGCAAAATGAAGATAACAACAGAGAGATAAGCAAAGATAATGGCAAAGATAGTACTAGTAAAGATAATGATAGTGGAGTTGACAATACTAAAGATAAAGGATGTATATCAAAAAATAGTGAGAATGAAAGTACAGAAGAAACTGATAATGATGTATATGATGAATCAGAAGAGACTTTGGCTATTGGGACAAAAACATTTACAGATGAACAGTTAAAAGACTATAATTACCTGTATAATACTTTTTATACAGTAGACAGTACAACGATGCTTTCTGACGAATTACTCAATGGAGAAAAATTTCTTGCAAAAGATTTGACAATAGATAAGAATCCAAAAGTACCACAGATTCTTATTTTACATACACATTCACAAGAGTTCTTTGCTGATTCAGATGTTAATGATATTACCACAGGGATAGTCGGAGTTGGGGATTATCTTACAGAACTGCTCACTAAAAAAGGATATAATGTCATCCATGACAGAAGTATATATGATTATGTAGATGGTATTCTTGACAGAAATAATGCATATACGCTTGCAAGTGAAGGCGCAAAGAAGATAATTGAAGATAATCCGACAATTGAGATAGTAATAGATCTGCACAGAGATGGCATTGGCGATGAGTCTAAGCATATAACTACGGATGTTGCCGGTCAGACAGTAGCACCAGTTATGTTTTTTAATGGAATAAGTTATACCAATAAATTGGGAAATATAGAATATCTGTATAATCCATACATAGAAGACAATCTGGCAACAAGTTTTCAGTTGAAAATAAAAGCAGAAGAATATTATCCTAACGTGTTTAGAAAGATATATATAAAAGGATACAGATATGTGTTGCATTTAAAACCACGTTCAATGCTTATAGAAGCGGGATTTCAGACAAATACAAAACAGGAAGTCTGTAATTCTATGGATATACTTGCCGATATCTTTGATATGGTTTTTGCAAAATGAATACAGATTTTATGACTTGTTTTGGAAAAAGATAATTATGGCTTGTCAATATGAGCCTGCTGTAATAAAATTAATAAAGTAAATATGGAGGATAAGATTATGGACAGACAGAAGAAGACAAAGAAGCAGTTTAATAAAAAATATCTTGGATTAAAGATAATAGCGATATTGGTTTTGATTGTACTGTTAGGAGTTGTAGCCTTTAATATTTATGTTTCTGATTATTATAAGACAACAATGGATGGTCAGGAATATTTTGTAAGCGATACAGGAGCAGATGTGTTTACAAAAGGTAATAAGATTTACTTTGTTCCAAAGAGACCAAGTGATACCGGAATTATATTTTATCCGGGAGCGAAGATAGAAGCTTCAGCATATGCTCCATTAATGAAGATGCTTGCAGAAAGAGGAATATATTGCATAATATGTGATATGCCATATCATCTTGCATTTTTTGATAAAGATGCAGCAGATGATATTATAGGACAGGAAGAATTTACTAATATTAATCATTGGTATCTTGCAGGACACTCGCTAGGTGGAGCAATGGCAGCGACTTATATTAGTGATAATGCAGCAAAATATGATGGAATAATACTATTAGCATCATATTCAACAGCAAATCTTAAAAATAGAGGGCTTAAAGTACTTAGTGTATATGGTGATAAGGATGGAATTCTTAATATGGATAAGCTTGAGAAGAATTCTGATAATCTTCCGGAGGATGCAATTACAAAAGTAATAGAAAATGGTAATCATTCAGGTTTTGGATGCTATGGAGTACAAAAAGATGACAGCAAAGATGCATTAAGCAGCATTGATCAGATTAAGGAGACTGTTCAGATAATTGTAGATTTTATAGTAGATAATCAGAAGTGATTACATAAGTAAGACAATTGCTTATAAGAATAATAATTGCTTATAAGAATATTAAAAGATGATATCTAGTTGTTTTTGACAAAATCAGACTAATTATTATGAGAATGATTAGATTAATCGTATATGAAAGCTAAGGGAAGGAGAGACTGTTTAGAATATATATAATATATTTTGGGCAGCAGTAACATATGTTAAAAATAGAAAGAGATAGTGTAATGAATTTTGAAAATGCAATGCGAGGTGCAAGAAATCCACTCAATAGCTGGGCTAGAATGGATAGCTATGTTGATGAGGATGGTAACTTTGTATTTGGCGATAATGATATAGATCTTGCAAAAAGACTTAGAAAAGCAGGAAGTGATCATAGAAAGTTTATGAGACAGATTCTTGTATCATGCGATATAACAGCACCAATGTACTGGTGGAAAGAATATGATACTTATAAGGTTGCAACAGTAGCTAATTCAACAAGCACAATGCATAAGATTCATTCAAAACCTTTTGATATAGAAGATTTCAGTCATGATCATCTTACAGAAGAATCATTAAGAGCTATGAATAATATGATTGAATATCTTGAAAGCATAAGACTTAAATATGTTGAGACAAAAGATAAGAAGTATTGGTATGATCTTATTCAGCTTCTGCCATCAAGTTATAATCAGATGAGAACATGTACATTTAACTATGAGACACTTGTTAATATATATTTTTCAAGAAGAAATCATAAGCTTGATGAGTGGCATACATTCTGTGAATGGATAGAGACACTTCCTTATGCAAAAGAGATAATTATCGCAGAATAGAGAACGAGACTTTGTTAAAAAAAGAATTTTAGTATTAAGAAATGATAAAGAAGAATATTTATGGATATCAGATGCCGATAATATAATAAGAATACTAAGAGTCAGTAACTGAACATTATAGAAGTTACTGATTTATTTGTAGTAAGTTTTGTAGTAATACAGTTGAGTAGTAGCACTTAAGCTATGTTTGCAGAACAATATATCTGATAATGATATAGGGGGAAACATAATGATAAAGATAAGACGAAAAAAGTTTATTAATAGATATGTAAGAATAGTTATTTTTATATTTTTTTTGATAATCCTTTATACAATATATATATCTGTGATTAATGATGGTATAAGAGATAATATAGATATAGGTACAGATGTTAATGTTGAACATAATGGAGAGATATATGAGCATGTTAATATTAATTCATTCAAATTTGGCACAGTGAGTATAGGTGATAAAGTTACTTTAGATATTCCGATGCCGCAAAGTGATATAGTTGGTGCTATGGTTGAATTTAAAGTATATCATTGTGTTATTCATGCATATATGGATGATGAACTTATATATAGTTTTGGTGATCAATATATTCAGAATGGAAAGATGACAGGAAGTGGAACTCATTTTATAAGTCTTCCACAGAATTATCAGGGCAAACATCTTATAATTAAGCTCTATGTTACAGAGCAGAATGCGTTTACGACAATACCTAATATTAATTTCCAGAGTCAGCTTGGGATTATAGAGAATTTTATACAAAGATCTTTTTTACAGATTGTAACATCAATATTTATGCTTGGGATTGGTATTATGCTAATCGGAGTTATAGTAATCTTTGGAGATTTATCAAGAGAATATAGAACAATGGGATGGATGGCATGCATAGCGATATCTTCAGCACTATGGGTTATGGCAACGACAGGTATTATACAGTTGTTTGTCACTAATTATAGAGTTATAGGATATATAGAGTTTTTGTCATTAGATTTTTTGTTACTATTTTTCCTTATATTCATATATGAACTTCACTATGAACGAAAAGTCAAGATACCTCTAGGTGGACTTATAATAATGACGATAATATTTATCTTGACAAGTATTATATGTGACATTACGAATATTGCACATTTACCGGAATTTTTAACAGCATATCATACATTGGCAGTAATTGTATTCTTTGTAACTATAACAGTAAGTTTCTTACAATGGAGAAGAAATAAGGATTCATCAGAGGGAATACTCTTAAAAGGTATATTGTTTGTACTAATTGTGTTAATTCTTGAACTTATAAGATTTAATGGCGAAAAGTATCTGAGTGGCTTTTTTAAGGGAATGACAGTTAGTATACTTCCTATAGGAATAGTAGTCTTTATTGTGTCAATGTTTGCAATGTATGTAGTGAGAATGGTTAGAAGTTTTCATGAGAATATAGAGAAACAGACACTTATGCATATTGCGTATACGGATGTGCTTACAGGAGTGCCAAACAGAGCAAGATGTGAGGATATGTTTAGTGAGTATAATGATAATGTAGATGAATATACAATATTTAATTTTGATCTTAATAATTTTAAAAATATAAATGATACATATGGACATGCAACAGGTGATAGTCTTTTAGTTGATTTTGCTACAATAGCTAATAAAACATTTGAAAAATATGGATTTTTTGGAAGAATGGGTGGCGATGAGTTTATAGGACTTATTAACAGTTGCGATGAGCATAAGATAGCTAATCTGATTAGAGGATTACAAGAAGAGATCAGAAAAAATAATGAGAATACTACAAGAGAATATAAAATATCAGTATCATTTGGATATAAGAGTAAAGAAAAGCTAGAAGATATTACTATATGGGATGCCTACAAGATGGCTGATAAGAGTATGTATGAATATAAACAGGCATATAAAAAAGCACAAGGCGAAAATGAAGAGTGTTAAAAAGTATTAAGAAAAATATTAATGTGATACTAAAAAATATAAAAAAGCAGATGCTTAACAACTGACTAGGATTGTTAGCATCTGCTTTTTAATTAGGGCTTAATAGAACAGATTGGTAAAATATTAATTCTATTATTTGTTATTTGTTTTTATTACTTTTTCTTTAATTTGCCTAATGTACAGGCTATAAGTGTTACAAGTGATGATAATGAAACTGCTCCTAAGAAAAGTATATTGTGTGTATCGCCAGTATTAATTTCTTCACTGGCAAGTACTTCCGGTTTCTTTTCTTTTACAATTTCCATACCCAGAACTTCACCTTTTTTAGTAGGATTATTAGTGGTAGTTTCTTTTACTATTTCAGTTCCAAGAATACCAGTTGGCTTTTTAGTAGTAACTTCTTCTGTAGTGGTATTTTCTTCTTCGTAAGGTGTACTTGTTATTTCTGGAACTTTAGTAGTAGTCTCTTCCTCTGTAGTTCTAGTGACTGTCTCAGGTTCAGTATGATGAGGCTTTGTAGTCTCAGGTTCAGTATGATGAGGTTTTGTAGTCTCAGGTTCAGTATGATGAGGCTTTGTAGTCTCAGGTTCGGTATGATGAGGTTTTGTAGTCTCAGGTTCAGTATGATGAGGCTTTGTAGTCTCAGGAACAGTAACCGGAGCAGTAGTAACTTCTTCAGTAGTAGTCTCAGGAACAGTAACTGGAGTAGTAGTAACTTCTTCGGTAGTAGTCTCAGGAACAGTAACCGGAGTAGTAGTAACTTCTTCAGTAGTAGTCTCAGGAACAGTAACCGGAGTAGTAGTAACTTCTTCAGTAGTGGTCTCAGGAACAGTAACTGGAGTAGTAGTAACTTCTTCAGTAGTGGTCTCAGGAACAGTAACCGGAGTAGTAGTAACTTCTTCGGTAGTGGTCTCAGGAACAGTAACCGGAGTAGTAGTAACTTCTTCGGTAGTAGTCTCAGTAGGAAGAGTAGAAGTTTCTTCACTTAAGTTATCAGATAAAAAGTGCCATTCATTACCTGAATTAGTGAAGAATTTACTTACTATATGTCCACGACCACATCCACCAAGTGCGATATTGGCTTCTGGTGCAACGAATATACCACATCCTTCGGAGATTGTGATAATAGTATCGTTGAAGTCACTCAGATTCCATATGATAGTATCTGAGTTAAGTGCATTATCACTTGCTGAATTAGTACCATTTATAAAATATCTATTGATATAGACATTTTCAGTAACAAGATTGGTAACTTCATCGTTAACATAAGTGACTGCACCGTCATTAACAAGTTTTATGATAATTGCCTGATTATCATTTTTGTAAAACTTTAGTCCACCTGGTTGAATACATTTGTATTGACTTAATGGAACATATACTGTACAGATTGAGTCTGCACAATTTCTTACATCGATAACAGCATTATTCATATCTGACAGAGATACAACTGCGCCTTCAGTTGTATCGTCTGCAGTATATTCATTAACTGAATCAGATACTTCGTCAATAGTGGCATCAACATTCATATAATCTGGGTCAAATGCAACATTAACGCCTGATGAATTGGCAAGAAGAATTCTTGAACCATTTTCAAATGTAAGATTTGTTCCGTCAATAGTATAATTAGTACCTACGACAAGGTTATTAGTAGGATAGAGCTGGATAGTACCCGAAGTGAGTTCTTTCATATAGATAGTTCCACCTACATTTGTGAATTTACCTGTGCTGTTGCCGGAATCTGCCTGACCTGCAAATATAACATGATCGGAAGCAAAATTAGATTCCATGTCGGCATTGACACTTAGCTTATTACATATTATTCCATAATACGCAGCATCACCAATGATATTATATATATTGGTTTGCACAGGTGCGGTTGGGTTTTGGGCAAAAGTTACCAAAGATATACTTCCTGTTGTGACAACAATAGATAGTGCAACAGCAATATAAGCTTTGTTTGCCATTTTTACATATTTTTTTAAATTCATTCGAGTCATTTACAATCCTCCAAAACAAAAAAACTCTTATATAAGTATATGTTTTAAAGCTCGTCAGCTTTATAGCAAATAGTATTTTATTATCGGATGAAAAAAAAATCCCCCCCCTTTTTGGGGGGGATCTAAGGGGGGGAAGAGTGTTTTTTAAAAACAGAAAAAGCGCTGTAAGTCGCTTAAAATAAGGGAAAGATGGAATTTGGAAGATTTTTGAATAGAAAAAATAATTGTAAAAAAATAAAAAAATGAAAAATATTATGGAAGCGATTATTGATATATTACAGATTATATCTTAAGAGCAATATAAGAGCAGATAGCTTGCAGAATAAATGAAGAATACTAAAGATAGCTTGAAAAACGAATGAAGAATACAATAGATTAATGAAAAATAATAAGTGCTTCACTCTTGTTTTACAAAAATACTATGACGATATAACGAGCAGTAGATTTAAATTAAAGAATAGTAAAAAACAAAAGGGGGCACTTATTTTTTATGAACAAAGAGTATAAAGAAAAGTCTGAATTAGCAAGCAATAATACAACAGCCATGTCGGCACATATATTAATTGCACTTGTCTATGTAGTAACTTTTATCGGAGAGGCAGTCCTAGGCAACAGGAGCGTTGCATATGCAATATTAGTAATTCTATTGGCACTTATATCACCGGCTATGGAGATTGCTTATTGGAGAAAAGATCCTGAGAATATTATGATAAAACATCTTGTGGCTAGTGGATTTGCAGTATTATATACATTCGTAATGTTCACAACAACTAATGCGATGATATATGTATATGTAATCCCAATGATACTTGCTATAAGCGTATATAATGATTCGAAATATGCGATAAAGATTAATATAGGTGTTATACTTGTCAATCTTATAAGTGTCGTAGGTGGAGAAATAACAGGTAAGCTTGGTTATGTGGACAAAAGCTCAGGCATGATACAGATGACAGTAATTATATTAGCATGTCTTATGTCATATTTTGTTGTAAACAGACTTAATAAGAATTCACAGGCGAGAATAGCTGAGGCGGCAGAAGCCAAGAATGAAGCTGAACGACTTATGAAAGAAGAAAGTGAGATAGCTGATACAATGAGACAGGGAGTTTCATATATGTATTCAAGTACAGAGCAGTTATTAGAATCAGCTGAAAAGACTAAAGAAGCTATGAAAGAACTTACGCATGGTGCAACAGATACAGCTAACGCAGTTCAGACACAGACACTTCAGACAGAAGAGATACAGAAAAAAGTAGCTCTTGTGGATCAGGAAGCAAGTGATATAAGCGATAATATGGCACATACATTAGAGATACTTGAAAAAGGAAGTAAAGAAGTTAGTGTTCTCGTAACAGAAGTTGAAGAATCAGTTCAAAAGGGTGCATATATTACAGAAAAATTAGAGACACTTGATAAATATATAGAAGAGATGAATACAATAGTAGAACTTATAAGTGGAATTGCGTCACAGACAAGCCTGCTTGCACTTAATGCCAGTATTGAAGCGGCAAGAGCCGGAGAAGCAGGAAGAGGATTCTCGGTAGTTGCAACAGAGATATCTAATATGGCATCACAGACAACAGAAGCAACAGTAAGTATAACAACACTTATTGATAATGTGTCAGGAGCTATTAGCGATGTAGTTAATAATACAAGACAGATGATAGATGGAATAAGCACAGAAAAAGTATCGACCAAGAATACAGCAGAAAGCTTTAAACACATAGAGAATAATACATTTGCAATAAGAGATAATGTTGATAAACTTACAGAGCATATTAAAGAGTTAGAGAAGGCTAATAAAGAAATTGTTGATTCAGTATATACAATATCAGCAATATCACAGGAAGTATCAGCACATTCTAATGAGACATTTGAAGCAGAAGAATCTAATGTTGATATATTAGAAAATATTGCAGTAAAGGCGAGAGAACTTATAGATAAGATCGAGTCTAAATAGATTATTTTTAAAAAAATAAAAAATAATATAAAAAAATAATAAAGACAATAAACATAGAATATGATTGTAATCATAATGAATATGTGCATTGTCTTTATTTTATGCGAAGAATAGTAAAATTGACGGTATATAGTATAGATAAAAATTGTATAAATAGATATAGTAAAGAAAAAGTGCTTAAGTATGCATATATTAGCTGCGGTTATATAATTAACAAAACTTTCCGAAAAACAATGTATAGTATAGCTAAACTCGTGGAGGTAATTATGAATTATGATGTAAATATAATAACAGAATATGTATTTCTTGTTATTGCAATTTTGATATTAACTGCAATGATTTATACAAAACCAAGAAGAACCAGAATCTATCATATAGATTGTGCAGGAATGGTAATGTCAGTATTACAGATTGTTCTTAGTATAACTATAATAGGAATTACGAGAGAACCTGAAGAGTTTGATTCTATACTCTTTAATATTATATGTGCACTTTTTATGTTTAACTATCTTATTATATTGAATCTTATATTTAATTATGTATTATTATTATCACCTGAGTTAAAAATAAAATTCAGATATATTATGATAACAGAACTTATATATGATCTTGGTTATTGTATATATATGGGATATGGGATACTTGCAGGAAAAATGTATGCTTATGATGGAACAAGTATAATACTTACAGATTATTTCTACAGTTATCTTATATTTGGAATACTTGACAGTCTATATTCATGGTCTACATGGATAATAGGCAGGCGTAATATGTCAAGAATTGTAAAAATCGGAGTAGCAATTCTATCTCCATTAGATACAATATTACTTATGTTACAATGGTATGTTCGTGAGACTTGTGTATTCTCAAGTGCTACATATGTCTTTCCATTTGTTATATTTTATATACTTTTTCATAGTAATCCATACAATGAGATTGCAGGATGCCAGAATGAATACTCTTTTGAGACGAGATTTCTAGATGCGATATACCTTCACAAAAAATATACGATTATCTATGTTAAGATGACGCAGTTTCGTGTTGACGGTGAGATTGATTTTTATAATCAGCGTAAATATGCATTATCTACTAAAAGCCGTCAAATAGAACATGTATCAATAAAAATGCATAATTATATAATTAGCGATAAAGAATTCATAGTATTCATAAAAAGTGGTGAAAAAGACAAAGTACAAGGATATGTTGAACAGGTATATAATATTCTTGCAGAGGGTCTTCCATATAAGAATTCAGTACTGCATACAGATTTTAAGATGTTAGTAATGGAGAATACTCCGTATGTTAATAATATGCATATGTTAAAAGTGTTCTATGATTATATGATAAAAAAGATGCATAATAACTATGAGAATGAAAAGTATGTATGTAAAGATAAAGATTATGAACAATTCAAAGAAGAGTATGCGATTGAGAATATGCTTGTTGACATAAGAAATAAGATGGATCTTGAAGATGAGAGAGTTATATGTTATGCACAGCCAATTTACAGTATATCGACAGGAACATTCAGAACAGCAGAAGCACTTATGCGTCTTAAGATGGATGGAAGAATAATATATCCTGATAAATTTATAGAACTTGCAGAACATAATGGATGTATTCATGCACTTACATGTATTATTCTTAATAAAGTATGTAAAGAGATTAATGAACTTGCAAATACTTATGATTTTGATGCAATAACAATTAATTGTTCAACGGTTGAGATGGAAGATGAGAATCTCTATACAGAACTTATGAAGATACTTAACGATAATAAAGTAGCAAGTTCGAAGATAAGGCTTGAACTTACTGAGAGTACGATGAGTGGCAATTATGAGATTGTATCTGAGAATATGAGAAAACTTAATCAGGCAGGTGTGAAATTCTATCTTGATGATTTTGGAACAGGATATTCTAATCTTGAGAGAATTGTAAGTTTTCCATTTATGACAATAAAATTTGATAAAAGTATACTATATCGTGCAATTAGCGATTCGACAATGAACGATCTTGTAGATGGTATAGTAAGTATATTTAAGAAAAAAGGATTTGTATTGCTTGTAGAAGGCGTAGAGAATGAAGAACATAGCAAATATAGTATTGATCATGGTTTTGATTATATACAGGGATATAAATATGCAAAACCTGTTCAACTTGAAAAATTATCAGAATATTTCAGCAAAAAATAGCTTTCATCATTCTTTCAAAATAATAAGCAATATGCTATAATTAGCATAAATCTAAAACTATGAGAAACACGATGAAAGGAGACGTCACAGATATCTGTGGCAGTATAATATGGCACATATTGAACAGAGTAAAATCAGAAATTTTTGTATTATCGCGCATATTGATCATGGAAAATCAACTTTAGCGGATAGAATTATTGAAAAAACAGGACTTTTAACAAGCAGAGAGATGCAGTCACAAGTTCTTGATAATATGGAGCTTGAGAGAGAACGTGGTATAACAATTAAAGCACAGACAGTCCGTATAATATACAATGCACAGGATGGTGAGGAGTATGTATTCAATCTTATTGATACTCCGGGACACGTAGATTTTAATTATGAAGTATCACGAAGCCTTGCTGCATGTGATGGTGCGATTCTTGTTGTAGATGCTGCACAAGGTGTAGAAGCACAGACACTTGCTAATGTATATCTTGCACTTGATCACGATCTTGATGTCTTCCCTGTTATCAACAAGATAGATCTTCCAAGTGCAGATCCAGATAGAGTAATAGAAGAGATAGAAGACGTAATAGGAATAGAAGCACATGATGCACCAAGAATATCAGCTAAGAATGGTATTAATATAGAAGAAGTATTAGAGAGTATAGTAACAAAGATTCCGGCACCGACAGGAGATCCTAATGCACCACTTCAGGCTCTTATATTTGATTCATTATATGATTCTTATAAAGGAGTTATTATATTCTGTCGTATTAAAGAAGGTACAGTAAAAAAAGGAACAAGAATCAGAATGATGGCAACAAAAGCAGAAGCAGATGTTGTTGAAGTTGGATATTTTGGTCCGGGACAGTTCATACCATGTGACGAATTATCAGCAGGTATGGTTGGATATATAACAGCAAGTATTAAGAATGTAAGGGATACTACAGTTGGTGATACAGTTACAGATGCACTTAATCCATGTGCCGAACCACTTCCAGGATATAAAAAAGTTAACTCAATGGTATATTGTGGATTATATCCGGCAGATAGTGCTAAGTATCAGGATCTTAAAGATGCACTTGAAAAATTACAGCTTAATGATGCTTCACTTAACTATGAACCAGAGACATCGGTAGCACTTGGATTTGGCTTTAGATGTGGATTCCTTGGACTTTTACATCTTGAGATAATACAGGAGAGACTTGAGAGAGAATATAATCTTGATCTTGTAACAACTGCTCCTGGTGTTATATATCATGTATATAAGACAGATGGTGAGATGATAGAACTTACCAATCCATCAAATCTTCCAGATCCATCAGAGATAGAACACATGGAAGAGCCTATTGTAAATGCAGAGATAATGGTTACTAAGGAATTTGTTGGTTCAATAATGCAATTATGTGAAGAGAGACGAGGAACATACCTTGGAATGGAATATATAGAAGACACAAGAGCATTATTAAAATATGAACTTCCACTTAATGAGATAATATATGATTTCTTTGACGCATTAAAATCAAGATCAAGAGGTTATGCATCTTTTGATTATGAGATGAAAGGCTATGAAAAATCAGATCTGTGTAAACTTGATATTCTTATTAATAAGGAAGAAGTCGATGCACTCTCATTCATTGTACATTCAAGTACAGCTTACGAACGTGGAAGAAAGATGTGCGAGAAACTAAAAGAAGAGATACCAAGACATCTCTTTGAGATACCAATACAGGCAGCTATTGGAAGTAAAGTTATAGCAAGAGAGACAGTAAAAGCACTTAGAAAAGACGTCCTTGCAAAATGTTATGGCGGCGATATCTCACGTAAGAAGAAACTTCTTGAAAAACAAAAAGAAGGTAAGAAGAGAATGCGCCAGGTTGGTAATGTAGAGATACCACAGAAAGCATTTATGAGTGTTTTAAAACTCGATGAGAAGTAGAGATTAAAAGATATTAGTGTCTTAAAACTTGATGAAAAGTAGAGATTAAAAGGAATATTAATATGATAAAAGAGCAATTAGGGATATATATACATATCCCTTTTTGTGCGCGTAAATGTAATTATTGTGATTTTTTATCATGTAGGGCAGATTATGATATGATGAAAAAATATACAGAATCATTAATTAAAGAGATGCGCATAGAAAGTGAATATGTTAATAAAAAAGAATTAAAGACAATATTTATCGGTGGTGGAACACCATCCATTCTTCCAGTTGAACTTATGGAGAGTATATTACAATCGCTTAACGAGTACTGCGATATGTCATCATGTATTGAATTTAGCATGGAATGTAATCCAGGAACACTTAATGCAGATAAGCTTGACATGTATAGACAATATGGAGTTAACAGGCTTAGTATAGGACTTCAGTCTGCTAATGATAAGGAACTTAAGATGCTTGGAAGAATTCATACATTTGAAGATTTTTTGCAAAGTTATTATCTGGCAAGAGAGAAACATTATAATAATATTAATATAGATCTTATGAGTGCATTGCCATACCAGACAAGAGAGACATATTTAGATACACTAAAAAAAGTTGTTGAACTTAATCCTGAACATATATCTGCATATTCGCTTATAATTGAAGACGGAACACCAATGAAAAAGATGGTCGAAATTGCTAAGGAAAATCCACTTCCTGACGAGACAGCAGAGCGTGATATGTATTATGATACTAAGAGAGTTCTTCATGAGAATGGATATGAGAGATATGAGATATCTAACTATTCAAAGCCAGGCAGAGAATGTATTCATAATATGTCATATTGGAGGCGGACATCATATATTGGATTTGGCATTGGTGCTTCATCATATATTGAAGGAACAAGATATAATAATATATCAGATTTTCAGACATATTTTGATATATTGCAAAAAGCAGATAAAAGAGATGATATAACCAGACTACATGAGAATGTAGAATCTTTAACGAAACAAGATATGATGGAAGAATATATGTTTCTTGGACTTAGGATGATGGAAGGAGTATCTGTTAGAACATTCTATGAGGAATTTGGCAAGACTATAGATGATGTGTATGGAGATATTTTGCAAAAACATATAGATGAGAAACTTATAGAGCGAAGTGACGATCGAATCAGGCTTACAGAACTTGGAATAGATGTAAGTAATTATGTATTCTCAGACTATATTTTTTAAAAAAAGGCAATTATCCGCTTGAATGTATGTGGGAGGTATTAGGATGAAGAGAACAGATATTAATATAAGAGATCCTTTTGTGCTTGTAAAAGATGGCAAATATTATATGTATGGTTCACGAGGTGAAACAGTATGGGGACTTGCTGATGGATTTGATGTATATGTGAGCAAAGATCTTGAAGAATTTGATGGACCATATGAAGTATTTCACCGTCCGGAAGGCTTTTGGGCAGACAGACATTATTGGGCACCGGAAGTTCATGAATATAATGGAGAATATTATATGTTTGCGTCATTCAAAGCAGAGAATATGTGTCGTGGAACTCAGATATTAAGAGCAAAGACACCAATGGGACCATTTGAATTATATAGTGATGGACCTGTTACACCGAGAGATTATGAGAGTCTTGATGGAACACTTTATGTTAATAGCAAAGGCGTTCCATATATTATATTTTGTCATGAATGGACACAAGTTGTTGATGGCGAAGTATGTTATATGGAACTTAGCAGAGATTTAAAACATGCAATAGGCGAACCGGTTGTAATATTTAGAGGCTCATCACCGGAATGGACCATGGAAGGCGAGAAGCAATATGTGACAGATGGACCATTTGTATATAGAACTACCGATGGAGATCTTCTTATAATATGGTCAGGTTTTGCAAAGAGTGGATATGTTCAGGCGATAGCCAGAAGCGATAATGGTGATATAACCGGTAAGTGGACACAAGATAAAGAATTGCTATTTCCAGACAATGGTGGACATGGAATGATATTTGAGAATCTTAATGGTGAACTTATGCTTGCACTTCATTCACCTAATAATAATCCGTATGAAAGACCAGTATTCATTCCTGTTAAAGATACAGGACATACGCTTATTAGAGTATAGAAAAACTCTTATAAACAAAGTAGTGCATAGTGGATACTTAAGGTAAATGAATAGTCTATACCATAGATTTTGTGCCTGTTAGAGAATCAAAATATTACAAATTGAAATATAGCATTTCTTTTTTATGGAAAATGTATTAATATAGATAGTATCTTAATACAAATATAGAATGTCTGAACTATTATAAAACAGTTTCAGAAGTATTACGACATTAGATTATGGCATAAATTAAGATATAATATATGAGAAATGGTTGGAGGTAACTATGTACAGTTTTAACAATGATTACAGTGAGGGAGCATATCCTGGAATATTGGAAAAGTTAATGGAGACTAATCTTATTCAGACAGTGGGATATGGTCTTGACGAATATTGCAAAGAGGCAGAAAAACTTATATTAAAGCATATAGAAAAGGAAGATTCACATGTGCATTTTATATCAGGAGGAACACAGGCTAATCTGCTTGCGATCTCATCTTTTATAAAACCATATGAAGCAGTTATTACAGTAACTACCGGTCATATTAATGTTCATGAGACTGGCTCAATAGAAGGAACAGGTCATAAGATACTTACCAAATACGCATCAGATGGTAAAGTAACACCTGAGATAATTGATGCTCTTATGGAAGAGAATACAACAGAACATATGGTAAAGCCGGCACTTATATATATATCAGATTCAACAGAAGTTGGAACTATATATACAAAGAGTGAACTTGAAGAATTAAGACATAGTGCAGATAAGCATGGACTTATACTATTTATGGATGGAGCAAGACTTGGAGCAGCACTTACAGCTGATGCTAATGATCTTACAATGGCAGATATAGCAGCACTTACAGATGCTTTTTATATAGGTGGAACTAAGAATGGTGCATTATTTGGAGAAGCACTTGTAATTAATAATGAGAGACTTAATGAAGATTTCAGATATATGGAAAAACAAAAAGGTGCGATGCTTGCAAAAGGAAGAATGTTAGGAATACAGTTTATGGAACTGTTTAAAGACAATGTATTCTATGATCTTGCAGCTCATGCTAATAAGTGTGCAGCGATAATTAAAGATGCATTACTTGATAAAGATATTGAGTTCAAATATGAACCTGAGAGTAATCAGTTATTTCCTATTTTTACATATAAAGACATTGACAAACTTTCAAAAGATTATCTATTCTCAATAGATTCTAAAGTCGATGAAGAACATGCATGTGTAAGAATAGTGACATCATGGGCAACAAAAGAAAGTGCAGTAGAGGAATTTGTAAAAGCAATAAAAGAGTTATAAAGTTATAACAACCTATTATAATAGCACAGAGGAGAGTAATATGGAATTTACGAATGTTGTAGAGACTAGAAGAAGTGTTAGAGAATATGATGCAAGTAGAAAAGTAGAGAGAAGTGTTGTTGAAGAGATTATAAAAGAAGCTTCATACGCACCATCATGGAAGAATTCACAGACAGCAAGATATCATTGTATTATGTCTGAAGATATTATTAAAGAAGTAGAACAAGAGTGTCTGCCAGAGTTTAATGCAAAAAATGCAGACGGAGCAAGTGCAATTATAGTAGCATCTTTTGTGAACCATCGTTCAGGATTTGAACGAGATGGACGCAAAAGTAATGAACTTGGTGACGGATGGGGATGCTATGATCTTGGACTTAATAATATGATATTTCTATTAAAAGCACATGAACTTGGATTATCAACTCTTGTTATGGGACTTAGAGATGAGAAGAAGATTAAAGAGCTGCTTAATATAGGTGACGAGGAGACGATTGTATCAGTTATAGCACTTGGATATTCAGATGTACAACCATCTATGCCAAAAAGAAAAGATGTTGATTCTGTAGCAAAATTCTATTAAGTATACATTTAAAAATCTCATAAGGAAGGCTTAAGGCAACGCCCGGATTAATATGTGTCAACAAAAACACGCTTGCGCTAAGTGTACATCGTAACGGTACTAAGTTCGCCATACATCTAAGATGTATAGCTTACTAAGTGCCGACGATTACCACATTGTTTTTTTGATACATATTAATCCGGGCGTTGCTAATATACGTTTTTCAGAGATTTTTAAATGGATTATTGGTTTACAATATACAATTTTGCAAAATATTATTATGCGAAAACGTAGCTACGAAACTCATCGAAACGTAAATTGGATTGCCAGAGTATAGATAGCATCAAAAGAAAACAATGTGGTAATCGTCGGCACTTAGTGCGTTGGAAGGCAAAGACTTCCAACAAACTTAGTACCGTTACGCTGTACACTTAGCGAGAGCGTGTTTTTGTTGATGCTATCTATACTCTGGCAATCTTAGATAAACTATATATGAGTTTCGCATAAGTATACTTTTGAAAATTAAGAATAAAAAAATTTGCAAAAGGTGTTGACAAATATAATAGGTAGTGATATTGTATGTTTAACAAGATTAGCACTCCTTAAAGGTGAGTGCTAACAAAGAAAAAATACGAGAGGTGAGCTGATGGTTTTAGATGATAGGAAGATGAAGATATTGCAGGCGATTATCAAGAATTACCTTGAGACTGGTGAGCCGGTAGGATCAAGAACAATATCCAAGTATACAGACCTTAACTTAAGTTCAGCGACCATTCGTAACGAGATGTCGGACCTTGAAGAATTAGGACTTATAGTTCAGCCGCATACATCGGCAGGAAGAATTCCTTCAGATGCAGGTTACAGATTATATGTAGATAATATGATGCATGAGAAGGAACAGGAACTTGAGAAGCAGCAAAAAGAAGTGCTTGAGATAAAAGAACTCCTGGTTGATAAAGTTGACAAGGTTGAGACATTACTACAGAATGTAGCAAAGACGCTGGCGAATAATACTAATTATGCGACAATGATTACAGCACCAAGTTATCATAAGAATAAAGTAAAGTTCATTCAGCTTTCACAGGTTGATGAATATCATCTGTTAGCAGTTATAGTTGCTGAAGGCAATATAATAAAGAATAAGATGATAGATGTAGAGAGCATTATAGATAATGAGACGCTGTTAAAACTTAACATATTACTCAATACAAGTCTTTGTGGACTGTCAATGGAAGAGATTAATCTTTCGATTATATCTAAACTTACAGTTCAGGCAGGAGAACATGGACCACTTGTTAATCAGGTTCTGAATGCAGTAGCAGAAGCAATAGGTAATGAAGAAGACCTTAAGATATATACAAGCGGTGCTAATAATATATTCAAATATCCTGAACTTAGCGACAGCCAGAAAGCCAGTGAACTTATTAATACATTTGAAGAGAAGAAGCTTCTTACCAGCTTAGTTAATTCATCAGAAGATGATGACAATGGTATTCAGGTATATATAGGAAGTGAGACGCCGGTAACATCAATGAAGGACTGTTCCGTAGTTACAGCAACATATGAACTTTCAGAAGGCGTACAAGGAACTATAGGTATTATAGGACCTAAAAGAATGGACTACGAAAAAGTGGTTGAAACTCTCAAAGAAGTCAAAACACAGCTTGATACTGTGTATAAAAAGACTTGATGAAAGGTGGAATTATAAAAGTGTCAGAAGTTAATAATAAAGAAAAAGACTTAGAAGAAAAAATCTTAGAGGAAGACAACAATACAGACGTTGATAATACAGAAGAAGATATTGTAGACGGAGAAGTTACACAAGCAACTGAAGATGAAGAAGAAACTGAAAAAGCTAAAAAAGGTTTCTTTGGAAAAGAAAAGAAGAAAGACAAAAAAGACATTCAGATAGATGAACTTACAGACAAATATAAAAGAACAATGGCAGAATTCGATAACTTTAGAAAACGTACTGAAAAAGAAAAATCAGCAATGTACGAAGTTGGAGCTAGAGATGTAATTGAAAAAATATTACCTGTTGTTGATAACTTTGAAAGAGGTCTTAAGACAGTTGCAGAAGAAGAAAAAGATAATCCATTTGTAGATGGAATGGATAAGATTTATAAGCAGCTTATGAAGACATTAGAAGACATGGATGTAAAGCCTATCGAAGCTTTAGACAAAGAATTTGATCCGGCATTCCATAATGCAGTAATGCATGTAGATGATGAAAATGTCGGAGAGAATGTAATCGTTGAGGAATTCCAAAAAGGTTACATGTACAGAAATACAGTGGTAAGACACAGTATGGTAAAAGTTGCAAATTAAATTTGCAGATTAAATTGTTAAATAATTTCTATTTTAGATATTAGGAGGAAATAATCATGGGAAAAATAATTGGTATTGATTTAGGAACAACAAATTCATGCGTAGCCGTTATGGAAGGTGGTAAACCAGTTGTTATCGCTAATACTGAAGGTGTTAGAACAACTCCATCTATAGTAGCATTTACAAAGACTGGAGAAAGACTTGTAGGTGAACCTGCAAAACGTCAGGCAGTTACTAATGCAGACAAGACAATCTCATCAATAAAGAGACATATGGGTACAGATTATAAAGTAACAATTGATGATAAAAAATATTCACCACAGGAAATATCAGCTATGATTCTTCAGAAATTAAAAGCTGATGCAGAAAGCTATCTTGGTGAAAAAGTAACAGAAGCAGTTATTACAGTTCCAGCTTACTTCAATGATGCAGAAAGACAGGCAACAAAAGATGCAGGTAAGATTGCAGGACTTGAAGTAAAACGTATTATCAACGAGCCAACAGCAGCAGCTTTAGCTTATGGTCTTGATAATGAACATGAACAAAAGATTATGGTATACGATTTAGGTGGTGGTACATTCGATGTATCTATTATTGAAATTGGTGATGGTGTAATCGAAGTATTATCAACATCAGGTGATAAACAGCTCGGTGGTGATGACTTTGATAAGAAGATTACAGATTATATGTTAGCAGAATTTAAGAAAAATGAAGGCGTAGACTTATCAAATGATAAGATGGCTCTTCAGAGATTAAAAGAAGCTGCTGAAAAAGCTAAAAAAGAATTATCATCAGCTACAACAACTAACATTAACTTACCATTCATCACAGCAACAGCTGAAGGTCCAAAACACTTTGATATGAACCTTACAAGAGCTAAATTTGATGAATTAACACATGACTTAGTAGAGAGAACAGCAATTCCTGTTCAGAATGCTATGAAAGATGCTGGTCTTACTAATGCAGACCTTACAAAAGTATTATTAGTTGGTGGTTCAACACGTATCCCAGCTGTACAGGATAAAGTAAAACAGTTAACAGGACATGAACCAAGCAAGAGCTTAAACCCAGATGAATGTGTAGCAATCGGTGCTTCAATTCAGGGTGGTAAATTAGCAGGAGATGCCGGTGCAGGTGAAATCCTTCTTCTTGATGTTACTCCACTTTCATTATCAATCGAGACAATGGGTGGTATTGCAACAAGATTAATCGAGAGAAATACAACAATTCCTACAAAGAAGAGTCAGATATTCTCAACAGCTGCAGATAATCAGACAGCAGTTGATATCAATGTAGTACAGGGTGAAAGACAGTTTGCAAGAGATAATAAATCACTTGGACAGTTCAGACTTGATGGTATCCCACCAGCAAGAAGAGGTGTTCCACAGATTGAAGTTACATTCGATATCGATGCTAATGGTATTGTTAATGTATCAGCAAAAGACCTTGGAACAGGAAAAGAACAGCATATCACAATTACAGCTGGTTCAAATATGTCAGATTCAGATATTGAAAAAGCTGTTAAAGAAGCTGCAGAATACGAAGCACAGGATAAGAAACGTAAAGAAGGAATCGATGCTCGTAACGAAGCTGATTCAATAGTATTCCAGACAGAAAAAGCTATTGAAGAAGTTGGCGACAAACTTGATCCAACAGATAAGAGTGCAGTTGAAGCAGACTTAAATGAATTAAAATCATTATTAGAGAAAACTCCAGTAGATGGTATGACAGATTCAGATATCGATGCTATCAAAGCAGGAAAAGAAAAATTAATGAATAGTGCTCAGAAGTTATTTGCTAAGATGTACGAACAGTCTAATCCAGGTCAGGGAGCAGGTCCTGATATGGGCGGAGCAACAGGTAGTGCATCACAGGATGATGATGTTGTTGACGGAGACTACAAAGAAGTATAATATAGAGACGTAGTTAGTTAATGAGTAACATATACGCAGGGAGTCTAATAGCCCCCTGCGTAAGTCTATAAAAAAAGGTGAAAAGCAATGGCAGATAAGAGAGATTATTATGAAGTGTTAGGCGTTTCAAGAGATGCGGACGATGCTACACTTAAAAAAGCCTACAGACAGTTGGCAAAAAAATATCATCCAGATACTAACCCAGGTGATAAGGAAGCTGAAGCTAAATTCAAAGAAGCTTCAGAGGCTTATGCTGTATTAAGCGATCCTAAGAAACGTCAGCAGTATGATCAATACGGTCACGCAGCATTCGATGGAGGAGCTGGTGGAGCCGGAGCCGGCGGTTTCGACTTTAATATGGGCGATATGGGTGACATATTTGGCGACATATTTGGTGATATATTTGGTGGTGGCGGAGCTAGAAGAGCATCAGCCAATCAGCCAATAAGAGGTGCTAATGTAAGAACAGCTGTAAGAATTACATTTGAAGAAGCAGTATTTGGTGTTGAAAAAGAACTTGATATTACACTTAAGGAAGAATGTCCTACATGTAAAGGCTCAGGAGCTAAACCTGGAACAACTCCACAGACTTGTCCAAAATGTAATGGTAAAGGTCAGGTTGTATTTACACGACAGTCATTATTTGGTTCTATGCAGTCAGTACAAGTATGTCCAGACTGTGCCGGTAAAGGAAAGATTGTAAAAGATAAATGTACAGATTGTAGTGGTTCTGGATATATAAGCAGAAGACGTAAGATTCAGATTAGTATTCCAGCGGGTATTGATGACGGACAGAGTATCAGAATTCGTGATAAAGGTGAGCCGGGTACTAATGGTGGACCAAGAGGAGATCTGCTTGTAGAAGTTCAGGTATCAAGACATCCAATATTCCAAAGAGATGGATATACAATATATTCAACAGTACCTGTATCATTTGCAACAGCGGCTCTTGGTGGAGCAATCAGAATTAATACTGTAGATGGTGAAGTTGAATATGAAGTAAAACCAGGAACACAGACTGATACAAGAGTCAAATTAAGAGGCAAAGGTGTCCCAAGTCTTAGAAATAAGGCTGTAAGAGGTGACCATATTGTAACACTTGTTGTACAGGTGCCTGAACATATGAACGAAGAACAAAAAGAAGCATTAAGAGAGTACGACAGATTAATGACAGGTGGTACACTCGATGAGCATAAGAAGAAAAAAGGCTTCTTTGGTAAATAGAATAATATAGTTAATATTAAGAATGTAGGCTTATTAATATTTTTGATAAAAGATAATACCGGTTCATAATGTCATTTAAAATAGACATATATGAACTGGTATTATTTTGTTTTTTTACAAGGAAATACTATATTAAAAACTTAATGCAATAGCATCAGTTTATGTATATAATTAACACTAAGCAAAAGAAATCGTCAATAATCAGATTAACACTATAAAGAATTGCCGACAAATATGATAAAAGGCTTAAAATAAGCTAAATTAGTAATATTTACATCAGAAAAAAATACAATAGAATAAAGCATAAAAGGAAAAATCTTAGTATGAGAAAGTTGAGAAAATTATTAACTCACACAACTTGGATAATGATACTTATATATGCTTGTAGTATTGTGGTACCAAAAGATTGTTATATAAAAGTAATATATGCAGCAGAAGAAGTGACAACTAATGAAATTATAACAGGTAGTGAAAGTACAACAGATAACGAAGCTGTAATAAATGATGAAGCATCAACAAGCAGAGAGGCTACAACAGCCAATGAAACTGTAACAGATAAAAGTAGAAAAGATAACGAAGAAGTAACAGAGACGAAAGATGCAACAGATAGCAAAACAACAACAGATAATATAGAGACTGCAGGGCAACAGTCTGACGTATCGCTAGAGATATCATCGCCATGTGCTATATTAATAGAACCAACGACAGGAACTATTATATATGAAAAGAATGCAGATGAAGTAAGACCACCAGCAAGTGTAACAAAGATAATGACATTATTACTTACATTTGATGCGATAGATGATGGAAGAATATCACTTACAGACGAAGTAGTTACATCGGAACATGCAGCATCAATGGGAGGCTCACAAGTCTTTCTTGAAACTGGTGAGATTCAGACAGTTGAGACACTTATAAAATGTATATCAGTAGCAAGTGGTAATGATGCATGCGTTGCAATGGCAGAGTATATAGATGGCAGTGAGCAGGAATTTGTAAATAGCATGAATGAACGTGCAAGTGCACTTGGAATGAGCAACACACATTTTGTAAACTGCTGTGGACTTGATGCAGATGGTCATGTCACAACAGCGAGAGATATATCACTTATGTCAAGAGAACTTATATTAAAACATCCTGAGATATTTGAATATTGTTCAATATGGATGGAGAATATAACACATGTGACAAGACGTGGAAGTAGTGAATTTGGTCTTGCTAATACTAATAAACTTTTAAAACAATATGAATATGCAACAGGTCTAAAGACAGGTTATACAAGTATAGCAAAATATTGTATATCAGCTACAGCAAGAAGAGATGGTCTTGATATGATTGCTGTAATTATGGGAGCAGATAACTATCGAATTCGTACAAAAGAAGCAATTGAATTATTGAATTATGGTTTTGCCAATACAAGTATTTATAAGGATGATGATAATAATCGTGAAAAATTATTACCTGTTGATATTTTAAATGGCATAAAAGAACAAATTGTGGTAGGATATAAAGAGAATTTTTCATATCTTACAATAGGAAAAAACAGTGGAGAGATTACAAAGTCAATAGACATTAATGAGAGCATAAAAGCACCGGTAAAAACAGGTGATGTATTAGGAAAGCTTACATATTACATGGGTGATAAAGAGATAGGAACTGTAGATATAATAGCCTTAGAAGATGTGAGATGTATGAGATATTTAGATTATCTTAAGATGCTTTTTAAAAAGTGTATTGAATTCTAGATGACATTAAAGTTATGATATATAATAGCATACGATAATGTTAGGGGCAAAAGCCCCGACTTTGATGCCTACGAATTGCTCCGTTAGAATGCTATAATGGATTATACTAAGAGCACATTAAGAAAGAATGAGGAATAAAGAATGTATGATAGGTTGTAACAAAGTTACCACAAAAGAATATATAATTGAAAATAGTAAGATACCAAAAGCTTTTGATGAGTATACAATAGTAATGCTCTCAGATCTGCATGACAATCCGATTGTTGATAAGATTATAAAGAGCGTTGATATGATATCACCAGACATTATTGTATGTGCGGGAGATATGCCAGTATCTAATGTAAAATATATGGATAGACAATATATTGCAGAAGAATTAATGATAAAGTTGGCAAAACAATATAGAATATTATATGCTAATGGTAATCATGAGACGAAGATAAAAGAGCGAGAATACAAATTTGGCAAATACTATGAAGAATATAGACTAAAGCTTGAAGATGCTGGAATAGAATTCATTAATAATAAAAAGTATACAATTGAAAAAAATGGTGAACATATAGTATTTACCGGATATGAATCTACACTTGGATATTACAAGAAAGCTACCAGTCAGATACTTCCGGTAGAAGAATTAGAAAAACTTACAGGAACTAACAATCCCTATGAGTATAATATTCTTATAGCACATAATCCGGTATATTTTTCAACATACGAAGAAGCAGGATATGATCTGGTATTTTCAGGGCATGTACATGGTGGGATTATAAGACTTCCTATTATTGGAGGAGTATGTTCGCCACAAGTAAAACTTTTTCCAAAGTATGATAAAGGAAGATTTGATATTAACGATTCAGTAATGATACTTGGAGCAGGACTTGGAACACATACGATTCCTATAAGATTCAATAATCCACCTGAAATTATAGTTGTAAAATTGAAAAAAACTTATTAGAATAATGGTGTTTGCACAAGTATATCAGGTAATAAAAAATAGTTTTATAAGCTAGAGCGTAAAACCCAATACCTTTAGGTGATGGGTAGTTCACAGATACCTGATAAGTATATACAAAGGTGGGAAAAATATGGCTATACCTGTTAAAATTCAGGTTTTTGAAGGTCCGCTAGACCTTCTGTTACATTTGATTGAGAAAAATAAAATTAATATATATGATATACCTATAGTAGAGATAACAAAACAGTATCTAGACTATGTCAATGCCATGCAAAAAAGCGATCTTAATGTTGTAAGCGAGTTTCTTGTTATGGCAGCTACGCTTATAGATATAAAGTCTAAGATGCTTCTTCCGGCGGAAGTTGACGAGAGTGGAGAAGAGATAGATCCAAGAGCAGAACTTGTTGAGAGACTTCTTGAATATAAGATGTATAAATATATGTCGTATGAATTAAAAGACAGACAGGTAGATGCTAATAGATCTTTATATAAGCAGGAGACAGTTCCAGATGAGATAAAAGCATATAAAGAACCAGTTAATCTTGATGATTTACTTCATGATATTACACTTAAAAAACTTCATGAGATATTTAAAGACGTAATGCGCAGACAGGAGAATAAGGTAGATCCTATAAGAAGCAATTTTGGTAAGATTGAAAAAGAAGAAGTCAATCTTGAAGAAAAGATGGAATATGTAAAGGAATATTCTTCTACACATCAGATATTCAGTTTTAAAAATCTTCTTGAAAAACAGGCATCAAAGATGCAGATAATAGTTACATTTTTAGCTATTCTTGAATTAATGAAGATGGGTGAGATAATAATCGAACAGGCAGCAATATGTTCAGATATACTTATATGCAGAAAAAGGCAGGTGAATTAAAGTGGAGATGAAAAAACTTGAAGCGGCAATTGAAGCAATACTTTTTACAATGGGTGACTCTGTAGAATTGTCTAAGATTGCAATCGCCATAGGACATGATGAAGAGACTACAAGAAAAATATTAAGAAATATGATGGATAGATATAATGTAGAAGAGTCGGGAATAAAACTTATAGAACTTGAACAAAGTTATCAGCTTTGTACTAAGCCTGAACTATATGAATATGTTACAAAAGTTGCGGCTCAGCCACAAAAATATGTTCTTACAGATGTATTGTTAGAGACACTTTCGATTATTGCATATAGACAGCCGATAACAAAACCGGAGATAGATAAGATACGAGGTGTAAAATGCGATCATGCAGTTAATAAGTTAGTCGAATATAATCTTGTATGTGAAGTAGGAAGACTTGATGCACCGGGACGTCCGCTTATGTTTGGAACAACAGAAGAATTCTTAAGAGCATTTGGAGTTGCATCAATAGATGAACTTCCGGAGATAGATGAAGAACAGCTTGAAGATTTTAAGATGCAGGCAGAAGAAGAAGTTCAGATGACGCTTGATGTATAATTAAATTGTGTTGACTTTAAGCTGGCATAAGATTAATATATAAATTGGTGATTATATGTACTTGTTAATGTTAATGATACAGAATATTACCATTTTAGCTGTTTGCATAATTATAGAATACAATAATTGTGCATTCGCTTAAATAGCTTTATTAGGAGGAATAACAAAATGGAAAGAAAAAATGCCTGGGAAAAATATGATGACGCAAAAAGACAGGTAGTTCTTGATTTTAATGAAGACTACAAGAAATTTATCTCAGATAATAAAACAGAAAGAGAATGTGTAGCAGATACAATAAGAAGAGCTAAAGCATGTGGATACAGAGATCTTGATGAGATTATCAAAAATGGTGAATCTCTAAAAGCAGGAGATAAAGTATATGCTAATAATATGAATAAGACAATTGCATTATTTGTAATTGGTTCAAGACCACTTGAAGATGGTATGAAGATACTTGGTGCGCATGTTGATTCACCAAGACTTGACTTAAAACAGAATCCTCTATATGAAGATACAGATATAGCATATCTTGATACACATTATTATGGCGGAATTAAAAAATATCAGTGGGTTACATTACCACTTGCATTACATGGAGTTGTAGCATTAAAAACAGGTGAAGTTATTAATGTAGTAATTGGTGAAGATCCATCAGATCCAGTTGTAGGTATATCAGACTTATTAATTCACTTATCAGCAGATCAGCTTGATAAAAAAGGTGCAAAAGTAATCGAAGGTGAAGACCTTAATATTACAGTTGGAAGTATGCCACTTACATCAGAAGAAAAAGAAAAAGTTAAAGCAAATGTACTTGGAATCTTAAAATCTAAATATGGATTTGAAGAAGAAGATTTCTTATCAGCAGAGATAGAAGCTGTACCAGCAGGTCCTGCAAGAGACTTTGGTCTTGACAGAAGTATGATAATGGGATATGGACATGATGACAGAGTATGTGCATATACATCACTTGCAGCAATGCTTGAAGTAGAGAATCCAGATAAGACTTGTGTATGTCTCTTAGTTGATAAAGAAGAGATTGGAAGCGTTGGTGCAACTGGTATGCAGAGTAAATTCTTCGAGAATACAGTAGCAGAATTAATGGAATGTATGTCACAGTATTCAGGAATTGCTTTAAGAAGAGCACTTAAGAATTCAAAGATGTTATCATCAGATGTAAGTGCAGCTTATGATCCTAACTATGCAAGCGTTAATGAGAAGAAGAATTCAGCTTATTTTGGAAGAGGTATTGTATTTAATAAATATACAGGCTCAAGAGGAAAAGGTGGATGTAACGATTCTAATGCAGAATACATTGGTGAATTAAGAAAAATTATGGATAATAATGATGTAGCATTCCAGACAGCAGAACTTGGTAAAGTAGACCAGGGCGGCGGCGGAACAATCGCCTATATCCTTGCATCATACGATATGCAGGTAATCGACTGTGGTGTACCAGTACACAATATGCATGCTCCATGGGAAGTAGTAAGTAAAGTTGATGTATACGAAACTAAATGTGGATATGCAGCATTCTTAAAAGAAGCTTAATTAACAATAATTGAATACTAATTCAATAAAAACAGGTATGGAATTTATTCCATACCTGTTTTTGGCTAAGGATACATTTAAAAATCTCACAAGGCAGTTTGTTGGCTACACCCGAATTAATATGTGTCAACGAAAACACGCTCCCGCTAAGTGTCCATCGTAACGGTACTAAGTTCGCAATACACCTGCGATGTATAGCTCACTAAGTACCGACGATTTCCACATTGTTTTCTTTTGATACATATTAATCCTGGTGTAGCTGATATACGTTTTTCAGAGATTTTTAAATGGATTATCGGCTTACGATATACAATCATATAAAGCTGTAATTATATTGTTATTATTGTATCGTATGGATATTTTACATTTATAAATTTGGTCATTTATAAACTTTTGGATTTTAGAGCATATCACATAAATATATATGTAAATGTATATATTACACGAAAACGTAGCTGCGAAACTCATCGAAACGTAAATTAGATTGCCGAAGTATAAATAACATCAAAAGAAAACAATGTGGTAATCGTCGGCACTTAGTGCGTTGGAAGGCAAAGACTTCCAACAAACTTAGTACCGTTACGATGGACACTTAGCGAGAGCGTGTTTTTGTTGATGCTATTTATACTTTGGCAATCTTAGATAACCTCTATATGAGTTTCGCATAAGCATACATTTCGGAAAGAATATAAATGTGAAATATTGTGAAAACTAAAAAACAGTTTGCAATAAGTCAAAATGAGTGTATAATAGCATAGGTATTCATGAACGAAAATATATTAACCGTGAGGTTATTAGCAATAGATAAATTGAGAAGAATAGAGGTAAAGAGATTGAAGTGGAAAAAATTTAGATTAAAAACAACTACAATTGCATGTGATCTGGTAGTTGATATGCTTATGGAACTTGGAATCAATGGTGCAGAGATTGAAGATAAAGTGCCACTTACAGAATCAGATAAGAAACAGATGTTTGTTGACATACTTCCAGATGGACCGGCAGACGATGGAATTGCATATGTAAGTTTTTACTTTGAAGAAGATGAAGACGAGACAGAGAAGATGGCTAAGATAAAGGAAGGATTTAATGAGATAGCTTCATTTATGGATGCCGGAGAAGGAACTATAGAAGAATCAGAGACAGAAGATGTTGACTGGGTTAATAATTGGAAACAATATTTTAAACCATTTTCTGTAGATGATGTAATTATCAAACCTACATGGGAAGAAGTAGATAAAGCGGATGAAGGCAAGATAATTATTAATATTGATCCAGGAACAGCATTTGGTACAGGAATGCATGAGACAACACAGCTTATAATAAGAGAACTTCGTAAATATATCAAAGGTGGAGAAAAAGTACTTGATGTAGGATGTGGAAGTGGAATACTTGCAATATCAGCTCTTACTTTTGGAGCAGACAGTGCATTTGGAACAGATCTTGATCCATGTGCAATAACAGCAAGTCATGAGAATACACAGGCTAATGGAATAGATCCGGCAAGATTTACAGTTGTTGAAGGCAATATAATTGATGATGAGAAAGTAAAAGAGCAGGCAGGATATGGTTGTTATGATATTGCAGTAGCAAATATCCTTGCAGATGTTATTATGCCTCTATCAAAGGTAATTGCACCACATATTAAAAAAGGTGGATTATTCATATCATCAGGAATTATTGATATGAAAGAAAAAGATGTTGTTGACACAATTAAAGCCAATAGCGACTTTGAGATTATAGAAGTTAATCATCAGGGTGAATGGGTGTCTGTAACAGCCAGAAGACTGTAAAAAAGGATGATTATATGTACCATTTTTTTGTAGATAATAATAACATCTCTGATAAAGAAATAATAATAACAGGCTCGGATGTTAATCATATTAAAAATGTATTAAGATTAAGGGAAAATGATAAAATTTTAATCAGTGATGGACAGGGAAGCGATTTTTATTGTATAATATCGGAGATTAACAATGAAGAGATCGTGACAACAATAGAAAGCAGACTTGAAGAAAGTAATGAACTTCCGTCTAAGATATATCTGTTTCAGGGATTGCCTAAGAATGATAAGATGGAACTTATTATTCAAAAAGCAGTTGAACTTGGAGCATATGAGATAATTCCGGTAGCAATGAAGAACTGTGTGGTAAAGCTTGATAGTAAAAAAGAAGTATCAAAGTTAAAACGATGGGAAGCAATAGCTGAGAGTGCAGCAAAACAGAGCAAAAGATGTATAATTCCTAGTATTCATAATGTACTTAATTTTAAACAAGCTATTGAATATGCCAGTGAACTGGATATCAATATAGTACCTTATGAGAATCAAAAAGGAATTGATGAGACAAGACGTGTAGTTGACAGTATAGAGCCAGGACAAAGCATAGGTATATTCATAGGACCGGAAGGTGGCTTTGACGAGAAAGAGATAGAATATGCAATATCACAATCATTTATTCCGCTTACACTTGGACGCAGAATATTGAGAACTGAGACAGCAGGACTTGCGATGCTTTCAATACTTATGTACAATCTTGACAGATAATAAGAAGATAGTATATTAACAGAGGTAATACAATGAATGCATATTTAGATAATTCAGCAACAACAAAAGTATATGATTCAGTAAAAGATGTAATGGTAAAGGTTATGCTTGAAGACTATGGTAATCCTTCATCATTACATATGAAAGGCCTTGAGGCTGAGAATTATGTAAAAGACGCAGTTAAGACAATTGCAAAGAGTTTAAAAGCAACAGAAAAAGAGATTATATTTACATCAGGAGGAACAGAATCTAACAATATGGCACTTATAGGTGGTGCTATGGCTAATAAAAGACGAGGCAATCATATTATTACAACAGCTATAGAACACGCATCAGTAGCTAATCCTGTAAAATATCTTGAAGAAGAAGGATTTAGAGTAACATACCTGCCGGTTGATCATAATGGAATTGTTGATCTTGATGCTTTAAAGGAAGCATTATGCGAAGAGACGATTATCGTATCTATAATGTATGTTAATAATGAGATAGGTGCAGTTGAACCGATTGAAGAGATAGGTAAGATTGTAAAAGAATATAATCCTGCTATTTTATACCATGTTGATGCTATCCAGGCGTATGGTAAATATAATATAGTTCCTAAAAAAGCGAATATAGATCTGTTGTCAGTAAGCAGTCATAAGATACATGGCCCAAAAGGAGTAGGATTCCTATATATGAGAGAAAAATCAAAAGTAAGACCTATAATACTTGGTGGTGGACAGCAAAGAGCGATGCGTTCAGGAACAGAGAATGTCCCTGGAATAGCAGGAATGGCACAGGCAGTTAAAGAGATATATACAGATTTTGATAGCAAGATAGACAGAATGTATAGTATTCGTGAAGCTTTTATAGAAGGTGTCAAAGATATAGAAGGTGTTACAATTAATGGTAAGACAGATAGAAGTAATGCCCCACATATTGTAAGTGTGAGCTTTGAAGGAATAAGAAGTGAAGTTCTTCTTCATTCACTTGAAGATAAGAATATATATGTATCAGCCGGATCAGCATGTTCATCTAATAAGCCATCAATAAGTGCGACACTTAAGAGCATAGGAATTGACAATGGACTTCTTGATTCCACAATTAGATTTAGTTTTAGTACTATGACAACGATGGAAGAGATTGAATATGCAATAGAAGAACTTAAGAATATAGTTCCTGTGCTTAGAAGATACAGAGCAAGATAATGATAATATAGCGATTTAGTAACGGTATAAGACCAAGAAAACCAAATGATAAATAAAATTTAGGAAAGGAAAAGCTATTTTGATGATGTAACCTAATCTAATTATTAAAGTGAATTTGTAGACATATGCTGATAGTTTAATCGGAAATATACGATTGTGGCGAATCATCGGGCATATACATTTGTATATGTTTTTAGCAGCGAAAAATGATGTTTAAAGCATTTTTAATTAAGTATGGCGAGATTGGTATAAAAGGTAAAAACAGATACCTTTTTGAAGATGCGCTTATGAATCAGATACGTTTTTCTTTAAAAAATGTTGATGGTACATTTGAAGTAACAAAAGAACAAGGAAGAATCTATGTAGAAGCTAAGAGCGAGTTTGAATATGATGAAGTTCTTGAAGCATTAAAGAGAGTATTTGGTATTGTAGAGATATGTCCTATGGTACAGGTTGAGAGTACAGATTTTGAAGGAATATCAGCAGCAGTACTTGACTACATTGATAAGACATATAAAGACAAAAACTTTACATTTAAGGTTGATGCAAGAAGAGCAGACAAGAAGTTCCCTATGAATTCAATGGATATTAATATGGAGATGGGACATAGAATTCTTGAAAAATTCCCAGAGATGAAAGTTGATGTGCATACACCAGATGTATATTTTCATATTGAGATAAGAAATATGGTTAATATATATTCTCAGAAGATACCAGGCCCAGGCGGAATGCCAGTTGGAACTAATGGCAAAGCTATGCTTCTTCTCTCAGGTGGTATTGACAGTCCGGTAGCAGGATATATGATAGCAAAACGTGGTGTTAAGATAGATGCAACATATTTTCATGCTCCACCATATACAAGTGAGAGAGCAAAACAGAAAGTTATAGATCTTGCAAAACAGGTTGCAAAATATTCAGGACCAATCAATCTGCATGTTGTTAATTTTACTGATATACAGTTATATATATATGACAAATGTCCTCATGATGAACTTACAATTATTATGAGAAGATATATGATGAAGATAGCAGAACACTTTGCAAAAGAAGGTGGTTCATTAGGACTCATTACCGGAGAGAGTATTGGTCAGGTAGCAAGCCAGACTATGCATTCGCTTGCATGTACTAATGAAGTATGTACAATGCCAGTATTCAGACCGGTTATAGGCTTTGATAAACAGGAGATTATTGATATTGCAGAGAAGATAGGAACATTTGAGACATCGATACTTCCATTCGAGGACTGCTGTACAATATTTGTTGCAAAGCATCCTGTAACAAAACCTAACATCAATGTTATAAAACGTTCGGAACAGAATCTTGAAGAAAAAATTGATGAATTAATGAAAATAGCAATTGAGACAACAGAAGTTATTGAATGTTACTAATAATAAAAAATGAGCCGGATATACAATTAGATTGAATATCCGGCCCATAAAAAATTAGATTAAATATGGAGCAAGAACGCTTAAAATTTCATCTACGTTATCTGCATGAATATTTAAATCGATTGGTTTAGATAAATCTAAACTGAAAATACCCATAATTGATTTTGCATCGATTACATATCTACCAGATACTAAATCGAAATCAACATCAAACTTAGTGATGTCATTAACAAATGCCTTAACTTTGTCAATTGAGTTTAAAGAAATCTTTACTGTCTTCATGTGGAAAACCCTCCTTATTTTGTTTAATGCATATACTATGTATGCAAACTTATTTTTGTAAATAAGATGTCAAAACATCTACTAATATAGTACAGTTTTACAATTACGATGTCAATATACAATATAAATAAAATTGGTAATGCAAGGTGTATAAAATGATGAATTTCTGAGAACAGAAAGACTATAATTTAAATATAATATAGATTATTTTATACAAGTATTGTTGAATACTGAAAGGAGAAAAATATAATGATAAAAGCAGCATTACATACACTTGGCTGCAAAGTTAATGCTTATGAAACAGAAGCTATGGAACAGAAGCTTGCAGCTAATGGATATACAATTGTTCCTTTTGATGAAGTCGCAGATGTGTATATAATCAATACATGCACAGTAACTAATATTGCCGACAGAAAATCAAGACAGATGCTTCATAAAGCTAAAAAAATGAATGAAAATGCGATAGTTGTTGCAGTTGGATGTTATGTTCAGGCAGCACATGATACTCTTGTAGAGGATCCGTATGTAGATATAGTTGTTGGTAATAATAAAAAAGGTGATATTGTCACAATTATTGATGAATATATGAAAGATCATAATAATAAAGAATCTGTTATCGATATAGGCAAAGAACATGATTTTGAAAAACTTGAGATAGACAGAGTCAATGAGCATACACGAGCTTATATAAAAGTACAGGATGGATGTAATCAGTTCTGTTCATACTGTATAATACCTTATGCAAGAGGAAGAGTAAGAAGTCGTAATATAGATGACGTATGTAGTGAAGTAACAACACTTGTCAACAATGGATATAAAGAGATTGTTCTTACAGGAATACATCTTAGTTCTTATGGTATCGATTTTGAAGAAGGAAGCAAAGAAACTCTTCTTAGCCTTATAGTACGACTCAATGATATTGAAGGACTTAAGAGAATAAGACTTGGTTCATTAGAGCCAAGAGTAATAACAGAAGAATTCGCACAGACACTTAGTTCGCTAGACAAGATATGTCCACATTTTCATCTGTCACTTCAAAGTGGATGCGATGCGACTCTTAAGCGTATGAATAGAAAATATCTGGCAGAAGAGTTTTATGAAAAATGTATTCTGTTACGTAAATATTTCAAGAATCCGGCACTTACAACTGATGTGATAGTAGGTTTTCCGGGAGAGACAGAAGAAGAATTTGCAATAACAGAAGAATTCCTACGTAAAGTTCGATTCTATGAGATGCATGTGTTCAAATATTCTAAGAGACAAGGAACTGTTGCAGCAACTATGAAAGACCAGGTTGATGAGCAGATAAAAACAAAAAGAAGTCAAATTCTCATTAAGATGGATGAAGAATTGTCCGAAGAATATAGAGAAAGTGTGCTTGGAAATATAGAAGAAGTTTTGCTCGAAGAAGAGATAGACATAGATGGAATGAGATATATGATAGGTCATACAAAGACATATATTAAAGTTGTAGTTCCAATGTCAGAAGAACTAAGATCAAACATGATAATATCATGTAAAATGGATAAAATCATGGATGGTGGATTAATTCTTGGACTTAATTAATTATTTCCTTGCCGAAAGCATTAAATTATATTAAAATAGAAGTACATACAGGAGAGGACGTGAATTATTATGCAGGATATTAAGAACACTCAATATTTTAAGGTTGAACAGGATAATTCAATTTCAGTGGCGGATATATTGGACAAAGTATACAAAGCACTAGTAGAAAAAGGATATAATCCGGTTAATCAGATTATTGGTTATGTTATGTCTGGTGATCCAACTTATATTACAAGTCACAATAATGCCAGAAGCTTAATTATGAAAGTTGAACGTGATGAGTTATTAGAAGAAATCCTTAAGTACTATATTAAGAATAAACAGTTATAATATACATAAGGTTATTTAGAGAACTACCATACAGTTCACTAGATTCTGCTTATGATATACGCATTATAGTAAGCCAAAGTCTGCCTTATGGCATGACCTTGGCAGTTACTGCGTTAAGGCACGAACTTAGAGAATAAGTTAAGACTCTTACTACAAGATTAATAAAATGTCCCAGGAGGAATTAATGATATGCGAGTTATGGGATTAGATTACGGCACAAGAACTGTTGGTGTTGCTATTAGTGATGCCCTGAAGATAACAGCCCAGGGAATTGAGACCATAGAGAGAAAAGAAGAAAACAAACTTCGCAAGACGTTGCAAAGAATTGAAGCATTAATAAAAGAATATGAAGTAGATACAATAGTTCTTGGATATCCTAAGAATATGAATGATACTGTCGGAGAGAGAGCTGAGAGAAGTCTTGAGTTTAAAGAGATGCTTGAGAGAAGAACAGGTCTTACTGTTGTTATGTGGGATGAACGTCTTACTACTGTAGCTGCTGATAAAGTTCTTATGGAATGTGACGTTAGACGAGAGAATAGAAAAGCTTATGTTGACAGAATTGCTGCTGTATTCATATTACAGGGATATCTTGATATGATAAGCATGAATAGTTAATAGATACAGGTATATTATGTAATCATATACTTTAATGGAATATATGATATATATAATATTTAATAATAAAAATAGTATTTTTAGAATAGAATTAGAATAGAAAAGGAATTAGCAAGTATGGAAAAGATACAATTTGTTACAGAAGACAATGAAAATGTAGAATTTTATGTTATAGAAGAGACAAAGATAAATGGAATGAACTATCTTCTTGTTACAGACAGTGAAGAAGATGACGATGAAGAAGCTGCTGCATATATTTTAAAAGATTTATCATCAGATGATGATGAAGAAGCAGTTTATGAATTCGTTGAAGATGATGATGAGATAGAATATGTTTCTAAGATTTTTTCAGAGATCTTAGATGATATAGATATAGAATTATAAATATAATGATGTGACCCGGGTGGTGTTAAGATGGCAATTGATGAAGGACAGTTTAAAAAGTTATTAAAAGAAAAGGGACTCAAGGTGACTAACCAAAGAGTAATGGTTCTGCGAGTGTTATCAGAACATCCAGGAGCACATATGACTACAGAACAGATATATGACCTTGTTAAAAGTGAATATCCAGAGATAGGACTAACTACAGTTTACAGAATATTACAATTACTTTTAGAACTCGGACTTATAGATAAAGTTAATCTTGATGACGGATATATGCGTTATGAGATTGGAAGTAATAGTGGTGATAGGGAAAAACACCATCACCACCATTTAGTATGCGTGGAATGTGGTAAAGTTATGTCTTTTAATGATGATATGTTAGACCGTTTGGAAGATAAGATAGATAAGACAATGGATTTTGAAGTTATAGATCATGAAGTGAAATTCTATGGTTATTGTAGTCAGTGTAGAAAAAGGGTTACACATTAGTTTAATATTTTAATTGACTAGTGGAGGTGCAATTTTTTTGAAAAACGAAATTAATGACAAAAAAGTAAAGATCATTCCTTTGGGTGGTCTAGAGCAGATTGGAATGAATATGACTGCCTTCGAATATGAAGACAGTATAATTGTAGTAGACTGTGGTCTTTCATTCCCAGATGATGATATGTTAGGAATAGATCTTGTAATTCCTGATATAACATATCTAAAAGAGAATGAAGACAAAGTCAAGGGTATAGTTATAACACATGGACATGAAGATCATATAGGTGCAATACCTTATGTGTTAAAAGAACTCAATGCTCCATTATATGCTACTAAGCTTACAATGGGTATTATTGATACAAAATTAAAAGAACATAATCTTTTAAAGCAGACAAAGAGAAAAGTAATTAAATATGGTCAATCAATCAATCTTGGATGTTTTAGAATTGAATTCATAAGAACTAATCATTCAATTGCTGATGCAGCTGCACTTGCTATATTTACACCAGCAGGAATAATAGTTCATACAGGCGATTTCAAAGTTGATTATACACCAGTATTTGGAGCACCAATTGATCTTCAGAGATTTGGCGAACTAGGTAAAAAAGGAGTACTTGCATTAATGTGCGATAGTACTAATGTAATGCGACCTGGTTTTACAATGTCAGAGAGAACAGTAGGTAAGACATTTGATAATATATTTAGCGATAATAGAAATAGTAGAATTATAGTTGCAACATTCGCATCTAATGTTGACAGAGTTCAGCAGATTATTAATTCAGCATGCAAATATGGAAGAAAAGTTGTTGTTGAAGGACGAAGCATGGTCAATATTATCAATGTTGCAAGTGAGTTAGGATATATTAACATTCCTGATGGTACATTGATAGATATTGAGAATATGAAGAATTATCCGGATGAGCAGATGGTTCTTATTACAACAGGAAGTCAGGGCGAATCAATGGCAGCATTATCAAGAATGGCGGCATCAATACACAGAAAAGTGTCAATAAAGCCAGGTGATGTTGTAATATTCAGTTCAACACCAATTCCTGGTAATGAAAAGTCAGTTTCAAAAGTAATTAATGAATTATCAATGAAAGGTGCAAAAGTTATATTCCAGGATACTCATGTATCAGGACATGCATGTCAGGAAGAGATAAAATTAATATATTCATTAACAAAACCACAGTATGCAATACCTGCACATGGTGAATATAGACATCTTATGTGCCATGCAGAACTTGCAGAGAGTATGGGAATACCAAGAGATAATATATTCCTTCTCTCATCGGGAGATGTACTCGAACTTGGTGAAACAGGTGGAAAAGTAGTAGAGCATGTAACATCAGGTGGAATCTTTGTAGATGGCCTTGGCGTTGGTGATGTTGGAAATATTGTATTACGAGATAGACAGAATCTCTCTGAAAATGGTATAATAATTGTAGTATTAACATTGGAGAAGTATAGCAATCAACTTTTAGCAGGACCAGATATAGTATCAAGAGGTTTTGTATATGTAAGAGAGTCAGAGAATCTTATGGAAGAAGCAAGACAGGTTGTTGATGATGCAGTTAACAGTTGTCTTATGAAGAATATTACAGACTGGAGTAAGTTAAAGACTGTGATAAAAGACAGCTTAAGCGAATTCCTGTGGAAGAAGATGAAACGTAGTCCAATGATATTACCAATAATAATGGAGGTATAACATAACTGTTGTACACTAAAGATTGGATAGTGATAATATGAGCAGAGTTGATGATTTGGCAGTTGAGCTTGCAACTGCCATTCAGGAAAGTGATGAGTATAAACAGTATCTAAGATGTAGAAGTGAACTTATGCAGGATGAAGAACTGTTTAGAAAAGTTAATGAGTACAGAAGAAACAATTTTTATTTGCAGAATCAGAGTAACAATCCAAGACTTGTGGAGGATGTTGAAGCTTTTCATGCGCAGAATGCAGAACTTACAGCTAATATACTTGTTAATAAATATCTTCTTGCAGAGATGGCACTTTGCAGAATGATAAAACAGGTTGAAAGAACACTGATTGAGAATGTTGAACTGGATCTGGATTTTTTAGACTAATTAATTAATGCCGGAGGATTTTTTGACATGAATATTAAGAAAGTGTTGTTGACAATAATAAGTATATCATTAAAGATGATATGTATTGCTATTGCAATCATGGCAATATATACAGTTGGAATTAAGGCATATGATTTTGGAGTTAAACTTTTTGCAGAGACATCTGTTGATGAAGTACCGGGAACAGATGTAAGAATCACAATATCTGAAGGTATGACATCAGGTGATATAGCAGATGAACTTGCAAAAAAAGGTGTAATAGAGAGTGCGTTGGCATTTAAAGTAAAAGCGAAACTTATCAAGTTCGATAAGCATATAGCTGTTGGAACGTATACTCTTAATACATCAATGAAGATGTCGGATATAATGGATATAATCGAAGAGAAATATGAAGAAGAATCATCAATTCAGGCTGTGGAAGATGCTTCTAGAAAAAGCGAGGAGTTAAATGCGACTACAGCAGTACAGTCTGATGACAGTACAGAGGAAACAACAATTGCAGAATGAGGAATAGGATATGATAGTAAATGATAGAATTGTAGCATATATTAATTCACTTGATAATGGTAACAGTGATATTTGTAATTCTATTGAAAAACAGGCAAGAGCTGACAATATTCCTATTATTAGAAAAGAGATGGGGAGTCTGCTGAAAGTCTTATTAAGACTGAAACAGCCAAAGAGAATTCTTGAGGTTGGAACAGCAGTAGGCTACTCATCTATTCTTATGAGTGAGAATATGCCAAAAGGTTGCACGATTACTACAATAGAAAAGTATGAAAAAAGAATACCTGTTGCAAAGAGTAATTTTGAACTTGCAGGTGTAACAGATAAGATAACACTTATAGAAGGTGATGCAATAGAAGAGATGCAGAAACTTGAAGGTGAATATGATTTTATATTTATGGATGCAGCAAAAGGACAGTATATCAATTTTTTACCTGAAGTAATGCGCTTATTATCTGTTGGAGGACTTCTTATATCAGATAATGTATTGCAGGAAGGTGATATTGTTGAGTCGAGATATGCTGTTGTAAGACGTAATCGTACGATTCATACAAGAATGAGAGATTATCTATATACACTAACACATATGGAAGAACTAGAGACAAGTATAGTTCCTATAGGTGATGGAATAACTCTTAGTGTAAGAGTGAAGTGATATATTAGATATAAAACTATTATAATTGAAGATCAATATATACTAAATGTAAAGTTAAAATATGATAATTGATAGGAAATATTAATGTAATTATCTGGAAGTTAGGAATTTTGAAAGGAAGAAAGAATAATGAGACATCCTGAATTATTAATACCAGCAAGCAGTCTGGAAGTACTTAAAGTAGCTGTAATATATGGAGCAGATGCTGTATATATAGGTGGAGAAGTATTTGGGCTTAGAGCAAATGCAAAAAATTTTTCACTAGAAGATATGAAAGAAGGTATACAGTTTGCACATGAACATGGTGTAAAAGTATATGTAACAGCTAATATTCTGGCACATAATGGAGATCTTGAAGGAGCAAGACAGTATTTTAGGGAACTTAAGGATGTAGCTCCAGATGCTCTTATAATATCAGATCCGGGAATGTTCACTATAGCAAGAGAAGAATTACCTGATATGGAATTGCATATTAGTACACAGGCCAATAATACTAACTATGCTACATATAATTTTTGGTATAAACAGGGAGCTAAGAGAGTTGTATCTGCGAGAGAATTATCACTTGAAGAGATAAAAGAGATAAGACATAATATTCCGGATGATCTTGAGATAGAGACATTCATTCATGGAGCTATGTGTATATCATATTCAGGAAGATGCCTTCTTAGTAATTATTTTACAGGACGTGATGCCAATCAGGGAGCATGCACACATCCTTGCAGATGGAAATATGCAGTAATGGAAGAATCAAGACCGGGTGAATATCTTCCAGTATACGAGAATGAGAGAGGAACTTATATATTCAATTCAAAAGATCTGTGTATGATTGAATATATACCAGAGATATTAGCGTCAGGTATAGATAGTCTTAAGATAGAAGGACGAATGAAGACAGCATTGTACGTTGCTACGGTTGCTAGAACTTACAGAATGGCTATTGATGATTGCAAGAAGAGTGAAGAATATTATAGAAGCAGAATTGACTTTTATAAAGAAGAGATTGCAAAATGTACATATAGACAGTTTACAACAGGCTTCTTCTTTGGTAAACCAACAAGTGAGACACAGATATATGATTCTAACACATATAATAAGAATTATACATATCTTGGAATTGCCGGTGAACGAAATGAATGGGGTTACAGACTTGAACAGCGTAATAAGTTCTCAGTAGGTGAAGAAGTTGAGATTATGAAGCCTGATGGAAGAAATATAACAACTGTTGTTAAGTCAATTCGTGATGAAGAAGGAATAACTCAGGAATCAGCACCACATCCAAAACAGGTAATATATGTAGATTTTGGTATGGAACTTGATAAGTTTGATATTATAAGAAGACGTGAAGAAGCGTAATATTAATTAGTATAGTTAATATGGAATAATAGAGAATATAAGCTGTAGTATAATAATAGCATAAAGAATAATAGCATAAAGAATAATAGCATCAAAGTCGGGGCGTTTGCCCCCGACATCTAGTATATAATATAAATATAACAATATTAAAATTAAATTAATAAAGTATAAAATAATGTGTATGGACTGACGATAAATAATTGAGTAGATTATTATAGCAGTAGTGACTGCAAGAAATGGAGGATAACAGTATGTTTATAAAAAAACAGGAAACACAGTTTGATAACAATATTCCACCATTGCCACCACATCATGTTCCATGCGCAGAGATTGAAAAGCCGGCAAAGGTGCCTTTTGCACAGAAAGCAGCAGTATTCGCAGCGGCATTCTTAGGAGCATTCCTTGGATTATGTGCAGCAATTCTTGTACAGAGAAGAGAAGCAGGCGAGTAAATACAAAATAGTATATAATAATGCACAATGACATACATAATATTATAACAGAATGATAATGCACAATGACATATATAATTTATACAGAATGATAATGCACAATGGCATATATAATTTATAACAGAATAATATTATACAAGGACAGAGTATATAAGAATACCATGATTAGTGAACATCTGACAGACATATTGATATGTATCATATAGATATTAAGCAGGAATGTAGGTGTAGAGGTTCATTAATCGTGGTATTTTTTTATTATTGAAGATAATAGTAACATAAGTTAAGATAAGGCATATTATATAGTAAGATTATATTTGAAAAGTAGGAGTGTTTTTTGAAGACTTTTCCAAAGCCCCTTACTAGAGCAGAGGAAATGCATTATCTCAGGAGTTTTAAAAAAGGAGATATTGAGGCAAAAAGAATACTCATAGAGAAAAATATGAGGCTTGTTGCACATATAGTTAAAAAATATTCCTACCCCGAGGATCAATTTGAAGACCTGATTCAGACTGGAACCATAGGGCTTATAAAGGCAGTCAATTCTTTTGATTGTGATAAAGGTAACCGCTTTGCAACTTATGCAGCAAAGTGTATAGAGAATGAGATACTTATGTATTTTCGTAATAACAAAAAGCGATCAAGAGATGTATCAATATATGGTCCGATTGGTATTGATAAAGAAGGCAATGAGATTAATCTGTTAGATGTATTTGAGACTTTTGATGATGATATTATAGAAAAATTAGAAGAAGCTAATACACTTAACAGATTAGGAGAATTGATGAATAGGGTTCTTACAGATAGAGAGAAGACGATACTTGAGATGAGATATGGACTTGGTGGATATGAAGAGATAACACAGCGTGAAACAGCAGCAAAGCTTGGAATATCACGTAGTTATGTCAGCAGAATAGAGAAAAAAGCAATAGCAAAACTTTCTAAAGGGATACTCAAATAAAACTCTGATTTGAAATGATGACAATAAAACTGTAAAATGATGAAAATAAACATTGAATTAGTAGAAAATACTGAAAAAATGTTGTAATATAAAATCCAGATAAAGTAAGAAATTAAAAAAACAAAAGCTATGGATGGTTGCGAAACTTATATTATTGGAGTCATTTAAAAGTTTTGCGATTAATTATAGACAACTAAGGAAAAGGAAAACAAAGGTGTATAATTATGAAAATATCATTGGATAAGAAAAAGAACAGAGAATTGATTCTTACTGGAAATATTGTTACAGCAATATTAGTGCTTGCAATACCTGTAGTTCTTAACAGCTTTATTCAGACAATGTATAATCTTACAGATACATTTTGGCTTGGCAAACTTGGTAAGACATCTCTTGCAGCGATAACTCTGGTATCACCGGTTCAGAATATTGTAGTGAATTTTGGTCAGGGAATTACAACAGCAGGAGCGATACTTATAGCACAGTATCTTGGCTCTGGCGATATGAAGAATACATGTAGAATGGCAAATCAGATATTTGTATGTTCAATGCTATTCTCGGTAGTATGTGCTTCAATATGTTGTGTGGCAACACCGGCATTACTTATATGGCTTGGGGCATCAGGTGAAGTATTTGACAAAGGAAAAGCATATCTTCAGATAGTTATTCTTGATATGCCATTTTTATTTATGATTAATCTGTTCACAGCAGTTAATCAGGCACAGGGAGATACTGTAAGACCAATGCTCCTTAATCTGGTTGGTGTAATTATTAATATAATACTTGATCCACTTTTTATAATGGTATTTGAATGGGGCGTTCATGGAGCTGCATCAGCTACTCTTTTATCAAAAGTACCTTGTGCGCTTATAGCATTTTTATCTCTTATTAAGAAAAGTAACCCTGTGAATATCAATCTTAAGGGATTTAGATTTGAAAGAGAAAAACTTATGTCAATAATAAAAATCGGTCTGCCAACTGCAATTGGTGGCAGTACAATGCAGTTTGGATTTTTGCTTATGACTAAGAATGTGTTGAAGTATGGAGATACAGCTGTAAGTGCATACGGAATAGGAAATAAGATTAATGGTCTTATAACATTGCCATCTAATGCAATGGGTTCAGCGGTTTCGACAATTGTAGCACAGAATATTGGAGCAAAGCAAAAAGAAAGAGCAAGAAAAGCATATCGTATAGCGATGGTGATATCGGTTGTATTTTTATTTGTATGTGGAATGATATTATCAAGACCTGTAGTGTCAACAGCATTTGTTAAAGTGTTCGCACATGAGGATGATGTAATAGTGCTTGCATCTGAATTCCTAAGTATAATGGCATTCTGGTGTTTTACTAATGGTATATATAATTCGACATCAGGTCTGTTTAATGGCTCAGGTCATACAATGGTTACTATGATTGTTGATGCTTCAAGAATATGGATATTCAGATTTGTTACACTGTTTTTCTGTGAGAAGATACTTAATATGGGAGTTCAGAGTATATGGTATTCAGTAGTTGTAAGTAATGGAATATCAGCATTGATTCTCTTTGCTATATACAAGACAGATCTTTGGAGAAAAGATGTAGTCAAAATTAAATAAAAAGCATAATCGAAGTTATGTAAAAGAAGTTATCAAAAATAAATAAAAAGGCATAATCGAAGTTATGTAAAAGAAGTGATCAAAAACAAATAAAGAATAGTTATAATTAAATAAAATGAATAATTGAAATTACATAAGAAAAGTGATTATAACTAGAAAAAAGGGTTTGTCACATTGAGAAAAATCGGTTCTAAACTTTACCTGGGGGTAGAGTTTAGAACCTTTCATTTTTATAAAAAAAGATAGGCATAAACAATCCCATAAGTTATAATTAAATCACCACAAAATAATCAACAAAGGAGAATGCTTATGCCTAATACTAATTTTATATCAAATCTTCTAGAAATTAAAGAC
>NZ_JAHLQC010000002.1 GCF_018918265.1 Falcatimonas sp. MSJ-15
GTCTTTAATTTCTAGAAGATTTGATATAAAATTAGTATTAGGCATAAGCATTCTCCTTTGTTGATTATTTTGTGGTGATTTAATTATAACTTATGGGATTGTTTATGCCTATCTTTTTTTATAAAAATGAAAGGTTCTAAACTCTACCCCCAAGTAAAGTTTAGAACCTTTTTAATAAACCATTTTCTCTTCTTTTTAAATTGTTTATGCGCTACTATTAATCATTTATTTTTTGCGTTTTAAGACCCAAAAGTGGTTTTGACCATCCTCGGATTTTTCAATATCACATGCAAGGCTCTTTTTCTTCTCAGGATTTCTCGCAAGTAATACTCCGAGGATAATATTGGCAAAAGCAATATTACGAGGTGCTTTCTCTTCGTTCACACGAATGTATAGAGCATATTCTGCGCCGTCCTCAAGGTTAATGAACTCATCAATAAAATCCTTGACATTTGACCAGCCATGTTTTTCAAAAACCACCTCGTATTCAGGATTGTGAAGAAAATTAAGATACTCTTGTTCTTCTGCTACACCTTCTCCGTGATGGAACGCTTCAAAATCGAACTGGTTTATGTCAGAAACAACAATGTTATCAAAGTGCCTGTTCACGTTACCAATAATACTGGCATACTCGTCACTACTGATTCCAAATTCCTCTGTCGGGTCATATTCATACATTGCCTGAGTGATTTTCTTTTTTGCTTCGTTGATCTTTTCTTGAATTTGATCCATTTCGGTCTGATATGACTTTTGGATAGCTTTGATTTCTTGCAATCTTTTCTCCTCTTCAGCGATTTTTGCATCGAAGGCTTTGTAGATCACATGATTATCCTTATCAAGGAGTCCCTTTATCTCATCGATGGTAAAACCAGCTTTTTGAAGATTTTTGATCCTCACAAATGCAAGAGCTTGATCCTCATCGTAATAACGGTATCCGGACCATTGATCCACCTTAACCGGTTTCAGTAGATCTACATGATCATAATAACGAAGTGTCTGAGGATTACAATCGCAGAGACGGGCGAATTCCTTAATTGTCATATCATTTACCTCCTTTCTGAACCCGTTATATCATTGCAGTAAACTGTAAGGTCAATACCTTTTTAGAAAATTTTTCAGAAGATTTTTTTGCCGTCATTGTGACAGAGCTTCGGGAGGATTTCAAGAATGTGCTGCCCGATCTTTTCTGCGTCATAGTCGTTGGCCTCGCAGATGAACCGGACGGTATCCGGCAACTGGACGTGGCCCTTCGCTTTCTCCACCTATTATACCGACGAAGTATAAACTTTTTTACTGACAAAAACAGCTGGGACGCCCCGACTTCCACAACTTACCCCTCAAACGCCAACTTACCCTTCAAGCGGCAAAACAGCGGAGGAATAATTAAATTGTATCAATCTCGGTGTTTTTTTATCATATACGCGACAATTTTTGATTTCTATAATCACATATTTTTACATGTGCTATCTTCTCATTTCCACCTTCAACCTCAGGCTTACCACACCTAAGACTCTCCATATATTCCGACACGCAACAATCTTTATACCAGCACTCGCCCATAAGCGAACCCTTAATAGACCATTTTTCATTTTGTGTAAATTCACCCACCAACGATTTCATCACTCGTTCTGTAGAGTATCTTTTAAAACCTGCCAAATACTGTAATGTCTTCTCATCCTCAATCTTTGATAAGTTAATTCTATGATCCTCAATTACTGATAAAACTTCTTCACGAATCTTGATTTTATCTGTCTTTCCAGTACCTGTCCATTCCACCAGCTTATCAAAAGCAAGAATTAGATATTCAAAACAAATCATATCCAGAATTATAACTTTTCCTTCTGCCTTATTTTCCATCGTTTTCAACATACGATATTTGTTACGAATATCCTGATTATCAACCACATAATCAAATGCAATATAATACTCATCGTCCTCTTTCATATCTATATCTAATAACGCATCCAATAAGTTCTGATTGTTTTCTTTACTTTCGACTACAAGTGCATTATTAAAGAAAAGCTGGTTAACTAATTTCCAAAAGTGAAGTCCTGCACCGGTATCTTCTGTCCACAAATATTTCATATCACAGCTCCTCTTCTAGTGTTATTTTATTATTATCAAACTCCAACACTTTAAAGCTCTTATCAGAAACATTAAGACCATCGCAATTTCGCAAAAAAAGCATATATTGATTTGACAACTCAAAATTAATAAAACGTCTGACCTCATCATTAATCAGAGAATCTGCATTATCCACCACAATAAAACTATCTCTACACTGTTCAATCGATTCTGAGAAATTATCTGATTTGTAATTAAACAGTTTTATGGCCTTGTATTCATCAGTTAATCTTAAATCTTCTAACATTTCATAAAGCACAGTTTTACCGGTACCACTATCTCCACCAACAAGAGTTATTCTGTCATCAAACACTAAATCATATGAAAATGGAGCTGTTTTGAATCTAATATTTTTATAAATCATCTACTTCTCTCCTTTCATACTCCTTACTCCACCAGGCATTATAACCTCTGCCACCAATAACTATATCAGAATCATTAAATCTGATTTGTACATCATCCGGAATATCAAAAAGTGTTGGTCTAGACATATAAATCTTTATATTATCCATAGTAAAAATGATTTTAAGCACATTCGGACCACATTCTTCTACATTCACCACCTTATCAGGGTGCTTTACAATATTAAGTAATGTCTTGCAACCAGATGACAAATTACGGATTGTACCTAATCCATATTTTGTTTCAATATGCTTATCCGATGTCAACTTTGCCTCATCTACCTGCTGAATAAGTTTTATTTCATTTTGAGACATTTCTTCATTACTTGTGTTCAAATTGAAATACAAATCGTTTTGCAGTATCCAATCTTTTGATTCTTTTTTATCTGTATATATATTTATCATTCAAGATACTCCTTTCACACAACAGACAACGTTATCATTTTATTCATCAACATTAACAATCATTACTGATATAATAACATTCGCCTTATTCGAATAATATTATACTATATTATTCGAACAAGGTGTTACAACTTTAATATAGCTAAATTATTCAGATACGCAAAAAGTGCCAGTCTTATAGTTCGTAGTCTATAAGGACTGGCACTTTTTAACATAAAAGCAAAAGAAAAGCGCGAGACGGGAATCGAACCCGCGACCCCCTCCTTGGCAAGGAGGTGCTCCACCGCTGAGCCACTCGCGCATTACTTATGTTCTTGCGAACACAAGTAATATTTTATAATACTTTTTTTATTATGTCAACCATTTTTTATTTTTACTGCGTATTTTATATCTGTGTGTCATTTGCTCTATTGTTTTGTTTTTATTCTTTTTGCGACTTTCTCTTGTATTATTCTTTATTCTTTTTATAACTTTCTCTCACTATTCGCCTTTATTCTTTTGCGACTTTCTCTTGCTATTCTCCTTTATTCTTTTGCGGCTTTCTCTTGCTATTCTCCCTTATTCTTTTTGTAGCTGCTCTCTCATTATTTTCGCTTATTATTCTCACTTACCGTTGTAGCCCTTCCATATTATAATTGCAGGCATATATCACTACATTCATTACTACTTACATTATCTTAATCAATCTTGATACTTACTATTAAACTTATCTAAGAGCAATGCCGCCATTACGCCTAGCAACGTACATAATGTATCTACAATAAAATTCATTGGTGAAGCAAGAAAATCATCTGCCGGTATTATCATTATAGTTGCTCCGGCTACAATTCCTATTATTATATGAAAAGCGATATTGTAATGTTTTTTGAAAAGCATATCTACAGCTTTTGACAACAATATCATAGTCGCAAGTGCACCAATCCCTGCGGGTATAAGCACTGTAAGATTAATATGGCTTATTCCAGCGATAAATGGTTCATATAATCCTAGTGGCATAAGCAAGGTTGAAAAACTCATTCCTGGTGCTATGACACTAAGTGCCAGACAAAATCCACAGAACACATACCATCCGGTATCAGGTACAATCCTGACAGCAAATATTCCTGCTATTATGAGAATTGCCGACACTATCAGTGTAGACATACCTGTCGCTATATATGATGCTCCTGTCCTTCCTTCTCTTCCGGCTTCTCTCCAAAGTGACGGAAACATCCCGCCTATAAGTCCCACAAAAAGACATATTGACTGTGCCTCATATCTCTCAAGCAACATCGACAATAGCCCTGCTATTCCAACAAAACCCGCTCCTATACCAATGATAATCGGAAACAGACTCTTTATATGCGTCTTCCATCTATGAATCGGATCTGCAAGCAGTTCCATAATCTCTCCATATATTCCAAATATAACGCATAATACACCTCCTGATATTCCTGGAAGCACACCACCAAGACCTATCAATGCACCCTGTACTACTTTTAACAAAAAACCTGTATCATTACTAACTACATTATCTGTGTTGTCCATTCTTATTACCTCATCTCATCCAATATTTATGTTCTATGTTATTAGTAAACATTATATTTATATTCATTCAAAATATAATTATTCCTACTTTTTATATAAATCCGTAATTTTTACATATGCTTTGATGTTTTCTTCATTTTTATATTGACAACCCATTCATAAAAGTACAATACTAATATAAGTAATTGATTTAAAATCGTTACACTAACATTTTTTAGTACGCATATATGACAACGGAAAGGATTTTTTATGAATATTATTATAAGAAAACAATTAGAACCAAAAGAATACCTTGATATACTATCTCTTAAGCACTATAACAATCTTTTTTTTAAAAGTTCATATAATGCCTACATTGATAATCAATCCAATGACTATGACGCTTTTTTACTTATGTATGACAATGATATTCTTGTATCATATCTTGCTATATTTGCTCCATTTGATGACGGCGTTGAGATCACAGGTTATACACACCCTGAACATTTTAACCATGGATATTTTCATACACTTCTAAAAAAAGCTTCTGATATGTACAACATGCCATTCTACTACTCTATATGTGATAATTCACCTGCCGCAAAGCATATTCTTGCATCAGTTAATGCTTCTTATTCCCACAGTGAATATATCATGCATATTAAGAAAAAAATACGTCTTAACAAAAATATCCGCAATATCAGTATATGTCAGCATGAAGTTGTAAAACACTCCGAATATGTCTTCTATATATCTGATAAACTCTCAGATGTCGGAGAGGCTCATATTGTTATTGATGGCAATCTTATTAATATATGTGACGTTCTTATATATGAAGATTACCGTAATCAAGGATATGGATATAAGCTTTTGTGTCATATAATACATTTTATTCAGGTTCAATATGATTCTTCATATAGCATAATATTACAAGTAAGTTCTAAGAATCCTGCTGCTTGTCACTTGTATCTCAAACTTGGATTTGAGATATATGAACAGCTTGATTATTACTTGCAAGCAACCTTGTAAATATTTAGTTATTAACCTCTTATTGACATTCAATTGCTAATTAGTTTTATACAACTAGCTTTTTATAACTAATCTTAAACTAATTAATCTTAATACAATTAATCTTGTTCCAATTAGTCTTGAGCTAATTAATCTTGATTCATTAGCCTTGATTCAATTAATCTTAATTCAAATAGTCTTAATCAAAAAACAGGATATGATTTAGTTATAGCTTCGCATATTATGCAGCTACTAAATCGTATCCTGTCTTTATTTTTCATACTTTATAATATTATCGATACTGTTTTATTACAACAGATATCAGTCTAATATCATACTATCGCATATTATATATTATCTGTAATGTGTTGTCTGAAATATATTATTTATAGTACGCTATCATCATATAGCCAATATATTTTGATTCACCATAATCTAATTCGCACTGTCAACTACCCACCTCCTAAATGTAGTGGGTTTCCGCCTATGACAAACGAAAGGATTTTATATATGAATATACATTTATTGCACTCTTTACTCTATACTGTACTTTTTTTAATTCATCTCTACAGATTAGTATATCCCATAAGGAATGTATCAACTGCTTTGGCTACTTCTCTACCTTCTCTTATAGCCCATACTACGAGTGACTGTCCTCTGTGCATATCACCTGCTGTAAATACTTTGTTAATATTAGTATTATATTTGCCTGGCTCTGTAAGTACGTTAGTTCTCTCGTTGAGTTTTACACCAAATGCATCTGTGACATATTTTTGTGAGCCCAGGAATCCTGCTGCTATAAATACAAGGTCTGCTTCGACTGTATATTCACTTCCCTCAACTTCAGCCATAATCATTCTTCCTGTTTTCTCATCTTTTTTACTCTCAAGTTTTACAAGTTTTACTTTTGTAAGATTACCACTCTTATCCTTGATGAATTCCTTAACTGTTGTCTGATATACTCTTGGATCTTTGCCAAATACTGCTATTGCTTCTTCCTGACCATAATCAGTCTTAAGAATTCTTGGCCACTCTGGCCATTGATTATTGGCAGTTCTCTCAACTGGTGGCTTTGGCATCATCTCAAGCTGTGTAACAGATGCACAGCCATGTCTTATTGATGTTCCAACACAGTCATTACCTGTATCACCGCCACCGATAATGATTACTTTCTTACCTTTGGCACTTACATATTTACCATCAGCAAGGTTAGAATCAAGAAGACTTTTTGTTGTCTGTGATAAGAAATCTACAGCAAAATATATTCCTTTTGCATCACGTCCTGGTGCATTGATATCTCTTGGATTAGATGCTCCACATGCAAGTACAACACTGTCAAACTCTTTTAATATCTTTGATGCTTTTACATTCTCACCAACATTAGCTGAAAGTTCGAATTTTACTCCTTCTTCTTTCATTATGTTGATCTTTCTCTCGATGAAACGTTTCTCAAGCTTCATATTAGGAATACCATACATTAATAATCCGCCCGGTCTGTCACTTCTCTCGAATACTGTTACATCATGACCTCTTCTATTTAACTGATCTGCTGCTGCAAGTCCTGATGGGCCTGAACCTATAATAGCTACTTTCTTACCTGTACGTACTTTAGGTGGATTAGCTTTTGCAAGTCCATTTTCATACGCATATTCTATAATTCCCATCTCATTCTCTTTGATAGATACAGGGTCTCCATTAAGTCCACATGTACATGCAGCTTCACATGGTGAAGGACATACACGACATGTAAATTCCGGAAAATTATTAGTCTTTTTAAGTCTGTTATATGCCTGCTCCCAGTTACCTGTATATACAAGGTCATTCCATTCAGGAATGAGATTATTAAGTGGACAGCCTGATGCCATCCCATTTAATATCATTCCTGACTGGCAGAATGGAACTCCACAGTCCATACAGCGTGCACCCTGGCACTGCTGTTTTTCTCTTGAAAGAGGAGTATGGAATTCATTAAAATTTTTAATTCTTTCTTTTGGTGAAACTGCTTTACTTGTCTCACGATTATATTCTAAAAATCCAGTTGGCTTTCCCATAATTCTTTTCCTCCTACTTTCTTGTATTAGCGTAGAATGCTTCTATCTGCGCCTGCTCACTGCTTAGACCTTTTTCTTCCATCTGAACAATCGCATTCAACATACGTTTGTAATCATGTGGCATAATCTTCTTGAATTTTGGAAGATAATCTCCAAAGTTATCAAGAATCTCTTTACCTTTTTCTGAGTTAGTATATGCTACATGCTGCTGGATTATCTCTTTAAGCTCTAATACATCATATTTAGAAGTCAAAGCTTCTGAAGAAACCATGTCTTTATTAAGTTTTTTATACAGATCTGAATCTTCATCAAGTACATACGCAATACCGCCGCTCATACCTGCTGCAAAGTTCTTACCAGTCTTACCAAGAACTACAACTCGTCCACCTGTCATATATTCACAGCCATGGTCACCAACACCTTCTACAACTGCTGTTGCTCCTGAGTTTCTTACGCAGAATCTCTCGCCTGCAACACCATTAATATAGGCTTCACCACTTGTTGCTCCATATAATGCAACGTTACCGATAATTATATTCTCATCCTGTTTGAACTTAATTCCTCTTGGTGGATATACGATAAGCTTACCACCTGAGAGTCCTTTTCCAAAATAGTCATTGCTATCACCTACAAGTTCTAGTGTAAGTCCCTTAGGTATGAATGCACCAAAGCTCTGTCCACCTGCACCATTACATTTGATTGTGAATGTATCTTGTGCAAGTGTATCACCATATTCTCTTGTTATCTCAGCACCGAATATTGTTCCAAGTGTTCTGTCTGTGTTAGTTACATCTATCTCAAGACTTCTCTTCTGTCCTGATTCTAATGCAGTCTTTAATTTCTTTAAGATAACTCTCTCATCCATTGTCTTTTCAAGCTGGAAGTCATATACATTCTTCTTATTATATTCAAACTTCTGACCTGGTTTTGCAAATGGATTATTAAGTATTCTCTGAAGACTTACTTTATCTGCATTACCTTTATGAATGTCATCTCTCTGTTTTAAGAGATCTGTACGTCCTACAAGTTCATCAACTGATTTCACACCAAGTTTTGCCATGTATTCTCTTAATTCTTCTGCGATAAACTTCATAAAGTTCATTACATATTCAGGTTTACCTTTAAAACGTTTTCTAAGTTCAGGATTCTGTGTTGCAACACCAACAGGACAAGTATCAAGGTTACATACTCTCATCATTACACATCCAAGTGTTACAAGTGGTGCTGTTGCAAAACCAAATTCTTCTGCACCAAGCATAGCTGCTATTGCTACATCTCTACCTGTCATTAACTTACCATCTGTCTCGATTATTACTTTATTACGAAGGTCATTCATAATAAGTGTCTGATGTGTCTCAGCTACACCAAGTTCCCATGGAAGTCCGGCATTATGAATTGAGTTTCTAGGTGCTGCACCTGTTCCTCCATCATAACCTGATACAAGAATTACCTGTGCACCTGCTTTTGCAACACCGGCTGCAACTGTTCCTACACCTGCTTCTGATACAAGTTTTACAGATATTCTAGCATTCTTATTAGCATTCTTAAGGTCATATATTAACTGTGCAAGATCTTCGATTGAATATATATCATGATGAGGTGGTGGTGATATAAGACCTACACCTGGCGTTGAATGTCTTGTCTTAGCTACCCAAGGATATACCTTTGCAGCTGGAAGATTTCCACCTTCACCCGGTTTTGCTCCCTGTGCCATCTTAATCTGAATCTCTTTTGCACTTACAAGATATTTACTTGTAACACCAAAACGTCCTGATGCAACCTGCTTGATTGCTGAACATTTGTTAAGTCCATCCGGTCCAATTGTAAGTCTCTCAAGACTCTCTCCACCTTCACCACTGTTTGATTTACCATGTAATCTATTCATTGCAATAGCAAGTGTCTCGTGTGCTTCCTGTGAGATTGAACCATATGACATAGCACCTGTCTTAAATCTTTTTACAATTGAATCAACGCTTTCAACTTCTTCAATCGGAACACCTTTTTTAGGATAATTAAAGTCCATAAGACTTCTTATTGTTCCTATGCTCTCATCATCAATTGCTGATGTATATTCTTTAAACTTACTATAATTATCTGTCCATGTTGCTTCCTGAAGAAGATGTATTGTTTTTGGATTGTACAAATGATCTTCTTTACCACTTCTTGACTTATGGCTTCCTGCTGATTCAAGTGACTGATTGAATTCAAGTCCAAGTGGATCGAATGCTTTTGCATGTCGTTCATTGATATCTCTTGATATGTCATCAAGGCTGATACCTTCAATTCTGCTTACTGTATTAGTAAAATATTTATTAATAACATCTGAATCAATACCAATTGCTTCAAATATCTTAGAACCCTGATATGACTGAATAGTTGAGATACCCATCTTAGATGCAATCTTAACTATACCATGAAGTATTGCATCATTATATGCATCTACTGCTGCATAGTAGTCTTTATCAAGCATATTATCATCTATAAGCTGTTTAATTGTCTCCTGTGCAAGATATGGATTAATAGCACATGCACCATATCCTAATAATGTTGCAAAGTGATGTACTTCTCTTGGTTCACCACTTTCAAGAATCATCGCTACACTTGTTCTCTTCTTAGTTACAACAAGATGCTGCTGAAGTGCTGATACTGCAAGTAATGATGGTATAGCTACATGATTCTCATCAATTCCTCTATCTGATAAGATAAGAATGTTAGCTCCATCTCTATATGCTCTATCAGTCTCAACAAACAGATGATCAATAGCTTTTTCAAGTGATGTATTCTTATAATATGTAATAGGAATAACTACTACTTTAAGCCCTTCAACTTTCATATTCTTAATCTTAAGAAGATCTGTATTAGTTAAGATAGGATTATTAATCTTAAGTATTCTGCAATTCTCAGCTGAATCTTCAAGAAGATTGCCATCTTCGCCAAGATATACTGATGTAGATGTTACTACTTCTTCTCTTATCGCATCGATAGGTGGGTTAGTAACCTGTGCGAATAACTGTTTAAAGTAGTTAAATAATGGCTGATGCTTATCTGATAATACTGCAAGTGGTGTATCAACACCCATAGCTGCTGTAGCTTCTGCACCATTTTGTGCCATTGGAAGAATACTTGTCTTATAATCTTCGTATGTATATCCAAAAGCTCTTAATATCTTCGCTCTTTCTTCTCTTGAATATTCAGGTACTTTTTTATTAGGAATCTTTAGATCCTTAAGATTAACAAGATTATTATCAAGCCATTCACCATATGGACGTCTCTTAGCATATGTCTCTTTAAGTTCTTCATCGCTTATAAGTCTTCCTTCTTCAGTATCTACAAGAAGCATCTTACCAGGTCTTAATCTCTCTTTTTTAATAATCTTAGTCTGGTCAACTTCAAGAACACCAACTTCTGATGAGAGAACGAGATAATCATCATCTGTTATATAATATCTTGATGGTCTTAATCCGTTACGGTCAAGGATTGCTCCCATCTTGTCACCATCACAGAATATAATTGATGCTGGTCCATCCCATGGCTCCATCATTGTTGCATAATACTGATAGAAATCTTTTTTATCCTGACTCATACTTGCATCATTGCTCCATGGTTCAGGAATTGTAATCATTACTGCAAGTGGTAAAGGCATACCATTCATTACAAGGAATTCAAGTGTATTATCAAGCATAGCTGAGTCTGAGCCTTCCTGATTAACAACTGGTACAATCTTATGCATATCGCTCTCTAAATATCTAGAAGAAAGCTTCTCTTCTCTGGCAAGCATTCTATCTGCATTACCTCTTATTGTATTAATCTCACCATTATGTACAATAAATCTGTTTGGATGAGCTCTCTGCCAGCTTGGGTTAGTATTAGTACTGAATCTTGAATGAACGATTGCTATTGCTGATTCATATTCTTCTGCTCGAAGATCATCAAAGAACTGTCTTAACTGACCTACAAGGAACATACCTTTGTATACAATAGTTCTGCTTGAAAGTGATACTACATAAGTATCATCATTACTCTGTTCAAATACTCTTCTTGCAACATACAGTTTTCTGTCAAAATCAAGTCCTTTTTCTATATCTTTTGGCTTTTTAACAAAACCTTGCATAATATGTGGCATACATTCAACTGCTTTATGTCCAAGTACAGTTGCATTAGTTGGAACTTCTCTCCATCCAAGGAATTCAAGACCCTCTTTCTCAACTATAATCTCAAACATCTTCTTAGCCTGATTTCTCTTAAGTTCATCCTGCGGAAAGAAAAACATACCAATACCGTATTCTCTTTCTCCTCCGATTGCTATGTTAAGCTCCTTACAGACTTTTGTAAAAAACTTATGAGATATCTGAAGCATGATACCAACACCATCACCGGTCTTACCTTCTGCATCCTTACCGGCTCTGTGCTCTAAGTTTTCAACAATCTTTAATGCATTGCTTACTGTCTGATGTGTCTTAATGCCTTTGATATTAACAACAGCACCAATACCACAGTTATCATGTTCAAATGACGGACTATACAGGCCCTTAACAGCACTATTTTTTTCCATACTACATTTTCCTTTCTACTTTCGTACTTTTTATCCAAATCATTCGCTTTACCACTTGAAAGGATTAGTCGAACAAATGTTAAAAACAATATACACCACTATTTTCAATTTGTAAATAACGACTTTTTCTTGAATTGTCTAACAATTTGAATATTCAGTGTGTAGATATGTAATTGTATATTATTCATCTTAAATTTTCATATTAAAAGTATGGCTTTTGACACAATTTACCCCCTGTTTTCCAAAAAAAAATTATTTAGGATTGTATATTAAAGCTATAAAGTGTATAATTTTAATAAAATGTCATATTATTTTCTATTTTGTGCGACATACATATTTTATGACATTCTGATGCTTTATATTATTCAGTTTATACACTGTTTAGATTAATTTTTTGAAATGAGGTGCTATTTTGTTACGAAACAAGAAATATGTGAAGGTTATTCCGGAGAAACCTTTTAGACGTATACTGCTTAATCCATTTTTTGTAATTTTTTTCTCCCTTATGCTTATATGCAGTCTGATGCTTAACATCGCTGCAAGACACAATATTCTATTTGCCAATTGGTATTCTAATTATATATACCCTAATCTTGTATATGTAATTGGTGGAACAATGTCTGTCTTTCCTTTTTCTGTCGCTGAGATTCTTCTATATATGCTTATTGCAGTTACTATATTAAGATTTATCTATATGTTAGTACAATTTATACGTTATCTGATTAAGAAGATGCCTTCTGGTTCATGTTATTATCTGGCTCTTTTTATCAGATACATTCTCGTCATGAGCGTTATCCTCCTGTTTGGATTCACAACTACATGTGGTATTAATTATCACCGTTTTCCATTCTCACATTATTCGGATCTGAATGTTACTACATACGATTCAGATGTATTGTTGGAATTCTGTGAATATCTCATTGACAATGTTAATGAGACTGCCACCAATGTATATAGAGATGATAATGCTGTATTCTCACTTAATAATACAGATTATACTTACGAAGCTAAGACTGCACTTGAACGACTTGGTATGGTATATCCTGTTCTATCAGGCTTCTATCCGGATGCAAAGCCTGTAATCAGTTCAAAGTTTATGACTTACAGCTTTATAACAGGAATCTATGCACCGTATACTATTGAAGCTAATTATAATAATATGATGCCTGATCTTAATATACCTTTTACAATATGTCACGAATTATCTCATCTTCGTGGATTTATGCGAGAAGATGAAGCTAACTTCATAGCTTATCTTGCCTGTAGAGAGAGTAGCTGTATTGAATTTCAATACAGTGGATATGCTAATGCCCTGTCTTATGCACTATCAGCTATACTTCCTTATATATCTTCGGAAGAATATACTAACCTGGTATCTGAGATATCTCCACTTACAAGACTTGATTATTCAGATGATTCAAGTTTTTGGAATGCATATAAGACACCGGTTAAAGCTGTTGCATCAAGTGTTAATGACAGTTATCTTAAAGCCAACAACCAATATGATGGTGTATTAAGCTATGGACGAATTGTAGATCTTATGCTTGCAGACTATGTGCAAAATATAAAAACAACAGAGGGTAGATAATTAGCTTATCTACCCTCTTATCTTCCCTATAATAACAAATACAATAAATGCTACAAGATTAACTGCAACTATACTTGCTCCTGCTGGAAAGTTCATAATATATGATACTATTATTCCTATTGTAAAACATATAATCGATATTATCGCCGATGATATAACCACTGACTTAAAGCTCTTAAATAGTCTCATGGAAGTAAGTGTAGGGAATATAACAAGACTTGATATCAGCATAGTTCCCATTATTCTCATACCAACTACTATTGTAACTGCTGTAAGGATTGATATAAGTGTATTATAAAAATCAGTTTTGATTCCTGTTGCTTTAGAAAAGTTCTGATCAAATGTAATTGAGAATATCTTATTATAAAAAAGTACATATATAAGCAATACTATAACAGATAGTACTATACTCATAAATACATCGCTTTTTCCCATAGCAAGTATACTACCAAACATATAACTGTATACATCTGCATTCAGACCACTTGTCATTGATGTAACTATTACACCGGCAGCTATTGAACTGCTTGATATAAGTGCAATCGCTGCATCTCCCTGTATCTTACTATTAGAACTTATTCTAAGTAAAAAGAACGCTGCTATTATAACTACCGGAATCGCTATCTTAAGTGGTGCAACATTCATTGCTGCTGCAACTGATAATGCTCCAAATCCTACATGTGACAATCCATCACCTATCATAGAATATCTCTTTAATACAAGGCTTACTCCAAGAAGTGCTGCACAGAGTGATACAAGAGAACCTACAATTATCGCTCTTACCATGAATGGATATGAAAAAATCTCTATTATTGTTGACATCTTATCTCACGTTCCTTTCTCTGCTTACAAACACTTTACCAATATCACTATTTATATAATCTTGTGTTGTTCCAAAGAACTTAACTCCTTTTTCTATATGAAGTATCTTATCTGCCTCATTAACAGCACTCTCTATATCATGTGATACCATTACTACTGTAATCTTATTCTTCTTATTAATCTCTTTGATAATTTTATACATCTCATCTGTCATAATTGGATCAAGTCCTGTTATAGGCTCATCAAGCACTAATATCTTATCTGTGGCACAAAGTGCTCTCGCTAGAAGTACTCTTTGCTGCTGACCTCCTGACAGATCTCTATATGATTTGTTCTTAATAGAAGTTATCTCAAGTCGTTCCATAACTTCTGCTGCTCTCTTTTTCTCCTTAGATGTATAAAATGGTCTAAGTCCCATTCTGTTAATACACCCCGATATAACGACTTCGTATACTGATGCAGGAAAATCTTTCTGGATAACTGTCTGTTGTGGAAGGTATCCTATCTCATTTTTGGATAATCCATTTAGAAATTCTACTTTGCCACTTCTAATAGGTATAAGTCCCAAGATGCTCTTCATAAGTGTTGATTTGCCTGAACCATTCTCTCCGACAACGCATACATAATCGCCTTCTTCTATCTCAAAATTAACATTTTCAAATACTACCATATTCTCATAGGCAACTGATAAGTTCTCACATTTTAAAATTGACATTATCTCAATCCTTCTTCCAAATTAATAACATTCTGTTTCATAAGATCAAGGTAAGTTACACCTTTTTCAAAATCATCTTTTGATACATTATGACATGAATGTAATAAGAGTGTTTTTCCATTAACAGTATCTGCTATTGTCTCGGCAACCTGCGGATCTACAAGTTCTTCATGGTATATAACTTTAGCTCCTGTGTGTTCCATACTGTCTATAATGGCTGCTACCATACCTGCACTTGGTTCTGTCTCTGATGAGCATGAATCATATGCTGATATGCATGTAAGACCATATTCTTCAGCAAAATAATGCATTGCAAATCTTCCACCAAAATATATATCTGTTCTATTCGCATTCTTAACAACATCTCTAAACTCTGTATCAAGCTCAGTAAGCTGCTCAATATAGTTATTAGCATTCTCTGTATAATAATCTGCATTATCAGGATCTACTTCTTTTAACGCCTCTAGTATATTATTAACCATCTGCATCGCTTTTACAGGGCTTGTCCAGATATGAGGATCATATTCATGGCTGTGTCCTTCACTGTTATGACTATCTTTTTCATCATTATGCTCACTATCACTATGTTCTTCCTCTGTATGTTCATCTTCTGTATGCTCATCCTCTGAATGTTCATCCTCGACATGAATATCCTCATGTTCATGTTCGTCTTCTTCTTTTTCAAGCTCTATGCCTTGTGATACATCTAGTACATGTACTGTCTTAGTATCTATACTGTCAATTATAGTATCTGCCCATGTCTCCATATATTTACCTGTATAGATAAACAGATCCGACTTATTGATATTAACTATATCAGCTGGTGTAGGATCATACGAATGGCTCTCCATTCCCGGAGAGAGAAGCATTGTCACTTGAACTTTATCTCCACCTATCTGTTTTGCAAAATCATACTGTGGAAAAAGAGTTGCTACAATCTGTACTTTTGCAGAATCTCTTTCTTCTGTCTTATTACATCCTGCCATCGCAATTACAAGAGTTGTACACATTAGTATACTTACTATTTTTTTGATAATTTCTTTTTTCTTAAACATTTATATCACCATTTATTGCCTTTCTATTATCTACCTGCCTGCCCATTTTATTATCTTTGCATAAGGTATTAATCTTACTATTATCTATCTTTGTCTATCGCATTCGTTCCATTCTTCTGCATCTGCTTCAATAATTAATCTTCTTATTATCTATCTTTGTCTTCTAGTTCCTTTTGACAATCTCTACATATTCCATAGAATACAGTCTTGCTATTATCAACTGTAAATCCATGCTCTTCCTTAACATGTGCATATATCTTATCAAGCATCTCACAATCCATATGAAATAACTTCATACATCTGCTGCACTTAAAATGATAATGATTCGAGCAGGTATTCTCTTTACTTATATATTGATAGCAACAGCATTTGCCTTCTTCTATAACATATTTTCTTACATGCCCTTCATTAACCAATACATCAAGGTATCTATATACTGTTGAACGGCTAACAGGCTTCTCCTGATTCTTCATATAATCTGCTATGCCATCTGCTGTAAGATGTTTATCTTTGTTACGCTCTATATATCCAAGTATCAGATCTCTCTGTTTAGTCTTATATTTTCCCTGACCATTCATGCGTCATTCTTCCTTTCATTAAGTCTTATGGCTTTTATCTGTTAGTATCCCTTAGTGGGACTACTAGATTTCGTCATAAATTTATACCAGACATAAAAAAACGGAACAAAAGCCGATAGCGTTTCATTCCGTTTTTTGTAATTTGAAACTGCATCTCAATTTCAAATTATAGTTTATTCTATTAATTGTGTCAATAACCAGATTTTGGTTATTTTGTATTTTTATATTATTTCAAGATATTTATGATACTGTTATTTGTATCTTTTTATATCCCATTAAATACTATGTAAGTATTCTTTATATCTTTTTGATATTATAATTCCTGCTTATTGCGTCTTTTTCTGCTTTTTACAAAAAGACATATAGCAATAAGTACTGCTGCTGATAATGCAACTGTCGTTCCGATGAATAATTGTCTGTTATTGACAAATCTTACCCATGCACTTGTTGATACAAGTACATTATTAACTGCTACTCTTTGCTCATTACCTGCCATATCTACAAGAACAACTTCAACATCCTGTCTTTTTGCCATATCGCTAATCTCAAAATCAAGTTTACCATTCTCATAGATCTCATTAAGCATATCTACATTCTCATTCTCATCTGCATGTTTATATAATTCACCATTCACATATACATATATACCTGCTATTCTAAAGTTATCTGAGACTGTGAGAAGTACATTCTGTTTTCTGCTCTTATATACTGCATTATCTTTAAGACCTGATACAATACATACAGGCTGTGATTTATCAACTGCAAATGTTACATCTGCACCTTTACTAGAAAGATTATTCTCTGATACATTCTCAGCTCCGTCTTTTGAATGAACGATTACAGTATATGCGCCTTCTGCCACGAAGTTATTCTTATATATTGTATATGTATATTCATGCCAGCCATCACCTGTAACTGCTTTATTGATATTATAATCTTTACCCTCTTCTAGTGTCCTTACACTTCCATCTCTTACAAGTTTTACTCTTATACTGTCATTGTCAAGCTCTGTAACATTAATCTCATGGATAACAATATCTGTTTCTTCTTTGATATATTTTTTTCTGATACGCTCTGTATTAGTGTCAAATTTGTAGGTTGAACCATGTCTGTTCACTGAAAATTCAATATTTTTCTCTGTCTTATTACCTGCTTTATCACTTACTGATACATTAAGAATGTATATTCCATCTTCTACAATGTTATCAAATGTATATATATTATCTCCATTGTTCTTCACAGTATTACCTGCAAAAGATATTACTTTTCCACTCTTATCTGTAAGTACTATTATTGTAGAATCATAGTTATTATCTGATGTAGTAATAACCGGTGCTACAACTTCAGTATTATATGCTACTCTATCTGTTATTCCATCTATTCTAAGTTCTGGTGATGTCATATCTATGTAGAAATCATGCTTATCTGTCCTTATAGCAGTTCTTCCTGCCATATCTGTATATCCTGCTTCTATCTCGTAATAGCCATCTTTGTCAAATCTTACAGTTGCTATATGTCTGTCACCATCATTTACAAAGTTTACATTGTTAAGTATTGTTCCATTAGCTGTAATTCGCATATCAACATCTTTTTCATTAAAATTATGTTCAAGTATCGTTATTACTGCTGTTCTTCCTGCTTTATAATAATTACCATTAACATAATTGTTGTTATCAAATGTTATCATAATCTCCGGATCTGTGAGATCTATTGTGAAATCGTTAGGAGCTGTACTGCCATTATAATTAGTCTCTTTTGCTGCATTACCTGCCATATCTGTATATGATATACCAAATGTATAATCTGAATTATCATTATATTCAATAGTCATTATATGTCTTGTATTATCCGGATTCTGTATATCAGTATATGTAATCCAGTCACTCATATATGGTTTTTTCCCTGATGAGGATGTTATGTCAATATTCACGTCGCTTTCATCAAAATTACGTTCATATACTGTTATTGTAGATATTCTTTTTGCGTTATAATATCTGTCATTAATCACATTATTATTATCATATTCTACGTTAATTACAGGCTGTGTAATATCAATCTTTAACTCTTTTATCTCTGTTATTACATTACCTGAATTATCTGCTGCTGTAACTTCTACTCTTATATTGTTACTATTGTTAAGTTCTGAATCAACTATTATTGCCTGACTGAATTTTTGTTTCAGATCTTTTTCTTTTGGTTTTTTATTAGTATTCTGATATAGAACTTCGCTTTGTGTAATAATCGCATCGTCTTTTATAACTTTGTATGCAACATAATTAATTCCTGAATATGAATTATTGACTTTCTTATCTGTTATAGCAATATCCATCTCAATATCTGTATTATATATTCCTTTTGCCGGTTCTTTCATTGATATTGCCGGTGCTAATCTTTCAACTACTGGTCTTTCTTTATCAATGATGATACCATTAGTATTAAAATAGTATATATTGCCTGCTTTATCTTCTGACTTTGCATATATTATGAATCTCTCATCCTTGTCTACTGTGAATTCCGAATATTCTTTCCATTCAGTATCTTTCTTAGCTTTAAGTTCATCAAGTGTCATCTCTTTTTCTGTTTTTATATATTTTATATATAAGATTCCTGATATATTATCACTACATGCAATCTTAATATCAACATTATCTCTTGTCCACATTCCATAATCTATCATCTCTTCATATCCGGCAAATGAACCAAACTGTCCTGCACTTATTACTCCTGACGGAGATGTCTTATCAAAAGTAAGTTTTTTAGTATTGTTCTCTTTATTCTTAAGTCCGGCTTTGTCACTACATTCAATATCAAATGTATAATTACTCTCTGTATCATAGATAATACTAGCTCTGTATACATCTCCGTCTTTCTCAAATCTGCCAATTGATGGCATTGCAAGTTCAGCACCATAAGCATCTTTTGATGTAATTGTTATCTTAACTGCATCTTCATCAAAGTTCTTCTCTTTTACAGTAATCAGTGCTGTTGCAGGCATATTATAGTAATCTATTCCATCTTTTTGCTTAATATAACCATCCTTACTATACTCAACTGTTACAACCGGATTAGTAGTATCTATAACGAATTGCCATGGTGCTTTTGAGTAACTTACCGGCTCATCATTCTCATGTCCGGCTTTATCACTACATCTTATATTAAGTGTATAATCTCCATCTTTTTTGAATCTGATATAAGCTGTATGAATAGAACCATTGTGTCTCCATTCTGATATATCAGCTTTCTCACCATTTGCTTCTGATATATTAACTTCAACTGTTGACAAGTCAAGATTATCTTCTTTTATCGTAACTGTTGCCTGTCTCTCTTCCTTAAAATATCGTTCATTACTACATTCGTTATTGTCATATTCCACTGTAATCTGTGGCCCTTCGAGATCAATTATAAAATGTGCCTGTGTCTCTCCTACCGACATATTACCTGCCATATCCACACTACGCACTTCTACTTTGTACTCACCTGCATGTGCAAAATGAAGAAGCATCACATGTTCATCTGCGTATGTATCAACATGACTCTCATACTCCTTGTCATTTACATATACAACTGTGTCTTCACTATTATAATTTTTCTCATGTATCGCAAGTCTTATATCAACACCACTGTCAAAAAATATTATTCCGTCACTTTCTCTTCCTTGGCTGTTATAGTTAAGCTTAACCTGTGGATTAGTCTTATCTACAACTATCGTCTTATTATATACTGTATCATTACCATGTGAATCTATAGCTGTAACTGTTATATTATATTCCCCATCCTGAACAAATATATATTCATAATGAGCTTTATTCCCATCAATATTAATATTCTCTGTTGTTCTATCTGAATTATCTTTTATAACAGTTATCTCAGCCTGCACAATGTCCTGATTATCTGATATGTCTGCAACAAAACTTGTATCATTATTATAGTATACTCTCTCTGTTTCTTCTCCATTAACCATTGCCACTATCTCAGGTGCTGTGATATCTGTATTCACTTTTAGCATTGTTGTTGCTATATGACCTGTCGCATCAGCAGCTTTTATAATATACATTCCGTTATAATTCTCATAAGGTATATCTATTGTAGCTGCATTATTATTATATTCAGCTTCTCTCTCATCTTCTGTGATATTACCATCTTCATCACATTTTGCATAAGTAACACTTACTATACCAGAACCTTCTGTATAGTATTCTCTATCTGTTCCTGCATAAGCAATCGTACCATAATCATATATTCCAAAAGTTACTTTAGATGGAAACTTAATCTCCTCTTGCATCTCTTTAAATACCGGTGCCATCTTATCTATCTTAATATCTATTATATCTTCGCCTGCTACCGGATTGAATTTGAAAAAATTAGTTATATCAAAAAATCCTCTTTTATTGTATATATAGCAGACTCTTTTACCACCTACAGTTTCCACGTATTCTGACATTATCGGTGTATATTGTCCATTTGGATACATAAAAGAAAACTGTTTATTGTCTGATATGCTTTTTACAATAACATCACTTGTATACCATTCTGATTCTTCATTATATCTCGTTCCGCTAATCATAAGATATTCATCAGCATCTACACTATTCTTCTGCGTTCTATATATTCCTGTATTCTTACAGCCTGAATAATTATCATATATACTCACATATACCTTTTTACCATATTCAATCTTATCAAGTGTAAGCATAAGTGTCTTCTTATCTTCCGATATCTCATATCTGTATTCTGCATATCTATCATCACTTGTGACATTCCATTCAAATGCCTCACTGCTTGCATCCTGTGGTGCAATATCAGCTCTAAACATATATACAACTCCCGGTGCCGGAATTATCGCATCTGCATTGGATTGTATTATAATCTGTTCTGCTTTTAGCTCCTGCATCTGAATATCAATATATAATCTGTTCTCGCTTTCTCTTGCCGGTACAAAGTATATATACTGGCTGCCATCTTCATCTGTCTTAATCTTTCTGGCATAGTCAGTATCGCCTATTACTAATCTACTTATCTGTTTACCTGTAATGTGTCTAATCTCAATTCTATCTCCATACTCTACAGATGCATATTCATATTCTCCTGTTGTATCATTCTTAACTGCATTAAGATTTATACATTCATGAACATCTTCTCCATCAGGCATATACATAAGATGGTATTTTTCTCTTGTCACTGCAACTACACATGTTGTATCTTCATCTGCTGTTATTCTGTCATAATATATATTGTCGATAACCATATCTGTATATTTATCAGAATCTATCTTAATTCTATAATTACCGCTCTGATATACTGATGTGAATTCTGCATAATATCTGCCTGTTTCTTCATTATATATAAGATTGTCTGCCTGTACGTCTGTTGTATTAAGTGCCTGTGATTCAAGTCTTATCTTCATAAGATCTGTCTCATCAACTCCATCTACAACAACTTTTACTGTCTTTGTCTCAACCGGATATAACATTATCTCAACTGTTTCATCTTCAACTCCACTAAGACGTATTATTCCTTCTTCGATTGTATATCCAATCTTATATATTCTGTATGTATATACTTTTTCTTCATCTTTATTACACATAATCTTAATATCTGCTTTTCCGGCATGTGTAATTAATTCTGTCTTATCTCCATCTTCTCCTGTAAGTTCAATCACAGCTCCATCTAGTCTATCTTCTTTTGAATCCCATGAACTAAACTTACCATTCTCATCTGTAAATCCTCTTTTTATACTAAAATTAATTGTCTTTTCTATCTTAATATCGCTTTCTTTAGTCTCTTCTATAGTTTCTTCTATTATATCATCTTCTGTTTCTTCCTGCGTTGATTCAATATCTGTATCAGTTGTTATCTCTTCTTCATCTGTAACATCACTGTCTGATATATCCTCATCTGTCTGCTCATTATCTTTTACTATATCTTCATCTGTATTCTCTTTGATATCTTCACTACTTGCTTCTGATATATCTTCCTGTTCGTTAGTATATTCTTCACTCTGCCATTCGTTATCATTATTATCTATTGTATCTGATATCTCATCTGCTTTAATAATAATCATATTCTGTGGCAGCGTTGTAACTGTAATGGCAGCACATAGCACAACTGCCATAGTTTTTTTTATTTTCTTATACATTTCATAACTATTGTTTTTTCTCATCTGTTATCCTCATTTCTAATATATAACCCTTATTAATACTCTATAATCTCTCCTGTATGTATAATCACGATATTCTTTAACATAACAAAACTATCCATATTGTCTTTAAGAACCATTGTTGCTTCTTCATCTTTGGCATCAACATGATAATCATCTTGTAAAAATACTGTATCTTGTTCAATATCCTGTTTTATGTCTGTAAGAATAATTGTTGATATATTATTATTCTCATGATTCTTTTTTAGATTTTGATATGAATCTTCTTTTTTAACAAAGTTATTCTTTTCTCTCATCTGCTTAATCTGTTTCTTCTTAGTACTTCCTGTCATCTCTCCTATAATTACAGGTATCTGACATTTAAAAAATAATATTATTGACATAATCATAAAGATTCCTGCTATCGTATATCCACCTATTGATATGTCTCTTAATACCGATACTGTTGTATTATTCATTATTAATTCTCCACATATTCTGTTATATTGCTATCATTGATTTTCAACATATTCTGTTTTATTACTCATCATTATTTTTTAATATATTCTGTCATATTGCCATCATTGATTTTCAACATATTCTGTTTTTTCTTCATTTTCCATATATGCAAGTTCTACTGATTCTATAGTATCATCTATCTTCTCTATAATTGACTCTTTCATCTCTTTTGTCAGTTGTGCTGACGTATCTGTTGTTTTGGTAAGTTCGCTTACATTATTACACAATTCTATTACACGTTCTTTTGGCACTTTATCTGTACAGAATTTACCTGCTCTTGCATTAATAGAATTCATTACAAGGCGATATACTTCAAGACATACTATCTCTGTTTCATTGTCTTTTTCTGCCATATCAACCATCTGCTCTAATCTCTCAAATAAAGCCGCATACATTCCATAATCACAGCCTTCTATAACCGCTTTATCTATATCTGTATAGAACTGTCCTATGTCTGCATATATCTGTGCCATATTTAATTCTTTTTGATTTTTTATATAGGATATATTTTTCGAATCTGAATTATTACCTGATGCTTCTCTAAACCACCCTGTCGCAGCTTTCATCCTTACTGTCTGATTATCTGCATTATCACCATCTGAAGATGCATAATCATAGTAATACCAATATAACTTTCCTATTTGGAATGAAAGTTTTAGATAGTCTTTATTCTGTTTTAATTCGGAATTATGTTCATTTACTACTGAGATGAATTCTTGTTCTTCTGAAAGTGAATATATATAATCACTCTTATAGACTTCTATAAGTTCTTCATAGGCTTTTATATCCGATGGCTTAATATCTATTGCCTGATAGAGATATTCTTTTTTCTTATCTGCATTATTTTCTTTTTGTGCATGTTCTACTATTACATCATAATTAGCATTATTGGCACTATCGGCATATATACTACTTGCAATACCTGTTGTAAGTCCCATGATTGATATAGCTGTAGTTGTAACAAATGCTGCAAGTTTTTGTTTCTGTCGTCTGGTATATTCATCATCAATCTCTTTGTAATGGTTAAGATCATATAACATCTGTGCACATGACTGATATCTGTCATTAGGATCTGGCCTTGTACATTTTATAATTATCTTCTCTAACCCACCAGAAAGAGCAGGATTCCATCTTCGTATCGGATATATCTCATAAGGTTCTTCACATGGACTTTTTCCTGTCACAAGATGATATAATGTAACTCCCAGACAATATACATCTGTTCTTGCATCTGTCTGACCTTTACCTCCAAATTGCTCAGGTGCCGCATATCCTCTTGTCCCAAGACTTACTGTATCTGAATTATTATTTTCTTTATATTCTCGTGCTATACCAAAATCAATAACTTTTATCTTACCATCCGGTTTTAGCATAACATTAGATGGCTTCATATCTCTATATATTACTGCCGGCTGTCTGGTATGCAGATAATCAAGTACTTCACATAATTGTTTTGCCCATTCTATTACAGTTTCTTCCGGTTGTGGTCCATATTCTCTAAGAATCTTACTAAGCGTCTCTCCCTCAATATAGTCCATAACTACATATATCGCTTCATTATCTTCAATAATATCTACAATTCTTGGAAGTGCTGCATGATCTAATTTTTTCATAAGCTGTGCTTCTGCTAAAATACTTTTCACTACTATCGCATTATTGCTATTATGCTTTTCTTTTCTAATCTCTTTTATCGCCCACTGTTTATTAAGTCTCTTGTCCATTGCAAGATATACAGTTGACATTCCACCCTGCCCTATCTTCGTAAGTATCTCATATTTTCCATCTATAATTTTTCCATTTTGCTGCATCACTTATCCTCCATCACCGGTCTTATAAGAATAACGCTTATGTTATCTCTCTCTTTTCTCGCTTTATTGAGTTCTACAAGCTCTATCGCTTTTTGTCTCATTATATCTTCATCATTACATACACCAGGCTTAAGTTCTCCATGCAATTCTTCTGGTCTTATAGTATGTCTAAATCCATCTGAACATACCATATATAATACTTCTCCTGTTAATGTTCCTGTCGTATAATCCGGCTCAACATGTCTTGTAGCTCCAATACATTGCAAGAGAATATTTCTTCTTGGATCTGTCTTAGCTTGTTCTGCAGTAAGTAATCCACGTCTGACTTCTCTTCCTACAACAGTCTGATCTTCGGTGATCATTCTAATCGTATCTTCATCAATAATATATGCTCTTGAATCTCCAACATGTGCAACTATATATTCTTCTTCTGTAAAAAATATCGCTGTTAATGTCGTTCCAAGACTTATACCATTATTCTCTCCATATTCAATTATTCTGTTATTAAGTTCGTCTATCATTGCACTGAATGAATTCCTGATTCTATCCATTGTAATATCATGTATTATAAGTGGTAACTCGTTGTCAAACCAATAACTGAATCTTCTTATTACTGTTGCACTGGCAAGCTCGCCCTTTTTAAGCCCTCCCATTCCATCACAGACAACTGCAAGAAGAATATTACCTATATCTGTTTTAGCTGATTTTATACATAGACTATCCTGATTCGTCTCTTTTATAATTCCGACATCTGTATGCAACGCTGTTAAAAATTGTATCATATATTTTTTCCTCTTTCTAAAGGGTATTAGTTTATTTGATATTTTTATCTTATGACATTATGATTTATGCTCTTTTATTATTTATGCTCTTTTACTATTTATATTCTTTTATTATTTGATATTATAGTTTCTGACTTTCTAATTCTTGTGATATTATTAACCTTTTTATTTTCAATTCTCGTGATAATTATTATTTATGTTCTTTTATACATAATTATTCCCAGGGTATGTGTAAAAATATATATCCTGGAAATAATTATCATTGTATGCTCTATATTATATGTCATATTCTCAGTATACTGTCAAAATCATATTTTATATACCAACAATACAATTAACCTGCAATCTTGAACTCAAATTCTTCATTCGCAAGCTTTATTCTTGTACCATCTGTAATCATTACTCTTATCTGACTTGCTATCTGGTTGCCATCTACATAAGTATGATTAAGTGAATTATTATCCATAACATAATAATTACCATTATTCATAATAACCTCTGCATGTGCACGGCTTATAGCAGGATTATCTGCTATACAATAATCAGCAAAATTTATCTCTTTGCCAATCTTAAATACCGGCTTATTAATATATATTATCTCATTATTAGATAATCTTATAAGTCTTGGCATCACATCATTAAGTCTCATTACGTTATTTGACATATTATTACTATAATCATCATTAAGCACTGTTGTTGCCTGCTCATCTGTATCATAAGCATCTTCATTCTTTGATTTGTCTTTATGCTTCTTTTTGTCTTTTTCTTTATTCTTGTGTTTCTTAAAAGCAAATCCAAAAAGACCTTTTTTCTGATTGGCTTCATCTTCTTCTAAGTTGTCATCACCCGGATAATCTATATTATTCTCAAGCTGTACATTCTCTTCAAAATTAAAATTCTGCATATCAGCTTCATTATAACCATTATAACCATCAGCAAGCTGATCCTGCTCATACATCTTAGAAAAATCATAATCATCCTTCATAGTATTATTAGCTGTTAAACTATCTGAATCGTTCATACTACTGTCAGAAGACACGCCTTCCTGTCTTAATTCTTCATTCTTAGTAACGTTCATCATATTCTCAATATGACTTATAGTCTCTGGATTAACAACCTGTGTTGGTATAACTTCCTGATCTTCTATTCCTTCATAGAGATCTATCTCATCATTATCATCACCATTCATATTAATGAGAATTCCACCATCTCTTATGTCACTATGTGCACTGTCTGCTATATTATTACTCTCAATCTCCATAAGTTCATCAATCTTCCTTGCAATCTCACACACGCTTGCTTCCTGATTCTGGTTAAAGTAATTAAGCAGTTCAACAACATAGGTTATATCCTCTGACATATCAAAACGCATATTAACCAAAAATTCTTTAAATATGTCACAAAGATTACCATGTTCATAATTCTTAACCGGCAGACATAATATTCTTGCATTGCGTCTGCTATCTATGTATACATTATCGCTTTCTATTATAAAATTGTTGTAATCAAGCATATACTCTTCAGCATTCATAAGTGCTTTACATATATCTCTGTATAATCCAAGCAAAAATCTTCTGTTAGTAATTCCACCTGTATATTTCTTCACATCTGTACATTCTGTAATATCATACTGAAGTACAAAGCAATTACCATTGTCTATTACATTAACCGGAACAACTCCATCAATAATATTATTGCGTATCATTCCAAGAACAAATGAATCTTTCTCTTCTTCACTCAAATGGTAAATAACATATTGTCTGTCATTCATACATTCTGTTTTTAATTTGTTCAACTATTGCACCACCCTATAAAATATTATCAAGGAACTTCATACATGAAATCTCGCTAACACATTCTCTGACTCCAGAATTCTCGACCATTTTGATACCACCAACTGTAGCGAATTCTGAATTATCTGCATAATGGCTATTCTGCCCCGTAATTCCATTATATACAATTCCTGTCTTTGACATCATATATGCCATATTATTATCTGCATCTTTAAATGCACTCTCAACTGCATTAACTGCATTAACACCTGCTATTGTACAAGGTACAGTTATCACAGTTTTATTACATAATTTTAATATATCTTTTGTAAAGTCACTGTAATCAAAATCAATATCAAGTATTATGTATTTATACACATTAACATCAATAATCTTCTTGATTCCATTAATTATGCTCTCATTATAACTGTGTGCAAACTTCTTCTTAACATGCAGATAATCAACTCCATAAGCTGTACTGCCTGTTAAACCACATTCAAGATATGTCTCCATTGTATAATCTGCTGATATTCCAAATGCCATATCGCCACCACCTGCATTCTTCATGCTGATAACAAGTGATTTCTTACCTTGTTCATTGGCTCTTACTGCACATGCATGTGCCAATGTTGTTGTTCCGGAATATGGTAAAGCTGACAAGAATACTATAAGCTGTGGAGGCATAAGTTCAATCTCTCTCTCAACTTTCTTCTTCTCTCTAAGTGCATATAATTCAATAAACTGCATATGCATATTCTCAGCTTTTTGATATTTGGGGATTGTTGGAATTCCATTATTAACTGACTGTACTGTATCTTCTGTCAATATTGTTATAAGAACAAATTTATCATTCATACCTGCTTCGCATGCCATGCATCTCTCTGAAATAACTGCAATATCTATCTCTTCCGCACTATCCAGTTCTTCACAGGAATTAAATGTTGAAATCAGAAAATCTTCTTGATAGTTTTCTTCAAAGAAATGTTTAACTCTTGCTGCAAAATCGTATTCGTTATCTACTATAGCGACCCTAATCATATCTAATTTCTCCTAAATATAAACTTTTTCAACTTTGTAATAATACCATACAAATTCATAATAAAAAATAGTACATTAGTACCTATTTCCATTTTTTATCCATACCTTTTTTATAAGCCAAAGTGTAGAGTGTAAAACTTGAACCAGTGCCAGAGCCTACTATGCAAGATTTACTTTTATAAGCCATAGTATAGAGTGTAAAAACCACTACCTTAGTTCACCTATGCAGCCAAATACTTAAGTATCATATACTCAAGCATCATATACTTAAACTGACCTGTCATCAAAAAAAGTACACCATAGCAATTACTCACTATGGTGTACTCTATATATAATTACCTTCTCATTGTATTGTCTGCTTATTACTAATAAACACTTAATAATTCATTAGTAATGCAAATAATATATATTATCTGAATTTGAAACCAAAGATTTTTTTGAGAATTGTCACTACAGTTTTAACAACTGTTGTTACTATATCTTTGATTGTATCTTTTATCTGATCTATGATATCACCTTTGTTATCATCATCTTTTTTGTCTGTATCTACAAGCTTTGATGTATCAACTGAAGAAGTACCTGTCATTCTTGCACCTGCATCTGCCGGAGCTTTGTCTGTAAGTTCAAGTAATCCATTCATATTAATTGTACCATCTGCATTTCTTGTTGGAACTTTGCTTGTATCAAGACTTACAAACCAGTCATCTGCTACAGCCACCCCTTCTGTATTCTTAGATGTCTGAGTCTGTGTATCCCAATAATAGTTATTAGTTCCATATACTTTTGTCTCATCCTGTGTTCCTCTTAATTTAAGGTTCTCAGCTACATTAGTATTGCTTCTGTATGAGATGATTCCTGATGCACTAAAATCTGTATTAGCCGCATCATTAGTATATAATGCAACGTTGAATGATTCATTATTAAATGATGTACAGTTCTCTACCTGAATATCAGGACAACTGTTTGAATCAATACCTTTGCACTTATTATCAAATGCAACACAGTTAATAAGTCTGTGATGACCTGAGATACTTGAACCACCAAGTTTGAATCCGTTACCATTACCTGCATCAACATCTTTGCCTTCTGCATCAAGTACATATCCGTTCTTGTATGCTACTGAATTCTTAACAGTTACCATTCCGATTGAACCTGTCTCAACCTTTGCGAAAAGATCCCAACCGTCATCTGCATTATAATATGAGATACATCCATCAAATACTACATTGTTACCAACTGTTAACTTAGCTGCAAAACCGTCTGCATCTTCATAACCTTTATCTGCATTAAGGTATGATGTACAGTTAAGAATTAAATCATCTGATGGCCAATCTTCAAATTTATCATAAGTCATATATCTGCTTATCTGAATACCTGTATTACCATTCTTATAAGCATCAATTCTGTCTAATGTACAGTGACTTCCTGATAACTGAATACCTTTTTGTGCATCTGCTGATTTAGTTACATCAAATCCATAGAAGTACCAGTAATCACCTGCAAGTACCATACCTGCACATGCTGAATTAAAGTCAAATACCGGTCTTTCTGTTGCCTGTGGATCAGCTATCATATAGATTAATGATCCTTCTGTTCCGTCTACGCCTCTGTTTGTAACGATTGTCTTGTTAAGGTTATATGTTCCACCTGCAAGAACAATCTTCTGTCCTGCTCTCGCATATGCTACTGCTGTATAGATATCAAGTGGACTTTCTTTTGTACCATTATTAGTTGCAAGGCCCTCTGGTGATACATATACAATATTAGTATCTGTAGAGAATGTCTTATATGTTACTGAATGTGCAAATGTTACTGCATCATATGATGTTAACTTCTGATGTGCACCCGGTGCATAATCTGCATCTGGTGTAAATGTTATGCTATAATCATTAACACCTTCTGTAAGTTTTACTGCTGTTACTACATTAGTATTAGCTTTAACTGCTTCATTCTTAACTTCATTACCTTTTGCATCTGTAATTACAAGAGTACCATCTGCATTACCTCTGAATGTTAAATCGTAATCTTCTTTACCTGATGTTGTTGGTGATGTTACTACATAAGATGGTGTAACATAAGTTGTCTCTTCTTCCTCTGCAGGTGCATCTGTTTTTGGATCTGTCACTGTTAATTTGACATCACTTACTGTTATTGTTGCATTTCTTGAAGCAAAGAAACCAATATAAATGTTATCTTTATCAATCTGTGTAAGGGCATCTCTTGAAAGGTCATAATATAATTTTGACATCTCATTGCCTTCTTCATCTGTATAAGTTAATACATATCCTGTATTATTTCTTGCTATTGTTAAATTAAGTGTTGTTAAAGGATTAGCAATTGTTCCTGTTGGAGCTGATTCATTAGTATAATTGCCAATAAGGTTATATGTTCCTGCTCCGCTTGCTGCACATATTGTCTCAAGTGTTGACATCTTATGTGAGAATACGCTTGCCACTGTTCCATCAGCTATATTAGCTGTTGTAACACCTTTTTTCTCCTGTGCTCCGATACCAAGTTTCATTGACATCTTAGCTTTTGTTGTATCATCTGTAATACTCTGTGTATCTGCGTCATAATAATATTCTGTCTTAGTTGCTACTGCCATATATGCGTTGTTCCAGAATGTTGTTGCGTCACCATTAGTTCCAACTGCATCAGCTGCCATAAGACCAAAGCCTTCCTGTCCATTAGATAATGTCCAGCTGTCTACTGTTACTTTTGCATTTAATACAAAATTTTCTTTATCTGCATCGATTGCTGTATAGTAGAATGCAAGACCATCTGTTGATGCAGGAACAAGTTTACCTTTTGCATTAGTACTTGCCACTGTTACTGTTCCATCAACATTCTCACTATATGTATTAGTTGATGCGTTAACACCTGTACCGAATGCTGCGAAGTTCCAATCACGTTTTGTAAACTCATTGTCATCTTCTTTTGGTTCTTCAATCTCTGGTTCGTTAGCATCAATCTTAGTTCCGTCAGGTAATGTTATTGATAAATCTTCACCTTCAAATGGCTGCCAGTTACCAAGGAATGCTCCTATACTGATAGCTGTACCATCTGATAATACAGGTGTATCAAGTACTTTTGACCAATCTGCTCTTGATGAACTATTATCAACTCCTGTAAGTTCGTATGTACCATATTCATATGATAATGGTGATGTTCCTCCAAGTGATGAATTCCATCCTTCTTCTTCAACAAGTGAAACTCCCTGTGAGTCTTCACCTATTACTGTATAATAATATACAACTTCTGAAGTATTAGCACTCCATGGTCTTCCAAAATATCCTGCTTTTGATACTTTTGTTGATGCTGTATCAACGCCTGGAGTTGTTGATGTAATATTACAGTTATACATCAGGTATCCTCTTCCTGAAGCCTGCTGTGCTGCTGTAATATATGCAACATCATTAGCTGAATCACTTGTATTTAATACAAGGTTACATTTAAAGAATACTGCTGTCATTCCACCAAAGATATAATCTGTCGCACCAAGAATATCACACTGGTTGAATGCTACTGTTGAATTCTTACCGCCATATAATGTATCCTGTCTTCCGATAAATTTACAATTATCAAATGAAGCTTTCTTTACATTATCTGTTACTGCAAGAGCTGCTGCTCTTTCTACATATGATTTGTCCTGAACTGCTGTTGAACCTGCTGGTAATGAGTTTCTGTCTCCTTTGCTTCCTGCACCTTCAACAACAATATCATTTGCTTCTTTTTCTGAAATATACTGGTTGTATGAGTTCTCAAAGATGATTCCATCGGCACTGAATCCATCAGCTTTGATAACTGCTGTTGCATTCCAATAACTTCCATTAGTTGTACCTGAACCTGGATTAGCATATGAATAATATCCATTTTCTTTGTTAACTGCTAATACTTCTTCATCATATTTGCAGTCACTTCCCATACTGTAGTAATAATAACCATGTCCGTAGTAAGATGTGATTCTTACTGCATTATCAGCGATATCAACACCTTTATTAATAACTTCAAGGCTTGGATTCTCGCTTGCGTTCTTAAGAGTTACATTGTCAACATCTACAACTATCATCTCTTCATAGTTGCCTGGTTCGATATAAACTGTTACTCTCTCATCATCTGTTCTATCCATTGCTCTTATTGCATCAAGAGCATCATTGATTGTTGTATAATCACCATTTTTACCTACTGTAATCTCTGATTTATATTCAAGAACAACAGGTTCTGTGATTTTTTCAAATTTAACTGTTTTTGTAACTGCACTTCCATTAACTTTTAAGTTAGATGTAAGTTTCTGTGTATAACCGTCTTTTGTAATTACTACTTTGTATACGCCATCTCTTAATGAGATATTGTCTGTTGATGTAAATGTATATACATATCCATCTTCATTTAAATTAGTGAATGTAATTTCTGAAACTGTGTTATTATCAACACCTTCAAGATTAAGTGTTACATCATATTTTGTTTTTTCTTTAAAGTTAATATCGATTGTCTTATCTGTCTCTGCTGATAGTACTGATGTATCTGCAAATTCATAATCATTAACATTGCTTGCAACAATCTTATATTCAACACCTTTTTCAAGGACTGCTGTATATGTATCTCCATCAAGTACGAATGAAGGTATATATATATTATCTGATTCTAATGTAACTTCAAGTTTTGCAAGCGCATCACTGTCAAGTCCTGTAACTTTACCTGTTACTGTAACAAGTTCTACTGCATTAACTGCTACATCAAATGTTACATCTTTTGCATTCTTTGCAATCGCAAGAGTCTTATCACTTGCAATAACATATCCATTAGCATTAACAAGTGAAACATTATAATCATACTGTTCATTTAATGAAACTGTATATTTACCATCTACTGCTTTAGCTGTTGTAACTTCACCTGTCTTAGCATTCTCAAATGCTATCTCACAATTAGAAAGTGTTGATGGCGCTGTTACTGTACCTGTAACTTCTACTGTTTTAGTATGTTCTCTGTATGCTCTTGCAAGTAATAGTTTTTCATTAGATGAATAAACTTTATATATTCCGTCTTCTGAAGCATAGAAATTTAAAACTGTTCCTTTTTCGCTTCTGTCATATACCTGTGAATCAACTTTACCACTTGGTGATTCAACACATATATTAGAAGCACCACTGTTAGAGCTTACACAAAGTGTAAGAATATCATTCTTCTGTAATCTTATTCCTACATATACATCTGATGTTGCTGACTTATTAGAATAGATATATCCTGTATAAGTTACTCCACCAAATGTTAATGACTTATCATCATAATGAGTAAGATTCGCATTAGTTGTTCTTAATCTGTGTGTTGATGAATATCCACCATCATTGAATAAGAAATCTTCATTACCATCTTCATCATATACTGTGAATGATGGAAGTTTTGCTCCCTTTGTTCCTGCTGCAACTCCTTCATAGAAGCCATTAATAATATCTTCTGTTAAAAGATTATTATATTTTGTCTCATCTAACTGTTCGGCACCAAGATCCCAGACATCTATCTTATCTTCTTTGGCTACTTCTTCTCCAGCTTCCCCACCAGGTTCAGTTGTTACCTCATCAGATTCTTCACAAAGTGTTGCTACTTCATAAAGATACATCTGGCTTGTTGCTGTTAATGTCACATAACCTGCGCTTCCCTCGTAAGTATATGTGTAGTCATCAGCATCTGCTGCCATACCATTAATCTCATAACCATGATAACCAGGATATGTCTTAACTGTAACTGTCCCTTTACCACTTACTGGTATGTTAAGTACTGTTCCTGCATTAATCTGTGTGTCTCCCTGTGTTCTTGCACTACACTTGCCACTTGTCGCATCAATAATAATTCCGTCAAATTCACCAGTTGTTCCTTCTACTGTCTCAGCAAAAGCTCCATCCTGGCCTCCACGGAAATTCCATACTTTTGATACCACTTCACCTGCATAAGCTGTAATCTTATTAGCAGGAATCATTCCTACTACCATTACTAATGCAAGTATAATGGCAAGAAAGCGTCTTTCCTTTCTTCTAAGCTTCATTATATTTCCTCCTTGTCTTTTTGATTTATGTACTACTTAAAAATAATCATATTCAAATATGAGTATTTTTAATGTAAGTACTTTCAAGACAAGTAAATTATGCTACATTTATTATAATTAGTCAATCACTTTTTGTATACTTTTAACAAATTTGGCATTACACACAAGTTTAAATATGGGTTTTTGTGAATTTTTTATAAACATTTTTTAAATTTTTTCTTTAATTTATGTAATAAACTAAATTGTTTTTGTGATTGTATACATGATTCGAGTACCAGTTTTTCTTAATCCAGTACTCTTTTTGGCTTGATTTGGTTATTTTTAAGTATTTATATTGGTATATTTTTATGTAAGTGCTTACATTTTGCTTACATTTTTTATATTTCAAACTTTTATTTATATGTTTTTTTATGTCAATTTTTCTGTGATACTTTCATTAATTATAATCTATTTTTCATATTCTATAGACGATCCCACTTAGTCAGGACATAGATAATATACGATTTGATCAGTGTATAGATAACCCTGCTTATTTAAATCCAATGAGATAATTGTATACCCACTATATTTTACAAATGAATGCCTTTAAATACGAAAAAAATCAAAAAAAGACACTTCTAATATACTCACATTATTTTGTATATTAGAAGCATCTGATTTTATTCAAAATATAATTCTAAGATTCTCTATCTTCCATATTCTTCTTTTACAAATTTCTCGAGTGCAACAAGACTTCTCTCAACTTTTTCTGTATCTATACAATATGCCATTCTAAAATATCCTTTTACTCCAAAGCTGTCACTTGGTACAAGAATCAAATCATATTTTCTGGCTTTCATGCAGAATTCGTTAGCATCTTCTTCTAATGCTTTAGGGAAGATATAGAATGTTCCACCTGGTTTTACAACTTCAAATCCTAATTCAACAAGTTTATTATATATAAGATTCATATTAGTCTCATATACAGACAGATCACTTGTCTTATCAAGAACTTTTGAAACTGCAAGCTGTATACTTGATGCAGGACAGTTATGACCTATACCACGACTAATCTGACTACATATAATTGCAAATATGTCTGCATCTGTTGCTTTTGGATTAATTGCAACATATCCTATACGTTCTCCAGGAAGACTAAGGCTCTTAGAGAATGAGTAACATGATATGCTATTATCATAAAAAGCACTTACATAAGGTGCATCTGCTCCTTCAAATATAATCTCTCTGTATGGTTCATCACTTATAAGGAATATATCATGTCCATATTCTTTTTCTTTTACTCTAAGTATATCCGCAAGTTTCTTAATTGTATCTGTTGAATATACAATTCCTGATGGATTGTTAGGCGTATTAATAAGCACAGCCTGTACATTAGGATTAAGTGCTTCTTCAAATAGTTCAAAGTTAATCTGAAAATCTGTAGTATTAGCTGGTACTACTACAAGTTTTGCTCCTGTCTGGTTAATATACTGATTATATTCAGGAAAATAAGGTGCAAATGTAATAACTTCATCACCGGGTTTTGTAACACCTCTTACTGCATGTGCAATCGCACCTGCTGCACCTGATGTCATAAATATATGCTTAGTCTCATAATCAAGCCCAAATCTCTCTTTAAGACTCTTTGCAACTCTTTCTCTTACAAGTGTATTGCCAAGCGATGGACTATATCCATGTATCGCTACCGGATCTTCATTCTCAAGCATATCTATAAGTACTTTTGTAAAATCTTCATGTACTGGTACACTTGGATTACCAAGACTGTAATCAAATACATTCTCATATCCAATCTCTTTTCCTCGCTCTGTAGCAAATTCACTCTGCATTCTGATTACAGATTTGCCATTCAACAACTTCTTATATTCCTGATTTATCATTCCGACAATTCCTCCCTTATGTTCGCAAAAAATTCTTAACATATATGTTACTCATTATTTATGTATATTGCAAGCACTTTGTTTAATGTTTTGCACTATGTTAGTGATTATCAAGCCATCAATACGTTATTTGGCCTGCCTTTTTATGATTATATATGTATTAGTTTTCATTCGCTCTGATAATTATTATATCTCTCATCTTAAGAACTGTATCTCTCTGTGGAAGAACTGACAAATCATCACGCAATACTAAGAATATAGAAAAACCTGCACTTATAATACCAGTAGGTATCGCTACAACACCTACGCCGAGATATGCGATACATATAGCCATTGCTCTTCCAAGTGTGGTTATAAATATATTAAAACATCTGCTTATTGTATTACTCTTATCACCTATCTGTATTATATTGAATATTTTTTTCTTCAATTACTTCACCCCACATTATCATTTTTCACATAAATATCTCCAATCATTCTAACACGTTTTAATATACTATTGACATTCAACTATACTATCACCAAATGCAAATGATACTAAAAAAGCAGGTAATATAATCTGCGCCATATTCTATAGATGTCCTACAAAATATTACTTATCATCTTACACTTACCTGCTCTTATATTCAAATATAAAAAAAGCGCGAGACGGGAATCGAACCCGCGACCCCCTCCTTGGCAAGGAGGTGCTCCACCGCTGAGCCACTCGCGCATATCGTGTCCGCTGAACACAAGTGATATGATACACTATCAAACATGTATTGTCAACACTTTTTTATTTATTTTTTTAATCATTTTTTTAATGCTCATTTTTTTAATCTCTAAATTGCTCCTCTCTAAATCGCTTTAAATGTTTAAATTCGATTTTACTACTTTAATTTTACCATTAAATTTTACTTTTTCTTCTGTTAATGAAGATAAAAGCAACCGGAGTATCTATACATTGTATAAATTCTTCCGGCTGCCTCTTGTGTGTGGTAGGGTAAAATTATAATTATCTTTTAGGTCTATTGCCTTTTTGTCTTTTGTTTTTGTCTTAGATTTTATCTTTTGTTCTTACATTACATTTTATCTTCTAGCTGTATATTATTTTCCATCTAGCTTATTAGTATTTCATTTTCTTACTTTTATTTGCTGTCTTTACATTTTTGCATTTTGTTTATCACTTTTGTATTTTATCTCTTTTTTATCTTTTTAAAAGAACATCTTTTTCATATTCTTTTACTTCATCAAGCCATTCAAGACCAACGCCTTTGTTATTCTTAGCACAGTAATAATCCCATACAAGTGAGAATGGTGCTGCTTTGAATTCTTCCTTAAATGCAAGTCTTGCACTTACATCACCTGCAGCTTCAATCTTCTTCATCTCATCAACCGGCTGTAGCAAAGCTTCAAGAATAGCCTTTCTTGTATTTCTCATGCCAATTACCCATGCTGCAATTCTGTTAATTGAAGCATCGAAGAAATCAGTCGCAATGAATGTATCCTGTAATTTACCAAGTTTTACAAGTTCGGACATTATTGCTCTTGTCTCATCATCAAAACTTACTACATGATCTGAATCCCATCTTACAGGTCTTGATACATGAAGAAGAACATTGTTGCTAAAAGTATATATTGCAGCCAATTTTGCTGATACTACTTCAGTTGGATGATAATGGCCTGTATCAAGTGTCATAATGATATGATCTTTATTAGCTTTCATCACATATCCCATGCAGAATTCATGTGAACCTACTGTATAACTTTCAAGACCGATACCGAATACTTTTGATTCAATACCATCAATTACACCTTTTACATCTTTTGTAGCTTCAAATACTCTGTCATAACTGTCTTTTAATCTTAGTCTTGGTCCTATTGTATCAATCGGGAACTCCTTATCTCCATCTGGTGTCCAATGATTAATTACGCATGGTTTACCTGTTCTGTTTGCAAAATATTCACCAATCTTTCTACATGCAATACCATGTCTTATCCAAAACTGTCTTACTTCTTCATCAGCTGATGATAATGTTCCATGTTCACTCTTTGGATGTGAAAAATATGTAGGATTAAAATCAAGTCCTATTCCTTTTTCTACAGCCCAATCTGCCCATTTTTCAAAATGTTCAGGTCTTATTGCATCTCTGTCAACAAATGTATCTGCTTCAAGATAGCTTGCATGAAGATTAAGTTTTAATTCGCCTGGTATGAACTTCATAGCTTCTTCGATATCTTTTCTTAATTCTTCACCATTAGTAGCCTTACCAGGATAATTACCTGTTGTCTGAATACCTCCTGATAATGCGGCATCATCTTTTTTCTCAAGACCAGCTACATCATCACCTTGCCAACAGTGCATTGATATCGGTGTTGAATCCGCTATCTTTATTGCTTTATCAACATCAATTCCATATTGTGCATAATATTCTTTTGCCAATTCATAGCCTTTTGTTATATCGTACATTCTCTAATCCTCCTATATTTCCCTTATATCAAATGACCTTGCTACTGCTCTTCTTGCTTCCATAAGTGAGCCATATTCTCCCGCTTTTAAAAGTTGAGACATTATATTGCCAAGTGCTGTTCCTTCTACCGGACCTGCGAATACTCTTTTATTAGTATACTTCTTAGTAAGTATATTAAGATATTGATCCTGACATCCACCACCAACAATATGAAGTTTCGAATATGTCTTTCCTGTAACCTCTTCTATCTCTTTAACTGTATCTGCATAGCTCTTTGCTAAAGAATTATAGATTACCGCAAGCACTTCAGAAAGTTCTTTTGGCACTTCCTGTTTAGTATTCTTACAATACTCTTTAATAGCATCTGCCATATTAACCGGTGCTAAAAAGCTCTGGTCATTAACATCTACAACTGATTTAAAATCTTTTGCCTCCTGAGCCATACTAATCAGTTCCGGAAAACTGTATTTTACTTTTTGTTCACGTCTTACAGACTGTAACATCCATAATCCCATGATATTCTTTAGGAAACGGAATCTGTAATCATATCCACCCTCGTTAGTAAAATTATATTTTTTACTCTCTTTTGAGCAATCAGCTTCACTTCTCTCAATTCCCATTAATGACCATGTTCCTGAACTTAAGAATATAAAATCTTCATCTTCTGAAGGAACTGCCATAACTGCTGAACCGGTATCATGTGTTGCCGGAAGTATGACTGTAAGATCATAGCCGACTTCCTGTTTGATTGCATCTGTCAACGTTCCAACTTCCGCCTTTGGCAGATTAAGTTTACCAAACATCTCTCTGTTTAATCCAAGACGTTTAATTATCTCATCATCCCAGTCTTTCGTCTTTGCATTAACAAGCTGACCTGTTGTTGCATTGGTATACTCATTTTTCTTAACTCCTGTTAGTAAGAAGTTAAAATACTCCGGAACCATAAGAAAAGATTTTGCCCTCTCTATATACTCTGGATTGCTAAGTTTAATCGCATAAAGCTGGTATATCGAATTAAATATAGCTTTTTGAATTCCTGTTCTCTCATACAACTCATTCTCTGATATAACCTTGTATAATTCTAAGTCCACCCCGTTTGTCCTCGAATCTCTGTATGCTACTGTATCTCCTAACACTTCATCATTCTCATCAAGTAATACAAAATCAACACCCCATGTATCTATTCCCATAGTCACAGGTACTTTTCCAACTTTTTTACATTCTCTCATTCCATTAACAATCTCTCTAAAGAGATGTTCAAAATCCCAGCACAAATGCCCTTTTTTATTAATAAGTTTGTTCTCAAATCTATATATCTCCTCAAGAATAATCTTACCATTCTCCATGTGTCCAAGGATATGTCGCCCACTCGATGCTCCAATATCCACTGCTAAATAATACTTTTCCATCTTAGTCCCCCTGACTATCTATAGTATTATATTTATTATTTTGCAAAACATAACCATGGTTCTCTTATTAATACTAATAAAGATATTTCAATATGTTTTGCAACTTTCCTTCATTATACATAGTAATATTGCATAAAAAAAGGACGTAATTTGCATTCTTTTACGTCTTTTTTTGCATTACGATATTCATTTTGAATTTAGTCTTGTAACATTTGTATATATTGTAATATTTGTATATGCTGTAACATTGGCATATACTATAACATTTGTATATGTTGCGAAATTTGTATATACTATAACATTTGTATATGCTATGAAATTATACTCTTTTATCCAATAATCTCACTGACAAACTTACGCATATTCTCCTCTTCTCCTTTTCCAAGCTTTATCTTTCTCACATCTGCTTTTTCGTTATCTATTCTCTTATCAATCTCTTCAAAATCTGCTATTGATGCTTCTGATGTACCTGTTAAGAATATGCCAATCTTATTCTTTGCAAATATGCAATGTTCAAGGTAGAACAAAAGGCTCTTTGAAACTGCACCACAATATACAGGTGAGCCAAATAAAATTATGTCATAATCAGACATATTATATGTAACTCCTTTATTAGGATAATTAACAGTAACCTCATATCCATTCTTCACAAACACATCAACTGCTGCCATAACCATATTGTATGTTGTATTATGTTTAGACGGCTGATATATTATAAGTGCTTTAAGTCCAATATCCACACCATATTTTTCTTCCTTAGGAACCATAAATCTGTTATTCCTGTTTATATAGCTTGCTAACCAAAGCATCACAACTAATAAAATTATCAAAATAGCAAGTATTATATCAAGTATTATAGTCAGAGCCATAAAACTTCCCCCTCTTTTTCTTTAATTGCATTTATAATTTTTTTATAATCATTCTGTAAAAAATCTCTTTTTAGCATATAACTTTTTTGTCATTTTGTCTATATTAATCTTCAAAGCTAAGCATTTAATCGGCATTTTTCATTATTTCAAGCTTATATTTTAGCATTAGTACTGATTAATCACCCTATTATTTTATATATTATTCATCTTTTTAATTTGCTTGTCAAAAAATAAAGGTATATAATATTATCGTTGAAAATAATCCCGGCTTTACATTAGCAATCAAAATAACCCATTTGATAAGGAGGAGCTTTTTATGAAATTTGATATGCATTGCCATACCAAAGAAGGTTCTATCGATGCAAAAGTTGATATAGAAACTTATATTAAAACACTTATAAACAAAGGTTTTGACGGAATGTTAGTTACTGATCATAATTCATACAAAGGTTATGAGAGATGGAAAGAAATCTCTTCTAAACTCTCATTAAAGAGACCTTTTACTGTTCTTAAAGGTATTGAATATGACACAAGTGATGGTGGACATTTTATAGCCATTTTACCTGATAATATCCATTGTAAACTTCTTGAACTTAGAGGAATGACTCTTAACGAACTCGAAAAACTGGTTCATAGCCTTGGTGGTATACTTGGTCCTGCACATCCATACGACACCGGGTATTACGCATATATGAATACAAGTGCATACAAAAAGAGTCCTGAATCTCTTCATCGTTTTGATTTTATAGAAATATTTAACTCATGTGCTAAACCACTTGCTAATCAAAAAGCATCAGAACTTGCCAAAAAACTGAACAAGACATTTTTTGCCGGTTCTGATGCACATCGTATGTCAGTTATTGGAAGTGCATTTACTGAATTTGAAGAAAAGATTCATTGCAATGATGATCTTATATATGCTGTTAAAAAACGATGGCAGACAAAAGCAGGCAGCCATATTATGGAAAGTCTTCACAAAAATGTTAACATTATTATTGAGAAGCTTGGCATCGGTGGTTACTGGCTATATAATAAATTTGGTGCTTTTATCAACAGAAGAAAAAGACGTATTGAAACACTTAAATTAAAACATATTTTTAACTAATTAATACTTCTTCTAAATATATATTACTGGAGGTTATATCATGAAACTTGGAATAGTATTTGAAGGTGGAGCATTGAGAACTACATTCTCATGTGGTGTTATGGATGCTTTACTTGAACTTAACATTATGGCAGATTATATAATAGGTGTATCAGCAGGTGCATCTTACGGTGTATCATACGCATCCGGACAGATTGGACGTAACTACGATATAATCACACATTATACTCTTGATAAAAAATATATGGGACTTAATAATCTTCTTAACCCTAAGAACAGATCTTACTTTGGACTCGATTATGTATATGATACGATTCCTAACAAATTAGTTCCTTTAGATTATAAAGCTTTTGAACAGTATCCGGGTGAATTCTATGCAGTTGTAACCAACGTTGAAACCGGTAAAGCAGAATATCTTCCTGTTGACCGTAAGGATCATACTCATCGTATTCTTCGTGCTACCTGTGCATTACCATTAATGTTTCCTATCATTAATATTAATGGCAAATCATACATGGATGGTGGTATATCCGATTCTATCCCTTATGAAAAAGCACTTGCTGACGGATGCGACAAACTTATTGTAGTTCTTACAAGAGAACGAGGTTATCTTAAATCTACTGATTCAACAGTTAAAATTGCTACCAGAAAATACAGAAAATATCCTAATTTCTGCAAAGCTATGCTTGATCGTGCTGATAATTACAATGCCGCACTCAATCATCTCTTCGAACTTGAAAAAGAAGGAAAAGTATATGTTATAACTCCAACTTCTACAAAAGGATTCAGTCGTGTTGAAAAAGATCTAAATAAGATTGAAGCATTATATAAAGATGGCATTGACATTACTAAAGCACAGTGCGATGCTATAAAACATTATATTCATGCGAACCACCATTAGTCTTATCAAAAAGCCTAATACAAAGAATAAGCTGTAGCATCAAAAAGCTTTTAATGCTACAGCTTATTTCTATATACTGCCTGTATCTTATATATTACCGACTAATGCTTCTTTTACAAGTGCAAAGCATTCTCGAACTACATAATTCATCCATAATATTCTATTAGTAGGTGCTGCTATACCACTTACATTATTAAATCCGCATTTTTTAGCAATCTTAATTGCACGAAATACATGAAAACCATTAGTAACTATTCCTACAGAATCACTGTCACTCTTCATAACAGCCTTAGAATAATCAAGATTCTCTTTCGTCGATGTTGACTTATCTTCCATAATAATTCTATTGCTATCTATACCTCGTTGTTCAAGATAATTCTTCATAGCAGCTGCTTCTGTGAGATTCTCACCAGGTCCTTTACCACCGGATACAATTATTATTGTATCATTATTGGCTATCGCATATTCATATGCACTATCAAGTCTCTGCTTAAGGCTCTTTGTTATTCTGTCTCCACGCACTTGTGCTCCAAGTACAATTATATAATCAAGTTTCTCTTGCGGTGTCTCATTCATATATCTTACTACCATACCAGATAATATAATAATCACTGCCAGTCCAAGTGCAAGCATACATTTTGCAATTCTATATATAATTATAAAAATTGCACTTTTCAACTTCATATGCTCAATAATTGCAAATATTGCAAATACCACTGCCATCATAAGCCAAAATGTTATGAATGATGACTTTATTCCGGCATATAACATACATACAATATAATATGCCACACTTAACAATGCCATGATACCAAACAATATCACCATCATATACTATTACCTCTTAACGAAATATTCATCATACCATACAAGGAATGTATATACTGTCCATACTCTTCTTGCATAATTACCTTTGTTATTCTTGCATTTATCAAGAATCTTATTAAGATAATCTGTATTAAAATACTGTTTTGCTACATCTGAATTAAACTTCTCTTTAACTATGTTATAATATTTATCTTCCTGCAGCCATACTTTAATAGGTGTAGGGAATCCTAACTTCTTCTTAGTTGCTGTCTTAGGTGGTAATACTTTTAATGCAGCCTGTCTAAAAGCTTTCTTAGTTGTCTCGCCACTTACTCTTGCTGATAATGGAAGAGTAGCCGCAACTTTCATAACTTCCTTATCAAGATATGGAACTCGTATCTCAAGTGAGTTAGCCATACCCATCTTATCTGCTTTAAGAAGAATATCATTAACCAGCCATAAGTTAATATCAACAAATTGCATCTTATTAACAGGATCTTTGTCTTTAACTTTTGCAAAGATAGGTGCTGTTATTGCCATATTATTAGATTTAACTGGTGCTTTTAATACTTTCTTCTTCTCTTTTTCACTAAATATATTTGCATTACCAATATATCTCTCTTCAAGACTCTTTGAATGTCTTATTAAGAATGATGAACCTTTAACATCAGGGAAACATTCTGCAATCTTTGCCATTCCTTTTCTTAAGAATAATGGTACTTTATTAAATCCAGTATATTCAAGAGGCTCTCTATATATATTATATCCACCAAAAAGTTCATCTGCACCTTCACCTGAGAATACAACTTTTACCTGCTTAGATGCTTCTTTTGCAAGATAATAAAGAGGTACAATTGAAGGATCTGCAAGTGGAGTATCCATATGATACTGTATTGTTCCAAATGCACTCCAATATTCTTCTGGTGTAATTACTTTGCTATAATTCTTAATTCCTATCTCTGCTGATAATTCTTTAGCATAAGATATCTCATTATAACCATTATTATTAAAACCTACTGTAAAAGTCTTATCTACTTTTGACATACATGCAAGATAACTTGAATCAACACCACTTGAAAGATATGAACCTACTTCAACGTCGGCAATTTTGTGGAATGATACTGATTCTTCCATCATCTTAGTTATATCTTCAACACATTGTTCATAGCTCTTTGATTCATCAGGATTAAACTCTGGCTCCCAATATCTTGTAACTTCAACTTTACCATTCTCATAAGTAAGATAATGAGCTGGTGGAAGTGCATATACATTCTTAAACATAGTATCGCTTCCTGGAACGAACTGGAATGAAAGATAGTATTCTAACATATCTTCATTAAGTTCTTTCTTAAATCCCGGATGTTCAAGAAATGATTTTATCTCTGAACCAAATAGGAATGTATCATTCATTTTTGCATAATACATTGGCTTAATTCCAAAGAAATCTCTTGCTATGAATAATTTTTTCTTATTAACATCCCATATTACAAATGCAAACATTCCTCTTAATTTATCAAGTAACTTTTCTCCATATTTTTCATATCCATGAATAAGTACTTCTGAATCTGTCTTTGTCTTAAAGACATGTCCGTCTTTTATAAGTTCTTCTCTTAATATCTGATAATTATATATCTCTCCGTTAAATAATAGTACAAGACTCTTATCTTCATTATATAAAGGCTGGCTTCCGTCTGCGAGGTCAATAATACTTAGACGGCGAAAACCTAATGCTACATCACCATCAAGATATGTTCCTTCACTGTCTGGTCCACGATGAACTATTGTCTGTAACATATTAGTCAGTATATTTTCTTTATCTTTATTTGTATCTACAAATCCTGCAAATCCACACATATTCTTTCTCCATATCTCTTATACTCGTCAACCTTAGAAAAGCTGCCCTATAATGGACAGCTCTCCTTTGTGCAATCAACTTCGTATATTATAACACATATAAAAAATATGACAACATTTTTTTGTATGCACTTTACCATATTCTATTCTGACCTATTCTAATCTGAATAAGACTCAAGCATTCTATTCTAACCCGAACAAGACTCAAACATTCTAATATCCTTAGAACGTTATGCTATTCCTATGCTATTCATTGCAATATTTCATAAGTTATATTAAAAACAACTCCGGTCATCTTATCCATATGTATATATGAACAGCTCGCTGAATCTATTCCATATTCCTTGGCATCAATCTCTAAAAAAGGCTTTAGATTCTCTTCTCCTGCATAAAATATCTCTATATTTTCTGTCTTTTTAATGAGTTCCTGCCTAAGAATATTAGTAAATTCTTCCTGTGAATCACATTGTACTCTGCCTTCCATAAGATATCCACTTATATCTACATTATATCTATCTGATAATGTACCCCCATACATTACCTCTTTATCTTGTGTCGGTCTTGTTTCTTGTGCTTCACTAATCATGCTGCTTGACACTTCACTATAACGGTTATGAACTTTTGACATTGTTCCTGTTTCAATACTTTCATTTGCTTTCCCATACACAAACAATATTCCATATACTGCAACAAGCAGTAATGCGAACATTTTCTTCTTATCGTTCATCTTCATTCCCCCATTCACGACCACAACTTTTATATTAATATATTCGACATATTTTCTTTATTTCTTACATATTTTCTTTATATTTTTTTAGTTAATTTTTCTACATACTTTTCACCATAAAAGTCACTTTCTACTCATCCTCATTATTCATTCATATAGCATTTTCACTATGTAATATACAAAGATTTTCTTCATGCGATATTGACAAAATATCTGATATACTATAAACTAGTTTAGTTTAGGACAAATGATTGATTAGTATAAGCAGTTATTAATTTATTTTATATATAATGGAGGATTTACTATGGCTGATATAACCAGTGAAATAAAGAAAAGACGAACATTTGCAATTATATCTCATCCCGATGCCGGTAAGACTACTCTTACTGAGAAGTTTCTTCTCTACGGAGGTGCGATTAATCTTGCTGGTTCAGTAAAAGGCAAAAAGACAGCCAAACATGCTGTTTCTGACTGGATGGAAATTGAAAAAGAAAGAGGTATCTCTGTTACTTCTTCTGTATTACAGTTTAACTACGATGATTACTGCATTAACATTCTTGACACTCCAGGACATGAAGATTTCTCAGAAGATACTTACCGTACTCTTATGGCTGCTGACTCTGCAGTAATGGTTATTGATGCTTCAAAGGGTGTTGAAAAACAGACTATCAAACTTTTCAAAGTCTGCGTAATGCGTCACATTCCTATCTTCACATTCATCAATAAGATGGATCGTGAAGCTAATGATCCTTTTGAACTTATGGATGAGATTGAAAGTGTACTTGGTATTGCGACATGCCCTATCAACTGGCCAATCGGATGTGGTAAAGAATTCAAAGGTGTATATGATCGTAATGAAAAACATGTCATGACTTTTAAAGCTGCAATGAACGGACAAAAAGAAGTTGAGACTCATAATGTAAGTATTGATGATCCTTCTATAAAAGATGAAATCGGAAGTGCTTTTTATGACAAGCTTATGGAAGATGTTGAATTACTTGATGGTGCTTCTGCTCCATTCGATATGGATGAAGTAAGTGCCGGTAATCTAAGTCCTGTATTTTTTGGTTCAGCCTTAACTAACTTCGGTGTTGAAACATTCCTTAAGCATTTCCTTAAGATGACAACTTCACCACTTCCAAGAAGCTCTAATGAAGGCATTATTGATCCTTTCAAGGAAGATTTTTCTGCATTCGTATTTAAGATTCAGGCTAATATGAACAAGGCTCACAGAGATCGTATTGCATTCATGAGAATATGCTCAGGTAAGTTCAATGCCGGTATGGAAGTATATCATGTACAAGGTGGAAGAAAGATTCGTCTCTCTCAGCCACAACAGCTTATGGCACAGGATAGAAAGATTGTTGAAGAAGCCTATGCCGGTGATATAATCGGTGTATTTGATCCTGGTATCTTCTCTATCGGTGATACTCTTTGCGTATCTAATAAAAAATTTGAATATGAAGGTATTCCTACTTTTGCACCTGAACATTTTGCAAGAGTCCGTCAATTAGATACTATGAAACGTAAGCAGTTCGTTAAAGGTATTAACCAGATTGCACAAGAAGGTGCTATTCAGATATTCCAGGAATTCAATACTGGTATGGAAGAGATTATCGTAGGTGTTGTTGGTGTTCTTCAGTTTGATGTATTAAAATTCAGACTTGAGAATGAATATGGTGTTGAGATAAGACTTGAACCACTTCCTTACGAACATATAAGATGGATCACTTCTACAGATGTTAACTTAAACCGTCTTGTAGGAACATCTGATATGAAGAAGATTAAAGATCTTAAAGGCAATCCACTTCTTCTCTTTATTAATAGCTGGAGTGTTAATATGGTTCTTGATCGTAACCCAGGTCTTGAACTTTCAGAATTTGGTAAAAACAATTAAGAAAACTATATTACGGATAAAAGTTTATAACATGGTAGATAAAATCTGTAATACTATATAATTGTAATAAATGATAAATTAACAAATAAGCAAATACTAATAGCATATAAGTTAGTTAAATATATAATATAACTAACTTATATGCTATACATAAAAACAGGAATGATATTTCTAATAATACTTAGAAACGTCATTCCTGTTTTTATCTTTTTATTAATTTTTATATACCTTCAAAACATGATTATTAGCTTATTCTAACCATCTTTATTTATACCATTAGATATCATTAATTCTTGTGTATTCATATATATTCATCATCATTCTGAATCATTCATATATATTTATCATCATTAATATATATCCATCATCATTCTAAATCATTCATATATAATCTAAAAATCCAGAATACTATTTTAGATAGAATACTTCCGGCATAAACTTTATAGGTTCTTCTTCATTAAAATCAAATGAGCCTTCTACCATCTTAGATGTAATCGCATTCCATCGCTGACACGCTTCACTGTTGGCAATATACTTATTGGCATAGTCAATATCATCACATTCAAAACAATAAAAGAACTGGTTGCCATTTTGGAATATTGAATAATTTCTATATCCTGCTTTTGTATGCTCTTCCATTATCTCAGGCCATGGATTATTATGCATCTTAACATATTCCTCAAGGCATTCTTCTTTTACTCTCCATGTCCATGCATATTTTTTACTATGTTCCATATCAAAACCTCCATATAATACATATTATAATCTACTAATATATTCTTTAATCTCTTGTAGATATAATAAATGTATTTTAGAAATTTTTCTACTCAAAAACAGCCAAATTCTTCCTAATTTTAACCAAGTTTATTTTTTTGAATTATTGACTGTTTCTTCTCTTAAAAGTGCCTCTCTTTTTGAAAATGCACAACCACAATAATTCTGTCTGTATAGATTATATTCTTTTGATAATTCAACAGACTGCTTATATCCCTCTTTTTTCTTAAAATCAGATAAAAGATACTTGATATTATATTCTTTCTCAAGTTTTAATCCTATCTCATTAAGTTTAGCTGCATTCTTAAGTGGACTTATTGAAAGAGTAGTTGTGAAATAGTCAAATCCTCTATCTTTTGCAATAACTGCTGCTTCTCTAAGTCTTAGTTCATAGCACTTAAAACATCTCTCTCCACCTTCTGGAATATCTTCCATCCCTTTTGCCATCTCATAGAATACTTCCGGCTCATATCTTCCTTCCATGAATTCTACCTTATTCTTAACCGGCATCTCATTAATAAGCCTAATCTGCTCTCTTACTCGTTCTCTATACTCATCTTCCGGCGAGATATTAGGATTGTAATAGAATATTGTTATCTTAAAATAATCTGACAGATACTTAAGTACATAACTCGAACACGGAGCACAACAGCTATGTAAAAAAAGTGTAGGTATAACTCCTTCTCTTGTAATCTTATCTATTGTCTTATCAAGTTCTTTCTGATAATTAACTTTTCTATCCATGTTATTATTTCTCCATATTAACTCTTTTCATTATTTGCTATCAATATTCTTAGAATATATCATATTTAACCCTTTTCATTATTTATCATATATATTTCTAGAATATATCATATTTAGCTATTCTCATTATTTATCATATATATTTCTAGAATATATCATATTTAACCCTTTTCATTATTTATCATATTTTTCTAGAATATATCATATTTTATTATACTTACTAATATTATATAATCAAGTATTTTTTCCACTATCACATTTTAATATCTAAGCCGTTAAATTGGTCTAATACTTCTCTAACATTCTAGTTAACATTATGATTAACCGAACATATTCACAATTTATCAATAATTAGTTTTTTATATCTACATCTCCACTTCCTGTTATCACAGTCACATCATATCTGCCATCTCCGAATGTATAACTGCCATTTCTAATATCATTATTAGACTGGTTATTCCACCATACATCAGCATCACCTGAACCAGTCATTATATCAAGCTTTATCCCACTACATCTGTGCATATCAAGTTCTACGTCTCCACTTCCTGTCTTGCACTTTGTATTGCTATTATTATCAGATTCTCTATATTCTCTTCTAATCTCTATATCTCCACTTCCTGTTTTGAATTCGCCAAGATTATATGTCACTTCTTCCATATCTATATCACCACTTGCAGTAAATAAGCTCATATTCTGATTAGCTAATATATTGCTACATTCAATGTCGCCACTTTGAGTTGATATCTCAATATTATCTGCTATATAATCTCTAAGTTCTATATCTCCACTTGCTGCTTTTATCTTCAAGTTACAACTCTTAACTCTCTCAAGTTCCATATCTCCACTTGCTGTCTCAATATTAACATAAGCTGATATCATATCATTCATCTGTATATCGCCGGTTATAGCTTTTATACTAATATCATCAATATCAACATTATTCATGTATACATCGCCACTTATAGCTTTTATCTCTAACTCACTTACATCGTTTGCAACATTAATCTCTATACTTTCTCTAGTACCTGCTGTTAATAATTTACCAAAAAAAGATAATCTCTTATAACTCTCTTTTCTTGAAATTCCAACATACAAAACACCATCTTGCTCATAATGATAAAATCCTGCCTGTTTCGGTTGTACTGCGGCTTTGTATCTTACTGTTGTACCTGCCTGACTGCCATGCATTATATGTAAATCTGCATTACCTGCATCTACAACAATCTTCTTACACATAGATTCAATATCTACATCTTTAGTATCCTCATATTCTTTGCTATCTGCATAAGATTCTTTAGAGCTTTCACTTCTGTCATTTTTCATTCCACTACTACATTTATCTTCATGTTTTTCTTCATTAAGATTAATATTATCCGCATATTCATTCCTATCATTAGTGTTATGCCTATTATTATCTATATTATTCCATACTCCGGCATCTTTAAGCCCTTCTATCATGTCATCAATATTTCCAAGTTCGTTAATTATGTCCTGTTCACTTCTTCCATCCATACTTCCTTCATAGAAATGTTCTTCATAATCTGCGATTATCTCATCTCTAATTGTTTCCTCAACACTTGATAACTTTTCTCTAAGTTCCTGCATATATACTTCTTTATTCATACTAACTTCCATCCTTTCCCGATAGATATTCCATTATAATCACAGTATCTTTAAGATTAATATAGTGAATATCAATTAGTAAATGTATCTCATATCTTTAATGTGATTATAATTCATGTACAGAGTTATCCAATAATTCTTCCTACAGCTTGTACAAATTCATCCCACTCTTTTCTGACTTCTTCTTCATACTTACATCCTGACTCTGTAAGATGATAGTACTTTCTTGCCGGTCCTGCTTCTGATTCTACAAGATAAGTTTCCACGTAATTATCTTCTTTTAGTTTTCTAAGAATTGGATACAATGTTCCTGTAGCTATTGACATCTCTTTTGATATGTTCTCCGTAAGCTCATAACCATATTTGTCACCGGTCTTAAGCTGAGATAATACACATATCTCAAGTGCTCCTTTTTTAAACTGTGCATTCATTGTCTCACCTCCACTTGTTCTTTATCTTGGGTATATTGTATCACATACTATTATTCATTGCAATATAGTATATTAAAAATACTATTGTTTTATAAGATGCATAAACACAATATAAGATTATATACTAACAGACTCTTGATATAATCTTATGCTCTATTTACTAATTACATTAGCTATAATAAGAATAATTGAATACATTATTGTCTTTTTTTGCAAACCGGAATTGAGATTTCATATATTCTAGGGGATTTAATAATTGTTACATTTTATTATCAAATATCTCTCAAGCCCTTGAAAACGCTAAGTTTGTCGCAGGTGAGCTTTCCATTATTGTTTCCCTTGTATTATATTGTCCCATGAGTGTTTACGAACTCTGATAAAGGAAAAACAAGGGAAAGAAAATTTTATAAAACAGTATAATCCAAAATGCACTTTACAATAATATTTGTTGATGTATAATTGAGAAGAAAGAGACAAACTTGAAGTTGTAGTAACGGAGGTTTACAATGGGTTTTTGGATTTTTATGTTGATTATGGATTTACTTCTTCCATTTACGATGATTGGTTTTGGAAGATATTTTATGAAAAAGGCTCCAAAGGAAATAAATTCAGTATTTGGATATCGAACTTCGATGTCTATGAAGAACAAAGACACATGGGAATTTGCTCATAAATATTGTGGTAAAGTCTGGTATGTCTGTGGAATGGTTATGTTGCCAATAACAGTAATATTAATGCTTTTAGTGATTGGAAAAAATGAAGATTGTGTTGGGAGTATAGGAGGAATTATCTGTGGTGTTCAACTTGTTCCTTTAATTGGGTCTATTCTCCCAACAGAAATAGCATTAAAAAAGAATTTTAATAAGAATGGAACAAGACGATAATTTCATTTTGGGGCTTGTGGGAACAAATTCACAATCCAAATTTTAAACCTATCGAATTCGATAGGTTTAAAGCATTATCTCCGCAGGAAATGGCATATACATATGCTTCAGAAGCAGATATTTTAAAACAGCGGATACATACTCAATAGTATATACCCGCTTTATTGTTACAATCTAATACTCTTCAAATAAATATATAATAGTTCGCCTAATGTCTTTATTATACTCTACAGATGTCTTTATTCACACCTTTAATTGTCAAAACTTATTAATTATATCTTCATTAATTACATTAATGAAAGATATAACTCTTTAATCTCTTCTACGCTTGTATCTCTTGGATTACCAGGTCTGCATGCGTCATCATATGCTGACTGTGCAAGGAAATCTACATCCTCTGGTTTTACAATCTCTTTAAGATTAGCTGGAATACCTACATCCTGAGAAAGCTTTCTTACTGCATCTACTGCTGCTTTTCTATATTCTTCCTGTGACATATTCTCTACGCCTTCAACACCCATAGCCTGTGCGATAAATTTGTATTTATCTCCTGTATATGGTGCATTATATTCCATTACTGTTGGAAGAATTATAGCATTAGCTACTCCATGTGGTGTATCATATACTGCACCAAGTGGATGTGCCATTGAATGTACAATACCAAGACCTACATTAGAGAATCCCATTCCGGCAATGTACTGACCAAGAGCCATTCCTTCTCTTCCTTCTGGTGTATTGGCAACTGCACCTCTAAGTGAATTAGAGATAATTTCAATTGCTTTTAAATGGAACATATCTGTCATTTCCCATGCTGCTTTTGTTGTAAATCCTTCAATTGCATGTGTAAGTGCATCCATACCTGTTGCTGCTGTAAGTCCCTTTGGCATACTTGACATCATGTCAGGGTCAATAATCGCAACTACAGGGATATCATGTGTATCTACACATACGAATTTTCTATTCTTCTCAACATCTGTAATTACATAATTAATAGTAACTTCTGCCGCTGTACCTGCTGTTGTTGGTACTGCAATAATTGGTACACATTTATTCTTAGTTGGTGCAACACCTTCAAGACTTCTTACATCAGCAAATTCAGGATTATTAATAATAATACCGATAGCTTTTGCTGTATCCATTGATGAACCACCACCAATAGCTATAAGATAATCTGCTTTTGAATTCTTAAAAGCTTCAACACCTGTCTGAACATTCTCAATTGTTGGATTTGGTTTAATATTTGAATAAAGTTCATATTCAAGATTATTATCTTCAAGAACTTTTATTACTTTACCTGTAACACCAAATTTTACAAGATCTGGATCTGAACATACAAAAGCTTTTTTAAAGCCTCTTGTCTTAACCTCACCTGCGATTTCATTAATTGCTCCTGCTCCATGATATGAAGTCTCATTAAGTACGATTCTGTTTGCCATAATACATTCTCTCCTTTATGTATAAAAAATTCCCTACCACTGTTACATTATAACATATTCTTCAAATTTTGTTAACATATTTTAGATATTTTTTATAATATTTTTCTTTACATTCGTTCTAATAGTGGTATACTTTGCTATATATTTTATTGACAGGAGGTTACATAATTATGAAAGACTACTTAAGGAATTTTTTTAATGGAAGATATGGTATGGATAGTCTTAATCATGCGCTTTTCTTTTTATACTTCATACTGCTTATACTATTCACTTTTACACACAGTTCGATTATCTACACTTTTTCTCTTATAATTCTTGTTGTGATTCTCTTTAGGGTTCTCTCAAAAGATACATATAGAAGAAGCCTTGAAAATCAAAAATTCAATAATGTGTTTGTACCATTTTTAAAAAATGCACCATTTTTAAAAAATACCAATACTATTAAGACACGTTTCTCTCAGAGAAATACTCACCGTTTCTATAATTGCCCCGGATGTCATCAGACTATTCGTGTTCCAAAAGGAAAAGGTCGTATTCAGATACGCTGTCCAAAGTGTGGTCAGACTTTTATCAAAACAACATAATATTAATTACTATATGTAGTAGCACTACAATATTGACCAATATCAATATATGAGCCAAGAAGAGCCAAAAGTTTTTATGTTACACTTAAACTTTTGGCTCTTTGTAGCTTTGATACATCTATCACTTAAGATTTCTCAGATTATTTATAAGTATGTTCTGACTTACTTTGGTATATTTTAACTTACTTTGGTACATTCGCACTTGCTTCGCTAGCTTTGATATATTCTAACTTACTTTTGCAGCTTTGATATATGCAGAAATTTCTTCTCAAACTTTTCTGCAGGCATAGGCATTCCATAATAATATCCCTGTATAAGTTCTATATCCATCTGTTTTAAAAGTTCTTTTTGTTCTTTATTTTCTACTCCTTCAACGCAGACAACAACACCTATCGTTTTTGATAAATCGCTTACAAGTTTTAAGAATGCTCTTGCATAATCATCTTGTGTAATATCTTTTATAAATGTCTGATCTACTTTTATTATATCAAGAGATAGCTGTTTGATATAATTAAGCGAAGAATATCCTGTACCAAAATCATCAAGTGCAATCTTTATTCCCATAGCTTTTATCTGATTAATTATCTTCATTATCTTTTGCATATCATTAATTGCCAGAGTCTCTGTTATCTCAAGAACCAAATTTTCCGGTTTTATTCCAACACGTCTGACGATTTTTCTTATATTCTCGACTACATTATTCTGTAAAAGCTGTACAACTGACAAGTTAACGTTGACTTTGAAGTCTTCATATCCCATCTCATTCCATTCTTTACATTTTATACATGCTTTTTCAAAAACATAATCGCCTATATTAGTTATAAGTCCAAGATATTCTGCAAGCGGAATAAAAGTATCTGGTGTCATAAATCCAAGTGTTCTTGAATTCCATCTTACAAGTGCTTCACATCCTATGCACTTTTCTGTCTTATTATCTATAATTGGCTGATAATATACTTCAAATTCTCTGCAGTTAGTTGCTATTGCTGTACGCATCGAATTCTCTATATCAAGTCTGCTATATGAAGATTTATCCTTTTTTTCAAGATAATAAGCATATCTGTTTTTGCCCGCTTTTTTTGCATCATACATTGCTATATCCGCTTTTTTGATAAGTTCGTGTACATCTGTTCCATTCTCCGGAAATTCAACAATTCCCATACTCATAGTACAATAGTATTCTGCTTCATACAGATACCATGGTTTATTGAACATTACAAGAATATCACCTGCTATCTGATTGATCCTGCTTTTCTCTTCCGGTCTCACAATTATAACGAATTCATCTCCACCCATCCTATAACAAGTATCCTCGATTCCTGATATATGTCTTAATCCTGTCGCTATCTGTTTTAATAATATATCACCATATTGATGTCCAAGACCATCATTTATATGTTTAAAATCATCAAGATCCAAAAACATAAGTGCGCCGCTGCCTTTTTTTCTAATAAGTTCTGTAAGATCATTCTCACATTTTCTTCTGTTACACAATCCGGTAAGGAAGTCGTTATTAGCCTGAAATTCTATCTTCTGCTGGTTTTTCTTAATCTGTGTTATGTCTATAATTGTGCACAGACTTACTCTTCGTCCATCTACCCATGTTATATCAACAAGTTTCACCTCATACCATGCACCTGTTACAGCATCGAACTTTTCTATCTTAGTCTCCATTTGACCATCATAATACATTCTGTCAAGACATTCTCTTGTAATTGACTGCGAATCAATTGATTCTTCTGCTACACGATTAGTGAATAGAACTTTCTTAGTATCTTTGTCTATAACCATTACTCCACAGCCCATATTATCAAGTATATCTGTAAGTGCACCATAAGATCTGAACAGTGAATTCCTTGTAACTTTTCTCTGTGCAATATTTTGAACAATCTTTGATATATCTTTTATAACTCCTATAGTTTTATCATCAAATTGAATATATTTCTCCTTGTCTGCAACAAACAGATACATTGCACATTTATCATTAATCATTACTGGCACAGTTACATACGACTTAATATCATCATCAGAATCACAAGCACATCCTGACAATATATGTGATCCAAAATATCTGCTATACTTAGCATCATTATTCATCTCATACTTACTATCAGGACTCCATTGTATTGTAAATCCACTCATCTCACACTTTCCCTGTGGCTGATAGATACATACATTTGTAACGTCAAGATACTCTCCCATATACTTTAGTATTTTTCCAGCTACTATCTCAAAATCACTGTCATCTTCTATCATCTGTACTATTTTAGCTACAGTCTCATGTCTTTTTACTTCTTTTTCCATCTCTTCGTATGTTAAACTCATGTCTGGCATAAGCTCCCCACCTCCATACTAATGTTGCTATAATATATATCGTATTTTAAATGTTCTTTTTTATGTTTTTTTATTGTATTGTTTATATTTTTTATGGCTAGTATATATTTTTAATAATTTGTATATTTTTGTATATTATGCTAAAATATTATATATAGAGGTTTTTTTAATAAGTTTTATTGGAGGTTTTTATATGAATGTTATACGTTTTACTCAAAAGTACAGACCTGAAGGCAAAGAATATGAGAAGATTTTTATATGGAACAGATTCTTAAGAAAGAAATCTGAGCTGATTATAATATTTGCTCCTGCTCTCATCTGCATTATATCTATCGCAATGGGATATTTTTCACCAATATTTACACCGGCATATATATTCTTTATCCTATATCCGCTGCTTGCTTATCTGCAATTTAAAGCTACTATCAAAAAACATCTGCGAAATAGAAAAGCTAAAGATAATGCTTATTGTGAAGTTAATATAATGGATAATGGAATTCTTCTTATTAATAATGAACATGACATAAGAGAACTTCATAAATGGGAAGATATTAAAAAAGTATATGACCGCTTTGGATACTATCTTATATATGGAGATAAGAAGATGCTGGCTCTTTTAAAAAAAGACAACTTTCCTGATTTTTCTGACATAAAAGCTATATTTGCTTCTCATAATATGGTTGCAGTCTAAATCTATACTCAATAGCACAAGTAGTTGATAATACGAAACTAACTATTAAAAGGGTATTGTTGCAGATGCTCAAAAAAAATATTATAGCCATTACAGAGAACTTAGGCTCCATAATGGCTATATGTAATTCTACCGCCTATGAGCAAGCTCATTTGGGTTTAGACCTTTTGACCCTGGCATCATTGTATTTAACTTCGGTATAAATGTAAAATAAGCACAGTCTCAAAAAGCGTCTTATTAGTATTCTATATTCTGTAGGAATAATCCTTTAGGATCTGCAGGTGGTGATATTAATGTATCATTATTATCTTCAAAATATTCATTAACTGAAGATGGTGTTCTCTTATCATTACCTATATCAATAAGAAGTCCTACTATCATTCTTGCCATATTATGAAGAAAATCATTCGCTGTTATTGTTATCTGAAGTGATTCTCCATCTTCATATATATCAACTGCCTTAACTTCTTTTACAGTTGATTTGCTCTTCTTAACTGTTGAGAACTTCTTAAAATCATGTTTTCCAACAATATATTTTGCTGCTTCTTTCATAGCTTCAACATTCAATTTTTTAAATGAATAATACATATATTTTCTTTCAAATACATTCATTACTTCACCCATATCAATTCTATATACATACGTCTTCTCTTTTGCATTAAGCGTTGCATGAAATCTATCATCGACTTCATCAACATATAATACCGAGATATCTCCTGGAAGATATCTGTTCATATAATGCTTAATCTCAAAAGGCTTCATCTTAGTATTGGCTTTAAAATTAATTACCTGACCATACGCATGTACTCCTGTCTCAGTACGCATTGCGCAGTTAATCTCAACATTACCATCTACCATTCTGTTAATACAGTCAAGAAGTTTGTTCTCTATTGTATTAGTTGATTCATCTCTTCCCATTCTAAGATATCCATCATATCTTGAACCATCATATTCAAGTGTCAATTTAAAATTTCTCATTATTTTCTCCTTTTACTAATACTGCTTAAACATCGCAGTTATCTCTTCAATGCTATTTGTCCTTGTAAGTGCAAGTGATAATAATATTCTCGCTTTGTGTGGTACAAGTGAATTAGCAGGTATACAATTAGGACTCTTGTCCATATATTTATTTTTGATAATCATACCGCTTCCAACTCGTGATGAACGTACAACCGGTATTCCTTTTTTATCACTTATCTCACTGACTTTTTCTATCCATTCATCTGAATATGAACCATTACCTGTTCCAGCGATTACTAGTCCATCATTGTTTTTTGCATAATAATCAAGGATAGAAACCGGTGCTCCAAGATAAAAATATATTATCGATACTTGTGGCAATCTGTCTACATTTGTTATGTCAAATACTGTATCTGTTGTATGCGTCTTAATTGATTCATAGAAAAAATATGGCTTATCATCACGCATATAACCAAGGCACGCAAAATCTCTCTCATTAAATGCATCTGTCTTAAAGTTATTAACTTTCTGAACATCTCGTCCACTATATATTCCATCTGAGAATACAACAAGCACACCTTTTCCAACTGCCTGATTACTTGATGCAAGTGCTATCGCCTGATACAGATTCATAGGTCCGTCAGGACTCGTTGCTGTCGCAGGTCTCATAGCACCTGTAAGTACAATAGGCTTGTTAGTCTTAAGTACAAGATTAAGAAAATAAGCTGTCTCATCCATAGTATCAGTACCATGAGTAATTACAAAACCGTCTATGTCATCACTTTTAGCAAGTTCATTAACCCTCTTTGCAAGATTTAGCCAATTATCGTATGTAATATTATTGCTGTCTACATTAATCATCTGTTCATAAGTGAGTTCTGCAAGATGCTCTGTACTTGGTATCTCACTCACGAGAGAATCTATGCTTATTCCACAGGCACGATACTGTGCTGTTACACCTTCAAGTCCTTTCCCTGCTATTGTTCCGCCTGTTGCTATTATATGAATTCTTTTCTTTCTGTTATTCATTGTAATTACCTCAATATACTTCTATTTCATAAATTATTGTTAAGTAGTATGCACTTCTATTAGTATATACTTATCTTAGTGGAGATATCATAAAACTAAATTCATGTTCTTCTTCTCCGCTTATCAGATATTCATCATGTGGTCTTGCACCCCAGCTATTATCACCACCAACACCCATCTTGCATCCTGATACGGTTATGTATGTATAATATGGGTTAGGCAGCTCTTCCTGGTGAAGTGCCTGATTAATCTCAACGGATGAATAAGGAAGTACTGTTACTTCTATATTACGCTTACCTGATATTATCTCAAAACCATGCCCTTTTTTATCTGTAATCTGCATCCATCTTACTTTTGTTCTGTTACCACATTCCTGTGGAATTATATATGGTGTCATATTATCTGTGGCATTAGTCTCATATATTCCAAGTCTTGCACCTTTAGCTCTGTCTGAATAATTCTCCATCGGTCCATTGCCATAATATCTCATATAGTTATATTGTCTATATGTTGCAAAAGTTATTCCAAATTGTGGCATTACAGGCATACCTTTTGCACCTTTATATTTTTCTTCAACAAGAACTTCTCCACCTGCAAATACTGTATATATAATTGTTGTCTTTGTATCTGCTGACATCGCATTCTTATATTCTACACGAACCTTAACATGTCCACTTTCTATTGTATATGAAAAATGAACACACTTTCTCACTATCGATGCTGTCATATATTCGGCTAATTCATAATCGTATCCACAACCTCTGTCATTATCAGTCATAGCTCTTCCATAATCAGGATAAGGTGGCTTAGCCATATATTCTATGCCATTTAATACATAGGATATAATACTACCTTTCTGTTTGTCAAACATTACTTTAAAATTATCTCCATTAATACCAAGTGTATCTTTACCATTGACAACTCTGTATGTTGTCTGTACATTGCTAATTTGTTCATATAACTTCTCGCTAATGTTTTTTTCATTGACAAAAATATACTGTCCAAAAGCTACTTCATATCCTGCTTTTTCCCATTTTGTATCATTCTTAAGAAGGGCTTTTATCGTAATCGCATATTCGCCAGATTCATTCATGCTTCTATATGGCACTGACACAAGCCTGTCCTCTCCCGGATTCACATCTACTACAAAACCACCTTCGTCTACCAGGCTTCCATCAAGTTCAACTGTATACTCAAATTTAACATAATCAGTATTGACAAAAAGATTATTATTACTAATATGTACTCCTGCTTTGTTAGGTTTTATTACTATATTAGCAAAGAGATGTTTTATCTCCTGCATCTTAGGTGAAGTCTTTCTGTCTGCAAATATAATTCCATTAGTACAGAAATTATAATCTGTAGGTCTGTCAGTAAAATCTCCACCATACGCAAGTACTTTATTACCATATATATCTTCTCTCATTATGCCCTGATCAATGTAATCCCATATAAAGCCACCCTGATACTGTTCATACATGTCTTCTAATTCTGTATACAGACTTAATCCACCACATGAATTACCCATAGCATGTGAATATTCACAGCTTATATATGGTTTTGTTGGTTTTGTATCAAGATATTGTTTTATATCAGTGACAGTTGCATACATTCTGCTCTCCATATCGCTTGTATCATTGTATGTTCTATCATTATATATACCTTCATAATGGACAAGTCTAGTACTATCTGCTTTTCTAAAGAATTCAGACATCTTATATAGATCAAGTCCTCCATAAGATTCATTACCACATGACCATATAAGCACACTTGAATGATTCTTATCTCGCATAAACATTGATTTTGCCCTGTCCAAGACTATATAAAGCCACTCCGGCTTATCTCCAGGTATTGCATTCATATCTCTTTCTTTTCCATAATTCCATGTTCCATGCGTCTCAAGGTTAGTCTCATCTATCAGATATATTCCATATTCATCGCACAACTCATACCATCTTGTGTTATTAGGATAATGTGATGTTCTTACTGCATTAATATTATTAGCTTTTAAGAACTTTATATCCCATAACATCTCTTCTTCGCTTACACTTCTTAAGTTATAACATGAGAATTCGTGTCTGTTTACTCCCTTAAATACAATTCTCTTTCCATTAAGTTTCATAACTCCATTATCCATCTTGAATTCTCGAAGTCCATATCTGTAACGCACTACTTCTTCTATAACGTTATCTTTTTTTATATAGATATATATGTCATACAGATGAGGTGTCTCTGCACTCCAAAGTCTTGGTTTGTCAATATCCGTAGTTAAAATAAAACTGCTGTCAGATATATCCGTCTCCTGTATACATGCTACTCTTTCTCTATCATATATAACATCTGCGCTAACTGATACTTTATTCATATTAAGTTCTGTTTCTAGTTCTTTCTCTATATTTCCTTCGATATTAAGAGTAGCACTAGTATAATCATTATTAAAAGATGATGTTATGAACATATCTCTTAGATGTATATCAGGGATAGCATATATATATACATCTCTGAATATTCCTGATAATCTCCAAAAATCCTGATCTTCAAGCCATGCTCCTGTACTGGCTTTATGTACTTCAACTGCTATCTTGTTATTCTTATCTCTAAGATATTGTGTTATCTCGAATTCTGATGGTGTAAAACTATCTTCACTATATCCTATGAATTCTTCATTAAGCCATACATAAAAAGCATTTTCAACACCTTGGAATGACACAAATACTCTCATATCTTTATATTCCTGTGGCAAATCAAAATATCTTACATAACTTCCTACTTCGTCTTTTTCACCTTCTGATATCTGTGGTGGTATAATAGCTGAATGTCCATCCCATGGATACTTTTGATTAGTATAATGTGGAATTGAATAATTATATCTTACCGATTGTATACTTGATGGTACTTCAATCTCGCTCATTTTACTATCATCATAATCTTCTCTGTAAAAATCTGTCTCTCTCTGTGCTATATGCTTAGAATATAAAAATTTCCATGTTCCATTAAGTGAATGTCTAAGTGTCATATTCTCTCTGTCAGCATCTTCTTTATTCAGATAAAACCTGTGATCTGAATGTGCACAAATTGCATTAATTTTAAATACTTCTGTCTTAGAAAGCCAGTTAATATCCGCTCTATTCTCTCTCATAATAGCAAAATCCCCCTTAATCCAAGTGTCTTCTTAGGCAATTGGAAATCTTTACTTTTACAATTACCTGCAGTATCTTCTCAAATTGTAGCATATTAAGTGTTTGTTATCAATCAGACATTATTTCTATTTTTTACTTCCACTCTTAACAAAAATCCGACAAAGATCCATATAAAAGATAAATCGAACAGAGATAATTAAAATAATGCCTGTAAGCTAATCATAAGCTTACAGGCATTATTCTAATTATCTCTGTATATTATTAATATTAGTCTATAATATTACTGATCTACGCTATAGTTAGGAGCTTCTTTTGTAATATGAATATCATGTGGATGGCTTTCTTTTAATGAAGCTGATGATATCTTAACAAATCTTCCTGTTTCTTTTAATGTCTCGATATCTTTTGCACCACAATATCCCATACCAGAACGAAGGCCACCAATAAGCTGGAATACTGTATCTTCTACAGTTCCCTTATAAGCTACTCGTCCTTCAACGCCTTCTGGTACTAACTTCTTGGCATCTGTCTGGAAGTAACGGTCTTTACTACCATTCTCCATAGCTGCGATTGAACCCATACCACGATATACTTTATATTTTCTACCCTGATATAATTCGAATGTTCCTGGACTTTCATCACATCCTGCAAATATGCTTCCCATCATACAGAGGTTAGCACCTGCTGCAATTGCTTTTGTGATATCTCCTGAGAACTTGATACCACCATCTGCTATTACTGGAACTCCATACTGTTTAGCAACTTCTGATGCATCCATAATAGCTGTAATCTGTGGAACACCGATACCTGCAACGATACGTGTTGTACAGATTGAACCTGGTCCAATACCAACTTTTACTGCATCTACACCAGCTTCAATTAATGCTTTTGCAGCTTCACCTGTTGCTATGTTACCAGCTATTACCTGAAGATCAGGATATTTTTCTTTTATCTGTTTAACAGCGTCAATGATATTCTTTGAATGACCATGAGCTGAATCAAGTACAACACAGTCAACTTTTACTTTAACAAGTGCGTCTACTCTTTCCATTAAGTTCTTTGTAATACCAACTGCTGCTCCACAGAGAAGACGTCCCTGCGCATCTTTTGCTGAATATGGATATTTAATCTGTTTTTCAATATCTTTAATTGTGATAAGTCCTTTTAGATTAAAATCATCATCAACTACAGGTAATTTTTCTTTTCTTGCTTTTGCAAGAATCTTTTTTGCTTCTTCAAGTGTAATTCCTTCTTTAGCAGTTACAAGATTCTCACTTGTCATTGATTCTTTAATTTTCTTTGAGAAATCTGTTTCAAATTTAAGATCACGATTTGTAATAATACCTACAAGTTTCTTGCCTTCAGTAATTGGCACACCTGATATTCTGAATTTTGCCATAAGATTGTTAGCATCTTCAAGTGTATGTTCTGGTGATAGATAGAAAGGATCTGTGATAACACCGTTCTCTGAACGTTTAACTTTATCAACCTCTTCTGCCTGTGCCTCAATAGACATGTTCTTATGAATAATTCCGATACCACCCTGTCTAGCCATTGCAATTGCCATTCTATGTTCTGTAACTGTATCCATACCAGCACTCATCATAGGAATGTTTAGCTTAATCTTCTTAGTAAGATAGGTTGATAAATCAACTAGATTAGGAGTAACTTCTGAATATGCAGGTACTAATAATACATCATCAAAAGTAATTCCTTCGCCAACTATTTTACCCATTTGTAAATCCTCACTTTCTATAATATAAAACTTATGTGTGATTATGTAATCCGGCATAACCACACAGTATGTAGTATAAGTTTGGAACATAAGCCCTATGTTCCTCTTAGCTTTCCACAAGTTTAACAAATGTACTCTTAATTGTCAATATATTAGTATATATTTTTTATATTGCCATTTAATAAGTATTGCTTATAACTCACTTAGTTTATTCATTTATTTAAGAATAACTTTTCTAGGTGAGCAGTTTCTCATATCTTCTAACATTCTGGCATTTGGTTCAAAGAGTATTTTTACAAGCTCGCTGCCTTTATGAGCAATCATAACAAATACTTCTTTTTCTGATTCGCCTGAAGTATAATCGCATTCTTTTAACTGCTTATTCTTATATTCGTCAAGCTGATATGCTCCAAGTGGTGCAATAATTTCTGTCTGATCAAAGTCAACATCCATACACTTTTTTCGTCTTGACTTATTATAAATCTTATCAATACTAAGTTCTCCGCTTACAAATGCATATTCATATTCAATCTCAAGTCTTGAGATAAAAAAATATGTCAAAAGACCAAACAGAAGTGTTGGTAACAGAAATATCGGAACCATCATTCCCAGTACAAAAAATAATGCTGTAAAAGCAATAAGTATAATTTTTACTGCCTGCTTATATGCAGGTGTTTTTCTTTTAACAATCTGCTCTGAATAATATTCGCTCATTGTTATTTCCTCCCTGTTAATTATTTCTAAAATATGCCGAAAAATATTTATTCTGTTTTTCGCACTATTAAATTATATCGTTTTTTTGCACTAATTAAAAGGGATTTTTCAAATTTAAATATTAAATTTTACAAAACTTTTTACTACTATAATTTGAAATCACATGTTCCTTTTTCAGCAAAATCCACAAGACCTTTTACACCATAGTCTACCATGTCACTAACTGCTGTATCTGTATAGAATGCCATATGCTGTGTCATTACAACATTAGGGAACTGTCTTATATATGCCATCTCTTTATTACTTATAATGTCTGAACGTCTGTCTTCATGATATATTCCTTCTTCTTTTTCAAATACATCAAGACCCATTCCACCTATCTTCTGATTTTCAATCGCTTCTATAACATCATCAACATCCATTAGTTCGCCTCTTGCACAGTTGATTATTATTACACCGTCTTTCATCTTAGCTAATGTACGTTTGTTAATCATATGATATGTTGTGTCGGTAAGTGGTGTATGAAGTGTTATAATATCACTATTTCTTAAAAGCTCATCAAGTTTTGCATATTTTACACCAGGTGTTGTAGTATTCTTCTTAGCATGGTCATACGCAAGAATCTTACAGCCAAAACCTTTAAGATTCTCTATAACACATGAACCTATTCTTCCTGTTCCAATTACTCCTACTGTCATATTACGCAGTTCTCTTCCCTGAAGTCCTTTTAGTGAATAATCATTACAGTTACCTCTATATAATGAAGCTTTATAATTTCTAAGTGTCATCAACATAAGCATTACTGTATATTCAGCTACACCATTTGGTGCATATCCGGAATTACTTACTTTAAGTCCTACTTCTTTTGCATATTGAACATCTATATGATTATATCCTATAGTTCGTGTTGATACATACTTCACACCATTTTCCACAAGTTTGTCTGCTACTTCTCTGGTAATGTAACTATGACCAAGGATTGTTATAGCCTCATATCCCTTAACTTTGTCTATATTATCAAGATCAAGTCTGCTGCTATCTGTTGTTATCTCAACATTATATCGTTGCTTTACATTTTCAAAATCCTGTAATTCATCTTCTCTCACTTCAAACGCATAAATCTTCATATTACATCATCTCCAAATAAACTTTTTCTAATAATTATACACATTTTTTGTAATATGTAAACACCAATGCTTTAACGCTTTTATCGTTTAAAGGTCTGGTATATCTTATAAAAAATAATCTAAAATACTTATAACTGAGTATGTTTTATTGTATATTAATTCATTATATTTGTATATTTATGCTTTTTAATATGAATTCTACCAACTTTTTTAACCTGACTAGTCTAATCTAACTTTGCTAATCTGACTTTACTAACCTAACTAGCCTAACTTTTCTAATCTGATTTTTCTAACTTAACTTTACTAATCTAACTTTTCTAACTTAACTTTACTAATCTGACTTTTCTAACCTAACTAGTCTAACTTTTATAATCTGACTTTGCTGACTTTGCTAATCTTACTTTTGATGCAGAATATCTACTACTGACTACTCTTGTTAGAAAAATAATATCGTGTTTTTTATATCGTGTTTTTAATAACATAGCATTTATAACTCTATTATGCACAAAAGCAGGTATTATATACTTATATGTATACAATACCTGCTTTTAACATTATATCTATTATGTTTTATATTTATATTTAGTTATTAACTATGCTATTAATTCAAATATCTTATCTATATTTATGTTATCTGAATTACATCATTCCCATTCCTGGGTTACCTGCTGGCATAGCTGGTTCATCTTTTTTAATTGTTGCTACAACTGATTCTGTTGTAAGTAATGTAGAAGCTACACTTGTTGCATTCTGTAATGCACTTCTTGTAACTTTTGCTGGATCAAGAATACCTGCTGTAACCATATTGCAATATTTTTCATTAAGTGCATCAAAACCTGTTCCTACTTCTGATTCACGAACTTTGTTAATGATTACTGAACCTTCAAGTCCTGCATTAGCTGAGATATGGTATAATGGAGCTTCAAGTGCTTTAAGAATGATCTGTGCACCTGTCTTCTCATCTCCTTCAAGTACATCTGCTAACTTAGCAACTTCTTTTGATGCATGAATGTAAGCTGAACCACCACCTGAGATGATACCTTCTTCAACTGCTGCTCTTGTAGCTGCAAGTGCATCTTCAAGTCTTAACTTATTTTCTTTCATCTCTGTTTCAGTTGCTGCACCAACTCTGATTACTGCAACACCACCTGCAAGTTTTGCAAGTCTTTCCTGATATTTTTCTTTATCAAATTCTGAAGTTGTCTCTTCAATCTGTTTCTTAATCTGAGCAACTCTTGCTGCAATCTGCTCTTTGTCACCTTCACCATCAACGATGATTGTGTTTTCTTTCTGAACTTTAACAGATTTTGCACGACCTAACATATCGATTGTTGTATCTTTAAGTTCAAGGCCAACTTCTTCTGAGATTACCTGACCACCTGTTAAGATAGCTATATCTTTTAACATCTCTTTTCTTCTGTCACCATATCCTGGAGCTTTAACACCAACAACTGTGAATGTACCACGAAGTTTATTAACGATTAATGTTGTTAATGCCTCGCCTTCGATATCTTCAGCAATAATTAATAACTTAGAACCTGACTGTACAATCTGTTCAAGAAGTGGTAATATCTCCTGAATATTAGCAATCTTCTTATCTGTGATTAAGATATATGGATTATCGAGATCAGCTTCCATCTTATCCATATCTGTTGCCATATATGCTGATATATATCCTCTATCGAACTGCATACCTTCAACAAGGTCTAATTCTGTCTTCATTGTCTTTGATTCTTCGATTGTGATTACACCATCATTTGATACTTTTTCCATAGCATCTGCTACTAACTGTCCAACTTCTTCATCACCAGCTGAGATTGATGCAACTTTTGCAATCTGTTCTTTGCCTGTTACATTTGAACTCATTGCCTTGATAGCTTCAACTGCTTTATCAGTTGCTTTCTTCATACCTCTTCTTAAGATGATTGGATTAGCTCCTGCTGCAAGGTTCTTCATACCTGCATTAACCATTGCCTGTGCAAGAACTGTAGCTGTTGTTGTACCATCACCTGCAACATCATTAGTCTTAGTTGCAACTTCTTTTACGAGCTGTGCACCCATGTTCTCAAAAGCATCTTCTAATTCGATTTCTTTTGCAATTGTAACACCATCATTAGTGATAAGTGGTGCACCAAATGATTTATCAAGTACTACATTTCTTCCTTTTGGTCCTAATGTAACTCTTACTGTATCTGCTAATTTATTTACACCGGCTTCAAGAGCTTTTCTAGCTTCTGCGCCATATTTAATTTCCTTTGCCATAATCAATTACCTCCTGATTTATAATTATTCAACAACTGCTAATATATCTGACTGTTTAACGATTATTAATTTTTCTTCATCAAGTTCTACTTCTGTTCCTGAATATTTTGAATAAATAACTTTATCTCCAACTTTAACCTGCATTGTAACTTCTTTTCCATCTACTACTCCGCCTGGTCCAACTGCAACTACTTCTGCCTGCTGTGGTTTTTCCTTAGCACCACCTGGTAAAACGATTCCTGATTTTGTTGTTTCCTCTGCGATAAGCTGTTTAATAACAACTCTGTCTCCTAATGGTTTTAATGTCATGGTAAAATCCTCCTTCTTAAAAAGACCTATTAGCACTCACTCACATCGAGTGCTAACCGTTAGCTATATATTAGTCAAAATGTGCCTATTATGCAAGTTATGTTTTTTTGTATTTTCCTTATTTTTTCTCATCATAACTTGCGTTTTCTATCATTTTCTCTTTTTTACTCACTTTCTATCTTTTTTATCATTATGATATCTTATTTTTTATCATTCTTACCTATACCATTTTCTCTTCCATAAAAAAATAAATATTGCTGTGCATAACCGCCATATTCCCCATATTTCTTCTTAGCAAATTCTTCAATAATTTCTTTTTTGGTATCCCCATGAAAATACATATTCTCCATTATTCGTTTTATCCATACATCAACCGGAAATGCATCTCTTTTTTCAAGAGAAAAAAGTGCTACACAGTTAGCTACTTTACTACCAACGCCTTTTATCTGCATAAGTTTATCTATACATTCATCTGTTGTACTTTCTCTAAGTTCTTTTTCTGATATTCTGCCGTCAAGATAACATTCTATTGCATCCATAATATATGGTGCTCTAAATCCTGTCTTTAACTCTCTAAGTCCATCTTCAGTTATCTTCTTGATTTCATCAACATCCGGAAATGAATAAAAGTGCATGTCTCCTACACTTCCAACATATTCTCCATACTCCTTTGATATTCCTGCAACTATCTTTTTAATATGTGGAATCTGTTTATTCTGAGATATTATAAAAGATATAAGTGTCTCTAAATAGTCCTGATTAAGTATTCTCACACCATTCATACTCTCTATTGAAGTCTTAAGAAGTTCATCTTCACTAAGCAATCTACTCTTGATACTCGCATAATCTCTATCAAGATCAAAATAATGTCTAAAATATGTATCATACTCTTCTATTGTCATATCTTCAAGTATTAACGTTCCACTTTGTGGCTGTCTTGCAACAACAAGCCTTCCACCAGCAACAAGTGCTATTCTCTCGTCATCGATTACTTCAAAATGAAAACATTGTCCACATAACATCGTCTGAAACAAATCAAAATCTTCAATCTCTGTAATATGTATATCTTCATTTATTCTTTGTACTTTCATTATCTATCACTAATATCCTTTCTTCTTATTTCCATCTGTCTTTATCCGGTGCAGGACAAAACATATCTTTTTTCTTTGCTCTTGCAAGCACAAAACACCCACAATATCTGCATGTCAAACCGCCAAATATGTCCGAACACTTACTACATATATTAAGTCTCCTCTCATATTCTTTATCATTAACGCACATGTCTTCATCAAGGTTTGCAATATACTCTGCTATTTTTTCATACATCATATCTTCTTTCAAATTAGCCGGTATATTACAATCACATATTCTTTTTTCCATCTTTACACACACTCCATATATATTTCCTTCTGTACTCAAATATTACCATAGCAGAGTTCAAAAAACTACTTTATTTTTTTCCCATTTCGTATTACAATTAACTATTATGTATTTATGTTTAATTAACGATTATAATCTATAAGATGTATATCTGAAAGGAGCTTATGCTTATGAGTAAAAAAGATATTGCTAAACTGGTTGCCGGTTTTGCTATTGTAGGAAGTGCTATTGGTTTTCTTTTAGCTTATTTTAAAAAATATAATGCTTTCCGAGATGCTGTTAATGCTGACACTGATGAGTTTGAGGACGATTTTTTTGAAGATGAATCAGATGATCAGGATGTCGCTTCTTTTAGTGACAACGGAAGAACTTATATTAATATTAACTAGTATATTAATACAGATAACCTGAGAATGATATATTATATTCTCAGGTTATCTTGTATTTATACTGTTCTTTATTATACATGTATCAATTTTGTAGCTGTTGTATTATTGTATGTTCTATTCGCTATCTATTAACTTTACAGTTATTATTTTTCTATCTATTATTATATTCATGTCATCATTTTTTCATTTTTTCTATCTATTGTATTCATGTTATCACTTTTATAATAGTTGCATTTAGAATCATTACCTATATATATTATTTTCTACAATATATCAGCTATTCTTTTTATCCCATCTTCAATCTCTTCAACTCCAATAACTGCATATCCTATAAGAATTGTAGGACGCCCTGTCAGATCATTTATATCAATATAATAATCTGATAAAGGATATACTCTGACTCCCGCTATCTTCGCACGTTCAACAAGTTCTTTTTCACTAAGCCCATTATCTATCTCTACAAGAATATGTATTCCGGCTTCATCCCCAATTATCCGGCTGCATTTTCCATATTTTTTAATCGCATTAACAAGTGTCTCTTTTTTATTCTTATATGTAGCTCGCATCTTATTAAGATGTCTCTCATAATACCCTTCATTAATAAAAGCATTAACAATCTTCTGATCTATTCGTGGAACACTGCTTGAATAAAAACTTATCCTCTCTTTGTATCTTGCAAATAATGATTCCGGAAGTACCATATAACTCATTCTTATTGCCGGTGCTATCGAACGTGAAAAAGTTCCTATATATATGACTTTGTCTTTGGTGTCACTTCCAAAAAGTGATGGTATCGGTTTGCCTTTATATCTGAATTCACTATCATAATCATCTTCTATTATATATCTGTCTTCCATTAATTCAGCCCATGCAAGAAGTTCATTACGTCTATGAACCGGCATAACAATTCCAAGCGGGAACTGATGTGATGGTGTTACATAAGCTATTGATGCATTAGTCTTTTCTAACTTAGAGATATCTATACCATATCTGTCTAACATTACCGGTTCTACACATCTGCCCATACTCCTAAATATTCTATATGCCTGCTTATATGTTGGATCTTCCATTGCAATAATACTATTCTCATCTATTATCTGATTAAGAAGCATAAGCAGATATTCATTACCAGCACCTACTATAACTCTCTCCGGCTCACATACTGCACCTCTTGCCTGATACAGATAATTGCATATTGTGCTTCTGAATTCATAATCTCCCTGCCTGTCTCCTGCATTGAATAATTCCTTGTTATCATCTATAAGAATATTTTTTGTCACTTTTCTCCATGCATTATAAGGAAAAGATTCAAGGTCGATTCCTCTTGGCGAAAAGTCTATATCATATTTTTTACTATCTTTTAGGTTGTCTTCCCTATCTTTCTTCTTTATCTCACTTTTTTTATAAGACAAAAGTGAATTAGTCGCTGCAACATAATATCCTTTACATGGAACAGCTTCTATATAACCTTCTGATAAAAGTTGTTCATACGCCATCTCAACAGTACTACGACTTATATCAAGATGTTTAGATAATGCTCTTGTTGATGGTAACTTATACTGCACATACATTTTACCTGATATTATCTCATTTTTTATATAATCATATATCTGTTCATACATTGGCTTATCGCTGCCACTTTTTAGATTAATAGTTAATTCATTCATTCTGACACCTCAGCTATATTATTGTTTACTTATATCCTTTTAGTCATATTTTTCGTTTTCACACATATATAAATGCAATACTCTTTTCTTTATATATTCACTATTTACTATGTTATCAACAGTATACCAAAAAAAAATTTTTTATGCTATACTATCTACATGATGTCATAATACCAAACTATATTATAAAGATTAAGGAGAACATTATGAAAGAAAAATTATATGCAATTCCTGTAAATGATGCTTTTTCAAAAGATTGTGAGTGTCCTGTATGTGCAATGTATAAGGAGCTTGAGAATAATGCTGTTGAATATACAATGGGACCTTCATATATGGAAGATGATATTCGTGCTGTTACTGACCGTCTTGGTTTTTGTGACAAACACGTTAAGATGGTATATGATCAGAATAATCGTCTCGGAATGGCTCTTGTTATGAGCACACATCTTCGCAAGACTATTGGTGACGTTAAGGCTGCCACTAAGCACAGAACTATGCCTAAGATATCACTATTCTCTAAGAACAAGACTACAGGCAATCCTGTAACTGAATATATCCACAATCTCGATAATTCATGCTTTGTATGCAGTCGTATCAACGGAATATTTGACCGCTATATTGCTACAATCTTTCACCTTTGGAAGACTGATGAAGCATTTCGTGAAAAATATAAATCTTCCAAAGGTTTTTGCCAAAGGCATTATGCGGTTCTCACAGATTACGCACCAAAGGAGCTTAAAGATTCTGCTCTTAATGAATTTCTCTCTATCACTGATAAGCTCTATATCGAGAATATGGAACGTGTCCTTGGTGACATCGACTGGTTTATTAACAAATTCGATTTTCGTTATGATAATGAGCCATGGAAGAATTCCAAAGACTCACTGCAGCGTGCGATTCTAAAGACTAACAGTGTAGATATTGAATAATCTCTGTTATATCGGTATTGTATTATAACAATATTGTATTATCGTCTACGATGTATTTTTGCAATGTATCGTTTATAGTGTAATAATCTCGTCAAACATACTTTTTATCTCATCTGATTCAATATGCGAGATACACAGAACTGTACTCTTAAGAGCACATATTTGACTCATAACATTTTTGGCATTATCTATATCAAGTGAAGATGTCGGTTCATCAAATATCACAAAGCCTGGTACATCCACAAAGGCTCTTGCAATAGATATACGTTCTTTTTCACCACCAGAGAGAGAATGTATATCTTCTTTATTATCCTCAAGTCCATTAAGATTAAACTCCTTCATTAACACATCTGTCTGAGAATCTGATATCTCTCTGTAAAAACGTATATTATCTCTAAGGCTCATGGAATATACACGATTATCCTGATTAACTTTACGAATATAATTATATACATCTCTGTTAATATCTTCCTTTGTATTGCCGTCAATATATATTCTGCCTGTATCCGGTCTAAGTTCACCTGCAATCAATCGTCCAAGAGTTGTCTTACCAGCTCCGCTGCTGCCACATACAAGATATTTCCTGCCTGCTTCAAAGCGATAGTTAAATCCATGCAATATCTCTTTTTTATTCTCACCATCATAAGTAAAAGATACATCTTCCATACACACTTCTACTGGTTTATATTCTATACTTACAGCATTATCTGCCAATACCTTGCCATCTTTTTCTTTTTGTATAAACTTATTCATAATATCAGCACAGCCTTTCTTCTCCTTAAGAAGTTCGGATATTTTAACCATAGGCTCTACCGTATAATTCATAAGTTCAATCATCGTTATAACATTTCCTGCCGTAATAAGCCCGTTGATAGCTAATATGCCACCACACAATATAATTAAGAAAAAGGAAAGTGACGCTAACATTGAGCTAACAATATTAGTTGCTGAAGATATTCTTTTTGCCTTTTTTCTGCTATCTTCGACAGAAGTTGCCATCTCTTCATGTTCTTCTTCAACTTTCTTCGTTACCTGATACTGTTTTATCTCTTCTTTTCCATTGAGATGTTCTGAGACATATTCCTGATATCGCTGGTTCTCCTTAGCAAAGCTGGTAACTGCTCTCTTAACAAATTCTCCTGCGAACTTAGGAACGCAAAGCGGAAGCATTGACACAATTATTCCTATAATCATCATTATAACATTAATTCTACACATAGCTATTATTGCAAAAATCATAAGATACAGAACTGACATCATATTCCAGTTTGCTGCCATATTCTTACTATATATCATATCAAGATTCGTATTATAGTCTGTGAGCTCCGGTTTCTCATCAGCTCTCAGGTCAAAATGAAAGATTGCAAGTTTTAGTCGTTTCATCTTCATACCTGTCAGATCATGAATTATATTCCATGCTCCTATACCCGATACAGCTCCTATACCAATACTTAGTGCCATAAGAATCAGTTCCTGCTTAAGTTGCGAAGCTTCAAGATGATATAATGTATCGATTACATCACCAAGTAAAACGCCCTGATATATTATCATTAAGGAATTAACTGCCAACAAAAGATTTGCTAGAATTTTCTTAAATAGTCTCATTTTATGTCTCCTTTACTGTTGTTGTTTTGGTTAGTATTTTTCTCTAATCTCTTATATTTCCTAACTTAAAGTTAGTTTTCTTTCCCAACGGTGAACAGCAAGGATAGACATTCCCTCCTGTTTCTTTCTTCTCACAACTTGTTACTAATCTTAGTATACCATCATTGCTTTTAATTTCCAAGAACATTTTTGCAAAGTTTTAACGTTGTAAAGTGCTCCATCTGTATAAAAGATGCGTCTATAATTACATATTTGTAATCATAAACGCATCTTTTCTTAATAAAATCACATAATTATATTTTAGATATGTGCATTGTCTTTATGCTACTTATCATTTCCATTCGTTGTATTACCTGTTGTCGCTGTATATTTGAATGCTTCTGAATATCCAAGAACTATATGGTCATCTCCACATTGTCCTACTTTTATCTCATCACCATTTTTTATCTCATAGTCTTTAACTTTTAATGTATACTGTGACAGATATTCAGTATCATATTCTTTACCATTAATATATACTTTACTATATTCTGTGAAGTTCTTACCTGCAACAAATAGTTCGCCTGAGTTCTCATAAGCACGACTTACAACTATTGGCTGTGTTCCCATCTGCATATCTGATGGCTTATATGGGTTCTCTCCATCATATACATTATGATCTCCATATAACATATCATACTCAAGTACCTGCATCTTCTCAAGATAATCTTCATTATTAGCACATGCCTGATGATACTTAATCATTGTACCATCTGACCATCCAAGAATTGAGAAGAGATGTGATGTAAGCTGATATGCTTCAACATCCTTATGCACAACTGGCATATCGTAGTTACTCCAGATAACATACTTAGTTTGGAATAGATCTCCATTGCTTATCTCGTCTTCTGTTATTGAAAGACTAGGCAGATGATCTCCATACATAACAACGATTGTCTTCTCTTCACTAAGACTTAGCTTAGCAAGAAGTGAAGCTACAAAATCATCCATCTCTGATATCTCATTAACATAATACTCAAATGAATTCTTACGACTCTCATCTTCGATACCATCTATTGTTATCTTTTTATCTAATCCAACATCATAAGAAGGATATTCACCATGTCCCTGAACTGATATTGTATATATAAAATCTCGTTCTTGTGTTGAATCAAGTGTCTGCATAATCTCTGGAATAAGGAATTTATCTTTTGCCCATCCCATAGGAGTTGTCTCTGTAATTCTCATATATTCAACTGGTGTGAATGTATCAAATCCAAATTTTGAGAATACATTATTTCTATCATAAAAAGTAGCATCATTATTATGAATTGCATGTGTCTTATATCCTTTATCTGAAAGGTCATATGCAATTGATTCACATGTTGACTTCTTGAGTATTGTCTTATATGGATACTCTCCAAGTCCGAAGAAATCAAGGTTCATTGCTGATATAATCTCGAATTCTGTATTAGCTGTACCTGCACCAACTGATGGTACACTAAGATATCCTGATGAATAAGTCTCATATATCTTTCTAAAATTAGGTATAGGATCTTCTGAGAATGTAAGATTCTTCATCTCAAGAGGATCAAAAAATGATTCTAACTGAATGAATATGATATTAGGTGTACCTTCATCTTTGTTAGCCGGATTCTCCTGTGTCTGTGTCGCTGTCTCACTCTCTGGTTCTGTTACTGGCATCTCTGTCTCTACTTCTTCAACGATCTCATCAACAAGTTCTGTTGAATAATTGCTAGGCTTGCTTATACCTGTATTGAGAAGAGTATTAGAAAAGCAGTATGGAAAACCATAATCAAGATATCCTTGTGCTATATTACCAAACTTAGTTGGTAATATTCCTGTATCTGTTGATATATATATTATATTAATAAGACCAAAAAATACAGCTGCCACAATAACAACATGTCTTATATAAGGTATCTTCTCTGTTACTTTTGGTGCTTTGAACCACCATACAACTGTAACAACTATAAATGTAATAAGACCTACTATTATCAGTATAATCTTATACATTGGTATATAGTTATTGATAATTGCTACTGCATATTTTACAAGCTTTAGATCGGATGCTGTAAACGGTGTTACTCTGCTTCCTAATACTATACCATTAGTTATACCTGCAAGTAACCATATAGCACCAATAAATGTAACTGCAAACATTCTTCTCTTAAATATAAGTGCTACTGATAATGTACATAGTATTATTGCCGCATTTAATAAAAACATTAATGGACTGTCTTTTATATACAATAATGCCTTAAAAAAAGAATGTCTGCTAAAGCTCTCTATTAACAAGTTGAGAACTAAAGCAGACAAAATGTAATTAACATACAAATTTGAAAAAATCTGTTTTATCTTTTTCATAATAAGTAACCTCAACATTCTTAATAATATTATTACCGATTGCTAATATTATCACAAAGTCGAGATTAATTCAATGGTAAAAAACTTACAATTTCTTAAGATTACCTTACTTTCTTTCGGCACTTATTATTTCTTTAAGATCTCGTGCTTTATCTTTTAAGGCACTTTTTGCTGATCTTGATGTAATAACTTCTGATAAAAGCTTAAGTGCTATGTCATATTTACCACTTCTTCTTGCAAGATCCGCTACAAGATATACAAGTGTATTCTCATCCATTCCGCATATTGGAAAATCTTCTTTACTAAGTGCTGCTGAGAATCCTTCATAAGCATTCTTAATAAATTCATTCTCCTGTGCTTTTAATGACTGGATAGTAGTTTCATAATTAGGTGTATCCTTTGGAAGTGCTTCTGCCATTCCTCTGTATAACCATCCAAGTCTCATGCATGTATATGCTCTTTCACTGATTCTTGCTTTTTTTACAACAGCATTGACAAGAGCAAGTTTATGTCTCTCTATTGCATCTTCATATGAATATGTTGCCTTTTCATTATCAATTCCTTTAAATCCAACAGATATCTTCTCTTTTATAAGTTTTGCCTGTGGAGTTGTCATCACATTAAAAAATCTTGCTACAGCTGCATATCCACACTTTGGACATGCTACAGCATCATATTTTAATGCATCAAATGGTGTATATTTTGGTCTTAAATCCGTATCCTGGCTTAATAATCTCACCTTTCCTGTTTTTACAGTTTTACTCTTAAACTGATTATCACATACCGGACATTTGAAAGTTCTGTCTAATAGAAGTTCTTCCTCTGTTACTTCATGTACAGCAGCCTGACCTTTTGCATCTGTTGCTGCCTTTTTCTCCTCATCGTATATCGACATTCCTTCTAGACTTCCAAGTCCAAGACTTTCTAACCCTGAAAATAAATCACTCATACTATTACCTCCGACTTTTTATTTAAATTTGCTGATTTTATTTACACATTTCGCATAATCGTATGTTACTCTATTATTTAATCGGCAAAGTCATCATTTTTAAATACCAGCAATACTTCTAAATATGAATAAATTATTTTCATTTTTCACACTATATTTAACATTTGTTCATAAACTCACCATATTTTGGAATTATACTATAAGAGTCTTAAGAAATAAAGAAGCTGACCACTTCTCCTTAAGATTAATATATAACTAATGCTTTTTAGTTTTTTCATAATATGCAGATATGCATAAGGCCGGTATCCTGACCAGATACCGGCCCCTCCTCTTTTATATACCTTTTTATAACACTTATACGTCTAACTATTCACATTTCTTAGTCATTCAATCCTTAATCAATTTTCATATTTTTAACTTATTCTATATTTTACTCATTCACATATTTTCTTGTATCTATTAGGATGTCTGAGCTATTTTACTTATTTCTATTCAAAACGTTTTATATATTCTCCAAGATTGCCATATATGACATTCCTAAGTTTATTAATAGTCGTAAATTTTCCTCCATTAATTCTCTGGATAAAATATAACATTATCATATTCTCTGCCGGATCAACAAAAAAATAATTGCCTGTCCAGCCGTCCCAACCAAATTCACCAACACTTCCTAATGTTCCTGCCTGTGCTATATCTTTCATTATTCGCATAAGATTACCATAAGTGTAACCTCTTTGCGATTCCCATTCTCTATTAGCTAAAAGTTCGTCACCAACACAAGGTGTTCTTAAATAATCCATCGTCTTTCTGTGAAGAATTGTCCTTCCATTATATTCTCCATCATTGAGTAACATAAGTGCAAAACGTTTGTAATCATTAATAGTTGATACAAGACCTGCACCTGCTGATTCAAAAGCTGGAAGTGTTCTATAATCTGTAATTCCAAGATGTCTACATTCATAAGGACTTAGAATACCATCTTCTGTATATTCGTATACCTGTGTGAATCTGTCCCATTTTTCTTCTGGTACATAAAAGTCTGTATCCTTCATTCCTAGTGGTTCAAATATCTCTTCTCTCATAAATTCACTTAATCTCTTACCACTTGCAATCTCTATAACAGCACCACAGACATCTGCACTTGTACCATATCGCCATTCTTCCCCTGGGTTGAATTCAAGTGGAAGTTTACCAAGTTCCCTGCACCATTCCACAGTAGTTCTACCTTTGCCTTCTCTTTGCTCTTTTTGAAGAACATCATATAAGTCTCCAACAATTCTTCCGGCAAGTGTATTACTATCTGGATATGACATTCCTGAAGTCATATTCATAATATCTTTTATTAGAATCTCACGTTTTGCATCTATGACCTTACCATTTGATAGAACTTTAGGATTCTTGTAAGTATCCATATACTTAGATACCGGATCATTAAGATCTATTATCCCTCTCTCAACAAGTATCATCATAGCAACTGCTGTAACAGGCTTTGTCATTGAATACATTCTAAATATTGCATCATCAGGCATAGCAATATGTCTCTCTTTGTCAGAATATCCATATTGCTTACGATATATCTCTTCATTATTCTTAATGACACATATATCAGCACCACTAATCTCTCCATTCTCAACATCTGCTTCGATTATTCTGTCAATGTAATTTCCCATCCCCATACTTTTACTATCTCCTTTTTTATATATTTACATATTATATATATCCACACAATTGCAACATTAATTCTGATATTTATTCAAGATATGGTATCTATATCATCAATTTCATCTTTACAATCATGTATTTTAACTATTATATATTTTCTATATTTTCTTAATCAAAACTATATCGCACGATATAATGTTTTTTCAATATAAAACATAATGTTCTTTTAATATAAGACATCGTGTTCTTTTAATATAACTTACTCTTATCTAAGAAACATAAGCCATGCTACAAGATATACCATACCAAATATGATAAGTGCTACAGGCAATATCATCATAAATGCTGATAATACCATTGCAACTACATCTTTCCAACCTGGTTTTACTTCATCTTCTTCATAATCCATAAGTGCTTCTGCTCTTATCGTCTCCATATCAGGAAGATCTTTCTTATCAATCGAATCTGACTCATTAGTATCTGACATATTTGACATATTCTCATTTTGAACTATAACTTTATTATCTGACATCTCACTTTCTGTCGTCTTATTATGTTCATCATCCTGTATATTCTTATGTCCATGACCATTATCCTGTTTCTTAAGCCACTCCATAGCTCTGTCAAATTTGCTATCAAAAACCATCTATATTTTTCTCCTTATCAATTCCATACATATTAATCTTAATCATTAATTAGTAATCATTAATTAATAATTACTGATTATTAATCACAGTTACATTAATTATATCATAATTGCATAATAACTCCATACTATTTTTCATTCGAATTCTTATTTGTGCATATTTCCTTTGTGTATATTCGTATATATGTATATATCCTGTGGTTGTTCCATTTAGCATTATAGTGTTACATTTTTATACTAATAAACCGACCTATCAAAAGTTAGATTCTTAACTCTAACTTTTGAAGGTCGGTTCAAATATATATGCTAATTATTTGTTTTCTTCACCAAGTTTATGATGACATGCTACAAAATGACCTGGTTCAACTTCTTCAAATTCAGGAGTAACCTTCTTACATATATCTGTACAGTAACGACATCTTGTATGGAACTTACATCCTTTTGGTGGTCTTATTGGACTAGGAATGTCTCCTTCAAGAATGATTGTCTCTTTATTATCATCAAGATCTGTTGTTGGAATAGCTGATAATAAAGCTTCTGTATATGGATGCATTGGCTTAGCAAAAAGCTGCTCTGTTGTTGAAAGTTCAACAAGGTTACCAAGATACATAACACCAACTCTATCACTGATATACTTAATTACACTTAGATCATGTGAGATGAAAAGGTATGTTAAGTTCTCTTCTTCCTTAAGGTCTAATAAAAGATTAATAATCTGTGACTGAATTGATACATCAAGAGCTGAAACAGCTTCATCACATACAACAAATTTTGGCTTTAATGCAAGTGATCTTGCAATACCAATTCTCTGTCTCTGTCCACCAGAGAACTGATGTGGATAACGGTGAATGAAATATGGTGCAAGACCACATTTTTCCATTATACTTGTTACATATTCCTGCATCTCTTCATTATTTTTCTTAAAATAATTATGAGCAAGAAGACCTTCACCAATAATCTGACCTACTGTCATTCTTGGATTAAGTGATGAATATGGATCCTGGAAGATAAGCTGTAAGTCTCTTCTTAAAAATCTCATCTCATCTGTTGTTAATTTGGCAAGGTTAATACCTTTATCTCTATAAGCTTCGTATTTATCAAAATCAGGATTTGATTTATACTTCTTCTGTAATTCATATATTGCTTTACGACATTCTTCAAGATAAGCTTCTTTTGATTTTATCTCTGCATCAAACTTAGCCTTATCTCCATCTTTTGCTTTTTCTCTCTTATTCTTAAGCTGAACAACTTCTACACCTGCTTTATACTCTTTTACAAGTGCTTCTGATACTTCATGTAAGCTGTCTGCAACATAAAAACCACCGATTAACTGTACAACATCATGAAATGCTTCATCTGCAAGTCTGTCTGCTTCACGAACTGCATCTGCCATATCATGTTTTTCTTCTTCTTTTGTAAGTTTATCATATTGCTCATGAGCTTCTTTTGCTTTCTTTTGAAGTTCAATTATCTCTGCTCTCTTCTTATCAAGATGTGGAAGAATATCCATTACATATCCTGGTGCAATCTCATCAATGTCTCTTCCGTAGTACATTGTACTTCCGGCTGTCTGATGATATAACTGTAAAAGTGTACGTCCAAATGTTGATTTACCACATCCTGACTCACCAACAAGACCTACTGTCTCACCTTCATATATATCAAGTGAGATTCCATCATTAGCTCTGACATATAATTTTTCACCTTTTTTACTTGTTGTTTTTATTGGAAAGTACTGTTTAAGGTTATCTATATGAATAAGTACTTTCTTTTCTTCGTTCTTAGCCATTTGCTCTTACTCCTTTCTGAGGATAGAAGCATCTGATTACATGATCTTCTTCAATCTTTTCAAGTGCTGGTTCTTCCTGTCTGCACTTTTCAGTTGCATATTTACATCTTGGTGCAAACTTACATCCTTTTGGTAAATCAAGAGGATGTGGAACTGAACCTGGGATTGCCTCAAGTCTTGTTCCAGTTGGAGTATCAAGTCTTGGAATAGAGAACATTAATCCTTCTGTATATGGATGTGAATACTTATTATCCTTACCGAATATTGTTCTTACAGGTGCTTTTTCAACAACCTGTCCACAATACATAACAGCAACATCATCTGCCATCTCATTAATAACACCAAGATCATGTGTAATGAACAGAATTGATGTTCCATTCTTGTCCTTAAGCTCATTCATGAGCTTAAGAATCTGAGCCTGTATTGTAACATCAAGAGCAGTTGTAGGTTCATCTGCTATTAATAACTTTGGCTTACATGCAAGTGCTATTGCGATCATAACTCGCTGTCTCATACCACCTGATAACTGATGTGGATACTGCTTTGCAACAGCTTCAGGATTAGGAATCTTAACAGCTTTTAACATATCAATTACTTTTGCATTTGCCTCTTTTTTAGGCATATGCTGATGAACTATAAATGGTTCAGCAACCTGTCTTTCTATTGTAAAAATTGGATTTAAGCTTGTCATAGGTTCCTGGAAGATAACTGATATATCATTACCACGAACTTTACACATCTCTTTGTATGAAAGATCTGCAAGATTTCTTCCATCAAATGTTATTGAACCTTCTGCTATATATCCATTATCATCAAGAAGTTTTAAGATACTCATGGCAGATACACTCTTACCACTACCACTTTCACCAACAACTCCAAGTGTCTTTCCTGCATCTACAGAATAAGAAACGCCGTTAACAGCCTTTATTGTTCCTCTTTTTGACTTGAAAAATGTATGCAGATTATTAACCTCTAATAATGCCATTTCTTATTCCCTCCTATCTCTTATTAGACTTTGGATCCATTGCATCACGGAGACCATCACCAACTAAGTTAATACATATTGTACATACACCTAATGCAATTGATGCATATACCCATCTCCACCAATAACTCTGGATTACAATACTATTGTTACTACCATATAACATATTACCCCATGTAGGCTGTGGTGGTGATACACCAAATCCTAAATATGACAGTGTTGACTCTGTTAACATACATGAAGCAAAATCAAGAGTAGCAGATACAATAATTACTGACACAATATTTGGAACTACATGTTTAAATACAATAACGAATTCTTTAACACCCATTGCTCTGGCTGCTGTAACGAATTCTTTTTCTCTTTCTGCTAATACCTGTGCACGAACAAGTCTTGATAAACTTGGCCATGATAACAGACCTAATATCATCATAATAAGAGCAATTCGCTGATTCTCTGATATCTTATTACCAATTAATGATGAGAGAATCATACAGAATGGAATAAATGGTAATGATGATACAATCTCTGTAAGTCGCTGTAAAAGTAAGTCAACTTTGCCTCCAAAGAAACCTGAAATACCACCGATAATAACGCCAAGACATGTTGATATGATAACTGATACCGCACCAATTGTCATTGTCATCTTAGCACCATTAATAAGTCTTACAAGAATGTCACGTCCAAGATCATCTGTACCTAATAAATATCCTTTTAAGCCCCATGTCTTAATGCTTCCATCTGACATAACAGCATAGTTCTGATAGTATCCTGTATATAATTCTGATACTTCACCTTTATTAACTGATGATGGAACCTGTGTCTGTTTGAATGTATCATCGCCCCAGGCAATAAGATCTCCATCTTCTTTTATAGCTGTATAATGATAACGTCCACCTTTGATACTTACAATCTTACTTGAAGTCTCTGGAATCTGATCTTCATTATGTGTGATGTTACCCCATACTTTTACTGTACCATCTTCAGTAACTGCTGCAAATGTTGAAGCTGTTGCTGAGATATCTACAACTTTTCCTGTTAATTCAGGAATTGAACTATAAGCATTAGCCTGTTTACCTAAGTAAACAACCTGTCCATCATATGTTAAAGCTATACATGCATCACCAGTAACTGCTATCTTTTCAATCTGTCCCTGGTAATCATTCTTTTCTTTAAAATCATTTAAACTGTCATTACCCCACATATATACATATCCATCTTCTGTTAATGCATATGAACACTGATATCCGGCAATAACATCAATAATATTATTTAATTTCTGCACTTCTGCAGGAATTGTAACCTGTTTCATACGGTCATTACCCCATGAAACAACTTTTCCATCTGATGTAAGACCTAATATATGGTCAAAACCAGCTGATATTCTCTTGTAATCAAGTCCCTGATATTCATCTGGAATATTAGCAAGATTAAGTGTATTAGTAATCTTTGTCTTACCCCATGTATATAATGTACCATCATTTGATACACCTACGCTAAATGTTGGTCCGACTGAGATCTCTTTTACATTGCCTTTAAGTGCACTTGGATATTTCATAAGTGTATATCCTGGTGCAACATTAAGCTGTGTTGATTCTGAATAAGATAAGTCAATCTTAAAAATCAATGGTCCAATAAATGCTGTTAAGAACATTAATAAAAATATTATTAAACCAGTCATCGCAAGCTTATTACTCTTAAAATTCTTGACAATTGTTCTTCCTGGGCTCTGCATCTGTTCTTCTTCAAAAACAGACATTGTCTTCTTGCCACCAAAACATTTAGCAAAAAGAAGAGACAGGAAACTCTTTTTCTTTGGTTCATTTGAATTATTACTCATTTTCCTCTTCCTCCTTTTTACTGATTAATTCTTACTCGTGGGTCTACTATACCATAACTTAAGTCACAGATAAGGTTACCTAATAATGATATGACCATATAGAACATCTGCATTGCAAGAACTACTTCATAATCCTGACTTACAAGACTTGCATACATAAGTTTACCCATACCATTAAGTCCAAACATCTGCTCAATAACTAATGAACCACCAAAGATACTTAAGAACCATCCAATAATCATTGTAATTACTGGAAGTAATGCATTTCTCCAAGCATGTGAATAAATAACAACTCTTTCTTTAAGACCTTTCGCTCTGGCTGTTCTAATATAATCCTGTCCAAGAGCTTCTATCATTGCAGCTCGTACATATCTTGTCATTCCACCAAGGGCTCCAATCGTCATAACGATAAGTGGAAGACACATATAATACAATCTATCAAGGAACTTCTCCCATCCAGTTCCCTGGAAGTTAGGAGTACTTGTTCCTGAAACTGGGAACCAACCAAGCTTTACTGCAAAAAAGAATATTGCAATAAGACTTATAATGAAAGTTGGTAAACTATAACCAACAATTGTTAATACCTGTACGGCACTGTCAAACTTTGTCCTCTTATGCACAGCACAGTATATACCTAATGGTATAGTTATCAGCAATGCGAAGAATACAGAAAAAATATTGATAAAGATAGTATTTTTAAGTGGTGTTGCAATAATATTCTTAACGTCTGTCTTATATACATTTGAATAACCTAAATCACCCTGAAGAATACCACCTACCCATTTACCATATCTAACTATAGTTGGGTCATCAAGTCCCATCTGCTTACGTAAAGTCTGATATCTCTCTTCATACTGTTCTGCAGTTAACTTTTGTTTCTGCCCTTCAAGTTCTGCTCTCGCAGGATCGCCTGGAATAGCGTTGTAGAGCATGAACATAATGAACGACATGATAATCAATACGAATATCATATACATGATTCTTTTAGTCACATATTTTGCCATTCTATCTACCTCTTTCTTCTTAGTATCTTTTTTTTAATAGGCCCCTTCACTGTAAACGGAAGATCTTTCTGTTTACAGTGAAGAAGCTTATCAACCTCTATGTTAATATATAAGTAGACAAAAAGGGCATAGCACTTAGGCGTCTATGCCCCCAATTTGTCTTTATATAATTATATTTAAACTAACAGATTATTCTGTAACATTTGCATAAAGTATTGCATATGATAAATCCCACATTGAATTAGCATTGTAATTCTGTAATTTCTCATTGAAGAAGTCATGATATTCATTTGAATATAATGGAAGGTTAGGTAATAATTCGTTCCATTTCTTCTGGAATGCTAAGAAGTTTGCTAAATATCCTTCTTTATCTGATGGATCTGTTAAAGCAATTGCCTTAGCAAGTTTATCAAGTTCTTCATCTCTGATGTAGTTATTATTGTATCCCTGTGCAATCATATCTTCATCTGTTGTAAAGTTAGTTGATGGATCAAATACTGATGTAAATCCTGTAGCCATGTTGAACATGTTATATGTTGGCTCTGTATATTTTGCATCATCTGAACTTCTGTAGTAGTAGTTAAGTAATTCTGAGAATGTAACTACTGTCTGGTTAATCTTCATACCAGCTTTAGCAACATCAGGATTGTTCTGTAACTGTGTTACAAGTAATTCTGATACTGAGTTAGCTTCTGATGATAACCATTCGATAACAAGTGGCATTAATGTACCATCATCTAATTTCTTATAACGAATACCTTCTGTATATGCATTACCATTTTCATCATATACCCATCCGTCATCTTCAAGTAACTTAATTGCTTCATCAAGACTATATGAATATGTATCAAGGTCTGAATCAAGTTCATCTTTAAGTTCCTGATACTGCCACATACCTGTACCATACATACCATTAACAACTGAACCATATCCTGATGTGAATGTCTTACAGAATTCGTTTCTATCAAGTAATTTTGCAATTGCCTGACGTACTTTTACGAACTGTGTTGGTCCAAAGTCACATGCAAATACTAACTGACCATATCCATTACGATCATATGCATTATATGCAAATCCACCCTGTTCTACAAGGTCAAGACCTGCATTAATCTCATCACCTGTTGATAACTCTGAAAGTAAGTCAACTGAACCTGTCTTTAATTCATCAAATTCTGTTGCTTCTTCTACTTTCTTATATATAAGAGTTCCGATTGAAGGTTTCTGTCCTTCATAGTTACCAGCATATTCTGGGTTAACTACTAATGTAGCTGTCTTTGATGATTCATCATAAGAAGCTAATTTGTAAGGTCCACATGAAACCTGATCTTCTACTGCATATCTTGCTTTTTCAATATTAGCTGCAATTGTTGCATCATCTAATGATTCTGGTAACTTCATATAAGCTCCATCGCCATCATCTGCTACGTCTGCACCTTCACCTAACCAGAATTCAAGATCTGTTGGTCCTACTGAAAGCATCTCTTTTTCATAATAATATGGAAGATACTGTGGATCTACTGTGATTGAGAATTCGTAATCACCAAGTAAACGTACACCTGTAAACTTGTCTGAAGCACCTGTATTATAATCGCTCCATCCTAACCAATAATAACCATATGTTGTTGTTGATGCACCATTATCAACTAATAATTTTGAATCAAATAATAAAGCTGAAGCTACATAATCTTTAGCTGTAATCTCTTCGCCATTATTGTATTTTAATCCTTCATTAATTGTAAATGTGAAAGTCTTACTTCCATCATCACCAGCTGTTTCTTCTACATTCTTAACAACTGTTTCATCCCAGAATGATTCTCCTTCTGAATTCATGTCAGATGTTGAATAACCCTGAATTAACTTCCAAACTGCATAATCTGATCCACCATTTGACCAATATGGTGACCAATCACCCTGTAATTCAGTTGTGTTACCAATAATAAGCTGACCTTCTCCTGTTGATTCAACTGCTGGCTTTGTCTCACCATTAGCGCTATCGTTAGCTGTTGTTGAATCTGTACTTGTTCCATTATTACCACCACATGCTGCAAGTGATACGACCATGCTTGCTGCAAGAGTAGCTGCTAATAATCTCTTCTTCATAATTATCCTCCTACATATAATTAAAATGAATTGAATTATCGTATGATTGTATACAATCACGACCTTTTTATATATTAACAAGTTGGATTTAAAGTGTCAATATTAATTTCATTTTAAAAGTAAGGTAATTTTTACATTTTTTTAAATATTTGCCTAACAATTCCCACATATCACATTAATTATTTAGCATTTCAACACTTTCATCTACTGTAGTGTTACTACATCATTACTATGCTTAATTTTATTATGTGATACATATTATTTTACCAAAAAAACAGCCCTTTTGGCAAGATTTTTTTAACGCATTTTGGATATTTTTTCTTTTTTGCATATTTATATACAATTCTGAAAAAAGATTTTTTTAACGTTTCCTGCTAATAGGCTGTTTTTATATCTATACAGTACTTGTAGGAGTTTTCCTGTATATTTCATGATTTAATTTTTATTCATGTTTTTTCATAAATATTTTTTACTGAATATACACTTAATTCTGTATATTATTGCTTCACATATTTAAGAATGTGGTGCGAAAAAGTAATTATCACTAAGCTGGATTTTGCTATATCACTTTCTTATATTATTTTCTTATTAGCTAACCGATAGCTTTTTTGCTATTTTAATGATATTTTTCAAAAAAACCGGCTGCCAAACTGACAGCCGGTCCTGTTCAATTAAGAGGATTGTTTAATTATTATTCTTCAACTGTTGCGTAGATTATTGCACTTGTTACATCCCAAATTGCATTAGCATTGTAGTTCTTTAATTTATCATTAAAGAAGTCATGATATTCATTTGAATATAATGGAAGGTTAGGTAATAATTCGTTCCATTTCTTCTGGAATGCTAAGAAGTTATCTAAGTATCCTTCTTTATCTGATGGGTCTGTTAAAGCGATTGCTTTAGCAAGTTTATCAAGCTCTTCATCTCTGATATAGTTAGTATTGTATCCCTGTGCAATCATATCTTCATCTGTTGTAAACTCTGTAGCTGGGTCGAAGATTGGTATAAATCCTGTAGCCATGTTGAACAAATGATATGTAGGAACTGTATATTTAGCATCATCTGAACTTCTGTAGTAATAGTTAAGTAATTCTGAGAATGTAACTACTGTCTGGTTAATCTTGATACCTGCTTTAGCAACATCAGGATTGTTCTGTAATTCTGTTACAAGTAATTCTGATACTGGGTTAGCTTCTGATGATAACCATTCAAGTTCAAGTGGCATTAATGTACCATCATCTAATTTTTTATAACGAACGCCTTCTGTATATGCATTACCACTTGCATCATATACCCATCCGTCTTCTTCAAGTAATTTAACTGCTTCATCAAGGCTGTATGAATATGTATCAAGTTCTGTATCAAGCTTATCAGCTAAATCCTTATACTGCCACATACCTGTACCATACATACCATTAACAACTGAACCATATCCACCTGTGAATGTCTTACAGAATTCATTTCTATCAAGTAAGTGTGCAATTGCCTGACGTACTTTTACGAACTGTGTTGGTCCAAAGTCACAAGAGAATACTAACTGGCCATATCCGTTACGTTCATATGAATTGTATGCGAATCCACCCTGTTCTACAAGGTCAAGACCTGCATTAATCTCATCACCTGATGACATCTCTGAAAGTAAATCAACTGAACCTGTCTTTAATTCATCAAGAGCTGTAGCTGTTTCTACTTTCTTGTAGACTAAAGTTTCGATTGAAGGTTTCTGTCCTTCGTAGTTACCAGGATATTTATCATTAATCTCTAATGTAGCTGTCTTTGAAGCTTCATCGTATGATTTTAAGTTGTAAGGACCAGCTGATACCTGATCTGCTGTATGTCTTGCTGTATCAAGATTTGCTGCGATTGTATCTTCTGTAAGTGAATCAGGAATTGAGATATAAGCACCTTCTCCATCATCTTTTACTTCAACACCTTCACCTAACCAGAAATCAAGGCTTGTTGGTGCTGTTGATACCTGAGCCTGTTCATAGTAGTATGGCTGAAAATCAGCTGATACCTGAATTGAGAATGTATTATCATCAATTAAACGAACACCTGTGAATACTTCACTTGCACCTGTGTTGTAATCTTTCCATCCTTCAAAGTTATATCCGTATGTAGTAGTTGATGCTCCGTTATCTACTAATAATTTTGAACTGAATAAAAGAACTGATGCAACATAGTTAGCTGCTGTGATTTCATCACCATTATTAAATGTTAAACCGTCTTTAATCTTAAATGTTACTGTCTTTGAACCGTCATCGTTCTTCTCTGATGTTGGTTCTTCAGCAAGTACTGTATCATTCCAATGATATTCACCTTCTGCATCCATTTCAACTGTTGCTGAACCCTGAATAAAATTCCAAATATCATAATCTGCTGCATTATTTGACCAATATGGTGACCAGTCACCTGATAATTCTGTTGTATTACCAATGATAATCTGTCCACCTGCAGCTGATGCTGATGATGAGCTCTCCTCTGTTTTTGTTCCTTCACCAGTGCTTTCTGATGAATTTGTGTTAGTCTTCTTGTCACCACATGCAGCTAATGAAAGAACCATTGATGCTGACAATGTTAAAGCTAATAATTTTTTCTTTGTCATATTGACGACCTCCTCTTTATATTTTTCCAGTATACTCATCCAAGTTTGATTTATCACGTCTATATGCTACTGGATTATCGTATGATTGTATACAATCACATCTCATGTGAGTATTATAATATCTTCTTCGCTTTAATGTGTCAACTGTTTTTTTTAATACCTCACTATCTTGATGAAGTTTTTACAGTTTTTTCTTGCTTTTTTTGATTGTATTACTTAATTTTATTTACCATTTTATAACTTTACTTTAATAAAATTAAGTGATAGTAAAAAAGAGCCTAACAAAATTAAGCTCTTAGTAAAAAAGTTCCATTTTTAATTTTTTATTCATATTTTTTACATTTCATACATCTATGTAAATCGATTAATATCTGTTTACGCAAAAAATAAAGACATACTTGCCTCACACAATTGCCCTTATTCTTGTCGCCTTTGACAGTCTCTTATTAATCTATTTGTAAAGCTGATGGGGAGAATCGGACTCCTGACCTCTTCATTACCAATGAAGTGCTCTACCACTGAGCTACATCAGCACGTAAGAGGTCTTAAGACCTCTCACAATTAGTTATTGTACCATATTTTCTATTTTTTTGTCAACTATATAATAGTATATTTTGCATGCTTTATAATACTCTATAAGAGCGTATTTTGCATACTCTATAATACTCTATAAGAGCGTATTTTGCATACTTTATAATACTCTATAAGATCGTATTTTACATATTCTATAATACTTTATAATAGTGTATTTTGCATGCTTTATAATACTCTATAAGATCGTATTTTACATACTCTATAATACTTTATAATAGTGTATTTTGCATGCTTTATGTTAACTCATTTAATAATTCTACTTCTGCATTCTCTGACGTACTATCTCATAAGCGAGTACTCCACATGCTACAGACGCATTAAGTGAATCTATATCGCCTTTCATTGGTATGCTTGCTACCATATCGCACTTTTCTTTTACAAGTCTTCCAACACCTTCACCTTCACTTCCAATTACAAGTCCTATCGGTCCTCTAAGGTCAAGGTTATACATAACTTCACCGTCCATATCAGCACATACAAACCACATACCCTCTTTTTTGAGTTCTTCAATAGTTGTTGCAATGTTAGTAACTTTTGCTACTGCTGTATAATTAAGTGCTCCTGCACTTGTTCTTGCTACGGTTGCTGTTAATCCTACTGCTCTACGCTTAGGAATAATTACGCCATGTGCACCTGCCTGATTGGCTGTTCTTATCATTGCACCAAGATTATGTGGATCTTCTATATTGTCAAGTATGAATATAAATGGTGGTTCATTCTTTTCTTTTGCTATATTGAGAATGTCTTCTACTGTTGCATATTCATAAGCTGCTGCATACGCAATAACGCCCTGATGCTTACCGCCTGTTGTTGATATCTGATCAAGTCGCTCTTTTGTAACAAAATTAATTATTGTATCATGCTTCTTAGCTTCTCTTATTATAGTTCTCACAGGTCCGTCCTGACAACCATCTAACACAAAAAGTTTATCAATTGTCTTACCTGCTCTAAATGCCTCTATAACAGCATTTCTTCCTTCAATTGTCAATTCTTCATATCTCATTCTTGTATTTCTCCTATTTTTATAAGACCAATTCTTACTAACTCAAATAATCTTTCATATCTATTTAAAAGATATAGATATCCACATAATGCTTCAAATCCGGTAGCTGTCCTATAATCTGTTATTGTAGCATTCTTAGCCGATGTATATGATTTGGCATTTCTCCCTCTTTTGTATACACCTAGTTCTTCTTCTGATAATTCATCCATAATCGCATGTATTATATCAGCTTGTGCTTTTGCATTAACAAGCGATGATGCTTTTCTGTGCAATTTGTTAACCGGCATATTGGCATGATTAACTATCATCGTTCGTATAATAAGATCATAGATACTATCACCAATATATGCCAATGTAAGAGGTGAATATGTCCTTATATCTATATCTTTAAGGTTAAGTTTTTCTTTGAACAATTGTGATAAATCACTCTCTAATTTCTTTTCCATCTTACACCTTCTCTTGTGTCAAGAAGCACAATTCCTTTCTCAGCAAGAAGATCTCTTATCTCATCAGCACGTGCAAAGTTCTTTTCTTTTCTTGCATTCTGTCTTTCTTCAATAAGTTTTTCTATATCTGCATCAAGAATCTCTTCTTCTTTTTCAACTTTTATTCCAAGAATATCCATATATTCGATGATCTGATTCTTTAATGCATCAAGGAATGCCACACTACTATTCTCATCAGCATTAGAATTAGCGAATTTTACCATATCAAATATTGCTGTAATAGCATCTGCTGTATTAAAATCGTCATCCATAGCCTCATCAAATCTAGTTGTAATGGCTTTATATTCCTCTAAAAGTTTTGCTTCATCATCTGTAAGTTTTTCGTCTCTTCCATCTTTTTTAAGCATATGTGTAAGTGTATCTACTGCTGTTGTGATTCTATCAAGTCCATTTTTAGCAGCATCAACAAGCTCTTCACTAAAATTAACCGGATTACGATAATGTGCGCTAAGCATAAAAAATCTTAATACCATAAGATCTACTTTCTCACTTATATCTCTTACTGTGAAGAAATTACCTGCTGACTTTGACATCTTCTTATTATCAATATTTAAAAATGCATTATGCATCCAATATTTTGCAAATTGTACTCCATTAGCTGCTTCACTCTGAGCTATCTCATTCTCATGATGTGGGAATATAAGATCTTCTCCACCAGCATGAATATCAATGCTATCTCCAAGATATTTTTTGCTCATAACAGAACATTCAATATGCCATCCCGGTCTTCCTTCACTCCATGGTGATTCCCAGAATGGTTCTCCGTCTTTCTTTGGTTTCCATAATACAAAATCCATAGGATCTTCTTTTTGTTCTTCTACCGCAATTCTCTTTCCTGCTTCAAGTTCATCTATATTCTTCTTTGAAAGTTTTCCATATCCTTCAAATTTTCTAGTTCTAAAATATACAGTACCATTACTATTATAAGCATAACCTTTTTCAATAAGTGTGCTTATCATATCTATCATTCCCTGTATCTCTTCTGTCGCAAGTGGATGTTTTGTAGCCGGCTTTATATTCATTCCTGCCATATCTTTCTTACATTCTGCTATATATCTCTTAGATATAGTATCTGTATCAGTTCCTTCTTCTATTGCTTTTTTTATAATCTTGTCATCAACATCTGTAAAATTGGATACATAATTAACTTCATATCCTTTGTGTTCAAAGTATCTTCTTACTGTATCGAATACTATCATCGGTCTTGCATTACCGATATGAATGTAGTTGTAAACTGTAGGTCCACATACATACATTCTTACCTTTCCATCTTCAATTGGCACAAATTCCTCTTTTTTCTTTGTAAGAGTATTATAAATCTTCATATTGTTCCTCCTTGTTTATCTTTAACTCTAATTCAGCGAGTCTTTCCCTTAATACTTCATTCTCTATTTTAAGAATTCTTATATCATTCATTACAGGATCTGGCAGATGTACCTGATCAAGATCTGTTCTTGGCAGACGCATATTATCTCTTTTTACAACTCTTCCTGGTACGCCTACTACAGTTGAATTAGCAGGGATTGATTTTAATACAACAGAACCTGCACCTATCTTGGAATTCTCACCAATAGTAAAAGATCCAAGTACTTTTGCACCTGCACTTATCATAACATTATCTTCTATTGTAGGATGTCTCTTTCCTTGCTCTTTACCATTACCACCAAGTGTAACTCCCTGATACAAAGTTATATTATCACCAAGTATAGCTGTCTCTCCAATAACAACTCCATGACCATGATCTATGAACAGTCCCTTACCTATTGTAGCACCAGGATGTATCTCAATGCCTGTTTTTCTTGCACTTTTTTGCGAGATATATCTTGCTAAAAAGAAGTGACCATTCTTATATAGTTTATGGGCAATTCTGTAACTTAACAATGCTTTAAAACAAGGGTATAGAAAAACTTCCATATTAGATTTTATAGCCGGATCTCTCTCCCTTATTATCTGTATCTCTTCTTTTACATACTTAATTATGCCCATAGCAAGCCCTCCTATAAAAAAACGCCTCCTGCATACGCAAGAGACGAATAATAAACGTGGTTCCACTCTATTTCAAAGCCATTACTGTTCTATATATGATATTCTAAATCTGACTTATATCAGTCTTTTTTTAATCATATCACAATAAGACTTTCTCAATGGTATATAACGCTACCAATACGTGCAACGATACTACAACTTCCCGATGCCAGCTCCAAGATGCACTTCATATTATCCTAATAAAGATTGCTTTCAGCCGGTGACAATCTCTCTCTGCTATATCAGATGATACTACTCTCTCTTTTTACAGCCTTTTCTTATCAATCTACTATAGTCTATTCAAAAAAATATTTTTTGTCAACTAAAAAATGATAAATATTTTATAACTTATTCTGCTTTGTTTGTGCATCCTTTGCATCCTGCACAGCCTGCACATCCGCTACTTTGCATAACATCACCATAACCATAATTAGCAACTTCTTCCAAAAGACATATAGCTTCTGCTTTTATTCCACTTCCATCTCCGGTAAAACCAAGTTTTTCTTCTGTCGTTGCTTTTACACTTACTTTATTAACCGGAATATTAAGTGCATCAGCTATATTCTTACGCATATCATCAATATATGGTGCCATCTTAGGTCGCTGTGCAATTATTGTCGCATCTATATTTCCTATAAAATACAAATTGTCAAGTAAAAGCTGTCCAACATGTTTTAACAATTCTATACTTGATATTCCTTCATACTTAGGATCTGTATCTGGAAAATGCTTACCTATATCTCCAAGTGCCGCCGCTCCAAGCAGTGCATCCATAATTGCATGAACTACAACATCTGCATCTGAGTGCCCTAAGAGTCCATATTCATAAGGAATCTTAACTCCTCCCATAATAAAATCTCTGTCTTTTGTAAGTCGATGTACATCATATCCCATTCCTATTCGCATCTTCACAACCTCTTTTCATCATTATTTTATTATACATTATAACATCTTTTCTATTCAGTGCCACTAATTTATAACGCAAAAAAAGTCTGCATAAATGCAGACTTAAAATAAAGTAGCGAGAGAGGGATTTGAACCCACGACACCACGGGTATGAACCGTGTGCTCTAGCCAACTGAGCTATCTCGCCATATAAATGGGACCAATAGGGCTCGAACCTATGACCCCCTGCTTGTAAGGCAGGTGCTCTCCCAGCTGAGCTATGATCCCATTAGCAAGTCATCGCTGACCTGCTTGATTATTATATTATGTTTCTTTAATTATGTCAACCACTTTTTCAAATTTTTTTTATAAATTTATAATTCATTGTTAACAGAACTACTAAAATAGTTAGAACCATTCATATCAATGACATCTGCAGGAATCGCTATATTCCATATAAGAATCCTGCTCTCACCATTATCATTATATTCTATAACTGCCATCTGTTCTTCATTAGAGATACTTACATTCTTAATATTATCAAAAATATCTTTTTCAAGTTCAATCTCATTAAACAGTATTGCTGCTTCTTTATCATAAAGTCTTAACATTCCTTTTCCTTCTTCACCATTTTGAACATACGAATATAGATATTGACCGGTTGTATCAGAAGTAATATTATCTAGTTCTTTTGTATCATCAAGTGCAAATGTCACATATTCTCTTGGTTTTGTCTTGGAATATAGATTAACATACGGTTTATCCTTATCTCTGACTACAAGATAGTCGTTGCCACATATTTTAAGTGCATACATATCTTTTTGTATATAATTCTCTGTTAATGCATGCATATCAATAAATCCATAATATGGTATACCTGCTTTAGTTGTATACTCAAACAATACTGTTGTATTATCTTCGGTAAGTCCATATAAGGCTGGTGATTCTATCTCATCATCAAGTTCATATTCCATTGTACTTGTTCCTGATTCAAAACCATAAGCATATATATCATTATCACCATTCTTAATATAATAGAAACCATTACCATCGCTCATATTAAGCTTGCATGAATAATCAACATCTGAATAATCATATACTTGTGGCTCTCTGCTATCTTCAGCAATTACATAGAATGTCTTATTAATATAATCTTCAAGATATACTTTACCACCTGTAATTGCAACATTTATATCAAATTCACTATTCTTCTTAGCTGTAAAAGATACATTAGCTGTTATCTTGCCTTCTAATGGATTATAAAGCCTTGCACTCACTGTCGCATTCTTTTTATCCTGCGATACTATAACAACTGATGTTGTATCATAGAATTCAACATCTATTATCTCTTCACTATCCATTGTCTCTTTATAATTTTCATCATTCTTAATAAGTTCTGTTACGTCAAGCATACTCTGTTCTTCATTGAGTGCTTCTCCGGGAATAACCCTCTCTGAATCATCAATTATGATATTAGAATCTTCTGATGTCTCCTCAGTTGCTATTACATTACTTACTTCCTTTTTACATGCTGATAACATTAATGGTAATGCTAACATGCAAAATAATCTCCTTTTCTTCATAATAAAATCCTTTCGTTTGTCATAAGCTATCCCTACATTTTTAATACAGTAGGACGTTGTCAACGTTCTTCCATATCTAAAGCATACATCTGTCAAAGTAATGTACTATCTGTTGTTTCTTTATCGATTATATTATACTTTAGTTCTTCTGTAAATGCGATATTTTTTTCATTTATTAACATTTTTTACGTTTTGTTTAAAGAATTCTTAAGTTAGTTGATGAAAAATGATTATTATGTTATAATTTTTTTCATCAAAGAGAGTGAGGTATAATTATGAAGGAGTTTTTAAAAAAATATAACCACAGTTTATTTGCACTTTACCTGTTCCTTTATTTACCATGGTTTGTATATCTTGAAAAAACAGTAACAACTGACTTTTATGTAATACATTCACCACTTGATGATCTTATTCCTTTTTGCGAATACTTCATCATCCCATATTATATATGGTTTGGCTATGTAGCTGTAGCATGTATTTATTTTTTCTTTAAATCAAAAGACGAATTTATCAAAATGGCAAGTTTCCTATGTATAGGAATGAGTATCTGTCTTCTTATATGCACTATTTTTCCTAATGGACTTGCATTAAGACCACAGACTTTTGCACGAGATAACATATTTGTAAAACTTGTAAAAGGACTTTATATAACAGATACACCAACTAATGTATGCCCTAGTATTCATGTATATAACTCCATTGGTGTACATATTGCTGTATCTCGTGCCAAATCATTTGAGAATAAGATATATATAAAGATCATATCTCTTATAATATGTATACTTATATGTATGTCAACAATGTTCTTAAAACAACATTCTATTATTGATGTATGTGCAGCATGTATACTTGCTTTTATTATGTATCATTTAACTTTTTGCCCTTTTTTCTATAAGAACAGACAAAAAGTATCTGAACAAATTGCTGAATAGGTAATATAACAAATTATAACAAAAAGTCTGTTATTATAGCAGACTTTTTGTTATGCGTAAGGAAGTTTTTAGATTTTACCAAATGAGTCTGGATATCTGTTATACCCATCTCTTTCAGTTATAGTAAATACGAATCTTAAAGAGTACATATTTACCATTTTAGTCATATATATCTAACGCAAATAGAATAGCATATTGCATCATTCTATCTACATATATATTGCATTTATCATAACTTATAATAATTTATCACAAATTATTATACTATCTTGCAAGCCATCCGCCATCTACTGCTAATGTGAAGCCATTAACATAGTCAGAAGCTTTTGAGCTAAGATATACTATTGCACCCTGCATATCTTCTTTTGTTCCCCATCTTCCCTGAGGAATTCTGTCTAATATCTCTTCACTTCTGTCAGCATCATCTCTAAGCTGTTTTGTATTATTAGTTGCCATATATCCAGGAGCTATTGCATTGATATTAATATTATATTTTGCCCATTCATTTGCAAGTGCTCTTGTAAGTCCAAGTATACCACTCTTACTTGCTGTATATGCTGGAACTCTTATTCCTCCCTGATATGACAACATTGATGCTACGTTAATAATCTTACCGCCGTTGCCTTGCTTAATCATCTGTTTTGCTGCCGCCTGGCTTAAGAAAAATACAGTCTTCAGATTGGTATCCATCACAACATCCCAATTCTCTAATGAGAATTCAATGGCATCCTGTCTCTTAATAACACCAGCATTATTAACAAGAATATCAACTGAACCAAATGCTTCAACTGACTTTGTAATTATCTCATCAATTTTTGAAAGATTGGAAAGGTCGGCAATTACTTCATAGAACTTACCACCGGCTTTTTCAACTAATGTCTTTGTCTCGCTGCATTCACGTCTTGCTACACCTACAACATTGGCTCCTGCTTCTGCTAATGCTACACACATTCCCTGTCCAAGTCCTGTATTAGCTCCAGTAACTACAGCTGTTTTTCCGTTTAATTTGAATAAATCTAATATCATATCCTGCACCTTCCATTCTTTTATATGTTCCACATTTTGAAACAATAATTCATATATTGGTATGTAGATATGATAACATTAAAAAAAACTGATTGCAAGAATAAATAATTTATTAACAAATTTTCATTTCTTACAATCAGCTTTTCTATATTTTTTAGTTAAATCCTATGAATTTCTGTGATATCTTGTATCCTATTTCTGATACCTTTCTTCCGCCTTTTCCCGGAAGATTCATCGAATTACCAAGTATTGTCCATCTAAGATGATGATATAACTTGCGATTTGAAGACTTAAGATAACGCCATAATTCTTTTTTCTTCTCATAATTCTCATCAGTTCCAGATAGAATAAGCATAATAGACGATACTGTCATCATAATGTCTAAATATCTCACCATATACTTAGAACACTTTTTAGATGTTACTTTTTTATAATCAAAGTAATCTATCATTATCTTAGTTACTCTGATCTGCTGATCTATTCTACTTATCATAACTTTCTCATTAACAGACTGATCTTCTCTTCCTATAAAATATCTGTAAAAATTAACATCCATATAATACATATCTTTTACAAAAGGAAGTGGCTGGAATACAAATATATTATCTACATAAAATGTATGCTTTGGTAGTTCGAATCCACAAGTTTTAAGAAGCTCAGTTCTGTATATTACTGAATGCATAAGAATATATTGATCTACTCTAAAGTGTCCAATATCCTCCCATGTAAAAAACTGTTCAACCGGTAATACATTATGATATGCTATAACTTTTTTATGTTTTGCACCAACTTTTTCATATACATAGTTTGCTATAAGCATATCAAGATTCTTTCCACTCTCAATAATCTCTTTAAGTTTCTTTAAAATCTTTAGATATGCTTCTTTGTTAACCCAGTCATCACTATCTACAACTTTGAAGAATACACCTGTTGAATTCTTAAGACCTGTATTAACAGCCTCTCCATGGCCACCATTTTCCTGATGCACAGCTTTAACTATATTAGGATATCTTAATGCATATTCATTAGCTATCTCAGCTGTACTATCTTTAGATCCGTCATTTACTATTATTATCTCTACATCATCGCCACCAACAAGCAGTGATTCTACACAATTACGCATATAATCCTGCGAATTATAACATGGTATAGCTACTGATAAAATTTTCATAATAATACCTCCCGCTTACATTACTCTGTCAGATACCTCTAATGCTCTTGCTATTATGGCATCTATATTATAGTATTTATATTCTGCAAGTCTTCCTACTAGATGAAGATTTGTAATCTTATCTGCTCTTTCCTTATACATTCTGTATTTATTAAGATTTTCCTCATTAATAATAGAATAATAAGGTATCTGTTCTTTCTTACCTTCGTATGGTACAGAATATTCTTTTATTATTGTTGTTCCATCAAGTCTTTGTCCTAGAAGATGCTTGAATTCTGTTATTCTGGTATAATCTTCATCAACAGTATAATTGATAACTGCCTTAGGCTGATAGTATTCCATATTATCATATGATTCAAACTCAAAATTAAGAGAACGATATGGAAGATGTCCATACTCATAGTCAAACAGTTCATCTGTCTGACCTGTATAGAATACCTGACCTGTATATTCCTGTCCTTCAAAGTATATCTTATTATCTTTTATCTGCAGAATCTCTTTTGCATCAGTATTAAGTCTCACTTCTATATTATCTGAATCAAGCATATTCTTAAACATAGCTGTAAAACCATCTTCCGGCATCATCTGATAAGTATCATGAAAATATCTATTATCATATGATATAACAACAGGTACTCTCGCTGTAACAGACTGGTCAACTTCACTTGGAGTCTGACCCCACTGTTTCATTGTATATTTTAAGAAAATATTATTATATACATATTCTGCAACTTCTCTTATATCTGCGTCATTATTTTCACGAAGTTTCATAATTGGTACTTTATTGCCTTCACCATAAGTATCTATAAGTTTTTTTTCTATCTCTGCCGCTCTTTTCTCATCATATACCATATATAATGTATTAAGATTAAATGGCACCGGTATATATTCGCCATTGACTCTTGCAAGTACTTCATGCTCATATTTATGCCATTTGGTAAATCTTGAAAGAAAATCTACTACTTCCTTATTGTTGGTATGGAAAATATGTGGCCCATATCTGTGTATCATAACTCCTATTTTATCTTTTTCATCATAACAGTTGCCAGCTATATGCCCACGTCTTTCAAGCACAAGAACTTTTTTACCTGCATCAGCAAATTTTCTTGCTACTGTTGCTCCTGCGCATCCGCTTCCAACTATAATTGTATCATACATAATTATTTTTCCTCCCTGCTAACATCCTTAGCTATATGTCTATTAATAGATATTAGCATTATTATTCCCATTACAAGACAGACAACGCCTATGATATTGTATACAAGTGCTTTTGATATAAAACGTACAACAGGTTCGCACTCTGTCATTATTACAGACATAAGATTCGCTGACATGTGAAATAGCACTGCTGCAAGAAGCGTATTATATCGTTCATATATATATGCAAGACATATTCCTATTATAAAAGCATACATTCCCTGAACAACATTGCCATGAATAATTCCAAATATAAGTGCTGATATTACTATCGCAACCTTAACAGACATATATTCTCTAAGTCTTGCAAATATTATTCCTCTGAACAAAATCTCTTCAAGCAATGGCGCTATTATAACCATTGCTATAAATTCAAATATAATACTTCCTCCATATAGGCTATCTGCAACTTCATTAAATCCTGTAAATATATTAATGATTCCGCTCATATCTATAAGCCAGTTACATCCTAAACACATGAATATACCTGCAAGAAAAGGATATATATACTCTTCCTTTTTTACTATTACACTCTTCTCTTCTCTACTTTTCTTGTCCTGTTTTAATATAATACTAAGAACCGGTATTATTATAACTCCTGCTATAACATTTATCATCATTGCACTTTTTGTTACTTTGCTGTCAAGCATATCAGTAAGCATATCACTTGTTATTCCAGGATTAGCTGAAGATATCTGATATGCAAAGATGTTATATATTATAATCTGCACTATTATTGTTATAGTTAAATATATAAGAATAGGATATATAGTTCTCCATACAAGTGTAACTACACTTTTCTTCTTCATAATGTCATCTCCCATTCTAATGTGATGCAAAATACTCATCTATCCCATTTGCTATACCACTTGCCATAGTATATTGATAATTCTCATCCTCCATCAGCTCATCTTCATTTGGATTACTCATAAAGCCCATCTCTACAATCGATACTGGAATAGTACACCAATTAATTCCACTCATTGTATCTGACAATGTAACTCCTCTATTAGCTGCTCCTGTCGCTGCACATAGGTTATTAACTATACTTTGGCTAAGCGAATAGCTATTATCATATAGATATGATACATAAGGATTGGACTGTGATGGTGATAATGTCAATGCTCCACTAACAGACTGATTAGATGAACCATTCGCATGTATCCTTACGAATATCTGAGCTCCGCTTTGACCGGCAATATCTGCTCGCTCTTTATTGCTTAGATTAACATCATTACTCTCTCTTATCATTACAACCTGATATCCTCTTGCTACAAGCTCATCTCTAAGTTTAAGCGATACATTTAATGTAAGTTCATACTCAGGAACACCTGTACTTACACCGGTAGTTCCCTGTGCCACTTTAGCTTTTGTCTCAGCTGCTCCAGGTCCTATTGGTTCTTGCTCACTATTTCCATGAAGCTGATGTCCGGCATCTATTGCTACTATTCTGCCAGAGCCAGTAACTGTCTGAACATAAGGTTCTGTATATGTCTGTGCCTGTTCCTGTATAGCTGTCTCTTCTTGTGTTGCTTCAGCTGTCTCTTCCTCGCTCACAGATACTGTCTCTTCTTCTGTCATTGTTTCTGACTGTATTTCTGTTGTTACTTCTATCTTCGCTTCTGTCTGTGCCTGTGTCTGTGTCTCTTTTGTTGTTTCTTCTACTGTTAATACAGCTTTTGAAGTTTCTTCAAAAGCTGTATCTTTTTTTCCACAAGATATACATAAAAGCATCATGATAGAAATAAGACTCAATATTATTATTCTCTTCATGATATTAAAAATTGCTCCCATTATATCCCCAGTTATATACTTCTTCATATTTTACATAGATTCTATCTTTTGGAATCTGCAATTCTTCATAAAACAGATTACAAATAGCTTCTGTGAGCTTATTATATGAAGCTTCACTTGCATTGCCAAATATCTTAACTTCTATAAAAGCTGCCGGTCTATCATTAGTTCCTTTAAAATAAAGTGAATAATTATCTTCAAATCCTACCATAAGCCACTCTTGTGATTTACCCGGTATAAGTTCAATGATCTTACCAAGCTTTGACTTTATAATTTCTTTTTTCTCATCTGTAATAGTTATACTTACTTTTGAATTAATAAATGGCATACATATTCCTCCTGTCTTCTACATACGTTCAGGTGCTGAAAATCCAAGTAAATCTATACATTTTTCAAGTATATCTTTTGTAAATGATATAAGTGCAATATAACCTTTCTGCTTATCAGTATCTGTCTCTGCAATAATCTTTGTCTCATGGTAAAAATGATTAAATGCATTAGATAAATCATATATGAACTGACAGATCTTATGTGGTGCTGTCTCTTCATATGCCTGTTCAATAACATCATTAAATTTTGAAAGCTGTAACATTAATGACTTCTCGCTTTCTGTTTCAGGTGTTCTTATTACATGAGCATCACTTATATCATTACCAAGCTCTGCATATTTAGTAAGAATTGATTTAATTCTAACTATTGTATACAAAATATATGGTCCTGTATTTCCTTCAAAAGATGTAAATCTGTCTGTATCAAATATATAATCTTTTGCAGCCTGATTAGAAAGATCTCCATATTTTAATGCTGAAAGTCCTACAGTCTTAGCTATCTGTCTTGCTTCTTCTTCTGACATCTCACGATTTTGCATAATCTTCTCATATACAGCATCATTAATCTCTTTTATAAGATACTCAAGACGCATTACACCACCTTCACGAGTCTTAAATGGTTTGCCATCTTTACCATTCATTGTTCCAAATCCTATGAATGTAAGCTTTGTATCATCATATACAAGACCTGTCTTCTTAGCGCATCTAAATACCTGTACAAAATGCATCTCCTGTCTCTTATCTGCAAGATATATTATATGATCAGGATTGAATAACTTCATTCTCTCAACAATAGTTGCAAGATCTGTTGTCTGATATAATGAAGAACCATCTGATTTTAATACAATACAAGGTGGTATCTCTTTAGTATCTGTATCTTCTTTTACATCAACTACAAGTGCACCTTCACTTATATATGCATAGTTATTCTTCTTAAAATATTCTACCATATCTGGAACGTATGGCTGTGCATCACTTTCTTTTTTCCATAAATCGAATTCAACATTAAGATTATCATAATTCTTCCTAAGATCACTTACTGATACATTAAGTATATGATTCCATAATGCTGTATAACCTCTATTACCCTGCTGAAGAAGATGTGTTGCTTCTTTTGCTTCCTCTTTAAATGCTTCATCAACTTTTGACTTTGCACTTGCTGCAGGATATATCTCTTCAAGTTCTGAGATTGTAAATGGAGCTTCCTTTGGATATTCACCTGTATAAGTATCATCAAAATATACAAGTTCAGGTTTTCTATATTTAAGTTCTGTTATAATAAGACCCATCTGAAGTCCCCAGTCGCCAAGATGTACATCACCAATTACTTTATGACCTGCAAAGCGACAGATTCTCTTAACACTTTCACCTATAACAGCTGAACGAAGATGACCTACATGAAGTGGTTTTGCAACATTTGGTCCACCATAATCAATTACTATTGTCTTTACTTTTTCGGGTTCTTTAACGCCAAATCTGGCATCATTATTCATATCACTTATATATCTGCCCAAAAATTCATTACTTAATTTGATATTGATAAATCCAGGTTTTACGCTTTCAATCTGCTCAAATACCGGATTATCCTTTAACTTTTCTACTATCTCGTCTGCTATCATAAACGGAGCTTTTTTATATTCCTTAGCAGCCGCCATACTTCCATTACACTGATATTCACAAAGATCCGGTCTGTTAGATATTGTAACTTTTCCATACTTTGCATCATAACCACATGCTATGAAGGCATCCGTAATCTCTTTAGATATAAGATCTAATATTTTTTCCATAGTGTTGTGACACGTCCTTTCCTAAATGCAAATGTCTTCCATAATAACATTAATTATTTGATTATAATACTTTTTACGCAAAAAATCTACCCCTTTGGACCTAAGTTGTGCTTTTAAACATAATCTAATTTAACTGATTAATTCAAACAAGTGAAAATATCACAAAAATTGTTTTTTTAATATTGTATTTTTTAGAAAATATGTTAAAATGTTACTATGTGCCTTAGGCTCAATTATTTGAAAGGTGGTTCTTATGAATATAACGCAATACAATGCCCCTGACTCTAGTGAATTTCTCTATTGGGGAAAGGCATCTTTGAAAAATGAATATTTTATTGCTACTGCCGATGAATTTTTTTACAAATTTCTCGGTTCTAACTCCTGTTATCCTTTCAACGAGCTCGTTCATAAGGACGATGTTTCAGATTTTTTTGACTCACTTACTAGACTTAATGAAGGAGAACAGCATCTTCTCTTAAGAATACGAGGTGCTGATAATATATACAGATATATGTATCTTAAGATGTACTATAATGGCAAAATACTTAGTGATTTCAAATCTATTGATTTAGAACTTAGTGATATCATATCAATTAATTCCAAATATTCCAAACAATTGCTTAATTTAAAAAAATATCGTAAGTTCTTGTCATTATCACGAAATCTTTTTTATGAATATGCATTTGCAACTGGTGATATTAAGATTTATACATATTTTAATGAAAAAAGTCACATGTTAATTCACGATACACTTGATTCTTTTATCGAATCTTTTGCCGGTAATAATAATATCTCCAAAGAAGATCGTGACAGCTTGTATCGTTTTAAACATAATATAGAAAATGGAACTGATACTTTTAATGTATCGTTAACCGGAATACCTCTTAGTGTATATCCTGGCAAACTTGTCGGTATGATTGGTGGTGCAACTTATGCTAATGACGTAAAGCATCTATCAGTAGGACTTTTACTTGTTGATGATAATGATTCTACACACACTTCACAGGCATATTACCTATCAGAAGCTGCAAGAGATCCTGCTACCGGTCTTTTTAATAAAAAAGCCATAAGAGAATATACCATTAACAGACTTAATCAATATCCTAATTCTTCGACTTATATTGCGATCATGGATATTGATGATTTTAAGACAATCAATGATACTTATGGACATATGTTCGGTGACGAAGTTATATGCAAAGTTTCAGAGATAATAAGAAGTGTCCTGTCTTCACGTGGTGTTGCCGGACGTTTTGGTGGAGATGAGTTCTTCATAGTATTTGAGAATATTGAATCTGAGATAGATCTTAGAAGGCTTTTAAAGACGATGGCAAAACATTTTTTATGGCTTTATGCAGGTTCTGATAAGAATTTTAATGTAACAGTTTCCTTTGGTATAGCCAAAGCACCTGATTATGGAACTTCTTACGAACCATTATTCAAAAAAGCTGATCGTGCATTATATATTGCAAAAGCCAAAGGTAAAAACCGCTTTATTATATATGATGAAGCCAAACATGGTGAATCCGAATCTGCTGATGATATTCTTTTACTTAAGAATGTTATTAAAAATGATAAAAAAGTACAGATCATATCAGATATCTCATGTAGTCTGATCAAAAATGGAACTGCTTTTATTCCACATTCACTTGATATGATTAGAAAATATCTCGATATTGATGGAATACGTATATATAGCAAACATTCAGATAGTGTTATCTATGAATCAGGTGAATATTCTAATCCATTATCTTCTTTTGACTATAATGATGTTAATGAATATCTGTTATTATTTGATGATAACCGCATGCTTGCTTCTAATAATATACACAGCTTTGAATTTAAGTGTAAAGCACAATATAAATTCTTTACTGCTAATAATATAAATGGTTTTGTAGAGATATATAACCTGCTTGATGAAGATATCAAATACCTCGTTTCATTCGATGTATTTAACCGTAAACGAAAATGGTCTGAAAGTGATATAAGTTATCTGACTATAATATCTAATATTATTATTGAGATTTTACCTTAGTAACTGTCAGATATAATATAACAATCAACATACATATCATATTATACAAAAGGAAAAGTCTATGTGCATTACACGACTCATAGACTTTTCCTTTTATTTATCTTTTATTCAGTTTTTTATTTATCTTTTGTTTATCTTTTATTCAACTTTTATTTATCGCTTCTATTTTTTCTATAATATACTTACGCCAAACTCATATATAGGTATCTAAGATTATATTAGTATACTTTATCACTCTATATTATCTTATTTTACTTCACAAATTCTGTCATATTACCATCTGAATACAGCTTCAGGCTATGAAGTGCCCTTGTAGATTCTATATATAATATCTGTTTGTGGAAGTCACTATAATATCTCTTATCCGATGTATCATATACATGAACCGCATCAAACTCAAGTCCTTTTGCTATATAAAATGTCGTGATAACAACTCCTGTAGTAAAGTTCTCACTTTCTTTATCTATAATAGATACATCCATTCTTGTCTTCAACTGTTCATATAGATACAAAGCATCTTTTATTGTAAGACATAATATTGCTATTGTATCAAACTCGCTCTGCTTATTAATATTCTCAACCATATTATCAATAAGTTCTGTCTCATTAATACATTCATATAATCCAACTTCTTCTCCATGTCTCTCGAAGTATTCATTATCTGATTTTATTAACTTACCTGCAAAAGAAGCTATCTCTATAGTCTGTCGATAACTCTTCTTCATCTCTACTATTTTACTCTTCTTACCAAATATCTCTCTTATATATCCGGTAACGTTCTCGCACATACTCGCCATAGTCTGTTCTCTATCTCCAAGAATAGTCATTGGACAATCACCGAATATCTTCTTAATAAGATCATATTGCATATAAGAATAATCCTGCATCTCATCAATAATTATATGCTTCATGTTACGTCCACGTCCTGCTCCCATAAGTGCATATCTTAGATATAGCATTGGATATACATGTTCATAAGGAATATATTTTATATCTCTTTCGAGTGGAACTTCATCACATGATACAAGATATTCATTATACAACTCCAACAGATTTGTAGTCCTATACATTCTCTTTAATCTGTCTTTTACTATCTCTTCTTCGAATTCTTCCATATCCTTACCACGAAGTGTTGATTCTTCATCACATATATATGATGCTATCGTATCCATTCTTGCAAGCACAGGTATATCCGGGAATTTTTCATAGAAAAGAGTCGCTATCTCGTCAGCAGTTTTTGCTATCTTCTTATACTTCAGATCTCTAATCTTCACAAGATCATATTCTGCTTCAATCACGAATCCACAGATATCTTTTACTGCATTCTTACTCTGCATTCTGTTAATTCGTTCTTCATATTCTTTGGCATCATCTGCATTATCTATTGATAATATTCTCTCAATACCATCATATTTATCTTCAGCTTCAATCGATGTATATTTCTTCAATTCCTTATATACATAAGTATCAAAATTCATCTCAAGAATATTCTCTTCACCAAGTTCCGGAAGAATGTGTGATATATAATCGGCAAATACTCCATTAGGTGAGAAAATAAGTATATTCGCAGCTTTCATATCATTACGATGATGATATAACAGATATGCAATCCTATGAAGTGCTATTGATGTCTTACCAGAACCTGCACCACCCTGAACTACAAGAATTCGGTCTGATTCATTTCTGATAATCTGATTTTGCTCTTTTTGAATAGTACCAACTATACTTTTTAACCTTGCATCAGCATTAAAAGAAAGTTCTCTTTTCAAAATATCATCATCAATCTTAATATCACTTTCAAATGAGAATATCATCTTGCCATCTTTTATCTTATATTGACATTTTTTAACTATCTCACCGTCAATTATGCCAACTGGAGCTGTAAAAGAAGCCGGACCTTTATCATAATCATAAAAAAGACTTGATATTGGTGCTCTCCAATCATATATAAGAGGTGCACTTCCATTCTTAAGCTGAAAATTACCTATTCCGATGTAAAAACTTTCAGCTTCATCTTCCCCATCATATATAAAATCAATTCTTCCAAAATAAGGAGATTTGATCATCTTCTTATATCTTCTATTCTTAAGCATCTCATCTGCTTTAAGATTAACTTCTGTTTCAAGCATCTGTCTGTTAGCAAAATCTTCATAACCAAATTCATCGAACTCATTATAATTCTCCCAATAATAATCATGCATTTTGCTAATCTCTTTAGTATTCTCAATAATCCTGCTGTCAGAAGCTTCTATAGCTTCTGACAATTTCTTAATAATATACTCAAGATATTCATTTTCATTCATATATTCAATCTACCACCTGTATCTATTATTTGCCATATACAGAGAACATATTAAACTTAACAGGTACTCCATTACGTCTTACTCTTATTCTCACATATCTTCCACGACCATGACATTCATCATTAGTATTAACTTCTGCTTTCTCATTATTCCATCTGTCAACAAGTGGTCTATATTCCATATCATTCTCAGATGCAATCTCGATAACATACTGATGTACTGCCTCGTCACTCCATACAATATTAATTGATTCTACATTATATTCAAATCCTGTATCTGTCATCCACCAAGGTTCATCATCTTCATCTGCTGCCATCCACCATACACCAGGATTGCCATTATTACCATTCTCACAAGGATATCCTTCTGTATATGATGAACTCTCGGCACTCTTTTCTCTTGCTATATCAGATGCTTTTCCAACCTGTGCATCATCATTTTCATAAAAATCTTCAGGATACATATCAATGTTAGCTATCCCTTCAACCATAAAATCAAGTATCGTACTCTCACATTCTCCACTTGTAACCTGAATTTTACCATATTCATAGCCATTATTCTTACGTGTTACATAAAAAGAACCTATACCATCTCTTATTTTCACAGTTTTCATAACATTACCATACATATTCATAACCTTATCTTCTGCTATTACATTACCCTGAACATGAACACTTGCATTGGCATTATATTTTTTTACAATAAGCCCTGACTTATTAACTGCATATACCCTTATTAACATTCTCTGTCTGTCAGCTGTAAATATAGGAATATTATTCTCATCATATTCTAACGAATCTGAGAACATAACAAGTCTATCTATATCTGATATCGCATCACATGTAGCACTAAGTGTCTCTTCGCCATTAATATAACCAATCGCATTAATCACTTTATCTCCAGATTCTGATATGTTAAATACAAATGGAGGATGCTTCAGATATGAATAATCTATAACTCTCTCCTTGTCATATACAATGCCGGCTTCTTCTCTTGCATTGCGGTTATATCCTGTCTTTTCAGGCTTTTTCTTTCCATAAGATCTGCCATTAACAATTAGTTCGACCTCATCACAGTTAGAATATACTACAACTTCTGATGGCGAATCTTTCTGCCCTTTGTTAGCAATATATATAACCGGTTCTTCACTTTGACTCTTATATAGATAAAATGAATGTTTTGGAAGTCTTTCCATGTCAACAATTCCACATTTTATAACTGCCTTTTCACTGCTAAATGGTGAATAATCAGCAAAATCCCAATAACAATATCCACAGATCTCACCATTTTCAAATTGTCTTCGATTATCTGAAAGCGATTCTGCAAGATTATCACACTGTCCAAGAAGTCTTTCGTCACTTTCTTCTCGTGAAACTCTGCTTGTAGACTCTGTTCCTCCAAAGTTCCAATCTCCATATTCACTTATTATTATTGGACGCTTAGTCTCATTCCATCTTATCTTTGCTCCATGTTGTGCTGCACATAAGAATACATCAGGATAAGCATCCTCACTATCACCATGTTTCCATGCACATGTATATATACCTTCTATCTCCTCATGTGCTGCTTCATGTGCTTTCTGTCCCCATTCATCTGAGAATCCAGCTTCATTAATACTTGTCTCCCACAGGACAATTGATGGATGATTTCTGTCTCTTCTCATCATCTGTCTTAACTCATTAAGCGTATTCTCTTCAAATTCTTCAGTATCAACAAATACCTGCCATCCTGTTATTGAATCCATTACAAGAATACCTAGTGCATCACAATAATTATAAAATATAGGATTATGTGGATAATGAGCGCATCTTATAAAATTAAATCCAGCTTCTTTTATAAGTTTAAGATCTCTTAATATATCATCTTCTTCCTCTGCATTACCAATAGCAAACATATCCTGATGATAATTAACACCATTAAGTTCTATTCTCTCTCCATTAAGGAAAAATCCCTTTTTCTCCCAACTTATTGTCCTTATTCCTATATAATTAACCTGATAATCAACTATTTCTCCGTCAAGTATTACTTTTGTCTCAAGAAGATACATATATGGATTCTTAGTACTCCAAAGCACCGGTTCGTCAACTTCAAGTTCATCTTCAATCACCATATTATCATATACTTCATAACACATACTATCAGCTTCTGCTACAAGTTCACCCTGTGCATCATATAATGATGTCACAACATTAATCTCATCTGGTTCATCATTACAATTAAGATATGTTCTTACATTAACAACTGCACCTTCGTCATTCACAGAAGTCTTTACTATGACGCCACCCATATCTGGTTCTGTCTGCATAAGTGGTTCTGATATATGTATATCATTAAGTGCATATAAGTGTGCTTTTCTATATATTCCACCATGAAACTGAAAATCTATTCCTTTATTCGCTGTTGGTGCAAATTCAGCTTTTCCTCTGCTATCAGCCTTTACAGCTATAAGATTATCTTCCCCTGCAATTACATATTCTGTAATATCCATTGCAACTCCCATATATCCACCAAGATGTTCCTTAACAAACCTGCCATTAACATATATCTTTGAGCTTTGCATTATAGCATCAAATCTTAGTATTATTCTGTAATCAGATGCCTCATCAGGTATAAATACATGTTTTCTATAATAACTCACACCTTCGTATGCTGCAAAATCATCATCAGTTACATATCGTGTTGTATGTGGAAGTGAAACTGTTCTAAATCCGCTGTCATCAAAATTAGGGAGATAAGCATCATTCGCTATATCTCCCTTGATGTATTTCCAGCCATTATTAAATTCTTTAAAATCTTCTCGCAACAATAATGCCATCTCGTAACCCTCTGTTTCTATTGATTTTTCAAATTATTATCAAATTTTGGAAATGCCTTCTTTTCTTCTTTTACTGTAACTTTTTCTATCTCTGTACTAATTAATGGTTTTACAAATTTTAACGCAATAACTACTGCAACTGCTGCAATTATTACTTCTGCTAAAAGACTTACATACCAGTTAACTTTATATCCAGTCTCTATGATTGTCTGTGGGAATGTAAATACAACCTGCATTATACAAGCTATATACATCCATTTTTTATCAAGTCCTTTTTTCATAACAGCATATATTAATGAACATATTGCCATCTCAAATACCATTACAACAACTCTGCTAAGTCCTCCTACAAGGAATGACCATGCACTGCTATTACACATATTAACCATCATGCTCTCCATAGTTCCATCATCGTCTGCCATAGTAGCAAGTAGTCCATCTATACCAGTCTCATTAATTGCCTGTGCAACTGATACATAAGTAAGATAATTAAAAGCTATATATATTGTACTTACAAAAGTAAATCCAATAGCAAATATTAATGCATTCTGAACTGAATGATATCTTTCATCAGCTTTATTGCCAAAAAGCACTTTTCCACCAACATAAAGACCTGCAAATGTTGTTATTCCAAGTGGAAGTGCACTACGAATAATAGACGTTACAATTGTCTTATCAACAGCTTCTCTTGCACCAGGTATGCTTAATAATGCTGCTGTAACAATCATATATAACATATATGCAAAACCAAAATAACATATTGCTCCAATTACCATTGGCATAAATTTTGCTTTATACTTTTTAAATAATAGGATTATTGCAACGACAAGCATTGCAAAAGCTGCCAGTCCCGAAAGTGTCATGGCTGTAATTGAGCCTGTACTAACAGACAAATTGTACTCTAATAACATTATATTTTTCCTCCAGATTAATTGATAATTCATCTTGTATAATAACATAAAAAGGGTTACATCGTCAATCCGATGTAACCCTTATATAATCTAAATTATCACAATAATTGCTATTCAAATATCAAATATTCAAAAGGCACTTTTGAAACGCTTTGGATTATAATTTTGTTACGTTAGTAGCCTGTGGACCTTTAGCTCCATTAACAACTTCAAATTCTACTGAAGCGCCTTCTTCTAAAGATTTAAAGCCTTCCATGTTAAGTCCTGAGTAATGTACGAATACATCGTTACCCTGCTCATCTGAAATAAATCCGTAACCCTTCTGGTTGTTAAACCACTTAACTGTACCTTTGTTCATCCTAAATACCTCCAAAATTAAATAAAAAAATATGTTACTCTTGTTGCTTTTAACAACACAATAAGAATAACATATTTTTAGATTTGTGTCAATATTTTAATAAATTATAGTATTATTTAATTTTTCATACTATTTACTTAATATATTCAAAAACTTTTTTTACCACTTCAGTTTCCTACATTCTCAATTCTTGCAAGATTATCTTTTGAATGGATTCTCTGACTTATATGGCACGCTCTTTGGCTGATTATATGCAAGATCACTAACGCCAAGATATCTTAATACATCAAAAATTGCCTTTCCATAATGTCCAAATGCAACTGCTCCATGATGTGGATAATTCTTCTCTATAAGTACATGACGATAGAAACGTCCCATCTCAGGTATCGCAAATACACCTATACTGCCAAAACTTCTTGTAGCAACAGGAAGTACTTCACCTTCTGCAACATAAGCTCTTAACTTAGCATCAGCTGTGCTCTGAAGTCTGAAGAATGTAATATTGCCCGGAACTATGTCACCTTCTGCAGTACCTCTTGTTATATCAGGTTCTTTATCAGGTTCAAGTGATCTGTGCATAATAAGCTGATATTTCATTGTTAATGATGTAAGTTTACATGATGGTGTATTACCACAGTGGAATCCCATGAATGTATCTCTGTGTGTATATGGGAATTTTCCTTCAATACTCTCTTTATACATATCTGCCGGTACGCTGTTGTTAATATCAAGAAGTGTTACTGCATCTTTAGATACACATGTTCCAATATATTCGCTTAATGCTCCATAGATATCAACTTCACATGCAACAGGTATTCCAATCTTAGTAAGACGGCTGTTTACATAACATGGTACAAATCCAAATTCTGTCTGGAATGATGGCCAGCATTTGTTAGCAAATACTACATAATCTCTTGAACCTTTATGTTCTTCCATCCAATCAAGAAGTGTAAGTTCATATTGAGCAAGTTTTGGAAGAATTCCTGCCATCTTATTACCCTCTCCAAGTTCTTCTTCCATATCTTTTATAACTGATGGTATTCTCTCATCATCCTTATGCGCATTATATGCAACAAGCAGATCAAGTTCTGAATTCTCTTCAATCTCAACTCCAAGATTATATAACTGCTTAATTGGTGCATTACATGCAAGGAAATCCTGTGGACGAGGTCCGAATGAGATAACCTTAAGGCTTGATAATCCAAGAATTGTTCTTGCTACAGGAAGAAATTCTTCAATCATATCAGCTACTTCTTTTGCTGTTCCAACAGGATATTCAGGAATATATGCCTTAATATTACGAAGTGCAAGATTATAACTTGCATTAAGCATACCACAGTATGCATCTCCTCTTCCACTTACAAGATTATTCTGTGTCTCTTCAGCTGCTGCGACAAACATCACAGGACCACCAAATTCTTTGGCAAGTAATGTCTCTGCAGATTCAGGTCCAAAATTGCCAAGAAATACTACAAGTGCATTAACATCATTAGCTCTTAGATCACTAAGTGCTGCTCTCATGTCTTTTTCACTTTCAATTGTTACCGGACATTCATATATATTGAGTCCTTTTTGTCTATATGCTTCTACGACTGCCTTTCTTCTGTTTGCAGATAATTCCATTGGAAAACAGTCACGACTTACTGCTGCTATCGCAATCTTTACTTCTGGTATGTTCTTCATTTTAAAAAACCTCCTGCTAATGTGTATAATCTTTTTTTCTAATACATACTGTTTTTACAGTTCTTCTCACTTATTAATAATATCACCATTTTTCTCTCTTGTATATAGTTAGTTTAGAAGATATACTAATTATTTTTATTTATTATGCACATATAGCTATAAAATATCTATAAGCGACTTTTTCACTATTTTTTTAATCACCATAACAACTGCCAATGTCATATAGATATGCTAATTAAGAAATTTTCTCATCATATTATAAAAAGTTTTACTCCCACTTCCTAACAAAGAGCCAAAAAAATAGAAGAACAACATACAGCTAATCATTGTATATCATTCTTCTATTTAAAACTTTGAATATTAAAACATTCCCAATCTAATCACTGATTATCTTGCTTTTTCAAGAATATCTTTAAGCTCTTCTACAGAAAATGTATATTTTGTATTACAGAAATGACAATTAACTTCTATCTCTTTGCCATCATCTATCATCTCCTGAATATCTTTTTTACCTATGCTTATAATTGCTTTCTCTACTCTGTCTTTTGAACAGTTACAATAGAATTCTGTTGGTATTGTCTCAAGTACATCAAGATCCATATCACCAAGAATATGCTCTAATATATTCTCAGGTGTCATACCATTCTCAAGCATCTCTGTAACTGACTTAATCTCTCCGATTCTCTTCTCAAGCTTGTCAATTATATCTTCAGATGCATCCGGCATAAGCTGAATTATAAAGCCACCTGCCTGCTCTACTGTATTATCTTTATTCATAAGAACGCCAAGACCAACACTTGATGGAACCTGTTCACTTGTTGCAAAATAATATGTGATATCATCTGCAATCTCACTTGTAACAAGAATTGTCTGTCCTACATAAGGTTCTTTAAGTCCGATATCCTTAATGACACTCATTACACCAAGACCAAGTGCTGAAGCAACATCTAACTGTCCTTTGCTATTATTAGGAATGATTACATTAGGATTGAATGCATAACCTTTTACTCGTCCTTTTGAATCTGCTGTTACTGTAAGACCTTCAACAGGTCCATTGCTCTCTATTTTAATAGTAAGAAGATCGTCATCACCTTTCATCATTATTCCCATCATTGATGCTGCGCTTAATAATCTTCCAAGTGCTACTGTTACTACTGGACTTGTATTATGTGCTGCTCTTGCTTTTTCTACTGTATCTCTTGATGTAACTGCAAATGCTCTAATCTGACCATGTGCTGCTGTCGCTCTTACAATATAATCTTTCATTACCATAATCTTAATTACTCCTTCTTTGCTATCAGATATATTCTTTCTGAATGTCTATCCGGTTTTTTGTTTGTAAATGCTTCATATATATTTAAAAGTTTAAGTCCTGAATATGTAAGACTTTCCTTTATCTCTCTTATACTATATGCTCTCTGATAATGTGTTTCCACATATCTGTTAAACATATCACTATCTTCTTTTATAAATAAAGTAAGAATATACTCATTAATCTTATCTTTGTCATCATAATAGTTCTCCCAGATAAAACTTGCATCATCCCTATTCTCGGCTATTGTACATTCACCCAAAACCTTCTTATAAAAATATTCTGTTTTAAAGTCCATTATCAATATTCCATCTTTTCTAAGATTCTTACTGACAGCCATAAAGCATGCCATAAGTTCACCATCTTCTGTAAGATAATTAGATGAATCACATACACATACGCATGCATCTTGCAATTTATCAAGACTAAAATCAGTCATACTCTCATAAGAATATGTAATATTGCTGTTATTCTTAGCACTCTTATCTTGTGCAATTCTAAGCATATCCTGTGAGATATCAATTCCTGTCATAGTATATCCATACGAATCAAGTATCTGTGTAATGCTTCCTGTTCCACATCCAAGTTCGGCAACTCTGCCATCTGCAATATTATTCTTAACTAATAGTTCATGAATATATCTTCCCCATTCATCATAGGGTATGTTATCCATAAACTCATCATATACATTTGCAAAACTTCTATATGCTTCCATATCATTCCTCATCTCTATCAATCTGGCAGGACTTTTTCTAAATCTGCAAATTAAATACTAACAGTAAACATATTAAAAATCAAGTTTTTCTTGATTATGCTTCAATTATCCTCTATACTTTTAGATAAACGTTCAAATTATACAATATCAAAAGAACTATGAAACGTATATAAAATATATTTAGAAGAGGATTAATTATGAAAGAGAATAAAATAAAAAGCAGAATAAGAATCTTATCATTAAGACATCTTATTTGTCCTGTTATATTTTTAGTTTTTATAATTGTTATAATATCAAATTTTCCAATAAAAGAATACTTTATGCCTGTTAAGGTAGACAGTCCGGATCAGATCAAGACTGCCTTTATGGATGGTGTAAGGCATGTCAATATATCGACAGATACTCTATACTATACAGGATATGATTACCTTCGCAATAATAAAAAATCAGGATCATTCTATTATTCTATAGACAATGACAGATGTATCTATTATCTTATATCATCTTCATTTCTTAATAATACAACTCCTGATGTACTATATAATGTAAAATTTAAAGCAAAATTAATCGTAGGCAATCAGGTATATACCAAACTGCTTGATAATTTTGCCAATGACTTATCATGGACATCAACCGGGCTAAGTAACGTATCAAGTAAGATTGTTGTAAGCGAGCTTGACTACTCAGACATTAAGAATCCTCTATTCATATTATGTCTGTTCTGCCTATTTTTATATTCAATATTTGATATACTATTTTTGATTATAAATGTAGCTGTACCAGAGAGCTATTACAGCTTTTTCAAACTGATTAAACACGGTAATGTTCACAAAATATTAGATCTTGCTGATGATGAGATTAATAATCATACCATTATCAAGACAAAAGATATGTATCTTACTGAGAATTATTTCATAGATCTTGGATTTAATTCAGTTAATGTTGTTCCAATAGATAAGATAGCCTGGATATATGATCATAACAGACTTCACAAATTTCTATTTATCAAATTCAAGATAACATCTAATCTCTATCTTACAGATGATTATAAGCATACTTTTGTCTGTATTGGCAAGAGAAAGGATGATGTTGATCTGATAATGGATCGTCTGACAAGTGATCATCCGGAGATACTTGTAGGTTATTCTAAGGAAAATGAGCATCAGCTTCAAAACAGCCTGCTTGGAATAAAGCATACTTTTATGAAATTATTTGGAAAATCTGATGAATCTGATGATATTGATATATAATACTTACTCTTTGTAAGAGCTTATTTTATATCTGTTTCTTACAAAGAGGCAAACATTTTACCCACACTCTTTACAAAGAGCAAGCAAAAAAAAGCACGAAAACTATTTTTCAAGTTTTCGTGCTTTTTAAGTTATTGATTATTTACCACAACATTTTTTATATTTTTTACCTGAACCACATGGACATGGATCGTTACGTCCAACTTTTGGTGCAGCAATTACTGTATGTGATAACTTCTGTGTCTTATAAAGTTCTTTTCTCTTCTCTTCTGATAATAAAGAATCCCACTGTGGTAATGTATAAAGCCATTCAGCTTTACATTCAACCATATTCTTATATAAAAGTTCTTTATCAAAATCAAGACTTACAACTGTATCCTCTGTCATCTCTTCGATGTTATTAGGAGTCTTTAAACTCTCATCAATTCCATCAAGGAAACCAACCATAATCATTAACTCTGTTCCATATTTTTCAGCAAGTTCTTTAACTGTTCCACTTACTACTTCATCAGGGTTAGCAAGAATCTTCTCATAAATACCTTTTTCAATGTTGAAATAGTTAGCCCAGAATATCTGACTATCTCTTTCACTCATCTCTCTCTCATAAGCTAATTCACGCCATGTTTGTAATAATCCCATTTTCTACCATCCTTCTAATAAAAAATTAATTGTTCCCGCTAATTATAGCTTATCCTGCCAAAAATTTCAATCAACTTTTGCTATTAATTAATCTTAATGTTACTTTCTCTTCTTTGCACATGCTACAGCAACTGCTCCAGGTCCTATATGACATGATACACTAAGTGAAAGTGGATCCATCATTATATCGTGTTCTGGGAATAACTTCTGAAGTTCATCTTTAAAAATCTCACATTCATCAGCTGTACCCGAATATGCTACTGCAATATTCATACTCTCTGCTTCTTTTGTATCATTAAATCTTGTTACAAAATCATCCATAATAGCTTCTGTCATTATTGTCTTTGCCTGTTTTAGAGTTCTTGCTTTAGCATAAGCATCAAGCTTCTCACCTTGAATCTGAAGTACAGGTTTAAGCTTTAAGAATGTACCAAGTGCTGCCGCTGCAGGAGTAATTCTTCCACCTTTTTTTAGATATTTGAGTGTATCAAGTGTTATATATATACTTGACTGCATCTTAGTATCTTCAAGATATTCTTTTATCTCTTTCCCTGACATTCCTTCGTCTGCCATATCTATCGCATCTAATACAGACATTCTCTGTGTAACAGATATTCTCTGGTTATCTACAACAAATACTTTACCTTCATAATCATTAGCAAGCATCATTGCTGTCTCACATGATCCACTAAGCCCACTTGACATTGGTATATGGACAATCTCATCATATTCTTTTAATGTCTTGTCCCAAAGATCAAGAATATCACCAATTGATGGCTGTGATGTCGAAATATCTGCTCCCTCTTCAAGTTTTTTATAAAATTCTTCCTGTGATAAATTAATATCTTCATAGAAGACCTCTCCATTTATGAAGAAAGGCATTGGAATAACTCTTATTCCAAGTTCTTCTGCCTGTTTTTGTGTAATACCGCTGTTACTATCTGTAATGACAGCCACCTTGCTCATATCATTTGCCTCCGAAACTTTATATTTGTATATTACTCTTACATTTTGTAAAAATGACAGCTTCTTCGTCTGCTGCCTTATATTGACTCTTGACAACTATTATAATAAATATTAGTTTTATTGTCAAACTGCTTTTAATAATTGACTTTTTCACTGTTGCAAAGTAATATTTATACCAGGTGTATTACTACGTTTACAATAAAATTTTATTATACATCATACTTTGGTATAATTTGAAAACTACTTTTTGTAAAAATGTAGTTCTTCATTACCTGCCCGCTTATATTTTTCGAAAGGAGATATATGTTATATGGCAATCAGCCTTTTTTGCTTATATAACATATCAATGATTATGAAAAAAAATAAAAAATCAATCTTAGCTATAACCGGTATTGTATTACTCATCGGTATGTACATTTTTACACTTGTCTGTGCAATAATTAAGACGCCTTTTGCCAAGTCACTATTTATGGCATCTTTGTATTGTACTATTGTAATTCCTGTATTTATCTACATATTTATGATGGTTACCAAATACCTAAAAGGACGTGGCATTAAAGATGATGACGATACTTCTTCTAAAGAGTAAACCACAATAGATTAATCATCACTAAACTGCTAATTCATTAATATAAACCTCAAGATGTAGATTGCATTTAATATATAGTGCAATTTTTCTGTATTTTTTATGTTAAGTATATATATAAGTAGCTTTTTTACAGATAAAATGTTATATTATCTATATCGCTACATTACTTATATCTAGGTTATCAATAATAGCTAATAATAAACAATACATGGAGGTATTTCTTATGGTAAATATTAATTTTGAAAAGTTGTATAAAGATGTTCGAATTAATGAACCATGTTCTATTGCTGTACCTTTTAAAAAAGGTGAGCTAAAAGGCACAACAAATGTCAGAATACTTGATAATAACAAAGTTCCTGTAAAAAGTCAGTCTACAATCACAGCTACATGGGATGATGGCAGTGTAAAGTGGCTTTTTACAAGATTCTTTGCGACTTTACCTGGTAATGATAAAACAACATATTTTCTTGACACTAATTGTACTGATTCTAATAAGGCTAATCTGTCAGAAGTAATCTGTATCAATTCCGATAATAGTATTAAAGTTAATACAGGTGCTATGTCTATTACACTCTCAACACATGCGAATACGCTTTTTGATAATATTGAGATTAATAATAGTCACTTTTCAAAGGATGCTTTTTCATGTCCAAATCTAAACATTAACGATAATGATCAATGTTCTTTTTGTATAGATCACTATGTTATTAATGAATCCGGACCTGTTGCCACAATCATAACAGGGTATGGACATCATATATCTGACTTAGGACTTATTCTTAAAGTTGAGATTCGCTATACGTTTTTTTATGATAAAGAATACTTCGAGATGGCTTACAGACTCATTAACTCTACAGATAATGCCATAAAAGTCAATTCACTTATACTAAATTATACTAATCCTTCTAACAATGGTAAATCTGCTGTTGCCACTTCTAATTACAGAACTCTCTATAACATCTCTGATGAAGGTAATGAAGTAAGCCAGGTTATTGACAGTGATTATCTTATATATGATGCTAATGAACATATGTCAGAGACTTTCTATGGTACTTTTTTTGCAGATGTAACACCTTCTACAGGCAGTGATACAGGTGTCACTATAACACATTTTCAGGCATATCAGAATTATCCAAAGGCTTTAAGTGCAAGTAAAGAGGGGATTATAGCATCCATTATACCACCTGATGTTACGGATATTGTATTTCAGTCTGGTATGGCACGACAGCAAAAGATGTTACTTCATTTTCACGACTGTAACACTTCTTATGATGAGATAAACCGAATAAGTTCCATATATCAGATGCCTGACAGACCTTATATTGATAAGTCAGTCTATAGGGATGCTAATGTATTTGAAGATATATTCTATGACACAGAAAATATACTTTTTGAGAGCCATATAATATCTAAAGCTGATTCTCATGCAAGATGCTATGGTCTTCTTAACTGGGGAGATGCACCCGATCCAGGTTATACTTCACAAGGACGTGGACATGGTGAACCTGTATGGACTAACAATGAATATGATTACCCTCATCAGTGTGCTCTTCTCTATTCAAGAACCGGCACAAGACGTTTTCTAGACTATATGCTTATAAGTGCCGAACATTGGATGGATGTTGATATATGTCATTATAGCAATGATCCACTGCTTATGGACGGTCAATGGATGCATACTAACAATCATTGTCTTAACAGCAAGATTGTATGCTCCCATGAATGGGTAGAAGGCCTGCTTGATTATTATCATTTTACCGGAGACAGTTATGCTTTAAACTGTGCATTAAAAATTGGTGATAATATTATGAGACTTCTTGAAACTGATACTTTCAAGCAAAAAGGTGAGACTAATGCAAGAGAAACCGGCTGGGCATTAAGAAGCATGGTTGCATTATATAAAGAGACTTTCGATAAAAAATGGCTTTCTAAATGTGATTGGATTGTTGGACATTTTAGAGAATGGGAAGAGACTTATGGTCACTGGCTTGCATTATATATGGATACAGTAACTATTCGTGTTCCATTTATGATATCAATAGCTATATGCAGTCTTATGAGATATTATAGAATCAATAAAAGTCAAGAGATCAAAGATATGATTATACGTTCTATGGATGATCTTATTGAAAACTGCTACATGAATACTGGTGTCTTTTTATATAAAGAACTGCCAAGCCTTAGCCGACTTGGTAACAATACAATCATCCTTGAAGCTCTAACTTATACTTATGAGCTTACAGGTGACAGCAGATATCTTACATATGGTATAACAACATTTCTTAACACTATCTCATCTGCCAAAGGTGGCGGTGGTGCAAAAAAAGTTGTAAAAGATAGTGTTATAGTTCCTGGTCCCGGAACTAAGAACTTTGCTCAGTCACATCTGCCACTTACTGTATTCTACAAAGCCCTTTGTGATGCCGGCATGACAGATATGATTAAATAAACCTTATAATATTTACATATTCAAATCAATATAGTACCACTATATTCAAAGAAGCAGAATTAATATAGTACTCTTATCTTTAAAACGTGATTTTTAAGATGTACTCTTAATTCTGCTTCTTATTATATCTTATGATGCCAGGGTCAAAAGGTCTAAACCCACGTGAGCTTGCTCATAGGTGGGTGAAAGGCTTTTTACACTTTTCTTTAACTATCTCTCTGCACCTTCAACGATTGCTATTGTTGCACTTGTTCCAAGACGATCTGCACCAGCTTTTATCATCTCCTGTGCTTCTTCATAACTATGAATTCCGCCTGAAGCTTTTACTTTTGCATTATCTTTAACAGTATCTTTCATAATCTTAACATCTTCTGCTTTTGCTCCACCTTTTGAGAAACCGGTTGATGTCTTAACAAAATCAGCTCCAGCTGCTACTGAAAGTTCACATGCTTTAACTTTTTCTTCATCTGTAAGAAGACATGTCTCAATTATAACTTTAAGAATCGCTTTATCTCCACATGCTTTCTTAACTTCTCTTATATCATTCTCAACGAATGTATAATCCTTATCTTTTAATGCACCTACATTAATTACCATATCAATCTCTTGTGCACCATCTTTAATAGCTTCACCTGTCTCAAATACTTTTACAGCTGTTGATACTGCACCAAGAGGAAAACCTACTACTGTACATACTTTAACATCGCTTCCTTTTAATAAGTCTGCAACAAACTTTGTATTATACTGATTAACACATACTGAAGCAAAGTCATATTTTAATGCTTCATCACAAATCTTCTTAACATCATCTTTGCTAGCTTCCGGTTTTAAAATAGTGTGGTCAAAATACTTTTCAAATTTCATAACTTTTGTCGCCAGTGGCTTATTATATTACTCACTGACACTCCTTTCTATATTTCCTGCAATATAAGCAATTGCATAACTGTTCATTAAAACTATCAGTTTTTACAATCGACTATTTCTGCAATAGGTATTCACTTAATTATAATATTATATCATCATACAAGTCAACCTTTTATATGTACCAAAAGCAGTCCTTCATTGTAAAACTTTTATCAAAGTTATCTTATGAAGAACTGCTTATCAATCTGCCTATATTATATTAAACTATGTCTTAGTATTATGACTATTTTATATTAAACTCTGCCTTAGCATTATGACTATTTTATAGTAAACCCTGCCTTAGCATTATGACTATTTTACTATTTACTCTGCATTTAAATATACCCTGCAGATATTAAAATGTACCTTGCAAGTTAGTTATTATCTGTTTCTGTAGATAATCTCATGTCTCTTTGGTCCATTTGATACCATTGTAATTGGTACTCCAATCTCTTCTTCGATTGTTTCTATATATTTACGGCAATTCTCTGGAAGATCTTCATAATTCTTGATTCCTCTTATATCACATTTCCAACCTGGCATTGTCTTAAGAACTGGTTTTGCTTTCTCAAGCTGATATGTTGTTGGAAAATCTTTTGTAACTTTACCATCAATCTCATATCCAACACACATTGGAATCTCATCAAGATATCCTAATACATCAAGAACTGTAAGTGCAACTTCTGTTGCGCCCTGCATTCTACAACCATATCTTGTTGCTACTGCATCGAACCATCCCATACGTCTTGGACGACCTGTTGTAGCACCGAATTCACCGCCATCGCCGCCACGTCTTCTAAGTTCATCTGCTTCATCGCCAAAGATCTCACTTACGAACGCACCTGCACCTACTGCTGATGAATATGCTTTTACTACTGTTACTACATCTTTGATCTCAGCTGCTGGAATTCCGGCACCGATTGCACCATATGCAGCAAGTGTTGATGAAGATGTAACCATTGGATAGATACCATGATCTGTATCTTTTAATGCACCTAACTGACCTTCTAATAAGATGTTCTTACCTTCTTTGATTGCCTCATGAAGATATTTAGATACATCAGCAACGTATGGTTTAACCATCTCTCTGTATTCAAGCATTAGATTAAATATCTCATCTGCATTAAGAAGTGGTTTGTGATATAAGTGTTCAAGTAAGATATTCTTATAAGCAACTACTCTCTCAACTTTCTCTCTAAGTGATGTTTCATCAAATAATTCACTTACCTGAAAACCTATCTTTGCATATTTATCTGAATAAAATGGAGCAATACCTGATTTTGTTGAGCCAAAAGACTTACCTCCAAGTCTCTCTTCTTCATACGCATCAAAGTCTACATGATATGGCATAAGAATCTGTGCTCTGTCTGATACTAAAATCTTAGGTGTTGGAACACCTTTATCTGTAAGACTCTTAACTTCATTGAATAAATAAGGAATATTCAATGCAACACCATTACCAATTACACTTGTTGTATGATTGTAAAAAACACCTGATGGTAATAAATGAAGTGCAAACTTACCATAATCATTAATAATTGTATGACCTGCGTTACTTCCACCCTGGAATCTTACAATAATGTCTGATTCCTCTGCAAGCATATCTGTAATCTTACCTTTTCCTTCATCGCCCCAGTTAGCGCCAACAATTGCTTTTACCATGTATCTTTCCTCCTGATAATACTTATCAATAATATTTGTTAATATATAAGTAACTTATCTGTTACTTACATATTATATATTATTTATCGTCATAAGTAAAATCAATATTATTTATGTATGGTATAAGTTATGCTTATACCACAATCAATTCATCAAACATATCCCCATCTGATTCTTATGCTTCATTCAATTCTTATTCTTTAATCGATTCTTATGTTTTTATCAATTCTTATTCTTTTATCAATTCATTAAGTAATTTCTTACCTGCTACTGATATTGATGTTTTTTCAGAAGTAACAACACAGATGTGTCTCTCGGGTATCTTTCTTCCAAATTGTAATTCAAATAACTCGCCACTCGTTAAGTATTCTTCTGCAAAGCTTCTAACAACACATCCTATACCAAGATTACGACGTGCAAATTGAACTATCATATCGCTTGTAGCAAGCTGAAATTCCGGATTAATATTAACATTTTCACTTTCAAGAAATGCGTCCATATATCTTCTTGTACTTGTATTTTTTTCTAAAAATATTACCGGATTATTCTCTAACTGTTTATATGAAAGTGTCTTATTCTTAAGTTCAATGAATTTACGTCCGGCAACAAATGTATCTCTTATTGCTGATACTTTATTATATACAAAATCTCCACGAACATTATAAGGCTCACTTATAACGCCAAAATCAATTCTTCCCTCTTCAAGATATTTTAGTGTCTCTGGTGATGGTGCATTAGTAACCGATATCTTTATATTCGGATAGTTCTCGTGGAATCTCTCAAGATATGGTAAGAGATAATATCTAAGAGTCATATCACTTGCTCCGATATGTATCTCACCTGCTGTAAGATTAGTCATCTCCATGAATTTTTTTTCACCAAGAAGTATTGTCTCATAGCCTCTTTCCACATACGAAAACAAAGCTTCCCCCTCTGGAGTAAGCCTTGTTCCTTTTGATGTTCGTATAAACAAATCAGCTCCTAATTCTTGTTCTAAAAGTTTCACAGCCTGACTTACTGCCGGCTGTGAAATACATAACTTATTAGCTGCTTTTGATATACTATTTAATTTTCCGACATAATAGAAGATTTTGTAATACTCAAGATTAATATTCATAATACTCTTCTCTCTATTCTATCTATTAATAATTCTATTCTGTATTAAAGTTTCAAAATTATTTTTATTTTGCATTAATGTACTATCTTATTTGTATTAATACTATTGATAATTATCTTATACACTATATTATATATTTTTATATAATATCTTACAAAGATATTATCTTATTATACATTAATCTCAGCTGTAAGACCAAGTTCTTCTTTGTTAGCATCAAGAATAGGATTAATAACTTCTGACAAGAATTCTGTAACCTGTTCTGGTGCACGTCCAACATATTTTGAAGGATCCATAGTCTTTTGTAACTCTTCAAGTGTAAGATTGAATGCTGGATCTGCTGCGATAAGTTCAAGGAGATTATTCTCAAGTCCTCTTTCTTTAACATTTCTTCCTGCTTCCATTGAAAGAGTTCTGATTCTCTCATGAAGTTCCTGTCTGTCTCCACCTGCTTTTACAGCATCCATCATTATATTCTCTGTTGCCATGAATGGTAATTCTGACATAAGTCTCTTATTAATAACTTTTTCATATACAACAAGTCCATCTACAACATTAAGATACAGATCAAGGATTCCATCTACTGCAAGGAATGCTTCCGGTACACTTAATCTCTTGTTAGCTGAATCATCAAGTGTTCTCTCAAACCACTGTGTTGAAGCTGTCATTGCCGGATTCATTGCATCTGCCATTACAAAATTAGCAAGTGATGCAATTCTCTCACTTCTCATTGGATTACGCTTGTAAGCCATTGCTGATGATCCAATCTGATTCTTCTCAAATGGTTCTTCAATCTCTTTTAAGTGCTGTAATAATCTTATATCATTAGAGAACTTATGTGCACTGCTTGCAATTCCTGCAAGTACATTAAGCACTCTTGTATCAACTTTTCTTGAATAAGTCTGACCTGAAACAGGATATACATCATCAAATCCCATCTTGTTGGCAATCATCTTATCTAACTTTCTTATCTTCTCATGATCTCCATCAAATAATTCAAGGAAACTTGCCTGTGTTCCTGTTGTTCCTTTTGATCCTAACAGTTTCATACTTCCTATAAGATATTCAAGATCATCAAAATCAAGTTTTAATTCCATTAACCATAATGATGCTCTCTTACCAACTGTTGTTGGCTGTGCAGGCTGAAAATGTGTAAAAGCAAGAGTTGGAAGATTCTTATATCTGTCAGCAAACTTTGCAAGTTCTGACATTACATTTAATAATTTCTTTCTTACAAGTTTTAATCCTTCTGTCATTATTATAAGATCTGTATTATCGCCAACGTAACATGATGTTGCACCAAGGTGAATAATTCCTTTTGCTTTTGGACACTGAACACCATATGCGTATACATGTGACATAACATCATGTCTTACTAATTTTTCTCTTTCTTTAGCTACATCATAGTTAATATCTTCTGCATGTGCTTTTAATTCATCTATCTGTTCCTGTGTAATATCAAGTCCTAATTCATGTTCTGTTTCTGCAAGTGCAATCCATAATTTTCTCCAAGTTCTAAACTTCTTGTCTGGTGAAAAGATGTACTGCATCTCCTTACTTGCGTATCTCTCTCCCAAAGGAGTCTGGTATCTGTCTGTTGCCATAATAAACCTCCAATTATTTTTCATATTCGCCACGAATGTCCTGTGTAGGTGGTTCTACAGGATAATTACCTGTAAAGCATCCGTCGCAATAGTGTGTATCTCCATTAATCATATCACTTAGTCTCTCAAGTGGAAGATATCCAAGTGAATCTGCTCCAAGCATTGTACATATCTCATCAACTGTATGATTAGCTGCAATAAGCTGATCTCCTGATGGTATATCGGTTCCAAAATAACATGGATGTGTAAAAGGTGGTGAACTTATTCTTACATGTACTTCTGTCGCACCTGCATTCTTAAGCATTCTTACAATTCTCTCACTTGTTGTACCTCTTACGATTGAATCATCAATCATAATTACTCTTTTGCCTTTTACAACTTCTTTCAAAACATTAAGTTTTATCATAACGCTTGATTCTCTCTGAGACTGTTTTGGTTTTATAAATGTACGTCCAACATAGCTATTCTTAACAAAAGCCATGCCATAAGGTATTCCTGACTGAAGTGAATATCCAAGTGCTGCTGCATTACCTGATTCTGGAACACCAACTACAAGATCTGCTTCAACAGGATGTGTCTCTGCAAGTATCTTACCAGCCATAATTCTTGAATTATATACACTTATTCCATCTATATAACTATCTGGTCTTGCAAAATAAATATATTCAAAAATACATCTTGCAAATTCTTTTTGACATAAAGTTGTATCTGATTCGATTCCTCTTTCAGTAATTGTAACTATCTCTCCAGGAATTACATCTCTTACAAACTCTGCACCTACTGCATCAAGAGCACATGTCTCTGATGAAAGAAAATATGTATTATCTCTTTTACCTATACATAATGGCTTGAATCCAAAAGGATCTCTTGCTCCAATTAACTTTCTAGGACTCATTACAATAAGTGAATAAGCACCTACTATTTTTTTCATTGCTCTTGAAACTGCTGCTTCTACTGATCCACAATTAAGTCTTTCTCTTGCTATATGATATGCTATAACTTCTGAATCGATTGTTGTCTGGAATATGGCACCTGTATATGCAAGTTCATCTCTAAGATCAAGTGCATTAATAAGATTACCATTATGTGCTAATGCAAGTATGCCTTTTACATAATTAAGAACTAAAGGCTGAGCGTTCTCTCTAGTGCTTGCTCCTGCAGTAGAGTATCTTACATGACCCACACCTATATTTCCTTTTAGACTGTCTAATATTTCAGGTGTAAAAACTTCATTAACAAGGCCCATGTCTTTGTGTGAAAGTACCTTAACACCTTTTTTGTTGGTATCACTTACTGCAATACCACAACTTTCCTGCCCTCTGTGCTGAAGCGCAAACAGGCCATAATAGATTGATGATGCAACATCTCCTCCGTCAAAATCGTATGCGCCAAAAACGCCACATTCGTCATGAGGTCCTTCAAAATCATCAAATTCCTTTTGTGTAGGATATTTATTCATCTGCTCAAACCTTTCCTTTATAAAAAATCATAATTACGATATCACTGCAGTCTGACTGCATGTGATTCTTTTTACTAAACTAATATCATCACCAAAAATTATATAACACAAAATTAGTAAAATCAACCTCTTGCATTATAGTTAGATTGTATGAATATTTATAAGTTATTCTAATATATGATATATGTTTATTTATTTTTTCTGATAAACAAATTTACTATTGTTTTTTATGGGACTAATGTACTATAATAGTTACAGACGCTTAATGTACTCTCGGAATCTTCTAAATGAAGAATTCTGAGATAAATTTTTGATATGCAATAACATTTTTGCAGTGCGTACACGGTGTGTACGACGAGAAAATGGAAGCAGCATATCGGAAATATAGCCAGAATTATTTGTTTAAAGAAGATTCCGAGAGTACATCTTATAATGAGGAGGGAATTTACTATGGAAAAAAGAAGAAGTAAGAGAATACCTGTTGAGATGCATCTTAGTATTTCAACACTTTTCAGACAGAATAATGTAAGTATTACTGATATCGATTCTCCTATTACTGTTGAAAATATATCTAGAGAAGGCATTGGTTTTACTTCCAAAAGCATATTTCCATTAGATTACTATTTCAATGCAGAACTCAAACTTGGAGGTGACGCTTCTAATCTTTACTGTGTTATAAGAATTATGAGATGCGAACCACTTGACAATGGCGAATTTTCATACGGTTGTCAGATTGTCGGACTTTCTCCAAGCCTTGATTATATTTTTGATGATTATTCAAATAACGCTGATAGTGAATCTAATAACAATGATACAACCAAATAATTTAATGAAAATAGAATATTACATAAATAAACGGACTGGATTACTCCAGTCCGTTTATCTGCATACCTTTGTATGTATAATATTTTCTTTTTCCAAAAAATGTTGCGGTGATATAGCCACAATCGCAGTTTACTACTGAATCTGCATCATCTATAATATATTCATGATCTTCTATATTATAGATCTCATATTTTCCGTTACAGTTCAATATTGTTATGCAGGTTTCACCGTCATAATTCTCTATTACTTTCATTCCATCTCCCTTAAAGATGATATTTCCCTCACAATCTATTAAAGTCATTACTCCATTAGTACTGCTGCCTATAAAATATACAGCATCATTCGTCTCTGTAAGTTCTTCAACACGATAATACTCATCTGATACAGTTCTTCCATATATATTAACAAGCTTATATATATCTTTATGCTCTGATACTATACAAGTCTTACAATTATTGTTATTAACAATATCAACTGTATCATATCCTTTTTCGTTAATCTGCTTTCCGCTAAAATCATACATATAGAATTTTTTATCTCTGTCAGATCTTACAGCAAATACATTATTTGAGGTAAAAGAAGTATTCTTATCTAAAGTATACTTACTTATCGTTGCGGTCACGTTTCCATTATTATAGATCTCTACAAATGGTTCTTCTGTTCTCTGTACAGCATATGTATTCTTACTATATATATATACACCCTTAATACCTTCTAATATCGCTTCTCCATTTTTAGAATACACTGAGACCAGCCCATTTTTGCTGATTGTAAGCATATCATTCTCAAACCTGCAGTCATCAATATCAGATTCATCCTCAATTACTTTTCCATCCGTTATAAAGATTCCCCTTCTTGCATTAGATAGTAATATACATTCACTTCCTTCACTCTCTACTGCCTTCTTAATCTTATATACTCCTTCAAACTCTCCTACGATTCCATCAGAAAAAGCATCAATCAGGTAGCTTCTGTTTCCATATGTAAATACATAAATATGATCAAGATATACGGCTATGTTCCTGTCATAATCGCTATTTACATATTCTGTAATACATATAATGTCTCCATTATTATTAAACAGTTTTATTTCACCACTCTCCTGATTTTCTACCACACACAACACATCCGAAAGCCCATAGACTTTCTCATTATCAGCAGGCTTATATGTCTCCTCACCATACATATTAAGTATAACTGATTCTCCTGTAGTGTAAGTAGCTTTGTATAAAGCTCCGGCTCTTGTAATCTTTGAGTACCTCCCATACGGAACTAACATCTGTCCTGCTGGTGTCATAATTCCATATTCTTTTTTCTCATTACTACATATTCCGGTTCCATATACAAATCTGTAAAGATCTGTTTCTGTACTGCTGCCTTTGAATTCATATTCTGTTATCCGCTTACCCTGGCTATTAAAAACAGCTAATCGGCCACTGTCATCTGCCATAGTATAATAAGCGTTTTTCCATTTTTTGAATGATGAATCAATTGCCAAATCATTGTACCGCATCTCATCAGCCTTATAATAAGCTTTATCCATCCTCTGAAACTCGCCCGCATAATTAGTGTCATATTCTGTAAAGAGGCAGGCTGAAAATACAACTACTGCAGTAACCCTTGCAATAATTTTTTTAACCTTTTTCATATGACTCTCCTTATCATTACACTTTCTTACTCCCTTACCTCATGACTGATTATATAGTACCCACTTTTTTAAAACCCCCCCCTTTTAGGGGGGAATTTCAAACTTTTTTCAATAATTTGTTTCTACATTTTATTTCATTTTTTATATTTTTATTTACTATTCAGTTTTCTTTGTAATTTTGTACACAATAGTACTATTTTCGGTACTATTAATCTTAAAAATAGGAATAAATACTTATACTAAAAAGACATCTTTTGACTTAGCAATATGGTAAACTGTATTAGTAGTATTTAGTTTTTAGTACTATATTTTTAAATAATATATAAGACAAGAGAGGTTTACGAATGAAAAAAAGTGCAAAAATCATCTCAGTAGCATTAAGCCTTACTGTTGCCTTTACAGCCATCTCATGGAACCACTTTCAGAATAATACTGTAAGTGCAGCTTCTGCATCTGCAGTTACTACAACTGATGGTTCTTATGAATGGAGCAATGTAAATATTGGCGGCGGCGGATTTGTTACAGGTGTAATTCAGACATCTGATCCTAATGTATATTATGCGCGTACTGATGTCGGCGGTGCATACAGATGGAACAACAATAATAAAACATGGATAAGTATCAGTGCTGATATATCCAAAGATACAAGTTCTGCCCTTGGTATTGAATCTATCGCAGTTGATCCTTCTAATTCTAATACTGTATATATGTTTGCAGGACTCCATTATACTAACGACAGTAAGAGCTATATATTACGCTCTACTAACGGTGGTAAATCTTTCGAATATATTAGTGTACCATTCAGAGCCCATGGTAATGGACAGGGACGTAACACAGGTGAACGACTTATTGTTGATCCTAACAATTCATCAACATTATATTGTGGTACAAGATGGGATGGTATATGGAAATCAACTGATAAAGGCAGCACATGGACACAGATAATGAGTGCTCCTTCAACAAGTTATGATTTTGGTGTTGACATGATTATCATTGATAAATCATCTAAAACAATATTTGCAGGTGTTGGCAATTCATCTAACAACTTCTACAAATCAACAGATGGTGGCAAGTCATGGACTGACATCTCACTTAGAAATGGATATTTTCCACAGAAATATGATATCTCTAATGGTAAACTCTATGTAACTTTTGCAAATAAAACTTATGATACAGCAACAGCCGGTTCTATCGCTGTATATACAATCTCAACTGGCAAATGGCAGACATTATATACCAACTCTTCATACGGTCTTGGTGGTATAAGTGTTGATTATAATAATAACAACCGAATGGTGGCAACACTTGTTAATATCTATGCCAAACAGTATTGGGAAGGCAATAGCACTCCTGTATGGGGAACTAAGATTCTCACATCAACTAATGGAGGTAAGAATTGGACTGAACATACTGCTGATAATAACAATTTAGTTCTTGACAGTAATGGAAGAGACTGGATTGAATCCAACTCACTTCATTGGTCAGGTGATGTAACTCTTAACCAGGGTAACACAAGCAAAGCTTTTATAACTTCAGGTGACGGTATATTTGAACTTAGCAATCTATTTACTTCAAAAGCTGTAAAAGCTACATTCATGGTAAATGGTATCGAAGAAAGTGTTCCTCTTGATATTGTTGCACCCGCAACCGGTGATGCTGTTCTTGTAGCTGCTGAATTCGATACTGGCGGATACAGACTTACTAATGTAGATTCTTATCCTACAACTTCACTTGGTAATACAACCGGACATACAACAGGTATTGCCGTATGTCCTACTAATACTAATTTTATGGTATATACCGGAAGATGTTACAAAGATGGAGGATACTACTACTTCTTAAGATACTCAACAGATAATGGTGTCTCATGGAAAGAAGTTCCTAATTCACATGGTCTTGGTCAATTAGGCAGCGTTGCTATATCAGCTGATGGAAGTCATGTATACTGGATGCCTTCATCTAACAGTTCTGAATGGTCAACTAACTATGGTCAGACATTATATACTTTTACATATAAAAATGGTTCATTTACAGGATATACTTCAAGACAGATATTCTCATCTTCTACTTCTGGTGTAAGAGTAGTTGCTGATACAGTAACAGCCGGTACAGTATATATATCTTCCGGTGACTACTTATACTACAGTACAGATTATGGTAATAACTTTAATAAAGTTGCCAACCCTGACAGCAACAAGAGAATTAACCGAATCACAGCCGTTCCTACTAAAGCCGGGGAAGTATGGCAGGCTAATGGAGAATGGAGTAATACATCACTTGTAAGATATAAGACAGTTAACGGTCAGATGACAGCTACTGCAATATCTAACGTATCAAAATGTGAAGCTGTTGGATTTGGTAAAGCAGCTGATGGTGCTTCATATCCTACTATATATATATGGGGTACTGTTAATGGCACTAATGGTCTATTCCGTTCAACTAATGAAGGTAATACATGGACAAGAATCAATGATGATTATACACAGTTTGGTGGCGTAGGTAATGGTATGCAGCTTGTTGGTGATATGCGTACTTTTGGTACTGTATATATGACAACATCAGGTATGGGTATACGATATGGCAAGTGTACATCTAATTCTTCTCAGAATTCTACTACTGCTACACAGCCAACAACTTCTCAGTCAACAGAAGCTACTACTACTGGTTCAGCTTCTTCTACTGCTTATGCCGAACTTACTAATAATGGAATCTATACATTTACTAATGTAAACAGTGGCAAATGTCTTGATGTATATAATGGACTTACAGCTGAAGGAAGTAACATAGGCCAGTGGGAAAGCAATGGTCTTAATCCACAGCAGTTTAAAGTGGTTAAGACTAGTGACGGATATTACAAACTTCTTGCTGCATGTTCTAATTATAAGATGGCTGTTACTGTAAAAGGTGGAAAGAATTCTAACAATACTAATATTGAGCTTTCAAAAGATGCTGACAGCGACTCACAAAAATTTGCATTTATTAAGAATTCTGACGGTTCTTACTCTATTGTAACTAAAGTATCAGGATTTAAAAAAGCTATTGATGTATCAGGTGCCAGCAAAAATAATGGTGCTAATGTAATTCAATACAATAACAAGTACTCTAATAACCAGAAATGGAAACTTTCACTTATTACTTCTGAAACTTCAACAGAAAAAGTTACTGAAGCTACTACTGAAAAAGCTACTGAGAAAGTTACTGAAAAAGCGACTGAAGCATCTACCGAAACACCTACAAGTTCATCTTCTACAGGTAATAAAAATATCTCTTGCACTTATAAAGTAACAAGTGACTGGGGAAGTAGTTTCAGTGCTGAGATTACAGTAACTAATACTGGTTCAACTACAATAAGTGGATGGACTGTTGAATTTGATTATGGATGTAATATAAACTCATTATGGGGAGCTACTCTAAGCTCATCAAGTAACAATCACTATGTTGTTACTAACCCTGCATGGAGTCCAGATTTAGCTCCTGGACAGTCATGTTCAGTATGTTTCATTGCATCAGGCTCATCATCAACACAGCCAGCTAATTATGTTATCAAATAATTATGTTGTTCTTACTAGTATAATTACTAATGAAATGTAATGATTTATACTATGTAATGATTTATAATATGATGATTATTCGTAATATGTTTTATTGATTAATACAGATTATTGTTCATTATTATATAATATTCTATGATCTAAAATAGCGTGTGAGAAATTCTCACACGCTATTTCACTCTCTACATCTGTAGAAGTTCTATCAACCTCTAATTATCTCTGCCTATATAAAAGTTCTATTAATCTCTAATTATCTCTGTCTATATAGAAGTTCTATTAATCTCTAATTATCTCTATCTATATAAAAGTTCTATTAGTCTCTAATTATCTCTGCCTATATAAAAGTTCTACTAATCTCTAATTCTATAAGAGTTCTCTTAATATTTCATTAATCTTACCTGGATTAGCTTTGCCTTTCATCTCTTTCATAGTCTGACCTACAAGGAATCCTAATGCCTTTTCTTTACCATTTTTGTAATCGCTTACTGACTGTGGATTAGCTTCTATTACTGCTTCGATAACACTTCTAAGCTGTCCATCATCATTAACCATCATAAGACCTTTTTCTTTTACATATTCTTCAGGATCAATATCTTCTTTGAATATCAACTCAAATACTTCTTTTGCAACTGTTCTATTAATCTTACTATCTCCTACAAGTTCAATAAGTTTTGCAAGATTCTCTGGTGCAAAATCCATATCCTCCGGTTCTTTTTCAGTTTCTTTGAGAAGTCGCATTGCTTCTACCATAAGCCAGTTTGATACTTCTTTTGGTTTTTTACATATAGCAACTGTCTCTTCAAAGAGATCTGCCATATGCTTTGATGATGTAAGTATATCAGCATCATACTCCGGAATATCAAATTCTTCTTTATATCTGAGTCTTTTTTCATCTCTAAGTTCGGGCTGTGCTTTTCTTACCCTCTCTATCCATTCGTCACTAATTATAATAGGTACAAGATCTGGTTCTGGAAAATATCTATAATCCTGTGCATCCTCTTTAGAACGCATTGCATATGAATATTCCTTATTATCATCCCATCTTCTTGTCTCCTGAATGACTTTTTTGCCTTCTTCTATAAGCTCTATCTGTCGTCTTCTCTCTCCTTCAATAGCTCGTGCAATTGCCTTGAATGAGTTAAGATTCTTCATCTCTGTTCTTGTTCCAAATTCCTGTGCTCCAACTTCTCTTACAGATAAGTTAACATCCGCTCTCATTGAACCTTCCTGAAGCTTACAGTCAGATGCTCCAAGATATTGTATTATAAGTCTTAATTTATCAAGATATGCTATAACTTCATCTGCACTTCTCATATCAGGTTCTGATACAATCTCTATAAGTGGTACACCTGAACGGTTAAAGTCTACAAGAGAACAGTCTTCCCACTCATCATGTATAAGCTTACCTGCATCTTCTTCCATATGAATCTCATGAATTCCTATTACTTTCTTATTGCCATTGACATCTATCTCTATACCACCATTCCTGCATATTGGATAATATAACTGTGATATCTGATAGTTCTGTGGATTATCAGGATAAAAATAATTCTTACGGTCAAATTTACAATTCTTAGTTATTGTACAATTAGTTGCAAGTCCTACTGCCATAGCATATTCAACTACCTGTTTATTAAGTACAGGGAGTGAACCCGGCATACCTGTACATACTGGACATGTATGTGTATTGGGAGCTCCACCAAACTTAGTTGAACATCCACAGAATATCTTTGTCTGTGTTGCAAGTTCAACATGAACCTCAAGTCCTATTACTGTTTCATATTGTCTGCTCATATTATTTGTCCCCCTTTACAAGTACATCTGAATAAGTTATATCTCTTGTCTTTTCATAAGCAAGTGCTGCATTAAGTATAGACTTTTCATCAAAACAATTACTAATAAACTGTACACCTATTGGAAGTTTTTTACTATCACTTCCACATGGGACACTGATTCCCGGGAGTCCTGCAAGATTAACTGATATTGTATATATATCACCAAGATACATCTTAATTGGATCACTAAGACTGTTGCCAAGTTTTGGTGCTGTTGTCGGTGCTGCCGGTGATAATATAACATCATATTTTTCAAAAGCCTTATCAAAAGCTTTTTTAATGAGTGCCTTTGTTCTAAGTGCTTTCATATAATATGCATCATAATAACCTGAACTTAATACGAATGAACCAAGCATTATTCTTCTCTTTACTTCTGGACCAAATCCTTCTGAACGTGATTTTTTATACATATTATGAAGTCCTTCATATTCTTTGGTTCTATATCCATATTTTACACCATCAAATCTCGCAAGGTTCGAGCTTGCTTCTGCTGAAGCAATAATATAATATGCCGGAATAGCATACTCCACAAGACTTAGATCAAACTCTTCAACAATTGCACCTTTTTCTTCAAGTGCTTTTGCTGCACCTAAAACTGCTTCTTTAACTTCACTATCAAGTCCTTCTGACAGATAATCTCTTGGAATACCTATCTTCATTCCTTTTACATCTCCTGTAAGTTCTGATGTAAAGTCATAGCTGTCTCTTTTAACAGATGTACTGTCCTTAGGATCATAGGATGCTATCGCTTCAAGAATTGTCGCACAATCAGTAACATCCTTAGCTATCGGTCCTATCTGATCAAGTGATGAACCATAAGCAATAAGACCATATCTTGATATTGTTCCATAAGTAGGTTTTAATCCTGTCACACCACAGAATGAACTTGGCTGTCTTATTGAACCACCTGTATCTGAACCAAGTGCTGCTATACATTCTCCTGATGCAACTGCGGCTGCTGAACCACCTGATGAACCACCCGGAACATGTTCTATATTCCATGGATTCTTAGTTACTCCATACGCTGATGTCTCTGTTGTACTTCCCATTGCGAACTCATCCATGTTAGTCTTACCTATCACTATTGCACCTGCTGCTTCAAGATTGATAACTGCCTGTGCATCATAAGTTGGTACAAAATTGCCAAGTATCTTCGAACTACAAGTTGTTAACACATTCTTAGTACACATATTGTCTTTAACTGCAAAAGGTACACCTGCAAGTGGCCCTGTAAGTTCACCTGAATCTATCTTTGCCTGAATTTCATCAGCTTTTTTTAATATTGCTTCTTTATCAAGAACTGTAACATAACAGTTAAGTTCCTTTTCTTCTGCTTCTATCTGTTTTATAACAGCTTCACAAGCTTCTCTTACTGAGATCTCTTTATCCTTAATCTTCTTTCCAAGCTCTACAGCTGTAAGTCTTAATATACTCATACGACACTACTCTCCTCTACTCTACAGTCTTTGGAACCATATACTGACCATCTTTTTTCGCCGGTGCATTAGCCAACATATCATCTCTATCATCACCATTAGTTACAACATCTTCTCTGAATACATTATTAACAGGGAATATATTAATCATTGGTTCAACTCCGTCAGTGTCTAACTCATTTAACATATCTATATAATTAAGCATGTTCTCCATATCTTTTTTTGCCTGCTCTTTTTCTTCTCCAGACAATTCAAGCTTTGCAAGAATTCCTACATACTCAATTGTCTCATCATCAATTATATGTGCCATTTTCTTCTCTCCTTCTCTATATTCTAATTCATTAAGCATCTGCAATCTTATACTTATCAATAATATACAGTAAAAAATCTTACTCTATTATAAACAATTATCCTGGCAATAAAGTCATGTGGCATCTTCTTTACTATAATCTTAATTTCACAATTACCCAATTATGGTTCAAGTCTTGACAGATCTCTTGGGAATAGAGTTGTCTCTCTTACATTATCTTCACCTATAAGCTTCATTGTAAGTCGTTCAAGTCCAATTCCAAGACCACCATGAGGTGGCATACCATGTTTGAATGTATCAAGATATTGTTCCATTCCTTCTGTCGTCATACCACGCTTCTCTATCTTCTCAAGAAGTTCATTATAATCATGAATTCTCTGACCACCAGTTGTAATCTCAAGCCCATGATATAAAAGATCAAAACTTAATGTAAACTTATCATCAGCTGGATCATCCATTGCATAGAATGGTCTTTTCTTAGATGGATAATGTGTTACAAATACAAAGTCTGCATCATATTCTTCTTTAAAATACTGTCCTATAAGTGCTTCTTCTTCAGGTTCAAGATCATATGGATTACGAATCTTTCTATTATATTTTTCTGCAACTTTTTCTTTAGCTTCGTCAAATCTTACTGTTGGTATTGTATCAGTCTTAGGAAGTGTTATATTAAGTATCTTAAGTTCTTTGGCATATTCTCTTTCAAGAAGTCTGGTCATATACTGTAAAAATCCTGTCTCCATCTTCATAATATCTTCAAATCCATCAATATATCCCATCTCAAAATCAAGACTTGTATACTCATTAAGATGTCTCTTAGTATTATGTTTCTCAGCTCTAAATACCGGTGCTGTCTCAAATACTCTCTCAAATACTCCAACCATCATCTGTTTATAAAACTGTGGACTCTGCTGTAATACTGCCGGTCTGTGAAAATACTCAAGTCTAAAAAGGTTAGCTCCACCTTCTGCACTTTTTGCTCCAAGCTTAGGAGTATGAATCTCTGTAAATCCTTCCGAATATAGATAATCTCTAAATGCCCTTGTAACACCTTCCTGTATTCTAAATTTTGCTCTTTCTCTCACATTTCTAAGAGATAGTGAACGATAATTTAGGTTAGCTTCAAGTGATGTATTAAGTTTCCACTTATTAACTGCAAGAGGCATCGGTGCTGCAGGTACTGATAGAACTTTTACATTTTTTATTCTTATCTCAAATCCATTAGGTGCTCTGTCTTCTCTTACTGCTGTTCCTTCTATGCAAACAGTCATCTCTTCTTTAAGGTCTTTTTCATAAGTTCTCTCTGCGTCTTTCTCAAGTACGCACTGTACAAGTCCTTCTCTCTTTCTAAGTATTACAAATTCTACTTCACCCATATCTCTAATGCTGTGAATTGCTCCTGTTACTTTTACTTCTGTATCAAAAAGCTCTTTTTCAATTATCTCACTAATCTCTACAGTCTCTTTTGGTGTTACACCTTGAATAAATTCCATACTAATCTCTCCTTTTTCATATCTGTCTGATTAATTTGTTACTTATTCCAGGACTTTGGCTCGTTGCTTTTGTAATCATAAGAAGAATTGATTATTACACTGCTGCCGACTGCTTATATAAGCATGAACTTTTGCTCATTATTGCATAAAAAAAGTCCCGGAATATCTTTAAAATATTCCGGGACGGATAAAATTCTATATCCGCGGTACCACCCGCATTGAAAGCTGTGGCGTCGTGTTCAACCCATTACTCAGCTCTCCACTTAATTACACTTAACGCGTGTTCACGTACAGACCTACTAATTATAGACTTCATAATACTTATATTAAGATGCATCAATGTAATAATTCATCTATATGTTCAATCTGTCTGCTCCAGAGTGTTCCCATGGTAACTTCCATCTAAAGGTGCTTTCAGTCGGTGACACCTTCTTCCTGTTGACTTTCATAACCTGAGTCTCTTTCATTGCTTTACTCTATTAAAGATACGCTTATATTAGCACACCATTTTTTGATATGCAACCCCTTTTTTCAAAAAAATGATGATTTTTATATAAAACTTATATTTTTAACCTATCCATTCCCGATATTTTTATACTGTTCAAAAATTTCTTTAAAAATTAACTCATATAAGCTTTATATTTTTAATCTCATCAAACGTGAAAAGACTTTACCACGCTTTGATAAAGATTCAAAAAGAGAGTACAAGTTGTATCTTATACTCTCTCATTGTTATATCTATATCTTATCAGATAATCAATCATCTTAAAAACAATATAAAACAATCTGATATTTTTTGTTCTATAAGCATACTGTAAGTATGCTATAAACATACTACATGCATATTATATACATACTATAATGCTTTGATTCTCTCAATTGCCTTTAATGTATTCTCGTATGATCCAAATGCTGTAAGTCTAAAGTATCCTTCACCACTTGGTCCGAATCCTGAACCAGGTGTACCTACTACATTGGCTTTATTTAATAACAGATCAAAGAATTCCCATGATGTTAACTTATCAGGTGTCTTTAACCAGATATATGGTGCATTAATACCACCTGATACTGTATATCCGGCTGATGCAAGACCTTCTCTGATTAATTTTGCATTATTCATATAATAAGCTATCTGCTTAGCTGTCTGTTCCTGTCCTGCTGCTGAATATACCGCTTCACCAGCTTTTTGAACAATATATGGTGCTCCATTAAATTTAGTTCCCTGACGTCTTGCCCATAGACTGTTAAGTTTAACATCTCCACACTTAAGATCCATTGGAATAACTGTAAATCCAAGTCTTGTTCCTGTAAATCCAGCATTCTTAGAGAAACTTCTAAGTTCAATGGCACATGTTCTTGCACCTTCACATTCATAGATTGTATGAGGAACATTGCTCTCTGATATATATGCTTCATAAGCTGCATCGTAGATAATAACAGCACCAACTTTATTAGCATAGTCAACCCATTTTTGAAGTTCGTCTTTAGTAATTGTTGAACCTGTTGGATTATTAGGGAAGCACAGATATATAATATCAGGTGTCTCAGTTGGAAGTTCAGGTGCAAAATTAGTACTTGCTGTACAAGGCATATAGATTACATCGCTCCATTTTTGAAGGTCAGGAAGATACTCACCTGTTCTTCCACTCATTGCATTAGTATCAACATATACCGGATATACTGGATCACATACAGCAATCTTATTATCAAGTCCAAAGATATCTCCAATATTACCTGAATCACTCTTAGCTCCATCACTTATAAACACTTCATCAATGCTTATATCAGCACCACGTTTTTTATAATCATTCTCAACGATAGCTTTTCTAAGGAATTCATATCCAAGATCAGGTGCATATCCTTTGAATGTCTCAGCTTTTGACATCTCATCAACTGCACCATGAAGTGCGTCAATTATAGCTGGTGCAAGTGGCTGTGTAACGTCACCTATACCAAGGCTTATTACTTCTCTGTCAGGATTGGCACTCTTATATTCTTTTACTTTTTTTCCAATAGTTGAGAAAAGATAGCTTCCTGGTAATTTTAAATAGTTTTCATTAATTTTAAACATATTTTTTCCTCCTTCTATATCTTAAAATGGAATCTCTACTTCACCTTCAAATACAGTAGTTGCAGGTCCTTCCATATATACTACATTATTCTCTCTGTCCCACTCTATCTCTAAGTCACCGCCAAGTAACATAAGAGTGGCTTTTGTATCACACAGACCATTAAGCACTGTTGCAACAAGTGAAGCACATGCTCCTGTTCCACATGCAAGTGTCTCGCCTGAACCACGTTCCCATACTCTCATCTTAAGATGACTTCTATCTATTATCTGAATAAACTCTGTATTAGTTCTTCTTGGGAATATCTTATGATTTTCAAATTTTGGTCCAATAACTTCTATTGGCAGACTATCAGTATCATCTACATATACTATTGCATGTGGATTACCCATTGATACACAAGTAACTTTGTATGTCTCTCCATCAACTTCAACACTCTCATCAACAAATTCATCACAATCATCTTGTGCAACAACCGGTATAAGTTCAGGTTTTAATATAGGCTGTCCCATATTAACTCTTACTGAACTTACTTTTCCATCAACTACATTAAGATCAAGATATTTTATACCAACAAGTGTATCAACAGTTATACTTGTCTTGTCAGTAAGTCCTTTATCATATACAAATTTGCCGACACATCTTATTCCATTGCCACACATCTCTGCCTGAGATCCGTCTGCATTATACATCTCCATAAAAAAATCAGCTTTATCTGATGATTTGATAAGAATAAGTCCATCTGAACCAATTCCAAAGTGTCTGTCACTTACAAACTCAGATATCTTTGCCGGATTATCAAGTTCTTTTTTAGTACAGTCAACATATACATAATCGTTACCTATACCCTGCATTTTTGTAAATTTCATATTATTTTCTCCTAACTGTCATATAACGATATACTTCTGTAAAATACTCTTTTCAATTACATTATCTGCCATATAACTTAACTTTCATATTAAATATATCTATAATATTATATATTCATCAGATATATCAGCCATCTTCATATACCTATTCTTCTTAGCAGATATATCAGCTATCTTCATATATCTATTCCTCTTAGCAAATATATCAACTATCTTCATATACTTATTCTTCTTAGCAGATATATCAGCCATATATACTAAGAACCATCTGCGCAGTTTCCACAAGACTGTTACCACTGTCCATACTGCACTTTTGTATATATCTATGTGCTTCCATCTCAGACATATTATTTCTACTCATTAGCATCTCTTTAGCTTCATCAATAACAGCCTGTTCTTCTTCGCTCCTCTGTTTTGGAACAAGACGCTTCTTCTTTCTTCGTCTGCTCATATCATTCTCCATCATTGAGAGTGTATTAATCAGATCATTAACTTTAAGAGGCATTGCAAGACACATAATATTCTGATTAGAACACTGCTCCCAGTATCTTTGTGATGCTACAAGAAGCATATCAAAGTCTGAAGTAAGATATTCCTTTAATTCCTTGTAAAGCATATCCTGAAACTTATATCCACATACTATAATTCCACTTTTAAGTCCGTCTGCTGCATTAATAGCCTGTGCTCCTGTTGTACATGCAGATATTACATTAAATCCACTCCTTACAAGTACATTCTTAATACTCTTCGCCTCTTCAATTTTTGGAAAGACAACTATTATATTGGTCAAATTCTACACCTCCACCTAATTTCCAGTTATTAAAAACTAAAATTTGTGAAGGTATTCATCTAACTCCCATGCTGATACCTGAGTACGGTACTCATTCCATTCTGCAAGTTTCGCTTCAACATATTTTTGTGATAAATGAGGACCAAGAACATCCATTATATACTTATCTTTTTTAAGTTCTTCTATAGCTGAATAAAGATCAACAGGAAGTCTCTCTATATTCATCTCATCCATCATAGCATCTGACATCTCAAACACATTGCAATTAACACTCGCTGGTGGTGTAAGGCCTCTTCTTATTCCATCAAGTCCTGCTGCAAGGCATACTGCTATCACAAGATAAGGATTAGCTGCAGGATCGGGACTTCTAAGTTCAACTCTTGTTGCATCTCCTTTAGCAGTTGGAATTCTTATAAGCGGACTTCTGTTAGTAGCGCTCCATACAATATGCACAGGTGCTTCATAGCCTGGTATAAGTCTCTTATATGAATTAACAATCGGATTAGCAATTGCTGTTATAGCTTTTATATGTTCCATAATTCCTGCTATGAACTGATAAGCAATCTCACTAAGACCATTCTTATCATTCTCATCAAAAAATACATTCTTACCATCTTTTGATAAAGACATATTAACATGCATACCTGAACCATTAACGCCTGTTTTAGGCTTTGGCATAAATGTTGCATGAAGTCCATGTCTCTTGGCTATTGTCTTAACAGTAAGTTTTAATGTCATAATATTATCTGCCATCATAAGTGCTTCACCATACTTTATATCAACTTCATGCTGTGCAGGTGCTGCTTCATGATGAGAAGCTTCTACTATAAATCCCATATCTTCAAGTGTAAGCACTATATCACGTCTTGCATTCTCTCCCATATCAACCGGTCCAAGGTCAAAATAACCTGCCCTCTCATGTGTCTCTGTTGTTGGAAGACCAAGATCATCTGTGTGAAAAAGGAAAAATTCACATTCAGGTCCTACTAAAAACTCATATCCCATGCTCTTTGCATCCTCAATAACATTCTTAAGAACACGTCTTGGATCTCCGGCAAATGGCTTGCCATCAGGTGTATATACGTCACATATCAGTCTTGCAACTTTTCCCTGTTGTGGACGCCATGGAAAAATCTCAAAACTGTCATAATCCGGATGCAGATACATATCTGACTCCTCGATTCTTACAAATCCTTCGATTGATGAACCATCAAACATACACTCATTATTAAGTGCCTTTTCAAGCTGACTTGATGTTATTGCAACATTTTTAAGTGTTCCAAGAATATCTGTAAACTGAAGTCTGATAAATTCAACATCCTCTTCCTCAACCATTCTGATGATATCCTGTTTCGTATATTTACTCATACCTGTATTTCTCCTTTTACTAATTTTAAAAACTGTTTAAATTTTAAATCATTTAATGCTTTAATGTCAATAATATAATAGCCGATATATACTTTACATTATACGGAAATTTACATTCAATATTTACGAAAAATAAGTTTGACTGACAGGAGGCATTAAAATTGAAAATTCTATTTACAGGTTTACCGATAAAAGAGCATATTCTTACTTCATTTAATTTAGTAAAAGAGCTTAAAAAACGTGGGCACAATGTTGCCTATATAATCTCAGAAGAATGGGAAAATAAAGTTACTGAAGCCGGTGCATTATATATTCCGTATGATAATTATCCTATCGAACCAAAAAAACATCATATAAATCGTCTTCAGTTTCGCCACTGTGTCGAGACTACATTAAGAGTTGGTTATGAATATGACTGCATCGTATTTGATGCTGATTTTTATGCAGGTGCCAAGATAGCACATAAACTTGGTAAGAAATATATACGCATATACTATGATATTGCCTATAATACAACTACTATCAAAAAGTTCAGACGCTATCTTCCATTTTTTAAACGCTTAAGCCTTACTAAGCCATTCTCATACTTTTTTGCCCTTGGTGAAGCAGGACGATACAAAAAAGAACTTAACATATCAGACATTGTAAATGAACTTACACTAAGTACAATATCTGACCTTAATATCTCATTTGTATCAAAAACATTTCAACCTGAGAATACATCATTTCCTGAGAAAAACTATGTTTTTACAGGTCCTTCCATGGAGAATAGTAAAGTATCCTGCATCATTCCTTTTAGTGCAATGAATGATGCTATTATATTTATATCAGTAGGCTGTAAAACAGATTCTAAATTTCTTAACTACTGCTATGAAGCCTTTAAAAACGCAAGAATCTCTGTAATTATTGCTTTCGAAAATGGTGCAAATGCTAACATTATAGGTCCTATCCCAGATAACTTCTATGTATATCCTGCAATGCTTCCAAAAGAAGTATTAAAGCGTACAGATCTATTTATCACAGATGGCAGTTCCGCTAAGATTAATCAGGCTTTATTCTACGGAATCCCTGTTATTGTATATTGTAACAGCCGTACCGACTACTATCTTGCAAAACGTGTCGAACAGCTTAATCTTGGTAAAAAACTCACTAAAAAAGAGCTTTCGCTTGGCAGACTAAGACAGATAGTAATTGATCTTCTAAAAAATGATACTATCCTTGACAACATAATTATAACAGAAGCAGAGACTAAATTAATGGGAGGAACTTTAAAAGCTGCTGACGCCATTGAAAGTTATATTGCCAAATAACTGTTATTAATTTTATCAATTATAGAGTTCTTATTAAAACAGATAAAAGGATGATAAATCGTCATATACCGACTTTATCATCCTTTTCATTTTTATCTATCATATAATATATATACTTGTCACTTCGCTTTGTGCAATTCATTTATAAAATTCTCGTTTGTCATAGCTGGAAACCCACTACATTTAGGTGGTAGGTAGTTGACTTATAATGAATCTGTTATATAATATGAGTTCTTACCATTTTGTTTTACTTTATATAGTGCATTATCTGCACTATGAATAAATTCCGAGATATCATATTCTTCACCTGCACTTACATTAACTGCACCAAGTGATATTGTAACTATATCCGAAAATGGATGCTCACCGAACTCTATATGAGCTTTCGCCATATCATTAAATAACCTATCTACAAACTGTTTTAATTCATTATCACTCTTATTAATACCCATAATAATGAACTCATCTCCACCATACCTTACTGTATAATAGTCTTTACCTGCGCACTTCTTGAGTATATTTGCAACACTTTTAAGACATTCATCACCTGCAAGATGTCCATAAGAATCATTATATATCTTGAAATAATCAATATCAAAGATTGCAAGGCATATACTATATCCGTTCCTGTATGCTTTTTCATTAAGTATATTATACTCTTTTGTCAAACCATATCTATTATTAATACCTGTAAGTTCATCATATTGGCTTTCTTTTACAAGTTCCTTATTATCCTCACTAAGTTCTATATTGATTACTCTTTCATCTTCAAGCTTCTGTCTGTTATCGATTGATGTTATAATAGTCTTCCTTAATTCTTCATAGCATTTTTCACTTACTTTATAATACTCTTTGCACCAATAAATAGACATTTCTTTATTATTCTCTTTATTATACAATTCTATATATCTGATACATAGCTCTTTTCTTCTTGCATTGGTATACTCTTTTTCACATACTTTTTCCATTATCTTAAGCAGTCTCTTAGCGTCTTTAGTATATCCCATGTCAATTAGAATCTCTCCTATATCAATATAACCAATATAACTCTCTATCTCAAAAAAAGAACTCTGTTCATTATCAAAAATCTTCATACATTCTCTATATGCCACTTCATCTTCACCCAGCTTATGATATATTGTAGCATAAGCTAATATAATATTAATTCTTAGATGTTTGATATAATACTTCTTATCCCCTTTCACTGCTTTATCGAGATATTCTTTAGCTTTTAGATAGTCACCAAGTTCTACATACTTACTGCTTATATTAATATATGACTGACTCTCACTATATGTAAGTCCACCATCTTCTTCTCCCTTCATATGACTAATCTCCATACCTTTTTCAAAATATTCTGCTGCACCAACCGCATCACCATTATTATTAATAAGTGTACCTATATTATTATATATCATTCCAAGCATCACATAATTCTTATGTTTTTTTGCAATCTTCATAGCTTTATAATAATAATCAAGTGCCAAAAAATCATCCGACTGAACCATATATATGATCGCTGTTATATTATATCCTTTCATAAGAAGATCATCATAACCATATTTTTTCTGAATCTTCTCTCCCATAAGCATACAATCTATAGCTTCACTCATTCTACCGAGTGAGAAAAGAGTATCACCCATATAAAGATAGGCATAAGCTACTTCATACCATTCTTCTTCTTGTATTCCATGATCAAGAATCTCTCTGCATATATCATATGCTCTCTTTGGATCATCAAATCTGTATTTCATTACTTTACTATCTTTTTCTTCAAAAAAAGTACTCATGTCTTAATCTTCTCCTTACAACGCATTTGCAATATGAAATCCATTTCTTGATTTTTTCTTAATCTCATATAATGCGTTATCTGCTGCATGCATATATTCAAGTATATCTGTATTATCTGACGGTATCGTATTAATTGCACCTATAGTAACAGTTATAAATTCTGAGACTTTTGAATTGACATTGGTAATAAAAAGTCCATCTATCGAATCTCTTATTCTTGTTATCATATTAACAAGCTCATTTCTCTCCATTCCAGATACCACTACCATGAATTCATCTCCGCCATATCTTCCTACAATTCCATTCATTCCTACAGAATCTCTTAATGCACTTGCAATCTTTCTAAGGCAGTCATCACCTGCAAGATGCCCATATGTATCATTAAATTCCTTAAAATAATCAACATCAATAATCATAACTGCAAGCAGACTTGCTTCTTCTTTAGCTTTTTGATACATATCATCAATTTTTTTTCTAAGTCCTCGCCTGTTAAGTACATTAGTAAGCTCATCATTCTCACTCATATTAATAAGTTGTTCCTGTTTTGCCTTCATATCTGCATGTTTATCAATTTCATTTTGAAGATCAATTCTTCTCTTAAGTCTCTTTATGCTAGTCTTCATTCTTTCTTCATTGAACTCTTTATCTTTTTCAAAAAAATTCTGATACGCCTCATTAAGTCTGTCTTCATCACCTAATGCTGTATATATCTTAATCTCAAGATCTAATAGCTTCACCCACTTTCCCGTAATATTCATATTGCGCACTACTTCTTCAAGTTTAATTGCATATCGCTTTGCACTTTCATATTCGCTCAACTTTAGATACATCTCTATAATATCAAAATAATATGACTTCATATCCACACTATTATTATCACATTCAATCAGTTCTATAATCCTGCTTATATACTTTAGTGCATTATCTTTATCTTGCACACCTGTATAATAATATGCATAAAGTATCACTATTCTTATATCACATGTTGTCTCTGGATCTATATTAGTATTCTTAAGATATCTAAGTCCCTCTTCATAATTGCCAGATGATATTGCTATGTCTGCTTTATTGCCGTTAAAAAATGTATCTGCATACTTAAGATGTAAATCATTATCAGTAGCACTGTTTGCTATCTCATAAGCTTTATCAAGATTTATCATAGCTTTATTATACTCACCAAATTTGTTATATATAGATGCAATATTAGACATTATCATACTGCTCATCATTCTATCATTAACTTCATCAGCAAGCCTCATGGCACGATAATAATAATCAAGCGAACTTTGCTCATCTTCAATAGTAATATATATAATACCAATAATGTTACAAAGTGTAAGCATTAACTTCTCATATCTATTTTTCTCTGATATCTCTAACGCCTTCAAACATTCTCTTAATGCACTCTCAAGAAGTCCCAGAGAATGAAAAGCATCCCCAAGATATGTTCTTGCAAAAGCCTGTGTATAATCATCATCACTACAATCTAATAATTGAATACACAATTCCTTCTCTTTTTCTGCCGATTCATATCTTATGTTAAGGATTTCTTCCATAAGGCTCTCTTTTTCATTCATATCAAAATCCTCCTAATATATACACATAACTACATATTATGCAGTTTATTCTATCAAATAATTTTTTAACTGTAAATGCAGTTTTCTTAATATATAATTATGCTATATGTTATCTGCTATGCAATATCCTTTTCGTCCATTTTCTTTCACTTTATAAAGCATATTATCAGCTTCATGTATAAAATCTGATATCTCATAACCTTCATGCGCCACAACATTAACTGCACCTGCTGACACTGTTACAACATCTGATCCTGGATGTGATTCAAACTTAATCTTTGCTTGCATTACGTCATTAACGAGATGCATAAGTACAATATCTATCTCTTCGTATGCTTTATTCTTTGCTATAACAAAGAATTCGTCACCACCATATCTGGCCACATAATAATCGTCTTCAAAACTCTTCTTTATTATATCTGCAACTCTTCTAAGACATTCATCACCGGCAAGATGCCCATACGTGTCATTATATAGTTTAAAATAATCAACATCAATCATAACAACACAGATATTTTCATTTTTTTCCTTTGCTGCTCCATATATTGATGCAAAATATTTTTTAATGCCATACCTATTCCTAAGTTCTGTCAGCTCATCATATTCGCTTTCTTTTATAAGTTCTATATTATCTTTCTGCAATCTATTATTGATAATCTTCTCAGTCTCAAGTTTTTTTCTATTATCAAGTGCTGTAATAACTCTTACATAATCTTCCTTTCTTACATCCTGCCTTGATTTATAATATTCCCTATACCAATAATTAAGCTTATTTTTATCCTCTGTCGCTTTAAATAGCTCGATATACTGCTGACATATATCAATTTTACGGCTTGCATTATATTCTTTATTATTAATTGCAACAAGTATATCAAGAATATCTTTTGCTTCCTTATATCTTTTAATCTTTATAAGAATCTGTATTATCTCTATACAATAATCAAAAGTTTCTATATCTTCATAGTAACTAATATCCCTGCCAATTATATATTTGCATGTTTCATACGCAGCATTATCATCCCCAAGATTATAATATATATGTGCATACATCGAATTTATACTCACTTTTAACATTCTAGTCATTTTACCTATAAGCAACTCAACTCCCTTATCAAGATGCTCTTTAGCTTTTATATACTCTTCATTTTTAAGATAACCCGCTGTAATATTAATCTCCATCTTGCCTTCATTATATATCAGGTTTTCATCTTTAATATTATTCTTTTTACCAATCTCAATGCCTTTTTGAAAAAAAGAAACTGCAGATTCTATATCTCCTCTATTATGAAAAAGTGCACCTATATTATTATACAATGCTCCTATGTATGCATAATCATTCAATTTTTGTCCTATAGCAAGTGACAAAAGCCAATTATCAAGAGCGAGTAAATCATCACACTGAATCATATAAGCAACACCAAGTATATTATAATTTTTCATAAGCAATTCATCATATCCATATTGCTTTTCATATGCTTCAGCCTTTAGCATACTATCAATAGCTTCATTTGCTTTACCCATTGTCAGTAGTGTATCACCCATGTACATATATGCATATGCAACTTCATACCAATTCAATGTACTTTCACCATGCCTTAGTATCTCCATGCATATATCATAAGCCTTTTTAGGCTGTTCAAAACGGTATTTCATTACTTCTTTATCTTTTTCCTTAAAAAAATTATTATCCATACTTATTTCCCATCTATATTACTTCTCTGCTATATTGTATCGAAGTTATTTTACTTCTTCTATTTTATAAGATATCGTATAATTTGTAAATGTGTTTAAATATACAATTAGATTTTATAATATTTTTTTCTTTTCTTCATATATTTTATAATAAGATTATCATATATGGAGATTACTTATGACTCTTAAACGAATGACCCTTATATGTTTCAGTGTAATTATAGCTGTCTGCTCGGTTATTATACTAAAAAAAGGAGTATCTTCACTGTGTGGCTCTTTTAAAGACAGAGAACTTCCTATATACAGTGTAGAGACTTCATTACCCCAGGTATCGATATCTTTCGATGCCGCCTGGGGTAATGAAGACACGCATATTCTTCTCGATATACTAAAGCAGTATAATATTCATGCTACCTTTTTTATGACTGGTGGATGGATTGAATCTTATCCCGATGACGTAAAAGCAATCCTTGCCGCCGGACACGATCTTGGCAATCATAGTGAAAATCATAAGAATATGAGTCAACTGTCTGTAAGTGATAATACTGATGAGATTATGAAACCACATAATAAAGTAAAAGAGCTCACAGGCTACGATATGTTCCTGTTCAGACCACCTTATGGTGATTATGATAATGAAGTAATAAGTACAACACTTTCACTTAAATACTATCCGATACAGTGGAGTGTTGACAGCTTAGATTGGAAAGATTATGGTGCTGACAGTATCGTATCAACTGTTCTTAATCACAAACATCTTACCAATGGTGCTATCATTCTTATGCATAATGGTGCCAAATATACTAAAGATGCCCTTCCACAAGTAATAGAAGGGCTTATATCAAAAGGTTATGAAATTGTTCCAATAAGCGAACTAATACTTCGTGATAACTATCATATGGATGACACCGGTAAGCAGATATCCGATTTAAATTAGAATTAGGATCTTTTTAGTTCTGACTAATTTTTATACTATAAGTTTGTCAAGCTCATCAATTGTTGCACATATATATGCCGGTGCTGCTTCTCTCATCTCTTTCTCTGTTCCGTAACCATATAATACGCCGGCACAGTCCATAGACATCTGTCTTGCACCAATTACATCATACTTGCGGTCACCGACCATAAGAACACTTGATGTGTCAGTGATACCGCAAGTCTGTAATGCATATTCAATAACAGCACTTTTAGTATTTCTTGATTCATCCATTGCCGCACCTGCAATATATGTAAAATACTTCGCAAGATCAAAATGCTTCATTATCTCAACCGCAAACTTCTCAGGCTTTGACGTTGCTACAATAAGTTTCTTACCTTTATTAACAAGGCTTTCTAAAAGTCTGTCTATCCCCTCATAAGGAATATTCTCAAAAAGACCTTTAACTTCATATCTCTCCCTGTAATACTTAATCGCCATCATAGCATCAGCTTCACTAAAATTATACAATTCCATAAAAGCATCTTTAAGAGGTGGTCCAATAAATGGATATAAAAGTGTTCTATCACTTACATCTATTCCAAATTTTGAAAGTGCATACTGTACAGACTTAGTTATTCCTTCTTCTGGATCTGTAAGTGTTCCATCAAGATCAAACAATATAACATCATATTTCTTCATATAAATCTCCTTATCTATAGATACGTTCTTTGTCTGACAAATAGTTTATCACACTATTATATAATTGTCTAAATTCAATTTTATCCATATGCTTGTAAAAATCGCATCCGGTAGTTATAAGAATACCCTTTCCAATCTTCTGTTCATACATAAGTGACAGATAATCACATCTGTTAAAATTATCAATAACTTCTATTATATTCTCGCATCTTACACGATTAACATTAAGCACTTTTGAATTAGCCATAATCTGCTGCCACTGTGCTTTTGCATAAGTATCTGTTGGGAAAGATGCTAAGATATCATGGTACCTGTTGACATATAATCCCATCGTACCAGGTGCCACTTCCTTGCCTGCCGCTTCGCATGCTTTGCGAAACATATCATAACACCAAAAATCCGTTGCAAAAGTTCCATCAAAACCATTATAATCTATAAATATCGCCTTTCCACCATCTTCAACAAACCTTACATCATCATCAGTAACTTTGTATATAATCCTTATATCGCCCGGATTCTTAGCAGGTTCATTAGAGAATACAAAGATATCATAATGATTAGTTATATTATCCATTGATGCACATAATCTTAATTGCGCAGTCTCTGTCTGCATACATTCAGATGTGTCAAATGATACTTCACAGATTCTATGAAGTCCACGACTTCCATCTGTAACTTTAACAAGACTTTTTGCAATCTCTCTTCCTCCATATTTAAGTGAGATATACATATCTTTGCTTGTATAATCTATATCAGAATAATTATAAAGCATTGCACTAACTTTTATTATGTCACCTTTTTCATATACATAAGAGTCGAACTTAAGCAATATCACCGTATCATTACAGAATTCACGCCATTCTTTTGCACTTATAATTCCTTTATTCTCGTAAAAGCTATTAAGTATCCCAACAAGTGCCATCCCTTGTCCCGGAAAATCATTAAGTCCAAGAAGCTGAAATCCTGATAATCCATCTGTTCTTAATATTGCTTCTATCTCATTTTTATACAAAAATGCTGTAAGCCTGCCAGAATTAACAAAATAATCTTTCCATCTGTCATACCTTCCACGTTCAATAAGTCTTGCACCATAATCTTTTAGCTCATCCGGTACAAGTGGACCTATATACTTATCTTCTTCAGTTATATCAGGGCATATCTCATACTGTCCTGTCTCATGTGATATCAAAGGTTTTTGTGATATAGCCGCTTCTCTTTCATAATCCCAGTCAGTAGACAATCTCTCTTTTCTCTGAAGTCTTCCAAGTGGAAGATCTCCATTAGAGAATGAACCTCGTATATTACTTCCAACAGCCGTCTTCATTGTTATCCATATATCATCATTAACACCGGTAACCGGCTGTTCAAGGAAATTATTAGCTCCACCTGTTATAAGAATATCACTTCTTATTTTTTTTAATTCACTAACAAGCTCTTCAAATGCTTTTATATCGCCCTTAAGCTCGTTACCTATTGCAAATATGATAAAAGATTTATGGTTGCCATATTCTTTTAGTATCTTGCTTCCATTATTATAGAAATAGTTATATATTGTCGGATTATATCTCCTGTCACCTTTTTTGTATAATTCCATAGCAAATGCTGACATCTCAACCTGAAGATATATTCCTAACTCATCTGCTGCTTCAAATGCACATTCTGGTGGACACCATGAATGAAAACGACAGTGATTCATTCCATACTCTATGTATATTCTGAATATATCTTTCCATTCTTCTTTTGTAAAAGGACATACTCCCGTTCTTGGATAGATTGCGCAGTCAAGATTACCTCTAAGGCTTATACGCTTTCCATTATCATAGATCTTATTATCTTTAACAGTAATATTATCCTTAAGCATAATCTCTTTTTCTTTTCGTTCACCGTCAACGCATATATACATCTGCCCCATAATTCCATTCCAGTTAGTCTGTGTATGGTCAGTATATTGATGCCCATTAAGAAAGCCTTCATCAAAATCTTCATGTATTGCAAGATTATTATCAATCGCTATTATAAGTTCATGCATACCTCTTGTAAGTCTCTTAATCTTATGATGTTGCATAACAACTGTATCATGTGAGAATGATGCAAGTTCACCATCTATATATATCTTAGTATATTTACTTCTCTCAAGATTAATCTCAAGTGGCCTGTCTGCAAAATATTCATCAATATATATCTGTTTTTTATAAAAAATATTACGATTAACATAATATAGTCTTCTTAGATGCTCTTTCTCACATTCATAGTTAATTCCTTCAAATGCAATCTTTGACAGTTCTGTTGTAGACGGTAATTTTATATCAATTGTATATTCGTCGTTTGTATCCCTTATAAGCCATTCTCCCGCTAAATCAATCTTTCTCATATATGTCTCCTTACAAACGTTAATTTCTTCAGGTAATTACGAAACTATGTTTTTCATAATCTTCCTGCTCCTGCAACTTCACTACTTCCATGGTCAGCTTTTTTTAGACACTCTATTGCTTTTTCATATCTCTCTTTAACAATATCTTCTTTTGCCATCTGTATAAGTACTATTTTATACTGTGTAGATATCTTTCCTTCTTCGCCTTCCCATGGATGAAACGTGTTAGTCATAATTATATCATAAGCCTTTTCATAGTGTGATACAAGATTTAAAATTGTTGATTTATTAGGTTAAATTGCTACGAAGCACATTCATACGAAACTTCAACTGGTGCTGAAGCATTATGGCTTCATATCGCCGGAATACATGTATATAATACACTTCTTAATATATATCTCTTTTCTTGATTATTTTAATAGCGATAAGATTAGCCAGTGCCATGAGTATAAAAGCCACTCCTATGCCTGGCACTATATTAACAGCATCTACAACTGCTGTTCTTGCTATCATAGTCTGATTAAAAGAAAAGTAATCACTTTTATAAAAAACAGACAGACATATACATATAATACTTGCTATCATCCCTACCATCTGACTAGTTATATAAGCAAATGCCATAAAAAACAACGATAGCAAAAGCATGATTATAATACTTATACTCACATAATGAATAATATCTATGTTAAGATTTTTATTAACATTATTAATAGCAAATATTATATCATCTCTTTTTTCAAAAAATTCTGAATGAAAACCACTATTTATCCCACCAAATACTAAAGTTGATATAAGACATGTAATTATAATCACTATATGTGTAATCATATTATAAAGAACGCACCATACCATCTTCGAATACCACCAATGTGCTATATTTCTACATCTTACAATACTATATCTGCCTGATTCTCTAAGATCTCTTAGTGGATATTCTACCATTGGAATAAGAATATACAAAATCATCACCATCCATGGTACAGGTAATCTTATAATCTCTGATATAGTCATCGCTTCAAGGCTTCTCTCTCCACCATATACACCATACAGATAATCTGACAGTCCTGCACTACTCTCAGACACTTTGCCAATCCTTAACCATATCATAATACAGTTAATAAAAGTTAATAACACAAGACCTGTTAATAACATTTTTTGCCTTTTTATTCCATTACACCAATCGTGTCTTATCAGATTTTTCATAAGAAGTCACGTCCCTTCATTGCCAAATATATAGCAGCATATTCAACTGCACTTAGAACTACCGCCACAATACACATTATAATTATGACTTTAAGGCTGCCTATATTGGTATAATTGAATGAGATAACGCTGTCAGCCTTCAAGAACTCGACTATTATCCCTGCAACAACACATAATATATACGATAACACAAACTTACCGGTGAATAGCCTTATAATATCATAAACTGATGCAACGCAGTAAAAAAAGGCAGTCATATATAATAGATATCTAATCTCAAATTCTGCAAATGATACACTGCTTACATCACCAGTTTCTTTAAAATAAGCACTTGAAACAACATCAAAATTAATCATTCTCTTCCCACCAGATACAATATAAGACAGAATACCTGACGCTGCTGCAATTAATACGGCAAATGAGACAACACACAATATCTTTTCCATCAAAAGTGTTCTTGCATAATTTTTATTGTTAACAAACATAACTATTCGTCCACTTTGAATCTCACGCACTGTCATCGCATATACATATATTAAAAAAACCGGAATATATACGAAGAATACTGTCTGCCTATACAGAGATGACTTTATCATATCAGCCATACTCGTCACCACGCCCTGTGAATAATTAAGACTGCATGTAAAATTAATCATTCGGCTTAATATGAATAGATATACTATTATTCCAAGTACAAGTATACTAAGACGTGCTGTAACTATGTCACGCTGTTTAGCCATCTCTCTTCTTAACGTCTTCATATTATTCACCTGCCACTCTCGTGATATCTATTGATTTTTTCACTGGATAGAGACTTGTAACCAGTTTAAATGGAACATTTTCGATACTGTTCTTCTCATTATCTGTAAAATCATCGGTCGTAAAACGGTATGGTATCTTCACATTAACTGTCTCTCCAGCATCTATATTATATTCAATTCCAACTTCATTCATAGCATAATATATCTGCATATCAACTGATGCTGCAATACATCTGTCCTTCTCAAGACTCTTATCATCAAAAAGAACCATCTTGCTCTCATCACTGCTGTTAGTAGCTTCTAACTCTGTTATAACTATTATGTCATCACTTCTCATTCCCATCTTAGCCATATCTACCATATTCTCAACATCTGCGCCCTTACAATACTGTGTTCCCTTATATGTATAATCCACACCATTAAGATTAAATGTCTCGCCATTCTTATAGACTTCATCCTTTATCTGACCATACCTGCTATTAATTCTTATAAAAAAGAAAAGCCATACTGCTAAGAAAATCATTCCACATACTACAATTGATATTATTTTTCTCTTAATTATTCTGTCCGACATTCAACTTCTCACTTCCTTTCAGTCTTCCATTTTCAATGTATAAAATCTCATCAGATATCTTATACAATTCTTCACTGTCATGGCACGAAAGTATTATGAGCTTGCCTTTTTCACGCTCTTTGCGCACTCTTTCAAAGAATTCACTTACGCTGTCCTCATCAAGTGCATTCGTAGGTTCATCAAGAATTATAAGACTTGCATTCTCCATGAATGCTGCCGCAATTCCAAGCTTCTGCTTCATTCCAAGCGAATACTTTCTATATTTTCTCTTATCATCAGGATCAAGACCTGACATCCTTATCGCTTCTTTTATATCATCTTCCGAAGCAATCCCCTTAATATCAGCTAACATCTTAAGATTATCGAATCCTGTATAATCTGCCAGAAAACCCGGATTCTCAATCAGAATGCCAAGGCTCTCTGGGAAAGTAATATCCTTGCGAATCACTTTTCCATCAATCACAATTTCACCTTCCGTTGGACTTATAAGACCGCATATTGCTCTCATAAGCATAGTCTTACCTGAACCATTTTTTCCCTTAAAGCCATAGACTTTTCCCGATTCCAAAGTCGCATTTATATTATCAAGAACTACATTACTATCAATCTTCTTAGAATAATTTTTTATCTCTATCTTCATCCTGTCTTCTCCATTCTTCTACATTATGTCTGAATTCTTCTCTGTATAATAAAAACCGGTAACAGCATAAGCTGTAAGCAGGATTATCTCTGCCAATATTACAATCGCATTATTCCTGAATGCAGGATTGAGAATGTAACATGGAATAAAACTGGCTTTATTAAGATATCCAAACACCAGATACAGTACCATTGATATTATAAAAGGTGTAAGTCCTGCAATGAATCCGCTCTTGGCAAATGTTGATACAACAAGTGCAGACAGCGTAAGCACTCCAACATATACAAAATCTATGAGAAAATATATTGCATAATAGATATATACATTCTTATATAACAGTTCTGCCATCATCCCTCCTGCTCTCATCATATATCTGTTAGAAGTTATCTCAGGTCTTATTCCTGGAAGCACCATGAGGTTAAGCATAAGATTAAGAATCATTGGCAATATTGTTACAACACCTGCTGTAAGAAATACGCTAAGCATCTTAGCCTTTAGATATTCTTTGTATTCACCTCTTATAACAATATTTTTTAAATAACCACTTTTTCTATCTTCATAATAGCTCATTGCATATGGAATAGCTGCTAAAAGTGGTATTATAAGACAATATACAAATCCCTGAATATTAATTGTATTCGCACCCATCCATGTCGTGAATGCCGAAGTTGGATAGATTTTCATTCCTTTTTGACTCTCTAACGTTATAGTTTCATCGATAACTTTGCTATATTTTAGAGCATATTCAATAAAATTCCATATTGCTATTATGAAACCACTTAACAATGCTATTAACATTTTCTTATTTAAAAATGCTCGTTTTATCTCTGTCGAATATATATTATTGTTCAATCGTCGCATGTAATCGTCTCCTATAATTATCAAATTTCATGTTTCCAGTTGGGTTAATATCGAATATTCCATTTTCTAATTCTTCTTTTTCGATTAAATATGCCAATGTTATATTAATCTGTGTTCTTGGCTGTATTGAGATAAAAAGTGAATCTTTATCCGATGCATCATCATCAAGACTGTATCCAATTACATCATAGCTATCCCTCTCATTCCTATAATCAGTATACTCTGTATCATCAATTATGTAATCCTTAAATCCAAACATTTCAGTATCAAAAAGTTCTATATTCTCATCTTTATTGTAGATTGTTATATTTGCTTCAACAAGCATATAATTATCCTGTCCATCTTGTCTGTATCCTTCATATATATCTCTTATATAATCAAAGAGATACACACCTTTTGATGGTTCATCAACTTTTTTAATAGAATTAATAACAACTTCTATCTCATAATCTTTTATATCTCCCATCTCTGGAAAGACTAATGGAATTCTATCGCCTATATTGTAGAATTTGAGCGCCGCATCACTATTACTATCATCTGTTGCTGTTGTGTTATCGACAACTTCTGTCTGTTCATCTGTAGCTTCTCCACTACTATTCTCTTCACTAGCTGCCACTTCACTTGAAAATGTTGTATTGTTGTCATTATTCTTTCCTTTAGTCACATTAACAACAACACATACAAGTGCAACTATGATAATTATACCTCCAAATGCAATTGTTGCTGTCTTTTTGTTTTTCATTCTATCATCTCTCCTCTGATATATATTAATGTATAGTAATGATATACGCCAAAACTAATTGACGATACCATTACTATACTCACTTTATTCTTTATTAATCTTTTGTTTTCCATTATTTATCTTCTTGTAAATGTATCTTTGTTCTCAATTTCTTTATTTAGCACTAAATACTATCAGGACTCCAAACACCTTTTATTAGGCATGGATAATGAACCGAAGGTGTAATCCAAAGAGAACAATATTCATATCCTCTTTCATTCACCAAATTTTGAACATATGTCCCCTGATTACATGGCACATATGTAGCATAATTACCTACATGACAATCTATTGTTCGATTATTTACCACAGCAACTGGTGTAACAAACCAATCAACAACATTATCATTATCCTTTGTATAAATACTGGTTGAGTTGTATTTTCTTCTCTTTGCTGGCATAACATCACCACCGCCACCATCATACTAGATTGCAAAAGCCCTATCATGATAGTCTCCTAAGTTTTGTCCTGCCTGTACTAGATCATCTTTTATTGTAAGTCCTAAAAAAACTACACCTACAAAAAGTATTGCATTGAAAAATCTTTTATTGATTTTACTCATTATGTAAATCTCTCCTTTTGTATAGTTTTTATACATTGTTTCTGCAGATACATTTGTATGATAATATAATAGCACATTTTTCTTTATCATTTTTTTATTTTTTTACAAATTATTAACTTTTTCTTACATTTTTTTACAATTTTGTTATTTTTTCTTTATTATAGCAAAAAAGATGGTCGTACAAAGCGACCATCTTTTCTATATTTAGATATTATTAATTATACAAAGAATCCATATATGTGTTGGATAAAACACATAGTAGAACCATTTATTTCCTTTTCCTTTTTTTCCATTATATAACCATATAAATGGAACTGCCATAATCATCATCCATTGGAATGAACTATATGGAATTAAATAAGACGCAGGACCTCTCATATAGTATGTTCTTCGAACCATAAACTCAATAACAAGTGCAAACATCAGCATAAATCCCGTTAAGTATGCCTTCTTATCTTTTAGATAATACATTATTACAAAAAATAACACAAAGCCAATACTTCCTTCTGTAAATATCGCACTTCCAAATATTGCTCCATATGCATGATATAGCATATACATATCTACAAAGCCAGGGAATCCTAACTTTTCTGCTAATATAAAACAGAATATAAATGCTACTATCTGTTGAATAATAAGTGCTATTCCAAGTAGAATTTTCTTTTTGCAGTCAACAGCCTTATTAAGCAAGAGTACTATCGCACACCCTAAGAAAAGTGTTGTAAATATATTATTAGCAAAAATAACTTCGTTTTTCAGAGCACATGCAACTATTATGTCTCCTATTGACATCACAATTCCTAATACGTACAACCTTACTGTATAACTTATCCTATTGTGTGTATAATGCAGCCCCCATGCACTGCAATAAAAGAATATGGGGGCTGCTATTCTGCCTATATACTCAAACCATACCGGACAATCAGGTGAAAACTCTGCTATATGATCCAGCAACATACATATTAATGCGATTAGTTTTAATATATTTGTTGACATTAATCTATATTTCTTACTGCTATCTATTTCTCAGCTTTTTTCTTAAGTGCTTCATATTTATCTTTAGCATTCTGTTCTGCTTTAGCAAATAATTCTGCTGCTCTCTCTGGATTCTGTCTCTCAAGAGATGTATATCTTACTTCATTTCTGATGAAGTCCTGATAATTCTCTGTTGGCTCTTTGCTGTCGAGAACGAATGGATTCTCTCCATTATCTGCACGTCTTGGATCGAATCTGAATAAGTTCCAATATCCTGATAATACTGCATTCTTCTCTTCTGTCTGAGCACCCTTCATACCACCTTTGATACCATGGTTGATACATGGAGCGTATGCGATGATGATTGATGGACCATCATAGCTCTCTGCTTCCTTGAATGCTTTAATACACTGTGCATAATCTGCACCCTGTGATACCTGAGCTACATATACATAACCATAGCTCATAGCTATCTGTGCAAGATCTTTCTTCTTAACTGATTTACCTGCTGCTGCGAATTTGGCAACTGCACCAACTGGAGTTGATTTTGATGACTGTCCGCCTGTGTTAGAATATACTTCTGTATCAAATACAAGAATATTAACATTCTGTCCACTTGCGATTACATGGTCAAGTCCACCAAAACCGATATCGTATGCCCATCCGTCACCACCGAATATCCACTGTGATTTCTTAGTTAAGAAGTCTTTATCTTTAAGAATATTCTTAGCTTCATCGCATCCACATTCTGTGAGTACTTTTACAAGTGTCTCTGTTGCAACTGCATTCTCACATGAATCATTATATGTATCAACGTATGCATTACATGCTTCTTTTACTTCTGCTTTATCTGCATTCTCAGCAAGTTTTGCAATCTTATTCTTAAGACTGTTTCTCATTGCCTGCTGTGCAAGGAGCATACCATATCCAAATTCTGCATTATCTTCGAATAATGAGTTAGCCCATGCTGGTCCTTTACCTGCCTTATTAACTGTATAAGGTGTTGAAGGTGATGAACCACCCCAGATAGATGAACATCCTGTTGCATTAGCAATATACATTCTATCACCAAATAACTGTGTTGCAAGTTTCGCATAAGGTGTCTCACCACATCCGGCACATGCACCTGAGAACTCAAGTAATGGCTGTCTGAACTGGCTTCCTTTAACTGTGTTATCTTTGAACTTGTTAAGTACTTCTGTCTTATCTGGTAATTTCACACCATAATCGAATACAGCCTGCTTGTCTAACTGTGTCTCGATTGGTTTCATTGAAAGTGCTTTGTTGCCTTTCATACCAGGACATACATTAACACATGATCCACATCCTGTACAATCAAGTGCACTTACTGAGATTGCAAACTTGTATCCTGGCATTGCCATCATGTTAAGTGGGTTAGTTCCTTCTGGTGCATTAGCTGCTTCTTCTTCTGTCATAGCCACAGGTCTTATAGCTGCATGTGGACATACATAAGAACAGATATTACACTGGATACATTTCTCTGGATCCCATTCTGGAACATCTACTGCAACTCCACGTTTTTCATAAGCTGCACTACCCTGAACTACTGTACCATCTTCAATTCCCTTAAATGCTGAAACAGGAAGTGTATCTCCAAGTTTTGCATTTACTTTATTCATGATCTTATTAACATAATCTACAACTTCTGGTCTTCCTTCTACATTAGCTGATGTCTCTTCATCATCAGGAAGATTCTTCCAATCTGGATTAACAGGATATTCAACTGCTTCATTGATACCTCTGTCGATAGCATCATGGTTCATCTTAACGATAGCTTCACCTTTTCTGCCGTATGTCTCTGTTGCTTTGTCTTTCATATATTTTACAGCATCTTCAACTGGAATAATTCCTGCAAGTTTGAAGAAAGCAGCCTGAAGTACTGTATTAATTCTTGTATTAAGTCCAATCTCTTTACCAATCTTGATACCGTTGATTACATAGAACTTAATATTATGTTCTGCCATATATTTTTTAGCACTGTTTGGAAGATGTTTCTCAACTTCTTCACCTTCGTAACTGCAGTTAAGAAGGAATGTTCCTCCATCTTTTAAGTCTTCTACCATATGATATTTTGATAGATATGACTCATTATGACATGCTACAAAGTTAGCTTTATTAACAAGATATGTTGATTTGATTGGGCTGTGTCCAAATCTTAAGTGTGATACTGTAACACCGCCTGACTTCTTAGAATCATAATCAAAATATGCCTGTGCATACATATCTGTATGATCACCAATGATCTTAATTGAGTTCTTATTAGCACCAACTGTACCATCTGAACCAAGTCCCCAGAATTTACAGCTTATTGTACTCTCTGGTGTTGTATTAGGATTCTCTTTAATATCAAGTGAAAGATGTGTTACATCATCATTGATACCAATTGTAAATCTCTGTTTCTCTTCATTTCTATATACTGCAATTATCTGTGCAGGTGTTGTATCTTTTGAACCAAGACCATATCTGCCATTGAATACAGGAACGCTCTCGAATTCAGAACCCTTTAATGCTGCTACTACATCAAGGAATAATGGTTCGCCTATTGCACCTGGTTCTTTTGTTCTGTCAAGAACTGTTATATTTTTAACTGTCTTTGGAAGTACATTTAATAAGTATTTTGCTGAGAATGGTCTGTATAATCTTACTTTGATAAGACCTACTTTTTCACCTTTCTCTACAAGATAATCTATTGTCTCTTCAATTGTATCGCATACTGAACCCATTGCTACGATTACTTTTGTTGCATCTTTTGCACCATAATAGTTAAATGGAGCATAGTCTGTTCCTATCATCTTATTGATCTTATCCATATAATCATTAACAAGATCAGGTATAGCTTCATAATATGGGTTAGATGCTTCTCTTGCCTGGAAGAATACATCAGGGTTCTGTGCTGAACCACGAAGAACCGGATGTTCTGGATTAAGGGCTCTTCTTCTATATTCATCTATTGCATCAAAATCTGTAAGGCTCTTTAACTGTTCATAATCCCACTGTTCAATCTTCTGAATCTCATGTGATGTTCTAAATCCATCAAAGAAGTTAAGGAATGGAACTCTTCCTTTGATAGCTGCAAGATGAGCAACCGGAGTAAGATCCATTACTTCCTGCACATTACCTTCACATAACATTGCGAAACCAGTCTGACGACATGCATATACATCAGAATGATCTCCAAATATTGAAAGTGCATGTGTTGCAAGTGCTCTTGCTGAAACATTGATAACTCCAGGTAAAAGTTCACCTGCTATCTTGTACATATTAGGAATCATTAATAATAATCCCTGTGAAGCAGTAAATGTTGTTGTAAGAGCTCCTGCTGCAAGTGATCCATGTACGGCACCTGCTGCTCCGGCCTCTGATTGCATCTCAACTACTTTTACTTCTTCTCCAAACATGTTCTTAAGTCCATCTGCTGCCCACTTGTCTGTTACTTCAGCCATAGTAGATGATGGTGTGATTGGATAAATTGCGGCAACATCTGTAAATGCATATGATACATGAGCTGCTGCTGTGTTACCATCCATTGTTTTTCTAGTTCTGTTCAACGTTACTTACCTCCTGTTTACTCAAAAAATTCCGGATTACCGGTTATACTCAAATTATATTAGTTTGATGTAAAAATATCAATATCCAGTTCATTATTTTTTTTAATTACCAGATATCTTACAAATGCTCTTTATAAGCCATATTACCCCAAAATAAATGCCTTTTAAGAATTCCTAAAAGGCATCTATAATCATGTTCATTTTGTATCATTTACCATAATTCTTGCATCTTATAGTTTTCTATTCTTCATATTATTGTCTATGCTGTTGCAACAAGTGCTTCTGATACCGCTTCCTTCATACTCTTAATATACTCTGACACTGGTTCTATGCTGTCTTTACCATATTCTTCCACAATCTTCACAACTGCACTACCTACAATTACGCCGTCTGCATATCTCGCATATTCTGCTGCCTGCTCTGGTGTTGATACACCGAATCCTACTGCACATGGTATGTCATTAACCTCTTTTACACTGTCTATCATATCAGATATGTGCTTATTCATCTCACTTCTCATTCCTGTAACACCCATTGATGATACACAGTAGACGAAGCCTTCTGCGTCTTTTGCTATCATCTTAATTCTGTCTTTTGAAGTAGGTGCAATGAGTGAGATAAGTTTTATACCATATTTTTTACATGAAGGTGTAAGTTCTGCTTTTTCTTCGTATGGAATATCCGGAATTATAACTGCTGCAATATCTAATTCTTTGCATCTTTTCATAAATCTGTCTGCACCATAAGTGAATATAAGATTAATATATGTCATAAATGCAAGTGGCACATCTGTCTTTTTTCTTACACTTTCTACCATATCCATAATGTCATCTGTTGTTATTCCGGTTGCAAGCGCTCTCTCACTTGCTCTTTGTATAACAGGTCCTTCAGCAACAGGATCTGAAAAAGGTATTCCAATCTCGATTAAGTCTGCACCGTTCTCTGCCATTGCACAGATTAATCTCTCTGTTGTATCAAGATCAGGATCTCCTGCTGTTATAAATGGTATGAATGCTTTTCCTTTTGCAAATGCTCTTTCTATTGAATTACTCATAGATCTCTACCCCCTTATATCTTGCTATTGCGGCTACATCTTTATCTCCTCTTCCTGAGAGATTAACTACTATTATCTTATCTTTTGGCATTGTAGGTGCAATCTTAATTGCATGTGCTACTGCATGAGCTGATTCAATTGCTGGAATTATTCCTTCTGTTTTTGACAGATATTCAAAAGCTGCAACTGCTTCATCATCTGTTACAGGAACATATTCTGCTCTTTTTGTATCATATAGATTAGCGTGTTCCGGTCCGATTCCAGGATAATCAAGTCCTGCTGATATTGAATATACTGGTGCAATCTGACCATATTCATCCTGACAGAAGTATGATTTCATTCCATGGAATATTCCAAGACTTCCTGTTGATATTGTTGCTGCTGTCTCTTTAGTATTAATTCCTCTTCCGGCTGCTTCACATCCTATAAGTCTTACTTCTTTATCTTCTATAAAATCATAAAAAGCTCCAATAGCATTACTTCCACCACCAACACATGCCATTACAACATCTGGAAGTCTGCCTTCTTTTTCTAACATCTGAGCTTTGATCTCTTTGCTAATTACACTCTGAAAATCTCTTACTATTGTTGGGAATGGATGTGGTCCCATTACTGAACCTAATACATAATGTGTATCATCAAGTCTCTTAGTCCATTCTCTCATTGTCTCATTAACTGCATCTTTTAATGTCTGTGTTCCACTTGTTACTGCATGAACTTTAGCACCAAGTAATCTCATTCTAAATACATTAAGCGCCTGTCTGTCTGTGTCTTCTTTACCCATGAATATCTCACATTCAAGTCCAAGAAGTGCTGCTGCTGTCGCTGTTGCCACACCATGCTGACCTGCTCCTGTCTCTGCTATAACTCTTGTCTTGCCCATCTTCTTAGCAAGCAGAACCTGTGGAAGTGCATTATTAAGTTTGTGTGAACCTGTATGATTAAGATCCTCTCTCTTAAGATATATCTTAGCTCCTCCAAGATCCTCAGTCATATTCTTAGCATAATATAATAATGATGGTCTTCCTATATATTCTTTGAATAACTGGTTAACTTCTTCTACGAATTCCGGATCATTTTTGTATTTTTCATAAGCTTCTTCTAATTCATTAACTGCATTCATAAGTGTCTCCGGTACAAACTGACCTCCATGAATACCAAATCTTCCTTTTGACATTTCATTATCCTCCTAAAGTTCTCTATAATTAATATTATATCTGTCTAAGTTCTGTAAGTGTCTTAACTCTGTCTGTGCTTCTCATTAAGAATTCTCCCATAAGAACTGCATCAACATTTGCTTCTTTTAGACTTCTTACATCTTCCACTGATGATACACCGCTTTCTGCGACATATATTACATCTTGTGGTATCATGCTCTTAAGTCTTTTACAATTATCAAAGTCAACTGTAAAATCTTTAAGATTCCTATTATTAACTCCTATTATCTGTGCTCCTAAACTTACTGCCTTGTCTATCTCTTCTTCTGTATGTGCTTCAACAAGTGCACTTAGTCCAAGTTCTTTACATATCTTAAGATACTTATTAAGTCTCTCTCTCTCAAGCAATGAACATATAAGTAAGACTGCATCTGCTCCAATTACTTTTGCTTCATATATCTGATATTCATCAACTGTAAAATCTTTTCTAAGAACCGGTATTGATACATTCTTTTTTATCTCTTTTAGATATTCATCTGAACCTAAGAAGTAATATGGCTCTGTAAGCACTGATATTGCTGATGCACCGCCTTCTTCATAAGATTTTGCAATATCAATATAAGGAAAATCTTCGGCTATTATTCCTTTTGACGGTGATGCTTTTTTTACTTCACAGATGAATGATATTCCTTCTTTTTGCAATGCTTTGTAAAAAGGATATCCTGTATCACTATTCATAGCTTTTGCCTTAGCTTTCATCTCATCTAATGATATTCTCTTTTTAGCTTCTTCTACTCTTATAATGGTCTTATTGGCAATCTCATCAAGTATCATCACTTCACCATCCTACTCATTAGTAAGCTTTACAAGTTTTGCAAGCTGTTCGTATGCTTTACCTGAATCTATCATATCTCTTGCTATGTCTATACATTCTTTTATCTCTTTGCCTGTTGCTATATGTATACATGCAGCTGAATTAAGTATTACAACATCTCTTTTTGGTCCTTTTTCACCTTTTAATATACTTATTGCAATATCTTTGTTAGCTTCAGGATCTCCACCTACAAGATCCTTAGGATCACATAATTCTAATCCATAATCTCTAGGATCAAGTATATATGATCTAAATAAGCCATCTCTTATCTCACATACTTTGGTTGTTGTTGTAAGAGTTATCTCATCAAGTCCGTCATCACCTCTTACTACCATCGCATTCTTGATTCCAAGATTCTTAAGTACTTTTGCCATTGGCTCTATAAGTGCTTCATCATATACACCAAGTAATTGCATATTAGCTCCTGCCGGATTGGCAAGTGGTCCAAGAATATTGAATATTGTTCTTATTCCAAGTGCTTTTCTTACCGGACCAACATATCTCATTGATGAATGATACTTCTGTGCAAACATGAAGCATACTCCTATCTCATCAAGTATCTTCTCATTCTTATCTGTATCAACATTAAGATTAACTCCCAATGACTCAAGTACATCTGCTGCACCACATTTACTTGATACACTTCTGTTACCATGCTTTGCAACCGGTATTCCTGCTGCTGATACTACAAAAGATGATATTGTTGATATGTTAAAAGTGAATGCCTTATCTCCACCTGTTCCTACTATCTCTAACAAATCACCTTTATGATTAAGCTTAACTCCATGTTCTCTCATACCTTGTGCTGATGCAGTAATCTCTTCTATTGTCTCTTTTTTCATTCTAAGTGCTGTAAGATAGGCTGCCATCTCTGTCTCTGTAGCATTACCTGTCATTATCTCATCCATTACTTCTCTTACTGTATCACTTGTTAAGTCTTTGCCTTCTACTGCTGTCTGAATTGCTTCCTTAATCATAAAAAATTCCTCCTTGTTATCTCTGCGTTATTGTTTTAATTATTGTAGTTTAGAAACGCTTTTAGTATACAAATGAAGAACAGGGGATAATCCTAAGTATATAAAAAAGGCTTCTGTCTCATACGAACTTATATATTCGTATGGGACAAAAGCCTGTAACTTCTGCGGTACCACCCATATTGATGTATAATAACATCCTCTCATTCACATACAATCATATGCTCCCCACTGATAACGGACAGGGTTCCCGTCAGCCACTACTCCTTCTTAACGAAGTTTCAATCTGCCCTCACAAGTCCATTCATTAACTGTTCCAATACTGCTTCTCACCATCACAGCTCTCTGAAAATGAAATCTGATTAATTACTCTTCTTGTTCATCGGTTTTTCTTTCTTCTAACACTCTATCACTATAAAGCAGATATGTCAACCCCCAATTTTATTTTTATTATAATTTTATTTATGTTTTCTCCAATCTTTATCTATGTCTTCACATCCTGCTGTTACCTGTTTTAACTGAAGCACTATCTCTGAAAAATATCTCTCCGGAATATCGCCAAGTTCTATCGCTTTCTTATCATCAGCATAATCATATACATAAGAACCTCTCTCTACTGTTCCGGCTTTATAGAATCTTGTCTCATAGATTGTCGTACTCTCACCAAATGGACTTACATACGCACCTTCAAAACTTAATTCTACTCCATAGTCTCCATCTTCTCTGTAGAAGTCTGTGAATCCACCTCCATCAATCACTGAACCTTTGTACCATCCAAGCTTAGTCATTCTTCCTGTAAGTGTCAGATCATTAATTATAATTCCTGCATATCTTACAAGTTCTTTTGACTTTTTCTCTTCTTCTGTCACTTTAAATACTTCTCTGTCTAACTGTTCTAATGGCTGAGTTATCTCATAATCTTCTAATTGTTCTTTCCACTTACTTATCTGTTCATCTGTAAGCTCTATTGGATGTACAAGTCCTATCTGACCTTTTGCCTCATCAAGTTCATATTCGTCTTCATCTATTGTATTAAATGTGCCATCTTCCATATATCTGAATGTATCTGTAAGTCTTCCATCTTCATATATACCCCAGATTAATCCAGTTGCGAATTGGTGCATTATAGGATTATCAACAAATAATTCTCTCCATTTGTCTGTTGTCCACGTTCTATTAACTGATAATGCTTCATCAAGTCTCATCTTCTGACTTGCAACAACAGTCTTTAACTGTTTCTTAAGCTCTTTATATTCCTCATATGATGCCTTTGCAGTCTCTGCATCATCTTTTACTCCCGGTGATGGAAGATTCTTAAGTTTCTTACCTTTTTCATCATAGACTTCAAGTGCAAGTGTCTGTGTTAATACTACTTTGAATTTTCTAATTCCATAGTCAAACTCTCTCTCCATATTGCTGTTAAAAGAAAGTGTTGGTACTATCTTGTCTTCTAACTCAGCTCTTGTTATTCCAAGCTGTTTTGCTGCATAAGTAAGTGCGTTGCCTGCTGCATTCTTAACCTGCTTGAACTTGAACTTTCTTGCAAGTGAATCTACTATAAGAAGTGCCTGTGGAGATGGATTAAGAGCAAGTGCATATACTGCTTCTGCTGCTATCGCTCCTCTTGATGCTGCCGGCCATTCCTTAATATGCATATTAAGTTTCTTAACCATATCATTACCACCATGAACTGATGTGGCATATAATACCCATCTCTTCTTAGATTGTGCACCAAGTTCAACCCATTTATCAAATAATTCATTCATAAAGACTGCAAGTTCCTTCTCATCAAGATTATCTGCAAGTCTTGCACCTGTCTTGCTTATCCCTGCCGGTGTAACTGATGCATAAGCTACAAGAATCGCCTGAATGTATTCATCTTCACATACTTCTCCATTCTTATAACTGCTCTTATAATGCACTTTTGAAAATGGTGTAGAATAAGCCCATTCAAAGATACTCTTTTTATTACCTTTTAAAAGTTTCTTAATTATATCTTCCTCTGAACCTTCTTCTTTGCTACTATTAATCTCTTCACCAAGTATTTTTTCTAATACTAATCTTAACTTTTCGCTCTTTTCTTTTTCATATGCTGCTTTTATAAGCTCCATATCTTTATCTTCACCATACGCACCTAGTATTCTTGCTGCTGTTTCTCTCTCTGCACTTTTTTTAGATTCAAGTCTCTTTGCTACTTCATCTCTATATTCTATATTAGATGACATATATTCTATAAATACTTCTTTTACTGTAGCTGCTGTCTCCTTAAAGTATGTAAGAATCTCATTATGATATTCTTCGGAATTCTTCTTGTATATCTCAAATGCAATAAGTCTTGCCGGTACAGCTGCTTTAGCAAAAGCATTAACATATTCTTCTTTGTTGTTTTTCATCAGTTCTGCGAATAATTCTATCTCATATTCTTTATATATTTCTATATAAATTTTATTATATGTATAGTATGACTCTATTCCTGATATTACTTTTACAAGATGTATTGCATCTATTCCTGAACTTACAAGTTGTCTATATATTCTGTCTAGCTGCTTCTCATCTTTCGCTGTTCTTGTAAGCATTCCGGCAAACCAGGATGTATCTTTAGTATATGTTGCAAGTACAAGACATCTTGTTACAAAATCAGTATAACCATATCTATCAATATAATCCCACAATGATGTAGCTGCACTTCCATACCCTGCATATCCCATCTTCATCCTGCCTTCAGCTTCATAGAGTGTTGATATATCTGCATTGCCAAATAGATATTCATTTACTTCACTTTCACATCCTATAAGTTCAATTGCAATCTTTGCTATTCTTCTCTTTAATAACGCTTCACCATTCTTAACAAGCTTATCTGCCTCTTTTTCATCAAGTTCCTTTATAATCTTTAGTACTTCTTCACCTTTTTTATAATCAAGATGATTATATACATCTATAACCATATCTTTATGTTTTTCATACTGTCTTCTTATAATATTAACTTTTGAATTATCAGCTGCATATCTGATGAGTGTCATAGGATTAATTCCAAATTCATCATCAAAGTTACCACCACGAATTGCAAAATCTTCTCTATAATCATTTTCTGCAATACAACTTAATGCTTTACTTTCATCTAATGCAACACAGAATGTTATTATATTCTTAAATATTGGTGATAGAGTAAAATTAGCAAGAGCTGAACCAATATATGCACGTCCTGCTGTATTATCAGTCCACTTTAGCCTTCTGATACTATCATCCATATCAGATATTTTTACTGTACCTCTTAATATATCTATTATCATCTTCTCTTCTGTTTTATTAAGAGTACCGGCAAATAATCTTCCTACATTTTCTATAAAAGTGTTCTCATATTCTTTTAGCATAGCTGCATCTTCATTACTCTTAATATCTTCTAATATTACTTTTCTTGCATAATATGGTACTTCCATACTTTCTTTTGCTACTCTATTATATTCTAGTACAAAATAAATCGTATACAGCTGCATCTTAACAAAACTATAGTCAACTGATGTGTTTTTAATATATTCTTTATCCTTTTCAAAAAGTGCAATTGCTTTTTTAATAAGTTCATTATCTTTACCTATTAATCTTGGTACTTCTCTGCTAATCGTATAGTTAGTCATATGACCTTCTTTTTGAATATTAGCTATTACAAGAACAAGAGCTATCTCTCCACATGATATCTTCTTTTCTTCACCAAGAGCTGCATATACATAATATGATACTATCTTATATGCTGTACAATGTCCAAGTGCATAAGCATATCTTAGATATCTCTCTGCTATATTGTACTCTTCTTTACGTTTTATGTTATATAGACTATTATAAATTACAGTCGTTATCTCACAATTAACATTAGCAAAATCATACTGAGAAAGGCTATCAAGAACAGACGCATCTGCCTCTCCTTCAATATATTCTCTTCCTATCTCAATATCATGTTCACTTACTCCTGCTTTTCTTAATTGTGTATAAATATCTCTCATACATCTATTCCTCCTTATTATTCCTCTCATATATTATTCATAATTAGTTTCTACACTCAATTTGTGAAACTTTGCAATTATCTAATATATCTTTTCAGCTTTATCATACATAACCTTGTTTTGTGCATAGTCTATATATTGCAATATCTGAAAGTATACCATTGTAATACTCTCTCCACTGTCTATACTATGCATATCTTCTCTTACTGTCTTAATTAATCTATCAAAAAGTTTTGACAAACTACTCATTCCACATCTTATTGCCACATCTCTTAAATGCTCAATCTCTTTTACTGTCCCTTCTCCTATAGTATCAAATCCACTCTGAAAGATGTCCATAAGCAGGCTTTTTACATCATTAAAATATCTTAAGAACAAATCTTCTCTCTCAATCATTCAAACTCACTCTCTTTCATAACATCTATTGGATACATATATATCTCTCCATCCTGTATATATATTCTTCCAAAGAATACATAACTTATATTCTCTTTCAAGAACTTAAGTTCTCTTACTGTATCTACTGTAACAGCATCCTGTACTATCATAACAGTTACTCTCTTTCCGTTCTCATCATACAGCTTAATGCTATATTCCTGATTCTTATGATTAAGATCCTGCTTCTTGAATGAATGTGCTTTAACAAATACCAATGCATCTCTTATCTTCGTACTCCCATATACAACATGTTCTTTAAACAGTTTGTCAAAACTCTCATAATAGATTCCCTTCAAAAGTTCCTTATCAAGTCTTCTTACTCCCTCTAATCTGCCACTACACTCCTTAGTCTGTGACAGATTATTATCACTGTCGCATCTTGAATTCTCAAGCACTATCTCATAACCTGCAAGTTCATTTAGCGAACAGCCAATCCCCCATGGTGACTGTATACTACTGTATGTCCGTCCCCATGTATTAGAGTTTACACTGTTATATGTCCCATAAACGGTACTTGATTGTATATTTTTATCTTTATCGTTATAAAAAATAGGCATCATAGAAGTATATGTATACCATCTTCGATTAAGAATATCAAGAAAATACACTCTGTCGCCTACATATCCGGCTTTACTTAAGAAATGTTCATAACTGACTCCTATAAGATGAAGTTCACCCTTATAATTATATTCATTTCTTAATTCACCTGCTCTGTCTGCTATCTTCTTAATATCATTACTCTCTAAGAAAAATTGCATATCTCTATACATTGTCATTATTCTCATAAGAAGTCTCTCCATATTAAAAGAAAGATCTTTCTTAAAATACTGCTTATACATCTGCGATATTGTTCTTGCATTATTCTCCTGCCTTGCAAGTCTCGCATTATGACATATTAGTGCAATTCTCTCAAATGTATCTGTTATATCTTCAGGTACTCTTGTAAGTCCTGTTCTCATAAGCCTGTCAATTATATCTATGATTATTTGTGCATTTTGTTTTATATCTTTACTGTCAAACTGTGCATACATTTCTTCACTGTGATTAAGACTATCTATAGTTATGATATTTTTATCATACATACATTTTAACATTGCCTGTGCTTTATGTACGCACAATCCAGTCTTACTGCATGTACATGTTGAATGTTCAAGTGGTAATAGAAGTTTTACAAGCTCTCCTGTCTTTCTAATCTTAAATGTAATTGCTGAAGCATAGTTAATATCATATATATCAGTTCTGTCTATTGTTGCTACAAAATCTTTCAACTGCTTTGGTGTAAATACTTTCTTAATCTTTGCAATATCAATTTTTGCAATGTCATTAATTAAGCGATTTTCCATCGAATCAGCAGCATCTTTATTACATTCTTCTATACAATCACTAACTTCATCCTTCTTATTTGAACTGTCATCTGACAATACTTTTTTTATGCTGATAATTGCCATAATTCTATGCTTACATATACTTCTTGAAGGGCATGAACATATACTATCTAAAAGTGGATTCTTAATCACAACCTTTTCTCCACTTACATCAGCTGATATATCATCTTCACTTTTACATGTAACTTTCACTTCACAACTTTCAAGATCTTTATATGCTCTTTTTACAGTTCCTTTATTACTCATTCCAATAAGATAATCATCATCTATCTCATTAATTATCTGTTCTATCTGTGTCATCTTATGCTCCCTGTATTATTCTTCCTACATAATCTGCAAGCTGAAGTGGTGTCATTGCACCTACATTAGCTCCTATATCTGCCATAACTGCTGCTGCTTTTTTGTCATATACCGGTGTCGCTTCGTGGTCAAGTGCTGTAAGTGTTATAAGTTTTGCACCACTCTCAACAATATCTCTTGCTGTGGCATACATATTACTATATCCACCGCCTTCATACAAGTCAGTAATAAGTACAACCATTGTCTTATGAGGATCATTAATAAGTGTCTGTGCATACTTTAATGCTTTATATATGTATGTTCCTCCGCCAAGCTGAATACTCATAAGTGTTGTAACTGCATCTTCTACATAATCACTAAGATCCACTATCTCTGTGTCAAATATTACAAGTCTTGTTCTAAGCATTGGCATCTTAGCAAATATTCCTGCCATAATCGCACTGTGTATTACCGAATCTAACATTGAGCCACTCTCATCAACACATATTATTATATTCCAATCATTATATTTGACTGTATTAGAATTAAAATACAGATCTTTTATTACAAGCCTCTTATTCGCCATATCATAATTCTTAAGATTCGCTTTTACAGTTCGTTTTATATCAAAGTTACGCATACTCTTGACATTGCTGCGCCTTGTCCTGTCAATCTTACCTATACAGCTTTTTTTAACTTCCGTTTCAAGTTCTTCACTTATCTGCGCTGCTACTTTGGCAACTATCTTCTTAGCCATATCAAGTACTTCACCACTCATAAGATTCTTAAAAGATAATATAGTCTTTAGAAGTTCTCTGTCTGGTTCAAGTTCACCAAGTACTTCAGGATCTGTTATAAGTTCATTCATGCCATATCTATCAAGTGCATGATGCTCCATTATCTCAACAGTTTCTTTAGGAAACAGCTTCTTTATCTTAGATATCCACTCCGGCACTGTAAGACTAGATCTTCCACTTCCTCCACCACTCTCTTCCATATCACCATATTCTCTCCCATATATATATTCAAGAGCTTCTTCCATATCCATATAATGTATCTCATTAGAATCCTGCGTATAATCGATCTGTGTCTTTGCAAACTTGCCAAGTACAAGTCGCCATCTATTAAGCACCATCTCATCATCTGTCACTGTCTATCACCTTACTTTCTGACATTACATATTCATCTATCATTTTTCCATACTCATATACTTGTGTATCTACTGCATCTTCATATAATATCTCTTCTTTGCCTTTTCCATGCATCATAGCAGCTGTTTTTGCAATTCGCTCAATCTCTAATGGTGTAAAAAATGCAAATGCCATTCTTATCTCAGGGAGCAACTGCATAAAGTCTTCTGCCTGTGTTTTTTCAAAAAAACTATCTATAATATCTATGAATTCTCTGTCTGCAAATACAATATCTCTTGCTGAGAAAAAAAGTCCTCTGAAAAATGCCGCAACTTTCTTATTCTGTTCCCTGGTTCCACTAAGATATCCAAATGCTGCATTTTTAACCACATCAGTATCCACACTTCCTGTTGCATATAATACTCCATATATGCATCCGTTAAGTCCCGGATTAATATCTGTATCTTTTATCATCTCTTTAAGAACATCAATGAATGTTCCTATATCTGCAATCGGTATATTGTCGGAATCATATTCTCTTGTAAGATGATATATAAGTTTTACTGTATTCATCAAAAGTTCAAGTTCTTCATCTTTTATTCTTGTATAATCTTTAAGAACCATAAGTATCTTTCTTACTGTTACTCGTGTAACTTCATCTATATCGCCGACAAAAGAATATAATGATGACATCTGAATTAAGACTTCAAAATATGAAAGTGCTTCTGATAAAGAATAAAAATCATTATCTTTTATAACAGACTCTTTAAGTCTGTCTGACATAAGCCCTGCATATCTCATAAGCCCCATCTCAAATACATGTGTATATAAAATAGCAGTCTCTTTTGCATTAAGATTCTTCTTAAGTTCATTCTCTGCCATAAGACCGGCTGCCTCTTCAATAGTCTGTCCATATACTGATACATCTGTAAGTGCTGCATGAACACTTCCACTCCATTTATATCTCCATGTCTCTCTTACAAGATTCTTATCTGTTCTTTTTTGAAGATTTGGTCCTTTTGTCATAACTGCAAATGGCACTTTCAGATAACTTAGTCTATGAAAGAACCTGCTTATCTCTCTATGACTATCTTTTGCATAGAATGAAAGTACTTTTTCTTTTTCTATTGTAGATGTTATATCTATTTTATATTTTTTGCATAATTCATTGAAATTCTCTACAATTGGTGCAATTCCGGCTCTATCACCAAGCTTTCCTATTCTCTTTCCTGTAAGTTCACTCTTAAGTATCTCAAGCGGCTTCATTCCCCATGTTGTAACTTCACCTTTTACATAGCACGACAAAATAGCATCATATATCTCATACGAACCTGGTGCTGCCTTACCTCTTAATCTTGCAAGACCTGTTGCCATTGTATAAGCTGATATCTCATCACTTGTTGATAATCCACCATCTTCTTTTCTTATTTTTCTTGCTATATTCACTATATATGAAAGAGCACTGTTATAATAACTGCTACATTCAGCATTATCACCTTCGTCTATCAGCTGCAATTCTTCTGTCTTATCTGCATTTTCAGTATCTGTGTCATTCTCATTAAGACTAATCTGTCTCCATATATCTTCGTAATATCCCGGATATGGCATTCCACTTGCATAACCATTAAGCGATGCTAATGCTTCTTCTGTATATGCTATAATATATACTGCCTGATTATCATTGCTTATTCTATGTCTCATAATATCATCATATTCTTTTTTGGCAGCTGTATATCCTCTTGTAATTCTGTCATATAATGCTACTGTATGCATTCCACCTGTTACTACCATAATCTTTGATGAAGGGTTATTAACAGCTTCATTAAGTATGTTATATGCCATACATATCTCTCTTGCTATATCACCATCTTTAATAAGCGTCTCATATAAAGTATGCTCTCTTGCTATCTTACAATACTCATATAACTTTTCAAACCATTCCTCATCGCTCCTAATAAGTCCATTAATCTCATAATATTTTTCCCAGAATTCATCAAAATTACGAGTTCCTGCTTTCTCACAAAGTCTTACTATATATTCATTATTACTAAGCAGATAATCATCATTATAATTATTCTTGTCATCGTCCTTAAGAAGCCCCATTCCATCATGTTGATTATTAATAATATCTGCATATGTCAGATCTATAAAATTCACTTTTGCACAAAGTCTGTATGCTTCTGTGATTGCGACATATTCCGGTGAATAGTCTGTAAAAGGATAATAACACTTATATTGATTCTTCTTATCTGATATTATTCCTTTTTTATCATTATAAGAATAATATATTGCAAATGGTGGTTTGGTTGTCTCATCTGCGATTATATCTATAAGCTCATTAGCATTCTCTGGTCCTTCTATCAGTATAATATCCGGCTTTTCTCTCCTAATCATATTCCTAAGATGCAATGAACATGCCGGTGAATGATGTCTTACCGGAATAAGTACTATCTCAGCCATTTCGCTGCTTTGTAATATTCGCTCCATAATCCACCTTCTTTTTCGCTCTTATCTCTTATTACTGTATTAAAATAATCTCTTATCTTGCCAAGTTCATCCTTACTGTCTTTAGTTACTGCACCTACAAGATTCTGAACTAGACTATCCATTGTAATAACTCCATCACCATAATAGTATCCTGATATCATTGACTGATAGTATACCGAAACTGCTTCCGCAGTACTCATAACAACATTTTCCAATCTGTCTATTCTGTGTCCCATTGATGATATACCTTCTCTTAACTCATGGTATGTAGATGCTAATATCTCTGCTACATTCTCATCTACTTCCATATCCATTCCACTCTCTAATGCAAGCTGTTTTACTTCATTAATTATGATACTCTTCTCAAGCGATACTCTATTAACAGGCATTACTGTCTCAAAATTAAAACGTCTCTTTAGCGCACTACTCATCTCATTAACGCCTTTATCTCTGGTATTAGCTGTTCCTATTATATTAAATCCTGGTTTTGCAAAGATTACTCCATCATCTAATAATTCCGGAATATTAAGAATCTTATCACTTAGAATACTTATAAGACTGTCTTGTATCTCTGCCGGAGTTCGTGTTATCTCCTCAAATCTTGTTATTATTCCTTTCTCCATTCCTGTATAGAGCGGTGATGGTACAAGTGCTTTCTTTGATGGTCCTTCAGCCAATAAAAGTGCATAATTCCATGAATATTTAATCATGTCTTCTGTTGTACCTGCTGTTCCCTGTATAGTATTAGTACTCACGCCACTTATTGCTGCTGATAAAAGTTCCGAAAGCATAGTCTTTGCTGTTCCCGGTTCACCAACAAGCATTAATCCTCTGTTGCCTGCTAATGTTATTATACATCTCTCTACAAGCTGGTCATTGCCATAATATTTCTTAGATATGCTATACTTATTACCCTCATATTCAATTGGTTTTTCACTGCCAAGTATGAATGTTCTTACTGCTTTTGGTGATAACACCCAATTCTCTGGTTTTTTACCGGTATCTGTCGCTTTTAGAATGTCAAGTTCCTCCTTATAACGCACTTCAACCGGTGGTTTTAACTGTTTTATTTCTTTTTTCTTATTCATTTGTACTCCCTTATTAGATATTTATTTTTCTATTAATTCCTGACTACGATTATAACATATATAAAAATTTATACTAGACTTTTTTCATATATTATATTTTTAATATTGTATTCTATGAATTCTATGATGTATAATCTTGTATTATACATTCAAACACATTAAGGAGTGATATTTTATGACTGAACAAGAAAAAATGCGAAAACTATTCTAATTACAGTTTTCGCATTTTTCTATTCATATATTTATTTTATAATTATGCCAACATCATTTTATCAGACTATAATCCAACTTGGTTTATATATTGTATTATTATCCTACTCTAACTTTAGTTACATTATTAATAATTCACTTTTACACAACCAACAGAACTTATAACTTTAATCTGCTTATCAGCTGAACCTGTCTTAGTATATTTTTCTTCATATTCATCATTATTAATACTAATATCTCCAACATCTGTTGTTATGTCAAAGCTATAATCACTAAGATTCTCTGTTGTTGTTATCTGCGTATCACCTGTATCAACCTGTGCCTGTATGTTGTCAAACTTCGTATCTGTTAATGTAACATCACCTACTGAAGCTTCTATATCACATGTCTTAATATCTGAACCATTAACTATTACATCACCTACCGAAACAGTAAGTATAATATTCTGTGCAAGTGTATTATCAATCTGTACATCACCAACATCTGAATTGATATTAATACTACCAAGTTCTGTATCAGCCGGTACTGTTATATAGCATACATTTTTCGTATTATAAGGAATATTATTAACATCTTGTAATGATTTTAATATAAGTATATTATCCTTAATCTCAAGTTCAGGCTTTACTCTCTCATCACACTCTATCTTAACCTCATACTTATCACCAGACTGTATATATACATCAATCACATTTACCTTAACTTCAATATTAGTAAATCTCTCAACTTCTTCATTATCTGTATATATATTACTACTTGTGTCTGAATTCTTCTTATTCTCGTCTGCTGCTATATTGCTCTTATTCTCTACAGCTTCGCCGCTTTTTGAACTTGTTAGCGTATTTACTACTACCAGGGCAGCTATTATTATAACCAATGTTGCTGCAACTATGCTTATCGTTCTAAGTAGTATATTATTATGATTCCTGCTTCCACTCTTAGCATTGTTAGAATTATAATTCTTATCTTCATCTATTATTCCATCAAGTCCAAGTATATCTGATAATTCTGACAGATTACCAAATTCTGATATAACAATTCCTACAGCCTCGTTCTCTGTCTTACCTTCGTCAATCAGTTCAGTATATTTGTCTTCCATCATCTGTGCAAGTTCTATTCTTGCTCTTCTTACTTCAGGTGTATCCGGAAATGTCTTAAACATATTATCAAGATACTCATTAATCACATTCATACCATTACCCCCTTATAAATCTGCTTACAACTTCACGTGTAAGATTCCATTCCTCACATTTATAATCATAATATTGACGTCCCATATCTGTTATCTGATAATAAGTACGTCTCTTGCCTGTACTATTATCACTACTTGAAAAAGATGTTACATATCCATTCTTCTCTAATCTTGTAAATGCAGAATATAATGTAGTCTCCTTAATTATATATTTGTCATCTGACAATTCTTTTATCTTCTTTGATATCTCATATCCATACGATGGATTATCAAGAAGCAGATACAAAATGATTGTATCATTATAACCTCTTATTACATCACTGCTTATATTCAATATTCTCACCGCCAATTCTAAAATATTATAATTACACAGTTTTTACTACGTCCGTCATACTATGTCTGTCGTAGTAATCGTAACACTTATTTTCTATTACGTCAAGTATATTTGCAAAAAAAGCAGCAGAATTATTCCTGCTGCTTTATATCTTATATTAAACTTATGTAAAAATTAATCTAAAATTCTTCCATTATCAATCGTCTTCATCTCATCGCAACATCTCTCTAAGTCTTCTGGTATATGACTTGCTATAATAATAGTCGCACCACGCTTTTTTTCATCATCAATGATCTTATAAAATTTTTCAACCGACTCCTTATCAAGTGCATTAGTTGGTTCATCTAACAACAACAAATCTGGTTTTTCCATTATTGCCTGTGCTATTGACAATTTTTTTCTCATTCCGAGAGAAAATTTTTTGACATCCATTTTATTTTTCCAATCGAGTCCAACTCTTGAAAGTGTTTCCTTTATCTCTTCATCCCCAATTTTATTATTAATCTTTGCTATAATCTTCAATGTATCAAATGCATTGTAATTAGGCCAAAAATCTGTATTTTCAATTACAACTCCAATATTATCAGGGAATGGATTCTTATTAGTTAATTCTTTTCCATACACCAATATCTGTCCCTGTGTTGGTTTTATCAAACCACATATTGCTCTTAGAAGCATTGTCTTTCCAGATGCATTCCTTCCTACAAGACCAACAACCTGGTTTTTTTGAATTTCCATATTTATATCATCAAGAACCACATTTCCTTTGATTATCTTCTGATAATTTGTCATTTCTACAACTTTCATTATTCATCACTCCTATTAAATATAATCCATTTTTTTAACTTTTTTATATGCAATACATTCAACAAGTACTAATACCACGCACTCCGAAACAACATTTACATATGATAATTCAGTTCCTGCAATATCCATTCCCGCAATAAAAGGTATCTCTCCTCTACTTACTCTATTCATAATTAGTAACAGCATTAATATAATTGCACATATTATATTACCTTTTTTTACTCCAACAAATAGCACCGCTATATTATCCAGGATTACCAGACTCATTGCAAACGGTATATACATTAGTAAAACTCTAACCAATATTTTCATATCTTCTATGTTAAGCATCTTCATTTGAGTTTTTATAAGCATGCATATTCCAGTAACGACACCACATATAACTATATTTAAGAATAATGCACCAATCACTCTAATATTACTTTCAATAAAACTTCTTAATATACCTTTTTTCATCAGCATAATAGTATTTTTGGTTGAATATATATATTCGAATATGTCACTCAAATTTATCAACAACACTACCATCATAGTCACATATATCAAATCAATAATCACCAAAGATTCTCCAGCATCACTTGTATATGAAAAAAAACGCTCTGCAACAGCTCTCGCAAACGAACACTTTTCTATATTCATAATTCTGCCTACCATAACATTTCCAAAAACAGTCAGTAAAAATGTTATTACTGACATTAACTTTATTTTCTTTTCAAACATTTTTTCGCCTTTCATCAAACATAATCAACTCTGCTTTCTGCTGAAAAAAACATATATAATACTATCATCATTAGCAGTACCGTATACACGCAGTCTCCATCACCTCTATTATACAAACTTCTTCAACGCATCTTTTTTTATGTTAAGTTGAACCATTACAAATATCAAGGCACTTATAAGTGTAACTATCAGTAGATACATCGTATCTTTAGCAAAATCACTTCCCAAGTGCAGTCTATAAATACTCGTTTGTATTTCCAATGTAGTACCAATATTTTTCAATACTGCAAAATAAAATACATCTATTATCAATGTCAACATATACTTGTCAGTACATTCATATACGCATTCCAATAAAAAAGAATCATACACATATAGTAACCATGAAAGCAAAAAAATTTCTTTACAAGGTCTTTCACTTTGTGTTATAAAAGAATAACTGGTAACTATTAGTGAAAAAAAGAAAGCTGAAATTACGTTCGTTTCGCAAAAATACTTTATTTTTTTTATCTTTTTCATTCTCAATATCATATAGTCAGATATGTGATATTTATCATATTCTAAAACAGCATATATTGGTATCCATACATAGCTAAAAATAATATCGTCTCTTATTGTAGATGAGTCTATTTTTTGTATAACTATCAATATAGCAACCAATACCAGACAGACTGTCAATCGTTTTTTATTTATATTGGCAATATATATTTGCATACACTCCATAAATCAAACCAAATCCTTCTCCATATTATTTTTAACAACCAATAATACAATTATAGATACTATTTTCAACAAAATATCTATCCAAAATGCCTTATCATCCGGATTAACTAATCCATTAATATAAAATGCCATATTTCGTACTATTGTCGATAATATAACTCCAAATATTAACAATGATGTAATCATTGATACTACAAATGTCAACACATATGGTATTATTTTTATCTTTCGAAAAAAGAATGACAGTGCTGATGCTTGAGTCACAGTTAAAGAATAATAACATATTATTCTAAAACTATATTTTATCAAAATCCTTAAATCATCAAAAGTCACTTTATCTATTGCTATTTTATAATTTTTTACTAAATACCAATTAGTAAATTGTGAAAATATATACTGACTTCCCAACATAATCATGATAAAGATCACACCTGATACAAAGGTTATTAATACTTTTGAAAAATAATACTTCGTCATACTGTCTCTCGATATGAGCATCCACTTCATACCCTTTGTTTCATCAGATGTATAATAATCTACAGCTGTGATAAAAGCTAAAGATATAGGCAATAACATATCACCAAAAAGCTGCCCAAAGCTATTAATAACCACCGAAACATCTGGTGAAACTGGAATTACACTGTGATATCCCATCCAAAAATACAGTGAAGAAATAGTACCAGTAATTAATCCATCTACTCTTGCAGACATCGCTTGCAATTTTAAAAATCCATATCCTGCTGCTATTGTATAAACTAGTGCCAAAATCATAGCCACTACCATACTTACCAACAAATTTTTTCTATTTGTAAAGCGAGCCCAATCACTTCTTATCATACATATCACCTCTCCTTTGTAATGTTTTAACGTGATACATACATATTATCTTACTTTTCCATTATTTTCAACAATCGAGTTATCGGAAAAATCATTCAATTTTCGTTCAATTAACACAATTTTCGTCATAGATAAGTCTGTTAAGTTCATCAAAATCAAATCTGACATATCCAATTACAATTCTGTTATAAATATACTTTTCATTCTCTATAACATTATTACATTCTTCTTTTAGATTTTTTATTTTTCTTTTTTTATTCATATATTGCATTAATATAGCACTTCCAATCAATATAATCACCAATGCAAGTATCCCTATAATCCACCACCACTGAGATGGCTCATCCGGTTGTTCCTGCTGTGCACTATCAGATTCTCCTGTAAGTTCAAACTGTTCTGCAGCTGCTCCTGTTCTTTACAGATAAAATCGTAAAAAACCACTATCGTTATCTGTTGTAACCGTCTCTGATGCTTTAACATTCTCTGTGCATACAAAATTGAAAGATGTATTATTTTATCACATATTTTAATTTCTACGCATATTTTATATAAACAATAATAAGAAGGTGTTATTATGGCTTTCCCTTATAATGCCAGATCATCTGGTGGATACAATAGAAATGCTAGTAACAGTAATCTTTCATGTACGGTAGGACCTTCCACACCTGCCAATAATTGCGAATGTGTTGATAAACGCTATGACACTGACTTGCATATGGTTCTTGCCATGGCTTATGTTCTTCCTCAATGCTTCAAAGGAATCAATGATAGTTTTGACAGTTTTAAAAATGGTTCTATATTTCCTGAACTTATCAAGCCTTTTACTGGGAAAGGCGGGTGTAGATAATGGCTACATGTTGCGAACAGAATATGTTGCTTAATGATATTCTTCTAACTTCTTTTTGTATAAAAGAACTTGTATTATTCTTAGACACTCATCCAGATGATAGCAAATGCCTTGCTTGTTATCATGAGAAATGTGAACTGTATAACCAACTCACTAAAAAATATACATCTATGTATGGACCTATAACTTCAAGAGATGTTAATAATGATAATCATTTTTGCTGGGTTAATAATCCATGGCCATGGGAGGTTAATTTCTAATGTGGGAATATGAAAAAATACTGGAATTTCCAGTTAAGATCAAAAATCCTAACCCTGATCTTGCGGGACTTATAATAAGTCAGTATGGTGGTCCTGATGGCGAACTTGCTGCTTCTATGAGATATCTTGCACAACGCTATACTATGCCATATGGAGAAGTTAAAGGGTTACTTACAGATATTGGTACAGAAGAACTTGCACATTGATGTTGGAAATGATAATAATAGCATCAGAACTTAATCTGATGCTATTTTTTTAATCCCAATTGATATCTTCGCCATCTACTACTTCATGCCCCCCATTCCTTAATAATTATAACGACAGTATAATCCTTGTGCGTTATATGTCAAATAAAAAAGAGTCGGAATAATTTCACCGACTCTCTTTTTTATTACTTATATTCTCTTACAATATGCTGATGATACATTAATCCATCCTGCGCCTGATTTAAGTCTTCCCCATGAGCCATTGACATCTACAATAGTGTATGCCCCCTTATCGGTAATGCATCCTGTAATACTATTATTAATGCCAGGACCTCGTCTGATGTTAAGTGCATCAACAATTACTTTTACCATAAATGTATTATCACAATTTGACTTTGTATTTGCCACTTCTAACGGTTTTTTATTTGTAGTCTGTGAAGTTATCGTCTTATTAACAATAGCCTCTGCAATCGTCTTGCCGAATGTGTCAGCACCTGTTCTTTTATATACATCAACATCATTCTTATCATCTACGAAAAAACATTCAATCAATAAAGCTGGTGCTTTTGTTTTTCTTAAAACATACAGCGACCTATTGACTTTAACACCTCTGTTACAATATCCAAGTGCTTCGATTTTCTTGCATATTCTGTTAGCAATCGCATTAGTTACATCAAATGGATTGTAGATATATACTTCTGTACCTGTTGTATGTTCATCTCTATCTGCTGCACCAGCGTTAAGATGTATTGATATATCCAAATCTGCTGTATGACTGTTACACTTAGCAACAATCTGATTTAGATTTGCGTTCTGACTGCCTGCATTATCAACAGTGCAATCATAAACTGTATGACCATCTTCTCTTAAATATTTAATTACAGCATCTTTAATGTGTCTGTCTTCTACTGACTCACTCACATATCCTACTGCTCCACCATTAACATTATGACCTGCGTGTACATTAATTACCATGTAAACCACCTCACTACTCTTCTTTTGCAATCAGATTCTTTAATGTCTGATGTAGACCTGTACTTGCAAGACCAGAGAACATACCCATTAGAATTATCTCCGGTGATATTCCTCTTTGTGCCCATACATTAAGAACTACACCAAGTACTCCCATGATAAGTGGAATAAACTTATTAACTTTATCATCTGGTACAAAGTTCTTAAGTATGTAACCTACACATAAGCATATACCTACAATTATTGGACTCATGTAATCTGTTAAAAATGTTATATCCATATTTACCTCTTTTCCCATTGGCAGCAGGACTATTTAAGTCCTACTGTCAATGCTAAATAACTTATTATCACTGCTAAAATTAATTCAAATACTTTCCATGTGAATTTTTTCCACTTGTCAGCATCTTCATTTTCATTAACACCAATCTTCTCAATGAGCTTATCAACTTTCCTTACAAGTTCGTGCATATCTGTGCATAAATCTTTTACAGTTTTATACATAACAGCTTCATTTTTTTCAAGGGAACGAATACGCTCATCATGGTCTTTCTGATTTTCAAGTATTGTCTTTAAGTATTCATCCTCATTCATTGTGCAACCTCCTATTCTATTACTATGCAGTCGCTATAACCATCTGCATATAGAATTGCATCACAATCCTGACGATAATCAGCATAAAACTTAGTCTTTATGAAAAAAGCCTTATACTTCTCCTGTCCTGCTTCAACACCTTTTTCATCACAGGCTTTCATTATTCTCTTTGCCATAAATAAACTCATTATAATCACTCACTTTCTGTCGATTTATCTCCAGCTATTAACAGTAACAATTCTTCCAGAGTGCTTTCAATTTCAGACACATCCGTTTCTGTATCCTTAACTTGCTCACTCAACACTTTTATATTATCAGATGCAATACCTATTTGTACTGCCAACTTATCTATTTTTTGTAAAAAAACAGTAATAATATTGCGTGATGTTGTCTGTTCATAAGCAAGGCTTTCAAACTCACTATAATCATTATATGTAGTACTTAATATCTGGTTTTCATATACTTCTATCACTGATAAATTATTATTCTTAAAAAAGTCCTGTACCTTTGTAATATCACTGCTGCTAATAATAATCTTTATTCCTGAAACAGTATAAAGAATATTATCTATTTCAAGTGTTGAATCTCCTGCTTTTATATACTTCATAAGTCTCATCTCCTGTTCATTAAGGACCATTTTACCGACTTTGATAAAATGGTCCTCTTTTGCTTTTATTCAAATGTCTTTATTACATAAGTTACTTTAATATATTTTGTCTGCTCATCATCAGCATTAATATATTCACATTCTATATCCCAGTATTCATTATCTTTTAAACCTGCAGTCTTGTCTAATGCTTTTATCTGATGCGAATATAGCTTTAACATTCCAATCACCTACATAACTGCTAGATGTAGAACCAATACACTTTGACTTTTACTGTGATATCTGTAAATTTTGCTGTTGAATTTAGAATAATTCTCTTTTTATACTGCGTTTCTTTATCCTGTAAGCCTACTGAAATAGGACTCTTAGCAACGGATGTCCAATCCCTGTTTATAATTACTGGTATTGCCGCTAGAATAGTTCCATATACTGGAGCTGTAACATCTTCATATGCAAGACACGCATCATTTGTAATTGCAAGCTCTGTTGTAGTTGCATATATCTTTATCTGTCCGCTATCAAGTGATGCTAATTCCGACTCTATCTTATTCATATTGGCTGCATTAACAGGTGTTCCTTCTTCTGTCACAGTACCAGGAGCTGGTATTAGTGTAATTGTTCCACCTGTATTATTCTGTACTGTATATGTACGTGCATTTTCTACTACTCTGTCTTTCCATTCTGTCTTAGTATAACTCATCTGTTCCTCCGCATCCGCCACATCCACAAAGTGGCATTGTTGTTTTGATATTGTTAATAAGTGTCTCTAGTATATCTGCCTGACGTTCCCATCTGTTAGCGTCAGTGTAATCAAATATCATTCTTTCATTCCAATACTTCTTACTAAAGTTTCCTGTTATGTCTGTATGTTTTAAATCTATTTCTATAATATTAAAAGTACTTGTACTAACAAGTGTAGTCTCTTCTATTGTAGTCTTATCTACATAATCAAGTGCTGTATATATTCCTGATTCCTTAAACTGTATATATGCCCTATATGCAACATCATTTATACGGTTAAAGTCATCTGCTTCATATATATCATTCTTGGTAAACACCTTATTCATTAGCTTTTCCAACTCCTTCCATACTTCCGCTTAATGTTCCATCATAGTTAAGTGTATGCTTTGTAAGATAGAAGTTCTGTTCACAAAAATCTGTCTCTACAAGTATCTCATCTCCTGTATCAAGATATGGAAAACCTCTGTAATCAAGTTCTGCTGTTATACCATAATCATTAAGCATATATGCAGCAACATCATTAGCAACAGTTTCACTTCGTACAAGTACATTATCAACACTACATTCATTATCATAATTATACTTTCTTACAAGGTATTCTGTGCTGCCAACTTCAACCTTTTTACCTGTAATTACAACATCTGTATCAGCAGTTATATACACATAACATCCATCTGCATAAGCCTTATATTCAGATACATTAATACTTATCTGTGTCGCTGGTGCGCTGTCATATGGAATCCATACTTTATACTTGCCATTCTCATATGTTGCATTCTCAATTCTAGCTTTACCGGAATACAATGTTTCACTCTTGGAACTTACTGTATAACTGTATATATTAACTACACATGATGCATAAGGTGTTGTCTGTGTTATTGTTGGATACTCTTCAAGAATATTATCTGCTGTTATAGAACCGTTAAGTGTCTTACTCTCTATCTCTGTATAAAAAGTACCTGCTACACTCTCGCCAGCATAATTAATATATCTGTGTCTGTTTACAAGCTCTTTGTGTTTATTAACAATTATCTTTCCTGATGGTTCTATGCGATATATGCAGTTACCAGCCTGTAACATAAGTCTAAAAGCTTCTCTTCTCGTGCATACAGGAATATAACTATTAACTGTTATCTTAGATAATTCTGAATCAATCTCATGCTCATATCCACTTAAAAAATTATCAAGCATATCATAAAGTGTTGATGTGCCTATTACACTTTCCCTGTATGGTTCACTATCCCACCATTCAATAATGTTATATGCTGTGAATGTTGCTATCTTATTGCCACTTGTAGACTCTTTTAAGTAATATTTACCCATCTGTACATATTCCACTTCTTCACCTGTCTTAATGCCTATATAAGGTATTACAAGCTGTTTCTGTTTAAGATATTTATATTTTCCTGTTGGATTAAGAAGATTGAACTCTTTATCACTGTCTGAAATCTCAATATCAAGTTCACATGATGGAAGTGATTCATTCTTAAGGTCTATTTCATCAATAAAATTCATTGAATATATCTTATCATCATCATATTGCAATATCTGACCAATAAAAATATTATTAAGCCTTACTCTTCTATATTGTTCAATCTTCGTAATCTTAATTGTAAGTGTTGAAAATGCATCTTCATCTTCAACATAACATTCTGTCGAATTGATATCAGACATTGTATGTATTCTATTATCAAGCATAACTGTTACTTCCTGTACAGGTTCTGCAAAAATAAGAGTAATTCCATTACTTGTATGCTCTGATGTAAATTTGACAACTATATTGAAGTTAATACTTCCATCAGAATCTGACAGGCTCTTACTTATAACACCATATTTATAATTGTCACCATAATAAGCCGGTACTGCCATACTTCCATCAAGTTTTAATCTTCCCTTTTCAGGACTTAACCACATAGGAACTTCTGTTATTCCATCAAATAGCTGCTTAAAATAACTATTCTTTGAACCATCAATAAAACTATCAGAAGTATATGTATATTCTCCTGCATCTTCTGTTATATGTATCTCTATCTTTCCTCTTATGTCTCTTGGTGATATCACTGACCTTGCAGCATTCTTATAACTCTGTGTTGTCTCTTTCATCTGTGTATGCCTCCTAATGCTCTATCAGGTGCAATGGTACATCTGTGTAATATCTCATACTTGGTACATAAGAATAAGGTTTTACTTCTCTGTCTCCCAGATACATTGTAAGTGTCTGTTCCGAATTGCTATCCGGTACAATGAATGTCACTTGTAGATATACTTTCTGTGCTACTGCATCTCTTATTGCCTTATATTGTTCGAATGTCAATTTCTTCCATGTTGCTTCAATTTTATGCACGTTATGCCGAATTATATCCATTACAAAATAACCTCTTGCATTACGTTTCGCCTCTGATGATATATCATAGTCGCTTATTGTCATCTCTGACGGAGTGGGCAATTCCACTCCGTTTATTCTTAAATACATATATCCCCACTCCCTATACTAATTTTACTTTTAAGCCACCTTTTCTATTGGCTTCTGCTTCAAAATCCTTAATCGTTGCCTGTGCAAACTTCTTACTGTTAAGCATAAACTGTACATTCATTGCTCCACCTTGGCTGTTGATGTTCATCTTCTCGCTTATCTGTCCTGCAAGGTTGCCTATCCACTGTGTATTATTCTTAAGTGGCATTACTGCCTCTGTTCCGGCTTCACCTACCATTGCGAGAGTCGCTTTGCTTACGATACCACCCTGTGCAAGCTTCGGTATCTGTGGTATTGATATAGGATTTTTGCCCCACAATCCATTAAATGGTTTCGCTCCAAGTATTGATATGTCTCTTATGTCATTTAAAGCATCATTAATCTTCTCAAAAGGTATCTTTATCACCTTATTGATACCATCTATAAGACCATTGACAACAGTTTGAAACACTCCAACAATACCATTTTTTATTCCAACAAATATCTGGCCGCCTGCATTAAATACATTAAGTACTGCCTGCCATGCTTTCGAGAAAACACTTTCGAACCAATTCACTACATTAGAAAATGCACCTTTTATGTTATTCCATACTCCTGTAAAAAACTGTCCTGCTCCGTTCCATGCTTTCTGTACTGCGTTCCATGCAGAAGTAAACTTACCGCTGAACCATGTTCCGATATTCTTAAATGTGTTTACTATTGCATTCCATAATGTTATATAATAAGCTGCTATTGCAATGCATACAGTTGCTACAAGGTTTTTTATTCCGTTCCATACAGTCTGCCAATTATTAAACAGCCATACTACTTGGTCTATAAGCCATACAATTGCATCAACTACTTTAGCTATTAATTCAATCACTTGTGCTACAATATTAATTACTATATCAACAAGCGTTCCTACTTCTGTAATAAGAAAATTTATTATTGAAGTTGCTATATAAAGTAGTACGGTTGCTATTACATCAAGCGCTGGTTTTAATCTATTATAAAGCCTCTTAAGTGATGCCCCTAAGTCTTTAAATGCATTTTTTAGATTTTTAAGACCACTATTTTTAATAGTATTACAAGTCGTAATAAACACTTTTTTTACAACTTCTGCACATACTTTAATTTTATCCCTAAGTCCTTTGGTTGAATTCCATAACGCTTTCATTTTGTCAGTCCAAAACTTCTTCAATGCTTCAAGTTTAGCCCTCACCTTATTAGTAGCAGTTTCTATTCCACTTGTGTCTGGTTCTCCAAAACTTAAATCACTTCCAATATCTCCGATACCGGATGTATTCGCTCCTGCGCCCGATGATGAACCACTGTCATTGTCAAGAGTGTGAACTTCATCAAATCCCTGTAATGATTTCTGTGTCTCTTTTGCGCTCTTATTAGCATCTGACATATTCTGTGCAAGCGTTCCGCTTGACTGTGCTGCTTTTGCTGTCTCTGAACTTATTGTATTACTGTCTCCACCACCAGCATTATTACCAAAAAATACTTCAGTGAATATTTTAAAATAACTTGCAAGTGTTCTTAACTTTGACATTACTATGTTGATTACTTTTAAAACAGGTGCAAAAATATTAATTAATCCCTGTCCTATATTTGCCTTGAACTGGTCAAACTGTAACGCAAGTACTCTTGTCTGGTTCGCCCATGAATCTGCTGTATGTGAGAAGTCTCCTGATGCATCAGATAATTGTCCAAGTACAAATTTATAACGTAATGCTACTTTCTCCTGTTCTGTCATCTCTGATGTTGTCTTATTGTATCCATTAGCAAGAGCGTAATTATCAAGAGCTGTCTGCGTCATTACGACACCCAATTCTTTTAAGCTCTCTGTCTCGCCTGTGAAGACTGATTTAAGTTTTGTAAATGCTTCATCTGTTGAGATATTATAGAATGAAGCAACATCGCCTGTAAGACCTGTAAGCGTTGTACTCATCTCATACAGTGCATCTCCTGTAAAACCGAATGATTTCGCCATTGCTCCAAGAGTACCAGCATACTTTTTAGCAACTGTTTCAGACAAACCAAACTGCGTTATTGCATTTTCAGCAAAACTGTTAATACGTCCTGACATATTTGCGAATGTTACATCAACAACATTCTGCACTTCTGATAAATCCGAACCAAGTTCAATACAGCTACTTGCGAATTTAGTTATCGCACCTGTTATAAAACCTATTACAGTAAGTTTTATCAGATTAATGCTTGATGCTAACTGTCTGAATGAATCGCTCATTCTTCTTGTTGTCTGCCTTACTGAACCACTCATGTTATTAAGTTCACTTCTCACTTGTGAAAGAGCCTGCCTAAGTGGCTGTGTTGTCGCATCTATTACTACTCTAAGTGTCTCCAAATCTTCCATTCTACTTGTTCAACTCCTTTCTTCTCTGATTATGCCAGTAAGCAAATTCTTCAAACTGTGCTTTGTGCAGTTCTACCTGTAACTGCTTTTCTTCTTCGCTCTTTTTCTCTGCTTCTTCTTTAAAAAGTTCTGGGAAATATGCTTCAACAGGTCTTATCTCCACGTCATTTGAGAACAATGTTGACAGATAGTTATATATCTGCTGTGCCTGTATATGATTAAAGACAGCGGTCTGCTTAAGTTGCGCTTTCGTCCGCTCCTCTTCTAACTGCTGCCTTTTCAGATAACTATCTATCATATCTGTGACTTCACCAATGGATAACTCCCAAAACAAGTTGGGAGTATATCCTGCATCAAGGAAGTTCACATATAAATCGCTTATATAAGATGTCACATTCGTATAACCTAAATCTGTGCTCTCATTTTCTGTAAGGCTTCCGACATAGTCTGTGCCATCTTTGCTGATAAAAAACCACTTACCACATAGATTTCAAGCACAATGTTGACATAAAAATCAATCTGACTTCCGCCATCTTCTATGTATTTATCAAAGAGAGTCATTACATCAGTCTCTTTAATACCATGCTGCCAACTCTTCATAGCATAATATACAATCGTAAGCATTGTTGTAAGTGATGGTACACCCATACCTGACTGTACATCTAATAAATCAAGACAACTCTTTTTAAGTCTCTGTTCAAGTGCTACTACATCACTGGTCTTTAATTTTAATCTGTAAGTCTGACCGTCTACAGTCCACTCACAGAAAGCTTTCTTCTGTGTCACTTCTCCCATGTTCTACTTCCTCCGTATTCTATGATGGATCTACTACTTCAATATCACTCTGTAAAGCCGTCTTAAGTGTAAATTCAACAGCACCATTAACAGCACCAGATGATAATTTTACTGATACCATTGCATCAAAGTGAAATTTTGTACCATCCGGATAAGTTTCCTCGAATGATACTACTGTTTTATCTTTCTCAAACTCTCTAAATACTCTATATGGTGATGTGGCTGATGAATTCTCATATTTGAACTTATATTCCATATCGCCCGGGTCACCAATACCGAATTCATAATGTTTTACAGAGTCTGCAAGTGTTGTATTCTCCACTTTTTCAGGTTCATTACCCATCTCCGGTACTTCTTTTAGACCTGTTGCAATGGTATATGAAGTTTCTGTTGTCTTATAACCTAATGTAATTCCGTTTGCTAACATATATCTATTACTCCTTTCTCTATGCGTGATTTACAAAGAACGTGCTAACATCTATTATCCCCTCGTATCTCATCTGTTTATGCTTTAGTCCGCTTGGGTCTTCAACGTCTGTACACTGTGTTCTCTTAAGTCCTAACTGTGACACGCAGTTATCAAGCTGTACTGCCATATCACTTGTTGTTGTATTGTTCCATATATCAAATCTGAATCTTACATATGCGCTCTGTTCTTTATTGTCTGTATATTCATAGACTTTGTTTTCTTCCTCACAATATTGTATTGCCGGAAGTGTTCCCCAATCTCTCGGATAAGAATCGCCTACATTTTCAGTTAAATCTTTTATTACTGCATATACCTGGTCTTTTACATTTATCATAGCCTTTCAATCCCCTTTCTAATATTGTTAATAATTATATTTTCTGCCAATTTTTCATTGTTTTTAAGTGCCGGATACATAAAAGGCTGTGCAGGTTGACCTTCCGTATATACAAATTCCTTTTCGCCTATCTGTATAACTTTGAAATGATACTTTTCAATGTCTGCCTGCGTAAATTCTGATGCCGGAATGTACCACCCTGATGTCACATAAGACGGATTAACTTCCGGTGATATTCCGTCATGGTTAGCAAGTCCTACAGGACCTGTACCAAATTCAACATATTTGGCATATTCCTTATTGGTGTATATTGTTCCTATTATTCGTCCGTCAAGTGTTCTTACACTTGATTTGATGGACTGTCTTAATTCACCATGATTAACAGGACATAGAAGAACTGCTTCGGCTCTTACTCGCTCTGCTGCTTTCCACACACCTTGTTTAAGTGCCACATTTGACTGTTTTTCAAGATTATTAAGTTTTGCCATAAGCCTATCCATGTTCTGTATCTCTTCACTCATAGTCTCTCAAGCTCCATTATTCTAAAATTACGATATTCCTTAATAGAAACTACCTTATAATCTGCCACATCAGATATCGCTACTGCATCACCTTCTGATATATCCACACTGCCCGAATATATCATCTCAAGCATATATTTAAGTTTCTCACCATACATTGTGGCTTCAATCTGTCCACTTACAGGATGTATATCTGCTCTAATGTCTGAATGATATTCATAATCTACAACTCTGTTACCTTCGTTGTCTTTGGTTACTGTTCTCTTATAAAAACCATAACTTTTTAACTGATTATTTCTCAAACGCATATCCAGCCACCTTTGCAAGTCGGTTATTATTCATTGCTTTTCTTATGCTGTCTGGTATCTCATCAAATGAAGAAGATATTCCTCCCTCACTTCTTGATGTCTCTCCCTCTGTTCCAAGCCTGTTATAAGCAATAACCGCCCAATCAATCTTAACTTGTTCAAGCATAGCAGTGAGATAACTTCTGTTAGTATATGCAAGTATTCTGTTCTCTGCCTGTTCAAGTAAAAGGGCAAGGACGTCAGTATCATCCTCGCCCGTAAGTCTCTGTAACTTCTCTATATCAGTCATTCTTAGACTTCTTGGTTGTTGAAGTAGTCTTTACAACCACTTCAACATATCCTTCCTGTTCCAATGTCGCTTTATCGTCCTCACTGTCAACAATTCGCTCTACATTGTCCTTTTTAAGTAAATAAGGCATATTCTTCTATACCTCCAATCAACCTTTTGCATCCTTGATATTAACGAATACAGAACCAATCTTATTATCAAGTATCCACATATCGTGATATCTTCTGTAATTCATCTTCCATGCATCAGCATCCTGGTTCTGGTCTGGTGAGAAGATTTTTAACTTGTCCTGTTTTGTAAGTGCAATAGGACTTCTTCTTGCAGCAATGATAAAGTTAATATCTTTACCTGTTGTACCTTTTACATAACCGCCAGCTGTCTGTGATGATGATTTACCATCATATAATGTAATTGCTGTATACATTCTGTTATCAGGTGTTGCGATAAGTGGTATTCCATCAATAGCTGGTACAGTTGTATCAATACCACCTTTTGAGAATGTCACACTCTGAATCTTACCTGCTAACTCTAATTCAAGTTCAAGTAAGAAAGATGGTCTTACATGTGCTACAAGTTCTGTATTAAAGCCCATGCCTCTGATTGCCGCTACACCTTCTTTGAATTTTCTAAGTGCTGATGTTCCTGTTACTCCAGGTGTATAACCATATTCAATCATACCTGCTTTATTCGCTGTAATTACTTCTGTTGCAAGTTTTGAGATACGATATGCATCAATTTCAGGAATAACATATTCTTTCTGAAACTGTGACATTACGGATGCACTTGTTGCAATAAAGTTAGTCTCATCAACATCCATTGAATCAAGCTGGAACTTACGACCTCTATCCTGTGTCATTCTTCTTGTCTCGTATTCTAATGTTACTCCACCCTGTAGATATCCACTATCTCTGTCATAGTTGCCAAGTCCCTGTAAAGACATCTTAGGAATCTTAACTTCTGCACCACCTGTATAGATTACCTGTCCTGCATTTGCATCCATCCAGCCTGTTGTCATTTCCTGTACAGCAACTTCATCAAGTGTCTTCTGAAAAAGTGTTGCTGTTGCTAATGTATTAATTGCCATTAATTACTCCTTTCCTATGCGTTACGCATAATGTTCAATATTTTCTCTGCTTCACTTAACGTATCATTATCTTCTGCTTTTCGCATTGTAGAACCGCCTTTTAATTTGCTTTCTACTGCTTTTTCAACTGCTTTGTTGAATGCCTGCGTAAGTGTCTCTATTGATTTCTTACATGCTTCTGCATCTGTATAATTAAGTAGTTCTGCAAGTTCTGTTGATACACCTGCTTCACTAAGCTGTGCCTTTGCTGTTGACATCAGCTCTTTTCTGTTAAGTTCCTGTTCTTTTGCTTGCAGCTCTTTTTCTTTTTTGCTAAGTTGGTACTGCGCTTTCTCGTCTTTGGTCATCTTGCTAAGTTTTTCAGCTTCACTAAGTTTCTCATCTGTCATGCTTTCCCATTTTGCTTTTGCTGTGCTTAATGCTTTTGCAACTTTTCTGTCAAACTCTGCTTGATAATCTTTATTACCTGCAAGCATATCATCAAATGTTAAATGCTTATCATCAGCTGTGTTCTGCTCATTCTGTTCATTAACATCTGTCTGTGTTACATCTGTCTCATCATTCATGTATCTGCTACTCCTTTCGTGTTTATACTAATATCATAATCTATTGAAAAGTGTTTGTACTGCCAACTTTCACCAAAAACAATAGCAGACCGAAGTTTTTTGTTATGGTCTGCTATTGCTATATCTATATTAATTTGAAGAGAGAGCTAGTTATATAATGCAATTCCATTCTGGCATAGATTAACTATCCATTTTCTGCCTTTTTCAGTCCATTTAAGAGTTGGTAGGCTTCCCTCTACACTACAACTCTGATAATCTGCATATCCTTCCTCTATAAGCCATTCATACTTTGCATAAGGACACCATACACCAGACTGATTCTTATAGATAATTCCTCTATCATGCAGATATCTGTTTAACTTAATTGCACTTGTAAACCCTAAATCCTTGGCTATTATTGTTGTTGCTATCAGATTCTTCTTGTTAAGTACTTCATCATGGTAATCTGCTTTCGGTCTCATTTCTTCAATCTGTAAAGTCTGTTCTTCGATAACTTTTTGTGCTTCAAGGACTGCAAGTGCAAGCAGTTCTCTTCCCTGTGGTGTTTCTTTTTTCTGAATTGAATATGTTCCTGTTTTGCGAATTGACGGAAGCACTTCATCCATAACCCATGACTCAAATTTTTCTGCATTCGGAAGTTGTGACCTTACAATAAGGCGATAAACATCACCTTCTGGAATGAAATTCACTTCTTGTATTTTCCCACTAATAGGGGTACTGTATTTCACCGTAGCCCTACAATGTGCTGATATTGCATCATTTGGACGTTTATATCCTAATGCTTTAGCTATATCACTTGCACAAAAATAAGTTTTCGCATCAATAGTTACTGTTCTGATTGTTCCAAATTCCTCATTGTTAAAAATAGTTACTTCGTTCATCTTTGCTCTCTCCCTTCGTGTTATGAGTATATTATAATCTAGTCAAAAGTGTTTGTACTGCCAACTTTGTGCTTTTTGATAAAAAAATAACAGGTCTATTGACCTGCTATTCTTTGGTACTATATCAAACAACAACTGGGAACTACAACAAATTCTGTTCCTTTTGTTCCAGTAAGTTTGTGAGCGATAAATTCACAGCCTTTTTTGTGCAAATACTAATTGTTTTTCATGTAAAAATCAAGGAATTTTTCTTAAATTTTTACACTAATCAACACGATTATTTTCATCATACTCTCACAATATGACATGAATATCGCAATTTCTACATTTTCCACTTCTAATGGTTTTTTATTTTTCGAACTTCTCTATAAGATGATAAAAACAATACCACCAAGCCCTTTCTGACTGGTGGTATTTCTGTATTTATACTATTCTTTAAATTTTATAAGCTTAGTTCAAATTCTTCCTGTTCCCTAGATAATCTTCTTGCTTCTTCCAATGCAGCCTTTATCTCTTCTGGTGCATCTTCTGGCAATTCATGTTTTTCATTTAAATATGGTTCAACTTTGTCTAATAACTCACTTACTTCTGGTAAAATTGGTAAACTCATTCTACTCACTCTCCTTTAATAGCTTTAATACACGATATTCCGTCCAAGTTTCATCATATTTGCCTATATTGTATGCTTTTGAAGCATACCTGCTTATATTTAATATATCATACCCTTGCTTTTCTAATTTATCAAGCCTTTTTTTACTCTTTTTTCTCAAACTTTTCAAGTATTCTCCTTGATTATCCAATGTGTTGTATTTTTTATATTCCTGTGCATCTTTCCAATGAATAAGTTCATGCACATATGTACTCATTGGATTATTAGGGCAAGCCATTGATTCTTGTAACTCTACCAATTTATCGACATCTAATGTGCCTGAATTAATATACAATGTATTATTTATTGCTTTATATGTACAGACCGCATTATTTTGCATTTCTTCCGAAGATATAATTACGCATTTAGGTAAGTTATCATCTTCACCTACAAGTTTTAATGCTTTGTTTAATAACATTTCTGTATCATGCATTTGTCTAGGTTTAACTTTTACACTATCTGATATTACTATTTCGCCCTTATAGGTTGAGTTTTCTATATTTCTTACTACTATTCTTTTCTTACCTCGTATAATGTCGGTGGTATTCTCACTTCTTTGTATCGGTCTATACTCTTGCACATCATTCATATCTTTCAATGATACAACAAACTTATCTTCCCACTCTTTATACGTCATATCAGCAGGAACTTTCTCTTTCCCTGCTCGCCTGTCAAGTGTCTTCAAAGTATTATCATCAATGTTTGCAATCGTCACAGACCTACACCAAGGATGCATTGGTGGGAAGTTTACCCCAACCTGCGCATCGGTTGTTTTAAATACTTTTCCATCAAGCTCCTGGCACACTTTCGATGTCTTTAAGTCCAATGTTGCCACAAATCTGTAATATTCTATTCCACTTTCCTTATAGGCTTCTGTGTCCATCTGATTGTATATGTAGGCTGATTCAGTCCTTATAAGTCTTCTAGCGTTATTTGCTCCAACAGCAAACTTATTAAGAAATATCTTCATTGTCTCGCTCTCGGTTCTTCCCATAAGAACACTTGTAAGCAGTTCTGTCTTTAAGTCCCCGGCTAGTGTTGTTGTATTATTCCATATTCGCTTAGAATAATTAGCCCCACTCCATTTACTCTTTAACAGTTTGCTTACTGTCTCTGGTGGCAATGTTGATACTCTATAACCGTATCCTGTCTGTTGCTGTAAAGTATATGTGTTCTTAAGAAAGCTGTCGTTAGCTGCTTTTTTATAATGCTCTGTAGACACTGCAAGCTCGTTATTATATACAAGCTTCATGACAGTGTCGACTTCTGCCATTGTGTCTTTAAGTGCATTAATACGATACCAGTATGACGGTGAATCCATCATCATACTTAGTTCTTTTATATCTATGTTATCGCCATGTAGACGTAATTCTTTTATCAGCTCGTCAACATCATTCTTGTTGTTGAGCCTTTCTAATATGTCAAGTGCCTGCTCTCTACTCATTCTATACTTAAATGCGAACCTGTCAAGCACATTATTCATCTTCTTCTCTATTTCAAGATATGCCCTGTAGTATAACTTTCCTATCCTGTCTGCTGTCTTGTCTGCGCTTTCCATCTGATGATATATAAGCCATTCTTTTCTGTTCTCCCAATATTTACTACTCTTTGTCTTCTCCAACTGCTACATCTCCCTCTGTTGGCTTATCATTGGCTGTCTGCCCGAATATATTCTGCTGTTCTTCCATTCCTGCCTGCTTTTCTTCTTCAAGTTCTTCAATCTCGCTGTCAACATCTTCTACAAATGGCAGCAGTGTAAGCAATGTCTTCTGGCTTACTGTTCCCTTAAGATTGCCAACTACCTGTGCAAGTTCTAACAGATTCTTAGGAAGTGACCTTGAAAATACAGGAACTATACTCATTGCTTCAACTCTTATATTCATAAGTCCAAGGAAATTACTAAACAGTCTTATTCTCTTTCTTAATCCTTTTCTGTAATATCTCTCTTTTGTCTTGGTTATCATCTCAAGACCTAATAATTTATATTCCATTGCAACACCGGAACTGTTGCCTGCGAAGTTCTCGTCTGTCAAGTTTGGTACATGTGAGAATGTATATATATCTTCCTTAAGTGCTTTTCTTAATATCTCTGCTCCATTCTCATCCATCTGTCTTGTAAGATATTCTGCTTTGGCATCTTCCGGAAGTTCCAACAGCTTCATCTGTCTTAATCTCTTAGCCGCCTGTGTTCCCTCGTCTCCATCTCCAAGGCTTACCCCATACAGTGCAAGTATCGCATCGATAAACTGTTCCTTGTCGTTCACTCTGTCACTTGTGAGCTTATTATATGCGTCAATAAGTGGTATCTGCTGTTCAAAATCTCCTATCTGATATTTATTATTATCATATTCGATAAGTGGTATCTCGCCAAAATTATGTACTATCGGCTGTTCTATCGTTGCCTGTACAAGTGTTGTGCTGTTCTCTATTACAAGTCTGTACAGATAATGTTCTGTCATAATATAAGCCACATAACAATATTTGTCATATATATCATCTTTAATCAGGTAGTAGTAGCAGGCAAACAGTTCTTTTTCTTCAATCGAACTGTCAACCACCATGAAAGTATGCTCCGGTTCAAGTGATTTAGTTCTAAGTGTTGTTGTTCCGTCCTCTACATAAACATACTCATAAGCCACGCCATACACACTCATATTAAGCGCATTATCTGAATCGGTATCATCTACCTGTGCATCATCAAAAGCTACTAAAAGAGGCTCTAAGTCTGCGTCAGCGGTATTCTTATAACTGATTGCATTACCCATGAAATAACCTGTAGCTGTGTCTGTAATCTCTTTTGCATGATTGCATACTACTTTATTGTTTGGTACTCCAGCTGTCATTGTTCTCTCTTTTATGCTGTGTTCTCCAAGATAGTATCGCATATTGGTATTAAGTTTCTCTGACATTGCTTCATGCTTGCCTATAAGCCTTAATATTATATTCTTGTCTATCATAAGTTCATCAAAGTTCTCTTTTGGATATGTTAATTTGTACATGTATACTCCTTTCTGCTATAATCCTGGGAAGTTTGCCTTATTGCCTATCTTAACTGTCCTTGTTGCAAGTATTGTTGTCACAAAATACCTCATTGCATCCATCGCATGGTCAAAATCTTTAACTGGCTTATCTTCTCCCTGTAATGATGCCTTTTCATCCCACACATACGATGCAAATTCTTTAATTGTATTCTCACATTTAATATTTATCTTTATTTTGTTCTCATTAAGCGCATTTCCTGTATATCTTATTCCATTCAGTACGTCATTCTTGGCTTTAATAACATTAATTCCGTTCTGCCTTAATGCTGCTATAAAAGATGCTGCTGATGGGTCAACTATCATTGCTTTAATTGATATTCCCCCAAGAAAATTCTTAAGGTCCTCAATATACTCGTTATCTGTCTTCTGTATCTTGTTTTCACGTCCAGAGTAATAATATTCCCTTGTACAATAATAAACTCCGTCTATGCCCTTTTCCCACAGTAAAAACACTGTTGCATTTTGCGTACCATAGTCGCATGACACATATTTGTTAAATGGTGTAATCTCTGGCATTGTCTCAAACGTATGCTTTGCTTTGTCAAACATATCATATATGACACCCTCTGCCATTGCCCACAGACCCAATATATAACGTTTATAGAACACTCCTGTATACATTGCTCTATATCTCGCTTTAATGTCTTCTGCAAGGCTTAGATTATCATCCATTGTAAAATGCAGATATATAAGATTCTTATCATCTGTCTTATCTATCCACTCTTTCTTAAACCAATGTTCAGGTCCATCCGGATTACAGTTGAACCAAAACTTACTACCTTCAACAGAACAACGTCCTGTTGCCTGATTAACAAATGACTGTGGCATAAGTGCAACTTCATCAAAGAACATTCCGGCAAGTGTTATACCCTGTATTAAGTCCTGTGACCTCTCATCTTTGCCACCAAATATATAAAAATAATTGATTGTATTGCCTCTTGCCACTATAACAAGGTTATCTACCCTGTTATCTGTTATCTTGTATCCTCGTGACTTTAACATGAGCTTTAACCAGAACAATACATTTCTTCTAAATGACCCTATTGTCTTTCCTGCCATACCGAAGTTCTGTCCATTGTATTTAGTCATTGTCCATATAACGTAGGATAATGACATTGATACAGTCTTACCGCTTCTGATTGCTCCATCTGCTATTATTCCATCTTTTTTGCTTACTGGTGAACTATCACACCACCAATTCAATACTTTGCGCTGTTTTCTCGAAAATGGTCTGAACTGAAATACCTGATTAATCTTCTTTTTCATCTTCCCAATCCTCGCCTGCTGATGCGTTTAATGCATCAATAAATCCGTCATCCGCTGTCTCTTCATCATCTTCTGTATCAAGTTTGGCTCTCATCACTGCTAATCTTGCTTTCTGTTCTTCTGTTGCTATGTTCAGATGGTCAGATAACCATTGCAATGCTTTCATTCTGTCAGCAAGTTTGATTCTAGCTTCACCTTTTACATTTGATATCTCTGTTATTAACGTTCCGTCAATCTTGGTGCTGTCATTGAATGTAAGATAATTGCGTGTAATCTCTTCTCCTGTCTCTTCATCTCTTCCTTTTTCACTTCCAAATGTCATATATTCGGTCACATCTGCAAATGCTATATCCATATACTTCTGGAAGATATCATCTTCTGTAAGCCATTCCCTATTAAGCCTGTTCTGTTTTAATCTCTCTATCTCTGCTTTTATGTTAGGATTCTTAATCAGCTTACCAGAGTTACCGCACGCACTTTCATAACTGCATCCATACGCTTTCTGATATGATTTTGTTGCATTGAAAGACTTCACATAGTAAACGCAAAAAAGTTTCTGTTTATCCGTCAAATTGCTGTTCTCTGATATGGTCCTTACTTCTTTTACTATCTTCTCTTCTTCTTTCTTTTTCTGCCATTCTTTGTAGGGATTGTCCGAACGTTCGTCCCAATTCTGAACATGTTTCCATCTTCTTACTGTTCCATCCGGAACATTTAATTTTTTTGCTATGTCTATAAGCCTCTCACCTTTCTGGTACAGTCTCTTTGCCTCCTGCATCTTCTCTGTTCTTTGCATATACTATCACCGCCTCTCTGCTATGCTGCCATTTCTTTGCCACTTACAACAATACCCCCAACATTCCAACATTGTTGAGGGTATTGCCGCTAATATTTATACTTAAAAGGAGGGTATTAAAAAAATAACAAAAACAAGTAACAGTATCTTGTTCACAAGTTAATTATAATATACCGAAATGTGTTTGTACTGCCAACTTTTATCAAAAACACACTTTTTTATATCTTTTTTGAGCTAACTTGTTAATTATTAATCGTGCTTTCTTGCTTGTTATTGCTATAAAGTATACATAGTTTTCTATAACATTAATAAATACACTGTTTTCTTGCCACTTTCCTGTATACTCTAAGTCCTCGCTCCTCTGCGAATATTTCAACTGCCATATCAAGCCATCTGTAGATGCTTCTCTCTCCACATGGATAAGCAATGCTTAATCTTGACACATTCCTACTGATTATTCCTTTCTTGTTGCACATGATGAAATCAGGATGCATATACACTTCTTTTACTGCACGTTTAATATTTCTTCCCTGTCTTAACACACTTAATCGCTTAAATGTATTAATTACTGCAATCACATCTCTCATCTCTGCTTCATGGTCTCTTTCAATCTGTTCCATTCTCTCCAGTGTTGCATCCGATAGTGCGTTTTTAACCGATACAACCTGTCTTTTCGCTCTGTCTCTTATTGTTTTTATGTATTCTTCTTCAGTTGGTTCTCCTATTATTGCATAATATCTAAATGCCTCAATAGCATAATTTCTTACAAAATTCATTATCTTCTCTCCCTATATATGTTTTATTGTCCGTTACTTGTGTTAGTTCTCTGTCTGTATGATGTGCATACATTATCCCACTCATTAAGTAATGGAATTATCACTGTTTTGGTTTCTTTAACTACATTTTGCACAGGTGTCAGGCTGATATTGTATTTATCTGCTATCTGCTTTGTTGACATCCCTCTTATGTAGTCCATACTCATCTCCCAATTTCTAAGTTGCGCTTTACTTGTATCACAGTCATTAACATCTTCACACACTATTGTATACTTTGTAAGTTGTCCTTTTTTCGTTCTACAAAGTATTGTTCTGAATCCTGCTACCCCTTGACTTATCTTTAACTGTTCTGCACATTGTGACGCATCTTCAAAAGCGACTATTTCATCATTTTTGTTCAGGTACACTGTGTAATATATCATTCTGCTTTCCCTCTCTCATTGACTTTGTTATTGTCTTCCATGCTGATTTTTTTAGATTCTTGTAACTGTTGTGTTGCTTAGATGCTCTTTTGCTCATTATCAATCTCCCTCCAATTCTTCCATGAGGTCACATATCTGCTCTTTCATGTCGTTCAATTCATTCTCCAATCGTTCAATCTCGTAATCTTTAGCTTCGATTACATATTCAAGGTCCTCAATCTTATCTTTAAGGTGTCGTATTATATTATCTTCTCCATACTTATCTATCTTCTTCCTGTACTTCATGCCATTGTTCCTCCTTCTTTCCTACCCATCGTTCGTGTATATCTACCTGTTCAAAAAACTCTGGTTCCTCGCCTATCTCTGCGATATAGTCCATGACAAGTTGTTTGAATTCTCTGTTGTATTTGTCATAAATCGGCTCTCTGTTTGCGTATTCGCCCCTTATGCTTGAGATGTTCCAACTTTCTGCAACTTCTCCGACCTGCTCACACATGTGTACTTCCGCATCGTAGAGTATTTCTTCCAGCTCGTTGACATCAACTGTAGCTTTTGAAAACTCGCCGATGTAAATTTCACCATTGATACATTCGCTTTCTGCGTCTTTGACACATTCTTCAATTGTCGCAAATGGTCCATTCTCCCACTCGCTAAGTGATACTTTTTCAAATTTATCTGTCCAGCAGTATATTTTTTCGCTCATATTCTCACACTCCTATGTAATCTGCTATATTCATCTGTCCATCAATCTCGTTTAGTGGTAGACTTTCTTTGTTCTGCTCTATTACTGCTACTGCTTCATCATTACCCGCAAGGTTAACCATAAGTTTATTATTACTCCATAATTCCCAACCTTTGACTTCCATTTCTAACAGTTGTTTAGGAATTGCTTTAATAATCACTCCATAAATATCTTTCCCGGTGTCTAATGTATTGATTGGTCTACATATTGTCTTCCATCTTGGTTCTGTAGTATCATCTGCAAACATATCCTCGCATTCATCAGGTCCAATGTGATAACAATCAATCAGATAACCACCTTTGTTTCCCCTGTAGTCTCTAATATCAGCAGTTATACTTCTAACTGCATACCCTGTTTCTAACAGTTCTCTTAATGTCATTCTTTTAATATCTCCTGTCCTTATCATCAAATATTATTAACACTGCTGCTATTATTATTAAAATGGCTGTTACTATTGTTTTAGTCATTAACTACCTTATCTCCTGTATTCTATTTTTCATCATGTCATTGTTATTCTTTGCGATTAAGTCTCTTACGCTTTCTTCTGGAAATTCTAACATAATGCTTTTCTCTTTTATTCTGCTTGTAATTCGCTCATCATACATAAGTTCATCAAGTGTGCAGTTGGATGTATAGATTGTAACTTTGCTTAGAGCGTAACGCTCATTGATTATGTGATAAAATTCATTGTTTACCCACTCTGATATTTTTTCCTGTCCAAAATCATCAATTACAAGTATGTCTGTCTGTGTTAAGTCATTTAAAAGTGTACTTTCGTTGATATTGCTGTCGTTTCTCTGCCATGATGCCTTTATCTCATTAAGAATTGATATTGCTGTTGCAAATTTAACTCTGTGTCCTTGCTTCAACAGTTCACTTGCTATCGAAACTGCTAATCTTGTCTTACCAGAGCCTTTTGTATGTGAATAGATATATAACCCTAATCCGTCTGCTTTAAGTTCTTCAAACTCATCTATGTAGCATCTTACAGTTTTTAATATATTAGCTATCTGTAATCTATTGTACTGTTCATATACATCTGTTCTGAATGTATCAAGTGTAATATTACTAAAATGTACTGGAATATCTGCAAAAGCTTGTCTGCGCTCTTGTATCCTTAACTGTCTGCAACTACACTCTTTTGCCGAATCGGTTACAGGGTTATATATAAACTCCATATCCTTACACAACTCACATTTGTACTTTTTCACTTCCGTCTGGGTTGTATTTCGTGTTGTAGTGCTGTGCATACGCTTCAAACCAATCAGGTAATCCGTTATATGCTTCGATTGATGTTTCTCTAAGTGAGTCGAGTGTTTCTCCTTTGTCAATGAGTCTATCGAGTTTTTCAAACTCAATTCCATCACATTGCTGTTGTTCATGTTCCTGTACCTCCTCTTTTCTGTTTCCGTTCTTTCTTGTGTAATTGTTGTAATTACCGTCAAGCACCTTAGCCATATTACTGTCTTTAATCAGCCAATCGAAATTGGCACTCCAATCTCTGTTATTACTGCCTTTTAAAAAGTCAGATGCTTCAGCCAACTCAAACATTTTTTTAAAATCATCAAGTGTATACTTATTAAGCCTTGCTTTTAATGCCTGCTTACGTCTGTCTGATATTGTTGTTACTTTTGGATAAGATAAACAGATTGAATTATAAAGATTTACGATGTTGGCATAGGGAGTAACGGTTTTACCGTTACTTGATACTCTATCTCTATTCTCTATCTCTTTATCTATCTCTTTCTCTTTATCTCTATCTCTATTCTCTATACTCTTATCTCTTGGTAACATTTTTGACACATCGTTACCATAGTTGGGTAACATTGTTACCCCTTGCATATTATTTTTCTCTATCTCTTCGTCACATGTTGTAACACTTGCGTCACATTGTGACACTTCTAACTGTTCACTTTTCTGTCTGGCTCTTAGTGCTCTCATACCTTTTGCTCTATTTGTCTCGCTTCCTATCATCTCGTTAATTTGAGACATATATATTTCACCTGTATCAAGAACTTCTATAAGCCCAATGCGTTTAAACAGCTCCATTGCGACTCTTACTGTATCAATATCAACATTAGTTAGTTTTGATAAGCTTTTAACATCATAAGGAATTAACGTATTTCCCACTAATCTTATTAATTTCCCTTCATTCTTAAGCGATTTAAGGCACAATTTTAAATAAAAGTTGCTGTAAAGTATTCCATTTTCCTGCTCTTCAATGAACTGTATTGTATCATCATCAAAAAAGTCCTCATTAAGTTTTAACCAGTAGTATCTTTTATTCTCTGACATATACTCTGTCCCCTTTTCTTTTCATGTGTTTTATAATTACAGTTTAGTACACTCACCCCCGTTTTGTACTGCCATCTTTCTTCTTTTTGAACTTTCATACTTGGTACAGTTGTTGTAGTCGCATCCTCTCGCTTTGCCTGTGAGTGCCATGTAATTGCACATTGTCTGATTCTTGCTGCCTGCTTCAAAATATGCATATTTACAAGTCCTGCATTTTCTTGGGAGTAGATATGTGTCTTTATTAATTAACACTTTCATATATCCTTGTTCTGCTTTCTTCTTACCTGCCATCTTTTAACTCTCCTAAATCTCGCGAATTCTGATATTATGAATCTTCAACATAAGTTTGCGCTTGATTATATATGCATCTGTTCTGAAGCCTTTTGTATCTTCAACAACATATTTGCCTAGCTGATTGTCAAAATAGACAAAATCAGCTATATAGGCACATTCTTTTTCAAGTACCACTCCTCTTTTTATTCCACCTCGTGGTCCTGTTATGTCTGGCATTCTCTGTTGTGGGATAAGCACATATTTGACTTGTCTTCTAAGTTCGCTTATCTCTCCAGCTTTTTGCATTATTACAAGCTCGCTGTATCTCTTTGCTTCTTTCTTGCTGTCAAATGTAATTCCATCAATCTCAACTTTTTTATTGTTGTATTTACTCTTCTTGTACATTCTGTGTCACCCCGCTGTTATTAATTCTAGTTGAATGGAAGTCCTTCATCTTCCACACCATCAGGTATATTAATAAAACCGTCTGCATTTGTCTGTTCTGGTGTTGGTCTTCCTTGTGTTTCTCCTATACTTGATGATTTGCTCTCTGCAAATTCACATTCTTCAATAACAACATCTGTTGTATAGACTTTCTGATTGTCCTTATTGGTATAACTGCCTGTCTGAATTCTTCCAGCGACTACAATCTTAGTTCCCTGATGCAGATATTTTTCTGCAAACTCTGCTATCTTGCCAAATGATACACAATTTATAAAGTCTGCTGCCTGCTCTCCATCTCTCTTAAATCTTCTGTTTACTGCTAATGTATATCTTGCAATCGCCATTGCATTGTCTCCCTGTGAATAGCGAATCTCCGGTTCTCTTGTTAATCTTCCCATTAAAATTACTTTGTTCATTCTATGTCTTCCTTTCTTTTCTACATAGGTCTGTCGTTTTGTGTAGTCCTCGTACAGACCTTTTTATATGTTGTGTGGTTAAATTATCATCTAATTAGAAAAATCTGCTTACAGGGCAATTCTGACAGCGTATACACACTTTGTCTTTTTCCATTGCCTTAGCTGCTTCTTTTGAATATTTGCAATAATTAATACAGAATTCTGTACAAAAATCTTCCAACTGCTGTATTATTGTTCTCTTTGGCTGTTCTATCTCTGTTTCTGCTATTATGTTTTCCATCTTATCTATCCTCCAAATTACTGCCTGTACAGAATCATCTCTGTACAGGACTTTATTGTTAATTAACTAAATAATGCTGCTTTTGCATCCTGTGTTGGTGCCATCTCCGGATAATCTGTTACATTCATCTGTCCTGGAATATCATCTGTGGGCTGTGTCTGTGCAGGCTGTTCAATTATATTCTCATCTTCATTGTCAACATAGTTCTTAGTTCCATCTGCGTTGATTACTGCCATATCTGCGTCTATAGCTGTCTGCATATCTATGCTCATTATTCCCCACTTGCTTATTAACTGTCTTAACATTGTCTTATATGCCATTCCATCAAAATCTTTCTCCCAGAATGTATATCCTTTCTTCGCTCTGTATCCCATTGAATACTTCATTGCGTGGGCTTCCATCTTCTTCTTGCTCCAATAGATTGCCTTTTTGAATCCGTTTGTATACTCAAACATAGCATAATATCCAACTGTTTCAGCCTGTTCCCTTTCCTCTTCATCTTCAATAAGTTTTACTTCAATCTCTTCATTCAGTGGGTCAAATCTGATAAGCTCTCCCTCTTTAATTGCAAGTACATTAAGTTTCTTGTACTGTCCTGAACGAATAGCAAGTTGTATGTACCCTTTATACCCAAGCTGGAACTGTGCAACTTTTCCTTTTTCTCTGTCATTAAAAGGAACTAAGTAATACTGTCCTAGCTGTGGAGATGGTGATAAGTTAAGTGATTCACCAAGTAATGCTCCTGATAATATTGACTGATTAGTGCACTGCTGTAACTGACTATTTGCATTAACAGCTGATACAATGGATGATATAAATCTTGGTCCATTCTTGCCACCAACGATACTATTAATCTGATTCTTTACCGCATCATTAGATAGATATGTTGTAATTCCTAATTTCTGATTTGCTTTCTGATTGGTTAAACTGTTCTTTACCATATTCCTTCACCTGTACCTTTCTTATATTGCCTTAAATTCTATATTTCTGCTGTTAAAGAAGTCTTTTAATGCGTATGCATCTTCTGTTGTTAACAGTGCGCTGAATGATACCCATGTCTTTTCATTAACGCTATTATCAGTACTTTCAATAACTTGTTCTGGTTCTTCAACCTCAACAATATCTGGTGTCTGATATTCCTGCTTAACTTCCTGTTCAGCTATTTTTCTTGCTTCTTCCTCTGCTCTTCTTGCTCTCTCTTCTCTTTCTATTCTCTGTCTTTCAAGTTCTGCTTCTCGCTCTGCTTTTGCCTTGGCTATCTGTGACATTCTCTGTGCTTCATAGATAGCCTTATTAACATCAAGGGTAGATTTATATACTTCTGTTGCTTCAAAGCCAAATTCAGGCAGATTAGACAGTGTAGCCATATCCTGATTAAACTTCTCAACTGCTGCTACCATAGTATCTTTTATGTTCTTCATTGATGTTGATGCATTAAGCCACTTTGAATCGTATATTTTTTCAAGAGTAAGTTCACTTGGATGTTCCAATTCTTCCCACATTGCTTTTATTGCATCATATTTATCTTGTTTCTTCTTGTCTTCAAACTCTTTTACCTGCTTATCAATAACTGCCACAGGTTTATCAATGATGCGAATAATCTCATTAATCTTGCTCTTAAAATCGTTGAATGGTTCTAAATATTCCTTTTCAAGTCTTATTCTCTCGTCATTAAGAGTCTTTTTTAACTTGTTAAGTTTTGCTTTGTCGGCTTTTGCATCTTTAATCTGGTCATCTGTATATACCAGTGTTTCATACATCTTTGTCTTCTCTGTAATCTCTGCCTTTAATTCCTCATAGTTAAATAAAATGCTTTCTGGTCTCTGATACTCTCTTACTAATAATTCCATGTGATAATCTCCTTTTTCTATGTATTTTTTCTATATTGCCGGAAGTAGTAGAGCCGGTTGTGTATGCTCTGTCACATTCTTCCAGAACTTCTTTTCTTCATGTTCAAGATATTTAATATCTTCTTCAACATCTGCTCGCTCAATCTTATAATGCTTAGTCTGTAAATAGACATCTTCACCATAATCAAACTTAAGCTGTGCTTTTAATATTACAAAATCAAACTCCGTAACCATTAGATAATGCAACACCTGTATATAATAATTGTCAGGTATGCGGTTCTTCCATTTCAGTGTTTGCGTTGAACTTGATATGTTAGTAGTCTTACATTCCCATATCCCCATTCTGCCCTGCTTATCTCTTAACCAACCGTCAAGTGATGCATGTGCCCAAGGATATCTGTCATTCAGGAACATATTATTCTCTTCATAGAAAACTTCATATTCCGGATAATCTAACTTGAAAAGTTCTCTAAGATACTGCTCCGCTTCTGTTCCATACTTAACATAAGGCTTGTCTGATATGTCTTCTGGTTGTATCTGTCCGGTCTTAATTCGATACAGGTCTATATTACTTCTGTATGGATTAAGACCGACTATTGATGCAGCATCACTTCCACCAATTCTATCTCTGTGCTCTAACCATGATTCTCTGCTCGGGAGTATAATCTTCTGTAGCACGTTCAATCACCTCTTCTTTAAAGTCATTCCATATCTCTTCCCACTTGTCAGTGTCATTGTAGATTGTCTTAAGTTCTTCAACTGTCTTTCTCTGTGTCTGCTCTTTCATCCTCTTTTTCCCCCTGTAATCTTCATGCTATAATTCTTCGTGTATCTCACAGTTAAGCATACTTATTAAACTCTCTATTGTTCTTAAGTGGTTCTCTATAAGTACCTGGAATGATTCCTCTGCTTTCATCTTCATTGCTAATTCAAGTGTGTTAAGGTTCTCAACCTTGTAACTGTTCAGTAAGTAAACAAGCTGTAATTTCTGTGTTCTGTTCATTGTGTCAGTTCCTCCTAATATTCCTCTCTGAATGCGTATGTAATTATTCCGTTCTCAATGATGAATTCAAATCCTCTTTCATAAAGCACCATTATGTTTTCAAGTGTTGCATTTTTACTTATCAGTAGTTTTGTCATAGTAAAGACTTCCTTTCTCTTCGATTACACGTCTTGCAAATCTCGCAACTGCATCTTCTATTATCTTGTGTCTTCTCTCGTATTCTTCCGGAGTAAGTACCGGCTGAAATACTCTTACTTTGCATATACTGTGTTCATTCTCGTTTATGAATGTATGCGTTAATTTCATCTCATCCTGTTTTGGTTGTAATTTGGTGGCTTTGCTCATAGTTAACACCTCCTGTTAAATCTATGCTTCTGCTGATTGTCTACATTCTTGTGTACATAAGAATTTATTAATGAAATACTGCTGCCCTTTACCAGTAACTTTTACAGTCTTTGAAATTCTTGTACTTCCATCTGAATGTGCTATAACTGTTTCTTTTATCTTGAATAATTTCATCTCAATAGCTCTCTGCGTTGGCATATTGTAATCTGTTCCTTTTCTGCTGATTAAATAGCCCTTATTTCTCATCCATGTGAACAATCTGTTCTGTCCTATGTCTATTCCGTTCTGTTTGATAATCTTTGCAAGTTCACCAATTAGAATACAGGTGTCTGATGTACTTACTGCATCTGCGAATACTGCTTTTGGCTTCATCATCTGATTATCTTCAAGCAACTGTGTATTGTGTTCCTTAAGTTTATTAATTGTCATGTCTGCCATTCTTAATGCTCTTGCCATTACTTGCTCTGGTGTGTTCCATGTCTTTTCTAAGTCAATTAAGTACTGTCTGACTGCTTTACCTTCTGGTGTTCTCTGTATCATGCAAATCTGCTTCGCCATATCAACTGATATGTTATAATCAGTTTGAGGTCTGCCACCTGTTTCAGAGGTTTTTTCCATTTTTGGAAAAAAGTCTATTCCCTCTTTTTGAACTTGCTCATTTGTGAGCGGGTTGAAATCTATTCCCTCTGTAAAGCCATATTCACACATTCTTTTAAACCAAGTTGTAAAATTACTCTTTATTTTTAAACTTTCATGTAATTCTCTTGCTGATACCATCTGTGTATCAAAATCAACTGCTATTAAATTGTTCATATTTTTATCCTCCTATTGTTCCTGTACTTTTTTCTTGTCTCACATATATTATGGGAGAAAATTTTAAAAGTTTTGGTTGTTTTTATATCTCAACATCAATTCCTGTAATTTCTCTAAAAATCTCTTTATCAAAGTTTGGAAGACTCATTACAGCATCTTTATCAGATGAGGATAAATTATTCCACCACTCTTGTCTTTTTGATTCTTTTTTAATGTACTTCAAGAATCCACCTGTTGTTGAATATTCTGGATGAAGTCTCTTCTCTTCATCTGTCATAACCTCTTTATTTATCCAAGTAAACACATTTAAAGGACATTTTGTTAGAATATCTCTTGCGTCCGACTTCAACCAATCCTGATATGTCCAATCAGAAAGTTTGTTGAACAGAAAAATCTTTGGTGATTCTGTATTGAAACAACCATTGTTGTAATCACCGCTGTTCCAATCGCCACTGTTGTAATCACCGCTGTTCCAATCGCCACTGTTGCAATCACCATTGTTGTAATCACCACTGTTCCAATGTCCACTGTTGCGATTACCGCTGTTCCAATCGCCACTGTTGCGATTACCGCTGTTCCAATTTCCACTGTTCCAATGTCCACTGTTGTAATTTCCAACGTTGTAATGTCCGCTGTTGTAATTTCCAACGTTATAATCTCCAGTATTACAATCTCCACTATTTGTATTCATCTTCTTATCCTCCTATTGTTCCTGTACTTTTTTCAATTTTCTTGTTTCACATATATTATGGGAGAAAAAATTTTAAAAACTTGTCTCCGTATAGCGGTTAAAATTCTTAATTAAATTCTCCTATTTAATCAATTCATCTAAAGTTGTATGAAGTACCTGTGCCAATTGAACACCAAGAGGAAGTGTTAATGTCTTTGTTCCTCGTTCAAGCTGTGCTACCATTGACTGGGTGATATTTAATGCTGCTGCTAATTCGTTTTGTGTCATTCCCTGTGATATTCTGATTTCTTTAATGTTTTCTCCAATTGCCATTATTCGTTATCCCCTTTCTTCTTAAGTGCTATCAAAATTGCTATGTCAACTATTACTATTGCAAGTTCAATACCTGCTTTTAAAATGCTTAAATTCATGTTGTTTCATCCTTTCTATATCCCTTTTAATTGACAACCTGTGCACCGATTGTTAATATGGGAAGTGGTATTTGATTACCGTAGTTATATAATATCCCAAGTACTTAGGAATTACAATACTTTTTCCCAAGTTTTTAGGATTTTTACGTTTTGAACAAAAAAGGAGGTTATTTTTTATGCATAATTCCCAAGAAGTTGCGATTACTATTAAGACACTTGCTAAATCAAAAGGTATCGCCATTGGTAAAATGCTTTCAGATTGCGATATAAGTAAAAATACTTTATCCTCCATGCAATCAGGCGGTTATCTTCCAAGACTTGAAAGTATTGCTAAGTTAGCTGATTACTTAGACTGTTCTATTGACTATCTTGTTGGCAGAACCAACAATCCTAAAGTCAACCGATAGTTATTTTTAAGAGGGACGTTAGCCCCTCTTTTTTAATTTGGAGCTACTGTTAAGAATTTATTAATGAAGTATACTTGTCCTTTTCCTGTCGCTTTTGTTGTCTTGGTTGTCACATTGCAACCATTAGCATCCAGTCTTGAACTTTCCTTTATCTCAAATAAGCCCATCTTAACAGCTCTCTGCGTTGGCATATTCCAATCAGAGCCTTTTCTTTTAATAAGATATCCATTCTCTCTTAACCATTGGAAAAGCCTTTTTTGCCCGATATCTACACCATTTTGGCATATCAACTTAGCTAAATCTCCAATTAATATAGAACTGCTACTTGCTGATACTGCATCTGCAAATACTACTTTTGACTTTTGCTGTTCAATAATCTGTTCTGCCTGCTTTCTTGCTTCTTGTTCTTCTTTTAGCTGTGTTGCTAATTGTATTAAGAAATCAGGTGATGTTAATGCTTTCTCAATGGTCTGTTCTGTCATATATGCACCATTTTTTCTGATGCTTGGAAGAACTTCGCTTGTTACCCAATGTTTGAACTTCTTCGCATTAGGCATTTTGCTAGAAAGTATAAGACTGTAAAGTCCAGATTCATTAATGATTGTTAAATCTTGAATACCGCCAAGGGTGTCGCATTTTGCTACTCCCTTATCTTCATCATCAACATGCTTGTTAATAGCATCTCTTGGATTGCTATAACCCAATACTGTTGCCACATCTTTTCCAACGAACCAAGGCTCGTTATTTGCCATTACTGTTCTTATTGTTCCAAATTCTTCACTGTTAAAAATCTGTAAATTGTTATTCATGTTTTGCCCTCCTGCTTAATTTGCTGTAGATTTTAAATCATCTCTTTGTTTAAAAAAAAGAGCTTCTTTTATTCTCAAATCTTTAATGTTAAGTAGCCTGCATAAAGCCGCCACTTCACTTGTTTTAAATTCTCGCTTATTATCCAATTTTAACGCAAAGCCATAGCTAGAAAGTCCTAAATATTCTGCTACATACTTAAGCTTTAATCCTTTTGAATTGATAAGCTTTTTTAGTGCTTCTGAATCTGTCAATTTTATCACCTCTCTATTTTGTTTAGTAGATTTTAAATCATCTGTCAGTATAATAACAGTTGGTTGATTAAAAGTCAACTATTTTTTTTATTTTTTTCAAAAAATATTGATTTACAATCTATTTGATGATATATTTATCATAGTAGAAAGGAGGCTGTTGTTTATGCCAGACATAGGAAAACGTATACGTTTAAAACGTGAAGAGTTAAACATGACCCAAGAAGAACTTGCTTCACGTCTCGGATATAAAAGTAAAACTACAATTGCCAAAATTGAAAACGGAACGAATGATATTGTTCAAAGTAAAGTTGCTGCCTTTGCAGATGTTCTTAATACAACTCCAGCATATCTTATGGGATGGACTGAAGAACCTAACATGCAAGAAGTAACATTCAGCAGCAGGGATAAACAAGATATTGCAAAACGTCTTGAAGCAACATTAAACGACTTGGAATCTAATGAGGCTTTAATGTTTTCAGGACAACCACTTGATGATGCTACAAAAGAATTATTACGACTGTCACTCGAAAACAGTTTACGTATTGCAAAAGTAAATGCCAAAGAAAAATATACACCAAAGAAATATAAAAATGATAAGTAGGTGATAGTTTGAATAACAGAATACATAATTATGTTGTAAAGTTATGCAAATTATATGGCACAACCAATCCTTTTGAAATAGCCAAGCAAAAGAATATTTTAATTCTCAAAGAAAATCTTGGAACAATCAACGGATATTACAATATGCCTTTACGCCAAAAACAAATTCATCTTAATGAAAATCTTAATGAATTTGAAATGCGTTTTACCTGTGCACATGAACTTGGTCATGCTCTGCTTCATCCTAAAGCTAATACCCCTTTTTTAATAAGCAGCACATATCTGTCTGTGAATAAATTAGAAATCGAAGCTAACAGTTTCGCTATTGAAATGCTTTTATCTGATGAAGATTTAGTAGCACTCATACATGAACATAATAATCTTGATATTATTTCATCTGTTACAGGATATTCAAAAGAATTGTTAATGCTAAAGCAATCTATACATTAGATTAACTAATCAATTTTACTTAATATGTGGGAGGAACTTATGAATTCTAACAAAAAACAAAAATGGTACTTCAACACTTGGCTAATTGGTATGCTATATGCTTTTTGGTTCTTATATGGTATTCCATTAGCTATCGCAGTCTTACTAACTGTAAGAAAAAATATGTATGAAAAAAAATTATTCAATATCTACGGAGAAATGGATGATTCAAAACTTGCATTAAGCAGAATGCATAATGATTATGAACTTAAAAAGCTAGAACTAGAAAAGGACTTTGATACTAAATTCAATATATTAAACTCTCGTTATATTGAGAAGTCCGGAGAGTATAATTCTGAAATTCAGAATTTAAAAAAAGAGATTTCTACGCTTAATGCTGAAACTTACACAGACCATTACAATTATTCTAGCTATGATGGTCTAGCATCTGAAGATTGTAAGAACAAATTAACAATGTTAAAAAACAAAGAGAAAGAGATTATCAAAGCTGAAAAAGCTTTTATAGTAACATCAGATGGCTCAAAGAAAGAAATTGCCGATAATAAGAAACAAATTTTACGTTGTTTCAATGCCGAATGTGACAATCTTCTTCTTGGTCTTGGATGCAAAAATATTGATACTACTAGAAATAAAATCTCAAAATCTTTTGACTCACTTAATAAGATATTCGCTGTTGATGGAATTTCATTAAGTCCTGAAATGCTTGAAATTAAGTTAGAGGAACTTAATCTTGTATATACATACGAATTAAAAAAGGAGCAGGAACGTCAACAGCAAAATGCCATCAAAGAACAGATGCTTGAAGAAGAAAAAGTACGTAGGGAAATTGAACGTCAAAAGGCAAAACTCGAGAAAGACCAAACGCAAACAAGTAATGAAATCAAGAAACTTATGGGATATATGCAAAAAACTTCAAGTGAAGTTGAAAAGCAACTATATGTTGATAAAATTAAAGAACTTGAATCTAGAATTAAAGAATTAGAAAAAGATAAAGAGACTGTACTAGAACGTGAAGCTAATGCTCGTGCTGGATATGTATATGTAATATCTAATATTGGTTCATTTGGTGAAGATATTTATAAAATTGGTATGACTAGACGTTTAGAACCAATGGACCGAATTAAAGAACTTAGCAGTGCATCTGTTCCTTTTGAATTTGATGTTCATGCAATGATATTCTCCGACAATGCTCCTGAACTTGAAACAATGCTACATCATTATTTCGAAAAACAGAGTGTTAATCGTGTTAATCTCAAAAAGGAATTCTTCCATGTAACACTTGATGAGATAGAAAAAGTTGTAAAAGAGAACTTTAACAATACTGTCGTATTTACTAGAATTGCTAAAGCAGAAGAATATCGTCAAACACTTAATATTTTACAATCTGAATCTATGAGTGCTTAATTTTCTTGTATTATTAATGAAACTATGATATACTACCTACCGAAGTAGGAGGGAGTTTCTACTCCCCTTTGCCCTTTCTACAGGCTCTCGATTATCATCTTAATCAGTGACACGAGAGTACCTATTTCTAGGGTGAGCTGGATAAGTGCTTTTACCACTATCCAGCTATTTCTATTTACTTTTGTTCTTACTTGGGATACCAAGTTCTTTACCTACCAAATATAAAAAAGAGAGGCTATTGAAGTTATTAGTCTTGAATTGTTAGAACAAATTTCAAATCAAAGAGGAGAGAAAAATAATGTATACTAATCTTGTAATTTTTAGAAACGAACTAAAAAACAGAAATGTCTCTAGATATAAACTTATTGGCATAATAACAGAGCTAATTATGTCTAAAGAGATTTTTGAAAAGAATAAGGATGTTTCTGCTTTTATGCAGGACATTTTTGGTGTAACTATTAAAGATTGCATTTTAAAATCACGTAGCCAAATTATGGCATATACATATAGAATAATTTTATCTCATGAGGATTTTGAAAATAAAGATAAACTTTTGAAATTCATTAATTTAAAAATAGATGAATTTCAAGCCAAAGGTAAGGTAAGATAGTTATTATGAATAATGATTTTTCTGATGATATCAACAATTGTAAGAATGAAATTAAATTATTTCTCAATCATATTTCGAATGTTGATTTTTCAAAAATAGAATTGCAAGATTATGATAAGGATTTTTTTGCTTTTGTATCTAAGCACATTTTATTTTTCAAATATCTTGGTCTATACCACCAAGATGATAAATACTTTAAAATCCTCATATCTGATTTTTATTATTACATAATATCCATCTTAAAATCAGAATTACGATACATGTATCTAAATGAACGTTCTATATTAGAAAATTATACTCGTATGATTACTAGAATATCCATAGATGATGATCATGTTACTGAACGCTCTTTTAATAATTTAAAATTATCTTCTGATAAGTTCGGATTTGATATTTCCAATTATTCGCTTCTCAAATCTGAATATGCCACATCTTGTGGATATGTTCATGGTGGAAAAGAACTTACCCATGCATTATCCTATGTATTTGATGATTGCATAAATTCCACTACTAGGTTGACAAAAAGAGCAAATTATTATCAACGCATGATTCGAGTTATCAAATATCTAGATTCATTATTAATTTGTTCTCATCCAGAATTTATAAATGGATGTTTTCACAGACAAAAAGCTTTACTATCCTATTTACTTGGAAAACCAAGTGTTGACTTATTGTTTAATTCTATGGACAAAAAGAACCGGTAGCAGTGCACTAAACTGCTATCGGTTCTTTTTTCATATCCAATTTTTTAATAAGAGCTTCTTGCAATACCTGTGAGAAGTTAATACGGGCTTTTATACTTGCAAGTAATCTCTCAATGCTGTTTCTAATAATTGGGAAAAATTAACATTATTATTTTCTCCTAATACTTTTAGCCAATAAGGAATTGTACAATTAGTCTTTACCCTTTGATTGTCAAGTTTGTTTTTAACAACATCAGGATATATGGTTATTGGCATCACAAGACAATTATCAGGTATATCTATCTTATCTGATGCATACGGAATATCTTCATTATCCTTTTCCATTCCGTATATGTGTAAGCCCAAAGCTTCTTGTGCATATTTTTGTGCCTCGCTTATATTAGAACAGCAACTAATGCAACCTGGCACATCCGGAAAATATATTCCATAACCATCTTTACTTGGTTCTAATATTGCTAAATAAGTTAGTTTTCTCATAAAATCTGCTCCTTTTAATATATAATAATCTATGTTAAGAACTTTTTTTGTGCAAGAGGCTCTTAATTGAGCCCTGCTTGCTTTAAAATACTTTTTAGAGTTCCTATTGGAATATCTCCTTGATGTACTGGTACTGTAACTTTACCTTTTTTAGTAGAATGCACTAGTTGATAATGTGAACCCTCTACATTTTTTACATACCAGCCATCGTCTTTTAGCATTTTTAAAAGTTCTCTGCTTTTCATGTAATTCCTCCTTACAATTATATTATACGCCTTTTTTATACGTATGTCAACATCAAAATCAAATTATTTCCAAACTAACTACTAACAAAAAAAGAGAAGTAGCAGTCTATTTTCTGCCATCTCTCTTTATAACAATGAATCTACATTCCTATATCTTCCTAACTCCATTTACAAAGATTTTCAATTATCCACTTTCTACCCTTTTCTGTCCATTTTAATGACGGAGTAGCATATTCACTGTCATAGCTCTGGTAGTCTGCATACCCACATTCTATTAGCCACTCATATTCTGCATAAGGATACCAAGTTCCTGATTTATCCTTGAATATAATTCTGTTTCTATGCAATATATTGTTCAACTTTACAGCACTTGTCAGACCTAAATCTTTTGCTATTACTGTTGTTGTAATAAGCCCCTCTTTATTAAGCACTGCATCGTGATAATCTGCCTTAGGTTTCATCTGCTCATTATCTGCTAATAATCGTTCATTTTCTTCTACCTGTTCAACCAACTGTAATAATGCTTCTTTGTATGTGGTTGGTAATCTATACTCGTTTAGTTGTTCTTCCATAGTATGGAACTTATTTATATATAGTGCTGTAAACTCCGTTCCCTTAACACCTGTAAGTTTGTGTGCTATAAATTCACAGCCTTTCTTAGTTACTCGATAACATGGATATTCTTTTCCTCTTTCAGTCTTATAAGTAGATTCTTCAAAGAAATCTGACTGTCCAATTTTGGACAGTGAAAGTTGGTTGCAATATTCTCTAATATCTCTCAACAACTTATTATGCTCTTTTCCAACCATCTCCGCTACTTCTAAACTTGTAATTGTTGCTACTTGTCCATTCTCGTTTCTTAATGTAATTTCTCTCATATTTTTGTCCTCCAATGTATTTTTTAAGTAATTCCCATACCTTTATAATAATCTATTGAAGTATGTTTGTACTGCCAACTTGCATCAAAACGTACATTTTAGAGTTAGTGACATTATTCTTAAGAATAAAACAAAAAGTCAGTAGAACAACTACCACCTTTTATTGCTGTTTTGTAAATAAAGTTTGTAACTATACCCCTAATTTATCAATTAATGCTTCTTGCAATACTTGTGAGAAGTTAATACCAGCTTTTACACTGGCTTCATTAAGCCATTCCGGTATTGTTAAGGTTTTCTTTACTGCCTTAGAATTGTGTTTGCGTACATATGCATCCATGTCTACAGTAACAACTGCAATAATTCCGTCTGGACATATTAAATCAGTTGTAATTACCGGTTCTACAATTGGTTGCCTACTCAAATATTCTTCTTCCAATGCTAACCCTAATGCTTCCTGTGCATAAGTATAAGCCTCTTCAAATGTATCGCCCTCTGTAATACACTCTGGTCTATCAGGAAATGTAACATAGTATCCTCCTTCTTCGGCATTATGGAAAAATGCTGGAAAATGATATAATTTCATAATATCTACCTCCTAATTGTTATATATTGTAAAAGCAAGTCAAGTGGGGTTTAGCCTTTCTATGTTTATATTACAATACGTATTAATACGTATGTCAAGTATATATTTTCAATTATCCCAATTATTTTTCTTGTATCGAACAAATTTTCGTTATATAATAGACTTATCAAATTCAAAAGGAGTGCTTTTCTATGATTACTTTTGACAACATAATTATATATTTAAGAAAATCTCGTTCTGATGACCCTAATCTATCTGTGAATGAAGTTTTGTTAAGGCATGAAGCTGATTTACAGGAATATTGTATGCGTGAATTCGGCAAGACTATGCCAGAAGACCGAATATACAGAGAAGTAGTTAGTGGTGAGACTATTAATGACCGTCCTGTTATGATTCAGATAATGCGATTGCTTGAAACAGGTATTATTGATGCTGTACTGGTTGTAGAGCCACAGCGATTATCAAGAGGTGATATGCAAGACTGTGGAAGAATTATTAATACACTTAGGTATACTAATACACTTGTTATTACTCCACCAAAGACATACAATCTCAATGATGAATATGATAGGAAGTTTTTTGAGATGGAACTTACAAGAGGTAATGATTATCTTGAATATAATAAAAAGATTCTTAACAGAGGTCGTATCCGTTCTGTAAGAGAGGGTAACTTCATTGCATCAGTTCCACCATATGGATATAAGAAGATTAAAGTTGGGGAAGGGAAGAACAGTTACCATACTCTTAAGATTGTTCCTGATGAAGCCGAAGCCGTAAAGATTATGTTTCATCTATACATTAATAAACATTATGGATTTACCAATATCGCCAATTATTTAGATGCTCATGGGTATATACCACGCAAATCGGCACATTGGTCACCTGCTGCTATAAGTGATATGATTGATAATCCTGTATATATGGGTAAGATACGTTGGAACTATCTTAAGACACAGAAAAAGATTGTTAATGGTGAGATTGTTAAGACTAGACCGATTAACAGGAATACAGAAGATGTTATTCTTGTTGATGGCAGACATGAAGCGATAATTGACGAAAATACATTTAATCAGGCATTAATAAGACGTGGTAACTCTCCAAGACTAAAAAAGGGGACTGAACTTCAAAACCCTTTTGCCGGTATTCTCTTCTGTGGTTCATGCAATAGGGCAATGTCTTTTAAGCAATTCACAGACAGACGTTCAAGCACAGGACACATAAGTGAAAGTATGCTATGTAATAATCAGCGAATATGTCATACCAAGTCTGTAAGTTATTCTGATTTTATCAACAATGTTAAAGCCTCGCTTAAGACTTCTATACATGATTTTGAGGTTCTTCTTAATAACAATAATGACGATAAAGAACTTGAACGCAAACAGTATATAAGAAGTCTTGAATTGGAACTTGAACGCATCAAGGAGAAAGACAGCAGGCAAAAAGATGCTTATGAAGATGGCATATATACTAAAGTAGAATATGCCAAGAGAAATGCTAAATTACAGGAACAATTAGCTTTTACAGAAAAAAAACTTGAAGAAGCAAGACAGATAAAATCTTATACTGACATCTATAAAGAGCAGATAGCCAAATATACAAGATGCCTTGATATAATCAGCGATAATAATATAACTGCTGCAACAAAAAATGAATTATTAAAACCTCTTATCAGCAAGATTGTATATTATAACAATCAACAGTCTAAAGCAGGTCTTGGAAGATATATCAAGAACGAATTTACTCTTGATATCTTTCTTAATGTGTGAACTACCCATCACTTAAAGGTAGTGAGTTTTACGCTCCAGCTTATAAAATAATCATTTCTAACATTGATGTTCTGATGAACTTGCACACTTTGAGATGATATGTGCCATAGTATATCAGCTTACAAGGAATCTTACTCCTGAACAGATTAAAAATTCAGCATTTGCACCATATTATATAGATCATACAACAGCATTATGGCCACAAGCTGCCGGTGGAACGCCTTTTAGTGCAACTGTATTTCAATCAAAAGGTGATACAATAACAGATCTTACTGAAGATTTGGCAGCAGAGCAAAAAGCAAGAACAACTTATGATAATATCTTAAGACTTACTGATGATCCCGACGTACGAGAACCTATTAAATTCTTAAGAGCAAGAGAAATCGTACACTTCCAGCGTTTCGGTGAAGCTCTTGGCATTGTTACTGATAAACTTAATTCCAAGAACTTCTATGCTTTTAATCCCGAATTTGATAAATAATATCCTATATTATGGATTAGTATATAGCTTCAGAATACTATCCTTTCATACTTTAATTATATTGGTTGGCACAAAGTTCGCTATACATCACTTATGTATAGCGAACTTAGTACCGAATAATATGAATTGATAACATTTCTTCTTTTCTTTTGTTTTCGCAATTATATCTGTTGTATTATGAATATTTTTTACATTTTTATGCCGATATCTCACACAAAGCAACAAAATCTCACTAAAAAAAGGACTTTTTTTACAAAGATGTTCTTTTTTGCATACTTTTTAAGCCTTTTTGGAGAGAAATAATCTTTGAAATACTGTATAATATATTTAATTATTAAACGAAAAGAGAAGGGAAGAGTTTAGATATGAGTATTTTAGATGTAAAATTTGTACAAGGTTTCATTCGTATGTGCAATGATGGTTGGGAACAAGGATGGCATGAAAGAAATGGTGGCAATCTTTCTTATAGAATTAAGCCAGAAGAACTTGACGAAGTAAAAGAATATCTTAAAAAAGATGCCGAATGGAGACCTATTGGCACACAGGTTCCTGATCTTTCGGGTGAATACTTCATGGTAACAGGTAGTGGCAAATACTTTAGAAACGTGATTCTTGATCCTGAAGACAGCACTTGTATTATTGAACTTGATGATAAGGGCGAGAATTATAGAATACTTTGGGGACTTGTAAATGGTGGCAGACCTACAAGCGAACTTCCAAGCCATCTTATGAATCATGAAGTTAAGAAAAAAGCTTCTAATGGAAAGCATAGAGTTATATATCACGCACATACAACCAATGTAATTGCTCTTACTTTTGTTCTTCCTCTAAAAGATGAAATCTTCACAAGAGAATTATGGGAGATGGCAACTGAATGTCCTGTTGTATTCCCATCAGGCATTGGTGTTGTAGGATGGATGGTTCCTGGTGGACGTGATATAGCTGTTGCTACAAGTGAGCTTATGAAGAAATATGACGTTGCTATATGGGCACATCATGGTATGTTTTGCTCAGGCGAAGATTTTGATCTGACATTCGGACTTATGCATACTGTTGAAAAATCAGCAGAGATTCTTGTCAAGATGCTCTCAATAAGACCAGACAAGCTTCAGACAATTACACCACAGAATTTTAGAGACTTAGCAAAAGACTTTAAAGTTACATTACCAGAACAGTTCTTATATGAAAAATAATTTTTGATTTTTCTTAATATTAATTTTTCTTATATTGTTTTTTCATATATTAATATAAATAATATAATTAAGATATTACCTAAAAAAAGAAATCGAATCAATATCGTTATTTTTCTGATACTGATTCGATTTCTTTAGATTGAATAACAAAATAGGCATATCTTATTCATCGCCAAATCTTATATTATATACTCTATATTCATCGCCATAACTGTGTTCAGACAATGTATATGAATAATAATGATAGAATACTCTATTAAGATCTGCTTCATCTTCGCCTTTCCATAAGACTGACACTTCCTGCTTATTCTCTGCAACAGCTCTGTCTATAATGTCCTCTATCTTCTCCGTTGTTGATGCTATAAGATCATTTTTAACAAAATAATTATCACCGACAGATATCGCCTGTGGATACCTGCCTCTGTTCCATATATGATCTGCACTTATCACTTCATCTGTCACATTAAAATAATTATGATATACATAATCACCAGTATCCGGTACAGGATCATCCCATGTCACGTCAACATGATACCAGTTCTCATTAATCTTAACAAGATTCCAGGCATGAGCCTCACCATCAGCCTTACCTGATACAGTCCTGCTCTCAATTCCACACATCATAAGTAATGTTCTATATGTCTCAGCATAACCACTGCATACTGATTCTCCAATTATAAGTGTTCCATATGCTGTATAGTCATCTTCTTCAAGATTATTATTTTGCAAATCTTCTATATTATATCTGCAATTTTTTACAATATAATCATGTAACACAAGTGCCTTCTCATATTCATCCATACTATCATTAATATACTCTGCCATTATCTCAAGCATCTTAGCATATGTAATACTCTGCTTCTCTGTCATTCTACTAAGGTCATTATTGTTAAAAGCATATTCATAAGCATAATAATCTGTATATGTAAACTCAATATGCTCTGTTATTACACCCTGTCTTGATTCACTTACCGTATATGATATTGAATCAACTCCATCAATGAGATTAAACAGTTCTTCTGTTGATAATATATTATCTCTGTCAGCGAGTCTAATATCTATACTATTTCTATTATTGTATATTTCTTCCATCATAACATTTCTTATATCTTCCCTACTTGAACATAAGGGATATACATATTCAATTGTTGTCTCATCTTCATTACCTGCAAATTTCAAATCCAAAAATGAGCCTTTTCCAATGAATTTTGAAAAAAGAGCATTATCAGGATATGCCATGTTTATCATAAATAATGATGTAATTGTAATAAACAGCATAACAGATAATATCTTTAAAAACTTCTTCACACTATTTTTGCTCCTTACTTCTAAAACTATGTTCATTATTTTAGTTTACCAAAATTACCAAAAATCTTCAATACTTCTGGCAAATTTTATTAATTTTTAACATTTTTATAGACTTAACGTGTTAAAAATAGTAAAATTATATTACCAAACACTTATAGGAGGGTTATTAATGATCAAAACTTTACTAATACTTTTAGGTATTCTTGTAATATATTTTTTGCAAAAACATCTATATTCAAAACATTGGAAATCCGGATTGAGTACCAGCCTTGCATTTGATATGCCTTCATGTGTTGAAGGTGATACTGTAACATTTACACAGACAGTAACCAATAACAAGCTGTTACCACTTCCACTACTTGAATTAAAATTTCATGCCAGCAAATATCTTAACTTTAATGAGATGGATGATATTAATGAAAGCGATCTTGAATATATTGACAATGTATACTCACTTCTTTTCTTCCAAAAAGTTAAACGAAAACTTAATGTGAGATGTACAAAACGAGGTTTTTATCATATAGATAAAGTTGATCTTGTCTCATCTGATCTTCTGATGGGACATACACAGACCGTTCAGGCCTCATCTGATGCTTCCATTCTCGTCTATCCGTTACCAATAGACGTTCATCAGATTCTTATTCCGTATAATATGGTTATGGGCGATATTCTATCAAAACGTTATTCCACAACCGATCCTTTTGAATTCAGAGGAATTCGTGAATATGATATTAATGATACGATGAAAAGTATTAACTGGAAACAATCAGCACGAACCGGTTCTCTTAAAGTTAATCTTCATGATTATACTAACAGCCAAAAAGTCCATATTCTTCTTAATCTTGAATCAGAATCTATCTGGGATTATACAAGACTTAAAGAGGAATCTATAAGAATTGCATGTTCTCTTTGTACTATGTTCATATCAGAAGGAATACAGACTGCACTTACCTCTAATGGTCGTGATATAGCTGCTGAACAAAATATTACAATACCATTTGGCTGTGGTCAGTCACATATTGACACTATATCTGCTGAACTTGCACTTTGCGATTACAATGGTAATCTTACTTCTTTTTGTGACATTATAAAAGATATACAAATGGCTGATGCCTCTAACAATGATGCTCCATTTTATATTCTTATATCAGAGAATCGTAACAAAACTCTTCAGGATGCTTTTTCTACAATAATAGAGAATGACGATTATTTGTACATCATTCCTCTACATCCAGAAGTATCTGATAGAAATGTAACTGTCAATTATAACAATATATTAGAGTGGGAGGTACCTTATGCCAATTAAAAAATTAATACCTGTCAATTGTGTTATCATTCAGACTCTTATCTACTCTAGTCTGCTTACCATAATAGCACTTGAATCTTATGGAAAAGATTATAGAAATATTGTCTATACACTTCCTATTATAATTCCTATTACTATTTTTATGATAATCAGGCATAGATGCAATGTTATGTCAACATACATTCTTCTTAATATTGCAACTATCATCTTTAGCACTTTTTTATTCAAAGGATCATTCCTTAGATTTGCAGCTGTACTTATTATGCTTGTTCTATCTATAAGTTCTTATAAGATGAAGACTTCTGATGTAAGTAATATAAGCGAGACTCCTTCAATAGTCTATGCTGCTCTATTTGTATTTCTTGCTTTTCTAGGCTCTGGTATGCTACGTGCTAAGATATATGGGACTATTTATTCATGCTATCTTTTAGTATTTTTTATACTTGAATATATACAGATGACACTGTGTGGTGTATCTGGTTTTATATCTTCCAAACAACATATAAAGACTTTACCTGTTAAAAAAATACAAAGGATCAGCTTATTGCTTGTTGTGTTACTATGCATAGCTACAATTCTTGGAGCTATATTTTTTGGCAACAATCTATTTGTTAATACAATTAATAATACCAATACTCTCTTTATATATGGTTTTGGTAAAATACTAAGAGCTATTATGCCCGATAATGGTAATCCTAGTGGTGATTATTATGACTTTACTTCTAACAAAAAAAATGATATGAAAATAGATGAAGATATTACGCCTAATATACTTAATATTATATGGAATATTATAGGTGTTATTCTTCTTATCATAACTGTTGTTATATGTGTTATAATTATATACAAAGCTATTATTTATATGATTAAGAGATTTGCAGGTGTACATATATCTAATAATGGTGATGAAACTGAATTCATCTTACAACCTGTCAGATACTCAACACTTACAAAAAGCTCCAAAAAAACTAACGTCTTGCATCTTAAAAACAATGATAAAATCAGAGCTATATATTGCAAAACGCTAAAAAAAGCTGCTGGTAAAAAATATATTTTTAATTATTCGCAGACACCAGAAGAACTAAAGCATAATGTAATTGACAGTTATACAAGTCCGCTGACTGGTAAGACTTCAATAATCTCAGATCAGTCAATTACTCAAAAAAGTGCTTTTCTCACTTCTCTATATGAAGAAGCAAGATATAGTAACAACAGTCTTAGCTCTGACGATATTAAATATGCAAAAGAACTTTCAGAATCAATTGTATCTGCCAAAAGATAACTAATTAACACACGATTGTATACTAAGGAGGGATTTATATGTTATATGTATTAATTATTATTGCTATTGTAGCAGGTGACTGGATTATTAAGGCACAGATGGATAAGAAACTTGATTTTAAATCACGAATCAGAATTCTTAAGAATAAGATAACACTTAACAAACTCTATAACAAAGGTGCTATGATGAGTATATTTAAAGATAAACCACCAGTATTATACGCTGCATCATGTGGAACACTTGTATTTGCCCTATATATTCTATGCTATCTTATTAAACATAGACCAAAAGGTAATTCCGTAGCTGTATTTCTTGTAAAACTAGGAATAGCACTTGCAATAGGTGGTGGACTTAACAATCTGATTGACAGAATCAAGAATGGACATGTGACTGATTACTTCAGTATTAATGTAAGCCGTCCCGCTTTTTTAAAACATATTGTCTTCAATCTGTCAGATATGTTTGTCTTCATAGGCACTACACTTGCTGGAATATCTGCATTATTTGTTAATTAATCGTAACTGATTGATTATTATAATAAAACAGAATACAAACACTATTGTTTTTGTGATTAATCATTCGCATAATTATATCAGAACAGCTATGTTCTAATATGACATATCATAATATATCGTATCATAATATGTTATACCAAATAAACTGATTAAATATCTAATGCAAAGTGCCAAAAAACGATCACCCAGATGTAGATTTGTGTGATCGTTTTTCTATGCACATAATTTTTTCTATTATCATTTTTTTGATTCTTCTTTTTCTATTTTTCTTTTGACTCTTATTTTTCCTTTGAGTCTTCTATTGTCATTTTTCCTTTAATTCTTATTTTTTTCATTTTCCCTTTAAATATTCAAATACACCAAGTATGTCTAGTTTGCCATATCCTTGAATACGATTAGGATATACATAATTAGAATCTCTTTTTGCACCTCTTATAATTAGACTTTTTATTCCTCTTGTATCTACAAAATATGAATTTGCCTGGCGTTCTTCCCATTGTGTTATAAGTGATGCTCCACCTGCTGTTACTGCTGCTGCCACACTTGTTCCTGTCATATATATATATTGATTACGATTATCTGCTTTAGCACCTTCTGATAATGTATCTGCTGACTTTGGTCCTAATACATTAACTCCCGGTGCTACTATATCTGGTTTTACAGTTCCATTAAGTGCATATCCCCGTCCCGAATTAACAAAGACACCCCCGTCTCTGTAATCATATGCTCCAACAGTTATAATCTCTGCTGCATTACCTGCCTCTGTTAATGTAATATCAGGATTAGAATTAAGAAAATACGTATCATTACTAATCAGTTCTCCCGCCGGAAGCCATATATTATACTCGTCATTGAGTCTTCCATATACTCGTATTGTCCATATTCCTGCTGTTGGTCTTGTAAATCTTAATAATATAAGTTCAGCTCCACTAGCATTCTCTATTACGCTATTATATATATATACTGTCGTATTCTCAAATACAAAAGTATATACCTCACTATATTGTCTTCTTATGGGAATGCGACTGATCTCCTCGCCTGATGGTGACGTTACCGATATTGTAAGATACTCCGTCTGTCCTGACCATAATTCCATTGTAAATCCACTTTCATTATTTCCAACTCTAAGTTCAACTATTTCATACTCTTCTTCTCCTATTTTTCCAAGGAAATGCCTGCCTCTGTTACATTCATTACCTGCTGATGTGACAAGAATTCTTCCAACTCTCCCTGCATAATAGTTAAATGAATCTGCAAGTGGACTACTTCCTCTATGGTTGCCTTGCGATGTTCCCATTCCAAGTAATATCACAACCGGTTTTTTTTCTCTGTCTGCAACATCATTTATATATCTTAAGCCTGCCATTATATCACTTTCTTCATAAGCAACTTTATCTTGCGACACAGCAAATACTTCTTTCATTATATTCTTGGCTGGTTTTAGTTTTACAAACACAATCTCTGCATCAGGTGCCATTCCTGTAAAATTATTATTAATATCATATCTTCCTGCTGCTATACCAGTAAGAAATGTTCCATGCCCGCTTTCGTCAGTTGTCTTTACTATATCATGTGGATTCTCTGATAACATTGCTTCATCTATCTCGGTTCTTGTATATTCTGTACCATAAAAAAAACCAGACGGTCTTTTATCCGATTCAACCGTCTGGTCCCAGATTGATATTATTCTGGTCTTATCATTATTGCCTGTAAATGCCCGGTGTCCATAATCAATCCCGCTATCAATAATACCTATTATTACACCTTTTCCTGTGAGATTTAATGCCGGTTGCAAAAACGTAGAACTAATTCCAGTCTCATTAGCAACATTAAGATCTGATGGAACATACAGATCCGGAATTGTAACATAACCTATATTCTCAAAAGTCAATTCTCCTATATAACTGAGTGGAATATAATATATATCCCATCTTGGTATAATCCCTAATCTGCAATATCTTTCTGCCTCAATATTACTTCCGGATCTTATTATCAGATCTGCATATTCTTCTGATATTACTGCATTTTCACAGTTTTCCATATATATTTACCTTTTTAATATCAGATAATTGTATAACTGCTTTTGTATAATTATCTAATGAGTTATACAATCACCTTTCTTTATTAATATTTATGCAGTTTACTCTTATACCATTTCTCTTTTATATATGTAATAATATATATTTTTCGTTGTCTTGTCTGCTTTATATGTACACACCATACATTTTTAATTATACTTCACATCTAATGTAATATCTATCTTCTACATTCCTCGCATCTCAATAACAGGTCCACCTGTCTTTTCTATATAATCTCTTGTTATTGTCACTCTGCCAATATTATCATCTTTTGGAATCTCATACATAATATCAAGCATGAATTCTTCAATAATAGCTCTAAGTGCTCTTGCACCTGTCTTCTTCTCTATTGCTCTTTCTGCGATTGCTTCTAATGCATCATCATCAAATATAAGTTCAACTTCATCTAATGCAAGAAGTTTCTGATACTGTTTTAAAATTGCATTCTTCGGCTCTTTTAATACTTTTACAAGCATATCTTTTGTAAGTCCCTGTAATGTGAATATTATTGGCATTCTTCCAAGGAATTCAGGAATCATTCCAAATGTCTTAAGATCATCCATTGTTACTTTGCTTAAAATCTCCGGATCGTTATCATACTTATCTTTAAGATCTGAATTAAATCCTATAAGTGCCTGTTTTGTAAGTCTTTCTTTGATTATATTCTCAAGATCTGGAAATGCACCTCCACAGATAAACAATATATTTCTTGTATTAACTGTTGTTAATGGTACCATTGCATTCTTGCTATTAGCACCAACCGGTACTTCAACTTCACTGCCTTCAAGAAGTTTTAAAAGTCCCTGCTGTACAGATTCACCACTTACATCTCTGTTGGTTGTATTCTTTTTCTTAGCTATTTTATCTATTTCATCAATGAATATAATACCTCTCTCGGCTTTTTTTACATCATTATCTGCTGCTGCTAAAAGTTTTGATACAACACTCTCTATATCATCACCAATATATCCTGCTTCTGTAAGTGATGTTGCATCAGTAATTGCAAGAGGTACATCAAGGAGTTTTGCAAGTGTCTTTACAAGATATGTCTTACCACTTCCTGTTGGTCCAATCATAAGCATATTAGATTTTTCTATCTCTATCTCATCCATTGTTCCTGTTGCAACTCTTTTATAATGATTATATACCCCAACAGATATTACTTTTTTGGCATATTCCTGACCAACTATATATTCATCAAGTTTTTCTTTAATTATATGTGGTGCCGGAACTTTTTTTATATCTATTGGAGGAAGTTCTTCTTCCTTTTTCTTAGATTTATCCTTCTTAGCAGTCCCTTTCTTATTGCCCATATCAAATAAGAATCCTCTGTTCATACTCATAAGATCCATCTGATTGCACATCTCTTCAAAAGACTGATCTTTGTTAATTGTATCAAATGTCTTCTGCATACATTCAGGACATATATAGATATTAGGTGGCATATATATAAGTTTACCCGCCTGTTTTTCTGTTCGTCTGCACATATAACAGAACTTTGAATAATCCTCTTTTTCATCATCTGTCTCTTTATCAATGTCTTTATCAATATCTTTATCTTCATTAATTGTTAATTCGTCTTTATCTTCCATTTCTATATTCTCCTCACTATATATTTGTAATAAACCATTGTAAACAACTTTTTCATATAGGTTTCGCAATTATCATATATTCTAACTTATTCTTTCTAATTTGTAAAGTTGATACATTCTTAATAATCATACTGTTCTATAATTATTGTCTTGACTTTATATATTCTATCCACAGCATTTTTTTACATTTACTCATTAAAAAATGCGCCATCTGTGAGTCTTCAGATGGCGCTATTTTTAAGGGAGGGGAATGAAAAAATTTTAAGTTTTATCTTTTATCTATATATACGCTCTAACAAGTGGATTCTATCTGTTTGGTCTTACAACCTGGCTGTCATCATTATTTCTGTCACTGCTATCGCTGTTGTTATTACTATTATCACTGTTACTGTCATTATTTTTGTTACTGTTTTTATTACTGTTACTATTATTATCATCTGCATTAACAGTTGATTTACTTGTAAGTGTAACATCTACTGATACCTTTGAATAACCTGAGTCGCTTAGTCTGTATACTGTTACTGAGATTGTCTCTCCTGATTTGTAATATTCAAGTAATTCTGTAAGGTCTGTCATATCAGTAATATCATTACCATCAACTTCACAGATTATATCTCCCTGTACAATTTCTGCTGCTTCAGCACCTGAATTAGCTACAGTATCTCTTACATATACACCTTGTGGATAACCATAACTTGAACTTACATCTTCTGTTACTGTAACACCATATATTCCAAGGTATCCTCTTTCTTCTTCACTTACAACCTGTCTTGCTTCTTTATTCATCAGCTCGTTGATTAAGTCTTTTACTGATGAGATTGGAATTGCATATCCCATACCTTCTACTGAATCTGATGATGCTTTTGCACTATTAATACCTATAAGATTACCTGATGCATCAAGAAGAGCACCACCACTGTTACCTGGATTAATAGCTGCATCTGTCTGGATAAGTCCATCATAAGTTGTTGAATCTACTGTAATCGAACGGTCAAGAGCACTTATACATCCTGATGTTACAGACTGTCCATAACCTAATGCATTACCGATTGCAATTGCTGCCTGACCAACTTTAACTGAATCTGAATCACCAATTGTTGCAACTTTTATCTGTGATAATGCATCTTCACTCATATCAGATAGTTTTACTGCTACTACTGCAATATCTTTGCTTGTCTTTGCACCTTTTACATACGCATCAACTTTCTCATCATTACAAAATGTTACTGAAAGATTGTTAACATCAGATACAACATGTGCATTAGTTACCATAAGAAGTTCTGTATCACTCTGGCCGATTATAATACCTGAACCACTTACAGGTGATTCTGTTGATGAATTAGAACCAAAACTTCCAAATCCAGGAATTGCATAATAACTTCCTGATGAAGTTACTGTTCCATTAATAGCTACAATTGATGGCATAGCCTGTTCTACTATACTTGATACATCCATTACTGTAACTCCAACAGACTGATAATTAGTATTAACACTGTTAACTGACATTGTTGTCTTATTATCTGTTGACTGAACTGTTGTCTTCTTATTATCAAGTAATGATACAAGGCCATAATTAGTACCATATCCAATTCCACCAGCTATAAGTCCAAAACAGGCTGCCGCTGCAACGAATTTTGTTCCTCTTGCAAAAGCACTACTCTTTTTACCTGCTTTTGCAGCTTTTCTTGCCTGTTTTTTCTGTCTTTTTGCTTCTTTTTTATCAGCTTTGCTATTAGCTGTGTTGTTATTGTACTGACCAAATACCGGGTTAGTATAATCATATCCTTTATTCTCTGATGAAGCATTATTATATGATGTATTGCTGTATGAAGAAGTATTATATGCTCCTGTATTATTCTGGTATGCATTATTCTGATTATTAGCTGTTGATGTATGGTTAGCATATTCTGTATTACTATATATCTGATCTTTATTTAATGAATATGCTCCATTGGCTGTTGTATTCGCATCACTTTGTGTGCTATTACTGTTTGTTGTATATCCTGTCTGACTATTTGCATTACTAGCTGTTGTATTATTAGTGCTATTATTAGTATTACCATTTAAATTCTTTTCAAATTCTTCGTTCATATATATTATCTCCTTTCAATCAACACCTTCTGATAACTAATTATAATCTTATATATGTGTTACTAGAAGTTCTTAAATTGTTAGTTGCGAAACTATCTAAGATTAATCCGGATATCCGATACATTATCAACTCAATGTATGTATTTCATATCCCTTATCTATCTTACGAATATTATAATAACAGTCATTTGTGTTCAAAATGTGTTTTTAAATTGAAGAAAATGTGGCTTTTACCAAAAAACGGTATTCACATCTTACATATAATCATATGTATTATGCAAATACCGTCATTATAGCTTGTAGAATTAGCTTTTTTACTAATTCTACAAGAATGTATGTAATCTAATTATATAGATCTTTTTCTTATAGTATCTATTATATTAACAGATTACTATTTATTAACAATCTCCATAAGAGACTTCTTAAGATTCTCCATCTTACTATTAGCATCTTCAAAGCTTGTTCCTTTTACACCAATATAGAACTTAACTTTTGGTTCTGTACCTGATGGTCTTGCACAGCACCATGCATCATCATTAAGATCATAGTATAAAACATTTGATTTTGGAAGACCTGTTGTTGTAACTGTTCCAGTCTTAGTATCTGTGATCTCATCTTTAAGATAATCTCTTACAGCTAATACATCATAATTACCAATCTTCTTAGGTGGATTCTGTCTTAATTCATCAAGCATAGCCTGAATCTTAGCAACACCTTCAACACCTTTTAATGTGATTGATTCAAGTCCTTCTCTGAAATATCCATATTTTTCATAGATATTTAACATCTGATCCCAAAGTGTAAGTCCCTGTTTTTTATAATATGCTGCTGCTTCGCATAGACACATAACTGCTACAATAGCATCTTTATCTCTTGCATGTGTTCCTACAAGACAGCCATAGCTTTCTTCGAATCCAAACATATATTCGTATGTATGATTCTGTTCAAATAATTTAATCTGTTCTCCGATGAATTTGAATCCTGTTAATACTTCAATTAACTTGATATTATATTCTGCTGCAACTTTATCTGCCATATTAGTTGATACAATAGTCTTGATAAGTGCTCCATTATCTGGAATAAGGCCTTTTTCTTTTTTCTGTGAAAGAAGGTACTCTGCGATAAGCATTCCTGACATATTACCTGTGAATGACATATATTCACCTGTCTTAGAATCTTTTGCATATACTCCAAGTCTGTCTGCATCAGGATCTGTTGCAAGAACAACGTCTGCATCTTTTTCTTTTGCAAGTTTTAATGCAAGTTCAAATGCTTCTGCTGCTTCTGGATTTGGATAGCTTACTGTTGGGAAATCTCCATTTGGTAATTCCTGTTCTGGAACTACATATACATTCTCAAATCCAATCTCTTTTAATATTCTTCTTGCTGGAAGATTACCTGTTCCATGAAGTGGTGTATATACGATCTTAAGTTCTTTGCCAACTTCTTTACAGATATCAGGATTAACAACCTGTTTTTTAAGCTGTGCTATATATTTATCATCAATATCTGAACCAATAACATTATATAATCCTGCTTTAACAGCTTCTTCTTTGTCCATTGTCTTTACAAGATTATAATCTGTAACATTATTAACTTCGTCAATTATTAATTTATCTTTTGGTGCTGTAATCTGTGCGCCATCTTCCCAATATACTTTATATCCATTATATTCAGGTGGATTATGGCTTGCTGTTACTACGATACCGGCAATACAGTTTAATTCTCTAACTGTGAATGATAACATAGGTGTTGGTCTTAAAGATGGGAAAACATAAGCTTTGATTCCATTCGCATTAAGACATAATGCCGCTTCATCTGCAAATTCAGGAGACATATGACGTGAATCATACGCTATTGCAACGCCTCTGTCTTTTGCATTTTCTTTAATAATAAAGTTAGCAAGTCCCTGTGTTGCTTTTCTTACAGTGTATATGTTCATACGATTAGTACCGTATCCAATAACACCTCTTAATCCGCCTGTACCAAACTCAAGATTTTTGTAAAAACGATCTTCGATTTCTTTTTCATTACTTGCGATTGATTCAAGCTCTTTTCTTACGCTCTCATCAAAGTACTGGTTTGTGCACCAGTCTTTGTAACTATCCATATATGACATAGTACTGCCCCTTTCTGCCTCAATAATACTCAAAATTCCTTATCATTCTATCACGTTTATTGTAGCAAATCAAACATTTTATTGCTGTTTATTTAACTAACTTGTATATTTTTCATAAAATCAGGCATTATCATCATCGTAAGAATTAATTACTTTCATAATTGATTCTTTTTCATCAGGATAAGTCTTTATCATATCAAATATTTTTTCCTTAGCTTTCTTGGTAAGTTTTATATTATAGTCTATCTGTTCTTTTATCTTTTTTCTTCTGCTGATAAGATTATTCTTTACATTTCTCATCTCAGCCGGTTCTACAAGTGCCCTTGCCTGTGCTACCCATATATTGGCATCATACAGATCATAAGTCTTTAATAATGCTGCAAATATATTACCGGTTTTTGCAAGTTCACTTGTAGTATGCTGATATTGCTGCTTTTCAAGCTTCATTGTCATATATTGCTCAAAGACTTCTCCCATCTGTCTTGCATCTTTCACTCCATATTTTTCACGCTGATATTCTACATTATTAACAGCATTTATGTATTTAATCTTTGCTCTATTTTGAAGACTTGTCGCCTTTGCCATCTTAAGTTCATTAAGTTTTAAAGTCTCTATTGTCTTTTTTGACATAATTGCAACTATTGCAACATATATAGCTGCAAGTAAAAGAACTACTATGAATATGCCTTCTACATTAATATTATATTTTTCTGCAGCAATCACAAATACTATAAATATCGCTGTAAGTCCAACCATTGCTATTACTGAGAAGCCTTTTATCCTTATCTGGCGTTTTAACATATCACTCTTTTCATATTTGAGATTAATCTTCTCTGCTTCAAGCATACTTACATCTTTTTTTAGTGCAAGCATATATTTTTCATCATTCTGATATGATTTTAATATCTTAGGCATATCATCATCAAATTGTGACAGATATGCATATCTGCCATCTTCAAGGGGACTTTGAGTATCCTGATACTTTTTCCTGCTCTTTGTAAGATCGACTATTCTCTGTGCTGTTTCTATAACTTCTGTCTTATGATCAGGTGGAAGATTCTCTAGTTTGTATATATCATCAAGATATGCTTTTACAACCTGGTATTCTGTTTTATAATTCTCAATATTTTTACCTGAATCTACAACTGTCTCACACTGGCTCTTTACGAATTCAAGTCTTTCCTGTGGAGTTTTTAATACTTCTTTTTCTTCAAGCTCTTCTTCTATCTCACTTTCGTTTTCAAGAATAGCATCAAGGTCTACATTTACTTTATATTCTTCATATTTTTTCTTTTTTCTGAACCTGTCAAAAAAGCCCATCTGTCATGCCCCCATTTATCATTAATACTATATAAGTTTTTTATAGCTATCTATTCAAGCTATATTGTATCCTATATGCTCTTTAATTAGCTAATCACTGCGTAAGTCTCTTGTAATCAAGTTTCCAATTTTCAATTATATCCTCTATCTTTTTGTAATACTCGCTTATAAGCCCATCTTCTTTCATAAGTTCTGCCTGTCTTAACATACTATACTCTTCCTGAAGCTGTGCTTTATCAGCCATCTTATCTATATCATGTTTTATCTCACAATACATTTCTCTATCTTCATCACTTGCAAAATCATCACGTTTAAATTCTTTATTTCTGTTATCTGCAAGTACTTCTGCTTTTACGAACTGTATTCTTGATTCTGGATTACCTGCTATCTTATATGCTCTTTCAAAGCATGATTTTGCTTTTGTAAACAAAAACATCTTGGCAAATGCCACTCCTGCATTATGCCATACATTTCCATAAAAAGATTCGCTTAATGTGGCATCTTTTTTTTGTGACAGAATCATTATATAATTTTCCAAAGCATTACTATATCTTTGATTCGCCAGATAACTGTCACCTCTTGCTTTTAGTCTCTCTGATACATTTTGTGTATTAAGTGAATCTATCATCTTTTGTATATCTTCTATCTCACTCTTAGAATAATATCCTGTATATTTAAGGATTGTCATTACAAGCTCTCCAAGTCCGCCTTTATATGTTATAAGTTCTGTAAGCTTGTCTGCAAGTGGTTTCTCATCAAGCTCATTAGCAATATATTCAATGAGTTTTTCATCTATAATCTCTGTATTTACAATATATATATTATTGTATAAAAAATAACACAATTCTTCAAGCGTGCTTATATTCACACCTGCCTGAGCAATATAATATGGCTTTGTTCCCTCTTTTTTTGTACAAATAATTAGTCCACTCATAAGCTATCTTCCTTTACAATATTATTTCGCTGCTTACAATTTTGTTACTTGCTCTGAAGAATTCTCCAAATCCTTTATCTCTTATCTGTATCAGCATCTTGTTATCTGAATCAAAATGTATTCTAAGATTAATTCGTGTTGTCTTTGGCGGTCTTTTTGGGAATCCTTCAAGTTCTATCACTTCTTCTCTTGATATCATTGTATCTACAGGTGTAATATACAATCTTATGCACATCTCATCTGTAAGTATAAAATCCATATTAACTTCTGCATCTGTCCAGTTACATCCCTCTTTTACAAGTATATATCGTCCTTCTTCATCTGCATTGTCTGATGCATCAATCTCAACTCTGGTTGTAATACGATCTCTGCATGCTAACATATATTCGTTAACAAAACTTCCATTTATATCTTCAACCGCTGCATAACATGCACCTTTTGCAAATAGATTCTGACCGGCAAATACTCTTCGTTTGCTGCAGATATAATTAAGTGTCTGCTTTGCCCAATCTGCTTTTTTGAATCCGGAACCTGTTACATATACTGTATTTATAACTTTTTTATTAAAAAGTTGTTTTACTTTTTCTAAAAGTCTCTCATCTGTTTCTTCTTTTTCTGCCATATCATAGGTGAACTGTTCTTGCATATCATTCTTTTCTACCATTACAACTTTCTGTTTTTTTATATTAGCGGTATACATACGATAATATGCAAGACCGTCTTCTGTATAATCAAACAGTGCAACATCTGAATTCCAAAGTTCTCTTGGCTGGCTCATTGAATAATATATATAACTCTCCTGATGATTAAGCACTTTTACTTTATCTGCTTCAATTCCAAGTTCTTTAAACGATTTTTTTATCGTATCTATTATGTCTTTTGTAAAATTCTCTACTGTAACATATATCTTTTGAATATCTTTTTTCTGACATCTTACTTCTGCTGCCTTTACAAGATATTTTAAAAATATTGTCAGAAGTTCAAATGGCATAACCGTAAGTTCTTCAACTTCAACAGGTGCACCCTGGCGTACTTTTGACAAAAGTCTGTCTACATATATACCTTTTTCAAGAAGTCTGCATTTTACGCCATCATCTCCTGCATACCATTCGTCTCCGCCTTTTTGCTTACAGACTGCTGTTGGAATCTGGTATTTTGACTCTCTTATAGATAATCCCACAGATTCAACATCTTTCTCTTTATAATCGTAATAACATATCTGTGAATAATCATCACATAAATCAATTCCGAGAATTAATCCTGTTTCCATATTTCTTCACCCCATTTCCTTAGAGCGGTCTAAACAGCTGTTTTACAAGATAGTCTGACACTGCATAATTGTGCATCATTCTCTCAAGTGTATTTTCATCATTCATTTCTCTTGTTGCAATCATATCATTAACAGCCTCAAATCTTCCTTCTACTGTCTGTGAATCAATCTCATCATTCATAAGTGTATGGCTCTCAGTTATATCTCCCACTTTATTCTCTTCTTCTGTAATATAATACTGTACTGTATCTCCATAAAAGATTGTAAATTCCTTAGTGAATATGCCTTCAAATGTATTATTCATCTCCATAGCCTTAAATTCATCATCTTCATCAACATCTGACAGATAGTGAATTATTACTTTATTATTTGGATTAGTTCTATATTCTACAATCGTCTTATCAAGCATTATATATGGTATATTTACATATTTTTTGAATTCCTTAAAAAATGCAAATCTGTATTTTTTTCTGCACATCTCACCAAGTAATCTGTCTATTATCTCTTTTTGTTCATTACTAAAGCTGTCTCTTCTTGACATCTCTTTAAGATATGCAAGCTTACATACATCTGTCATTTCTTCTTTATTTTTTAGCATCTTCTCTATATGAACAAATACTTTTTCTGATATTATCTTTTCTTTTACAAAAGCCTGATAGCTATTATATGACAGATATGCCATTGCTATCACTGTTGATGCACCTTTTTGTTCATATTCTTCAAACACATCTGCAAGTTTGGCTGAATATGTTCTTGCAAACATCATCTGTGTTATCAGTCTTTCATCTAGTGTATATGTCTCTGTTATAAAATCTTTGGCTGCCTGCCATATTTCTATTAATTCTTTTGTTGTTCCATTATAATATCTTATAAGATATTCAAGTATAACTTCATCATATTTCCCTTTGAAAAATACATATGAACATATAGCAAGAAGATTCTTACTGTAATCATATTCAAGTTTTCTTACAATTCTTGTTGCAAGCTTCATAAGTCTCTTTGCATCTACTTTTTCAAGATCACAGGTATCTAATAGTTCATAAGCATTCTCATAAAAGCCTCGTATTATCATTGCCTCGACAATCTTAATTCTTTCGCCTCTTTTTAGTATTGTCGTATCTATTTTTAACACATAGTCTTCTATCTCTTCATCATCAAAGTTCTCATAGTAGTAATTGACTATTGTCTCAAGTAACATCGCTTTATACTGCTTTTGGATATTATCTATCTCTACTGCTTTTTTATATGTCTCTACTGCACCTAGTGTTGTCTTATGATACATTATAAAATGCTCTGAGCCATGAAGCACAACTCTATAATCATCTTTTAGATGTTCACTGCAACATTTTACAAGTTCTTCATCATCAAAAAGTGCATTTATCTCATAAGGTATGTCAACATATCTTCTTCCATCACTGCTTACAAATAATATTGTAGCATCTTCTGTATATTCCTGTATATATGCTATATTGTTAATTACAGGATAATGTTTCTCGCCTTTCATCTCTTTGTGTATTACAACAACTTCTTTTATAGCACTGTATCTAAGATTAACAGACACTCTGTATGTGAACAAAATATCTATAAAACTTGCTGCAAATTCGCTATTTATCATTGGTTTTTCAATCATTGTATTGTATATCACTGCAAGGTCCTGATTTATATTTCCCTGTGCTGCCATATCATAAGCAAACTGTTCCATATGTTTTATATATGTTCTAAACATTGTTTCATTAATATTTCTATTAGCTATAACATTCGCATACAGGTATGCTTTTTTGTTATTATCAAGGTTATTATTATATATATAGTACATTAATACTTGCTGTATTATAGGTCTATATTCACTTGTATCAACACTCATCATATAATAGTCATACAATCTTGTTATCTTAAGATCTTTTTTTATTGCTTCTTCAAACACTTTTAGATATTTTTTACCAAAAATATTATTTCTTATTAAGGTTGTACAAAGTGTTAAAAGTGCTTCATCCGTTCTGTATACATTATATAAGAACATTGCTGTATCTATAAGTAGTCTGTCAGCTTTTTTCTCATGCTTCATTACATCTAATATCTGTATAAGAAGTCTTTCATTCATCATTCCATGTTTCAGCATAAAATTAATTACCTGTTTTTCAAATGAATTAAATACTCTTAATAGTTCTGGCTGTTCCATTATTACACTTGCAGCTTCATAGTACATAAGCGGGCTTTTGCATCCACTTTTATACATTTCTTTTACTCGTGCAAGTCTAAGACTTTTATTTGTATCATATTCATTATCAAGGTAAAAAAGCATCCACATAATTCTATATGAGCCATTTATTCTGTTATATGTATCTGTAAGCACTCTCACTGCTTCTCTTGTATACATAACATCCTTATTACAGATGCTTCTTATATACATATAATAGCAAAATAGTTCCGGTTCTTCGTTTTTTGATTCACTAACTTTTTGTGTAACACTGTCAAGAAGCCATAAAGCCTCACTATTCTTACCTTCACCAGCATACAGTTGTGCTTCTAAAAGTTTATAGAATGCATTATCTTCATCCATATTTCTAAGTTTCTCAGCATTCATAACTCCTATTCTTGTAAAATCTTCAAGCCCAATCTTGTCTGTTCTATAATCAAAATACATATTCATCATTTCAAATATTATCTGCTGTTTTGCAAGATGTTTACTATGTTCTTGTTTTTTTTCTTCTTTTTTTACTACAATAACTGTATATTCTATTGTCTGAAATACTGTATGTATTCTAATTCTTGCAAAATTGTTGCCTGCTCTTAATTTATCATATTCTACATGATAACTAAGTTCCATTATGCTTCCGACAAAATCTTCTGTTGAAAAAGAATTCTTTCTCACAGTTAAAAAGCCTTCATCACATTCTATCTGACCAAAGATATAGCCCCATGAGTCTTTGATAATAGTTATCTTCTCTTCAAATGACTCTGTAACATCTGTATATTTTCGTTCATTACCTTTTATATACAGATTTATTCTATTCTTTTTTCTCACTGCAATAAGAAACTCTTCGAGTGCATGTCTTTTATCCTGCTGGTTAATAAGTCCTTCATACAGGCTTATTTTTTTCAGTTCTTTTCCAAAGAATACTTCTGAGAATTCTCTCTGTTCAAAAAGTTTCATCGCTTCTTCTATTCCTGACTGTGCAAGATTAGTAAAATGGAACATATTACGCACTTTACCCATTGATGTATCTGCAAAATTAGTCTCTACACGAAAACGAAAGGGCAAAGATATCTCTCCCCCATCAGATACTATGTTCATACGGCCTGATATCTCATCGCCGTCCTCGCTGTTAGCTGTATTCACTTCATATTTTATTATACAATCTGTACCATTAAATTCTTCAGTATCTATTGTAACTTTACGATTGTCAGAATATACATATCCATGTATATCCTGATTCTTATTACTACTCTTTACTGTAAACTGTCCCTGCACAATTGTATTATTATCAACATTCAATTCTATTGAATTCTCAACTACCTCAATAACAGGTGTATCATATTCAAAAATTCCTTTTGACAATTTTATTATCTGTTCTTTCAAATGCCTCACCCACAGTCATATTTCCCGCTTATGCGGTTATTATTTTCGCTTTCCTATTTTTTTAAAATATTCTCTTATCTGATTCTCATATCCTATATCTGAAGGCTCATAGAATATTCTGTCTATGAGTTCATCCGGAAGGTATTGTTGTTCTACATAATGATTATCATAATCATGTGCATATTTATATCCTTCGCCATGTCCAAGTCTGCCTGCACTTTTGTAGTGTGCATCCTTAAGATGTATTGGGATATGTGATATTTTCACATCTTTTACAGCCTTCATTGCATTGTCAATTGACATATACGAAGCATTGCTTTTTGGTGCCGATGCAATATAATTGACTGCCTCTGCAAGTATTATCTGCGCTTCTGGCATTCCTATACGCTCTACTGCAAGTGAACACGAAACTGCTACATTAAGCGCATTCGGATCTGCAAGTCCGACATCTTCTGCTGCACATATCATTATTCTTCTTGTAATGAAAGTAAGACTCTCCCCAGCATATAACATTCGTCCAAGATAATATATTGCAGCATCAGGATCTGAACCTCGCATACTTTTTATAAAAGCAGAGATCGTATCGTAATGGTTATCGCCATTTTTATCATATTTTATAACCCTTTTCTGTATACATTCCTGTGCAACATCAATAGTTATTCTTATTATCCCTTCTTCATCCGGATCTGTCGTAAGAATTCCAAGTTCTACTGCATTTAACGCACTTCTCGCATCTCCGTCTGACATATCAGCAAGAAATTCTACTGCCTCATCTTCTATAGTAGCATTATATGCTTTCATTCCTTTTTCTGTATATACTGCTCTTCTTATAAGTTCACATATATCATCCTTAGAAAGTGGTTCTAATTCAAATATGATACTTCTTGATATAAGCGCACCATTAACTTCGAAATATGGATTTTCTGTAGTAGCACCTATAAGTATAACTGTTCCATCTTCAACAAATGGCAAAAGATAGTCCTGTTGTCCTTTATTGAATCTATGAATCTCATCTACAAAAAGTATTGTCTTTCTGCCATACATTCCCATATTATCTTTTGCTTTATTTATCACATCTTCCATATCTTTTTTGCCTGCAACTGTTGCATTAATCTGCGTAAAATCTGCACTTGTTGTATTAGCTATTACTTTTGCTATTGTTGTCTTTCCTGTTCCCGGAGGTCCATACAGGATAATAGAACTTAATTTGTCAGCTTTTATCGCTCTATAAAGCAACTTATCTTTACCAATAATATGCTTTTGACCAACTACTTCATCTAACGTCTCTGGTCTCATTCGTGATGCAAGTGGTGATTCTGATTTCATTGTAGTATTTCTCATATAATCAAATATATCCATTTTTTCCTCCTACGTAATTATTTATCCATTTTCATATTCTATATAGTATAACACAGATCTGATAACTTTTTATTTTATTTTTCTTTATAATGTATTTTTATATTATATCATTCATGCTTTTTATATTTTTACTCCAATATCCATAATTGTACTGCCTCATATTCCTATATCTTCTGACTTCTATGGAAATATCACATCCGGCAATACAAATACATATCCTTCATCTTGTAATTCGTCAATTATTCTAAGTGCTGCCGAGACTGAGCTGTCATATATATCATGCAGAAGAATTATATCGTTCGGTTTTACATTCTTCACTACCAGATTAACGACTTTATCTGCATTATTCGTATTCCAATCCATCGGATCAACCTGCCATAGAACTACTGTCATCTCTTCTATATAGAATATTCTGTCACTTGTATTACCAAATGGTGGCCTTATGTATTGTGGCATCTCTCCTGTTATCTTATATATCAATTCATTAGTCTTATCAATCTCTTTTAAGGCACAGTCTCTACTAACACGACTAAGATCACAGTGTGTATATGTATGATTGCCTATCTCATGCCCTTCCTCCTTCATTCTTCTTATTATATCTTCATTGCCTTCTATATTTTCACCTATAACAAAAAAAGTTGCTTTCACATCTCTTTGTTTTAGTCCATCTAAAAGTTTTTCAGTTGTACTTCTGTTTGGACCATCATCAAATGTGATTGCAACAAATTTTTCTTCATATTTTTCCACAATAGTTTCTTTTTTTATATCATCAATCCACAATAGTCCGACAATAATTGTCAATAATATGTTAATAATTAATATTATTCTTTTTATTTTGGATATCGACTTCACAAAAAAACTCCGCATACACTTTTTATTTAAGTATATGCGGCTTTCTTAAAATAATTTATGCATTCTCTTTTGTAAATTCATTATATGATTCTTTTTTTGGTTTTATAAGTAATACAAATATTGCAAGTCCAAGATAATGGAATACATGTCTAATCTCTCCTGCATACAATGCAAAATATAATAATGCCATAAAACCTGCAACATCAAAAATCACATATTTTAAATAATTGTTCTTCTTATCCCTGTCAAGCGTCTTTAGTTCTCCCTTATATGCCGGTTCAACCACATCGTTTATAATCAGAAATGCTACTACAAATCCTGCTGTAACAATCTTAAATGACAGCTGGTTATTATGTCCATGTAATGTTGCAATTACAACATATACAATTCCAAGAACTACCATTGCAAATGATATAATGTCAAATGCACACTTCTCATTCTCCGACTTAAATAACCCTGTAAATCTCTTCCCGATATTAACGAAAAAGTTCTTAATCAGATTAATTCTCTCATAGTCTAAATAGTCACGAATGTCAAACTTCATAATCTTCCCTTTCCGAATGCTCATATTTCTCTACAATTATAATTGTGAATTGACGTTTAGTCAAGGAATTTCAATTAACATAGGACTATATTACTATTTTTAAACTATTTTAAAGAAACTTATATAAATTGATTAGTTTTTTTATCGTATTCATAATCTATCATCTTTAGTTTTTTGATTATTGTATCTTTATCGCAAGCTAATGAATTACACATCTCATCAAATGAACTAAATTCATCTCTAAGTTTTAGATTAACAAAGCTTAAAAGCATTGCCGGGTCGTTTGGTATATTATTATATTGCATATCTTTTTTCCTTTCTTCCTATCAATTATATTATTCAGCTATTGTAAAGCCATTTTCTTTCATCATTTTTATCGCTTCTTCATCATCTTCAAGATGCATAAGTATTATCTTACTTTTCTGTTCTTTGCTAAAATCTTTTGTAAGTTCTAACATCTTCTTATAGTACATATGTGAAGTTGCTTTTTCTATAAATGTTACTTCATTGTATATCTCATTATACATATCTACATTCTTAACTGTAAAGTTAAATTCACTATTATCACCACTATAATAGATAAGCTTCTGTTTAGGTATCTCTATTGTAATTGCATAAGAATTCATTCCTTGTACATGTTTTGCCTCAATAAAATTATATTCAAAGTTAATGTCTGTTCCATCCGGACGAATTTCATCCCATCTATTTATATAATATGTATAGAATTCTTCTGTCGTACCGGACATTCTAAGATATTCTCTTAGATCTTCATGTGGAAAATATACACAAATCTTACTCTTATCCATATTAAATACTTTATAATACAGATAATATATCGCTGTAGAAAGACTTCCTGCATGATCTCCATGTATATGTGTTATAAAGAAATTGACTCTTGTCTTTTTATTAAAAAGATCTTCTAGTACAAGTTTCTTAAATACATCTTCACCTGCATCAATTACAAAAAGTTCTGTTCCCATCTCAAAATATGCACTTGTGCATCCTCTCTTAACATTGAATGCACTACCTGTTCCTAGAAATTTTAAAAAATTCATACATTCACTCCTTTTTGCTTATATATAGAAAAAGTGACCGTTAACAAACGGCCACTTTTTTATCAGATGGCATTAACATTTTATATTATTAATGCTATCTGTTGTATATTATTTTATACATTTTCCGATAAGTTTACTTCCATCATAATCTATCTCAATTGTATTTTGAGGCATTACGTCATCTGCAAGTATAAGTTTGGCAGCAAGTGTCTCGACATTCTTTTGTAAGAATCTCTTAAGTGGTCTTGCACCATATACCGGATCATAGCCTTCTTCAACAATATATCTTTTTGCTGCATCTGTCAATGTTATATGAATCTCTCTATCTGAAACTCGTTCATTAAGATCATCCATAAGGAGATCAACTATATGACTTATATTGTCTTTTGTTAAAGGCTTAAACATAATTATCTCATCCAGACGATTTAAAAATTCAGGTCTGAAATTGCTTCTTAATGCTTCCATTACTGCATCTTCGGCTTCTTTTTTGATTGTGCCATCATCATTAATACCATCTAGAAGATATTGTGCACCAAGGTTAGATGTCATTATTATTATTGTATTTTTAAAATCTACTGTTCTACCTTTTGAGTCTGTAATTCGTCCATCATCAAGTACCTGCAATAATACATTGAATACATCTGGATGTGCTTTTTCAATCTCATCAAATAATACTACTGAATATGGTTTTCTTCTTACTGCTTCTGTAAGCTGTCCACCCTCTTCATAGCCTACATATCCTGGAGGCGCACCTATTAATCTTGACACTGAATATTTCTCCATATATTCACTCATATCTAATCTTACTATACTCTGTTCGTCATCAAACAGACTCTTTGCAAGTGCTTTTGCAAGTTCTGTCTTACCTACACCTGTTGGACCAAGGAAGATAAATGAACCTATAGGCTTTGATGGATCTTTTATTCCGGCTTTTGATCTTATAATAGCTTCTGATACTTTTGTAACACCATCATCCTGTCCTATTACACTCTTATGAAGCTGTTTGTCAAGATTAAGTATCTTATTCTTCTCTGTTTCTGTAAGTTTAGTTACAGGAATACCTGTCCATCTTGATACTATACTTGCAATCTCGTCATCGGTAACACTTTCATGTATAAGAGACATATCCTGCTTTTTTACTTTTTCTTCTTCTATTTCAAGCTGTTTTTGCAATTTTGGAAGTTCTCCATACTGAAGTTCCGCTGCCTTATTAAGATCATATTCTCTCTTTGCAAGTGCTATCTGGTTATTCATATCTTCTATCTGTTTTCTAAGTTCACTAAGTTTTTCTACAGATGCTTTTTCAATATCCCACTGTGCTTTTAGATTATTATATTCATCTCTTAATTCAGCAAGTTCTTTTCTAAGACTAAGAAGTCTCTCAGTACTTAGATGATCTGTTTCTTTTGTAAGTGCTTTTTCTTCTATCTCAAGCTGCATTATCTTTCTATTTATCTCATCTATCGGTGTTGGCATAGAGTCAAGTTCTGTCTTTATAAGTGCACATGCTTCATCAACAAGGTCTATTGCTTTATCAGGAAGAAATCTGTCCTGAATGTATCTTGCTGAAAGTGTTGCTGCTGATACAAGTGCCTGATCTGTTATCTTAACACCATGGAATACTTCATATCTCTCTTTTAATCCTCGTAATATTGATATTGTATCTTCTACAGTTGGCTCTTCTACAAGTACCGGCTGAAATCTTCTTTCAAGGGCAGGATCTTTTTCAATATATTGTCTATACTCATCAAGTGTTGTTGCACCTATACAATGAAGTTCACCTCTTGCAAGCATTGGCTTTAGCATATTGCCGGCATCCATTGCACCATCTGTCTTACCTGCACCTACTATTGTATGAAGTTCATCAATGAATAATATAATCTGTCCCTCGCTCTTCTTAACTTCATCAAGAACAGCTTTTAATCTCTCTTCAAATTCACCTCTGTATTTTGCACCTGCTACAAGTGCACCCATATCAAGTGCAAATAGTTTCTTATCTCTAAGACCATCCGGTACATCGCCTCTTACAATTCGCTGTGCAAGACCTTCTACTACTGCAGTCTTACCAACACCAGGTTCACCTATTAAAACCGGATTATTCTTAGTCTTTCTTGACAGTATTCTGATAAGATTTCTAATCTCAGCATCTCGTCCTATTACAGGATCAAGCTTCTGATCTCTTGCTTTTTCTACATAATCATACGCATACTTACTAAGTGTATCATAAGTAGCTTCAGGATTATCTGATGTAACTTTTGTATTACCTCTTACAGTTGAAAGTGCCTGTAAAAATCTCTCTGTTGTAATTCCAAATTCTCTAAAAAGTTCTTTTATCTGAGGATTAGCCTGTTTTATCATATTAAGGAACAGATGCTCTACTGATATATATTCATCGCCCATTGCTTTTGCTTCATCTTCAGCACCAAGAAGAACTTTATTAAGATCCTGACCTATATATACTTGTCCACCACTTACTTTTACGCATTTTTCAAGATACTCTTCTACTCTGTTTCTAAAATACTGCGAGTTAATCTCCATCTTCTCTATAAGTTTAAGGATAAGACTGTCTTCCATATTGAGTAAACTATATAAAAGATGTTCCTGCCTAATCTCCTGATTACCAAAATCATAAGCGACTTTTTCGCAGCCATTAACTGCTTCTATGGATTTTTGTGTAAATTTACTTATATTCATACAAAAGCCTCCTTACTAATCAATTTCCTTTTTCATAACATCATATAATGCCTTAAGGTTCATCTTACATCACCTCATGCATACCTGTCGGCATCAAACAGATACATCTTATTGTTTTATCTGTTCTATATTTGTTATAACAGATGTGTTTTTGTATGTCAACATATTTTTTGTAAGTTTTTGTATTTTATATTGTTATGTTGTTTGTTTTATAAATGCATCAAAGTATCCATTTAAAAATCTCACATGGCAGTTTGTGAGCAACGCCCGGATTAATATGTGTCAACAAAAACACGCTTTCGCTAAGTGTCCATCGTAGTGGTACTAAGTTTGCCATATATCTACGATATATAGCTCACTAAGTGCCGACGATTACCACATTGTTTTCTTTTGATACATATTAATCCTGACGTTGCTAATATACGTTTTTCAGAGATTTTCAAATGGATTATTGGCTTATGATATACAATTATGAAACATATTATTGTTACATGTTTCAAGTGGTCTGCTTTTATAAATTTTTAGCATTTCACATAGATATATGCAAATGTATATATTATGCGAAAACATAGCTGCGAAACTCATCGAAACGTAAATTGGATTGCAAGAGCATAAATAGCATCAAAAGAAAACAATGTGGTAATCGTCGGCACTTAGTGCGTTATACACCATAGGTGTGTAACAAACTTAGTACCGTTACGATGGACACTTAGCGAAAGCGGGTTTTCGTTGATGCTATTTATGCTCTTGCAATCTCAAAAAAACTATATAATATATGAGTTTCGCTTAAGTATACATTTGCAAAAAACAGGCAGAAAAATTTCTGCCTGTTTTTTGTATATAATATATTTTATTGACCTGTTGTTGTCTCTTCTGGATAAAACCCCGTTTTATTAATAAGAACATTGCTTATATTATTTACTGTATCGGACACTTTATAATCTGTATCTCCAAACATGTATTCATGTAGTTTTTCTACATTAGATTCAAGTGATACTGCAAATACACAGTCACCCTCTGATATTGTCTTTGTCTTCTTATCAAATGGGAAACCTGTTGTATCTACAAGATTATAACTCATAACACTACTTGCCATAGATATTAACTCTGAAGATGAAAGACTTGTTGATATCATAGGGAATACCGTCTCTATGAGTTTGTTAAGCTTAATAACATCCATCTTCTTAGCTTTTTCAAACATAAGGCTTAGTACTTCTCTTTGTCTCTCAGTTCTCTTGTAATCATCACCGCCACCATATCTGATTCTACAAAATGCAGTTGCCTGAAGTCCTGTAAGATGAACATTACCTACTTCTGTAAGTTCTTCGTATGGTCGTTCTGTAATCTCACATGTCTCTGTCATATATCCATTAATGTAGAACTGTTCATTCTCATCAATCTCAAGATCAATACCGCCAAGAAGATCAATAGTCTCAATAAGTGCTTCAAAGTTAACTGTAACATAATCTGTTATATCCATATCAAGATTAGTATTAAGCATATTTATAGCAGCTTCCGGTCCTCCAAAATAATATGTCTCTGTAGCTTTTCTATATATGTCACTTCCAGATGATGACGGAACTGTACTTAAAAGACATGTATCTCGATATACTGATATAAGTTTTACATCTTTTGTCTTATTATTAATGCTTGCAATTATTATCGCATCACTATGTGCATCTTTTATAAGTGACTCAGGTTCTTTATCTCTGGCATCTACTCCAAATAATGCAATATTAGTATATCCTTTTATCTCATCAGACTTTACATCATTAATAAGAATATTCTCCTTAGCAATTGGATTGTAATTAATCTTTTGAAGTTTTGACACACTATATCCAAATACAACTATTATACATAGCAAAAGAAGTTCAAATACAAATGCTATAATCTTTCCTTTTCTCTTCTTCGCACGTTTTTTTTGCATCTGTTTCTTAGTCATCTTTGGTCTTGCCTGACCATTTTTAGTATTTCGCTGACTAGTAGCTGTTTGTCTTCCTGTTCTTTGACGTTCATCTTCTGATACTCTTCGTCTTCCTGCACTTTGACGTTCGTCTTCTGATACTCTTCGTCTTCCTGTGCTTTGACGCTCGTCTTCTGATACTCTTCGTCTTCCTGTGCTTTGGCGCTCGTCTTCTGATACTCTTCGTCTTCCTGTGCTTTGACGTTCATCTTCTGATACTCTTCGTCTTCCTGTACTTTGACGTTCATCTTCCCTATTTACTCTTCTACTTGATTCTCTATAACTGTAATCATCATCATACTCATTTCTTGTTCTTCTGTTATTTGATGTTCTTTCTCCTGACTGGGAATATGATCTGCTCTGTTGTCTTTGCTGTCTCTGTCTGTCTGAACTTCTTCCCTGTCCACTTCTTGTATTATCTCTATCATTTCCCATTATGTTTTTTCTCCTTAATATGCATTTTTATTAACAAAACCTTTAAATACTGTCAGGAATAAAATTCTTATATCAAATCCGAAGGTCCAGTTTTCTATATAATACAAATCAAATTCAATACGTTTTTTAATTGATGTATTACCTCTTAGGCCATTAACCTGCGCCCAACCGGTCATTCCTGGTCTTACCTGATGCTTAATCATATATCTTGGAATCTCTTCTTTAAACTTTTCAACATAGAATGGTCTCTCTGGTCTTGGACCTATAAGTGACATATCTCCTTTTAAAACATTGAAAAGCTGTGGTAACTCATCAATACTTGTTCTTCTTATTATCTTACCAATCCATGTTACTCTAGGATCATCTTTTACAGTCCATGCTTTCTTCTCTTCACTAGGTTTTTGGACTGCCATTGATCTGAACTTATACATCTCAAATTCTCTATTATGCAATCCTACTCTTTCCTGACAATATATTATCGGTCCTTTTGATGTGAATTTTACAAGTAGTGCTGTAACAAGCATTATTGGAGAGAATATAACTATACATAACAGCGAACCCACTATATCAAAAGTTCTCTTTATAATACTATTTAATGGATCTGTAAGTGGTACATGTCTTATATTAATTACAGGAAGTCCCTGTAAATCTTCCATATATGGAATTGTCGGAATAACTTTGTTATAATCTGGAATAAACTTTGTATGCACACCTGATTTTTCACATAAGTTCACTATCTTCTCAAGTTTTGCATATTCACTAAGGCCAAGTGTAATAGCAATCTCATCAAGTTTGTTCTCAGGAAGAATAATATTAAGATTATCTATATCTCCTATTACTTTTACACCTTTATAAGTAGTTCCTTGTGCTACATTATCATCTAGTATTCCTCTTATTACATATCCCCACTGCGGATTACTTCTTATTCTGTCTATATATTGTTCTGCTGCTCTGCTATATCCAACCAAAATTATATGCTTAAGGTTGAATCCATTCTTTCTCATACTTCTAAGAGCTATTCTTATAAGATTTCTTACAACAACTTCTATACATATATTAATCACGAAGAACATAAATAACATTTCTCGTGAAAAATGTGGCTGGTGGAATATATATAATGCTGCAAGTATGATTGATATACCAATCACGTTAGCTTTAACTATATTAAATGCTTCTATCTTCCTTCCACCAATTCTCTTTGATGTATACAGATTACATACATAATATAAAAGCAGATACAATGGTATTATTAAAAAGCATACATTCATATACATCTCTAATGAGAACGTTGTTCCTTTTCCAAAGCTAAACTTAAGATGCCACGCTAAAATGTATGATAATATAATAACCAGTGCATCTATTACTACATGCGCTCTGTTAAAATGTTTTTGATTATCTTTTATCACTTTTTCTCACCCTGTCATTTTTATTTGATGCAGCTTCCCTTCTGCAACATTAATAGTATTGCCATTTATATGGCGATTTTTAACTTCTGAAAAGTATAATACCCTAAACTGATAATATAATCAACTATCATAAATCTAACATTTTCTTAATATTTTCTTAACATTTGCTCTATTTGCGCAATTTTATTATAATTAAAAGGAAATCCGAAAACCAGATTTCCTTTTAAAGTTTCTTTTTTAGTTTATAAACTTAGATTCTATATATTATCTCTTAACTAGTATATGCAATACTTAGAACATTCCATAAGCTAATCTTGGCACTCACTTACTGTATCTTATAATGTCTTCATATATTCAGCAAGTGCATCTTCCCACTGTGCAAATGTATGATTAGTTGTAAGTCTGAACATATAATTATCAAGAACTGAATATGCTGGTCTTTTAGCTGGTGTTGGATATTCTTCTGTCTTAATATAATCAACTTTAGTAGTAAGACCTTTCATCTCGAATATCTTCTTAGCAAAATCTGCCCAACTGCATAATCCTTCACATGTTCCATGGAATATACCATAATTCTCTGTAGGTATAAGAACAGCTATCGCTTTTGCAAGTTCTTTTGCACTTGTAGGTGAACCAATCTGATCACTTACTACTCTTACTGTATCATTAGTCTCTGCAAGACGTAACATAGTCTTTACAAAGTTTTTGCCTTCACCATATAACCATGCAGTTCTTACGATAAAATATTTGTCTGCGAATGCTTTTACGAAATTCTCACCCTCTAACTTAGTCTTACCATATGCACTCTGTGGGTTAGGTGCATCAAACTCTGTTCTTGGTGTAGGATCATCTCCTGCAAATACATAATCAGTTGATACATGTACAAGTTTTGCTCCGACTCTTTTTGCTGCGATTGCAAGATTACGTGGTCCTAATGCATTAATCTTATATGCTGCATCCCACTGGCTTTCACAAAGATCAACTGCTGTATGTGCTGCACAGTTAACTATTGCATAAGGTTTTACTTCATCTACAAGTGCAATAACTTTATCTACATCTGTAATATCAAGATCTGCAACATCTGTATTGTATATCTCATATTCTGTACTTCCTTCGTATTCTCTGTTAATTGCACGTCCAAGCTGTCCATTACATCCTGTTACTAATATTTTCTTCATTATTTCATTCTCCTTCTTACATAATCCACAAAATAAATCACTGTATTTATTAAAAGTTCAAACTCAATTATAATATAGCTTCCTATATTTTTCCATCTGAATTTTTGCTTTTTCAACTTATGTGCTGTCTTTATTCCTTCAAAAAGTCCTGAAAAATATTCCTTTGCAAAACCTTTTCTTGCAAAAAATACTATCTTTATTATATATCCAAGCACTAAGAATGGCAGATTAACAAGTAACTGTAATAAAGGCATATTCTTGTATATAACATATACATTATTACGTGCTGCCATTCTTACTTTGAAGCTGTTATATTTAGAACCTGTTGTTCCACTTCCAACATGATATACTATGGCTTTTGGTTCATAAGTGTTAATATATCCTCTCGTCTTGGCTCTATATCCAACATCTATATCTTCAAGATATGCAAAATGATTCTCATCAAAATATCCCATCTCTTCAAATACTGATTTTCTATAAATGGCTGCTCCACCGCATGCAGAGAATACTTTGCACGCTTTGTCATATCGTCTGTTTGGCTGTCCTACACCTCTTTGTGCTCCCCATCCAAGCAGATTGTAACTATCACCAGCATCATCCATAATATCCCTTTTATAGAAATTAACCATACGGCTGCTTACAGAGAATATCTTATCTGACTTCTCAATTGCTTTTACCATATATTCTACGAAGTTCTCATCTACTTCTGTATCATTATTAAGAAGCAGGACATATTCTGTATTTGCAGCTTTAATCCCTATATTGACACCACCACAAAATCCATAATTTTTATCCATCTTCATAAGTGTCACATTTTTATAGTTTTCTTCAATGAATTGAATACTTCCATCACTTGATGCGTTATCAACTATAAGTGTCTCAAAGTTCCTATATTTCTGTGCTGCAAGTGAATCAAGGCATGCTTTTAGAAAATGCTTTCCATTGTAATTTGGTATTACTACTGTTACTTTCATATTCAATCTCCGTCTTAATATTCTCTTAGTGAAAAATCTGATTTATCAAGTGTCAGATTAGGATTGTAATATGGATCTCCTTTTTCAAGTATGTCTTCCCATCTGTCTCTAAATCTTTCAATCTCGCTATTAAATCGTGCTACTTTCTCCGGTGTATCTTCAAGTCCTCTTGATTTGGATTCATAATGATATAATTCAGCAAATGCATCATATACTACAAGCTTACCTAATTTTCTTACTTTCATACAATAATCAATATCATTAAATGCTACTTTGAATTCTTCAGTAAGCCCACCTACTTCTTCAAATACACTCTTCTTAGTCATCATACATGCTGCTGTAACTGCACTATAATCCTGTGTACACATGGCTCTTGCAAAATACCCAGGTTCAAATCTTGGCTGTCCAATGAATGTATGACCTGCAATTCCGCCAAATCCTATAACAACACCTGCATGCTGAATAGTATCATCTGGATAATAAAGTCTTGCTCCTACAATTCCTACTTCCTCTCTCTGACATATAGAGAGCATATCAGATAGGCAATCGTCATTAATTATCTCTGTATCATTATTAAGTAAGAGAATATATTCTCCATCTGCTTCCTTCACACCAAAATTATTAATTGCAGAATAATTAAATTCATCTTTCCAATATAGAACCTTTACATTATCATACTCTTTTTGAATTTTTTCATAAAATTCAAATGTTTCTTTCTCTGTACTATTATTTTCAACAATAACAAATTCATAATTCTTATATGAAGACTTTGTTATTATCGAATTCATACATTTATATAAATCTTCTATATGATCTTTATTAGGAATAACTATTGATATCTTTGGTTCTCCTATAATATCATAATGTGTTCTATATATACCATAAAATGCGCCATCTGTTACATGACCTTTTATACCTCTTCTCTCAAGATGTGCTGCAATTGCACGTCTTCCAGCATCAAAAGCGTATAACTTACTCTCAGGATTCTCAGCTGTTGAATCAATATGAGCTCTCCAATGATATAATACTTTTGGAATATGATATATACATTCTGCCTGCTCACTGCATCTGAATATGAAATCATAATCCTGAGCACCATCAAATTCACTTCTAAATCCACCTATTTTATCAACAATCGTCTTTTTTGCTACAAAAAGATGACATATATAATTAACACTTCTTAAAAGATCTATATTAAAATCCGGTTTAAAATGAGGTTCAAAATATTTTTTTCCTTCCATATCTATCTTATCTTCATCTGAATACAAAATATCAATATTCCTATTCTCATTAATTGCTTTTGCACATTCATAAAGAGCATATTCCGGAACAAGATCATCATGATCACATAATACAATATAATCGCCTGTAGCTAATCTCAATGCATTATTCGTATTTTCTGATATCTGTGCTGTTTTATCAAGCTGAATATACTTTATTCTTGAATCTTTCTGCTTATACTGTTCAAGTATATCTTTTAGAATAGTCTTGTCACCACTTCCATCAGAAAGACATATTTCAAATCTGCCATATGTCTGTGAAATTAACGATTCAAGTAATTCTGCTAAAAACTTCTTATTAGTCTTATATAACGGTATTATAATACTAAACACTGGCTCATATTCAAATTTTGTCTGTCTTTGTCTGTCTATCTCTGCCTGTGATGGCTGATGCTTCTTTACAAACTTTGTATAATCATTCAAATTTACTTTAAATACTTTTGCATATACTTTTTTCAAAGTTCTCTTCATTCCATGGTGTTTCATATATCTGTATGCTTTTGAAGCATTATGCCTAATATTTATTTTTCCTGAATTAGAAAAATTCTTTATCTCTTTAATTGTAAAGTTTTTCTTTGTGCAGTCATCTCCACACTGTATCATTATCATAAGAGTTTTGCCAATAAATGGTACTGTCTTAATCTCAAATCCATATTTTCCTTCAAGACTTGTCTCTTTATATGCCTGAGTAACATCATTTCTGTATGAATATTTTATACCTACATCAATTTTATTTCCATTCTCATCACATATTTGTATATCAGCAGGCATCTTTGATATATACCATCCACGTATATCAATCTCATTTTTATCATTAATTGCAATATTATCAATACAATAATCAACCGAATCTTGTTTCTTAATAATATCACTAATTTTTAACTCGCCTATTTTTATCATTGAAGTGGAATTATCAATCTTTAAAGTAAACTTCTTATAATCTGTATAATTTTTTGGAAGTGTAACAAGTGCATAATATTCCTTACTTATACCAATTGCATATCTGGCATATCTCTGGCTTACGTCAATTCCGCTATATTCCTGCACTTCATAAGTAAGTTCATTATCATCTAAGAATATTCTAAGCTTATTGGCTTCTGGTTCGTCTCCCCTGTACACATACTGTACTATAAGCTTATTCTTATCCTCTAAATGAAACCTTACTGTTTCCACACTTATAAATGTCTGCATTTTCTCTCTCCTTACATTTATCCTTTCTCTATCTAATGCCACGTTACATTATAGCCGAATGAATTACAAATGACAAGATTAAATACTTATTTTACGATTTTATACAAGTTTTTCAAGTTTTTTAATCAATATATTTTAAAAAATTTGTTGCAAATTTAACAGTATTGAGCTATGATATCTTATCAGAATTTTAAAAATAGATAGAGAAAAGGGGAGCAATCAAATGAAAAAACTTCTATTTGTTTTCAATCCACATTCAGGTAAAGCTCAGATCAAAAACCGTCTGCTCGATATTCTTAACCTCTTTCAGGCTAATGACTATGAGATGGTTGTTCATCCAACGCAGGCTCGTCTAGATGCTTATGAACTTGTAAAAAACAGTGAAGGGCTATACGATATCATCGTCTGCAGTGGTGGTGATGGTACATTAAATGAGACAATTGCCGGACTTATGAATTACAAACCTGAGAACAGACCACTTATAGGTTATATACCAAGTGGTTCAACTAATGATTTTGCACATAGCCTTGGTATTCCAAAAGATATGCAAAACGCAGCCGAAACTATCATTGCCGGAAAAACTTTCTTATGTGATATAGGAAGTTTTAATGAACGTTATTTTAATTATGTAGCAGCTTTTGGTGCTTTTACAGAAGTGTCTTATGCCACATCACAGACTCTTAAGAATATGCTTGGTCATCAGGCTTATATTCTTGAAGGTGTAAAACAGGTTGGCAATATAAAAGCCAAACATCTTAAGCTTGAATATAATGGCGAAACTGTCGAAGATGACTTCATATTCGGTATGTTTACCAATACAAAATCTGTCGGTGGCTTTAAAGGCATTGTTGGTAAAGGTGTCAAACTTAATGATGGACTTTTTGAAGGAACTTTCATACGTGTTCCCCGTAATGCAATTGAATTACAATCCATTCTTGCTTCTTTACTCAATCAAAAACCTGACAGAATGGACAAACTTTTATATTTTAAAACTAACGAACTTAAGATTACATCTGATGAAGCAATCCCTTGGGTTATTGATGGCGAATTTGCAGGCAATCAAACTGAGATAACTATGAAAGTTAACAAAGAAGCTGCAAACATTATCGTTGGTTCAAAATATATAATGTAACAGCCTATACCATTATTTTTTACAATATATAATCCAAAAGGTCTGTAAACTTGAAATTTAATCATCAGTTTCTTATCGATTAAACTCTATGTTTACAGACCTTTTGTGATCCATTTAATAATTTCTAAAAACGTATTCCGCTACAAAAAACTTTTCTTATAAAATTTTAAATATACAATTACAATTCACTTTTCTACTGTTTCTGTGTTGATTTATTCTCAATTATAAGTATAATTCCTTCAAGTCGCTTTGACTGATGGTTGGTTCCCATCATTTCTCCGGCTTTTTTATAATCACTCCATCCATCATTTTGAACATGTCCCTTGTAGTAAAGATTATATTGTGATGCCTTATTGCCGGTAAGTGTAATTGTAAGTGCTTCAAGACGTTTACTTTCACCCTTTGTTCCTATATATCCATTATCAGAAGATACGTCTCCATTAATCTGAATATGTCCCTTCATGTGAAATCCAAGTCCTTCTACTTTTGATTCAATATAAAATCCTTCTATTCTTCTTGACTCGCCTGTTGTTCCTGATAATGTTCCCGGTATACAATATCCCATATCGCCATGATCCTGAACATGACTCTTATATAATGCTGCCCTCGTTACATTCTTAAATATAACATCAGATGCCATATCAGGTGCCTGTTCATTCTTTGTTACGATATACTGAATCTTGTCTATTTTTTTGCTAAGCCCTACTGTTCCACTAATCTCACCATTCTTAGCCCATGCAAGCCATCCATATCCATCAACATAACATCTGTAATATACATTGTTATTCGCATCTTTTGGAATACATCTTATAGCCTGAAGTTCATATCCTGATACTCCGCATATATCTGCCTCATCTCCCCATCCAACATTCGCTGTATGCCCCTGAACATAAGCTCCAGGGATTGTAACAAGATCTATGTAACTGGCATCAGATGGTATAATAGTCTTTACTACTTTGCTTATCTGACTGCTGTCACCTATTCCACTATTACCACCACTACTACTATCTGTTGTTTCTTCTTCTGATGGTCGTTCTACTATACTGGAAGGATCAAAATCATTCGCTGGTGCTGATGGAACATCGTACATAAACATAACGCCTGTATTAGCAGGAGTATTAGGTGTATGACTTACTAAAAAACCTTCTCCTCTTGCAAAATAACTATAAAATGGTCCAAGTGTCTTGCCATCATCCCATGTAACATCAAAATTATAGTAGGCACCATCATCCATTTTTGCAAGATTCCATGCATGACCACCTCCTGCTGCCACACCAACAACATATACATTATCAATATCCATTGCATTAAGTACAACCGAAAATGCCTTAGCATAACTTTCACATACTGCACCTGCATTACTCTCATCAAATACACCAAGTATATTATGTGCAAAATTAGTTGTGAGTGGATTACCATCTTTATCATAAGCATAATCAACTTTATTAATTATATAATCATGAACTGCTTTAACCTTATCATAATCAGATGTCTTAACAGAAGCTACATTCACATATTCCTTAATCTTATTATTAACAAGATTCTCATACCCTCTCCTTACATCATAAGACGCATATTCTGCATCTGATGTTACGTACAGATTACCTGCTGAATCATAAGCTACATATCCATCTAACCAGAAATATTCCGGATTATCATACTTATATACAACATAAGTCTCTATCGCTTCCTCAGTTGTAAGTCCAAGTGCTTTAAAATTAACTTTACCAATTATATATCCGCCATAGGTTGTCATATCGCTAAGACTTCTGTTACTCACTGCATAGGCATCACATACGGATTCAATTGCAATATAAAGCTGCTGTCTTGCTGCACTATTACTTCTCTTTGAAAGATCTGTATAACCATAATCATTCTTATAATTATTAATCTGATTAACTGCATTAAATGACGCATTATTATATACAAAACCATTCTCTGAATATTGCCCTACTTCTATAAGATTATCTTCAGATATGCTTGTATCCGGAATTTCAACAATAATATCTTCTGCATAGACATCAGATTTCATATATGCTGTCATGAACACTCCTGTTAATGCTGTCGTAATTATATACTTTTTCCAATTTTTCCACATAAAAAAATACCTCCTGTACATTTTATACAGAAGGTATCGAACTTTTATCGCCTAAATCAAATTATCTTTCTATAAACTTTATCATTTTTACACAATGTTTATTATTAATTAGTAGTTATTGTAACTGTATACTGCCCATTAACAAGTTCTCCAATATCTATCTTAAAACCCGGTTCAACTGTTGGATATCCATTCTCATCATACATTCCATAATTATCTGTTCCAAACTCTACTATTGAACCTGATGTATAGAATCCATTATTGTCATTAACAAGGCTTATTACTCTTATGCCTTTATCTGTTGTATCATAATACTTAGAAAAATTATTATACTTAAATGACTTCTTCTCATTATCTTCATCAGTAATAGCTTCTGCATCAACATGGAAAACTCTTATACCACCATCATCAAATATTCCATAATTATTGTTCTCTGGTGTTATATACTCGATTACAAAATATTCAGAAAAATAATTTTCATCAAGTTCTCCTACCGGAACAATAATCATATTGCCGCCCTGTTCACTGCTTGTTGTCCTAAGAATATATGTTGATGATCCCTGTGATAAATCACATATACTAACATCAGATTGTCTAAACCATCCTAACATCAACTTTGAAAATGCTCCAAAATCGCCCCATGAATCATCCATTCTCTCATATCCTGCTTCTCCATTAAGACCTTCCCAATCATCTGGTGTATTATACTTATAATAATCCGGAAGCCCCATAAGATGTCCTATCTCATGACAAAGTGTCGCATTATATGTCTTCATATCGTCTCTTAAAGGCTGCTCATCATTGATTACATATCCTTTTAGACTTATTCCATCAACACTGAATTCTGGATTGATATACCATGTTGCCTGACATCCATACCAAAAATCATCGTCTGAAGTTCCATTAACTGGCACATTAAAAGATATACAATCAATATATCCATCTTTGTTACTGTCATAATCAGAATAATCTATCTGTTCATCAAGTGCCTGCAATGTTTCCATAACAAGTGTCTCATATTCTTTACCTTCACTATAATAATTACGAGGATTCTTCGCTGTATATGTATATACATCTCCGTCAATGCTCATATTACCATACGATGCCCTTTTATAATATGCACTAACACTTTCTAATGGATAAAATGTTGAAGCTCTGTCTTCTTCACCAAATATCGCTTCTTTAAGTTCGTCTGCCTGCAGACAGTCATCTGAATATCCAAGGTCTGGAAATTCAACTTCAACAACAATCGCCTTTACATCGCCTATTGAAGGTGTTGTTGTATCAAACTCTGACAGTGGTGCTTTTATAAGGTTCAAAACATCGTCACTGTCATTCTTCGTAACATTATTATCTTCTTTCTTCTCGATATGTTCACTTAATACTGCTGTTTTTTTCTTACCATCCGTAGATGTTTCATCCTGTACGGTGTTATCAGTTATCTTAAACACTTCATCTGCGACTCTGCTATATGTACCATCTGATGAATCGCCATAGATCTGCTGTGTAATCATGTTCAGACACCACTCTGAACCATTGTTCCACCAGCTGCCATCAGCATATACATCTTCATTAATTACATCTGTGATACATATAAATACGAAAAGTGCTGCTATAACAGATAAAACTGCCGTTATTAGTTTCTTTTTCATTTTTCCTCTGCCCTCCATAGTTGTTGTCGCTTATATTTTTCTCATATTATCACTCATTCATTGTAACATCATAATATCACCTTTAACAAGTGCTTTTTCATAGGAATTAAGTGCTATATGGAAACCGTCTAAACTCGCTTAGTTCCTAGGGTTTCGGGCATTTTTTGAGTTTCTTATTTTTAGTAAATACAAGGTATTTTCAAACTGTCAGTTCTGCTTGTTTTAGAATATTTTTTTAGTTATTTTTTCTTCAAAAACCGCTGTAATTTTCATAATTTTAGTTTCCCTGTTTTTTTATTTTTATTCTTTATTTTGTTCTTTTTATTCATCTATATATATAACTTTATTTATTTCATTGTATCTATTAATATTAACAAATAGCAAAAAATTCCCCAGAAGATGCCAACAATCATCTTCTGAGGAATCTAATATATTCTACATTCTCAAATTAATCCAAAAGATATGCATTCATATCTACTCTACCGCTAATACCTGCGACACTTCCATCGCTTGTATACTGCCACATTTTATACTTTTTAGTATATGAACATCCATCAATTCTCCATTCAGCTACCCACTTATCATAGCTGTCAAGACGTCCATCTGTAAGGTATGTGTTAAACCAGTAACTATTAGCATATATACCCGCTATATATCCTGCTCTTGTAATCTGTTCAAGATAAGCATATGCCCATCCATTAAGAGTCGTAGGATCTTTTGGCATACAGTCATCTTCCATATCAAGATATACACCCATTGTAGGATTATGACCTGATACCAGTCGCAACATATGATCTATCTCACTTTGAAGATGGTCATCTGATGTTGCGTATGAATAGAGATATACTCCATAAGGAATTCCAAGTCTCTCACATTCTGAAATATTTTTTGCTGCTGTTACATCATCCTGATCTGCATCATTATCGCCATATCCAACTCTTATTATGGCAAAATCAATTCCATCACCTTTAACTGCATCCCAGTTGATTGTTCCCTGATGTCTTGATACGTCAATTCCAGTCCATGAACGAATATCACCCATATCATTGTAATAATAATATCTTCCATTAATATTCTGCCATCCTGTCATATCTGCTGCAGCTTTTCTGCCTTCATACTGACCATTATACATATAATGTGTATAATAGGCTTTTACATTATTACCAAATGCAGCTCTTAAATCATCATACTTATTTCTGTAATAATTATAATTAAATCTACTATTAGCCTGACGTCCTTCATTAATTCCGCTTGTTGCAAAATGCTGAATTAATTTGTACCAGTCATTACCAAAAGCATATCTTAAATCAGTATAATTATTATAATAGTAATCAAAATTATAAACAGCTGAATAATCTACTCCACCGTATGAAGAAGTTGAATATCCACTTCTTCCCTCATTATATCCATTATTCATATAATGAATATAATATGAAGCAACATTATTACCAAATGCGGCTCTCAAATCACTATAACGTGTTCTATAATAATAGTAATCAAAGCCGTTACTTGAAGCTCTTCCCTCATTAATTCCGCAGGTTACAAAATGTTTTATTAATGCTCGTGGATCATATCCAAATGCACTAGCTACATCTGCATTATGTGAATAATATGCATCTGTATTATATATTCTGGAATAATCTACTCCTTCATATACAGTCTTAGATTCACCAAGTCTGCCTTCTGCTTTACCACTGTTAACATAATGCATATAGTATGATTTATTATCATTACCAAAAGCAGCTCTTAGATCAGAATAAGCAGCTTTATAATAAGACAATCTGAATGCATCGCTTGCCTGGCGTCCTTCACGCATACCATTAAAAACAAAATGTTGCAATAAAGCTCTTGCATTATTACCGATTGCCGCATATACATCAGGATTATGACTAATATAATAGTCTTTGTCATATACAGCCGAATAATCTATCCCACCATATATAGTATCTCCTGATGCAGCAGATACACTCTTCACAGGATAAGCAGTAAACGCAACCAACATAACAAGCAATAATACAACAAGTTTCCTACATTTTTTCATACGTCTCTACTCCTTTTTTTAATTTACGTACACTATGAAATGTTAAAAATGAAGCCCTATAATCCCCATCTGCCTAGTCTTATGTCTTTCCTTTATGTAACAAAGATGAAATATTAGCTAAATTTTTATTAAACTTCAAAGCACTACATGACATATATCGTCCTTTTAGGTTACATAATTTATTTCTTTTCATAATATTGTACGCGTTGTTTTAATAAATGTGTTACATAAACTAGCAAAACAACTTTTCAGCAATAGATTCATTTTTTACAAGTATTGATTATATTCTACCTTGTAAGTCTTTGTCAATTCCTTATTCTGCCTATTTAGCAGTATTCACTGTTTTTTCTTCGTAAAACCATTTTTTGCCATACATTATATCGTATTGGATTAGTTCATATATATCTAACCCGCTTGTATCAGTAACAAATGCCTTAGTTATCACCGGATAGTCATCTCTAAGTGAATATATATAATCATAATATGAACTGTGTTCAATACCTGCATCAAGAATTATCTGTGGTGCTAACTGATTCGGTGATATATATTCACATCCTATATCAATATCCTTATAGTTAGAATATGCTACAATAGGCGTACTGTACTGATTATATGGATCATCCGTAAATCCATACGTTGAAAAAGCTTCAAGCATAGGCAGATGATCCCCAAAGAAGTATGCTATAGTAGGTGTATCCGTATTCTCAACATAGTCTATTATAGATTCAATAAATTTATCATCCTCAATAACAGTCTGTGCATACTGATTTACTTCTGAAAGTTCCGAATCACTTAACATATCATTTTTAACAGTGACATCCATATCCGTATATTTTGAAAGATACTCTCTATGTCCTTCAATTGATACAGAAAATAAGAATAATGGTTCATCATTATCTTCGCTTTCCTTAGCTTTCTCTATTATCTTATCTGCTAATACACTATTCTTCATAAATCCGTCTGCTGTACAGTTATCTTTGCTAAAATCAAAGGAATCTCCCGATATAAACTCATCAAATCCCATACAATCATATACTGTATTTCTATTATAGAATGAACCTGTATTAGGATGTACAGCAACTGTTGTATATCCATTATCATCAAATTCCTGTGCTAATGATGGTAATGAACGCTTATTAGAGTTAAAAAATGTTGTATATGGTACAAGATCTCCCGGGAAGAATGAAACCGATAGTCCTGTTAATGCCTCAAACTCAACTGAAGCTGTTCCACCACCATATCTTGGTGATATAAGTGTTGCTACTTTATTCTCTTTTGTTACAGGATCTAATACCATGTCTATGTCAACATCACTAAAACGATCAAGTTCAAACTGTGATTCCATCATAACTACTATAATATTAGGCTTTACTTCATCATCTTTTTTATCACCGTACTTTTCAATCTCGATATCATCGAACAAGTCACTATACTGTGTTATCATCTCTTCTGTATAATCATCCGGTGCAGATGGAAATATTTCTTTGTATTTTAACACATTAAAATAATTATATACAACAATCCCTCTTATCTGTGCATCTTCTCTCTCACTTAACCAGTTAAGACCTATATTAATATTAAGTCCATCACTAAATGCATTATTTTTTACATCAGCAAAACTTATAAACATCAATATTATAAGTGGTACAAATGAAAATAGCCTTATTCTGACTTTAAGTGCATCTTTTATTCTCTTTCGTTCAAGGTATATTACAACTGCTATTACAACAACAAGAAGCAGAACAAGTGCAACTCTCTTAATAGTAACATATCCCTTTGCTATTCTAAAGAAATCTGATATCTGAAATACATCAGCTATTGTAAAATATGTATCATGGAATATGAGTTTTACAATATTACCTACTAAGAGAAATATATATGCCGCTCCAAATATTATATTAGCTACACCTCTGTTAATAAGCGAAGCCACACAAAGATACATAACTATAAACAGGAACATATTAAGCAGATTTACCGGCTGTGCAAAGTAATTAATTACATTATATGCAATTACACTCCATGTATAATTAAACCCAAGTATGTAATTAACCATTTCATAAATTAATAGTAATACCAAAAATACAACCACTGAGCGGTTTGCAATATTTATATGTGGTAGTGCATAGCTTTGTTTATCTTTTGTAAAACATGCATATATCTCAAGAATTGCCATCCATGATGTAACAGCTATCATAATATTAAACAGATATTGTGTACTGTGTGATGACTTAAATAACATTGTAATTGTACTTCCATACTCACCAGCCATCTGACCTGATGCCCACATAAAAAATGCACAAAAGAGAACATATCCAAATGTATATTTTTTTACATCTCTTTTTTCAGATATATCCACATTTCTGCTAAGAAGTGCACTTATTATAATCGGTATGAAATAAAGTAAAAGATATAAATAGCTCATACCAGCAAAAAGCGTCTTCCACATAAGTATCACACTTATAGCAAACATTCCCGGAACAAGTCCATATCTTACTCGTTCATTAAGTTTATCTATTACTTTATCTACTTTTGTATCTCTTTTTAGCTTGTTAATTGCAAACCATATAATTGCACTAACTGGTCCAAGAAACATTCCTGTCAGTGTTGCAAATTTTACATTATGATATTTGTGTAAAAGACATGTTGCAATATAGAATATAAAGAATACTGACAAAATTATATCCTTAAGATTCTTAAATACAGTACGTCCTTTTGACATATAGTAATATAGTATATCTATAACCAATGCTGCTATTAATGATATGATAATATTGATAATACACATAATTACTCGTACTTTTACAAAAAAGTTATGTATTGTCCCAATATATTCATTATCTATAATAAATGACGGATCATCAGAATCACATTCTATAACAAGGCTGCTATCGTCCACTTTAAGATTACAATTTTCATAAATTGAAATGTATGTATATAATTCATCTCCCTTTACCTCATCAAATGCAAGACCAAACCATTTAAAATATACCTTATCAATTACGATTGTTTCACATCTATTAATCGGATCTATTCTTAATGCTTTTAAATCTCGTGACTTATACTTCATAACAAACTGACATTGATTATCATCAACTAATGACGTTATACATTCATCAACATTAAATCCCTTACCTGTATCATAAAACAATTGTCCGACTCTTCCATCCACAATATCCTCATACTCAATCACCATACTATAGTTCGTGTCTATCACCCCAACTATCTGCAGCAACGCAAAAAACATAACTGCAAATATGACACTCACTACAACAATTCTCTTCTCTTGTAAAAATTGTTTCATCTTCTCTCTCTCTTTCATATAATTCATCTTTTTGATTTTGAGATATTGTATCATAATTGTATCTTTTCGTAAAACACTTTTTATTATCTTTACTTTTTCCTCTTTGGATATCTTATAAGCAGAGTAAGCCATCTGTTAATCATCTCTATACATAGAATCTCTAACAGCATCGTTATAATAGCGATTATAATTCTTCCTGTAACACTTCTATATTCAATACCTATTATATAATCTTTCAACTGATTTTGTGTATAATTAAACAGTTTTATCGAATAATATAGCACAGGTAATGGTTTGTGTGTTGCCATAACGATTAGTGAATCTCTTCCATAATACTCTGCAATTCTTAATCTTCCTATCATATTACAAGCACTTAAGAGTGCCATACTGCCTGTCACTGCTCCTATATAAAATCTTATAAAATCAGGAAATACACACATATGCACATCTACCATTCCACATTTTTGCTGCATCATCATATTAGCAAATATCAAAACAATAATAGCCATAAATTTTATAATATAATTAAGTTCTGCATATACTTTTTCAAAAAAATAATACAGGTATCTTCCAATTACAAGAAATGTAAATCCACACAGTGAATGTCCTGCAACTATAATCGCTTTTACTTTATAAGCTGATATAATCTGTGATGTGTCTACAGTCTTAATATACACAGATATAATATATGTAACTGCTGCTGCCATAACTGCCATGATAATATTAAATATTCTACTTCTGTATGTGATAATATGTATAATCTTTGCATAAAACATCGCCGGCAAAAACCATAATGCACTTGTTCCTTCTAATATCAGTATATCAAATACAGTTGTATACAATCTCTTATATGCAACTCTTCCCGGTTCAAAGAAGTATACATACACAATATATGCATACGCAAGAATGCAAAATACTACATACGGATACAAAAGCCTCTTTGCTTCTATTAATATATTCTCTGTTAATTTTTTCTTTTTCCATCCATTGCTATGTTCCATAAGCATCCCTGTTATTATAAAAAACACAGGTACATGAAATGAATATATCCATCTATTGCATGTATCTTCTATCATATACACATGTCCTAATACTACAAGAAATATAGCAATGCCTTTTGCAATATCAATATAATGCAATTCTCTCTTTTTATTCATATTTTTCCCCCATATTTACATTTTTCTTATTTTTTAACTATCAAACCCTATTTTATACAATATCCTATTTAAACTGTTTTTAACATTACTCTTCTATTCTAACTATGCTTACATACTCTAACTGCTAACATTTTTTATATATTCTCACTATCCATACATATCTCAATACATTCTAACAAATACATTCTATTTACTTCTCAATACATTATAACATAACTGCAATACCTTGGACAGCTTACAATAATATATATACTATCTCATCTAAAGTTATAAAAAATGAATTTTATCCCCACTCCTGGCAAAGAGCTTTACAAAGAGCCGTTATATAAGGTTCAACCTAAGCATAAAACAGGGATATCATCCTATATATAGGCAATATCCCTGTTTTAGATAAGTTATTAAATCTTTTATAACTTTTTTATTCTTCTATAATCATCTGTCCATATAACTTGAACTTCCTGATTTACCTCTGTCACCTTGTTCATGAGTCTTTTGATATAATGATTCATTAAGAACTTCACCTTTTTTAACAACCTTTATCTCGATTGATTCAATTCTGAATGAATGTCCACTTGTTCCTGCTACTTCACCATTCTTAGCCCAACCAAGCCAGCCATATTCCTGAACATGAACTCTATAATAGATATCATAATATTTAGCATAATCATTAAGCAGTTCTATTGAGAATGCTTCCATTCTAAGACCTTCTCCAGGACATCCAACTACTATTGTACCATCATCTGTAACTGTCTGTGTAAGATCTCCTTTGTTTTGAACATGTGCTGTCATTTTGATATCATCTGAACTTATTCCATTAATCTCAAGGCTCTCTATTCTTCTGCTCTCGCCATGTGTACCAACATTGATTATACCTGTTGATTCATCATAATCTTCTTCAATTTCACCATATCCTTCTACATATCCTGCAAATGCCATATCAATTGCCGGTACTTCTTCTTTTGCAAGTGTATCTTCATTAAGCCATTCTGAATATGATGTAGTAAGTGTACTCTGTGCTTTTGCTATAGAAAATACACCAAGCTCATCTGTTACAAATTTGACTTTTCTATCTGCTGCTGTAGTTGTATATATAGCTTTTCCATTAAGATATACTGTATAACTGTCACCATTATTAAATCCTGTATTAGTAACTGCTATCCATAATGGTTCATTCTGCTCTGGCTGATTCTTAGCTGATAATGATGCTGTAAAACTTGTAATAGCATTCTTCATCTTATAAGATGACTGTTGGCTTAATACATCACTACATACTAACTTAAGTTCTACAGGATTAACCGGATCTTTAACATTAAGTATATCATTATCTGCATAAGCTATAGTAAGACCATTAGCGACAACTGTTGTCTTATTCTTATCTGTCTTAGCAGAATTACTTACTGCATAATGATATGGATAATCTGCTTCCATACATTCTTCTATAAGTTCATAGGCTTCATATGATAATTTTTTACAATCAATAGTTCCTGCAATAATGCCTTTAACTGCACTCTTTAATACTACCTGATTAGCTTTATTTGCTTTTACAAGTTCATTAATATATGCTTCTTTATGTTCAATATTATTAATATCAAATGTCTTGTCAGATGATTTTGGTGCAACAGCTATATATGCTGACTGCGTAAATGTTCCTGCTGAACTTACATTATCATATGTCTTAACAGTTGCTGTTACCTTAGTATAGCCTATCTGTTTACCAGTTATGCTAAGCTTTGTACCATAACTGCTTGAATTGTATGAAACTGAAGCTATATCACTATCTTCAACATCATAAACAACATAAGTTGATGATGTGTTAAGTGTTCCTGATACATCTTTAAGTCCATTAATATTACCTGCTGTTCTTCCTTCTTCAACTGCCATATTATCAAATGCTGTTCCAACAACATATATTGTTGCAGGATAAGTATATGCTGTTCCATTAAGCCATGCTGTTGATGTTGGTGTTATTGTATATTTACCACTTACTTCTGCTTTAAAATAGCCTGTTTCATCATTATATGTCGCATAAAGAGTCTTGCCATCAGATGATTTAACTCTATGTACATTACCTGATATAATTTCTTTTGTCGTTGTGCCTGTTTTAGCTACTTTATATTTTATATTAGCATTACAATTAGATGGTTCAACCTTATTAGTAATTGTAATCTCATCATCAACACTTATAAAACTCTGTGATGCATTAACAGATACTCCTATCGCAGGAACAAGTCCTGTTTCTGCAACTATTGAACATCTTCTTACATAAGGATTAGTTCTATTTTTAACCCATAATGAAACTGTTACATCAAGAACTGCACCTTCTGTAACACTACTGCCTGCTGCTATTGCAAATGATGGAATATCTTCTGATGAATTTTTAAGTGTTACTGTTGCTTTTCCACCTGAAAAACCAACTGCTGAAACTGAATTTTTAACAGATTTTGATATACTGAAAAGATTACTTCCAGCTACTCCATCAATATTATATGCTTCAAATTGATACTCAAGCTTTTCATATTCTGTACCACCTGAAAGTGTTGTATATATCGCTTCTGTATCTGTTACTGAGTAACCTGATGTTGCATTATCAGGCAGATATAATACCATATCTGATGTCGTATCTATTTCTATTCCAGATACATTGGCTGATGCTGCATACACTTTTTTGCCATTTCCATAATTTGCTGATGTTACTACAAATACAAAAGCAAATATAATTGAAAGAACCACTTTACTTTTCTTCGTTTTAAACAAAATATTCATATATATCCCCCAGACATAAAATATTGTTAGATATCTTCTTCTCCCTCTAATATGATGTCGGTTATGATATGTTATATAGTTAGCCTATAAAAACATATTATATTCTATTAAGAGATTATGCATTTTTACTTTATAGTAATTTTATATTTATTCCTGCCAAAAATATCATATCCTGTCACAATTTCAAACTCATTAGCACTTAATAAGATATTGCTGTCAACACCCATTACTTTCTGTCCATATATGCTGCTTGTCCGTCTTTACCTCTATTGCCTTCTTCATATGTTTTTACATATTTTGATGTGTCAAATGTTGTACCTTTTTTTACAATAGCAATCTCTATTCCTTCTATTCTAAATGAGTGTCCACTTGTTCCTGCCATCTCACCATTTTTAGCCCAGCCAAGCCAGCCATAATCCTGAACATGAACTCTGTAATATATATCATAAGATTTACCATATCTATTAAGTAATTGCATTGATATTGCTTCCATTCTAAGTCCACTTCCTGAATCTCCAAGTGGAAGTCCACCCGACTCATCATAGGCGTATGGTGTAACATCACCTCTATTTTGTATATGTGCAGTAACTTTTATATCATCTTTATCAATTCCATATATTATAAGACTCTCAAATCTTCTGCTCTTGCCATATGTTCCAAGTGATATTATTCCTGTATTAGTATCTACCACTTCATTCTTAAGTCCTTCATCCTGAACATATCCTATAAATCTCATATCAAGTGCAGGTGCAACAACTTCATCATCTGGATCTTCTGACGAATCTGATGAGCTTCCACCTGATGAATCACTACCAGAAGAACTTCCATCAGATGAATCTCCATTATCTGAAGAACCGCTATTTCCGTTGTCTACTACTTCTCCATTATTAGTCTCCTTACCTATAAGCCATGCTGACATCTTAGTATCTGCTACTCCATTATCAAGAGATTTTGATATTGATATTACTCCCGGATTATCAACTACAAATGATACTGTGTTATTCTCTGCTGTCTGAATACATACTCTTTGCTTGTTATTATATATAGCATACTGTGTTCCGTTTTTTAATGAACTATTCTTAACTGTGAACCATAATGCTCTATCCGGCTGTGCATCTTTGCCATATCTTGTAAATGACGGTTTGAAATTAACTACTGAATTCCTTATTACATAACCATCATCATCAGAATCTGTTTTATTACATGTCATAACAACTTTAACTGTATTAAGTGGATCTTTTGAATCAACAACTTTACTACTTGCAAATGCAAGTGTAAGTCCTGTCGTTGTTATAGTAGTTGTACTTACTTTATTATCTATTTTTTCAGAATAATAGTATGGATAATCTGCTTCAAAAGTTCCTTGCATTCTCTCAATTGCATCTTTTGATAGTTTTACAGAATCAAGTGTTCCATTAAGAAGTTCTTTTGTTGCGTTGCGAAGAACTGCTATATTAGCTCTATTACATGCTACTAATTCATTAATATAGGCTTCTTTACAACTATTACCAACAGTATCTGTAATACTAAAATCTTTCGCAGAAGACTTTGGTGCAACAACTATATATGCTTCTTTTGTTATATAATAATTAACATTTTTATCCATTGAAGTTACTGTTGCTGTAATCTTTGTAAATCCAGGTTTTACACCTATAACTTTTAGATTAGCTCCATACGCCTCGCCAGAACTCTCTATCGTAGCAATATTCTCATTAGCAACCGCATATGTCACCTTACAGTTATTGGCATTAAGCCCTCCGACTGTATCACCTTTTGCATAGATAAAATTACCTTTTGTAACGCTTCTTCCCGCTTCAACACTTATATTCTCAAAAGATAAATCAACAACATTAACTATTTTTGTTATAGGTTTTCCACTAAATGCAGATGCCATCGGTATAAATTCATATACACCTGCCACACTTGCTTTAAATATACCTGTATTCTCATCAAAAGTTGCATATTCTGTCTTGCCATCTGTAGATTGTAGTGTATGTACTCCACCTGTTAGTTCATCACTAATACTTTGCTTATCCTTAGTTATCTTATAAAAAATAGTCGCATTACTGTCTGTTGGCTGCATATTAGTCTTAATAACAGTCTCAACTCCTGTTCTTATTATATCTCTTGTCGCTGTTACCTCAAGAGCTGTAGGAACTGTTAGTCCATTATCAAGTGTAAATACTGCACGTCTTACCATTGGTGTTGTTCTGTTAGTAAGCCACATTGTCACTGTAACTTCAAGTGTTGCGCCTTCGCTGTATCCTTCTCCGGCAGTTATATAGAATTTTGGCACTCCATTTTTGCCTGTCGAAAGTGTCGATACTGCTTTTCCTCCTGTAAAAGATACTGTTGTGTCGTTATCTTTTTTAATAACAAAACAATCATTAACATACTGCTTATCCATATTTTTAGCTTCAAAATAATATTCAAGTTTCTTAAATGTCGTTCCACCTGTAAGTTGTGTTTCAAGATATTCTGTATTAGCTGCCTGTAACTTTGCTGTAGCACCTGTTCCATTCTCGGCATAAAGTATCACATCGGCTGTTGATGATATCCCTATGTCAGTTGCTTCTTTTTCAGTTGCAGCATATACATTCAAAATTTTTTCATTTTCATAATACATATTTGATGTACATACCATAGCTAAAGACAGGACTGCTGCCAATATTAGTTTTTTTCCTCTTGCTAAGCACTTCATAATATATCCTCCACTATATTTATTTTAGATATATTTTCTCCCCCTCCAGGTACTTCTTTCAAATTGTTTAGCTAAAATACAATCTATACAATTCTATGTTTAATCTATCGGATAAAATTTTATATACTAATATTATGCTTTTCTTGATTTTTTATTAAATAATTATGATAAGATGTTATAATATTAAACGCTTGCGAAAACACATTATCGCAAATACATATATTATAACACTTAAAGGAGGGCTTATATATGCCTGCTTACTATGATAAGAAATACAACTACTGGTATGCTAAATTCTATTACACTGACGTGACCGGTGTTCTAAGACAAAAAATGAAGCGTGGATTTCAGACTCAGTATGATGCACAAAAATATGAAGTTATGTTTAAGGAATATGGTGAAGCCAATCTTAACATTTTGTTTTTAGAATTCTACAAGTTGTATTACGATGACATCTCAAAGAGAATTAAGCTATCAACTTTAATTACCAAAGACAAAATCTTCGAATTACACATTCTTCCTTACTTTGAAAATATGTATATAGATAAAATCCGTCCTATTGATATCAGAAACTGGCAAAGTTCACTATTAGCAAAAAATTATAGTAATTCTTATCTTCGTGGAATCAATGTTCAATTAACTGCTTTATTTAACTTTGCAGTTCGATTTTATGGGCTTGCAACTAATCCTTGCCAGATGGCAGGATGTATTGTAAAACCTGAAAAAAAGGAAATGAAATTCTGGACTGAAACAGAATATAATAACTTTATCTGTGCTTTCGAGCTTGGAAGCCTTGGACATACTATATTTGAAACGCTATACTGGACCGGTATTCGTGAAGGCGAACTTCTTGCTCTCACACTTAATGATATTAATTTTGATAAAAATATTATTACTATTAATAAGACTTATCACAAGATTCGTGGTAAAAGCATTATTACACCGCCTAAGACACCAGGAAGCAACCGTATTGTTCCGATACCTGTTTTTCTATGTAATGAACTTAACAACTATATTATTAAAAATAAAATAACCAAACCTTATGACAGAATATTTAAATGTCGACGCACACTATTATATGAAGAAATGAAACGTGGATGCTCTATCTCTGGTATTAAGAAAATCCGTATTCACGATTTACGTCACAGTCATGCATCACTGCTTATAAATCTTGGTTTTCCTCCTGCTGTAATTGCTGAACGCCTGGGGCATGAACGTATATCAACTACTCTTAATACATACTCACATTTCTTTCCTAATCAGCAGGCAGGACTTATTCGAGCTCTTGAAGAACTTAACAATGCACGATTTGAAGACAATTAATTACCAAAATTATATATATTAGATAAATAAGATAGGAACTGTTAATATAATTCTTATTAGAATAATATTTATCAAAATATTTGAAAGGGGCAATTATTTTTCTATAATTGAGAAGTCGGCTAATCAACTAATATTAGCCGACTTCTTACACTAGTATGCATATCATTTTTGGAAAGACTCTTTCGGTATATATAGCCGTTGAGCTAAAGGTCTTTCTTTGCTTTTTTATAATCTAGAGATAGCTTTTAATCTCTCTAAGAAGTTTTTCTTCTGAGCCTATAAGTTCCTTAGCAATATTCTTTGCCTCATCATCCGCTGCTTTGTACTGATTAAGATATTTTTCTAATGATTTAACTCCCATATTACAACCATCTGTCATAAGATCCGCTATAGTCTTATCAGATTCATTCATAACAAGCTTAACATTCGTCTTCATCCATGACATACCTTTAGCTACAGGATTAGGATTCTTACCTTCATCGTGATATCTTGCAAGCAATGATTGCATATCATCCTTAAGTTCTATATGCTTATCCATACATCTGTTAAGCGACTTTTTAAGAGATTCATCACTTACATAAGAAAGTACTTCACCAATAGATGTTATCCCCATCTTAACTCCGGCATCACACTCTCTTAAAAGTTTGATTGTATCTGATTCTATCAATGTTAATCATCCTTTCTATGTTTATATTATTAAATATTTTTGTTAGATTTGTACTGTTTAGCAAACATCATTCATAACAACTTCGCTATATTACATTCAGTATTCTCTGTTATTATTCTATTATTGCTTCAATTATCTTTTTTATACATCAAACCTTATTTTCAAAATAAGTTTTCACTACTTTTCCACATATCAATTTGGAAACTTTTATTTTTACATATCATTACAAGTCGCTTTATGACAAGGATTTAACAATAATATTTTTCTATAACAGTCCTTTTTATCTATTGACAAATGTTCATTATATAAACATAATAGTAGTGTAAAAACTAAAGAAACTGCTTTAGTACAAGCAGGATTATGAATTATATGTGGAAACTCTCCATTTGACATAATACCAGTAACACCCAGAATATTGAAAGGATAAAGAAGTTATGTGCAATCCTAATGATGAATTAATTAAGAAAGCCTTCGAAGAAGGCGTGGCATCTGCCAAAGAACATGCCAGACAGCAGTTTGACCAAAGATTTGAGAACCATATCAAAATGGCAGTCCTCAAAATGAACCGAAAAGGTTTCTCTGCATACGAAATCGCAGATATCCTATCTGTAAGCACAGAAAGAGTTGAACAGATTATTAAAAAAATAGCATGTTAAACAAGCAATATGATATATAATACTTGCATAAAAAAGCTAAACAACTTATTTTAAATGGCATACTAAAACTTGTTTTAATAATCTGTATATTCAAAAATTTTGAATATCTAAATATTTTGTAACAATCTTAAACTAAGTGTAACATAATTAATCACTTTGCAACAAAATATTAAGTATATCGTAAGTTTTGAATATAAAAGTGTTATAAATTATTAAAGTTCTTTTTGGTAAATTCTTTTATAATCCTATTATAGACGTCAAGTTACGTTAGTTCACGCAATACGGGAGATACGTGAATAATATAAAATAAAGGAGATACCAGATTATGAAAATGAAATTTTTTACACTAGCTAATATTGCAGCCATGTCAATGTGCCTTATGGCATGTAATAACACTACCACTTCTACTAATAACAAAAACAACAATACAAAAGAATTGGAATCTACATTTACAGAAGTATCATCAGCTGACCAGACAGTTAGTGATACTTCCACTAATAATACTACTGTCAGTTCAGACACAAACCTTGATAATTCTACACATGATAAAATGATAAAAACTTATCAGGATGCACTTAACCAGGTAATTAATAATAATATACTTCCAAATGGCACACAACTTAATGCCGATGGTTGCATAAATCCAATCACTGACAACTATTTTTCAATATATGATATTGATAATGATGGTCTTGATGAACTTATCATTAACTTTATCTACTCTGATTCTAATCAGCTTAAAATTCACAGTGTCTTCGGATATGATGATAAAACTAATGAGTTACATAACGAATTGCAAGATTATGTCGGCATAACATACTTTAACAACAATGAACCTTATGTAACGTGGGAAAATGATGCTGATACTGCAAGTGATGAATTATGGCCATATACCGTATATGAGTATAATAGTATTAATGATGTCTATGACGTAAAATATCAGATCTCAGCTCACAAAGTTGGTGAAACTGTTGATTTTCTTGGTAATAAAATTGATCCTCTGGCTGATACAGATAATGCTGGTGTTGTATTCCTCGTAGTTGACAAGAAAAATAATACTTCAACAACTCTAAGTAAAAGTGCCTATCAGACATTTTATAATGAATTATTTGATGATAATATTGATGAAATTACTATACCTTATATGCAGATGACTGAAGATAATATTAACTCTTTAAAATAAACTTATTCGTCTTATCGATTGAATTAAAGTTTAAAATTATTTGATTGCTTTATCATCGATATCTTAAATTGATAAGCTCGGTAGACCTTGTCTATTGATGAGTTTTATTAATGGGCTTAGAATTTAGTAAATTGAAGATTTGAATTAAACTTGTAGCTTAATCAAAACCAATAGGTTGGTATTAGTTTTTGATTAAGCTACTTTTTCATTGTCTGCTACTAATATGCTACTACTCTTTTACTCTTATAATTCTATCAAATCCACTGCCTGCCTATCTTAATCCAAAATGCTTTATACATAATATAGTGTAAGTATGTGTCGTATTATTGAATCAATAGAGCTTTTGGCAATAGATATAAATGATATGCCGTGGCAGGTATATGATGAGGTTGATAACATCAAACACATCTATCATATTTAAAGGCTCAAGTGATTCACATTCGTACCCACATCTACCGGAGGAGAATTAAAATTAATCAATTAATCGCCGGTCCTTAGATATCTAAAAACTCGCCGAAAACAGGCACAATTTTTAAATTTTAGGAGGTCACGATATGAACAAATTTACACGTTCCCAGATGGGAAAAATTATGGCATACGCTTTATCTGCTGCTATGGCAGTTACTGTTGTGCCAACATATATGATGAAACCATTAGTTGCTGAAGCTTCTGTTATTACACCAGCAGGTGCAAATGAAATTCAAAAGGGTAAAGACCTTACGATAGCATCAACTTCTAATAAAACAAGAATTGCTCTTTTTGCAAAAGGAACTGCTTCTCAGACAGGCGATAAAGCTGTATATGTTTTCAAAGAAGTTGCTGATGGAACAACAGCATTGCCTATTCCTTATGATGTTCCGACAGGAACCTATTATATAGGTATGTATTCAGCTGCTGCTTCGGTAACTGATAAGGCTGCTGCTGCATCATCAACAAGTTATACAATAGATCCTACTGAAACTGTAAAAATAAATGATGCAACAGCTGTAACAGGTTTAACATTAAGTGCTACAAATACTAATATTTATAATACATTACCTAGTAGTGCAAGCAATATTGTTTCTAATCAAGAGTATATAAATGTTAACTTACTCGGAGGCGATAACAAAACATACGAGTCAGTTAGTGTAACAGCTTATGCATCAAGCGATGCTGCTAACAAATTCAAAGTTGGTGGTACAACCGTTGATAGTGTGGCTGTCGCTTCACCAACAACTATTACAGTTTCTGATATTACAAAACCTATTCCCGTAACTTTAGATGATTCTAGTGTTAATGCTGAAGTTGACGGTGCAACAGTTACTATAGAAGTTAAGATTAAAATCGTTGGTCGTGAAAATGAGATAAGTAAAAAAATTCAGTTAAAAGCAGTTAAAGGGCTTGTAACTGCAAGTACAATCCTTATGACAGCTGATAAAGAAGTAGTTTCTACTGGTGATACTGCTGTATTAACAACAAATGTTGCACCTGCAAATTCACAGCAGAATATTTCTTATGCTATAAAAGGTACAAATACAGTTAAGGCTGATGGCTCAACACCTGCTGACACTGATTTAGATATGCTTGTTGAAGGTAATCTTATCAAATTGGTTGATAAAACAGGTGGTAGTGATACTTCGAATCCAGATTCAAAAGATTTAATATATGCAATTTTTGACACATCTACAGGTGAATTAACAACAAAACGTTATGGTGATTACGAAGTTACAGCATATGTTGATGGAAATAAAAATGGTAGCTATGATAATGGTACTGATAGCGTTAAAGCTTCAAAAGTTGTAACTGCAGCATCTTTTGTGATAAATGATGTTCTTCCAACTGCCGGAGCTACTTCAACAACAAGTGGTACAATAACAGCTTATCCTACAAACAGTACTAATTTATCACATGTATATGCTGACTATTCAGTTGAAGATACAAGTATTGCAACTATTTCAGGTAGTACTGATGAATTTAATGTAAAGCCTGTGGCTCCTGGTATAACTAAGATTAATGCCAAAGTTAAAGTATACGCTAATGTAGGTTATGATTTTGAAGCATCAGGATATGTTGTAGTTCAGCCAGATCCAAGTGATGATGATTTTGAAATTACATCGATTCCAAATACAGAAATTTATGCTAATAGATTAGCTAAAAATAATAAACTTACAAGTGCATTATCTTTACAGCTCGCAGATGCAATCAATGACAATAAAGTTGATGCAAAAATATTAAAGAAAGAAGCTGTAGAACAGGCAAGTGCAGAAGTTGAAAGTGATTTATCAGCTTACTACACAATTACAGATACTGATTCAAATACATTATCCACAGTATCTGCTAACGGATTACTTTTTGCAGCATATGACCCAGATGTTGTTGCTGTAGAATCACCAGAAAAAAGTGTAAAAGTAAAATTAGTAGTAACTGATTTACATGCAGAAGACGAAGTATACAAAGTAAAAGATTCAGTAGTTAACTTTGTAGCTGAAATGACAGTTGATAATGAAGTAAAAGAGCTCCAGAAACCAGTTTGGTTAACTGTTCAGAATGATGAACTTGTAGATGGTGAAACTTATACTGTATACGATAATGGTGAAGCTATTTATACAGCAAAGGCTGCTGAAAATACTCAGACTAATAAAGTTGAATTATCTTTCCAGACAGATTCATTCAGTGTATTCTCAGTTGTAGCAACTCCTGACGCTGAAGTTACAGATAATGAAGCTGATATTGACAAACCAGATACAGACGACATCTACGACAAAGTAAACTTCTCAGCTCACGTACAGAGAAGAATCGGAACAGATGATGAAGCAGATATCGCTGCAACAGTATCAGATGACGGTATCATCTCACTTGGTACTCATGGACAGAGCAGACGAGTTGAGAAGATTACACTCACAGG
>NZ_JAHLQC010000003.1 GCF_018918265.1 Falcatimonas sp. MSJ-15
TGAGATATCCCAAGCGCAAGCTGTAAGACCCCTTGAAGACGACAAGGTAGATAGGACAAAGGTGGAAGCGTGGTAACACGTGCAGCTGATTGTTACTAATAGGTCGAGGACTTAACCAAAAGAAGAGGTTAACCTCAGAAAAAAAGGATTCTAAAAGATATAAATTCAGCGTGTAGTTTTGAATATATAATAATCCTCGATAGCTCAATGGTAGAGCGCACGGCTGTTAACCGTGATGTTGTAGGTTCGAGCCCTACTCGGGGAGTTTTGGCTCCATGGTCAAGCGGTTAAGACACCGCCCTTTCACGGCGGTAACAGGGGTTCAAATCCCCTTGGAGTCATTAAAAAATATATTGACAAAGCAGAAGATATTTGTTATTATATAAAAGCAGTTTGTTTGGCGACATAGCCAAGTGGTAAGGCGTGGGTCTGCAACACCCTGATCATCAGTTCGAATCTGATTGTCGCCTCTAATTACTTGAGATGAGAATCTCAAGTATTTTTTTTAACTAAATATTTTAATTTACGGGGAGCTTGTCGCTACAGGCTGAGAGGAATGATTTGAACGATTTCGACCCATGTACCTGATACGGATAATGCCGGCGTAGGAATAGTAAATTTATTATCTTATGTAGATTTTATAAGAGTGTACAGAATAATGTACACTCTTTTTTGTACGCCTGATGTTATCTTGTTTAGTATTAATACGTTAATATTATTTTTATATAAGGAGAATAAGATGGCTATGAGAGATTATAAGACACAGATGCATGCAGCAAGAATGGGGATTGTTACAGAAGAGATGAAATCTGTAGCAGAAAAAGAGAATATGCCAGTTGAAGAACTAAGAGAGTTAATGGCACAAGGAAAGGTTGTAATACCAGCTAATAAGAATCATAAATGCATAGATCCTAATGGTGTAGGTTCTATGTTAAAGACGAAAATAAATGTTAATCTGGGTGTTTCAAGAGACTGTAAAGATATGGATATGGAGATGGACAAGGTTAATAGTGCTGTTGAACTTGGTGCCGAATCCATAATGGATCTTAGCTCATTTGGCGATACAAGAAAGTTTAGAACAAAATTAACATCAGAATGTAAAGCTATGATTGGAACTGTTCCTATATATGATGCAGTTGTATATTACCATAAGGCATTAAAAGATATAACTACACAGGAATGGTTAGATATTGTAAGAATGCATGCAGAAGATGGTGTAGATTTTATGACAATCCATTGTGGCATTAATAGAGAAACAGCTAAGAGATTTAAACAGAATAAGAGACTTATGAATATAGTATCAAGAGGTGGCTCGATAATATTTGCATGGATGGAGATGACAGGCAACGAGAATCCATTCTATGAACACTTTGATGAAGTTCTTGATATATGTAGAGAATATGATGTTACATTGAGTCTTGGTGATGCATGTAGACCAGGATGTATCGAAGATGCAACTGATATATCCCAGATTGAAGAACTTATTGTACTTGGTGAACTTACTAAGAGAGCATGGGAAAAAGATGTTCAGGTAATTATTGAGGGACCTGGTCATATGCCACTTAATCAGATAGAAGCCAACATGAAGATTCAGCAGACAATATGTCATGGAGCACCATTTTATGTATTAGGACCATTAGTAACAGATATAGCTCCAGGATATGATCATATTACAGCCGCTATTGGTGGAGCTATTGCGGCAACATACGGTGCATCTTTCTTATGTTATGTAACACCTGCAGAGCATCTGAGACTTCCATTTATTGAAGATGTAAAAGAAGGAATTATGGCATCTAAGATTGCAGCACATGCAGCAGATGTTGCGAAAGGTATAAAAGGAGCAAAAGAATGGGACTACAAGATGAGTGCTGCACGTAAAAAACTTGATTGGGATGAGATGTTCGAACTATGTATAGATAAGGAAAAAGCTGTCAGATATAGAGCTGACGCAAAACCTGAAAAAGAGGATACATGTTCTATGTGTGGTAATTTTTGTGCAGTAAAAAATATGAATAGAATTCTTGATGGAGAGATTGTAAACATATTTGATGAATAATATAAGAACGGCAATAAGAAACAAATAGACATTCATAAGAGTCAAACAAGTGTCAATAAGATAGACAAGCGTCAATAAAATAGACAAGTGTCAATAAGATAGGCAAGCGTCAATTATAATACAGTTATCGTGTTAAGTATGTAGAAAAAAGAGAAAGGAAAATACTGTAAAACTATAATATAGTTAAAATGGTTAAGATTTTTATAGGTTTTCGGTAATGGATTAGCGATGAAATGTGAAAAACAGGAAGAACAGAAACGTATTGATAGTAGATGCAATAACATCTTAGCAAAAATAATACCGGAGAATAGAATTGTTAAGCTTACAGTTTCAGCTATGTATGTAGCATTAACTGTAGTATTATCAGCTCTGTCCATACCAGTAGGTGTAATGAGATGTTATCCTGTACAGCATTTTATTAATGTATTAAGTGCAATTACACTTGGACCAGAATATAGCATATTGATAGCATTTGTAACATCACTTATAAGGAATATTCTTGGAACAGGCACATTATTAGCATTTCCGGGAAGTATGGTGGGTGCATTATGTTGTGGCATGGTATTTAAGTATACACAAAAATACTACCTTACATATTTAGCTGAGATAATAGGAACAGGCATAGTGGGAGGCTTAATAGCTTTCCCTGTGGCTGCTTTTGTTATGGGCAAAAAATGTGCAGTTTATGCTTTTATATTGCCTTTTTTAGTAAGCACTATAGGCGGAACTATTATTGCAGCTATATTAATAGGTGTATTGAGAAAAATTAAATTTACAATATAGAGTATATAATATAGAGGTCAACTCCCCACCGCCTAAAGGTAGTGGGAGGAGCCTATGACAAACGAAAGAATTTTATATATGAAAGAATGTGATATTATGGAAAAGTGCAATATAAATGAAAAATGCACAGGGTTTGGAAATATGGGGAACAAGAATAGTATATTGCAAAAAATACCAACGGCACTTACAATTGCAGGTTCGGATTCAAGTGGTGGTGCCGGAATACAGGCAGATCTTAAGACTATGACAGTTCATGGAGTGTATGGAATGAGCGTGATAACAGCTATTACAGCACAGAACACAACAGGAGTATTCGGTATTGAAGATATTGATGCAAAGATGGTGGAGATGCAGATGGATGCAGTTTTTTCTGATATATTTCCTGGTGCAGTTAAGATTGGTATGGTGTCGAATGCACAGATTATAGAGTCAATTGTTAAGAAACTTAGAGAATGGAATGCCCAAAATATCGTAGTTGATACAGTTATGGTATCTACAAGTGGACATGATCTTATAGATCAAAGTGCAATGGAAGCACTTAAATCTAAATTGCTTCCAATCGCAGATATAATAACACCTAACATACTTGAAGCACAAAAATTGGCAAATATGGAGATAAAATGTAAAGATGATATGATAAAAGCTGCAAATATGATTAGGCAATATACAGATGCCAGTATTTTGATAAAAGGTGGGCATCTTGAGGAAACTGCAGATGATCTTTTGTGTTGTAAATCTGAAAATATATGGTTTAATAAAGAAAGACTTAATAATACTAATACGCATGGAACAGGATGCACACTTTCATCATCAATATGTTCTAATCTTGCAAAAGGCATGGATATTATAGATGCTGTTCGATGTGCTAAGGAATATGTATATGGTGCGATAAAAGACGGAATGGATATCGGAAAAGGAAATGGACCGCTTAATCATATGTACCAATATGTATAGGATTAGGAATTTAGTATATGTGTATAGGCTTTTTATGATATATGCTATAGGAGATAGGATGGTAATATTATGAATAAAAATGTAAAATTAAATTTAGATTTAATAAAAAATGAAGTGCAAAAAATAAGAGATCTAAAACCAAGAATACATATGATTCCTAATATTGTGACAGCAACTCTTTGTGCTGATGCACTATCAGCTGTTGGTGCAAGACCTATTATGGCAATGTATGCAGAAGAGCTAGAAGATGTTATACAACAGGCAGATGGCTTTGTTGCCAATTTAGGACAACTAGATGAAGATAAAATAAAAAGTGTGCATAGAGGAATTATAGCTGCTAATGAAAGAGGTATACCGATTGTTATAGATCCGGTTGGATGTTGTGCTACAGAGTTTAGAAAGAGATTTGTAAAAGATATATTAAGGTATGATTTCACTGGGATAATAAAGGGAAATTATGCAGAGATATCTAGCATACTTAATGGAGAAAGTATTAAAACCGGAGTAGATTCACAGTTACAAGCTGAAGACTTTGATAAGTTGCTTAATAATTATATTCAAAAGTCTAGAGAAGATATAGACGATAATGATAATAATAAGGATAAAAGAGTATATATAGCAACAGGTGAAACGGATTATATTTTAATAAAAAAGACAGCTAAAGGAACTGGAATGATAGGAACATCAATGTTAGACATAAGAACATCTGAATCAGAAATGATAGATGATAAAGCAACAGCATTAACATTACGATGGAATGTTACAGGAACGGGTTGCATGTATGGAGCATTACTTGGAGCCGTATATGCAGTAAATCCTAAAGAACCGGAAAAGGCAGCATTAGTAACGTCAATGTTGATGCGATATCTGCTTGCTAATGCAGATAATACCAGAGGATATGCGACTTATAAAAATAGCCTGTTAGATACATTAAGCCTTGTGTAAAAGTAAAAATTGCAGATGTAGATAATTATCTTATAAAAGCAGAAAATACAGATGTAGATAATTATTTTATAAAAGCAGAAAAATACAAATGCAGATAATTACCTTATAAAAGCAAAAAATACAGATGCAGATAATTAACCTTATAAAAGCAAAAATTATAAATATTAAAAATTATGGAGGATAGCATTATGATGAAAAAGACCGGAATATTGTATCTCATAACTGATTTTAGTTATGGAATAGATAAGATAGAAGAAGCATTAATGGCTGGAGTTGATTATGTTCAGCTTAGAGAAAAAGACATATCTTCAAGAGAGTATCTTCTAAGAGCAAGACTAATTAAGGAATTAACAAAGAAGTACAAAGTACCACTTATTATAAATGATAGAATTGATATTGCACTTCTTAGTGAAGCAGATGGTGTACATCTTGGAACTGATGATGTACCTATAAGAGATGCAAGGCATATTCTTGGAGAACATGCGATAATTGGTGCAACTGCAAGGAATGAGATAATAGCAAAGCAAGCACAGCAAGATGGAGCTGATTATCTTGGCAGTGGAGCATGGTTTGTAACTAATACTAAGAAAGATGCTGTTCCAATGGAAAAAGATACTTATAAAAGAATTCTTAAAAGCGTTACAATTCCATCTTTGGCAGTAGGTGGAATTAATATTGATAACTGTAGTGTTCCGCTTGAATGTGGAGCAGATGGAATTGCAGTATCAGCCGGAATAATGAAATCTGCAGATATTAAATCTACAATTAATATTTACAGGGACGTTATGAAACATATAAAATAGTATAGGTAAAATGATAGACATAAGATAGACATAAAATAAATGTAATACTACGATTAAGTCTGTCCTTCCATTGCTATGCCTGTATCTTGACATACTTCATAAAATAGGAGTAATACTACGATTAAATCCATTTTATGATAAGTATGTAACAGTTAGGAATAATAATCGATTACAACAGCTTGTCGTCCTAGTTCAACATAATATTCTAAAAATGCATTATAATCATATGTACATACTCCTTTTAGGGGATCATTTATTGTTACGGTATTGTTGGCGAGATCAAAACCCGTAAGAACCATACAGTGTTCGTTGGCGGGCCATTTGAGAATCTCACTATCTACAATCCAGGTATTATTATATGTTATATTAATATTAGGATTAAGTGATCCCCATATAATTACGGGAAGTCCACATCTGATATTATCAAATAGTTCATTAAGTTCACTTCCGGTAAGATTATAGGCATGAAGGGAACTATTTTGTTCAGTAAGGTATTTGTTGGCAGCATTTACTATTACCGGTGCAAAACAACCATAGGAGTTTGAATCTTTAGGATCTCCAAGAAATACTTTTTTATAGCTGTCAATACCGATAGTTCCTTTATCAAGGTAATTATCAGAGAGTGTAACTTTATCTATAGAATATCCCATATAGTTAAGAACCATATCAAGAGATGTTATCTCACATCCTGTTGGCAGTTCTGGAAGCTGATATATAACATTAACATCTATATTTACCTGATCGGACATATTTTTTTCGGAATCATTATGTTCTTTTCTGGAAAAATCAGTATTGTTACTAGTGGTTGTATTGGCAGATATAGAATTAGTATCTATATTAGTATCATTAGATGATGGTTCTAAGGATGCACTATTGTCGTTACTGTTGTTACTTGTATCAGGGACAATAGCAGAAGTGGATTCACTAATCTGGTTAGATGATTCTTCATAAGAAGCAGAAGTGTTCTCGCCAGAATTTTCAGTATATATTTCGCTATTGGTAGTATTGGAGCTACCTTGGGTTGATGCAGAAGATTTGAAAAATTTGAAAACAGCAAATATGCCTGCAAGGGCAATTAATTCTAGTACCAGTATTATTATTAAAATTTTGGTGAATACACTTGTTTTCTTTTTCATAAATAAAATCCTTTCATTGAACATATATATATGTTAATCGGTAGTATGTAAAGCAATATCAATGTTTTTATAAATTAAAAACAATTACATTCTCTACAAAAAAATAATCTTTTTTGGCATACGGGGCTAAAAATAGTCCTTTTGGGCAATTGACAATGTATGATAATTAAACTATACTATAAAAGTTGACGCGGGGTGGAGCAGTCTGGAAGCTCGTCGGGCTCATAACCCGAAGGTCGTAGGTTCAAATCCTGCCCCCGCTACTCTAATATATATATTATGATTTAATTAACCTTGTTCTGTACAGAGTTTATAGTTTATAGTTTATGACAGATATAGTATAGCAGTAATAAATAAAATAATAATTACAATAATTAATCTTTATAATTTCACAACTTTTAATTTTCTAAGTCTTTACAATTATATAATTGCTTTTTTTCACCTTTGTGTATAAAAGTCTTTAAATATCTGGGATATATTGACAATTCATATAGATTTCGTGTGGAAAATGATGACATTTTCTGTTATAATCGAATATGAAAGTGTTCGCAGTCACAGACAGATAACAGGGCTGATATGGGAGGTGTTATATTACATGGAAGATAAGATAGAATTGCTTAACAGATGGATTGAGGAGGCAGATAATATTGTATTTTTTGGTGGAGCAGGAGTATCTACTGAGAGTGGTATACCGGATTTTAGAAGTGTTGATGGACTTTACAATCAACAATATAAATATCCACCGGAGAGTATTATAAGTCGAAGTTTTTTTCAGAGCAATCCTCTTGAATTTTATCGCTTTTACAGAGACAGAATGATATATGATGAAGCAAAACCGAATTCAGCACATAAGATGCTTGCAAGACTTGAAAGTATCGGAAAGCTTAAGTGTGTAATTACACAGAATATAGATGGGTTGCATCAGATGGCTGGGAGTAAGAATGTGATCGAATTGCATGGAAGTATACACAGGAATTATTGTATGAGATGTCACAGATTCTATGATCTTGCATATATTGAGAACTCAGAAGGTGTTCCATACTGTGAGTGTGGTGGGATTGTAAAACCGGATGTGGTTCTATATGAGGAATGTCTTAATGAAGATGATCTTAAAAAAGCTGTTGAGTATATAAGCAATGCGGATATGCTCATTGTTGGAGGAACCTCTCTTGGAGTATATCCTGCAGCAGGGCTTATTGATTATTATTCAAAGGATAAGATTGTGCTAATCAATAAATCAGCGACACCATACGACGGACGTGCTAATCTGTTGATTAATGACAGCATAGGACAAGTATTTTCTAAGTTAAGAGTGTGATGAATTATCGCATGAATAAAAGGATAAAGCTAAGAAAGATAGAATAAGACAATATTTAATCAAAGGTGAATTATATGGTATATGAAGTTGGAGACATTGTAAAATTAAAAAAACAGCATCCATGTAAGAGTTTCGAATGGGAAATTCTACGTGTCGGGGCGGATTTTCGCTTAAAGTGTATGGGATGCGGACACCAGATTATGATAAGCCGTAAGCTGGTGGAGAAGAATACAAAATCACTAAAAAAGCCGGATGGAGAGATTCAGACACGGTAAAAGTGACAGAAAGTAAAATAAAATAAATAAATTATAAAATAAGAAAAATAAACTTGCATTAGTGGACAAAATATGGTAAAGTAGATCTTCGTGATAGTAAATATCCTTGCTCTTATTTTTTGATATAATAAGGGCCAAAAGACCAAAAGGAGGTGCAATAGCATGAACAAATATGAATTAGCAGTAGTTGTTAGTGCAAAAGCTGAAGATGATGTTAGAGTTAGTACAATTGAAAAAGTAAAAGAATATATTACTCGTTTCGGTGGTACAGTAACTAACGTTGATGAATGGGGTAAGAAGAGATTAGCTTACGAGATTCAGAAGATGAAAGAAGGCTTTTACTACTTTATTCAGTTCGAAGCTGACGCAGCATGCCCAGGCGAAGTTGAAAGCAACATTCGTATCATGGAAAATGTTGTCAGATATTTATGCGTAAGACAGGACGAAGAGTAATTTTTAACATAGTGTTCACTAAATGCAGAGAGAAAGAGGAGACAATATGAATAAAGTTATTTTAATGGGACGATTAACAAGAGATCCTGAGATTCGTTATTCACAGGGTGAAAGATCAATGGCAATTGCAAGATATACTCTTGCAGTAGACAGAAGACGCCGTAGTAATAATGGTGAGGAAGCTACAGCAGATTTTATCAGTTGTGTTGCATTTGACAGATTAGCCGAGTTTGCCGAGAAATATCTGCATCAGGGAACAAAAATTGTAGTATCAGGCAGAATTCAGACTGGTAGTTATACTAATAAGGACGGTCAGAAAGTCTATACTACAGAAGTAATTGTGGAAGAGTCAGAATTTGCTGAGAGCAAGGCAGCAGCCAGTGAATCACATGCATCTTATCAGGCTCCTTCACAGGGAAGACCAACACCTGGCAATGCCAATATCGGTGATGGCTTTATGAATATACCAGACGGTGTGGAAGACGAGGGCCTTCCATTTAATTAAAAACCAAAGGAGGTTTAGATTATGCCATATAATAAAGAAAAAAGCGATAAAGCAGATTCTCCAATGAAGAGAAGAGGCGGACGTAGAAGAAAAAAAGTTTGTGTATTCTGTGGTGATAAGAATAATACAATAGATTATAAAGATGTTAACAAATTAAAGAGATATGTATCTGAAAGAGGTAAGATTCTTCCTAGAAGAATTACAGGAAACTGTGCTAAACATCAGAGAGCTCTTACAGTAGCAATCAAGAGAGCTAGACATATCGCATTAATGCCATATACATTAGACTAATTTTTAGTGATTGGTTAATTAAGCAGATTAAGGCTGGTACATTCTTACGAATGTACTAGCCTTTTGTTGTGTGCAGAATAGATTGAACAGCACGTTATTAGGCTCTTTGTTAAGAGTTGGGGTAAATTTTTTTATTATACAGGAAGATTGAACAGCACATTATTATACGAGGAGGATTCATATGAAAGTTGTAGTAGCAATTGATTCATTCAAAGAAAGTATGACATCTATGCAGGCAGGCGAAAGTGCTAAAAAGGGAATTATGTATGCATATCCGGATGCCAATGTTGATGTCATGCCACTTGCAGATGGCGGTGAAGGTACAGTTGAAGCACTTGTAGCAGGATGTGGTGGCGAGATTAATAAGGTTATGGTAACAGGACCGCTACTTGATAAAGTTGAGTGTGAGTATGGAATTATAGAATCTACGAAGACGGCAATTATAGAGATGAGTGGAGCGGCAGGAATAACACTTGTCAGTGATAATATGAGAAATCCGCTTAAGACAACAACTTATGGCGTTGGAGAAGTTATTCGTGATGCGATAGAAAAAGGCTGTAGAAATTTTGTTATCGGAATTGGTGGAAGTGCAACTAATGATGGCGGAATTGGAATGCTTCAGGCACTTGGATTTGGTATGCTTGACAAGGACGGTAAGCAGGTGTCTTATGGGGCAGAAGGATTAGCAGAACTTCAGACAATTACAGGTGATAATGTGATAAAAGAGCTTAGAGAATGTACATTTACAATTGCATGTGATGTTAACAATCCATTATGTGGTGAGCAGGGATGTAGTGCGATATTTGGACCACAAAAAGGTGCAACATCTACAATGATAATGCAGATGGATAAATGGTTGTCATATTATGCAAAACTTGCAAGAGAGAAATATCCATGGGCAGATGCAAAATATCCGGGAGCAGGAGCAGCAGGTGGACTTGGATTTGCATTTAGAACATTCTTAAAAGGTGAGCTTGAATCAGGAATAAGCATAGTACTTAGAGAGACAAAACTTGAAGAACATATTAAGGATGCAGATATTGTTGTTACAGGCGAAGGAAGGCTTGACGCACAGACTGTTATGGGAAAAGCACCGGCAGGAGTTGCAGAGATTGCGAAGAAGTATAATATTCCTGTAATTGGTGTAGCAGGTTGCGTTACCAAAGATGCAGTAGCATGTAATGCGGCAGGTATTGATGCATATTTTCCGGTGCTAAGAACAGTTGTGACACTTGATGAAGCAATGAAGACAGAGAACGCAATGCAGAATATGACAGATACTGTAAGACAGATATTTAATCTTATTCATAGTATCAGAGATTAGCAGATAAGAAATAGATAATCAATCTTATTCATAGTATCAGAGGTTAGCAGATAAAAAATAGATAATCAATATTATTAACAGTATCAGAGGTTAACAGATAAGAAACAGACAATCAATCTTATTCATAGTATCAGAGATTAGCAGTTCTCATTGGATGTTCCATATAGCAGTTATCATACAACAAGCTATGTTAAAAATGCAAAGCATGATACACAAGTATATATATTCCACAGCCCTCTGCCGATTACAAGTGAAAAATAGGTCTTTAATTAGTTTCTCAAAAATGCTATAATAACTAATGAGTATGTCATAAATGACATAGAAATCGGGAAATATACGTAAGGTTTTCTTTTTTGATAAGGAGAATATTATTATGAAATCTAAGGTTAAAATGAACAGACAATTAAAAACGTATTTTCAATGGCCGGTTTATATGCTTATAGTGTTGGTTATGATGAATATATGGGCTTATACGGCAAGCGTTCGTATAGGAGTTGTATTCAGTATGATTATAGTCTTCTATGGTATTGGTGTATTTACAATGTACATGAAGTCAAGACCATATATAGAACATGAACTGATATCATTTGCAACAGAGTATGCACAGGCACAAAAGAAGTTAGTAGACGAATTTAAGATTCCTTATGCGCTCCTTGATACGAGTGGTAATATACTATGGATGAATAGAGAATTTTCAATACTTTCTAAAAAAGATAGAAGATATAGAAAGTCTATTACGACTATCTTTCAGGGAGTAAGTGTTCCGGAAGTATCAGCACTTGATGAGACTTTAAGCATAAAAGAGCAGTTTGAAGGAAAAGATTTGCGACTTGAATTTCAGAGAATTGGAATATCAGCACTTAGAATTAATCCTAAGGAATATAAAGATGTTGATATGAAACAATTCATGATAGCCGTATATATTTTTGACGAGACAAAACTTCGCAGCTATATGAAGAAAACAGAAGACGAGAAGATGGTAGCAGGCCTTGTATATATTGATAATTATGAGGAAGCATTAGAGAGTATAGAAGAAGTAAGACGCTCTCTTCTTGGAGCCCTTATAGACCGTAAGATTAACAAATTTTTCAGTTCCTATGATGGAATAGTTAAGAAGATAGAAAAAGATAAATATTTTATTGCATTTAAATATAAGTTTCTTCCTGATATGGAGAGAAACAGATTCTCGCTTTTAGAAGATGTAAAAAGTGTTAATATCGGTAATGAGATGGCAATTACACTGAGTATTGGTATCGGGATAAGCGGCGATAGTTATAATGCTAACTATGAACTCGCAAGAACAGCTATAGATCTTGCACTTGGACGAGGTGGAGATCAGGCAGTTGTTAAAAAAGGTGAGAAGATAAGCTATTATGGCGGTAAGAGTAAACAGGTTGAGAAAAATACAAGAGTTAAAGCAAGAGTTAAAGCACATGCACTTAAAGAGATACTCGAAGGTAATGATAAAGTAGTTATTATGGGACATCAGTTAGGAGATGTCGATTCGTTTGGAGCATCAATCGGAATATACAGAGTTGCAAAAGCACTTAATAAAAAAGCATTTATTGTAATTAATCAGATAACTACAACAGTAAGACCAATTATGAACAGATTTAAAGATAATCCGGATTATGATAAGACGATGTTCTTAAGCTCAAATGAAGTATTTGATTATGTCGATAATAGTACAGTTGTAGTAGTCGTTGATGTAAACAGACCAAGTTATACAGAATGTAAGGAATTACTTACAAAATGTAAGAACATAGTAGTACTTGACCATCATAGACAGGGAGCAGAAGTCATTGAGAATGCAGTACTCTCATATATTGAACCTTATGCTTCATCATCATGTGAGATGGTAGCAGAGATTCTTCAATATATTCAGGACGGTCTTAAGATAAAACCGGTTGAAGCAGATGCGATGTATGCAGGAATGCTTATTGATACGAATAATTTTATGAATAAAACAGGTGTAAGAACATTCGAGGCAGCAGCATTTTTAAAACGCTCAGGAGCAGACATTACAAGAGTAAGAAAGCTTCTAAGAGATGACATGAAGTCATACAGAGCGAAAGCAGAAGCAGCCAATAATTCGGAACTATTTATGGATTCTTATGCAATATCGATATGTCATGGAGATGATGTAGAGAGTCCGACGGTAGTAGGAGCGCAGGTAGCCAATGAGTTACTTGACATAGATGGAATAAAGGCCTCATTCGTAGTAACTGAATACAATGGCAAGTTGTACATAAGTGCACGTTCAATAGATGAGGTTAATGTCCAGATAATTATGGAGCGACTTGGCGGTGGTGGACATATGACCATTGCGGGAGCACAGCTTCAGGGCAAGAATCCTGAAGAAGGTGTAGAGATTATAAAACAGACATTAACAGACATGATTAAGGAAGGAGCTATCTAAGATGGAAGTTATATTATTACAGGACGTAAAGTCATTAGGTAAAAAAGGAGATAAAGTTACAATTAACGATGGATATGCAAGAAATTTCATATTACCAAAGAAGTTAGGATTAGAAGCAAATGCCAAGAATCTTAATGATCTTAAACTTCAAAAAGCAAATGAAGAAAAACTTGCAAAAGAACAGTTAGAAGCTGCAAAAGTATTAAAGACAAAGGTTGAAGAAAAACCTGTAAGACTTACAATCAAAGCCGGTGAAGGTGGAAAACTCTTTGGTTCAGTAAGCAGCAAAGAGATATCAGCAGCAGCAAAACAGCAGTTAGGTCTTGACATTGATAAGAAAAAGATGGTTATGCCAGAACCAATTAAGACACTTGGAAGCCATATTATACCTGTAAAACTTCATAGAGAAGTTACAGCAGAATTAACAGTTTCAGTAACTGAAGCAAAGTAGAATGAGAATAATAACAGGATAATAAAGATGCAGTCAGTTACAGAGAAAGGGTAATGTATGGAAGAAGCACTTATAAAGAGAGTACTGCCTCATAGCGTTGAAGCGGAGCGCTCTGTAATAGGTTCTATGATAATGGATAAGGATGCAATACTTACAGCATCAGAGATACTTACAAGTGACGATTTTTATCAGAAACAGTATGGAATAGTATTTGATGCCATGATAGAGTTGTATAATGAAGGCAAGCCTGTGGATCTGGTTACTTTGCAGGAACGACTTAAAGAAAAAGATGTTCCGCCGGAGATAAGCAGTTTTGACTTTATCAGAGAGCTTACAAGAATCGAAGCGATATCAGCAAATATAAGCTATTATGCCGGAATAGTAAGAGATAAAGCGGTATTAAGACGAGTAATAAAAGTCAATGAAGAGATAGAGAATGCATGTTATCTTGGAAAAGAAAAAACAGAAGATATACTTGCTGATACAGAAAAAAAAGTATTCGAACTTGTACAACGAAAAGGTGCCGGAGACTATCAGCCAATAAAAGACGTTGTAATAGATGCACTTGAGAAGATTGAGATAGCATCAAAAAGCAATGGAACAGTTACAGGTATTGCTACAGGATTTATAGATCTTGATTACAAGACATCAGGACTTCAGCCATCAGATCTTATACTTGTTGCGGCAAGACCATCTATGGGTAAGACTGCATTTGTACTTAATGTGGCACAGCATGTAGCATTCAAAGAAGGCGTTACAACAGCTATATTCAGCCTTGAGATGTCAAAAGTACAGCTTGTTAACAGACTTTTGTCGCTTGAATCCAAGGTGGATTCACAGGCGATAAGAACCGGTAACTTATCAGATTCAGACTGGGAGAAACTCATAGAAGGTGCAGGAACTATAGGCAATTCGAACCTTATAATAGATGATACACCAGGTATATCAATATCAGAACTTCGTTCGAAATGTAGAAAATTCAAATTAGAACACAATCTCGGACTTGTAATTATCGATTATCTTCAGTTAATGACAGGTAATGGTAAGACAGATTCAAGACAGCAGGAGATATCAGATATATCCCGTTCTTTAAAAGCACTTGCAAGAGAGATTAATGCTCCGGTAATAGCATTATCACAGCTTAGCCGAGCTGTTGAGCAAAGACCAGAGCACAGACCTATGTTGTCAGACCTTAGAGAGTCAGGAGCGATAGAGCAGGATGCCGATGTTGTTATGTTTATCTACAGAGATGATTATTATAACAAAGATACAGAACTTAAGAATATAGCAGAGATTATAATAGCCAAACAGAGAAATGGCCCGATTGGAACAGTTAATCTTGTATGGCTGCCTAATTATACCAAATTTGCTAATATGGAAAAATAGTAAAAATCATTCAAAAATAAAATATTGGAATTTGGAAAGACAGTAAAAATCATTCAAAAATAAAATATTGGAATATTTAGAAAGTACACAGCATATTATTAAATAAGAGTAGATGCTGTGTACTTTTTTATGTACATAATAGGTCAAAATGAGAGCCTATATTGGTGTGGAAGCCTAAAAGCATATAGAACATATATAATGGCAGCATATTTTGGAAGAATAGAAATCATCTAATATAACAGGGGGAATTGAAATGGAGAGACGATATATCATATCAGACGCATCAGAGAAAACAGGGCTTGAAGCTCATGTACTTAGATACTGGGAAGAAGAACTAGGGATAAATATTCCAAGAAATGAGATGGGACACAGATATTATCTTGATGAACATATAGAATTGTTCCGTCAGGTAAAGGCACTTAAAGAGCAGGGAATATCACTTAAAGCTATTAAGAATATAGTGACAGACGATATGCGAATTAACAAAAATGAGGCAAGCTCTAAAAAAGATGCACAAAAAGCTGTGACAGAAGATATGGCAAGAGCTGTACCGGATGGTAATACATGTAGAAAGTATGATGGAGATAAGACGCAGGCGGGTGACCTTATAATGTTTCGCAAACGTGAGCCGGTCAAAGAATCACAGAGTCCTATTATGGAAGACAGGCTTAGTCAGTTTGAGAAGATAATAGGCAATATAGTAGCAACAGCACTTAGAGAGAATAATAATTACATAGAAGAAAATCTGTCAGCCGGAATAAGCAATCGTGTGATAAAAGAGATGGATTATCTGTTTAGAATAAAAGATGAAGCAGAAGAAGAGAGATATAAGAAGTTTGATGAGATGCTAAGAAATAATATTAATAACAATCTTGTAAAAGGTAAAGATAAAGACGAGAAGAAACACAGAAGATTTTTTCAAAAAAGATGATTACATATATATAAATGCTTATATCAAATCTGACAAAGAATAAATAGCTAAGCAAAAGGATAAAATAGCTAAGCAGAGAGTACATAAAAAACAAACAGGAGAGCCATAAAAATCGGCTAGCTAAGCAAATAGAAACATTATAGAAAATTAAACGAAAAAACCACCACAGTATGATATGCGACTTATCAGGCAGACAAGTACAATATCATCTGTGGTGGTTTCTCTTGCATCATTTGTTTGTATCAAAGTATTTAACTAATATCAATATAAAACATTCTATTAGTTAGCTGATGGAGCTCCAACAGGACATGTAGCTTCGCATGTTCCGCAATCGATACATTCATCAGGATTGATTGTGTACTTTGAATCACCTTCTGTGATTGCACTTACAGGACATGCAGCAGCGCATGCTCCACAACTGATACATTCGTCTGAAATTACATATGCCATAGTTAATTTCCTCCTAATACTAATAATAAAAATAATAAATTTCGATGATACACCAACAGTGTTATCAAAACAGTGCCGTCAAAACACAGTGTTGTACAGTATCAGTCTAATTATAATCTAAAGCAGGGTATATTACAAGAAAATTATTCATATATAAAATCCTCGTTTGTCCTCGTTTGTCATAGTTTATCATAGTTTATCATAGTTAGAAACCCGCTACCTTTAGGTGATGTGTAGTTGATATTCTTATTATACATAAAAATTTTTATAAACTGTTCACAAATGCAGTGAATGGAATTACTTGAAAATAGCAAATATATATATTATAATGAGCAAGTACAATGTTAGCAGATGATATATATCTGCTTATTTTAAGGAGGATATAAACATGGCACAGGTTTCAAAAGATATGATAATCGCAGACCTTATTCAGATTGATACAGGAATTATTCCAATTTTAATGAATGCAGGAATGCATTGTATAGGATGTCCATCAGCTCAAGGTGAGAGCCTTGAAGATGCATGTATGGTACATGGAATGGATCCAGATTCAGTAGTTGAAGAGATTAATGCATATTTAGCAACTAAATAATTAAGCTGAATAATTACAATATGTAGAATTAATACATTAGTAATCCCCGGAGGTAGCTAACTTCCAGGGATTATTTTGTATTATATGAAAACTCTGTATTGCATGATGAATTAAGCATTATATGAAATCAAAATTGTAGTATAAATCAAGTATTATATGATTAATTCATCACTTCATCAAGTACGCTTATTGCGTTATTATCTATTATAAGAGTGCAATGTTCCTTAAGAAAAGCATCACTTGCGAGAGAATATTTTTCTTTTTTACCATATTCTGTAAGAGCAGTGCATATATTATTAAGATCGCAAGAAGCTGAACTGTCATTACTTAACACGAGCAGATAACGTCCGTTAGATGGATTCTTATAAAGACAGTTAGTTCCATTATATAGAGGTCTTATAATATGGGCAATCTTGCCAACAGTATCAAGGTTACTGAATGAGAATACTTTGAAGATGTTTGAAGTCTCATAATAATCATCATTCTGATTGTCATTGCCTGCCTTGTTAGGTGAAGCAAAAGGTGCGAATCTATCCGAAGAAGCAAAAGGCATCTTACCTGCCATAGATGGTTCATCATAATCAAATACATGATTAAAGATATCATTCATATCATCAGAGTCTAATTCCTCATCATAAAAATCATCAATAAAATCATCGTCATCATCATCTTCAGCCGGAGCAAATTTGGAAAAACGTGTATCTAACTCTGCAGGATCTTCAACTTTGGTTACGACAAGAACTATGCAGTCTGTTGATATTGGTATTGCTTCTATCATAAGAGGAATATCTTCAGCTTCAAAACCAAATTCGTATGAAGCCTGTTTCATCATGTCTTTGAATAATAGTTTGGCTTTTTCAGTTCCGTATGCCAGCTCGCTAAGTTTCAACTCTCTTTGAGACAAATCAGCCTGATTAAGAGTACAGCGTATCTGAGTGTCACTAAGTTTTTCTATTTTCATAAAAAATCACTTCCTGTTCTAAATATTTGTTACAACAAGTAATCGAATAAATCAAAGGGTTAACGCTTATTCAACTTATAACATAAATCGGTTGAATAATTTAAAAGAAATAGATAATAAATATAATAAAAAAATAAAGCTTGTTATATTTATTATATAGTATAAACCAACTATAATTCACATGTAAAGTGATAATTAATGTAAAAAAATGATATAAGTGTCATACATAAAGAAAAGAAAAAATGCTTGCTAAAAATTATGTTAAAGTGTATAATTGCATAGAAATAAGGAGCAGGCAGCATACCGGAATCCCTTAAAGTGTCAACAGTTGTAGACATCAATATGAATAATACGAATAATATAAATATTATAAACATTATGAATAATACGAACAACATGAATAACATAAACATTATGAATATAATCAATGGCAGTTCGCCACATAATATCACATTTTAGATTAAGAATAACAGATAGAATTCGTAGAAGGATAGCATACAGAGTTCATAGGTAATCCAAATGATAGTTATGGAGACTACAAAATAAGTTCTGATATAATTCAGTCAAATCAGAATATTTAGTTTACATAATGTAAATAATTAAGGATATACGCAATCAGTCAGCGTAAGATTATCTATGAATATTATACCATCAATCGATGTAAGATTATCTAAGATATACGCAATCAGTCAGTGTAAGATTATCTGGGAATATTATACCATCAATCGATGTAAGATTATCTAAGGATATACGCAATCAGTCAGCGTAAGATTATCTATGAATATTATACCATCAATCGATGTAAGATTATCTAAGATATACGCAATCAGTCAGCGTAAGGTTATCAAAGAAATCGCACAAATCAGTCGGTGCAGGACTATCTGGAAATTCATAAGAACGCAACTGATAATAATATAAAAAAAATATGCTGTCGGGTGGGATCGGGAAGAATAAATTAAGTAAATATTAAGAAAAAATGTATATTTGTAAGAAAAAGTGTAGTATACACATAATGCGAAAAATGATATAATTGTATAATATAAGTTAGGCATATTTGAGCTTTTTTATATGATAACAACACAGGGTGTTTTACATAGGTTGTAGGCTTAAGGATGCTTAATAATGGATAAAAGGGAAAGGAAAGGTACCGGACAGATAAGTGAGCTTCGGTAAGGGGATTTTATGAAAGAAAAAGTAAAAAAATTTATACCACTTTTTGTAGTTACAGCACTTATATTTGTAATACTTTTGGGGGTAGTTATAGTAAAAGTTATACAGAGATATACACCTGGTAAAGAGCGTGTTGATATTAATGAATATTATAATGTGAATGGCAGTGATGCAGCACTTATATACAATGATGTGATGACAGAAGATCTTGTGAAAGTGATAGATAATAATATATACATAGATATAGATGACGTGACTTCTAATTTTAACCAGAGATTCTATTGGGACAGTTATGAAGGACTTCTTATATATACAACAGATAAAGATGTGATTAAGACTTATGCAGGAACAAAAGAATATACAGTGTCAGGCCAGAAGAATAATACTGAATATGATATAGTTAAGATAGATGGTCAGAATGTATATGTCGCACTTGATTATATTAAAAAATATACTAAGATTGATTATGAATACTATGAGAATCCGGGAAGACTCTATCTGTATAGTGTGGATGGCATTTATCAGACTGTTAAAGCCAAGAAAAAATCAGTAATTCGTAGAAAAGGTGGAATTAAGAGTCTTATAGTTGCAGATGTAAAAAAAGGTGAAGAACTTAAGATAATAGAAGAGATTGACGGATGGACAAAAGTTAAGACCGAAGAAGGATATATTGGATATATAAGTAATAAACATCTTGCAAAAGACAGAGGAGAACAGACAAGAACAATTGAATATACAGACATAGTTTATACAGGAATTAAAAAAGATTATGATATAAGTCTTGTTTTTCATCAGGTGACAAATGTGCAAGCCAATGCTAAAATATGGGAACTTATGGACAGAACAAAAGGAGTTAACACAATATGTCCAACATGGTTTCAATTAAGCGATACACAGGGCAATATTAATTCACTCGCAGACTACTCATACGTGCAGAGTGCTAAGGCAAAGGGATATGAAGTCTGGGGACTTGTAAGCAATCTTGAGATAAAAGTTGATATGTATGAACTTCTTGCACATACGACAAGCAGAGAAAATCTTGCTAATCAGCTTGTAGGACAGGCAGTAGCCAATGGGCTTGATGGACTTAATGTGGATTTTGAGTCACTTGATAGATCATGTGGACCGGCATATATTCAGTTCATAAGAGAACTTGCAATAAAGTGTCATAACAACGGAATAGTATTATCAATAGATGATTATGTTCCGTCAGAGTCAACAGAATTCTATAATCGTAAAGAACAGGGAATAGTTGCCGACTATGTGATAGTCATGGGATATGATGAACATTGGGGAACAAGCAAGGAGAGTGGTTCGGTAGCATCAATAGGATTCGTTGAAGCAGGTATTAAAGATACATTAGAAGATGTTCCAAAAGAAAAACTAATTAATGCAATACCTTTTTATACACGACTATGGACAGAGACTACAGATGCGAATGGACAAGTGAATGTCACATCTAAGACGTATGATATGAATACATCAAAAGAACTTTTATATGCATCATCAAACCTTGTTGAATGGAATGAGGAATGTGGCCAGTATTATGGTGGATATGTTAATGATGACGGCTCAGTATGTAAGATGTGGCTTGAAGATGCAAGATCAATCGAAGAAAAGATGAAACTTATAGATAAGTATGATCTTGCCGGTGTTGCGTGCTGGAAACTTGGACTTGAAAGTGAAGACGTGTGGGATGTAATACCAAAATATATTAATAATTAATAAAAAAATCATAATTTCATAAATAAAATATTCATTCATTAAGAGAAGATGCGCTGCATAATATGTTAAGAAAACTTATAAAAGAGGAAAGAGACATATTATGCAGCGTAAATTATTAGAAGTAATAATGGCTGTACTTATGATAGCAGCAGTATGGATTCTGTCACAGACAGATATAAGAATAAAGAGTACATATACAGGAACTAAAGAAGATATAGATAGCAATAGCATATACATAACAGATGAGCAGAGTATAAACAATGATATATATACAGATAATACAAATAGGCAAGAAAGAGATTCTAAAAACAATAATTCTAATATTAACAATCTTAATGAAAATGATTTAGATAATAGTAATTTAGATAAAAGCAATTCTAACAACAGTACAGAGAATTTGTACACTAAGACAGTGGTAATAGATCCCGGTCATGGTGGCATGGATTCAGGTAAAGTCGGTATTAATGGAAGATATGAAAAAGAGATTAATCTTGAGATATCAATACATCTTAAAGAATATCTTGAAAAAGAAGGATTTAAGGTATATCTTACAAGAGATAGTGATTCAGGATTATACTTAGACAGCGATAGTAATAAAAAAGCTAGTGACATGAAAAAAAGATGTGATATAATATATAGCGAAAAAGCGGACATAGCAGTAAGCATACACCAAAACAGTTTTACAGATGAAGCTGTAAGAGGTGCACAGGTATTTTTTTATACCCATTCAGAAGAAGGCAAAAAACTTGCTAATATAATTCAGGAAAGTATCAAAAATATTGCAGATCCGGATAATACAAGGACTGAAAAAGCCAATGACAGTTACTATATGCTTATTAATACAAAATGCCCAACTGTTATAGTCGAATGTGGATTTCTCTCAAACAGAGAAGAAGCAGACAGATTATCACAAGAAGAATATCAGATTCTTATAGCTAAGGCGATAGGCGAAGGTATAAAAGCATATACTGGTGAGATGAAATATTAATACAATGCCTGAATAAGGAGAAAGAAAAAATGGAAACAAAAATAATCAAAATCAGTGAAGATGACGTATCAGAAGACAAATTTAGAGAAGCAGGTCAGATAATAAGAGATGGTGGACTTGTAGCATTTGCAACAGAGACAGTATATGGACTTGGAGCAGATGCACTTAATAAGGAAGCCTCTGCTAAGATATATGCAGCTAAAGGAAGACCATCAGACAATCCACTCATAGTTCATATAGCAGATGTTAAAGCACTTGATGAACTTGCAAAAGATGTTGATGAAAAGACAAGAATGTTAGCAGAAGCATTCTGGCCTGGTCCACTTACAATGATAGTTAATAAAAGTGATATAGTACCATATTCAATAACAGGAGGACTTGATACTGTAGCAATAAGAATGCCTAATCACAGAGTAGCTCTTGGGCTTATTAAGGCATCAGGACGTTATATTGCAGCACCAAGTGCCAATACATCAGGCAGACCAAGTACAACTAAAGCAGAACATGTAATAGAAGACCTTAATGGCAAGATAGATATGATAATTGATTCAGGAGCAGTTAAGATAGGGCTTGAATCTACTATTGTAGACATGACATCTAAAGTGCCAACAATACTAAGACCGGGATATATAACAAGAGAGGCACTAAGCGATGTGATAGGTGAAGTTGAGGTTGATAAAGCTATAACAGAAGGCGGAATGGTAAGCAAAGATGTAGTTCCAAAAGCACCGGGAATGAAATATCGTCATTATGCACCAAAAGCTGCACTTACAATAGTAGAAGGCGAAGAAGAAAAAGTAATAAAATATATAGAAGAGAAGATGGCAGAGCATAAAAAAAGAGGAGAAAAAGCGGCTGTAATGGCAACAGATGAGAGTATGGATAAGTACTCATGTGACAATGTGTTCAGTGTAGGAAGAAGAAAAGAACAGACATCAGTTGCCACACATCTATTTGCACAGTTAAGGGATTTTGATGACCTTAATATGGAATATATATATTCAGAAAGCTTCTCAAGAGAGAACATAGGTCAAGCTATAATGAACAGACTTATGAAAGCAGCAGGCGGTAACATAGTCAGATTATAATATTTAGCTTATAATGACATTATGATATTTTACATGGCAATAATATGTATGGATATCAGACAAGATGCATATTATAAAGATGTTAAGATATATATTTAGTAATACTACCAACAATACCAACAAACAGATTTTTTAGGAGGAACAAGAATGAAAGTAGCATTAGGCTGTGATCACGGCGGATTTGAATTAAAACAGGAGGTAATTAAATATCTTAAAGAAAACAACATAGAGTTTGAAGATTATGGATGTTATAACACAGATTCAGTTGATTATCCTGTATATGCAAAATTAGTAGCAAATGCAGTAGTAGAGAAGAAAGCAGACAGAGGAATTCTTATATGTGGAACAGGAATTGGTATATCAATAGCTGCCAATAAAGTAAAAGGAATAAGAGCTGCATTATGCCATGACTGCTTTAGTGCAGAAGCAACACGACTTCACAACGATGCCAACATACTTGCAATGGGTGGACGAGTAGTAGGTCCCGGACTTGCAGTAAAGATTGTTGATACATTCCTAAATACAGAGTTTTCTAACGATGAGAGACATATCAGAAGAATCTCAATGATAGAAGAATAATAGTTTTGCAATCACCTGATGATAAATTAATAAAAAGGAGAGGACGTTACGTCCGTGTGAATAATATGTCAAAAGTAACAATTATGGAACATCCATTAATCAAACATAAAATTGGAATTATAAGAAGAAAAGAAACTGGTTCAAAAGATTTCAGACAGATGATTAGTGAGATAGCAATGCTTATGTGTTATGAAGCAACAAGAGATCTTAAGTTACAGGACGTTGATATAGAGACACCAATATGTAAGACAACTGTTAAAGAACTTGAAGGCAAGAAACTTGCAGTAGTTCCAATATTAAGAGCGGGCCTTGGAATGGTTGATGGAATGTTGACTATGATACCAGCGGCAAAAGTCGGACATATCGGATTATATAGAAACGAAGAGACATTAGAGCCGGTTGAATATTATTGTAAACTACCAAAAGATTGTAGTGAAAGAGAGATATTCGTAGTAGATCCAATGCTTGCAACAGGTGGTTCATCAGTAGCTGCGATTCAGATGTTAAAAGAACGTGGTTGCAAAAATATCAAATTTATGTGTATAATAGCTGCACCGGAAGGTGTTGAGAGAATGCAAAAAGAACATCCGGATGTTGATATATATGTAGGTGCACTTGACGAGAAACTTAACGAGAACGGCTACATAATACCGGGACTTGGCGATGCAGGCGATAGAATATTTGGCACAAAATAACATTTGCATTATTGCCGGATTAGCATTATATTAAAAGAGAGAAAACTGCAGAAATGTATTTTTGGCAGTTTATCTTTCAGACGAATATTGTATGCAATATACTTATACCTGTATGAAAGCAACCTAAAACAACAGACTTGTAAGTATGTAAAAGTTATGAAAGGAAAAACTGTTTGCACGAAAGTGGAAGTAACAGCAGGAAGAGAGAATATGAGCGACAAAAGAACAGATTATATATCGTGGGATGAGTATTTTATGGGAGTTGCGATGATGTCTGCCATGAGATCTAAAGATCCCGGTACACAGGTAGGAGCATGTATAGTAAGTCCTGATAATAGAATATTGTCAATGGGATATAATGGATTTCCAAATGGCTGCTCTGATGAAGACTTCCCATGGAAAAGAGAAGGAGCACCACTTGAGAATAAATATTTTTATACAACTCACAGTGAGCTTAATGCGATTCTTAATTATAGAGGAACAGTGAGTCTTGAAGGTGCCAAGATATATGTAACACTTTTTCCATGTAATGAATGTGCCAAAGCTATTATACAGGCAGGAATAAAAACTGTGGTATATGCAGATGATAAATATGCAAAAACAGATTCTGTAATAGCATCTAAGATGATGCTAAAAGCAGCAGGAGTTGAGATAATTAAATATAAGAATACAGACCGTAGTATTACACTAACTTTATAGCAACTGGTCTAAAAACGAGGTGTAATATGAAACACCTCGTTTTTTGTCTATATGGGCAACGAGCCAAAGTCTGAGATTGCACTAGACTCTGGCGATTGCTATGATAACTAAGAGCGACTTGTAAAGCATCCGTCCATGTAACTGTTAAGTATATCCTGATATCTTATAAAAGAACCGTCATATATCATATTAAGAAGATTATCAAGAGTTCTTAAAGCACTTGACAGATCCGATAAAGATATAAGATTCTGACTTACAGCATCCGAAAGTTCGTCAAGATCAACGACTTTGTATGTCGAATCGGGATATATTATTACATCTGCGAGCAGATCAGTAAAAGTATATGAAGTGTTATCCGATGATATTTTTAGAATATCACAATACCAATATACAAGCTTATTATCCGAACTTAAGAATTTACTGACTTTTATATTATTCTCAAGATCGTAATAAGAATAACCTTTGGCGAATTCAGGCTTAAACCTTAGCGTGTTCCAGCTGGTTATAATACATGATGGATCTTCAAAAAGGATAATATCATTATCAAGAGGGATAATTTCACTTGGAATTATTCTTTTACGGTATAATCGAAGCATAGGCAACATCCTTTCGTGGTAATATTCTTGCATTGTATTATATCAGTAAAATAATGTGTAGGCAATAGAGTAAAAAGAAACAAATTATCGCAAAACATTTTTGCAAAATTGTATAAAATTAAAAAAACATAAACAGTATTAAAAAAATATTTTTTACATTCCCAATATATTGTAGGATTGTAGAAATTACGAATAATGTTATAATTAGTCGAAGAAAGTTGCAGGTGGCATGATGAAATATAAAAAAAGTGTTTTTAAAACTTTGTCATTAATTACACAGTTAGGAATAAGCATGATTGTTCCGATATTCCTTTGTGTGTATGTGGGAAGCTATCTTGATAATAGATTTCACTGGCATACATTTATACCACTTATGGTGCTTGGGATACTTGCAGGATTTAGGAACTGCTACATTCTTGTAAAGGATGCAAACAGAGACGAGGAGGGCTAGAGATGTTTCGTAATATTAATGAAACTGTAAAAGGCATGATAGCAATAATAATGGCTTATGGAATTATTGGAATGATAATAATTCTTTTGCTTGCAAAAGAGGAGCATACATACTGGCTTGGATTTTTAATAGGAATTATAATGTCAGTTTTTTATATTATGCACATGAATGCCTCACTCGATAAAGCACTTGATATGGATGAGAAGTCTGCACTTAATAAAATTCGTAAATCTTACGCAATAAGAATAATGGCATCACTTGCTATTATGATTATATGTATATATATAGATTTAGCCAATCCGATATTTATGCTTGTCGGATTAACATCAATGAAAGTAGCGGCATACCTACAGCCGTTTACTGATAAATTAATTAGAAGAAATTCTATGGAAAAAGGAAGGTGAGAATGTGATAGAACAAATGGCTGCTTTATCCACTGGTTCAGTTGGAAGATTCCTGGCGGCTGATGCGGATTTCATGATTAAAGGACTTTTCAAATATACATTATTTGGAAAAGAACTTTATATTACAACAACACATGTTGCGATATTCATAGTAGATATTCTGATATTGATACTTGCTATTGCAGCACGAAAAAAAGTGAAAAACGCAAAAGAAATACCGGACGGATTTCAGAACTTTATTGAACTTATAGTAGAGTTCCTTGATAAGTTCGTTGCAGGTATTATGGGTGAAAATGCCAAGAGATTTGCCAATTATATTGGTTCGATATTTATATTCATAATAATATGTAATATATCGAGTTTAATTGGTCTTAGGCCACCTACGGCAGACTACGGTGTAACATTACCGCTGGGTCTTATCACATTTTTCCTGGTACAGATCAATGGTGTCAGGAAGAACAAGTTACAGCATTTTGGAGATATGTGTAAACCTGTTGTATTAACACCAATTAATATCATTGGTGAGCTGGCAGTTCCACTTTCTCTGTCATTACGTCTCTTTGGTAATATTTTATCAGGAACAGTTATGATGGGACTTATATATGGACTGTTGCCAATATTCTTAAAACTTGGTTTACCAGCAGTATTGCATATATACTTCGATTTATTCTCTGGCGCAATCCAGACATACGTATTTTGTATGCTGACAATGGTATATGTCACAGACAAGATAGGTACAACAAAATAAACATCATGTATGTAATTTAATTTATTTTTAAGGAGGACAATATTATGAGTCAAATCACAAACGAAGCTTTAATTTATGCGTGTTCAGCCATTGGCGCAGGTATCGCAATGATCGCAGGTGTCGGTCCTGGTATTGGACAGGGTTATGCAGCAGGACAGGCTGCAGCAGCAGTAGGACGTAACCCAGGCGCAAAATCAGATATCACATCAACTATGCTTTTAGGACAGGCTGTTGCCGAGACAACAGGTCTTTACGGTTTCGCTGTAGCTATTATTCTGTTATTCGCTAACCCACTTCCAGGTAAACTTAAATAGATTTTAGTTAAATAACCGATTTTTGTGCCGAAGGGAGGCGAAACCTTGGAAAGAATATTTGATTTGGATCCCCAGTTACTGCAGGATGCCATAATATTAGCAATTAACGTTTTCATACTTTTTATACTCTTGTCATATATGCTTTTTAACCCTGTAAGAGATATGTTAAAGAAAAGACAGGATTCAATTCAGGGCAACATAGACAAAGCTTTAAGCGACAAAGATGAAGCTGAAAAGATGAAAGCTATGTATGAAGAAAAACTTAAAAATGCTGATAAGGAAGTTGATGTAATCCTTAGCGAAGCAAGAAAGAAAGCTCTCAAACGAGAAGAACAGATTGTTGAAGAAGCCAAGGAAGAGGCAGCAAGAATCATTGCAAGAGCTAATGAAGAGGCAGAACTTGAGAAGAAGAAAGCTGCTGATGATATTAAGCAGGAGATGATTACAGTTGCGTCATTAATGGCAGCAAAGGTTGTAAGAAATTCAATCAATACAGATATTCAGAGTTCTCTTGTTGAGGAAACTATTAAAGAGATGGGTGATAACACATGGCTAAGTTAGTATCAAAAACATATGGTGATGCACTTTTTGAACTTGCCGTAGAAGAAAATTGTGTTGATTCTATCAGTGAAGAAGTTATAGCAGTAGAGGAAGCGCTAAAGACAAATCCGGATCTGTTCAAACTTTTGAATCACCCTAAGATTGATAAAGTAGAAAAAATCAAATTAGTAAAAGAAATATTCGATAAGAAAGTGTCAGATAATCTTGTTGGATTCTTAACAATCATGATTGATAAGGAAAGACAGAATAACATTATTGAGACTTTTGAATATTTTACAGCAAGAGTTAAAGAATATAAGAATATAGGAGTTGTAACAGTTGCAACACCTATGGAACTTAGTGAAACTCAAAAAGAGGAGCTTGTTAAAAAGCTGCTCGCTACTACTAAATATGTCAAACTTGAAGTTGACTATAAGATAGATGAAAGTCTTATCGGCGGAATGGTAATCCGTATAGGCGACAGAGTTGTAGACAGTAGTATAAAAACAAAACTAAGTGAGCTTACAAAAGATCTTACAAAGATCCAGCTTGCTTAAATATACATTACAGAAAGAAGGTGCGAAGCTCCATGAATTTGAGACCAGAAGAGATCAGTTCAGTTATTAAGGAACAGATTAAAAAATATTCAACAGAGCTTGAAGTATCAGATGTTGGTACTGTTATTCAGGTAGCTGATGGTATCGCACGTGTCCATGGATTAGAGAATGCAATGCAGGGCGAACTTTTAGAGTTCCCTAACGATATTTTTGGTATGGTTCTTAACCTTGAAGAGGATAATGTTGGTGCTGTATTACTTGGTGATTCAAAGAACATCAATGAAGGTGATACAGTTAAGACAACAGGCCGAGTTGTAGAAGTACCAGTAGGTGACGCTATGCTTGGACGAGTTGTTAATGCACTTGGACAGCCTATTGATGGCAAAGGACCAATCGTAACAGACAAATATCGTCAGATAGAACGAGTTGCGTCAGGTGTTATCTCAAGAAAATCAGTAGACACACCACTTCAGACAGGTATTAAGGCTATTGATGCCATGGTTCCTATCGGAAGAGGACAGCGAGAATTAATTATCGGTGACCGTCAGACTGGTAAGACAGCTATCGCCATCGATACAATCATTAATCAGAAGGGACAGGGTGTTAACTGTATCTATGTTGCAATAGGACAGAAAGCATCAACAGTTGCTTCAATTGTAAAAACATTAGAAGAATACGGTGCTATGAGTTATACAACTGTAGTAGTATCTACAGCCAGTGAACTTGCACCATTACAGTATATTGCACCATACTCAGGATGTGCGATAGGTGAAGAATGGATGGAGGAAGGAAAAGATGTTCTTGTAGTATACGATGACTTAAGCAAGCACGCTACTGCATACCGTACACTCTCATTACTTCTTCGTAGACCACCAGGACGTGAAGCTTACCCAGGTGATGTCTTCTATCTTCATTCAAGACTGCTTGAAAGAGCAGCAAGATTATCAGATGAATTAGGTGGAGGTTCACTTACAGCACTTCCAATCATTGAGACACAGGCAGGTGACGTATCAGCATACATCCCTACTAATGTAATATCAATCACTGATGGTCAGATCTACTTAGAGACAGAGATGTTTAACTCAGGTTTCAGACCTGCTGTTAATGCCGGTCTTTCAGTATCACGAGTTGGTGGTGCTGCTCAGATCAAAGCTATTAAGAAGATTGCAGCTCCTATTCGAGTTGAACTTGCACAGTATAGAGAACTTGCAGCATTCTCACAGTTCGGTTCAGAACTTGATGCCGATACAAAAGAGAAGTTAGCACAAGGTGAACGTATTAAGGAAGTATTAAAACAGCCTCAGTACAAACCAATGCCTGTAGAATATCAGGTAATCATAATCTATGTTGCAACTAACAAATATCTTCTTGATGTAGATACAGCAGATGTACAGAGATTTGAAAAAGAATTATTTGAATTCATTGATACTAAATATGCTGAGATACCTAAGAAGATCAAAGAATCAAAAGTTCTTGATGAAGAGACAGAAAAGACTCTCGTAAAGGCAATAACAGAATTCAAGAAAGAGTTCAGATAAAAACAGGCTTTATAAAAGGAAAAGGGTGATATTTCATGGCGTCAATGAGAGATATAAAAAGACGTAAAGAGAGTATCCAGAGTACCGGCCAGATCACAAAAGCCATGAAGCTTGTTGCTACTGTAAAACTGCAAAAGGCAAGAACCCGTGCAGAGATGTCAAAACCATATTTTGACCACATGTATACAACTGTTGCAAGTATGCTTGCAAAAACAGGTGATATAGACTACAAATATCTAAAGGCAGGAAACTCCAAGAAAAAAGCGATTATCGTAATCACTTCAAACAGAGGTCTTGCCGGAGGATATAATAGTAATATCACTAAGTTAATTACAGGTGGAGATATTCCTAAGGAAGATATAGTTCTCTATACAGTAGGAAATAAAGGTAAAGACGCATTAAGCAGAAGAGGTTATACTATTGCAGGAGATTATTCTGATGTAATTAATGAGCCATTATATACAGATGCCATGAATATCGGTGAAGCTGTACTTAAAGGTTTTGAAGCAGATGAATTCGGAGAGATTTATCTTGCCTATACATCATTTAAGAATACGGTAAGTCACGAACCAAAACTTGTAAAACTCTTACCAATAGATAAGAGTGCTGCAGGTGAGAGCAGTGATGGCGATTTGACTCTGATGAATTATGAGCCGGAAGAGACACAGGCTCTGGATGTCATTATACCAAAATATATCTATAGCCTTATATATGGTGCGCTTGTAGAAGCTGTTGCAAGTGAAAACGGTGCGAGAATGCAGGCAATGGATTCAGCAACAAGCAATGCTGATGATATGATTAGCAGTCTTACACTTATGTATAACAGAGCCCGTCAGGGATCTATTACACAGGAACTTACAGAGATTATTGCAGGTGCCGAGGCTATATCATAATAGAAAGAATATTATATAATTGCAGATTACATTTTATGCGAATTAAGAACTGTGATTATAACTAAAAAAATACTAGGAAAAGGAGTGAAAAAAGTGGCGGATAAAAATATTGGTAAAATCACTCAGATTATCGGTGCTGTACTTGATATTAAATTCAGTGAAGGACAGCTTCCAGAGATAAATAATGCGATTGAAATCAAAACAAAAGACGGCGGTAAACTTATCGTAGAAGTATCACAGCACCTTGGCGATGACACAGTAAGATGTATAGCCATGGGTCCAACAGACGGACTTGTTCGTGGTATGGACGCTATGGATACTGGCGCACCAATCTCAGTACCAGTTGGTGAGAATACATTAGGTCGTATGTTCAACGTACTTGGTGATCCTATTGATAACAAACCAGTACCAGAAGGTGTTGAATATTCACCTATTCATAGAAAAGCCCCTAAATTCGAAGAACAGTCAACATCAACAGAGATGCTTGAAACAGGTATCAAAGTTGTTGACCTTCTCTGCCCATATCAGAAGGGTGGTAAAATCGGTCTATTCGGAGGTGCCGGTGTAGGTAAGACAGTTCTTATTCAGGAGCTTATCCGTAATATCGCTACAGAGCATGGTGGATATTCAGTATTCACAGGTGTTGGCGAGAGAACACGAGAAGGTAATGACCTTTACTATGAAATGAAAGAATCAGGAGTTATCTCTAAGACAACAATGGTGTTCGGACAGATGAACGAGCCACCAGGAGCCAGAATGAGAGTTGGTCTTACAGGACTTACAATGGCTGAGTACTTCAGAGATAAAGGTGGTAAGGATGTTCTTCTGTTCATCGATAATATCTTCCGATTCACTCAGGCAGGTTCAGAAGTATCAGCACTTCTTGGACGTATGCCATCAGCCGTAGGTTATCAGCCTACATTACAGACTGAGATGGGTGCACTTCAGGAACGTATTACATCAACTAAGAACGGATCTATCACATCAGTTCAGGCTGTATATGTACCAGCCGATGACTTAACTGACCCTGCACCAGCGACAACATTCGCACATCTTGATGCAACAACAGTTCTGTCACGTTCTATCGTAGAACTTGGTATCTATCCAGCAGTTGATCCACTTGAATCAACATCAAGAATCCTTGATCCACGTATCGTTGGTGAAGAACACTACAAAGTAGCCAGAGGAGTTCAGGAGATTCTTCAGAAATATAAAGAATTACAGGATATCATCGCAATCCTTGGTATGGACGAACTTTCAGAAGATGATAAGTTAGTTGTCTCAAGAGCAAGAAAGGTACAGAGATTCTTATCACAGCCTTTCTTCGTAGCAGGACAGTTTACAGGTCTTGAAGGAAAATATGTTCCTATCAGTGAGACAATTCAGGGATTCAAAGAGATACTTGAAGGTAAACATGATGACATTCCTGAAAGTTACTTCCTTAATGCAGGTAACATAGATGATGTTTTGGCAAGAGTAAAGTAGAGGTTGATGCATATGGCAGATAACAAATTTAAATTGGAAATCATTTCTCCTGACCGAGTATTTTACACAGGTGAAGCCAGTATGCTTGAACTGAATACAAGTGAGGGTCAGATGGGTATCTATGCTAATCACATTCCTCTAACAGCAGTTCTCGTTCCGGGAATATGTACAATACATGAAGACGGTGGCGAGAAGTATGCAGCTTTACATGCTGGATTTATCGAAATACTTAAGGATAAGATAACAGTTCTTGCAGAGATAGCTGAATGGCCTGATGAGATTGATAAGAACAGAGCCGAAGAAGCGAGAATTCGTGCAGAAAGACGTCTTAGCGGAGCAGGCGAAGAAAATGTCAACATGCTTCGTGCCGAGATGGCATTAAAGAGAGCACTTACACGTATTGGTCTTGCAGAACACAAATAATAATAGAATATATTATCAGAAACAGGGTGATACTGCTTTGGCAGTATCACCCTGTTTTTTTCGTATGGGCTTTAGCCTGTTGAGAGCATTGGAGTTTTTCGTGATCCGAAAAATGAAAATGCTCGAAACAAAAACCCACCTGCTTTGCGGGTGGAGTCAAATCGTTATACAAAAAATCACCTTTCCGTTACAATAGAGTTGTTCAGGCACTATTGTAAGAAAGGAAAGGTGATTTTATGACAAACAAGAATAACGATTTAGCTCACACAAAGTGGATGTGCAAATACCATATCGTATTCACTCCTAAGTATAGACGAAAAATAATATATAATCAATTAAAAGCTGATATCAGAGATATTCTGAAACAGTTATGTTCTTACAAAGGAGTACCTTGAGACGCTGTCCGGTGTCAAGGGGTTATACCCAGCGAGTCGAGCCACCCGTTTTGCGGGTGGCGGCGACTAAGTAAAACAAAGAACCTAAATGACAAAAGTTGACATAATATTTTGACAATATATAAAAAATCAAAAAAAATAAATACTAATCGAAAATTATCCAAAAAAATATTGACACAAACTTTCGAAATATGTATAATGAAATTATTAACACATTAGTGTGCTAATAATTTTACTATAAAGGAGAGAATGTTAATGAAGAAACTAATTAATTCGCTAGGTATGATTTTACTTTTAGCAATGGTGCTATTGTTAAATGCTGATGTGAAAGCAATGGCTAGTAGTGGAAGTGGAACGGTGTACGTAAGAGAAAACTGTATAATGTCAAGAGCAGTTGCAGGAGCTACAAGAAGTATGCAGAATAGTTATGTACTTGTTTCAGCAGATAGTGTATATCCGGTTAGTGGGGAAGATACATATAAAAAATGTAGAACGAGGTTATATCATCCTGCAATTGGCAATACACCTATATCAGATGAATATGTGCTTACAGAAGGTACAGGTTATACCAAAATTGTTATAAAGGAAGGGTATTTAGGCTGGAATAAATTTGATTTGTATTTTGCTGGAAATAATCCTGCACTTTCAGCATATGTAGCATATTCATATAATGGAAAGTAAGTTATAGCAATAAAACGTTAGTGGCCAAGAACTTTGGCTGCTAACATTTTAAAATAGGGAGGTAAAAGTATGGTGGTCAAAGTATTAAAAATGCAAATATCATCAATGCTTAGAAAAAAAGAAACGGTATTAACTTTTTTTATTGTAATGGCATTTATGTTTGTTAATTTTTATTATAATATGTATCTGAATTACAAGGTAGGAAATATATCGCAGATGCAAGATTTTGTAAAGATGCTTACATTATCGGATTGGACGATAAGTGGGTATTTTTTTACAGATTTCTTACCATTACTTGTTGTAATACCGACAGCATGTTCATATATAGCAGATAGAGATACAAGAATTAAATTATATATGGAAGCTCGATGCGGTAAGCGTACTTATTGGTACAGCAAGTTATTATCAGTATTTATTGTAACATTTCTAATATTTACAATTCCTTTTTTAATAGAAATAATAATGTCGGCAATATGTTTTAATATAAGCTCTAATGGAGATCCATCGCGGTTGGAATATTATCAGACAATAGAAAATGATGCAAATTATGAGCTTGCAAGCCTGTATATTAATAATAAAATATTATATGCAATAGTGATGACTCTGATATTTGGTATAATATGTGGAATTCTTGCAACTTTTAATTTTGCAGTTACAACAATTCCAATTTTTAGATTTAGGATTTTTACCTTTTTCCCAATATATATATTATTATATGCGATAATATTTATTGGAAGAGTAGCCAAACCAGATTTTACAATTAATTATATGCTGATAATTAGAATGTTTGCTTCGGGCAGCAGGAATTATATGGTATATGGAATATTCCTTGTAGCATTAATTATTGCATCATTGTCTATGATTAATATAAAGATAAGGAGAGATGAAATATTATGAGATATTATCTCAGATTTATGTTAGTGGCGGCAGGATGTGGAGCTTTTGCAATGATATATTACATATTTCCAGATAAGACTATATCATCAGCACAATTAATAGATATACTGGCAATGGTGAATGTGATGGATGAACCTACATATCTTAATCATATAACTTTTCTGTATGCACCTATGCTATTCTTTGAGATATTCTTTGGGATGTATATATATAGGCATTTTTGTACAGCTAATTATTATTTTTTTTCAAGAAAAAATAATAGAGTTAAATGGTTTTTATGTGAATGTGTAAAACTATATGGATATGCATTAATTTATATATTGTCTACAATACTTGGAGCCGGTATATTCGCAATGTGTAGTAAACTTGTATATTATGATGCACTTATGTGGCGAGAGTGTCTTTATTATGTATTGATATATGCATCACATCTTGTTGCTGTAACTTTACTAATTAATGTGATAGCGATATTAACTAATAGTACAGTAGCTTTTACAATAGTTGAATTAGCTGTTATGACACAGATTGCGGTATATTCAATGTCTTCTAAATTGTTTGGAGGAGAAACAGGGGAATTTAAGGCATTAAAGTATAATCCGTTTGCATATCTGGTATTCTGGGTGCAGCAGGAATATAACAGATATGTGCAGGGAATAGTAATCTATCTGGTATTGGTGATATTAGTAGCTATGGTTGGTTGTATAGTTGTAAGCAGACATGATTTTATACAATCGAATAATGAGACGGAGGGCTTTTGATAATGAGACTAGATGTTAGTAATGTAACTAAGAAGATTAAAGGGAAGATGATTCTCGATAATATTAACCTTGAACTTGTAAGTGGCAGAATATATGGATTTGTTGGAGAGAATGGTTCTGGTAAGACGATGCTTTTTCGTGCAATATCAGGTCTTATGAGACTTACGTCAGGACAGGTAAGTGTTGATGGACAAGTGCTTCACAAAGATATAAGTGTATTACCGGGGCTTGGGATAATAATTGAAAATGCAGGGTTATATCCGGAACTTACAGGACTTGATAATCTAAGACAGCTTGCTAAGATTAATAAAAAAATTGATGATGAACAGATAAAAGAAGCGATAATAAGAGTTGGTCTTGATCCTGATGATAAGAGAACTTTTCGTAAGTACTCACTTGGAATGAAACAGCGAATAATTATAGCACAGGCGATTATGGAGAAACCTGATATATTGATGCTTGATGAGCCGACTAACGCACTTGATGAGAATGCTGTTAATATAGTACGAGATATTATAGACGAGGAGAGAAAAAGAGGTGCACTTGTATTGATTGCCAGTCATAATAAGGAAGATATAAAGCTTCTTTGCGATGAGATATACAGAGTGAAGGATGGAAAAGTTATAAAACAGGAGGGTGATATTGCATGAAGATAAAATATACAGCATTAATTACAGCAATTCTTGTAGCAATATCAGTTATAATTGGTCTGTATTATAAGAGTACCTATACAGATTATAAAGGGCTTGAAGATTTCTCGGTTGCTATGATGAAGGAAGATACATTTGATAATATTATGCAGGTGATAATACCGGAACTTGGCAACAGTAACGTGATTGTAAAAGTAAGATGTGATGAGGAATTTAAATTTAGGTATAAGTGTGCTTCGCAGAGAGTAACAGCACTTGAAGTATATAAAGGTGATACTCTTAAAGCTGGCGATACATTTGAGATAATAAGAGATAATTCAACTATCGGAGATACGGCAGATAACCTTATAGGTGGTATGCCTATTATAAATATGGGATTTGTTAATGAGATGACAGTAGGCAAAGAATATCTTGTATTTCTCGGCAAGGAACTTAATACTTATAGCAATGATAGAATATACCTGACTGCTGATTATACTATTGTACCGATATTTGCCTGTGATAATGTTGAGAATATTATGGATCCTACACTAACAGACGGTGTGATATATACAAGCTATGACAGAGTAAGTGGTGCAGAATTCTTCGTATTATCGGATAATCTTCAGGAAAAAGTATGGAATTATAAGCAGCAGATATTCAATATGTATATGAAGTAGTAAAAAATATATATATTAAAAAAATATAAAAATTGCAAACAAAACCTAAATATGCTATTATAAAAAGAGAAATTAGAAAAGGGTATGAAAAGGGGTAATACATATGGAGGTTATACTTGAATTAGTATTAGAGTTGTTAATTGATGGAGCAATAACGGCTGTATCAGAACGAAAAGTTCCAATATGGCTAAGAGTATTAGCTGGTGCAATACTTACGTTGTTCTACGGCTTTTTCTTTGGAATATTTGCATGGATAGGAATTAGAAATAAGAGCATACTTATGGTTACAATAACAGGAACTATTGCTATTGCAATTCTTGCAGTAGTAATAGTTAAGAGTAATAAGATAATTAAGAGAAGAAAAGAAGGACAAATGAGCTGTTAGCTCATTTGCCCTTCTTTTATGGTTGAAGTTCTAGGAATGGGATATTATGTTCTTTAGCATAACTAAAAGCAGTAGAATCAAGAGAAGCAACTATAGTAAGATTTTTGCAAAATGCTATCGATTTGGGTTCAAATATTGCATTTTTATTAAAAATATACACATTCTCTATAGCGTCATTTGCCCATAGTGCATAAGTGTCAAGATGTTCTACACTAGCAGGAATATGGAGATTAGTTATATGTGTTGCTCGTATAATATGTCCTGGAAGATTGCGGATATACTTCGGAAGAGTAATATTATTAAGGTTAGTACATCCGTCAAATGCAGAATCTGAGATATATCTGACACTGTCAGGGATAATAATATCAGTAACTGTTGATACGTTTGGTTCATGATGAAGCACATCATTGAATACATTGGAAGCGATTCCCTTAGTACCCTCTTTTATATATAATACAGGTGTAAGAGGATCTATTGCTTTAATAAGCCAATTATCTATATAGAGAACATTGTCTTTCCAGCTATCTTTATTATTAAATATAGCAGTATTTAGAAAAGCACGACATCCTATATGTGTAACAGAGTCGGGAATATTAATCTTACACAGATTAGAACATCCTGAAAAAGCATCATATTTTATTGAAGTAACGGAATCAGGAATGACAACTTCTTTGAGAGATGTTATATTTCTAAAGCCGCTTATATTTGTAGTACCATATGGAAGTACAAGTTTTTCAAGAGAGAAACAGTTGCCAAGAACAGATTCATCAAATGAATTTACCGAACCTTTAAAATCAACAGTTTTAAGAGAAGTACAATTATAAAAGGCATTATCACAGACGTGTTTAACACTGTCAGGGATGATAATATCAGTTATATTAGTACAATTTTTCAATGCGCCACTAGCAATTCCCTTAGTGCCCTCTTTTACAGTAAAAGTGCCAGAATAGTCCTCTGTTACTTTGATAAGCCAATTACACAGATATAGTGCATCATCTTCAAAATTAAGTTTGGTATTAAAAAATGCAGTGTTGTAAAACGCATCTTCACCAATGTAGGTTATTGAATCAGATGAGAATGTAATAGAGTTAAGATTTATACAGTTTTTAAATGCTTCATGTTCAATTGTAGTAACAGTGTCTGGTATATTAATAGATGTAAGAGCTGTATTATTATTAAATCCAAGCCTGCATATATAGTTAATCGTATAATCGCCATATTGGCTATATATGGTGTAGTCACCTTCTGGATCATGGTAATTGGAGCTATCAATAAAAGTATCGACTTCGTAAGAGGAACATCGTTTCTCTTTATAGATTACACCATACATATCATAGACAGATTCTTCAGGACAGGCATATACACCATGCATAGCGGCACTGTAAGCTTGTGAGTTACGATAATAATATTCCAGATATCTTGCACCTGATTGGCTTACAAGTGAGTTGTGTCCTTTGCCATCGCAGTAGATAAAGTGTTTACCATCATAAGTAACATAATCTTCCCAAAGTGTAAATGTATTCATAAGAAACCTCTCTCCCATTCCTTTATTTATTAAAACACACTCAATATACTTAACGTTAATAAAAATGTCAAGCTGATTAAATACTTTACATAGATTTTACCATTTACTGCTGTCATGGCAGGAATTATGCTTACTAAAAAGAATAAATAGCATACATTAAATTCGTTTGACAATTGCATTCTTTCCACGGAATGCAATTCCTATTTTTACTATATTTTCAACTCCAAGCGATTTTAATTCTGTATCATATTTTTTCGATTCAATCTGTTCTAATGCATTATCTGCTAATATACTAAGATCTTTATTCTCATCATTAGTATGTTTAAACTCAAATATAAAACCTGGCATTCCTTTAACTTTTGGTGCTAATTGAATGTCAAATCGCCCAAAACCAGATTCTCTATTTGAACGTACCTGATAACGGTTACTAAGAACAGCGCACAAGCCAAGCATCATGCCATGGTAAAAACTTTCATTAGCTCCATCTATAGATGCAATTGACTGTAACATATATTCTTCAAGAAGTTGTTGTAATCTAAGTACATCACCGGAAAAAATAGCCTGTTGTACTGATATAGCCATACCATTCTTATTAGTCTTCGCTAATACTTCTTTTTCGTATACAAAAGCTATCTCCTTATTTGGGATTGATACATCACACATATAATTTCCATCATATTGAGGATACATGCTAACCACTTTTAGATATCCTGTCACAAGCAGAAAACTATATATATTCTGTGGATTGTTCTGAACTTCCGGATATATAACACTAGTGTCAACATAAGTAGTAATCTTTTCATTCATCATAAGTTTTTTTAGATTCTCAATAATCTCAGGAGTAGCATTAGCTATAATCTCACCAATAACATCATTACTGCTTGTTGACTGCCAAAAGGCTTTAGGTCTGCATTCATCTGAGATATAATTTATAACTGACCAAGGATTAAATATCTCCGTATTACCAAACAAATATCCATCATACCATTCACATATTTCATTATATTTTTCGCCAACATTATAATAATCAATAAGTTCTCGAACTTCCATACTGGTAAATCCAAAATACTGACTATAAGCATTATCCATAATAGAATTATCCTTCAGATTATTCAATCCACTAAAGATACTTTCCTTAGCAACTTTTAGTATTCCTGTTAAAAAGCCATATGCAAGATGTGAATTATCTTTTAGACCGCCAGAAAAAAAATTGCGCATAAAGTTCACAACTTCCGGATAAAAATCACAATTATGTCCCTGTTGAATAGGAGTATCATATTCATCTATTATAATAATTGCTTTTTCATCATAATGTCTGTGTAATAACTGAGATAATAATTGCAATCCCATCTGATAGTCAATGTCTCCGGCTCTACCATTTGCCATTAATGAATACTGCTCTCTTTCATATATATTAAGAGTCGGGCTATCTTCCAATTCAATATGACGCTGAAACTCTAATACAATTAGTTTTTTTATTTTTTCAAATGTTTCTTTCCATGATGAACATTTAACATCTTTAAATGTCAGGAAGATTACCGGATATTGTCCCTGATATTTTGTATATTCATCTCCACATTTCCATATTTTTTTATCTCTAAAATAGCATGAAGTATCTTTAACATCTTTTTCAAAAAATACTCTAATCATATCCATATTTAGAGTCTTTCCAAAACGGCGTGGACGAGTAAATAATGACACCATAGGTTTATTGTCAAGAAAGTCTTTAATCATAAGCGTCTTGTCTACATAATAATAATCAGTAGTTGCCACTTTATAATCTGAGATTCCAATAGGTAGTGGCTTTTTCTTATCAGATTTACATATTTTTGTATTACTCATATACTCATTCACCTCATTTTACATATTATTTATCTAATTATATCATACTTCCGCTTTAATATAATCTGTTTTTTTATATGCCGGATATCTTTTTTCCAAATTTAGTGAGTAGTATTTTTGCTAACGTTAATTATAAGGTAAAAGCTTTTTTAATGTATACTAATGGATAAAAGTGGGAATTATCATTGTGAGGTGATAATTCTATGAAAATAAAAATAGCAATAATAATATTAACAATAGCAATACTTGCAGGTTATGTAACAAGAGTAGAAAAGCATAATATACAGGATGCATTCCTAGAGATAAAATATGATGAAGTAAGTTCTGCAGTCGAGGGCTTTGGTGAATATAAGTCCTCGTATGCCACAGAAGAAGACAGTAAGAATATCATTATGACAATGGCTGATATTCTTGAGATGAGAGCAGACAGAGAAGATATCATTATTAATAATGTAAAAGGAAGAAGAGAAGCTACACTTTATAAGCAGACAAAAAACTGTGATGTCACAATCGAGTTTATCACACATGAAGAAGAAGGCAGTAATAATGTTATGATGTGTACACAGTATGTATATGTCTTAATGGACTTTAAGAATTCCACACAATATACACAGACATATAGAGAAGTTGTGGAAAAGATGTTTGATAAGACTGGAGTAAGTGGAAATGTATATACACATTATAATGGAATAACAAAAGGCAATACCAAAGAGAGTCTAAGAGATAATATAAGTAATATAATTCTTAAGAGTATGAACGCAAAGACTGTATCAGAATATAGTGATGATACATCTACTATAATCTACGCATATTCAGATAAGATAGATGACAGTATAGAAGTTAATGGCAAGGACATCAATATGAATATAACAGTAACATATTCTGAGGCTGATGATAAGACAATCTATACATTATCAACACCAATCAATAATAGCGATTTCTAAACACCGAAGATATATTTCCTTAAAAGAAAAATAAGAAAATAATAGTTGTCCTTTACCTGCAAAACTATTAAAATATATATCGAAAAGTATCATAAAATGATAACGCAGGATAATGCATAGGACGGCATTTTTTTAAGGAGAAAAAATATGAATTTGGATGAATTACTAAACCAGACAATAGATATTAATATGATAGACATGACAATAAGTAACCCAAGGAACAAAGACGGAGTTACAAAAGTTAAGATAAGACCTGTTATAATAGCAGGCAATGTGTTATATCAGACAACGGAATATATTGGAACACAAGTATTTCATAAGAATAGCACACAGGAAGAAGTAAAAGAGAAGATAATATTCTATCTTAATAACAACTTTAAGCAGGCACATCTTGAGACTAAGGAATTAAGAGCAGATATTCTTGTCAGCAAAAAAGGCATTGTGACTATCAAAGTAAAACAGAATAAGAATGTACAGATAGTTAACAATACACTTTCACATAATCGTAATAAGAGATATATACTTGAAGAAGGCAAGCCGGTTGACTTCCTAATTGATCTTGGAGTAATGACAAGAGAAGGTAAGATTGTGAATGCAAGATATGATAAATTCCGTCAGATTAACAGATTTCTTGAATTTATTGAAGATATACTTCCAAAACTTGATAAGAATGAAGAACAGACTATTATTGATTTTGGATGCGGTAAGTCATATCTTACATTCGCAATGTATTATTATCTTAAAGTTCTTAGAGGATACAATATTAATGTAATAGGACTTGATCTTAAAAAAGATGTAATTGAGAAATGCAACAGACTAAAAGACAAATATGGATATGAAAAGTTAAATTTTTATCTGGGAGATATAGCATCTTATGAAGGCGTTAACAAAGTTGATATGGTAGTTACACTTCATGCATGTGATACAGCAACAGATTATGCACTATATAAAGAAGTTAACTGGGGAGCAAAAGTAATACTCTCAGTTCCATGTTGTCAGCATGAACTTAATAAACAGATTAAGAATGATACGCTTGCACCGGTGTTTTCCTATGGAATAATCAAAGAGAGAATGGCAGCACTTATGACAGATGCGATGAGAGCAGAACTTCTAAAACAATGTGGATATGATGTGCAGATACTTGAATTTATTGATATGGAACATACACCTAAGAATCTTCTTATAAGAGCAGTATATACAGGTAAGGTGGCAGATACTAAAGATAAGACCGACAGGATAAAAAAAGAGTACAATATGGATCTGACACTTGATAAACTGATAAAAGAAATGAAAGGTGAGTAACATAATATGAAAAAATATGTATATAGAATTCTACTCATGGTTGTATTGTTCTGCGTAGTTGTGCTTGGTGTATTTTTTATTACTAATAAGGAAGAAGAACTTCCAAAAGTAACAACTATGGATATGGCAACACTTCCTATAGTTAATCTCAAATTAGAAGATTCAGACATTAATATGCTTCATGGATATACACAGAATGTTGATGCTACAACAGTAAGAGACAGCATAACACCACTTATGGCAGATAGAAAGCTTCCAATAAGTATAAAGACATACAATAATACTGTTAACAGAATAGAATATGAAGTCAGAAGTCTTGATATGACAAGGCTTGTAGAAGATACAGAAGTAAAAGAGTTTTCGGCAGGTGAGGGCTACGTTAATGCTACGCTTAATATTAAGAATCTGCTAGATGAAGGCAAGGAATATCTTTTAAAGATTAAGATAACATGCAACGAAGATAAAGAGATAGACTATTATACAAGAATCATATATTATCAGACATCAGATGCAGTAACATATATGAACTTTGCTAAAGGATTCTCTGATAATACATTTAGTCAGGATACAATAGAGAATGTAATTCCATATCTTGAGACAAGTTCACTTGGAGATAATACTAACATTGGTAAAGTTAATATTAATTGCAAGATGTCACAGATAGGATTTGCAGGAATTAATCCGGTTAAGACAAGTGATACAAGAGTGACATTTAAAGAGATAGCAAAGAATCTTGTTACAGTTGAACTTGATTATACAATGCAAAGTTCTGATGACACATACACATATAATTATGAAGCAAAAGAAGTATATAAATTAAAATATTCAAGAAATACAATGTATGTTCTTGCGTATGACAGAGAGCTTAATCAGATATTCTCAGAATCAGGAGCACTTACATCAACAGGCAAGGTTAATCTTGGAATAAGTCCGGATTATACATACGACTATATGACAGATGAGGACGAGAACTTTGTATGTTTTGTAATTAACAGAGAACTATGGTGCTATAATATAGAAGAAAATACTTTTACAGAGATATTCTCTTTTAGAAATAAAGAGACAGATGGTATTAGAGAGAACTTTAATAATCATGACATTAAGATACTCTCAATCAGTGATAAAGGTATAGTAAGATTCATGGTATATGGATATATGAACAGAGGCGTTCATGAAGGAAAAACAGGACTTGGAATCTTTGAATTCTCCTATGAAGATAATATGGTTAATGAGATGTTATTCATACCTGCATCAACAGGATATGAAGTGCTTAAGACACAGATAGACAGCCTTCATTATCTGAGTGACAAAGACATACTATATGTAATGTTTGAAGACAGTATCTATTCAATAGATCTTGTAGGTAAAGAGAGTATGGTAATTGTAAAAGATGCGAGAATCGGAAGTTATGTTGTATCAGAAGATAATACAATTCTTGCATGGCAGGAAGAAGGAGAAGAATATAATTCAAGAACAGCTAATGTGCTATATCTGACAACAGGAGATAAGAATACATTTACAGTTGCAGATAATATGAGAATAAAACCACTTGGATTCATCAATCATGACTTCATATATGGCGAAGCAGATGCGGGTGATGTTATTAATTCATCAACAGGCGAGATGCTATTCCCTATGTCGAAGATAACGATAGTAAGTGATCAGAATGTTGTAAAAAAAGAATATCAAATAGGTGGAATATATGTAACAAAGGCAGCAGTTGATGGTAACAGAGTCACATTCAAGAGAATGACAAAGAGTGAAGATGACACATTTGTAGCGACAAGTGATGATCAGATAATAAGCAGTGATTCAGCAGAAGAATCCAAGATAGGACTTACAGTAGTTGCAACGGAAGCAAGACAGAAAGAGACATATCTTACACTTGGAGTATCTGCAGTTGATATAACCAAAGTTAAGATGCATTCGTCAAAAGAAGTTATATTCAGTGAAGCTGCACAGATGGAACTTCCAAAGAGCGATCATAACCAGGAGATATATTATGCGTATGGTAATGGTGGACTTATAATAAGAACAGATTCAATGGCAGAAGCAGTTGCCATAGCAGACAAACAAAAAGGTGTTGTGACAGATGGAAGAACAGGAGAGATTCTGTGGGTTAATGCACTTAGAGATTCTTATGGAACAAGTGATATAGCAGAGATTACAGCAGCAGATGGTAATGGAATGGCGGAGAGCCTTATAATAATGAATCAGGTGATATATAACAATACATCATCAGAGCTTAACAGTAATATGAGAGGACTTACCGGTTGTACATGTGATATGATGTTATATTATGTAAGCAAAGGCTGGCCTGTAATGGCAAAAATATCAGCCAACACTTATGGCGTTATATATCAATATGACCAATTTAATATAACAGTATACGATCCTGTAACAGCGACAAGTACCAAGATAGCAAGAGATGAAGCTACAGATTATTTTGCGCAATTTGGCAATATATTTGTGACAGCAGTATATACAGACAGATAATCATATATGAGTGGCAAAAGACATTTTGCCACTCATATAAAATATATCAGGGAGAAAGGATAATATAAGATGGAGAAGGACGACATAAGATTAAAATATGCAATAGTTCATATATTAAATTCAGAACAGGCTATGCCCGTTCTGTCTGATACAGTACTTACATTCGGTTCAGATTTTGATGATTTTATAAGAGGACATATATGTAGAGTTGTGATGGGAGATGATGTTAAACCCGGTAAGTTTGATGAGGAAGAACCATCAGCAGCTTATAATATTATTAAAGCATACAATAGGACAGAGCAGGATTTTGTACAGAGAACGCAGGATCTTGCAACAGAATTATTTAAGATAATGAATAGTAACATAGACATACCACCAGCTGATATTATTATGGTACATTATGAAGCTGATGGTGAAGAATATTTTGCTATACTTAAGATGAATTATAAGACATCATATACACATCAGACGAGTAGCGATTCACTTGGCAATATTAATGATATAATTCTTCAAAAAGCACTTTTGCCATCAGAGACACAGAAATTGTCAGAGGCATGTATAATTAATCTTACAGATTATTCAGTGCGGATAGTAGAAAAGAAGTATGATGTTAATGGTGTAAAAGTTAATTATATGTCTAAGATGTTCTTAAACTGTACAGGACGTTTATCTACCAAATCTAAGATAGCTATTGTAGAAAAAGCAGTTAATAATGCAGTTAAGAAGTATTATAACGAATCAGAACAGTTTGAAGTTCAGATGGAGACAAAGAGTATTATTAATAAAGAGATTGAAGAAGCAGGAACAATAGATGTACCTGTTGTAATAGACAGAATATTCAAAGAAAATGTAAGTATAAAAGATGAAGTAAAAGAAGATTTATCAAAATACCATCTTGAAAAAGAACCATTAACACCTGTTAATAAAAATACTACAAAAAAGTATGAAAAACAGTTTTTAAAGACAGATACAGGAATTGAGATAAAAATTCCTATGGAACAGTATAATAGTAAGGATGCTATTGAATTCATAACGAATCCTGATGGAACAATATCAATGTTGATTAAAAATATTGGAAATATTAAAAGTAAATAAAAAATATTAAAAAAATAAAAATGAATGATTACAATTAAAAAGTAAATATGCTATTATAATTATATCACGATAAAGTGTAACGAGTTAATGCATTAATTCAGATATCTGAAGGTGAGATAGTAGGTTAAGATAAAAGACGGGCAGAGATATATGCCCGTCTTTTATAATTTTTAAATCTTAAAATAGATATATAAATATTGATGATATCTATATATCGTAATGCTATCTTAAAATAGCATTGATCTTTTCATCGTGTTCTTCCTTAGAGATAATACCCATCTCATACTGCATATCAATTTTTTTGATAATATCATAATTATCAATTCTTTTTTTAGCAGCATCAAGTTTTGTATAGTATTCAGCCTGAGTAATTATATCCATTGCAAGAGCTTTGTCAAGACGGGCTTTTTCTTCAGCAAAATTGTTTTCGGCTTTTTTATATTCTTTTGCATCGTTTGCTGCTTTGATTAGATTGGTCTTGTCTGATATCTGAATTTTAATATCTGACAGTTTTTGAAGTTCTGGTTTTATAAGTTCTAAGATGTCATCTACATTGAATAGAGAATCAGTGTCGCATTTTGTGATATATTCAACATATCTTTTACCTATCTCACAGTATGAATCATCAAGCTTTTTCTCGATAAGTGATTTTTGAACATTGAGTCCCGCTAATTCACTTTGATCCTTAGTAGTGTTGTAGATGTTAGAACCAAGATTTTTCGCTGCTTTAGCAGCCTTTTCAAACATATCCATATTAAAAACCTCCTGTTAATAATTATTATTTACCCTCCTCAATAGTATCGTATTATGAGAACTGTTACAACACCTTAATGGCTTGTAATCAACAATAGTTTCGTGCATTTTTTGACAGATTAGATGTATTGAAAGTGCAATACTGCTATGGTATAATTAGCAAGTGGATATACTATATATAGAACAATTCGAATTGAGAGGAAAAGTCATGTTTGAGCGAAAAAATATATATGAATTAAATGATTTTTTCAAAGAATTGAATAAGAGACCAGACAGAGGCGTCTATTTCTGCAGAATAGACGGTTATAATGATGAGGTCAGAGAATTCGTGGTTAAATATTATGAGATTGCAAGGAAGAATGGCGTAGTAATCGAAGGCAGAATACCTAATCCGACAGAGAGTAATCTCGCTTATTATGATGAGATGATGGGCAGAGATTTTGTTATGAATATGGATTATATTGAGAAAAGCCTTAGAAAGTGGCTGCCAAGAGTACATGATCATGAGAGACATGAGATGGCAGTGGCGATGAATGATACTTTTGCAATGCTTGTAAGTCAGGGCAAGAATGAGAATATGATTAAGAATACTTATATTAAGTTCATGTGCTGGTTATATTATAAGTTTGAACGAATTGTCAATAATCTTGGAAGTAATGATGTTCCTAAGATTATATATGATGGTGATATTAGTCATTATGAATTACTGCTTCTTAATGTACTTAATAAGACAGGATGCGATATTGTATTATTGCAGACGAATGGTGAAAGTGCTTATATGAAGATTGATCCTAAGAGTAGTATGTCTGAGATATATAGAAGTGATACCCTTAAGGAGTTTCCAGAGGGTTTTGGAATAAAAGAGATAATGAGAGAGTTACAAGATAAGGCTGAACGTGAGAGAATATATGGCAGCGAAGGCGGAATTAAGCCTTGTACCAATGCATGGATTAAGGGTGATGGGATTGATGATATCAAAGTTGAACCTAAGGAACGTGGAAGTGATGACTCGTTTTTCTATAACTGTTTTATAAGAATTAATGGTGTGTGGGATAAGGGCAGTTATATGAATGAATTGTATCAGATGTATATGGAACTTAAGTCTGATAACAGGAATGTGATAATAACAGACGGTACTATTAAACCACCGGATGTTGATGAGATTGCCCGTATAAAAAGAGATAATTATAAGTCGGTAGAACAGCTTATTGGTGGTATGGCACAGAATTTTGTATTTATATCTAATACAGAACTTAGACAGACTGTTAAAAGAGCATTTATTAATGAAGCTCTTAAAGTATCAGATGAGACAGGTATGAATATCAACAGGCTGCTTAACAGAATGGTATTCTTATTAAGCTATTTTAGAAGATATTTTGATACACTGTTTCGTGGATATAAAAAAGGAGATGTAGCTTGTTTTGTTCACATGGGACCATGTACAGATGAGAATGATGTGATGTTTCTTGAATTTCTGGCACAGACACCGGTAGATGTACTTATATTAAATCCTGATTTAACAAAACATTGTATGCTTAAGAGCAATACCTTATATGAGATTAATAATGAGCTTTCGCTTACAACAGAGCATTTTCCGATTGACGATTCATCAGCAAGAATGGGAACACTTGCGTATGAAGCAGAGAGAGAACTTGATAGTATCATGTATACGGGAACAGGGTTGTACAGAGGACATCAATATGAGAATGCTAATACTATTACATTAAAGACTATGTATGAAGAGATAAGCATATTATGGAGGCAGGATCTTAAGTATAGACCTAACTTTAGTATAACAGATGGCAAAGTTAATATTCCTGTTATTTTTGCCAAAGTATGTGGAGTTAAAGAGGATAGTGAGAGCGAGTACTTTAATAATATCAAGAAACTTGTAACAGAAGATACAATGGTTATTACCAAAGTTCCAGTTATACATCAGACTGATATTAATCCAGTTAAACCTTATGTTACAGAGTTTTATCGAAACAGAAAGCTGTTAAGAGATAAGATAAAGGCTCATTCTTCATATCAATATGGTTATATTAAGGAAGAAGTGCAAGACTATATTCTTGATAAACTTGAACTGCTCATTAATTCACAGGTTATTAAAGGAACTTTTGAGAATGGTATGGAATATACGATTATAGCAACTGTTCTTAATATGAAAAAAGAGATTGTAAGAATGATACAAAACTTTGACTTTACAAAGAGCAATCCAAAGATTATATATATACTTACAAGTGAAGATATATTATCAAGAGAAGATGCGATAGTTACAGCATTTCTCAATCTTGTTGGATATGATATAATTATGTTTGTACCGACAGGCTATGAATCGGAGGGAAGATTTTATAATTCCCAGATAATGGAGAGACATGAAGCCGGAGAATATAAGTATGATTTAAGAGCACCAGATGTGTCACAGTTTGTTCCATATACAGACAGGCAGACATTTTTTGATAAAATTTTTAAGAGAGGAAGATAATGTTATGGGATTAGATTTTACTAAGACAGCAACACAACAGCCGCAGATGCAGACTGCTATGGATACTAAGAATGAGATAGAACCGGTTAAGGCATATGATATAGTAGAGGACAGACAGACATTGAATGCTGAACTTGTTAATTCGCCGGAGGTTGATGCACTTGTAAGTACTATTGAGATTGATAATCTTGAATCAATAGTTACATTTGGTTCAGAAGCTGCAGAAGAGATATCTAAAGCATCTGATGTAATTCTTAATGGTATGAATATGTCACAGCTTGATGATACAAGCGAGATGCTTACTACACTTGCAAAGATTATGGATAAGTTTGATGTTGAGGAACTTAAAGATAATCCTGGATTATTCGACAGACTCTTTGGCAACCTTAGAAAGCAGCTTGATAAGATTCTTGCCAAATATCATACAATGGGTGATGAAGTAGATAAGATATATGTTCAGTTAAAACAATATGAATCAGAGATTAAGCAGTCTAATAGGAAGCTTGATCAGATGTTTGAAGCTAATGTTAATTATTATCATGAACTTGTTAAATATATTCTTGCCGGTGAGCAAGGATGCAGGGAACTTGAAGACTATATTGCAAAAAGACAGGCTGATATGGAAACAACAGGAGATAATTCAATTCAGTTTGAACTTACAACACTTAATCAGGCACTTATGATGCTTGAACAGAGAACACAGGATCTTAGAACAGCAGAGAGTGTTGCAATGCAGTCAATTCCTATGATTAAGACAATGGAATTCAGTAATATGAATCTTGTAAGAAAGATTAATTCAGCATTCATAGTAACACTTCCGGTATTCAAGCAGGCACTTGCCCAGGCAATAATGCTTAAGAGACAGAAGATTCAGGCAGAAGCTATGTCAGCTCTTGATGAGAAGACGAATGAACTTCTTGTTAAAAATGCGAAGAATACTGTAGAACAGTCTAAGCTCACAACCAAACTTTCAACAGGAAGTTCAGTTAAGATAGAGACTCTTGAGACAACATGGAGAACTATTGTAAATGGTATTGATGAGACAAGACAGATTCAGGAGAACGCAAGAAAACAGCGTATCGAAGATCAAAAACGTCTTGAAGCAATTAAGAGTGAGTTCAATGAGAAATATCATGTACCAGACAAGAGATAATACTGGTAGTAAAAGGGGGAATTAATTATGCCAATTAATTTAACAAAAGGACAAAAAGTAGATTTAACAAAAGGAAATCCATCACTTAGAAAGATAACAGTAGGACTTGGATGGGATGTTAATGAATTCGATTCAGGAGCAGCATTCGACCTTGACGCAGCATGCTTTATGGTAGGTGAGAATGGCAAATGTCCAACAGAAAAAGAATTCATCTTCTATGGTAATCTTGAACATACAACAGGATCAGTTAAGCATCTTGGAGATAATAGAACAGGTGAAGGTGAAGGCGATGATGAACAGATTCAGGTTGATCTAAGTCTTGTTCCGGCTAACGTATCAAGACTTGCATTCACTGTAACAATATATGATTCAGATGTAAGAAGACAGAACTTTGGACAGGTGTCTAATTCATTCATAAGAATAGTTGACGACATTACAGGTGAAGAGATTATAAGATATGACCTTGGAGAAGACTTCTCAATCGAGACAGCAATCGTTGTCGGTGAGATATATCGTAACAATGGTGAATGGAAATTCAATGCAATCGGAAGTGGCTTCCAGGGTGGACTTGCAGCATTATGTAATCATTATGGAATAGAAGTAGAGTAACAAGAATAGATGCATAATAATATTTAAGCAAGAAACGGCGAAGATTTTACTTCGTATATAGTTTGATGTGTTAATAAATAAATTAGGAAAGGAAAAGCTATTTAGATGGAGCTTATAATAATTGACAAAATGGAATTATAATTATATGCCAATTGTGAGATTATAGCGAACCATCTAGCATATACAAGATAGTATATGTATTTAGTAGTAGGGTTTAATATATGCCAATTAGTTTATCAAAAGGACAAAAAGTAAGTTTAACAAAGGATAATCCGGGACTTAAGAAAGTAGTAGTTGGACTTGGATGGGATGTCAATGGATTTGACACAGGAGCAGCATTCGACCTTGATGCAGCAGCATTCATGTTAGGTGATACAGGAAGAGTAACAAAATCAGAAGATTTTGTATTCTATGGCAATCTTAAAGATCCTTCAGGCAGTGTTACTCACATGGGAGATAACAGAACAGGTGCAGGCGAAGGCGATGACGAACAGATTACAGTTGATTTAACTTTAGTACCTGCTAATATAACAAGAATTGCTTTTACAGCAACAATATATGAAGCTGAAGCAAGAAGACAGAACTTTGGACAGGTTAACAACGCATATATAAGAATATATGATGAGACAACAGGTGCTGAACTATTAAGATATGACCTTGGAGAAGACTTCTCAATCGAGACAGCGGTTGTATTTGGTGAATTATATAAGAATGGTACTGAATGGAAGTTCAATGCAATCGGAAGTGGTTACCAGGGTGGACTTGCAGCATTATGTGGTAACTATGGTGTTGAAGTAGAATAATTATCTGATAACTAAGAAGACAGGGGGACATTGATATGTCAGTTAGTTTAAAAAAAGGACAGAAAGTAAGTCTTACAAAAGAGCGTGAAGGATTAACAAAAGTGATAGCCGGACTTGGATGGGATGAAGTGAATCAGAAAAAAGGCTTTTTTTCATTCGGTGCTAAAAAGCAGGATATAGACTGTGATGCATCAGCTATTATGCTTAAGAATGGCAAATTAAGAGACAGTAAAGATGTTATATATTTTAACCACTTAAGACATAAATCAGGTGCAGTTACACATATGGGTGATAATCTTACTGGAGCCGGTGACGGAGATGATGAACAGATAGTTATCAATCTTAAGGAAGTACCAGAAGAGTATGATAAGATAGTACTTGTTGTTAATATATACAAAGCAAAAGAGAGAGAACAGCACTTTGGAATGATTAAGAATGCATTTATAAGAATTGTAGATGCATCTAATAATACAGAGATATGTAAGTATGACCTTTCTGATGATTATAATAACATGACATCAGTTATATTTGGTGAAGTATATAAGCATGATGGAGAATGGAAGTTCAATGCAATCGGTCAGGGAACTGCTGATAACGGACTTACAGCACTATCAAAAAGATTTATGTAAGATAATGTGATTATAAAACTGAATTATTAAGGATGATTAAGTAAGAAGACACAATTATGAGATGGAATTATCCAATAATATTTAAGTAAGAAGACACAATTATGAGACAGAATTATCCAAGAATATTTAAGTAAGATAATATAATTCAAAGACGTATTGTATTAGGAAGATATTATATAATGACTAAGTCTTTAGCTTAAGTTAAGTAATCACTTTATAAAATAATAAAATGAGGAGAATACAAGATGAAATTTAATGGTTTGACAGACAAAGAAGTCGAAGAGTCTAAAGCAAAAAATGGCTCTAATGCCATTCCTGATTCTGAGCCGACTACGTTTTGGCAGGAATTCAAGGAGACATTTAAAGATCCAATGATCAGAGTATTACTTGCTATCGCAGCACTTATGATAGTAATGTTCTGTTTTGGTTATGCAGAGATCTATGAACCACTTGGAACAATAGTTGCAGTTATTATTGTTGCAATAGTATCAGCTAAGACAGGTGTTGCCAGTGATACTAAGTACAGAGAGTTAAAAGATAATACTAAAAAAGATCAGTGTAAAGTACACAGAAATGGTCTTGTAGTAGTTATTGATGTTGATGACGTAGTAGTCGGAGATAAAGTTCTCTTACAGTCAGGTGACAAGATTCCGGCAGACGGTATCTTAATTGATGGTAAGTTAAAAGTTGATAACTCAGCTTTAAATGGTGAAGCAGAAGAATGTAAAAAAGAAGCAGCAGATCCATCATTCCAGCTTGCTGATGATATCACAGGTGATACATTCGTTGATAAGCACTCATTATTCAGAGGTGCAGTAGTATTCGATGGTGAAGGTATCCTTGATGTAAGAAAAGTCGGTCTTAAGACTATGATGGGTAAGATGGCTGAGGAGATGCAGGATGATGAGCCAGACTCACCACTTAAAGTAAAACTTGCAAAACTTGCAAAACAGATATCAACATTTGGATATATAGGTGCTATTGCAATCGCAGTATTATATCTTATCTATGATATTATAGTAGCAGGTGGCGTATCACCATTCTTCGCACTTGGTGCAGAAGTAGTAATTGAGAAGTTAATTAATGCAGTATCACTTGCAGTAGTTATTATTGTATGTGCAGTTCCAGAAGGTCTGCCACTTATGATTTCACTTGTACTTATGCAGAATACAAGCAAGATGCTTGATCATAACGTTCTTGTAAGAAAAGCAGAAGGTATTGAGACAGCAGGTTCACTTAATATTCTTTTTAGTGATAAAACAGGTACAATTACAAAAGGTATGCTTGAAGTTGTTGAATTCTTCACAGCAGATGGCAATGATATTCCACTTGAAGATCTTAGCAGACATAGCAATATAAAAGGTCTTCTTGATCTTACAATAGGTAAGAATACACAGTCAATGTTCGATTCATCACATAAAGTTATCGGTGGTAATGCAACAGACCAGGCACTTATGAAGTTCATTGGCGAAGATACATTCAATACACTTATGGCATCTAAAGAGTATGTCATAACACAGCAGCAGGGATTCAACTCAACTAATAAGTTCAGTCAGGCAAGAATAGATTATGTTGGCAAGACATTCTATAAGGGTGCGCCAGAGAGACTTCTTGCAGTTGCAACAAAATACCTTGATGAAAATGGCAATATAAGAGATATTGATCAGTCAGTATTAAATAGAAAAATAGATGAACTTGCAGCAAAAGCAATGCGAGTTCTTGCATTTGGTTATTCAGAAAAGACAATGGTAGAGAATAAGATTAATGATGACCTTGTTATCATCGGTCTTGTAGGTATCAGAGATGATGTTCGTGCAGAAGCAAAAGATGCGATAAAAGAAGTTCAAAAAGCAGGTATTCAGGTTGTTATGATTACAGGTGATAGACTTGAAACAGCAGTAGCTATTGCAAAAGATGCAGGACTTCTTAAGAATGAAACAGACAGAGCATTATCATCAGCACAGTTAAATGAGATGTCAGATGATGAAGTTAAGAAGATTATTCCTAACATAAGAGTTATAGCAAGAGCACTTCCAACAGACAAATCAAGAATGGTAAGATTATGTCAGGAGATGAACCTTGTTGTAGGTATGACAGGAGATGGTGTTAACGATTCACCTGCACTTAAGAGAGCAGACGTTGGTTTTGCAATGGGTAGTGGTACAGAAGCTGCCAAAGAAGCAGGTAAGATTGTAATCCTTGACGATAACTTCAGATCAATTAAGGATGCTATCTGGTACGGAAGAACAATCTATCATAACATACTTAAGTTCTGTAAGTTCCAGCTTGTAATTAATGTTGCGGCCGTAATCGTAAGTGCGATAGCACCATTCTTTGGAGTTGAAGAACCACTTAAAGTTACACATCTGTTATTCGTTAACCTTGTAATGGATGGACTTGGAGCAATGATGCTTGGTAATGAACCTGCACTTGAAGAGTACATGGAAGAAAAACCAAGAAGAAGAGATGAGAGTATCATCAGCAAGAAGATGATGGCACAGATTGTTACTATGGGTGTATGGCTTACAGTAGTTAGTTTCTTATATTTAAAATTACCATTCTTTAAGAATCTATTCACAGAGAATGGTGTATATAGTGAAGGTAAACACCTTACAGGTTACTTTGTATTATTCATCGTAAGTGCATTATTCAATGGATTTAATGTAAGAGATGAGCATTTTGGAATATTCAAGGGACTTAATGAGAACAAAGACTTCTTAAAAGTTCTTCTTATAATTGTGGCAGTTCAGTTCTGTATTGTTAACGCAGCATTAATTCCATTTGTAGTATTCAAGTGGATTGGTAATATGTTCAGCTGTGTTCCATTCGGAATTCAGGGCTGGATAGCAGTAATATTACTTGCATTTACAATGATACCTGTAGATCTTATAAGAAAAGCTATAGTTAATAGAAAATAATTGTAAACTATTTATGATTACAACTATATAACAAAAGATATAATACTCGAAACATATAACACTCAAAACATAACGCAGATATGAATAACAATTTGTAGATACGATTATAGAAGTTAATAGTACAGGCTTCGGGCTGATTAGCAGTCTGAAGCCTGTATTAGTCTATCATTAAAGCTAGTACCACGTCTATAACACTTGCATAGGAATTATGTTCGCATGAGAGTATATTTCTGACTTGGAAAAGTTCAATGGAAAATGGCTTGCGTAGGGACTATGTTCGCATTAAAGTTGGTAATTCATAAATAAAAGTTAGAAGATTGGATTGTATATAGAAAAGGCGGTGGCAGGATTGACGTTACAACAATTAAGATATGTAGTTACAGTAGCCAAAAAAGGCAATATAACAGAAGCAGCCAAAGAGCTGTTCATCTCACAGCCAAGTCTTACGAATGCTATTAAGGATCTTGAAAAAGAGATGAATGTAATAATATTTGACAGAACCAATAAGGGCGTAGCAGTATCCAAGGAAGGAGAGATATTCTTAGGATATGCAAGGCAGGTATTAGAGCAGGTTAATCTTCTTGAAGATACATATAAGCAGAATTCAGGTAGAAAGTTAGAATTCTGTGTATCAACGCAGCATTATTCATTTGCAGTTAACGCATTTGTAGATCTTATAAAAGAATATGGAAGCAGTGAATATGACTTCTCATTAAGAGAAACTCAGACATATGAGATAATAGATGACGTAGCCAGAATGAAGAGCGAGATAGGAATACTATATCTTAATGAATTCAATAGAAAAGTTCTAAAAAAAATAATGAAAGCGAATGGACTTATATTTACAGAACTATTTATTGCAAAACCACATGTTTTTATAAGTAGCAGACATCCACTTGCCACTAAGAGAAAAGTTACATTGTCAGAACTTGATGAATATCCATATCTGTCATTCGAACAGGGAGAGCATAATTCATTCTACTATGCCGAAGAGATGTTAAGTGATGTTCCAAGACGTAAGAATATAAGAGTAAGAGACAGAGCAACACTTTTTAATCTCCTGATAGGACTTAATGGATATACTATCTGTAGTGGTGTAATCGATGAAGAACTTAATGGCAAAGATATTATTGCAGTTGAACTAGAAGCTGCCGGCAGAATGCAAGTAGGATATGTAATGCATGAAAAAGGAGTACTTAGCAGACTTGGAACAATATACCTTGAGGCACTTAAGAAGATATGTGAAGGATATAGATAAGTTGAACATAAGACTTAATCATAAGTAAAACATTCAATGTTTTAATGGTACATATAGATATTATGCTATACCTATATTCCAAAACTTATGGAATATTCATATGGTATACGAATACAGGTTAAACTTGGCAGTAAGAACCGAACGTCAACACGTAGCAAGTGATAAAATCGGTGTACGATTACAGGTTAAACTTGGCAGTAAGAACCCAACAGGCAAGCCTGTGGGAGTAGTCAGATGAGAACATGCGGAAGATGTAGAAAATATATCACTCGCATGTTTTTTTGATATTGGTAGCAGGATTAATTGTTTCTATGCTGAATTGTCTAAAAAAAATAGAGAAATATATAATTGAAAGATAAAAATATTGAAATATAAGATTACACAGCATAAATAAACAAAAAGTAAAAAGAGTGAAATATTGACAATGCTAAAGTAAAGTGATACACTTTTAAAAATATACAAATAATATATAAGAGAGGCATTGTAATAATGAATAGAAATAAGATTTTGCTAATTCTTGCAATTGCAATAAACAATATTGGAGATGTTATATTCGATATGTTTATTACATGGAAATTAGCTGCAACTACAGGAAGATTTATGAATGCTGTATATGTAATAGGAACATCAATTGCATTTCGGGCTATACTTTCATTTTTCATTGGAAGTTTTGTTGATAAGCATATTAAAAAGAAAATGATGGTATTATCACATGTTTTATCAATTGTTATTATAACTTGTTTTGGAGTATGTTGGAATATAGCATGTGAGTTTATAATTGTTGGAATAGTATTTGTACTGCTTAATGATATTAATAATGAATTATTTTCAAGAAGCTATATATCGATGACATCAGATATGTTTGATGAAAATCAGTATATTAAGTTTCAAAGTTATACCAATATAGTGATTAGAATAGTTGGAATAGCGGGTGCAGCATTTGTTGGAATATTAATAGATCATATACCTGGTAATCTTGTATTTGGTATAGATATTGTTACATATCTGATATCTCTAGTTCTTATATGTGCGATACAATATGATGAAAAGGTTGTTAATAATACTAAGAATGTTGGTATCGTGAAGAATATTATCTTAGATGTAAAATATACACTTAATAATATATTCAAATCAAAATATCTATTAACATTTATTGTTCTTATGTTTGTGTTAAATTTGGCTTATGGATATATTCCACAGATATTGCCTGTATTCAAAGCTAATATGGTTAATTCAGCAACACTTTTGGGATTGTTAAAATCAGCAATGACAATTGGAGAGATTATTGGACTTGCAGTTGTAAGCAGAGTTTCAAAGTATGTAAGTGCAACATTCAAAATAAGTATGATACTTAATATTTTTATTATAGTAATAATATATATTACCAGAAACCCATATCTGCTTATTACACTTTTTACATTGTATGGATTTTCAGATTCGCTTACACAACCACTTTTTGGATATACGGTAGCCAATCTTGACAGTGATAACAGAGGAAAATTATTAGGTGGAATTGATGCGATAATTATGTTCTCGCCAAGTATAGGAATATACATAATTTCGGCAGTTTCTAATTATAGCCAGATTGCAGGTGGAATTCTGCTTTCAGCAATATTCTTAGCAGGATTTTTAATTATAATATTGAATGATGAACTTCGAAATATTAAACTCGAAAAATAAATTAAAATATTGCAAAGGATAAGGTGATTTATAATTGTAGGATGATTGCAATTATAAACTTATATGATATGGTGGACAATATGGATTATATAATTAATAGAAGATTTAGTAAATAGTGAAAACTATTTAAAAGAAAGATTGTATAGATATTATAAATAGGCTGCTAAAAATGCCCCAAAGTATTAAGAATAATTGAGCTTAATACTTTGGGGCATTTTGTTGATTAAAAATTAATAATAAAAGAATTTAAATATATAATTGAAATGTTTAAAATTATATATAATGTCAAACATACAAAGTCAGATGTAGTGGTATACTAAGTATAGATATTTAATTAGTCTTAAATATTACATGTCTATATCTGTTAAGTGCAAATAATAATATCATTCCAAAGATACCACATACAATAAGCTCTCCGACTCCGACAGTGAGGAACATATAAGGGATAGCTTCTGGTGTGCCATATCCGAATTTTAATACAAAAGGAACGATTAATGTATTGGCAACAATTGGTGGAACTGGAGCTAACCATTTATATCGTCTTAATGCATAAGTTCCACATGCACCGATTAGAGTTGCAATACTTCCGAAGATAACATCAGCAGGGATAGCTCCACCTAAGATATTAGCAAGAAGACATCCAACGAATAATCCGGGAATAGCTGCCGGTGTGAAAAATGGAAGAATAGTTAATGCTTCGGCAATTCTGAACTGAATAGGTCCAAAGCTCCAATAGTTAAAAATTGTTACAAGAACAACATAGATAGCAGCAATCATAGCTGCCTGCACTGTAAAAAGTACTTTTTGATTTTTCATAATTTAAATCTCCTTTAGTTTTGTTTTACGAGTGGAAGGTCACGAACACTCGAATAATTAACCCTTAAGACCTTGTTTTTATGGGCAACAACCACAGATTTTATCATTTTTAGAAAAACGTGTCAAGGCTCTTAGAAACTTTAATTTTGTATATGTTAAGAATAGTAATCTTAGAAATATTATGATAAAATATGATTAAGAAGATAGAATATCAAGTAAGCATAGTATACTTGCAGATAAGATAAGAACTTATATGAGCGTAAGTGATTATTGGCTATAAGTTAGAAAACTTATGTGTTATATAAGAAAAGAGATAGGAGAGATGAGTATGGAGCAGGATTTTGTTACATTAACAATTGGAGCGACAAAGAATATTGCATTAATTGCACATGATAGTAAGAAAGCTGAACTTATCAAATGGTGTCAGGATAATAAGGATATACTTGAGAAGCATAATCTGTGTGGAACAGGTACAACAGCGAGAATGATAACTGATAAGACAGGACTAAGTGTAAAAGGATATAATAGTGGTCCTTTAGGTGGTGACCAGCAGATAGGTGCTAAGATTGTAGAAGGAAGAATTGACTTTGTAGTATTCTTCTCAGATCCACTGACAGCACAGCCACATGATCCGGATGTCAAGGCATTGCTTAGAATTGCACAGGTATATGACATTCCGATTGCTAATAATAAAGCAACAGCAGACTTTATGATTAAGTCAGAATATATGGATACAGAGTATAATCATACAGTGATTAATTTTAGAAAAAATATCGCAGATAGAGCTAATACATTATAGAATAACAAAAACTGCACTGACAATGTCAGTGCAGTTTTTGTTATTTTAATGAATTTTTACTATCAACATATAATGTAGTTATTAATGTATGATGTAGCTATCAACGTATGATGCAATTATTAACCCATGATATATAGTAAAAATATAAATGAGCTGATTAGATGGCTTTTACACTTTCACGTTCAAGAAGTTCATAAGGTACAGAGTCATTCCTTGCTGAACCAGGATAATGAGTCTGAAGAAGCATAAGTTCTACACTCTTAATAGCCATTGCATCAGTATCCTGTCTTATTGTAGTTAGCCGTGGAACACAATAGTTAGACAGGCTTATTCCATCAAAACCGACAACAGATATATCATCAGGAACTCTTTTACCACGATCACATATTGCTCTTATAGCACCTGTTGCGATTGTGTCGCTAAGGGCGATAATTGCAGTGACATCAGGAGTATTATCTAGCAGTTTTAGTGTTGCCTGATAACCGTCTTCCATTGAGAAACGGCATGGAATATACATCTTATCTTCATCAAATAGAATATTGTTCTCTTTAAACCCTTTAATGCATCCTTTATATCTGCTTGAAGCAATCTGGTTAACGGCGAGAGATCCACCTATAACCCCAAAATGCTTATGCCCATGTTCTGCAAGGTAGCTGCATAATCTGTAAGAGGCGTCTTCATCATCTGTATAAAAAGATGATAGATTATCATAATCAAGAGAACTTACACTGTTAGTAAGGACTATACATGGAACTTCAATATTCTTAAAAGCATCTGTAAAATAGTTAAGATTAGCACCGAGAAAGAATATGCCTTTTGGATTGCGTTCTCTGCAAAGAGCGAGTGCACATTCTACCTCGTTTGAATCTTCATCAATATATGAAACTTCGGCAGGTTCACCATGTTCTGATAAAAGCATCTGTATTTTTTCAAGAATATCAAGGAAAAGCATATTCTGGTTACCTTTTACAATGATAGCCAGAGAAGACACAGTCTGTCTCTTTAAGTGTCTGGCATTACTATTTGGCTGGAAGTTGCTTGCCTCAATAACTGCCAGAATTTTATCTCGTGCCTTATCACTGACATCGGGATGGTTGTTAAGAACTCGTGATACAGTTCCAACTCCGTAGCCAGATAATTTAGCAATATCTTTTATTGTCATGAATCTATACAGCCTTTCTTTAATAACATATATAGTATTTTAACCTTTTACAGCTCCGGCTGCAACACCTTTTATAATATATTTCTGACAGCTTAGATAGAATACGATAACAGGGATAACTGCCATTATAAGACATGCCATAATAGCACCCATATCAACACGTCCATAACTTCCTTTCATATACTGGATAATAATAGAGATAGTCTTGTATTTCTTAATATCTAGTACAAGGTAAGGTAAAAGGAAGTCATTCCATATCCACATTGCTTCAAGAATACCAACAGATATGAGAGTTGGCTTCATCATTGGAATTACTACATTAAAGAAAGTTCTTACAGGGCTGCATCCATCAATCATAGCAGCTTCTTCAACTTCTATAGGAATTGATTTTACAAAACCACAGAACATAAATACTGCAAGACCTGCTCCAAAACCAAGATATACGATTAATATACCCCATGGTGTGTTAAGTCCAAGTGCATCTGCTGTACCTGAGAGTGTGAACATAACCATCTGGAATGGAATTACCATTGAGAATACACATAAAAGATAGATTAATTTGGTAAGCTTAGTCTGAACTCTTGTTATGTACCATGCACACATTGAACAGCATACTAAGATTAAAGCAACACCACCAACAGTTATGAATACAGTCCAGCCAACTGCCTGTATAAAATCATAGTGTGTGATGGCTTCCTTGAAGTTGTTTATACCGGCGAAAGTCTCAGCGTTAGGTAATTTGAAAGTCTCAAGGTTGATATATGTCTTTTTCTTAAAAGAGTTCATTAATACTATAAAAATTGGCGATACGAACACAAGCGATAATATTGTGAAAAATAATGTTGCGATTGTTCCTTTTGCTTTTTTCATTACTGTTGTACCTCCTTGCTTCTTGTGAGTCTAAGCTGTAGCATGCCGATTATAACAACTGCTAAGAAGAATATAACGGCTTTTGCCTGTCCGATTCCTTCGTAACCTACTCGGCCATAGAATGTCTGATATATGTTTAATGCAAGCATCTCTGTCTGGTGAAGTGGTTCACCACCTGTAAGTGAGAGGTTCTGATCAAACAGTTTAAATGAGTTGGTGATTGTAAGGAATGTACATATTGTGATTGATGGCATCATATTAGGAATTGTAACATGGAAGAGACGCTGTCTTTTGTTAGCACCGTCAATCATGGCAGCTTCTTTAAGAGATTCAGGAATTGCCTGAAGACCTGCGATATATACAATCATCATGTAACCTATCTGTTGCCAGCAGATAAGAATTACAAGTCCTATGAAACCTAAGTTTGCATCAAGTTTTAATGCTGTATTGAAGTGGCTGAATATTCCATCGAATATAAGCTGCCAGATGTAACCTAATACGATACCACCGATTAAGTTAGGCATAAAAAATATTGTTCGGAATATGTTAGTGCCTTTTATTTTCTGAGTTAATGCAAGTGCGATTGCAAATGCGAGAATGTTGACAAGTAATAAAGTTACTATTGCAAATAATGTTGTAAAACCAAAAGCATGTGGGAATGTCTCGTCCTTAAATGCTTCTATATAATTACTAAAACCTACAAATTTGGCATCTCTGATTGTTGTGAATTTACAAAAGGAGAGATATATGCCTTCGATAAATGGTACTATAAAACCTATTGTGAATGCGGCCATTGTTGGAAGTAAGAATACTGGCCAGTATTTTTTGATTGCCTTTTCCATAATATTCCCCGTTTCTGTGTTTGATATAAGTTGTTTATGAAGCTATGTTTTGTAGAGATTACGCCTGCCAGTTTGAATTATGGTAAAACCGGCAGGCTGTTATATCTCTATTATTAGCAATAAAGCTGTTTCATTTTAATAATAATTATCAGCCTTATAATTATTTAGTTAAAATCCTACTTTTAAACTTAGCGTTGTTATGTTATCTGATTATTTGCTTGCAGCAGCGGCAGCTTCTTTTGCCCAACCGTCAACAAATGCTTCTTTTACTGTATCCCAGTTAGCATCTGACTGATCAGCAGCGTATGTTGTAAGAGCTGAACCAAGGTCGTTTTTCCACTGCTCTGAAGGCATTGTTGTGAAGTTCCATGTTACAGGTTTCTTACCATCTTTAACATAGTTGTTAGCAATGTTAACAAGAAGGTTGTCTGATTCAAGGTTTTTCTTAAATGGAATTACAAATCCCATTCCGTCAGCTCCTGAAGGCATAGCACCTTTTGAACCACACATTGCTTTAACACCTGTATCATCAGATACACACCAGTTGATGAAATCAAGAGTTGCGTTTATATCAGCTTCTGAAGCGTTCTTGTTGACACACCAGTAGTTCTCTGTACCTGTACAAAGTCCCTGATTCTCTTCGCCGTCAGCACCAATGTAGATTGGAAGCATACCAAGGTTATCATCGCCTACTTCTGCTACATCTGAGTAAGCCCATGTACCATTCTGGTAGAATACAGCTTTTTCTGTAACGAATTCTGCAACAGCGTCATCACCTGTCTTAGTACTTAACTGTTTAGGATCTGTTGTTGAGTTGTTGATGTAGAGATCCCAGATATTACGATAGTTGTCAAGATATGTACCTTTGATTGCATCTGTTGAATCTATGCCATCTGCCTGATATTCATAGTAGATTGGAAGGTTAGCAAGATGTGTTTTAAATCTCCAGTCAGAACTTCCATCCATACCTGATGATGTGAATGCTGAGAAACCAAGTTCGTCAGATCTCTTAGTGATGTCTTCACATACAGATTTAAGATCATCAAAGCCTTTAATATCATCTTCTGTATAGCCAGCTTCTTTTAGAAGTTTTTTGTTATAGATAATTCCATATGATTCAGTAGCATAACCAATACCTTGTACTGCATCGCCATCTTTGAGGATGAAGTCTTCGCTTGTAAGCTGATCCATGATAGCTGCGTCTTTTAAGTCATAGCAGTAATCTTTCCATGAAGCAAGGCCGACCGGACCATTAACCTGGAATAGAGTAGGTGCGTCTTTTTTACCCATCTCACTCTTAAGTGTTGTTTCATACTGGTTAGAAGCAGCAGTAACTACAGTTACTTCAACGCCTGTTTCTTTAGTATAGACTTCAGCAAGTTCCTGCCATGCTTTGTCAGCTTCTGGTTTGAAGTTGAGGTAATATACTTTACCGTCACTTGACTTATCATTACCTCCATTAGTCTCTTTGTTGCCACAGCCTGTAAATGCTGATGCAGCCATAACGGTTGCAAGACAAAATGCTATAAAATGTTTCTTTCTCATAAAATGCCCTCCTAATATTGTGGATAGTTTTAATGGAAACTAAAACATAAATGAAACTGGAAATGTTTTCGGAAATGTTTCCAACAAGTTGTAACTAAAGATTATACCATTTGGATAAAAAATACAATATATTTTTGAAAAAAAATAAAAAATTATTAACGTTGCATAAAAGTATGTCGGAATATGACGAAAGAAATGAATATGCTTTGTGCAATTTTTACAACAGATGTGATATTTTTAACGAAATTATGTATACTAAAAAAGTTTTCGTAAAAGAGTGCTTAGGCGAAACTCTGGCATATGTATATAGGATTGTGAGAGTGTAAATAGCATCAACAAAAACACACTCTCGCAATCCTGTGCAAAGATTTTTGAAAAAGGTGGAAAGAATTGCGAAAATAGAGTTGGCGGTGCCAAAACGGTGCCGAAATCCTAGAAGTTAAGAAATATTGATAATAGCTAGAACAATAATCAATGGAAGCAGCTCATTTAGAATGCAGGGGTAATATATATTAGTTATAATGTTGAATTATGTAGATTAATATAGTACAATTAATGGGTAAATAACTGTTGGAGGATTAAGATGATAGAGAAACTTTACGATGAGGTAATAAGTAAGTTAAGAAAGTATGTAAATTCTATAGATAGACAAGATGTTGACAGCGCAAAAGCTGTTGAAAAGTTTCTGGAAAATCTTATTAACAGAATAGAGTATGTAACAAATATTGATAATACGCATAATGTATTAGAGGGAAGGCTTCTCAGAGAACTTAGAAAGTTTTCTAAAGTATTATTTGTAAAAACTGCTAATAGAAAAATATACGAAGAAAAGATGCAGAGAAATATAGATAGATTGGCTTGGATTAATCTTAAATATAAGATAAACACATCTGCGAGAACATATACGGTAGCTCAGCGAGAAATTTTTTATGCTAATTTGGGAGATAATGTAGGAAGTGAGCAGAATGGCAGAAGACCCGTTATTATATTGCAAAATAACACAGGAAACCGAAAAGGAAATACAACGATTATTGCCCCTGTTACAACGCATCAAAAGAGTGCATTAAAGTATGATACATCAAAAAATATGTATTACATAGAGAAAATTGTAGATGGTAGTATTAAAAGAAAGTATTTAGGTCAATATGAAATTCCACTGAAACTTGAAGGAAAAGAAACTGGATTATATGGATTTATAAATGTAATGCATATGCGTGAAATTGATAGAAAAAGAATTGACAGTAGAAAAGTGGGTATTGCTACGGAAAAATGTTTTGAGGAAGTAATAAAGGCAATAAATAGAAATTTGCAGGTATAATGTTGACACGGACGGTGAATAATGATAGTATAGTAATTACTAAGACGGCTTGTGTCGTCAATAGCAGCGTTTACGCTAGGCGTAAATTAGAGGAAAATCTAAAGTAGCAGAGTGATGCAAGGCATTACTCAATCAAAGGAGCATCTTTCGAGATGCTCTTTTTGACTGTATTTTTTAGATAGTTACCACCCCTTAATCTGTTTAATCTATTTTGCCTGATAATCCTTTATATTTGTTGTAACTATCCATATTATTTCTATGGGCTACCTTCTCAACCAGGAAGCCATTTAAAAATCTCTAGAAAACGTATATCACTTCCGACCAGATTAATATATATCAAAAGAAAACAATGTGGTAATCGTCGGCACTTAGTGCGTTGGAAGGCAAAGACTTCCAACAAACTTAGTACCGTTACGATGTACACTTAGCGAAAGCGGGTTTTTGTTGATATATATTAATCTGGTCGGAGCTTATACACTACCTTGTGAGATTTTTAAATGTATACAGGGTGTTAAGATGGCATATAGTATAGTCGAAATATATATGGGGTATACCCTATGTAAGGAGATTAAGGAAAGGAGGCGAGTGGTATGGTATCAGGAATTAGTAACAATTACATTAACTCATTTTTTAATAATCTGTATGGTAATGGTAGTAACAGCACAAGTAATTCGACATCCACTTTTTTAAGTGACTATGCAAGTATTAAAAATGGCAGTTATAAAAAACTTCTTGGAGCATATTACAGACTGGGCAACAATAATAGTACATCGTCTTCTTCGGACACTACGTCTGAGAGCAAGGATGCGACAAAGAAGATGCAGGCAACTAAACTTGCGGCATCGGATCTTAACAAATCAGCCAAGACACTTATGGATGACAAACTTTTTGCAAAAAATAAATCTGTTAAAGATGAGCAGACTGGCGAAGTGACTTATGAATATGACAGAGATAAGATAGAGAGTGCAGTTAAAGACTTTGTGAAGAATTATAATGCTATGATAGAAAATGCAGGTGATTCTGACTCTAATTCAATCTTAAGCAAAGGCGTAATTCTAACAGGTGCAACGAAAGCTAATACTAATATGCTTGCAAAAGTGGGAATTACAATAGGCAAAGATAATAAGCTGGTACTTAGCGAAGAGGATCTTAAGAAAGCAGATGTAAGCGATATAAAATCATTATTCCATGATAAATATTCTTATGGCAGTACAGTTGAACGTAATTCATCTGCTATGTATTATAGTGCATCTTCTAAGATTAACAGCTATGCGCAAAAATATGGCAGCAGTGGTGTTAATTATGATTATTCGGCATAATTAGTATAATGAGATGACAATTTTTTGGTATTAGTTTTATTTGTTATTTTTATTTATTAATAAATAAAAGATACAGTAGAAAGATTGGCATAAGTATTGGAGCTTCATTCAGAAATTGAGTGAAGCTCCTTTTTATGTAATTATGTGAATTACGTGAAAAGGAATTACGTGAGCAATTACGTGAATTACGTGAAAAGGTAGGTGAGTAATATATATTTCTTGAAAATAAAGTGTTAATGAGCTATAATGAAACTATATGCGATAAAATTTATTTTTATTTTAAGGAGATAGAAAGATGGATTTAATAAATGTAAGAGATCTGTACAGAAATAAAGAAGAGTATCTCGGCAAAGAAGTTGAAGTAGGCGGATGGGTTAGAAGTGTAAGAGATTCTAAGACATTCGGATTTATTGTAATTAATGATGGTACTTTTTTTGAGCCACTTCAGGTAGTATATCATGATGAGATGGCTAACTTTGCAGAAGTTTCAAAACTTAATGTAGGAGCAGCGATTATAGTAAAAGGTACATTAGTAGCAACACCAGAAGCTAAGCAGCCTTTTGAGATTCAGGCAGAAGAAGTATATATAGAAGGTGCATCAGCATCAGATTATCCACTTCAGAAGAAGAGACATTCATTTGAATATTTAAGAACAATCGCACATTTACGTCCAAGAACTAATACATTTGAAGCTGTATTCAGAGTACGTTCACTTGTAGCATACGCAATCCATAAGTTCTTCCAGGAGAGAGATTTTGTATATGTTCATACACCACTTATTACAGGAAGTGACTGTGAAGGTGCAGGTGAGATGTTCCAGGTAACAACAATGGATCTTGCTAATGTGCCTAAGAACGAAGATGGAACAGTTGATTTTTCAAAAGATTTCTTTAACAAACCAACTAACCTTACAGTTTCAGGTCAGTTAAATGGTGAGACATACGCTATGGCATTTAAGAATATATATACATTTGGTCCAACTTTCAGAGCAGAGAATTCTAATACAACAAGACATGCAGCAGAATTCTGGATGATTGAACCTGAGATAGCATTTGCTGATCTTAAAGACGATATGATTCTTGCAGAGAGCATGATCAAATACATTATTAAATATGTTATGGAGAATGCACCAGAAGAGATGCAATTCTTCAACCAGTTTGTAGATAAGGGATTAATCGAGAGACTTAACCATGTTGTTAATTCAGACTTTGGACATGTTACATATACAGAAGCAATTGAGATTCTTGAAAAACATAATGATCAGTTTGATTATAAAGTATCATGGGGATGTGATCTTCAGACAGAACATGAGAGATTCCTTACAGAACAGATCTTTAAACGTCCTGTATTCGTAACTGATTATCCTAAAGAGATCAAAGCATTCTATATGAAGTTAAATGATGATAACAAGACAGTAGCTGCTATGGACTGCTTAGTTCCTGGAATTGGTGAGATTATCGGAGGAAGCCAGAGAGAGGACGATTACGATAAACTTGTTAAGAGAATGGAAGAGCTTGGTCTTAACAAAGAGGATTATGATTTCTATCTTGACCTTAGAAAATATGGTTCAGCAAGACATGCAGGATTTGGTCTTGGATTTGAGAGATGCGTAATGTATGTAACAGGTATGTCTAACATTCGTGACGTAATCCCATTCCCAAGAACAGTTAATAACTGTGAATTATAATATATGACATAGAAGAATCACACCCCACTCGTGTCAGTGCGAAAGGGGTGTGTTTTTTTATAAGAACAGGGGGACATCGAATGAAATTTATACATATATCAGATGTACATCTAGGAGCAGGTAAGGATGTGCTTAGAGAGATTGGAATTAATAGATATGATGAGATATGGCAGACATTTAGAAAGGGTATCGAGACTGCGATTAGGATGCAGCCGGATCTGGTACTTATAACAGGAGATCTTTTTCACAGAGAACCTCTTTTAAAAGAACTTAGAGAAGTTAATTATATTCTGTCAGGACTTAGAGATTCAAAGGTTGTAATAGTTGCAGGCAATCATGATTATATATCAGACAGTTCATATTATAGGACGTTTAAGTGGAGCGATAATATCGATATGATAACTAATGACAAGATAACTTGCATACGTTATGACGATATAAAGACAACTGTATATGGTATGAGCTATCATACAAGAGAGATAAGAGAGAACATATTTGACAATATAGTTCCTGATAATGATGAGATTAATATTCTGATTGCACATGGCGGTGATGAGAAGCATATACCTATGGATTACAAGAAGATATTGTCTAATGGATTTGATTATGTTGCTCTTGGTCATATTCATAAACCTAAGATATACGAGGGCGAGAGGATGGCATACGCAGGTTCGCTTGAACCAACAGATATTAATGACTGTGGAGAAAGAGGAATGATTGTTGGCGAGATCAAGGATGATGGAGCGATTGATATTAAGCCAATACGAATGTGTAAAAGACAATATGTTCATCTTGAAGTCACACTTACACCCGAATGGACCAAATATATGCTGTGTGATAAAGTTGAAGAGATGATAAGAGAGCATGGCAGAGAGAATATATACCGGATTATTCTTAGAGGTCAGAAGTCTATTGATTTTGATGAGGATCTTACAAGTGTATATAGAACAGGAAATGTAATAGACATAGAAGACAAGGCAGTATATACTTATGATTATGACAGATTGTATGAAGAGAATGAAGGCAATCTGATGGGCAATCTTATACAGACACTTAGAAACCGAGATGAAAAGGCACTTTTTTATGGTGTAAAAGCGTTGTATATGGCATCTAATCAGACACTTGAATGAGATAATATAGATGCCAGAGTAAAAAAGATCTAAGCTTACATGAGATTGCTTATGAGTGGGTGAAAGAACTCTTGATTTAACACTTGATTTTGACATTACAAGGTTAGATTATAACTGTAAAATATGCTTGTGTGTGAAGAATGTCAGCATATTTTTGATTAAAAATATGCGATTATCTTAGTTAAAATACATCAGAAAGGACATACCATATATGCTTATAGATGAACTTATGATAGACAATTTTGGAAAACTTAATAATACTGATATAAAGCTTGAACCGGGATTTAATGTGATATATGGAGAGAACGAGTCAGGTAAATCAACAGCATTTGGTTTTATAAAAGCGATGCTGTTTGGCGTTAACAGATCAAGAAGCAGGAATATAGCTGCAGATGAATATACATTTTATGAACCCTGGGTTAATAAGAACTTCTATGAGGGTAAGATGCGTATTAAGACTGGTGGAACTACATATAGGATTGAGAGAGTTTTTAGTAAAAATGGCAGAGAGTTTCATCTTATTGATGAAGAAGAAGGCAAAGAGATATATCCGGATGGTGCGTTGTATAAGAAGATAATTCAGGAACTTAGTGAAGATACATTCAGCAATACGTTATGGATAAGCCAGAATAAGTACAATATAGGCGATGGACTTGTTGGCGAGATTAAGAATTATGTGAGTAATATAAATGGCTCTAAGGCGATGGATATGGATGTTAAGAAAGCCATAGCAGAGTTAAAAAAAGAGAAAAAAGTATTTGAAAAGAAGATAGCCGCACTTGAGATTGCAAGAACGGAAGATGAACTTCAAAGATATGGTGCACTTGATGCTAGTATAATTAAGCTTAAAAATCAGCTAAAAGATATAGAGAATCAGGCAAAAGAATATGGTATAACATTTGAAGAGAAGATTGCAGAGCCTAAGAAAGAACCGGAAGAGAAGAAAGAAGAAAAAGAAGAACCTTTTGACAGTACTACAAAAGCATGGATAATAGTTGCGTTTATATGGTTTTTAAGTATAATTTTTATGTTTTTTGCAGGAGTAGGAGTAGGACTTGTGACAGGAATTCTTACGAGTTTTGCATTTATGATATATAGAATTCTACCACAGTTTCGAAAGGAAGAGGAAAAAGAGGAAGAAAAACCGGAAGAACCTAAGTATGATGAGGCAACAGTTGAGAATAAGAGACGTGAATATACAAGAGCAAGAGATAAGATTAACTGGTCACTTGATGCGTTGTACGATAAGCGTAATACTTATCTTGAACTTAAGGAGCGTTATGAGAAGTTAAAGAGAAAAAAAGCTCAATATAATGAGGAGATAAGGGCAATCAACGTTGCGATTAAGACAATAGAAGAACTCTCTAATGATATACAGTCTGATTTTGGAAGTGATATTAATGAACTTGCATCTGAATATATAAGTTATTTTACAGGTGGCAAATATAGTAATATTACTGTTGATGAAGATTTTAATGTTTTTCTTAATGAGAGGGACAAACTTATAAAGATAGAACAGCTAAGCAGTGGAACAGCGAGACAGGTATATCTTGCTGTAAGGCTTGCTGTGGCGAGAGTGTTGTTTAATGAAGAAAAGATGCCGATATTCCTTGACGAGAGCTTCGCAATGTATGATGATACCAGACTTACGAATACACTTAGAGGTCTTATGAGAATAAGTGCATCTCAGGTAGTCATATTTACATGTGTGAAGAGAGAGATGCATATTCTTGATGAATTAGGAATCAGATATAACAAGATTGTATTAAGATAATGTGATATTAATAATAGCGTCATAGATTTTACAGATAGAATTGTGGCTTTGTTATAAAAAATGATGACTTTGCAATAATGAGAATTGTGTGCTCTGACTCAAATAAGACTATGGGGGCTATGAGATGGCATCTGATAATAACAGAGGAAAACTTGTAACAAGAATACTGTTGCTTATAGTATCTTTGCTTGCAGCAACTATACTTATAATAATATCACCTTATATAATTAAGATTAGAAATATAGAACGTGAGATGTCAGAGATTGCTAATAGTGCAACGGCTGACACTTTTAGAACAAGTGAGACAAGTATATGTTATGATGCGTATGGCAATGAACTTGCCAAATTCAGTGGAATTAAGGATCTGTATTATGTTACATCAGATGAGATTCCCGAATATGTTAAAAATGCTTTTGTCGTAATGGAAGACAGAAGTTTCTATGAACATTCAGGCATTGATATAAAAGGTATAATAAGAGCTGTTGTCGCTAATATAACTAATGGCGGAATTACTCAGGGTGCAAGTACAATTACACAACAGCTTGCAAAGAATACTTTTCTTACACAGGACGTAACCTGGGAGAGAAAGATAAAAGAGATTATTCTCTCAGAAAAACTTGAGAAGAAATTTACCAAAGATGAGATCTTGGAATTCTATCTTAATAATATTTATTTTGGCAATGGATATTATGGAATTGAAGCTGCATGCAGGGGATATTTTGGTAAGACAATATCAGAGACTTCTCTTTCGGAGATAGCATTTTTAAGTTCAATTCCTAATAATCCACAGAAATATGATCCATATACTAATTATGAAAAAACATTAGAGAGACGTAATCTTGTGCTTAATACTATGTACAATGAAGGTGCGATAAGTGGGCTTGACAGAGAGCTTGCAAGGACAGATGAGATTGTGGTAGTGCAGGATGACGAACAGAAATTAGATTATGTTGAGACTTATATTTTTTATTGTGCAACAAGAGCACTTATGCAAAAGAATGGATTTGTGTTCAGATATATGTTTGATAATGAGAATGATGAAGAGATATATGATGAACAATATAGCAGACTGTATTCAGAATATCAGGCATCTCTTTTTACAGGAGGATACAGGATATATACGTCAATAGAACCGGACAAGCAGACACTTTTACAGCAGGCTGTTGATGAAGGACTTGCTGAATTTGATTCTGTTAATGAAGCCGGGATATATGAACTTCAGGGAGCATCGACATGCATTAATAATGATACCGGTATGGTTGCAGCGATAGTAGGTGGAAGAAGTCAGGATACAGAAGGATATACACTTAATCGTGCTTATCAAAGTTACAGACAGCCGGGAAGTTCGATTAAGCCACTTAATGTATATACGCCATATCTGGAGCTTGGGCATAATCCGGACTCTCTTGTGTCTGATACTTATACATCAGGAGGTCCTAAGAATGCTGATGGAGTATATCTTGGGGCGATAACTCTTGAAAAGGCAGTCTGGTTATCTAAGAATGCTGCGGCATGGAATGTATATCAGGAGATTACACCATCATACGGAATGCAGTTTCTTATAGATATGGAGTTTAAGAGGATAGATCCGGTTAATGATTATGGACTTGCAGGTGCACTTGGAGGTTTTACTTATGGTGTCTCAACAGTAGAGATGGCATCAGGATTTGCAACACTCAATAATGATGGCAAGTTCATAAGACCTGGATGTGTTGTTAAGATAACAGATTCGCAGGGCAACATGATTGTGGATAATCAGAATCCTGAGCAAAAAGTGATATATGAAGCTAATGCAGCAAGAATGATGACATCAATTCTTCATAATGATCTTCTATATGGAACAGGTAAGAATATCAATATATCAGATGGTATAGCAGCAGGTAAGACAGGAACGACTAATGATAATAAAGATGGATATTTTGTAGGATATACAAGATATTATACAACAAGTGTCTGGGTAGGATATGATATGCCACGGGAACTTGAAGGATTATATGGAGCAACATATCCGGGACGTATATGGAATCAGTATATGGAACAGATACACGAAGGCAAGGAACTAAAAGAATTTGATTCGTATACTAACTATGATGAGAATAATAGTGGTACAAGTGCAACCGGCACAGATAGTAATAATGCAGGAGATAATCTTGGTGAGAATGCAAGACCATCAGGAGATGGAGACTCAAATATGAATTCCGGTGCATTGCCAGATGCGGAGAGAGATATTGGCACTGGCATAGATTCAGATACTAATAATAATGGTTATTCAGGTGGCAGTAATACTAATAATGGTAATGGTTATTCAGGTGGCAGTAATACTAATAATAATGGTAATGGCTATTCAGGTGACAGTAATAATGGTGGCACTGGAACAGGTGGACTAAGTGGTGATAAGAATAGCCTTGGGATAGAAGAAGATTATACAGGAACTTATCCTAATGAGTAATAGAATGTAATGGTAGAGAATAATTTAAGATCTATATAATGATAGCTAGAATCTGATTACAGCGATAATATATAGTTTACAATAGTAGATAAAAAGTGGTGATAAGATGAGAAGAAAATAACATTCTATAGAGCCAAAAAATTTGAAAATACTATTATGGAATAAAATCAGAACCTGCGATGGAATATGATGAGATGGAGAAGATGATAAGTTAGTGGCAAATATATATTAAATGCTTTTGACTGCCATTATTCAAATGGTTTTACAGAAGGAATTAATAAAAAAGCCACTCGTAAGAGTGGCTTTTAGATTATAAACAAAGTTAATTTTCAAATATTATAACTGGTTATGAGCTTCTTTATATTCAGTAACTTTTTTATGAATACGTTCAACAGGATTAAGTAATTCGCTGATTGAAGCATCATGGTTAAGTGTATCGATGATTAAAGCGATATATTTGCTTAGATCAACACTGATATACCAAGGTTTTTCAAGTAATTCAGGTGTCTGATAAGTAAGGTTAGTTGTAAGAACACGATCGATAAGACCTTTTTCATAATAGTCATCAAACTTAGCAAGACCATTAGTGAACAGACCAAAAGTAGTACAGATAAATACTCTCTTAGCTTTTCTTCTCTTAAGTTCCTTAGCAACATCAAACATACTCTCACCTGAAGATATCATATCGTCAATGATAACAACATCTTTACCTTCAACTGAAGAACCAAGGAATTCGTGAGCAACGATAGGATTACGTCCGTCAACTACACGAGTATAATCACGTCTCTTATAGAACATACCCATATCAAGACCAAGAACGTTAGCAAAGTATACTGCACGTCCCATACCACCTTCGTCAGGGCTGATAATCATCATGTGATCACTGTCGATTACAAGATCATCGATGTTATTTAAAAGACTCTTAATAAACTGATATATAGGCTGAACTGTCTCAAAGCCTTTAAGTGGAATTGCGTTCTGAACTCTAGGATCATGAGCATCAAAAGTGATGATATTCTCAACACCCATGCTTGTAAGTTCCTGAAGAGCAAGTGCACAGTCAAGAGATTCTCTTCCGCTTCTCTTATGCTGTCTGCTTTCATATAAGAAAGGCATAATAACTGTGATACGTCTTGCTTTACCGCCAACAGCAGCAATAATACGTTTCAAATCCTGATAGTGATCATCAGGTGACATATGGTTGACCTGACCACAGAGAGAATAAGTTAAGCTATAGTTACCAACATCAACAAGAAGGTAAAGATCATCACCACGAACAGATTCGTTAATAATACCTTTAGCTTCACCTGAACCAAAACGTGGTACTTTAGCATCTACGATATAAGTATCTCTTTGATAACCTGAGAAAGCAATAGTACTCTTATGCTCATTCTTGCTTTCTTCTCTCCATTTAACAAGGTAATCATTAACCTTATTACCTAAAGCTTTACATCCCTCAAGTGGAATAATTCCAAGAGAACCAACAGGGATAGTTTCAAGATTTCGTTCTTCGCGCAACATAATATTTCCTCCATAAATTAAACGCCATAGCGTATCATAACTTCGTGCCATATGCACACATACATATAATTATATACCATTATGTGTGTGATACGTCAATAGACTTTGTATACAAAAAACTAAGCAAAACTGCAAAACAATTCTCATTAAACAGTTTTTTTCTTAATTCTTATGTCATCACCATACATCTTAAGCATTGTATAAGAGCTTGTCAGACGTGAAAAGATACGTTCTGAGTAACGCTCAATAAGCTCCTGGAAAGACAGATTCGTTGAGATGATTGTAGATTTCTTATTAACAATCCTTTCATTGATACAATAAAAGAGTTTGCTATTAGTAAAAGAATTATTCATCTCAGTTCCAAGATCATCTATAATAAGGAGATCACAGTTAAGAATATGTTCATACATATCTTCTGCCTTAACTTCCGGATCACGATTGAATTCATATTTTGCAAAAGTATCAAAAAGTTCAATAGAAGTAAGATAGATTACACTGTAAGCCTTTTTGATAAGTTCATTAGCAATACAATGTGACAAAAAAGTCTTGCCAACACCGGTGTCACCAAAGAATAAAAGATTGCCATGCATAGTATCAAAAGTATTAAGAAAATCAAGACATGCAGGCATAACATTAGTATGCATATTGTCATAAGAAGTAAGTCCGGTTGCTTCATCAATTCTATCATTAGGATACCAGTCATAAGAGAAATTTTTGAAATTCTCAAAAGCAAGAACTTCTTTGAGATTAGACTGAGTATACAAAAGATCAATTGCTGCCTGCATAAAACAGTGACACTTCTTAGAACCGATATAACCTGTATCTTTGCAGTCAGGACAGTCATACTTCATATCAAGATAATCTGAAGGATAACCATTCTCACGAAGAAGTTTCGCTCTTTTATCTGCCATACATGCGATATCAGATTTGAGTGTTGCAAGAGCATCTGTATCACCGCTTAGGAGCTTTTTAGCCTGACTGACTGACATAGAAGCAATGCTCTTATCAATCTCGGCAATTGCAGGAACATGCTCATATACTTCATTTACTCTTTTATCTTTCTCATGCTTGTGTTCTAATTGCCTGCTGTAATAGGTTCGTAAAATGGTATCATATTGTGAATTTCTAAGAGCCATCTTTTACTACTCCCTTCAATATTATTTAATATCAATAATTTAAAAACTTAATATATCGAAAAACTTTGCTATATTAAAAACCTTTATTATATTGAAAGACTATTGTGATATAGCAAAGGTTTTACTATTAGCTACTTAGCAATTAAACTATTTGTTAAGTAACTGTTTTTCAAGTTCTGCATAATCATAAGAACGCTGTGGAAAACTGTTGAATTTGTTACTGGTTCCAGACTGACGTGCATTAGCTGAAGTCTTTGAGCTATTATTAGTGACATTCTCTTTGGCTTTGGCATCTTTATTCTTAGCATGTTTTTCGTCAAGAACTTTGAGATCACTTAAACCTTTAACTTCCTGTTTTCTCCATTTTTTAAGAATAGAATCTGCATATTCAAAACTTGGCTGATGAATCGTCTGGATTGTACGGTTACATGCTTCTATGATTATATCAAGTGAGAAACCGTAGCTGTTATACCACATATCAATATATTTTTTCTCAGAATCACCAGGACCTCTGCCATTAAGACCAAATGCCTTCATTACAGCAAATACATTCTTTGAATAAGTATTAGTCTGTTCCTTGGCTTCACGCACAGTTCTTATACCGGCTTTGTCCCATTCAAGGGCAACTTTTTCGATATAACGCATGCTCTGTGTACCTTTTGATACACAATATTCAACGAGATAATCTATAAGTTCAGCAGGGAACTTTAGCGTATCATAAAAATATAAGATAGTACTTGCTTCAGTCTGATTAAGCGTCTTGCCAAGATATTTTTCTGTTATAAATAAAAGTTCAGATACTTCGTCATTCTCAAGTAATGGTTTAAGTTCAGACTTGGTATAGATCTTCTTCTTAGGAACATCGTCAGTAACTTCGGTATTATCCTTATTGAATTCACTCTTTAATTCAGTATTAGTATCAGATATATGATTAGAACTACCAGATGAAACTGCTGAATATTCATTATCTTCAGTATAAGAAGCTTTGTTAGAATCCATGACAGAAGCATTATGGGAAGTTCTGTCGGAATTCATAGCTGAAGTATTATAAGAAACATTATCGGAATTCATAGCAGAATAATCATCAGAGTCGGCAATCCTTACAATACCACCCTGTGGTGTTTCACCTGTAAGAGGAAGAATTGTGACACCTGTTAATACTTTTCCACGATACTCTATCTCTACGAGATTGATAGATGCCCAATATCTTAATGCACGTTCTACATCATTATCTGTAATATTAAGTTTATCTGCGATAAAAGAGACAGATACATTCTTTGAAGGGTCAGTAAGACATCGAAGCAGGTATAGATATACCTTAACAAAATCTCCATTAGCCTGCGGCATATAGTTGTCAAAAAAATAGTTAGAAATAGCAGTTGCGTCTGGAATATATGTAGTATTAAGTTTAATATTTGTCATAATAATCCACCTTATCTTAAAATAGTAATCCACAAAACTAATCCACAAAAAAATAGTTTTACACTTATCTTTGTGTATATAAAAGTAAATGTATTATAACACATAAAAAATAAATTTCAAACATTAAATTTTGCGCAAACCTAGTAAAATCAAGGGTTGTAGCGATTTGGTGGAAATTGTGGATAATGTGGATAAGTATAGTGGATAAAAAATATCAGACCCGCAAAGCCAGTAAATACAAGGCTTTAGGACGTGGATAACTAAAAACACATTTTAACAAGAAATCCACACATTTTCCAACACTAAATTGTTGAAAAATATGTGGATAATGTGGATAACTTATCTATTAAGAATGTCCTCGCCCACTTTTAGTATATTTCCGGCACCCATAGTTATCAACAAGTCACCGTTGATACAATGTTCAATTAAAAATTGTTCAATTTCTTCAAAAGAACCAAAATAATATGAATCAGTACCAAGTTTTTTGATTGCATCGCTAAGATCTTTTGAACTTATACCAAGAGTATCAGTCTCTCTTGCGGCATAGATATCTGCAAGAACGACATGATCGGCAGCTGAGAGAGCTTTTGCAAAATCGTCAAACAATGCTTTAGTACGGGTATAAGTATGTGGCTGGAATACACACCATACGTCTTTGTGTGGATATTTAGCTGCAGCACTTAGAGTCGCACTTATCTCATCAGGATGATGTGCATAGTCATCAACAATAGTTATTCCATTATAAGTTCCTTTATATTCAAATCTTCTGTCAGTTCCTTTAAAATGCATAAGTCCGGCTTTTATACTGTCCATATCAATGCCAAGTTCCATTGATAGAGCGATTGCTGATAGAGAATTATATACATTGTGTATACCTGGAACATTAAGAGTGATATGGTCGATTGTTTTACCACTAACCATAAGATCATAAGAACAGCATGCTTTGTCATCAAAGACTATATTACAAGGCGCATATTTACTCTTAGTGGAATCACTGCCGAATGTAATTATATTCTTACAGGTAATGTCATTGTAAAAATACTCGCAATCATCAATATCACTATTAATGATAAGCATACCATCTGCAGGGAGCATTGAAGCGAATTTTTTAAATGAATGTCTTATATCATCAAGATCTTTAAAGAAATCAAGGTGATCAGCTTTGACATTAAGAATAATCTCTATTGTTGGATTGAATGAGAGAAAACTGTTAGTATATTCGCAGGCTTCAGTTACAAAAGTCTCAGACTTACCAACACGAATATTGCCACCTATAGTATTAAGAATACCACCAAGTGATATAGTAGGATCTGCATCGGCAGCAAGTAGAATCTCTGATACCATAGAAGTTGTAGTTGTCTTGCCATGAGTTCCGCTTATATTAATTGCAGTCTTATAATTAGCCATAATCTGTCCAAGAAGTTCAGCTCTTGTAAGAGTAGGAATATTTTTTGCTCTTGCAGCAACAAGTTCTTCATTGGTATCTTTTATTGCAGCAGTATATACAACAAGATCAATATCATCAGTAATATTTTCACCAACCTGTGAATAGAATATTGTGCATCCCAAACTGCTTAAGTGATCTGTAAGGGCAGATTCCTTAGAATCAGAACCCTGAATGTGAAAACCTTCATTGACAAGTATCTCAGCAAGACCGCTCATGCTGATGCCACCGATGCCTATGAAGTGTATGTTAGCAGGTTTATTAAAATTAATTTTATACATTAGAGTAACCTTCCTATCTTTAATATAGAATATAAACTATGATATTCCGCCCTTGGGCGAACTTTACCGTATAAGTATTATAACATTATTGTTCAAAAATAAAAGTAAAAGTTTCTTTTTTGTAAGTTAGAGCGTAAAACTAACTACCTTTAAGTGGCGGTTAGTTAACTTAACATATATACAATAAGAAAGCAAACATGCGATTATTGAGTAAATAACTGTCATGCGATTATTGAGTAAATAACTGTTAAGTGGTTAGTTAACTTATGCATAGGAATAGGAAAAAAGACCTAACGAATGAGCGAGAGTACTATAAAAATGATATAAAAATGATACAAAACAGGAACAAATTTTCTGATAAATAAAAAATGGTAACGGATTCATACGATAATAGTAGGAAAAAAGAACTGTAATAAAGCTAAAAATAAAAAACAAAGCGGTAAAAAAATATCAATCGGTTAAATCTAAAAAAATATTAATACAATAGAAAAAAACTGTATATAATTTTTTATTATTACTTTAATGAAAGAAAAAAATATGCTATAATACAGGTAAGTTAGAAAATGAGAGCCCGCTTTCGTTTGACAAACTGAAGGTATTTCTGTAAAAGTTCCGTAAAAGAGAGATACTTTCACAAAAAGAGAGACAATTTTACAAATTAACAAAGAAATTGTTCTCAAAAATAACATTACAGAGGTGATAGCGTGTGATTAAGAAAGAAATGATAGCCATGTTATTGGCTGGTGGTCAAGGAAGCAGATTAGGTGTATTAACCGCAAAGGTTGCCAAACCTGCTGTTGCATTTGGGGGCAAATACAGAATCATTGATTTCCCACTTAGCAACTGTATTAATTCAGGAATCGATACAGTCGGAGTTTTAACGCAATATCAGCCATTAAGACTGAATGCGCATATAGGAATAGGTATTCCTTGGGATCTTGATAGAAACGTTGGTGGTGTTACTGTTCTTCCACCTTATGAGAAGAGTAACAGCAGTGAGTGGTATTCAGGTACTGCTAATGCGATCTATCAGAACCTTGCATATATGGATTCTTATAATCCGGATTATGTATTAATCCTTTCAGGTGATCATATCTATAAGATGGATTACGAAGTGATGCTTGATTACCATAAGGCTAACAATGCTGATGTAACAATAGCAGCAATGCCTGTACCTATGGAAGAAGCAAGCAGATTCGGTATCGTTGTTACAGACGAGAAGAATAAGATAACAGACTTCCAGGAGAAGCCGGAACATCCAAGAAGTAATTTAGCTTCAATGGGTATCTACATATTCAGTTATAAAGTCTTAAAAGAGGCTTTGTTAAAATTATCAAATCAGCCGGGATGTGATTTTGGTAAGCATATAATTCCTTATTGCCATGAGAATGGTAAGAGATTATTCGCTTATGAATATAATTCATATTGGAAAGACGTTGGTACACTTGGTTCATATTGGGAAGCTAATATGGAACTTATTGATATAATTCCTGTATTTAATCTATATGAAGAATACTGGAAGATATATACTAAGAGTGATGCACTTCCACCACAGTATGTTGCAGATACTGCCAAGATAGAAAAATGTATAATTGGCGAAGGTTCTAACATATATGGTGAAGTATACAGTTCAGTAATTGGCTGTGGTGTAACTGTTGAAGAAGGCGCAGTTATAAAAGATTCAATTATTATGAAAGGCGCAGTAATTGGTAAGAATACTAAGATTGATAAAGCAATAATTGCTGAAGATGTAGTTATTGGAGATAATTGTATAATTGGTGAAGGTGAAGATGTACCTAATGAAAAAGAGCCAAAAATATACTCATTTGGACTTGCCACAATCGGAGAAGGCGCAGTTATACCTGATGGAGTTACAATCGGTAAGAATGTAGCGATAACAGGTGTGACAACAATTGAAGACTATGACAATGGAGTTCTTGCGAGTGGAAAGAGTTTGATTAAGGCAGGTGAAGTATAATGAGAGCAATAGGTATTGTTTTAGCAGGCGGTAATAATAAGAACATGAAAGAGTTGTCAATTAAGAGAGCAATCTCAGCGATGCCAATAGCAGGAAGCTATAGAAGTATTGACTTTGCACTCAGTAATATGACTAACTCACATATTAAGAAAGTAGCAGTAATAACACAGTATAATGCAAAATCACTTAATGAGCATTTAAGCTCATCAAAATGGTGGGATTTCGGAAGAAAACAGGGTGGACTTTATGTTTTTACACCAACAATAACTTCTGAGAATAGCTATTGGTATAGAGGAACAGCAGATGCAATATATCAGAACATAAGCTTTTTAAAGAGCAGCCATGAGCCTTATGTTGTAATTGCATCAGGGGATGGAGTATATAAGCTTGATTATGGTAAGGTATTAGAATACCACATTGAGAAAAAAGCAGATATAACAGTTGTATGTACAGATCTTCCTAAGGGAGATGATGTGACAAGATTTGGTGCATTGAAACTTAATGATGATATGAGAATTACTGACTTTGAAGAAAAACCAGTTGAGACAGATGCGACAACAGTTTCAACAGGTATATATATAATAAGAAGAAGACAGTTAATAGAGCTTCTTGAAAAAGCGGCATCAGAGGACAGACATGATTTTGTAAAAGATATACTTATAAGATATAAGAACATTAAGAGAATATATGGCTACAAGATGGAAAGTTACTGGAATAGTATCTCAAGTGTTGAGGCATACTATAGAACAAATATGGACTTCTTAAAACGAGAGGTAAGGGATTATTTCTTTAACCAATACCCAGAAGTGTTCTCAAAGGTTGAAGATCTTCCGCCGGCGAAGTATAATCAAGGAGCGGAGGTTAAAAACAGCCTTATATCGAGTGGATGTATCGTTAATGGTACAGTAGAGAATTCGGTTATATTCAAGAAGGCTTATATTGGTAATAATTGTGTTATTAAGAATTCAATTATTCTAAATGATGTATATATAGGTGACAATACCTATATTGAGAATTGTATTGTTGAAAGCAGAGATACAATTAGGGCTAATATGAGGTATGTAGGTGAAGAAGGTGAGATAAAAGTAGTTTTAGAGAAAAATGAACGATATACACTCTAATTCATTTAACAAAACCTTCCGATACATAAGTTAGCCACGGCAAGATTTAATGTAACAATTATACAGACTAGGAAGGGGTTTTGCTAAAATGCAAATTACAGACGTAAGAGTAAGAAAAGTATCAAAGGATGGAAAAATGAAAGCTGTTGTTTCTATCACTATCGATAATGAATTTGTTGTTCATGACATCAAAGTTATCGAAGGTGAGAAAGGATTATTTATCGCAATGCCAAGCCGTAAGGCAGCAGACGGTGAATACCGTGATATAGCTCATCCTATTAACTCAGAGACAAGAGACAGAATTCAGAATATTATCCTTGATAAGTATGAGACAACACTTATCGAAGGAGATGCAGAAACTGTTTCTGAAGAATAATAATTATTATTATGCGTTAAGAAAATGTGCAGGAAGCCACGCTAAAGTTAATATGCTTTAGTGTGGCTTTTTTGCAGTTTCCTGATTTATTGTTAAAGCAGTTTTTATGCCGCTTTTTTTGTATAGATTTAAGATTGTGGTAAAAATAGCCACTTTTTTGTATAATCTTAGGCACTAAAACGTTCTGCCACATGCTCAAGACTGTGTAACATATCAGGATCAATATCTATGCATTTAGAAGCATCTCGACTACCTGATATATCCCATGCTAATGTATCATTTAGTATAGTGCATGAATTCATAAATAGATTAATATCTTTTAATGGTTTAAAAACTTCTTTGTCTAATAAATTTTTTGCATTATAACATACAATTTTACCGTCTTCAAAATATACATATACCGTATAATCTTCATAAGGAATAACCTGAACTACTTTATAAAACATAGTAAAATCCTCCTTGTAAGTTTAGACTAATGGATTGATCTATATAATTATTATAATATACATTTTATATAAAAGGCAATATTTCTGCTAAAGTTGTAATAATAAAACATATGTGCTAGAATATTATCTGTTGCGATTAACTGATAGATACATTAGGAGGATTAAAGATGTATATAGTTGTAGGTCTCGGTAATCCGGACAAAGAATATGATAATACAAGACATAATATAGGCTTTGCAGTAATAGATGCAATAGCTGATAAATATAATATATATGTAGATACTAAGAAACATAAAGCACTTATTGGAAAAGGAATTATTGAAGGCAACAAAGTTGTACTTGCAAAGCCACAGACATACATGAACTTAAGTGGTGAGAGCGTAAGAGAACTTGTTGATTTCTATAAGATTAATCCTGAAGACGAGCTTATAGTAATATATGATGACATCGCACTTGATGTTGGAAGACTTAGAGTAAGACCTAAAGGAAGTGCAGGAGGACATAACGGAATTAAGAATATAATTGCATGCACAGGAACAGATATATTCCCAAGAATAAGAGTCGGAGTAGGCGATAAGCCTAAGAACTATGACCTTGCAGATTACGTACTTGGACATTTTTCTAAGGAAGAACAGACTATAATGAAAGATGGAATTGATGAGGCAATAGAAGCACTTGTCGATATTATGAACGAAGATGTAAGCTATGCCATGAATCGCCACAATTCAAAAAAATAATAAATAGTTAATTGCATGATCCAAATCAAAATGATTTTTAATGTTGATGAATAAAATGATAACGTGGTTTTACAATTAATTAAATAATATATTAACAGGAGGCGAAGAGATGAAAAGTTTGGACAGTCCATTAATGGAACTTTATGAATATGATAATATCCGCAAAGATATAGCAAATGGTAATACACCAGTGCTTGTTACAGGATGTACTAACTGTGAAAAGGCACATATTATGAGTAGTTTTGGCGATCTGTCAAAGCAGAAGATTGTAATAACTTACAGTGAGATAAGAGCAAGAGAACTTTTGCAGGATTACTCTTTTTTTACAGATAATGTATATTACTATCCGGCTAAGGATCTTATATTCTATAGTGCAGATATACATGGTAATCTTATTATTAATGAACGAATGGATGTTATAAAACATCTGTTTGAAGATGATGAGATTACTGTGATTATGACAGTTGATGCACTGTTTGACAGACTTTTGCCACCTGATAAGATTAAAGAGAATATTATAACTATTGAGAACGATGCAGAGATAGATCTTGATAAATTAAAAGATACTCTTGTAATGCTTGGATATGAACGAACACTTCAGATAGAAGGTAAAGGGCAGTTTGCAATAAGAGGTGGAATTATTGATATATATCCACTTACGCAGGATGCACCAGTAAGAATAGAACTGTGGGATACTGTTGTAGATTCGATAAGGAGTTTTGATATAGACAGTCAGCGTTCAGTTGAGAATATGGACGAACTTAAGATATATCCGGCAAGAGAGATAATACTTACAGACAAGGAGACTAAGTCAGGAATAGCCAAGATAAAAAAAGAGATGGAGAGCTACTCTAAGACTCTTCTTAAAGAAGACAGATTAGAAGAAAGTCATAGAATAAAGACAATTATTCAGGAATTTATAGAGAATCTTGAAGAATGTGAGAGCGGAATGGCACTAGAAGGATATATACAATATTTTTATAAAGACACAGTATCATTCCTTGATTATTTTTATAAAGATTCGCTTATTATAATAGATGAACCACAGAATGTAAGAGAAAAATGTGAGAATACGCAGGAAGAATTCAGAGAGAGTATGGTTGGAAGGATTGAAAAAGGTTATATACTTCCCGGACAATCAGATATGATATACAACTCAAAAGAGATTCTTGCAAGACTTGCCGGAGCAAAAAAAGAAGTCGTATTTGCTACATTTACGCCAAAACTTGACTATATTCATGTTAAGAACGAACGCTTCATAGATGTTCGCAATATTAATTCATATAATAACAGCTTTGAACTTCTGGTTAAAGATCTTAAGAAATATGTAGAAGAAAAATATAAACTTGCACTTTTATCCGGTTCAAGAACAAGAGCAGAGAGACTTGCAGGAGATTTAAGAGAATTCGGGCTTAATGCAGTATACTCCGACAAGTATGATGAGAAACTTAAGCCCGGAGAGATAAGAGTATACTATGGTAATTTAAGACGAGGCTTTGAATATCCGTCTATTAAGTTTGCGATTATAACAGAGAGCGATATATTTGGAGCAAAAGAGAAGAAAAAGCGAAAAAAGACACGCTATGAAGGTAAAAAAATACAGAGCTTTACAGATCTTAACATTGGTGATTATGTTGTACATGAAAATCATGGACTTGGCATATACAGAGGAATTGAGAAAGTTGAAGTAGATAAAGTTACCAAAGATTATATAAAGATTGAGTATGCAGGAAGTGGCAATCTGTATGTACCGGCAACAGGTCTTGATGTAATTATGAAATATGCAGGAAGTGATGCAAAGAAGCCAAAACTTAACAAACTTGGTACTAAGGAATGGATTAATACAAAGACAAAAGTAAGAGGTGCAGTCAAAGAGATAGCGAAAGAACTTGTCGAACTATATGCAAAAAGACAGAATACAGAAGGATATATGTATGGACCGGATACAGTATGGCAGACAGAATTTGAAGAGATGTTTCCTTATGAAGAGACACAAGATCAGCTTCTTGCCATAGAAGCTACCAAAAAAGATATGGAAAGCCATAAAGTTATGGATAGACTTATCTGTGGTGACGTAGGCTATGGTAAGACAGAGATTGCAATAAGAGCGGCATTTAAGGCAGTACAGGAAGGCAAACAGGTAGTATATCTTGTTCCGACAACGATTCTTGCCAAACAGCATTTTACAAACTTTGAACAGAGAATGAAAGATTATCCGGTAAAAGTAGAACTATTATGCAGATTCAGAACACCGGCACAGAATAAGAAGACCATTGAAGAACTCAAAAAAGGTATGGTAGATATTGTAATAGGAACACATAGAATATTGTCAAAAGATGTTAAGTTTAAAGATCTTGGACTGCTAATAATAGATGAGGAACAACGTTTTGGTGTTGCACACAAAGAGAAGATAAAACAGATGAAAGAGAATATAGATGTTCTTACACTTACAGCAACACCTATTCCAAGAACACTTCACATGAGCCTTATTGGAATAAGAGATATGAGTGTTTTAGAAGAACCACCTATTGACAGACTTCCTATACAGACATTTGTCACAGAATATAATGAAGAGATGGTAAGAGAAGCTATTAATAGAGAACTTGCAAGAGGTGGACAGGTATATTATGTATATAATAGAGTCAATGATATAGATGAAGTGACAACAAGAGTTGCAAAACTTGTTCCGGAAGCAACAGTATCATTCATTCATGGACAGATGAGTGAAAGAGAAGTTGAGAAGATTATGTATGATTTTATTAATGGAGATATAGATGTTCTTGTTGCAACAACTATTATAGAGACAGGATTAGACATATCTAACGTTAATACAATGATTATCCATGATGCAGACCAATTAGGACTATCACAGTTATATCAGCTTCGTGGACGTGTTGGAAGATCTAACAGGACTTCGTATGCTTTTTTGATGTACAGACGCAATAAGATGCTAAAAGAAGTGGCAGAAAAGCGACTTCATGCAATAAGGGAGTTTACAGAACTCGGTTCAGGATTTAAAATAGCTATGAAAGACCTTGAGATACGAGGTGCTGGTAATCTTCTTGGTGCCGAGCAGCATGGACATATGGAAGCAGTAGGATATGATCTATACTGTAAGATGCTTAACGAGGCGGTTAATGCAGCCAAAGGCAAAGAAGAAGAGGAAGATTATGAGACTTCAATAGATATAGATGTCGATGCATATATTCCAGCAACCTATATCAAGAGTGAGATGCAAAAACTTGATGTATATAAGCGTATTGCTGCTATTACAACAGAAGAAGAATTGATGGATATACAGGATGAGCTTATAGATCGTTTTGGCGAGCCGCCACGTTCAGCGGTTAACCTTATTAATGTTGCATTTCTTAAGTCTATGGCGCATGAAGGCTATATAGAAGATGTTAAGGGTAACAGGGCAGAGCTTACTCTTAAGATGTATAAGAAAGCCAAAGTTAATACAGAACTTATCTCGACATTAGTTAATAACTATGGCAGGAACCTGAGAGTAATCCCAGGTGAAGAACCGGTATTTGTATATAAGTTTAAAAAAGAAGATGTTAAAGATAATGACACATATATGGATACAGTAAAAAGAGTTCTTACAGATATATGCTCACTGCGCATTAAATAAAAGATGTAAGAAGTATACAATGCCTTTATAAAAAATGAGGCATTACTATTAGGAGGAAAAATGAAAAAGGCTAGAAAATTAATAGCGGTTTTACTCTGTTTTATTATGACATTTGCAATGATGGCATGTGCTAAAAAGGATACAGAGGAAGAATCGACAACATCAGTTGAGAATCAGAGAGTAATCATAGGAACAGTAGCAGGACAGAATGTATATCTTGATGAAGCTAAAGTATATCTTCGAGTTACACAGTTAAGATATGAACAGTTATATAGAGAAGATCTTGGAGAAGAACTTGACAATGATCTATGGGAGACTGTTATTGAATCTACAGGCAAGACACTTGGCGAGACAGTTAAGGACGAAGCAATGTCACTTATTGTTCAGACTAAGATTATACTTGCACATGCAGACGAATATGGAATATCACTTAGTGTTGAAGAAGAAGATGACATAGCAAGAAAAGCAGAAAGTTTTATGAATAGTACATCAACAGCATTTGTTAATGCAAGCAGTGCGTCGGGAGCTGTTATGAATCAGATATATACAGAGAATGCAATAATTGATAAGGTATACCAAAAAGTATGTGACGGTGTAGTGCTTGAAGGAGAAGAAGCAGCACTTCGCCAGATTAATATTAAATATGTTGACATCAGCCTTACAGATGGTCAGACACCTATAAGCGTGCAAGATGCCAAGAATATAGCAGAATCAATCAAAAAGAAAGTAACAGAAGGTGCAAGCGTTGAAGATGCAGCAGCAAGTTATGGATACTCAGCAAAAAGTGCGAGCATAAGCACAGATGGTTCTGACAATGCAGTCAAACAGACAGCTATGGAACTTAAGACCGGAGAGATGGGAATAGCACAGACAGATTCAACAGTATATATGATATATTGTGAGAATGAGAATGATTCAGACGCAATCGCATCAAAAGTTGAATCAATGTTAAAAGACAAGCAGACAAATGAATTTAAGAATATTTTTGCACAGTGGGAGCAGGAAGCAGACAAAAATATAAGCAAAGATTTATGGGAGGGGCTTAAGTTAGACTTTATCTTATCAAAACAGATAGAAGACGAATTAAGAAGTAAAGGTGAAGAACCGACAATAACAGATATCTTTGGTGGATTTGATACAGATGATAATGTAACACAAGATTAGAAGATAAAATGTGATTAATGATAAGCATTATCATTATAGATAATAAGATAGAAAAGGACGGTGCTGCAATGTATAAAATATATAGCATGGAAGACGGATATCTGAAGGAGACAGATGAATTAAAAGAAGACGTATGGATCAATATGCAGCAGCCAACTATGGACGAGAGCTGTAAGATAGCTAATTATTATAAAATTGATTTTGACGATATTATTGCAGCACTCGATGATGAGGAAAGCTCACGAATATCAGTTGAAGATAATTATACAATTATACTTGTCGATGTTCCTATTAATGAGACGAGAAATGAGAAAAGAGCATATACAACAATTCCTCTTGAGATAATTCTTCTTGATAACTCAGTTATTACAATATGTGCAGAAGAGACATCAGTTATCCATGCATTTACCAATAAGATAATTAGAGATTTTACAGTCAAGAAGAAGATGCGTTTTATCTATCAGATAATATACAGAGCGGCACTTGAATACCAGTCATGTCTTCGTAATATAGATAGAAGAAGAACTGTAATTGAGGAAAAAGCAGTAAAAAAAGAGACAGATGAAGGAGACTTAATCGAACTTCATGAACTAGAATCCAACCTTGTATATTTTGAGACATCACTTAATGCCAACAGAGTTGTTCTTGACAAGATGGTTCGTAACAGCCGAATCAAGCAGTATCAGGAAGATATGGAATTATTAGAAGATGTAATTATCGAGAACTCACAGGCGGTAGAGATGGCTAACATATATAAAGACATCATACATGGAAGTCGTGATCTTATATCAACAATTATTAATAATCAGCTTAATGATACGATGAAATATCTTACAATAATAACAGTAGTAATGGCTATTCCTACAGTTATATCAGGATTATATGGAATGAACGTTGATACAGGCGGAATGCCATTTGCACATATAGATATGGGATTTGGAATAATTACATTGTTAATAATGTGTATCTGCATACTTGCATTAATATTTATGAAAAAAAGAAGAATATGGTAAGAATGTACCAGTATAAAGACATCTTCAATCATCAGATCTATAAGAACTGATAAGAAATAAAAATTAAGATGCATAATAAGAATTAAGCTAAGAAAAAGAAATAAGATAAGAATTAAGAATTTGCAATTATCTTGTCTTATGATATATAAGAAAGGAAAATAATTATAATATGACTACAGAAGATTTACACTCGTGTGGTGCGATATATTTTGCTAATATTAGAGAAGGATTTGAAAGATACAGACATCAGACAGTAAAACTGAATCGTCAGGCAGCAGTTAATATGATAATGTCTGAGATAAAGCAGGGAAGTCAAGGATACATAGACTTTTATTATTACAAACTTGAAGATGAAGCAAGAGCAAAAGTCGATGAGATGCTCGATGAAGATGAGAAAGAATATTTAGAAGAATTATCAAAACAGGTGGAAGATAAGGAAACTGATATAGTCTTTGAACTAACAGAAGAACTCTTAGACATCGTAACCAGACTAAATGAGATGGAAACTCTCTTCTCAACAATCTACCTTGTCGGCAACACCAGAAGCACATGGTGGGGCAACTATAATGGAGAATATGTTATATTCACAGAGTAATCCATGAATAATATATAATACAAATATGTACAACGCCCCCTGAATCACAAGGATAGGGGGCGTTTGTAAGTTTAATGCTTGCCACGTGTAAAGAAGTCTTTTATAAGTGCAGGATGGAATAATAGTAACAATGGGAATAATTCAAGTCTTCCTGCAAGCATATCAAACATAAGCACATACTTAGTAAGCGGAGACAGGAATCCAAAGTTACAGGTAGGACCGGTTTTACCAAGACCGGGACCTATATTGTTTATACAAGTTGTTACTGAAGTAAAGGTTGTTATAAAGCCGTGCCCTTCAAGAGATACAAGTAATGTTGATATTACGAATAACATTATAAATGTTATAAAGTATACATTGATTGAACGGATAGTCTCATGTTCAACAGGTTTACCATCCATCTTAATCTTCTTAACACATCTTGGATGAATAAAAGATGTAATCTCTTTGAATATAGTCTTGATGGTTACAACAAATCTGGAAACTTTAATACCACCGCCGGTACTTCCTGAACATGCGCCTATGAACATAAGAAGAACAAGGATAGCTTTACTAGTCTCATCCCATAAGTCAAAATCAGTAGTTGAAAAACCGGTAGTAGTTATAATTGAAGAAACCTGGAATGCAGAATCAGTAAGTGCAGTACCAAAACTTTTTGATATTCCAATAATTCTTATTGTAATAATAGCAGTAGCAGTAAGAATTATTATAAAATACCATTTAACTTCATCAATTAAAAAAGCCTTTTTATCACGACTAAAAAGCAATATGTAATAAGCATTGAATGATACTCCAAAAAGTGTCATAAATATAGTAACTACCCATTTGATATAGAGAGAATAGTTTGCCATTCCATCATTTTTTATACTAAATCCACCGGTTCCGGCAGTACCAAAACTTATTGTAACAGAATCAAATAGGTTCATTCCGCCAAATAATAAAAGAGCTATCTGAATCAAAGTAAGACTAAAATATATAATATATAGAATTCTTGCTGTATATCTTACTTTTGGAACAAGCTTACCAACAGTAGGTCCGGGGCTTTCTGCTTTCATAAGGTTGATGTTAGAGCCACCACTTAATGGAACAATTGCAAGTAAGAATACTAATACACCCATACCACCAATCCAGTGAGTGAAACTTCGCCAGAAGATAGAACAGTGACTAAGACTCTCAACATCAGATAGAATACTTGCACCAGTAGTTGTAAAACCTGATATAGTCTCAAATAAAGCATCTGTATAAGAAGGAATCTCACCTGTAAGTACGAAAGGAATAGCACCAAACATACTTAGAAGAATCCAGCTAAGAGCAGTTGTAACACAGCCTTCTTTGGTATATATAAGGTAGCTTTTTGGTTTCTTCCTAGACATAAGAAAGCCTATAACTTCACACAGAGCAGCTACAATTAAAAAATATATACCATTTCGTTCCTGATAGAACAATGCTACAAGACATGGAAGAAGCATAAGTGCTCCCTCTATAATAAGTATATGTCCGAGGACATAACGTATAATTGATTTATTCATACTAATAAAGCCTCCACTACGCAAGAATGTCACGAATATCATTAAATCCTGTATGAGTTGTAAATATCATTACAGTGTCACCAGTCTTTATGCAATCCTGACCAGAAGGAATTATGATATCGCCATTGCGGTTAATGAAAGAGATAAGAAGATTATCCTTTAACTTAAGCTCCTTAAGTGGAATATCATTAAGTTCAGTATCTTCGGATATTCTGAATTCAATTGCTTCAACATTCTGATCAAACATATGATAAAGTGTTTCAATATTACTATTCTTAGAATTAGTCTTAGCTCTTACATATCCAAGAATTGTCTCGGAAGTAATATATTTTGGATAGATAACACTTCCAAGATCAAGCTGTGAGATAACTTCTCTAAAAGTAATACGGTTAATCTTAGTAATAACTTTTGCAGTTGATACACGTCTTGCATATAGAGTAAGAAGAATATTCTCCTCATCAATACCTGTAAGAGCGACAAAAGATTGTGCATTACTTATGCCTTCTTCCTTAAGAAGCGCTTCATCAGTACCATCTCCATTAATAATGATAGCTTCAGGCAGGAGAATGCTAAGTTCTTCACATCTGGCTTTATTAAGCTCAATAATCTTTACAGAGATTCCCATAGACAGAAGATCTTTTGCAAGATAATAAGCAGCTCTTCCGCCACCGATAATCATAGTCTGTTTAACCTGTTTGGTATTAAAACCTATCTTGTTAAGGAACTTTCTTGCGTTCTCTCTGTGAGATACAAAAGAGATAATATCACCGGCATTAATCTTAAAATCACCGGAAGGTATATATACATTATTCTCTCGCTCAACTGCACATACAAGTAAGTTAGAGAAAATATTCTGACTTAGATTAGCAACTGTAATTCCGTCAAGTATATTGTGGGCAGGTACTTTGAACTTGATAAGTTCAGCCTCACCATGAGCAAATGTATTAATCTCAAGAGCTGTTGGCAGATATAACATTCTTGCAGTCTCTTTGGCAGCTTCAAGTTCAGGATTAATAATCATTGCAAGACCAAGTTTCTCACGAAGATAACTTACTTCCTTGCTATAATCAGGGTTTCTTACCCTTGCGATTGCAGCACAGTTACCAACTTGTGTTGCGATTGTACAACATAGAAGATTAAGTTCATCAGAGTTAGTAACAGCTATAATAAGATCTGTATCTTCAATTCCAGCCTCCATCTGAACACTATAACTTGCACCGTTGCCAATAATTCCCATAACATCATGCAGATTAGTAGTCTCTTGTACTCTTACTGCGTTAGTATCAATGATAGTTATGTCATGTCCTTCTTTGCTAAGTTGTTCGGTAAGCGTACGTCCAACCTTTCCACAGCCAACGATAATAATACGAAGTCCCGTTTTGTCGTTTGCTTTATGTTCAAACATCTTGATAATCCTCCTAAAAAAAATAATGCCTAAAAAGGCAAATATAATATAACCTTGAATATAACATCTAAATGAAAAAAAAGCATTGTACAATATACATAAAAATACTATGCTTAAATCAGTAATATTATAGTATAGAAACAACGTTTTTGGCAAATATCTGGTGAATGTGGGGAAAATTATTTTATTGGTCTTTTGAAATAATATATCATGTGGTACAATGAATATAGAAAAAAAGGAGTGATACAATGCCGGAACTTAGCAGATTTGGTGGAATGGTTATTTATATGTTATTTATGGACACAAAACAACATAATAAGCCACATGTACATGTGTACTATGGGGACTATGAGGCTGCAATTGGAATAGATGGAGAATTATTGGCAGGCGCTCTTCCAAAGAAACAGTTAAAAATGGTAGTAGGCTGGTTAGCATTTCATGAAGAAGAAGCATATAAAGCGTGGAACTTAGCTGTTAGAGGAGAACATTTTGAAAAAATAGCGCCTATGTAAGGAGGTATACTGATATGTATGTTATTGATGATGTGTGTTATGCAGGAGAAGTAGTGCCGGATATTAGAGTAAAAGATGCTACTGTGCTTAGAGGAGGTATACTTTTAATTACATTTTCTACAGGAGAACAAAGACTATTTGATACTACATTATTGAAAGGTTCTGCATTTGAACCTTTAAAAAATGAAAAAACATTAGCAGATTTTACAATTTTTCATGGTGTTATGACATGGATGAATGGTGATATTGATATTGCACCAGAAACTATGTATGCAGATAGCTATCCATATACATCCAGAAATGCATATATCGCAATTGGATAAAAATAGTATTTTATAATTGAAAAGTTCGTAATATTTCGTGAATATGAATATTACGAACTTTTTCAATTATAAAAGTGTTAGCAAATATTAATTGCATACATGCCCCACCCCCGGCATAGATTGTAAAAAAGCAAAAAAGGAGTCCGCTTTGAAAGACTATATTGAAGAACGGGCAATAGAAATCGGCGAATATATTATAAGTTCAAAAGCGACAGTAAGACAGACAGCCAAGAGATTTGGAGTGTCAAAGTCAACTGTACATAAGGACTGTACCGAACGACTCGCAAGAATAAATCCATCACTTGCAGCGGGTGCGAGAAAAGTACTAGACCTTAACAAATCAGAACGCCATATAAGAGGCGGAATAGCTACAAGAGAAAAATACGCACATATGCATACACAGGCATAATATAAAGATGAATTTAGACCGATAATAGGATGAAAGCATGTAGATGATTAAATGATGATCTGCATAAAAATAGCAAAGAATAATTCCGAAAAGTTCCCATAAAAGGGGAGATGGCCGGCAATATATAATTACCGGCCATGAGTTATGAAAATGTTAGCGTTACAGTACTATGTAACACAAAATGTGAAGTTACACCTACCGTGTAACACAAGTGTATTGTAAAACACAAATGTGACGAATGTATGAAAAAAAATAAAAAAAATTGCAAAACCTTAAATTTTTTTTAATTCCGCAAAAAAGTCCTTTTAAAATGGTTGATCTTTGTATATAATGGGGTATAGGTGCGAAAAAACCGGACTTTAAATAAGAAAGCATAAGCACTATATGTTTTGCGTTGTAAAAAGACGACAATAATAACCTTAGAATATATATCTTTAACTTGAAAGGGGATAAATATGTTAACAACAGATATAGGAATTGATTTAGGAACAGCCAGTATACTTGTATATGTAAAAGGAAAAGGAGTAGTATTAAAAGAGCCATCAGTAGTGGCTTTTGATAGAGATACTAATGATATAAAAGCAATTGGTGAAGAAGCAAGATTAATGTTAGGAAGAACACCTGGTAATATTGTGGCAGTAAGACCATTAAGACAGGGTGTTATCTCAGATTACAGAGTCACAGAAGTTATGTTACAGTACTTTATAAGAAAAGCAGTTGGTAAAAAGACATTTAAGAAACCTGTCATAAGCGTATGTGTACCTAGTGGTGTTACAGAAGTTGAGAAAAAGGCAGTAGAAGATGCAACACTTAATGCCGGTGCAAGAAAGGTTGAGATTATAGAAGAACCTATCGCAGCAGCAATTGGTGCAGGAATAGACATCACAAGACCATGCGGTAATATGATAGTAGATATCGGAGGCGGTACTTCAGATATAGCAGTTATATCACTTGGAGGACCGGTAGTAAGTACATCAATTAAGATTGCCGGAGATGATTTTGACGAAGCAATAGTACGTTATATGCGTAAGAAACATAATCTGTTAATCGGTGAGAGAACAGCTGAAGACATCAAGATTAAGATTGGTTCAGCTTATAAGAGACCGGAAGTAGCAACACTTGATGTAAGAGGAAGAAATCTTGTAACAGGACTTCCTAAGACAGTAACAGTTACTTCAGAAGAGACAGAAGAAGCTTTAAAAGAGACAACTTCACAGATAGTTGAAGCTGTACACAGTGTATTAGAGAAGACACCACCAGAACTTGCAGCAGATATTGCAGACAGAGGTATCGTTCTTACAGGTGGCGGAAGCTTACTTCAGGGTCTTGAAGAATTAATAGAAGAAAAGACAGGCATTAACACTATGACAGCCGAAGATCCTATGACAGCAGTAGCAATAGGAACTGGTAAATACGTTGAATTCTTAAGCGGCAACCATAAAGACGAATAGGAGGAGTCTCAATGGTTAGAGGTTTGTATACCGCTTATACTGGTTTAGTTAACCAGCAGAAACGTTTAGACGTTGTAAGTAATAATTTAGCTAATTCAGCGACTACAGGATATAAGAAAGAAGGCTGTACGACACAGTCTTTTGATGAAGTAATGGCAACAAAAGTAAAAGATTCATCTGAAGCATATGTTAATCGTAACATAGGTAATCTTACACTTGGAGCAAAGATAGGCGAGACTTATACGAACTATGACCAGGGCTCATTTAAGAATACAGGCAATACCCTTGACTTGGCATTAAGCGGTGAAGGGTTTTTTGCGATCTCTTTTACATCAAAAGACGGAGTTACATCAACTAAGTATACAAGAGATGGTTCATTTACAATGACTAAAGAAGGCAATCTTGTAACTAAAGATGGTGACTTCGTGCTTAATGATGGAGGAAGCGAGATAATAATTCCAACTAACGCATCAGAGATAACAGTCAACGAACTTGGAGATATCTATGCAGATGGAGAATATGTAGATACACTCTCACTTGTTGATTTTGAAGATAAGAACTACCTCACAAAATATGGTGAAAATATGTATGATACAGTTGAAGGATATCAGATTTCTGACGATAAACCAACTGTAGTACAGGGCTATCTTGAGATGTCTAATGTAAATGTAGTATCCGAGATGGTAGACATGATAACTATATCAAGAACATTTGAAGCTAACCAGAAGCTTGTCAATGCGATAGATGATTCACTTGCAAAGACAGTTCAGCTTGGAAGTGTTAAATAGAGATAACTATTATCAGTGAGGAGGAATAGTATATGATGCGTTCATTATGGACTGCAGCGTCAGGAATGACAACACAGCAGTTAAATGTAGATACAATAGCTAATAACCTTTCTAATGTTAATACAACAGGTTATAAAAAAGAAACAGCAGAATTTAAGACTCTTTTATATCAGACAATACAGACTAAGACAACATCAGCTAATGGCGAGAATAAGCCAGTTGGCGCACAGGTTGGTCTTGGTGTCAGAAACAGTTCAATAACATCACATTTCACACAGGGAGCACTTAATGCAACAAGTAATACACTTGGTGTAGGAATAAGTGGCGATGGTTTCTTCTGCGTACAGAATGCGAATGGAGAGACATGCTATACAAGAAATGGTGATTTCAAACTTGGTGTAACTAATGACGGATTTATGCTCTGTACATCAGAAGGATATCCGGTACTTGACGACACAGGTGCACCAATCGAATTCTCAAGCGATTATGTAGCGAATAAGTTAACAATAGATACTAATGGACAGATATGCTATCCAGATGCAAGTAATAATCCACAGCCAATAGGTGTAACAATCGGACTTGTGCAGTTTACTAATGCATCAGGACTTAATAAAGTAGGCTCAAGTCTATATATGGAATCAGATGCATCAGGCGAACCACTTAACGAGAGCGAGAATACAGACCTTAAGAAAAGTGAACTTCGTCAGGGATATCTTGAAGCATCTAATGTAGACGTAGTAGACGAGATGGTTAATCTTATTGTAGCACAGCGAGCATACGAGATGAACTCAAAAGCAATCACAACATCAGACGATATGCTCTCACAGGCGAATAACCTTAAGAGATAGAATATGTAATTAGAAGATTTTCATAAAAAATACGCCAGACAATTTTACTATATTATTGCAAAAATCACAGCTCTTAATATAGTAAAATTGTCAGGCTGCGTTATCTTGATATTTTAATTATAATAGATAGGAGTGAAAAGCATGAGCATATCAATCGGTAGTGGAAATATAACATCTGCGTATGCTGATATATATGGTACAGGCAGTGCATCATCATCAAAGACAGAAGAAGTCGCAAATAAAGATTATTCTAATGCAACCGAAGAGGAACTTATGGATGCCTGCAAAGATTTTGAAGCATATTTCCTTGAACAGGTATTTAAGGCAATGGAAGCAACTGTTGATAAGAATGAAGATTCCAAGACATCAGGTGTGAATGTGATGGACTATTTCGGAGATACATTTTATCAGGAGATTGCTGAGCGAGCAACAGAAGGCGAAGGCATTGGAATTGCAAAGATGCTTTATGAACAGATGAAGCGTAATTATGACATTTAAAAATTAGTTGTAAAAAACTTCCCTGACAAAACGCATAGATTTGTCAGGGAAGTTTTTGGTATATGACGAGTAAAAATTCTTTATTTACAAATCCCCCCAATACTGTTATACTATTACAAGTTTGCATATTTCTAAAACATCAAATCCTATTGACAATTCCATAAAAAACATTCAATATAATAATATTAAAATTATGAGACCTGTACGAAAGCACAACAATATAATAAGACAAGAATAGGATTGCACTTTGTACATACAAAACGGCAATTTTAGGATTACATAAATAAAGTCAGAGACAACCACAAACTCAGGAAAGAAGTGAGATAATGTCAGCCATAGAAGGATATGTTGAAAAAATTGTATATAGAAATGAAGACAATGGTTATACAGTACTAACTGTAACAGACAAAGGAGATGAAGTTACAGTTGTAGGTTCATTTAACTACATCGGAGAAGGCGAATTATTGTATGCAAGCGGAGAGTATACAACACATCCGATGTATGGTGAACAGCTTGTAGTAAGCGAATATGAGATAAAAGCACCAAAAGACACAGTTGCAATCGAGAGATACTTAGGATCAGGAGCAATAAAAGGGCTTGGAGCATCACTTGCAGCAAGAATAGTAAGAAGATTCGGGCTTGATACATTTAAAATAATAGAAGAAGAACCGGAGAGACTTGCAGAAGTCAAAGGAATAAGCGATAGAAAAGCGATAGAGATATCAGAACAGATAGAGAGCAAGAGAGATATGCGAAAGGCTATGATATTCTTGCAGGAATATGGAATATCAATGAATCTCTCAGCCAAGATATACAATACATACGGTCCGAATATGTATACAATAGTTAAAGAGAATCCATACAAGATGGCAGATGATATACCAGGAGTCGGCTTTAAGATAGCAGACGATATTGCTGTAAAAGCAGGAATAAGAAGCGACTCTGATTTTAGAATAAAAAGTGGAATACTCTATACACTTATGCAGGGAAGTGCCAATGGGCATACATATCTTCCGGTAGAATCACTTCTCAATCATGCAAGAGAACTATTATGTCTTGACATCGAAGATATAGACAGATATCTTATGGATCTTCAGATAGAGAAAAAAATAGTAGTAAAGGAACTTGAAGGAATAAAAATAGTCTATACATCACAACTATACCATCTAGAACTTAACGTTGCAGGCAGACTTAGAGAACTTGATGGCAAATATACAATAGATGAGTCGGAATTCACAAAGAATATGGCGATGATAGAGAAAAATGAGAATATATCACTAGATGATATGCAACGCAGATCAGTAAAAGAAGCGATGGAGAATGGCATACTCGTAATAACAGGAGGACCGGGAACAGGTAAGACAACTACAATTAATACAATAATCAAATATTTTGAACTAGAAGGTCTTGAGATAATGCTTGCAGCACCAACGGGAAGAGCAGCAAAGCGAATGAAAGAAGCAACCGGATATGAAGCACAGACAATCCACAGAATGTTAGAGATTAATGGTGGAGGTGCAGACGATACAATGTCTAATGCCAATGCACACTTTGAACGTAATGAGCAGAATCCATTAGAGACAGACGTTGTAATAATAGATGAGATGTCTATGGTAGATATAGGACTTATGAACAGTCTTTTAAAAGCGATAGCACATGGAACAAGACTTATACTTGTAGGAGATGTCAACCAGCTTCCATCAGTAGGACCGGGTAATGTCCTAAAAGACATAATCGACTCGGAAGCATATAGCACAGTAAAACTTACTAAGATATTCCGACAGGCAACGACCAGCGACATAATAGTCAATGCACACAAGATTAATAAGGGAGAAAAAGTAGACCTAACAGCTAAGAGTCTCGACTTCCTTTTTTTAAAAAGAAATGATGCCAATGCAGTAATAAGTGCGATGATAACACTGATAAAAGAAAAACTTCCAAACTATGTACATGCCAAACCATTAGATATTCAGGTACTTACACCAATGAGAAAAGGTGCACTTGGAGTAGAAAGACTTAATACAATACTTCAGGAATATCTCAATCCAAAATCACCGGATAAGATAGAAAAAGAAACGGCAAATGGATTATTCAGAGTAGGTGACAAAGTAATGCAGATTAAGAATAATTATCAGTTAGAATGGCGTATAGGCAACAGTACCTTTTCAACCGAAAAAGGGCTTGGAGTATTCAATGGAGACTGTGGAATAATAAGGAATATCAATACTTTTTCAGAAGAGATAGAGATAGAATATGATGAAAACCGTTTTGCAACATACAGTTTCAAACAGCTAGATGAGATAGAACTTGCGTATGCAGTGACAATTCACAAATCACAGGGAAGCGAATATCCGGCAGTTATAATACCACTTCTTACAGGACCAAGAATGCTTATGAATAAGAATCTATTATATACAGCAGTAACAAGAGCAAAGACCTGCGTTACAATAGTCGGAATGCCACAGACATTCTATGATATGGCATCTAATGAAAGTGAACAAAAGAGGTATTCAAGCTTATGGGCAAGAATAAAAGAACTATCATAGATTATATATACCCTCCAAGATGTCCTATATGTGATGACATCTTAGAGGAGGGGAAGAATATTCCATGTCTAAGATGCAGACATCATATAAGATATATCACATCGCCAAGATGTATGAAGTGTGGCAAACAGATAGAAGATGAATATACAGAATACTGTTATGACTGCCTTAAAACAAAACATTATTATACAAAAGGAATCGCAGTATGGTCATATCAGGACTGCATAAAACAGTCCATCTACAATTTCAAATATAATAATAAACGTGAAAATTCCAAATTCTATATAAATGAGATATTAAGAATATATGAAAAACAGATAAGACAATGGAAAGCAGATGTCATAATTCCAATTCCGCTGCATAGAATAAGAGAGAGAAGACGTGGATATAACCAGGCAAGGCTCATAGCAGATGGAATATCAAGACAGTTAGAGATTCCGGTTAATAATAATATTCTAATAAGAACTATTAATACACGTCCCCAAAAAGAATTAAATGATAAAGAAAGAATTAAAAATCTTGCAGGAGCATTTGCACTTACAGATACTTTCAAAAAATCACATACATCGCATAACATAAAGAAAGCAATTCTTATAGACGATATATATACTACAGGAGCCACGATGGATATATGTGCAAAGCTGTTAAGGGAAAGTGGCTTTGAAGAAATATATTATATATGTGTATGTACGGGAAAAGGATATTAAGGAGGAAGTATCATGGATGTAAGAAACTGTAGAAGCTGCGGAAGATTATTTAACTACATGGAAGGTATGCAGATATGTCCGATATGTCGTGAAAAACTTGAAGAAAAATTTCTCCAGGTAAAAGATTATATCAGAGAAAATAAAAATGCTTCAATATCAGAAGTAGCTAAAGCTAATGATGTAAAGATATCGCAAATTGAAAAATGGATAAGAGAAGAAAGACTTGTATTTGCAGCAGATTCGCCACTTGGAATAGAATGTGAGAATTGTGGAGCACTTATTAAGACAGGAAGATTCTGTAAGAACTGTAAAGACAGTATGGCACATAATCTTAGTGCAGCAATAGAAAAACCTAAGAAGATTGAACCACCAAAAAAAGAAGTAAAAGACAGAGCGAAGATGAGATTTCTTGATCAGTAACTGACTATTCCAACAGGCAAGCCTATGGTTTATATCACGAATTAATAACGGGATATAGAAAAATATAGTGAGCAAGAAATGAAAAATGTGTGAAAATTGTGTGAAAACAGGACTGAAGACCTAGAAAATACAGGGTTTCTAGTCCTTTTTTACTATAAAAAAACGGTGGGAATAGTATAATATAATAATTTTTAGGACCGATATTTTATGTAGAAAAAATTAGTAAAAAGAGAGGTGTATAATATGCGAATAGATGCTTTTAATCAGATTAATCAGATATATAAGGCAACAGAGACAACACAGGTAAGAAATGTTTCTAAAGCATCTGCGACAGACAAATTGGAGATATCACAGACTGGAAGAGATTACCAGATTGCGAAAAAAGCATTAGAAACAGTTCCCGATGTAAGACAGGATAAAATAGATGCAGTAAAAGCCAGAATTGATTCAGGCAATTATGATGTATCAGCTGATGATTTTGCGAACAAATTGTTAGAAAGTTTTAGAAAATTAGATTTCTAAGTGAGGGGATAATATTTGGCTAGTTTGATAGAAGAATTAATAGATGTATTACAAAAAGAGAATGAAGAATACCAAAAATTACTCGCTATATCGATGGAGAAGACACCGGTTATAGTAGAGGGCAATATTACAAAACTTCAGGAGATTGTTGCAAGGGAGCAGGAAGTAGTTGACGTAATCGGGCCTTTAGAGAAAAAAAGAATAAATGTTTTAAATGGAATTGGTAATGTTTTAAACAAAGACCCCGATAAATTAAGTGTTGGTAATTTGATAAAACTAATGGAGAAGCAGCCAAAGTTTCAAAAACAGCTTACTGATATCCACGATGCATTGAAATATACTCTTGACCAGATGGTAACAGTTAACGAAAATAACAAACTTCTACTGCAGCAATCTCTTGAGCTTGTAGAGTTTGATCTTAATATAATGCGTGGTTTCAGGAGCGTTCCGGAAACTGCTAACTATAATAAAGGTGCATACAACGAGATTGGAAGCAACTTAGGACGAGGCTACTTTGACACTAAACAGTAATTAAAGGCGGTGAAAAAATGGCAGGAACAATGTCCGGGCTGTCAGTAGGTGTCTCTGGATTGCAAAAAAGCCAGACAGCACTTAATACAACGGCCCATAATCTTTCAAATGTTAATACGAGCGGTTATACAAGACAGCAGGTACTGTTTGGAGACAGCTCATATAACAATCTTAATGTGACATCAGTTGGAACTAATCAGATAGGTATTGGTGTAGACATAACACAGATACGAAGAGAAAGAGACGATTTTCTCGATAAGACATACAGAAGACAGACAGGCAGACAGGCATTTTACGAGACACAGTATGAAGCGATATATGAGATACAAAATGATCTCGGCGAACTATTTGGAGAGAATTATGGTAATGTTCTTAATGAATTATGGACATCACTTCAGGAATTAAAAAAAGCACCGGATGATTCAGTATACAGAGCTTCAGTTGTAGAAAATGCCGTTAATTTCACACAGAGATCCAAAGCAATATATGACCAGTTAAAAGCATATCAGGAAAATCTAAATACTAAAATCCAGACTACAGTAGACAGAATCAATACACTTGCAAATACAATATATGATATGAATAAGAAGATAAGTCAGGTAGAATCAACAGGAGTTGAGAATGCTAATGATTACAGAGATACAAGAGATTCTGCACTTGATGAACTTTCAACACTTATAAAAATTGAATATGAAGAGACGACTAATGGAGTAGTCAATGTCTTTGCGGAAGGAGTCCCACTTGTATACAGTGATTTTTGCCTCGGTATGTCAACAGAATATATTGAAGGAACAGCACTGTTAAAACCGGTATGGGACTTTTTAGATGGTAAGGAAGTATTTAATCTTGACGCAGATATAAAATCTTCAGACGAATCTGATTGTGGAAAATTAAAGAGTATGTTACTCGCAAGAGGCGATGGCGCCTTAACTTACAAAGATTTAGACGAAGACCAGGCTAATGGAACTAATAAAATACAGATGAACACATCATCAATATCAGCAACAATGGCAGTCTTTGACAGACTTGTTAATGGTATTGTAACACATATCAATGATATGTTATGTCCTAATACAACACAGACTAATAACTTTAACTTCACATTACAAAATGGACAGACCGGAACATATAGGTATGATCAGGCAACACAGACCGGCAGTATCACATATACAGATCCTAATACAGGTAAGACATTAAAAGTTGATGGTGTTCTCTTCCTTGATACAGACAAAGCGTCATTCAGTCAGGATGGAAGCGTGCAGGGAACAGAATTATTCGCAAGAGCTGATACAGAGAGATATACAGTTATAACAGGTAGTGATGGTAATACATATTATCTGTATAATGCACCGGGACAGGCAAAAAGTGCTAATCCGGATGATCTTAACGGATTATATACAAGTGCTAATCTTACAGTAAGAGAAAGCCTTCAGGATAATACAGCACTTTTACCTTTTACAAAAGCTAATGGTGATAATGATCAGGAGCAAATAGATGCAATATGCAAACTATGGGAAGATGCATTCGCAACAGTCGGCAATGAGACAACAACAGAATATAGATATACAGACTATTATCAGAGTTTTGTTAACAGACTTGGTAATCTTGGAAGTACCTATAATAATGTTGCAGAGAATCAGTCAAGTGTATCATCAACAATAGATGATAAACGTCAGGGAGTTGCAGGCGTTAACTCAGATGATGAACTTACGAATATGATAAAATTCCAGAACGCCTATAATGCGGCATCAAGATATATTAATGTTGTAAGTGAGATGATAGAACACATCGTAACACAGCTTGGCAGCAGATAAGGAAGGTGATAGACAATGCCATCAACATTTTTTGGACTGACAATCGGTCAGAGTGGGCTTAATGCATCACAGATTGGAATTAATACAACCGGTCACAATATATCTAATGAGAATACAAAAGGATATTCAAGACAGGTTACAGATATGCAGGCATCAACACCTATCAGATCATACTCAAGCAGTGGTATGATGGGAAGTGGTACAGATGTAACAGGAATAAGCCAGATAAGAGAACTATATTATGATAGAAAATATTGGGGTAACGAGACAAACTATGGAAGATATGAAGCACTAAGTGGTTATATGCAACAGCTTGAGAACTATTTTAACGAGACTAATCTTGAAGGCTTTACAAAAGAATATGATAACGTATTCACATCACTTGAAAGCCTTAAGAACAATAGTTCATCAACGTCATACAGAGCAGCATTTTTACAGTCATGTGTAAGCTTTACAGAATATCTTAATACATTATATAACAACGTATCTAACATACAAAGTGACCTTAATCATCAGGTAGCTGTAACTGTTGACGAGATTAACAGCATAGCAGCGAGCATAGCAACAATTAATAAGCAGATTAACACCGTTGAGATGAATGGAAGTTCAGCTAACGATCTTAGAGATAAAAGAGCACTTCTTATAGATCAGTTATCCGCAATCGTTCCTGTTGAAGTAACAGAGAAGAGTCTTGGCAATGGTGTAACAACTTATGATGTTAAGATATGTAATCAGGATCTTGTTAATACATATAGTTACTATTCATTAAAGACAGAACCAAGAGCTGACAGAGCCAATGCAAGTGATATAGAAGGTCTATATGAGATAAAATGGGCGAATGGTAACGACTTCAATATGTACAGTTCTTCAGTTAATGGCTCATTAAAAGCACTTATAGACATGAGAGATGGCTGTAATGGTGGTTTTGAGAAAGAGACAAACCTATTAGATGGGAATGGCAACGTTGTAACAGATGCCAATGGTAATCCTGTAAAAACATTACAGATTGATTATGGTACAGGCAAGTTAGTCACAACTTACAAAGGAATACCATATTATCTAAATCAGTTAAATCAATTTGCAGAAGAATTTGCAAAAATGTTTAATGATATAGTAACAGATGGAGAAAGTCAGGACCTTGACGGTAACGCAGTAACTAAGAATCTGTTTATTAACAAATATGATCAGGCTAATACAATTACTGCACTAGGAATAAAAGTTAATGACGAATTCCTTAATAATCTTCGCCTCCTACCAACAGGAACTAAGATGGTTAATGGTAAAGAGAACACAGATGTAGTAGATAAGATGCTTCAGATTAAGAAGTCAGATTTCCTAAACAGTGATTCACCAGCGGGATATCTTGAATCGATAGTTGCACAGATAGCAACAGATACTAAGATAGCAAGAACATTCGAGAGTAATTACTCAAGCATTGAGACTATAATAGACAAGCAGAGAATGTCAATCTCAGGAGTAGACAGAGATGAAGAAGCAATGAATCTTGTAAAATATCAGAATGCGTATGAATTATCATCTAAGATGATACAGGTCCTTACAGAGATATATGACAGACTCATATTAGAGACTGGCGTATAGCAGTGATAATCTTGCGTAAGCTACATAATAGTTAATAGTTAAAGAAGATATAACAACTAAAAGAAGGAAGTGATTAAGATGCGAGTTACTAATGGAATGATGATTAGCAATTCTATGAATAATATCAATACTAATAAGCAGCTTATGAGCATCTATGAGAATCAGCAGGCAACAGAGAAGAAGATTATGCGTCCTTCAGATGATCCTGTTATTGCGATTAGAGCTTTAAAATACAGAACTTCATTAAATGAGATAAGTCAGTATGTTGATAAGAACATTCCGGATGCAGAATCATGGATATCAACAACACAAGGCGCACTTAATAATATAAGTGAGATGTTTACAGACATATTCCAGTACTGCAATCAGGGAAGTACAGACTCTTTTAAGACAGATAACAGAGAATCAATTATTGACAGTCTTCAGAAGTTAAAAGACAGTATATATGGAGAAGGTAATGTTGACTTTGCAGGAAGATATGTATTCACAGGATATAAGACAGACAAGACACTTATATTCCAGTCAGACGATGCAAGTCTAAAATATAGCATTACACAGAATTTTAAAGGAACTGATATTGAGAAGTTCACATATACAACGAACAAAGTTGATGTTAATAACATAACAGACCTTACAAGCTCTGTACCAGACGGCAAAGATGTATATCTTATTAAGTTTGCTTATAATGATACAGATGATAAATTACCTACATTTACATATACAGATGCCAACGGTGCTGTGAAGACTGTTAATATAACAGCAGCAACACAGGCAAACAACGCATACGAGACAGTACTTAATGCTAATGGTGCAAAAGTATCTTACGATGCTGTTAATGGACAGCTTGTTATGAATGAAGCAGCATACAAACAGTATATTGAGCAGGACAATATGACAATAACTTATGAGAAGACAGGATTTAATAAAGGCGAAGTTCGTCCTGAACATTATTTTAAATGTTCAGACATAACAGATGCTGCGAATCCTAAAGATTATAATGTCAATGCAGTAAGCCAGGATATATATTATAATATTAACTATGGTCAGACACTTAAAGTTAATACACAGGCTAACGAATCAATTGACATATACATAGGAAGAACAATTCAGGATATGCAGAATACATTGTCAACATTAAAGACTGCAGAAGAAAAAGTTAGCAAGTTAAAAAGCATGATAAACAGTGGCACTTATACAGGTAATGACCTTGATAATCTTAATTCAATGTTAGAAGCAGCTAATATGGAAGTAGATTATGCCAAGAAGAATGTTCAGACAGTATTCTCACAGAGCAATACTAAGATGCAGAATTACCAAAAGACAGTAGAACTTGGTCTGTCAGAACTAGGTTCAAGAGATAGTAGATTATCACTTGTTAAAGCAAGACTTAAAGAGCAGCAGAACAATATCAAGGAACTCCAGTCTAAGAATGAAGATGTTGAATTAGAGGAAGCAGTAATTAATCTTGCACAGGCACAGATGGTATATAACGCATCACTTAATGCGGCATCAAAGATAGTACAGCAGTCATTGGTTGATTTTATTTAAGATGGATTATAAAAATAAGTAATAAGAATATACTTGATTAGTAAAATATTAAATATAAATAAAAGGATAGAGAATCTAAGATGAAAAATTATCTTAGAAAATTCTATCCTTTTATATTTTTATGATTACTAAAAGGCTCTAATATTAATGCCGATATGTTCATCAAACGTATAGGAGGTGTTTTTGATGAACAAAATATGTGGTGACATCATAAGAATATTATTTGACAAAAATTATATTAATCAAAGAGTACTTAGAGATGCTACAGGATATTCGCTAGGCACAGTTAATAAGTCATTGAATGAATTGCAAAAAACAGGATATCTTGATGATAAATTTAATTTGACAATTAAAGCATTGAAAGAAATCAAAGATAAAAAACCAAGAAATGCAGTCATATTAGCCGCAGGATATGGAATAAGAATATTTCCGATTAACTTAGAATATCCAAAAGGGCTTTTAGAGATAGATGGAGAACCACTTATAGAGAGAATGATAAAACAGCTTCATGAAGTAGAGATAAATGATATATATGTTGTAGTGGGATATATGAAAGAAAAATATGAATATCTTATTGATAAATACAATGTAAAATTAATTGTTAATTCAGAGTATGCAGTCAAGAATAATATACATTCACTTAATAAAGTAAGACAATATCTTGGTAATACATATATTATGCCATGTGATGTGTGGTGTAAAAATAATTTGTTTAATAAAAGTGAACTATATTCATGGTATATGGTGAGTGATGCTAAAGATAGCAAGAGCGATGTAATAGTTAATAAAAATAGTCAGCTTATTTTAAAAAAAGGTAATTCATTAGGTAATATGATGATAGGAATTAGTTATATTACTTATGATGACGCAGATAAAATAAAAGATAAGCTTGAAGAATATTGTAATAATAGTATTTATAATAATCTGTTTTGGGAAGAAATTTTATATAAGAATGGAATGACGAGTATATATGCAAAAATTATAAACAATGCAGAAGTTGCAGAAATTAATTCGTATGAGCAGCTAAGGAAACTTGATAGTTCATCAAAACAACTGATGACAGATGCAATAAAGACTATTATGAAAGAATTCAATGTGACTCTTAACGAAATAACAGATATAAGATTGTTAAAAAAAGGAATGACAAACAGATCTTTTATATTTGAATGTAAAGGTGAAGAATATATTATGAGAATTCCTGGAGAAGGAACGAACAAGCTTATAAATAGGCGTGAAGAAGCGGAGGTATATTCTGTAATATTGGATAAAAATATATGTGATGATATAAAATATTTTAATCCGGAGAATGGATATAAGATTACAAGATATTTTAAAGACTCAAGAACATGCAATCCTAATGATAAAAATGATGTAGCAAAATGTATAGAACTGATTAGAAGCTTGCATGAGAGAAAAATAAAAGTACCACATACATTTGACTTGTTTGGTCAAATTGAATTCTATGAACATTTAAGAGGGGATAGAGTATCACTTTATAAAGATTATAATGATACTAAAAATAAAATATGGGAATTAAAAGAATATATTGAAGCTAATAAAGAAGAGATGGTGCTTACACATATTGATGCAGTATTTGACAATTTTTTGTTCATAAGAGATGGAGAAAAAGAATATATAAGACTTATTGACTGGGAATATGCAGGGATGCAAGATCCACATATTGATATTGCGATGTTTGCTATATATGCTTTTTATGACAGAGAGAAGATAGACTATATAATAGACTGCTATTTTAACAATAATTGTGAATGGGCGGTAAGAATCAAAATATATTGTTATGTAGCTATATGTGGACTACTATGGAGCAATTGGTGTGAATACAAGAGTACACTTGGAGTTGAATTTGGAGAATATTCAATAAGGCAGTATCGTTATGCCAAAGAATATTATAGTATCGCAAAAAGTGAAATTAATAAGATGAAAGCAGGTGATCAAAGTGTCAGAGGTTCAAAGAGCGATTATATTAGCAGCAGGTATGGGGAAGAGAATGAGACCATTAACAGATAAGATTCCAAAACCACTTATAGAAGTTAATGGAAAGAGAATGATCGACACAATAGTTGATGGCTTGAGTGAGAATGGAATTAAGGACATATATATTGTCGTTGGATATATGAGCGATAAATTTGAAGCGTGGAAAGAAAAATATCCATATATCCATCTTATTAACAATCCATATTATGCTACTTGTAATAATATTGCATCGCTTTATGTAGCGAGAGATTATATTGAGGATGCAATAATTCTTGATGGAGATCAGATAATATATAATTCTAAGGTACTTAATCCATATTTTGAACGTTCAGGATATAACAGCGTATGGGTTAATGAGAATACAACAGAGTGGCTGCAACAGACAGAAGATGACATTGTTGTTGAATGTAGCAGAACAGGTGGAAGACGTGGATGGCAGTTATATAGCATATCAAGATGGACAAAGTCAGATGGTAAGAAACTAAAAAAACATCTTGAACAGGAATTTGAAGAGAATAAAGATTATGATATATATTGGGACGATATAGCATTATTTAAACATAAAGAAGAATATCAGCTTGGGATATATCCAATGAATAAAAGCGATGTGATAGAAATTGATAATGTAATAGAATTATCGAATGTGGATACATCCTACCAAAAATATATTAATGGAGGATGCTAATATGGGGAAAGATAGAAAAGATATAGATTGGGTAATAACATTAGTACCATTTATTTTAATTATTGCATTATGTATTATGTTTTTTATAATGCCTGAACAGTCAAAGATTTTATTAGAGAGAATAAGAACGTTATTTGGTGATACATTTGGAATATATTATTTAATTATAGGACTTGGAGTATTCTTAATATCACTATATCTTGCATTGTCTAAGTATGGCAATATAGTGCTTGGTGGAAAAAGTGAGAAACCTAAATATACATTTTTTAAATGGGGCGCAATGATGTTTACTTGTGGATTGGCGGCAGATATTTTATTTTATTCTTTTTCAGAATGGATTTTATACGCATCAGATCCACATATATCAGAACTTGGAAGTGTGCAGGAATGGGCAGGAGTATTTACATTGTTTCATTGGAGTTTCATACCATGGAGCTTATATTTGGTACTTGCAGTTGCATTTGGTTTTATGATCCATGTGAGAAAAAGAGACAGACAAAGATATTCGGAAGCCTGTCGGTTTCTAATTGGGAGACATGCGGACGGAATAATTGGCAGAATAATAGATCTTTTGGCTGTATTTGCTCTTTTGGCAGGAACAGCGACTACGTTCAGCGTGGCAACTCCATTAATGTCAATTCTTATAGAGAAGATTTTTCATATACAATGCGACAGAAACATTATCACTGTAGTAATTCTTGTAATAACATGTATAATATATACAATTTCGTTATTGCATGGAATAAAAGGAATTGGTAGATTAGCAGATATATGTGTCTATTTGTTTTTCGGATTATTAGGGTATGTGTTAATATTTGGTGGTCAGACACGATATATTATTGAAACAGGTTTTGAATCTTTAGGAAGAATGATGCAGAACTTTATTGTATTATCAACTAATACAGATCCTTTAAGAACATCTGGTTTTCCACAGAATTGGACGATATACTATTGGGCTTATTGGATGGTATGGTGCGTTGCAACCCCTTTTTTTATAGGAAGAATATCAAGGGGAAGAACTATAAGACAGACAATTCTTGGAGGATATATATTTGGTGTAGGATCAACAATTATGAGTTTTATTATACTTGGTAATTATTCAATGGGGCTTTATGTTAAGAATGTGTTTGATTTTGTAGCACAATATAACGAGTCGGGAGATTTGTATCAGGTTATTTTTAATATAATAGATACTATGCCGGGTGCTAGTGTAGTTATGATTGTAGTGTTGATAACAATGATTGCTTTTTATGCAACGTCATTTGATTCGATAGCATTGGTTGCATCACGTTACTGCTATAAAAAACTTGGTGAAGACCAAAGACCTGATAAAAAGATAGAGCTTATGTGGTGTATATTATTGATACTCTTACCAATAGCATTATTATTTGCAGATAGTTCAATGAGTAACTTACAGAGTGTGAGTATTATTGCAGCGTTTCCAATAGGAATAGTAATAATATTAATTATAATAAGTTTTTTCAAAGATATCAGAGAATATGAGAGGGGTAATAAGAATGAATAATGAACTTAAAGATAAGCTAGATAGTGCATTTGCTAGAATGGATGTGGTTACAATTAACAATATGCTTACAGAATATGGTGAAAGATATCCTAAGGATAGAGATCTGTGGTTTTACAGGTATAATCTACTATTCATACAGGGACAATATGATGAAGCAGCAGAAATAGCTAAGATGTGTGTTGAACATTTTCCTACAAGTTATGAAGCATATTATTATCTGGGTGCAAGCTATCAACATGAGGGAAATGTTATGGAAGCATTAAGATGTTATGAGACAGCTATGTATTTACATATGTTTTTAAAATATGATAATAATGATATATATGAGGATATCATAGTACAGATTAGAGAATTACAGCAAAAATTATCTGATATACAACAAAGATATGTGGATGATAATAATGTTGAGAAACTGAATGAGATTATGTTATTTTTAAATGGTGAAAAAACTATATGGGAAAAAGAAGATGATTCTATACGAGATCGGAAAAGAATAGTAATTGGTACAAAAAATAAATATGGAAATGACATAAAATACATAGGTGCATATAGATTATTAAATCACAGAATTGTGGGTGAAGAAGTATATAATCTTATTCAGACACAAGGAGAATTCTTAAATATTATATATGAAGGAAAAGAATTCTCACTGAATGGAGGAGAAGAATATTTACTTCCAATTGCGAGTAGTGAAGAATGTAATATGTATTATTTTAAGGAAAAAGGAAAAGAATATTATGTTCCACAAATTGAGCCAAAACACTTTAACTATTATAGACTAAACGGAGATATTGAGTTTGTCTCAAAAAACAATATATATCTTAGTAATCCAATTCCGTTAAAGCATAGTAAAAGCAGAAGAAAATTAGTGCTTAGTTTTTTTGTAGACGGTCTTGCACAGGAGATAATAAAAGGTTCTGAATTTGAGCGATTAATGCCTAATACATATAAGTTCTTTAAGAAAGGAACTATATGTACCAATACTTATAGTTGCGCTGAATGGACATATCCAAGTCTTGCATCATATCAGAGTGGATTAGGGATACTTAATCATATGTTATTTCATAATAACATAAACAGTGAACTGCCTAAGAATAATACTATGCTGTTTGAGTATATTAAGAGCAGGGGTTATCACACATGTAAGATGGATGGAGATTGGAGAAGTTCATATCTGTGTGGATATACCAGAGGAATAGATCAGTATGTATATCAGATACAACCAATGGGATCAAGAGCTGAACAGGAGATAATTAATGCTATTGAACACATAGAAACATTTAAAGATACAGATCAATACATGTGGATGTGTGTTGGTGACTTACATGATATAGCCGACAGATATGATCTGTCATTGGCAGTACAGAGTAATCTGACGCTTGAAGAGAGACAGCATGTAGAATCAGGAGAGACCTCTGTAAAACAGCCATATAGCATACAGAAGATAGAATGTTATAAAAAGACAATACAATACATGGATACACTATTTGGCATACTGTACAATTATATAGAAACACATTATGCAGAAGATGAATACATGATAAGCCTGTTCGCAGATCATGGACAAGGATATATGGTACCAAAAGGAAGACATTTTTTGTCAAAAGAGAGAACAAAAGTAGCATTTATGTATAGAGGAGCAGATGTTGAAGCAAAGGTTACAGATGAGATAATGTCAACAGCAGATTATTTGCCAATTATGTGTAAGTTACTGGGTATAGAACTTAAAAAAGAAAACATAGATGGTATGCTTCCAGTAGCTTTTGGTGGTGATACAGAGAGAAAATATGCCATTACAGAATCATTGCATCCGGGAGATATATATTCTGCTGTAGCAAATACAAAAGGATATGAAGTATATTTTGACAATGGAGAAAAGACAGATGACGAAGGAAGGTTCCATCTAAAAGATTATAAGATATATGGTTATTATAGAGATGGAAGCAAGCTAGAAGATAGAGAATTATTGGCACAATATGAGAGAATATTTGTAGAGAGAATAGCAGAAAAAATTATCTATGATTAATGTGAAAAAGGCAGCTTGCTAAAGAAAATAGATGATTTGCAATTAATAAATTAAAAATCATTCATAAAACACAACAAGATTCCGAAAAAGATATAGAGAACCTATACTCTGATTCGGAGTCTTTTTTTGCATAATTGGATAGAAAAAATAACAACTTATAATAAGAGGTGACAACAATGAAGATAGCAACCAAAATATTCGGTAACATAGACATTGGAGACGAGAAGATAATCGAATTTCCAAAAGGAATCATAGGATTTGAAGAATGTAGACATTTCGTGTTGATGCATGGAGATGACGGTGAGAAAGAACACTTAATTAAGTGGCTTCAATCAGTAGAAGACGGAGAACTTGCATTCCCGGTAATAGATCCGTTAAAAGTTAACGAGAACTACAATCCGATAGTAGAAGACGAACTGTTAAAAGTAATAGGACAATTTGAACTTGAAGATCTATATGTATTAACAGTAGCCACAGTTCCAAAAGACATAGAGAAGATGACAGTCAATCTTAAAGCACCGGTAATAATCAATACAGCAACAATGAAGGGAATACAGCTTATAGTAGACAACGAGGAATATAGCGTCCGCCAATCTGTATATAACCTGATAAAAGCTAGAAAAGAGAAGGCGGGTGAATAACTATGTTAGCGTTATCAAGAAAGAAAGACGAATCAATAATAATTAACAACAATATTGAGATAACAATACTAGAAGTAAAAGGTGATCAGGTAAAAATCGGTGTAAAAGCACCAAAATCTGTACCGGTATACAGAAAAGAGATATATGTACAAATGGAAGAATCCAACAAAGAAGCAGCCAAATCAGCATCCCAGGACAATGTTGAAATTCTTAAAAAACTATTAGATGTATAAATTATAAGTCTGTATTTCCGATATAGTGGTAGGTAACAAATGAAGAGGAAGAGTGTAAACTCGTATTAGTCACATGGAGGTGATAGGGTATGGCAATGGAAGGAACCGGAGTCAGTATGTCAAGAAACAGTAAATTAATGACATACACATCTTCAAAGTCAGCTTCCATAAGTAACACACAAAAGGCTGACATACAAACAGATACAGCAAAAATAAAAGACGACGAAATCGGAAATCAGACAGAACTAAAAATTAAAAATACCAATAAAGCATTAAAAGAAGCAGTAGAGAAGATAAATGAGAATATGAAAGACACCAGATGCGAATATGGTATTGATGATGAGACAAATCGTGTAACAATAAAAATAGTAGATAAAAAAACAAAGGAAATACTCAGAGAATACCCACCGGAGGAGACACTTGATATAATCGCAAAAGTGTGGGAACTTGCCGGCATTAATGTCGACAGGAAACTTTAGGAGGTAATAGTATGGGAGTAAGAGTAACAGGGCTTAACTCTGGAATGGATACAGATTCAATCGTTGAAGCACTCGTATCTGCCCAGAGAACCAAAGTAGATAATCTGAAAAAGAAACAGACAAAACTGTCATGGACACAGGATGCATGGAAATCACTTAATACCAAGATATATTCATTCTATAGTAAGACACTTAATAATGCGTGGCTTTCAACAACATTCAACCTTAAGAAAAATGTTGTATCAGACACATCGATAGCAACAGTATCAGGAGGTTCAGTTAACGGAACGCAGTCACTTGAAGTTAATAAACTTGCACAGAATGCATATCTTACAGGTGGCAAGATGACAAGAGCAGATGGTGCTGCACTTACAGACGCCACTAAATTATCAGAACTTACAGGATATGCAGGTGGCAGCAGTACAATAACAATTAATGGCAAAGACATAGAACTTACAGATGATATGACTCTGTCATCACTTACAACTAAGATGAAATCAGCAGGAGTTAATGTAAGCCTTGATGTTAATAACGGAAGAATGTTCGTATCAGCGAAAAAAGATGGCGAATCAGGTAACTTTACAATAAGTGGAGATACGACAGCACTTGCAGCATTAGGACTTGAGACAATAGATAGCACTACAACATCACATGATGCGACAACATCAACAGGAGCTTCATTCATAAGAGGTCAGGATGCAGAGATTAAGTTAAACGGTGCGATATTCACATCAGATACTAACAACTTCTCAGTAAATGGAATGTCAATAACAGCACTTAAAGAGACTAATGGAACATCAGTATCAGTATCTACTAATACAGATGTAGACGCCATCTACGATAAAGTAAAAGATTTCTTCAAAGAATACAATTCACTTATAAAAGAGATGGAAAAACTCTACAATGCAGATTCAGCAAAAGGATACGAGCCACTTACAGATGAAGAAAAAGAAGCACTCTCAGATGATGAAGTAGAGAAATGGGAGACTAAGATAAAAGATGCACTTTTAAGAAAAGACACCACATTATCAGACATAACAACTACACTAAAGACAGCAATGATGCAGTCAGTTACAATCGGAGGCAAAGATTATAACTTAAGTTCATTTGGAATTAATACACTTGGATATTTTGAAGCATCAGACAATGAAAAGGGAGTATATCATATAGATGGCGACAAAGATGATGAATCAACAAGTGGTGAAACAGACAAACTAAAAGCTGCAATAGCATCAGACTCAGATACATTCATAAGTTTCTTCAATAAACTTGCAAAAAGCGTATATGATGACCTTGGCAAGAAGATGAAAGCCATTAAGAATGTAAGAAGTGCATATACTGTATACAATGATAAAGAGATGCAAAGACAGTATGATGACTACGCAGATCAGATAAGCACATGGGAAGACAAACTAAAAGATCTTGAAGATAAATACTACAAACAGTTCTCAGCAATGGAGACAGCACTTGCAAAGATCAATTCACAGTCATCATCACTTGTAGGATTACTAGGAACAGGAACATCAGCATAAAGCATAGAGAATTCATAAGAAATATAGATATATGTATAAGAGATGAAAGAGCCTATGCGATTATATAGTTATATCAAAGATTAATATAAAAATACAGATTTAATTTAAGTCATAAGTTCATAATAGGAGGAATTAAGGACAGTATGATAAATAGAAACCCATATGCAACATACGCTAATAACAAAGTAATGACAGCATCACCGGCAGAACTTACACTTATGTTATACGAAGGTGCAATCAAATTCTGCAATATTGCGGTAAAAGCAATCGATGACAAAGATACGACTACAGCACACAATAACATAATGAAAGTCGAGAACATAGTAAGAGAATTAAGAGGTTCACTTAATCATAAATATCCTGTAGCCAAAGACTTTGAAGCTGTATACAAATATGTTGAGCAAAGACTTATCGAAGCTAATATAAAAAAAGATAAAGAGATACTTGAAGAAGTACTTACACATCTTAGAACAATGAGAGATACCTGGAAAGAAGTTATGAAAACAGGCAGAAGTGCAGTATCATAACATCCCCCTGTATTGATATAATACAGAATTCTTAATAGATATGCCTAACAGTCTGATTGTAATACAGTCAAACTGTTAGGTTATTTTATCTCTGGTTTTAGAACTTTTAGTATAATATGCAGCCCCCACTTCTATAGATAGAAATATCATCAATAGAGGTGGAAATATCATCAATCATAGAATATACGAATATGTTCGGGAGGAATAGACATGGACAATAATAATAATTATGTAAATATACTAGTAGATAGCCTTCAGAAGAAGATGGAGATACTAAGCGAGATAATAGAGCTTAATGAACAGCAAAAAGAGATAATAACCAAAGAAAAACTCGATATGGATAAGCTTGATGAGAATATGCGTGACAAAAGTGAACTTATAAGCCGTCTTAACATGTTAGATGATGGTTTTCAGTCAGTCTTTGACAGAGTAAAAGATGAACTTACTACTAATAAAGACAAGTATCAGGAAGAGATTATAAGAATGCAAAACTGTATCAAGAAGATAACTGAACAAAGCATGAATATACAAGTAGAAGAACAGCGTAATAAAGTTGCACTCGAAAAACAGTTTAAGAATACAAGAGATGGAATTAAGAAAGCCAGAATGAGCAGCCGGATGGCATCAGACTATTACAAAGGAATGACAGGAATGAAAGCACCGGTAGAACCACAGTTCTTAGACTCCAAAAAATAGAAGAAACCGAACAGAATATAATTAAAATGTATCAAAAATAGCTAAAACATAAATAATATAAACAAAAAATTAAATAAAGAAAAGTCACTAAAGTAACAAAAGTCATCGCCGATATAATAGACAAGTAAGCAGAATGCTTACATACTTATAATGGAGTTTGGGAGCGTACGGCCCGGTAGACTTCATTACATATCGGAAGACTAAGAGAAAAATAATAACAATGTCACAAGTAGCAAGGAAGCTACTTCGAATTCAAGGAGGAAATTAATTATGGTAGTACAGCATAACCTTACAGCGATGAACGCAAACAGACAGTTAGGAATCACAACTTCAGCTCAGGCTAAGTCAAGCGAGAAGTTATCATCAGGATATAAGATTAACAGAGCAGCAGATGATGCAGCAGGTCTTGCAATATCTGAAAAATTAAGAAGCCAGATCAGAGGCCTTAACCAGGCATCAGATAACTGCCAGGATGGTATCTCACTTATTCAGACAGCTGAAGGTGCTTTAAATGAGACACATTCAATCCTTCAGAGATTAAATGAGTTAGCAGTTAAATCATCAACAGATACTAATACAACAGAAGATAGAGGATACATTCAGCAGGAAGTTACTGCTCTTACAACAGAGATTACAAGAATATCAACAGATACAGAGTTCAACAAGATGAAACTCTTAAGTGGTGGTATTAAGAACTTCAAACTTCAGGTTGGTGCTAATGCAGGACAGGAGATACAGTTTGATATCTCAAATATGTCAGCAGGTGCATTAAAAGTAAGTGGTCTTTCAATGTCAACACAGGCTAAAGCAAGTACAGCTATTACAACACTTGCAAGCGCAATTAAGAGCGTATCAAATCAGCGTTCACAGTTAGGTGCTTTACAGAACAGATTAGAGCATACAATTGCTAACCTTGATACAGCAGCAGAGAATGCACAGTCATCTGAATCAACAATCCGTGATACAGATATGGCATCAGAGATGGTTAACTACAGCAAGAATAATATTCTTGCACAGGCAGGTCAGTCAATGCTTGCACAGGCTAACCAGTCAAGCCAGGGTGTATTATCATTATTACAGTAGTAATAATAGTAATAGATAAGTTATTTTGTTTGAATCTTCAGACAAAGACTAAATTTAATCAAATAATAACAATGTAATATAATAACAATATCACAAGTAGCAAGGAAGCTACTTCGAATTCAAGGAGGAAATTAATTATGGTAGTACAGCATAACCTTACAGCGATGAACGCAAACAGACAGTTAGGAATCACAACTTCAGCTCAGGCTAAGTCAAGCGAGAAGTTATCATCAGGATATAAGATCAACAGAGCAGCAGATGATGCAGCAGGTCTTGCAATATCTGAAAAATTAAGAAGCCAGATCAGAGGTCTTAACCAGGCATCAGATAACTGCCAGGATGGTATCTCACTTATCCAGACAGCTGAAGGTGCTTTAAATGAGACACATTCAATCCTTCAGAGATTAAATGAGTTAGCAGTTAAATCATCAACAGATACTAATACAACAGAAGATAGAGCATACATCCAGCAGGAAGTTACTGCTCTTACAACAGAAGTAACAAGAATATCAACAGATACAGAGTTCAACAAGATGAAACTCTTAAGTGGTGGTATTAAGGACTTCAAACTTCAGGTTGGTGCTAATGCAAAGCAGGAGATACAGTTTAGTATCTCAGATATGTCAGCAAAAGCATTAGGAATAAGTAAACTTTCATTATCATCACAGGCAGGTGCAAGTGGTGCGATAACAACACTTGCAGATGCTATTAAATCAGTATCAAATCAGCGTTCACAGTTAGGTGCTTTACAGAACAGATTAGAGCATACAATTGCTAACCTTGATACAGCAGCAGAGAATGCACAGTCATCTGAATCAACAATCCGTGATACAGATATGGCATCAGAGATGGTTAACTACAGCAAGAATAATATTCTTGCACAGGCAGGTCAGTCAATGCTTGCACAGGCTAACCAGTCAAGCCAGGGTGTATTATCATTATTACAGTAGTAATAATTAGAATTAAAAATTATAAATAAATAGTTTTTTGGGGCTGTTGCTTTAACGATTAATAAATCGTAAAGTAGCGGCCTCGTTTTGTATATTTTGGAATATTAAGAAAAAACAATCTTCACCGATATATTATTCGGATAAGTTAACATAGGATATATCCGTCAAGTCAGAGTGTATTATCATTATTACAGTCTTAATTAATAATATTCATAAGCACTTGATATCGGGTGCGGTATGATAATTGGCCGGTCCCAGACAGGGATCGGCTTTTTGAATAGGGGGAAGAATAAGAATGGTATTAGCTAAGAAGACAATGGAGAATATAGAGAATACAGCGGCATTATATTATAAAGGCAGAGATGAAGAAGGCAATCAGGCTATGAGTGAACTTATTAAGAATCTGTCAGAATTAATCGGTACATTAGGTGATGAACAGAAAGTTAATGAACTTCTTAATATACTTAAGACAGCACTTAAGGCAATGGAAGAGAAAGATTATGTATATCTTGCTGATATATTGAATTATGAGATAGCAGGAAGAATTGAGGAATATGTTAAGAACAAATAATCTGAATAAAATGCTAAAAATGTTGTGGTAGAAGATATCAGATATTAATATTTATAAACTGTAATATTAACAATAATATTGAATAAAAACAGGAGAAAAAATATGAACAGTATATTAGAAAAAAATATTAAATTATTATCAGAAAAACAGGATAAAAAATTTGGCGAAGTACTTAATGATTATACCGGACAAAATGAAAATTGTGCAGTAATTAAGAATCTAAGTAATGAAGATATAGTAGGATATATAAAAGATGGAAAAGAAATATATCTTAATAGCAGATATAATGCGGAATATGAGACTGAATTATGGGTAAGTGACAGAGTTGATGAAGTTAACAGACCTTATTTTATATATGGATTTAGTAATGGTATGGCTGTTAATAAATTCAAACAAAAAGTCAGTAACAAATCAGTACTAATAGTATATGAACCAAGTTTTGAGATATTTTACAATGTTATATCTAATATTGATCTTACAGATATATTTGAGAATAGCAGAATAATTCTGTATGTTAATGGAATTAATGATAATTATTTAAAATCATCACTTGAATATATTGTAGGATTTGAAAGTATACAAAAGGCAAGATATATAATATTAAGACAATATGATTTGTTATTTAATGAAGAATATGAAAGGTATATAGATATGCTTAGACAGGCTGTTGATATTATTGTAGCAGATGCTGTATACTTTTCGCAGAATTCAAAAAAAATTCAGAATATAATAGCAAAGAATATGAGTGAATTTCGTAATTTTAGAACAGTTAATCAATATATAGATAAGTTTGAAGATAATAGTATTGCTATACTCGTAGGAGCAGGTCCATCGCTTTCAAAAAATGTGGAATTATTAAAGCAGGCAAAAGGAAAAGCATTTATTCTTGCAACAGACTCAGCAGTTAAGAAGATGGCAAAATATAATATAAAACCGGATGCGTTTATGTCAATAGATACTGACAAAACTGGTATAGAGTATAATGAAATATTAATTAATACACCACTAATTATGGATATTGATATTAAACCTGAATTATTAGAACGCAATAAGTCTGTTAAGATAATATCATCAAAAAATGCATTATTAATATCACAGATATATCAGAAGATGGATATCCCGTTAGATTCGGCAGAGTCCGGTGGATCTGTAAGTTGTTCTGCGTTTTCGGTATTGAAATTGTGGGGATTTAAGAAAATAGTATTAATAGGACAGGACTTCGCATATACAGATGGGATGATACATGCAGAAGGAATATTTGATATAAATAATGCACAACAAAGAAAAAAAGAAGTATGTTATGTGGAAGACAATAATGGAAATCTGATAGAAACAGGATTTGATTATGAAGTATATCTGCGTTGGTTTGAGAATGCCATAGCAAAATGGAAAGATGGTGAAGTAATTAATGCTACAGAAGGTGGTGCGAGAGTAAAAGGAGCAACCGTTATGACATTACAACAGGTTATAGATAGATATCTTAAAGATAAGAATATAGTTGATTATGAAGCTCTAATGAAGAATATGCCACCGGTGCTTGATGATATGCAATATGAAAAGGCTAAAAAACTCATAATTGAAAAAGACAAAAAGATTGAAGAATTATTGCAGAAGATAGAAGATGGAATCAGTATACAAAGTAAATTAAAAAAAATACTGAGAAAAGGAACTTCTAATCAGATGTTATTAATATCATTGCAGGCAAAGATGAAAAATATAACAACGTATATAGATAATTATCCGGATTTGGAAATTCTTTATTTTTATAAAGGCGAATTAGTGGATTCTATGAATACGGAAACAGATGAGACAGATACGTTTGTAATTATAACCAAATCAATAGAATGGCTTACAGCAATGAAGCAGGCAGCACAGGAATATAAAAAAGATATGGAGACTATAATTCTAGGATTATAAAAGGGAGTAAGGAAGAATTAATCATTATCTGAAAAGGATGAGAGAAAATGAACGAATTATTTATTGCGAATACAAGTGTGATTGATAGTGCAAGAGTAATAATAGCTGCAGCAAGGCATCAGGATTATAGAAAAGCAATGGTCGAGCTTACCAAAATTACAAGAATGTTGTTAAAAAGCAGTGACTTCATATTGCAAAATATAGAATATTATAACCAATATGGCATAATAGTTACAGAAGATAGTTATATTAGTCTTATTAAGATTATAACAGATGCCCAGGAAACCGAAGATTACCTTTATCTGGCAGACATTCTTCAGACAGAACTTATACCACTCTTTGAGAAGATGCAGGATGTTATTAAAAAAACCGAAGCTAATCTATATGATGAATATGATTATATGCAGAGTAATAAGATGCATTTAGAAGTGTTATTAGAGTCATTACAGACAGAATATAGTAAGATGGATGATACTGATAATAATGAATCACAAAAGATATTATCAAAGATAAAAAAAGTCAAAGAATTGCTGACAATAATAGAATCATATAAAATCGATAATATAGACTATTCGGAATACATTATTCAGTCTGCGATTAATGGTGAACTTACTATGCAGATGGGAACGACAGGAATTCATATACATAGCACAGTTAATCCGACAGCTGAGGGGCGTAACTTTGCACAGGAATACTACAGAATAGAATATAATAGCTATATAGTATTAGGAATTGGTCTTGGATATCATGTAAAAGAACTGCTTAATATGTATGCACCACAGATAATAGTTGCAGAATCAGATATTAATATGCTTATGCTTGCACTTATTAATATGGAATTTGAAGAATTAGAGGACGGCAGGCTGCAGATAATATATGACAAAGACTATACAGAGCTTGCAACTTATATAACCGGAGAAAGAGATGAGAAGATAGTAATCTATGCACCGGAATTAAAGAATGCAATGAAGATAAATGAACAACAGTTAAGTATATTATCAGACATAAAATCAGAGAATGATATCTCAGATATTTTAAAAGAAGAATTATTAAAAAAGAAAAGAATATACGAAAAAATTAAGCAGATATTTATTAGAGAAAGCTCTGTTAGAAACAATGAGAAGAGAATGAATCTTAACTTTAAATACAATATAGCGAATTGTACACACTATGTGGATGAGATTGAAGACAGATTCAAGGGTAAGAAAGTAATAATAGTAGCAGCGGGTCCGTCTCTTGATAAGAATGTGGAACAGCTAAAAACAATAGATAGAAAAACTGATGAATATGTAATTCTTGCAGTAGGAACAGTATATAAGAAATTATTGAATATGGGAATAAAGCCGGATTATGTAATAATAATTGAGGCAAACGAGAATATAATAAGTCAGATAAGCGGTGTAGAAGATAAGGAAGTACCTTTATTAATTCTTTCAACAGCATATAGAGAGCTTGCGAGAAAATACCAAGGGAAAAAATATCTAATAGATCAATATGAATATGACCATGCAGAAGACCATGCCCAAAAATATGGCTATAAATTATATTCAACCGGAGGTTCAGTGACTACAACAGCAACAAGTGTAGCAATAACATTAGGAGCAAGAACTATTATATTCATAGGATTTGACTTATCATATCCGGATGGCATAAGTCATGCAGATGGGACATTAGGTAAGAAGAAACTTGACACTACAGGATTCGTTGGAGTTGAAAGTATAGATGGTACGATAGTATATGCTACGAATGTATTCATCATCTACCGCAATTGGATAGAAAACGAGATTAAAAAGCACCATGATATCGAATTTATAGACGCAACCGAAGGTGGTGCAAAGATTGCCGGAACAAAGATAATGTCACTTGAGAATGCACTTAAGAAAAAATAGAATGTATAAAAATTACCTGAAAGGTTAAATTTATATTGACTAATATTGCTCTGAATGATATTCTAAAATTACCTTTGAGGTAAATTTAGAAAGAGGTGATGTGTTGGAAATTTCGTACAAAAATAACAAGATTAAAAAGGTTTGTACGGATGCCAAAACTTCAGATAGAGCTTATGGCAAAGAAATGTCAGAGAAAATACAGATGAGAATTGATGAAATCAGAGCAGCTGATACAGTTGAAGACATGATTAAATTTAAGATAGGAAGATGTCATTCTTTGCACAATAATCGAAAAGGTCAATATGCAGTCGATTTGGTTCATCCGTACAGATTAGTATTTGAAAAACATGGTAATGAGATACAGGTAGCTCATATCATGGAAATAGTTGATTATCATTAAGAAAAATAGATAGGAGGTAGCACTATGGTGAGAAGTCGCAGTTATATCGCAACACCACCTGGAGCAACAATTAAGGAGCAGCTTAATGACAGAAAAATGAGCCAGAAAGAATTTGCAGCTAGGATGGATATGTCGGAGAAACATATTAGCAAATTGATAAATGGAGATGTACAGCTGACTCCGGATGTAGCTGTAAGATTAGAAATGGTACTTGGAGTTCCAGCAAAATTTTGGAATAATCTAGAGGCTATTTACAGAGAAAAATTAATTAAAGTCGAAGCTGAGAATAAAATGGAAGAAGATGAGAGGTTAGTAAAACAACTTCCATATAATGAGATGGCAAAATATGGATGGGTTAAAGAAACACGAGATTCAAAAGAAAGAGTAGTAAATTTGAGAAAATACTTTGAAGTGGTTGAATTATCTTTGCTTGAAAATAGTCAAATTACAAGAATTGCATGTAGGAGACTAGCAGTTACAGAAAAGGGAGATTTCGCATTATTAGCATGGGCACAAGAAGCCAAGTTAATAGCAAGAGATATTCAGACAGAAGCTATAGATATTAAGAGTATGATAAAAGTTATTCCACAGATTAGAAAAATGACATTATTAAAGCCAGAAGAATTTGCTGTGCAACTTAAATCATTATTAGCTAAATGTGGAGTAGCACTTGTTTTTTTACCTCACCTGAAAGGCTCTTTTTTGCAAGGAGCTTCCTTTATAGATGGTAGCAAAATAGTAGTTGGATTAACCGTTAGAGGAAAAGATGCAGATAAATTTTGGTTTAGTCTGTTTCATGAGTTAGCACATATTGTACTAGGACATATTGGTAAACCTAATGGTACAAGTGAGGAAGATGAGAAAGATGCAGATATATGGGCAAGAGATATTTTGATATCAAAGGAAGAATTTGAAAAGTTTAAGCAAAAAAAAGATTATTCTCAAACAAGCGTTTACAAATTTGCAAAACAGCAAGGGATAGCATCGGGAATTGTTGTTGGGCGCTTACAAAATGAAGGCTGTATAAAACATAGTATGTTAAATGATTTAAAAGAGCATTATGAGATTGTCATATAATAAGTAAAGATGTTAATAACTTTAAAAGTATGGTAAAAATAATTGTTTATATATTTTTAATCATATCAATAATGACAAAAGACTCAACATATTGTATACTATATTTATAAGGCGTAGTGTCACTGTCAGTAATTCTATATTTATAATATAGAGATATAGGCATGTACACTACAATGGTAAGGTGTAGGTCCCTAAAGAAAAAACCGTCTTTGGGGTGAGTTATTTGGTTCCACATGGAGGTGGATAGAGTTATGATTAGCAGTGTATATAATTATTATATGGATACATATTATGGAAAGAGATATAATACCCGTAATGTGTCCACAAGACCGGAAGAGCTTAAGAAACTCTGTGTTTCAATTGCTAAGAATAATCAGAACTCTTTTTTATATAGATTTGAACCATCAGAATCTTTTTGCAAGTATGCAATAGATCTAAAAGAATGTGGAATAGGATTAAAAGCACTGACTAATGAACTTAACACAAGTAACCCGGACTATGTGATGCAGAAGTACAAGGCATTTTCTGGTGATGAAAGTGTAATAGAGGCGGTTTTTACAGGTAATGACAGCGAACAAAGTGATGACATAAGTGTAAGAGTAGAACAACTTGCCACAAGCCAGGTTAATACAGGATATGTGTTAAAAGATGATGAACTGGATTTTACACCTGGTAAGCACAGTTTCAAAGTAGAATGTGGAAGTTCGATATATGACCTTCAGTTTACTGTTAGGGAGAATGAACGTAATCAGAATATACTTAACAGAGTCGGTGCACTTATAAACCGTAACCATATAGGAATTAAAGCGAGCGTTGTTCATGGTGAACAAGGTTCAGCATTACGGCTTGAATCGGAGAATACAGGCACAGGAATAACAGAACCATATCTTTTTGGTATTAATTATGAAGACGATGACGAAGCAGATATACTTGGAATAGACTATATAAGCAGATATCCGTCAAACAGCTCATATTATATTAATGGAGAACACTATACATCTTCTGATAATATAGTGCATTATAGAGATATGTACATTCTGAAACTTAATGGTATATCACAGGATGCAATCGATATACACACATCGTATGATTCAGAATCAATACTTGGTAACATAGGAAGTCTTATAGGAAGCTTCAATCATTCTGTGCAGCTTGCAAAAGGTAGTGAAGATACATCATTAAAATCATCGTTACTTCTTAAGAATCTTACAGACATAGCAGATGAATCGCTAAAGACAATGGATATATATGGAATTGATGTAGATGATGCAGAGGGTATTAAGATAGACAGCGATAAGCTTAAGAGCTATCTTGACAGCGAAGAATGTAAGAATATTCTTGCAAAGCTTGACCAATTCAAAGAGCAGCTTTCCAAAAATGCAGATAACCTGATTATAGATCCACTTAATTATGTTAATAAAGTGCTGATATCATATAATAATCCATCAAAACCATACTTTTCAGCTTATAAGATATCACTGTATGCAGGAATGATGTTTAATTATTATTTATAGATATGGAATGACAAAATAGCTATGAGTTTGTTGCTCATAGCTATTTTGTCTGATATGGAATTCGTATTATAAAACAATTATAAACTCTACTTACAAGACTTGACGATGCTTGCAATGTATGATATATTAGACTAGCATTGGAAGAAGTCTTTTTTTTATGCCCAAAAATAGAGGCATGGAAAAATTGCAAATTTGAATTAAAGCGGAGGTGGAAGTTGTGCGCGTAAAGATAACATTGGCATGTACAGAATGTAAACAGCGTAATTACAACATGACAAAGGATAAGAAAACTCATCCAGACAGAATGGAGACTAAGAAGTATTGTAAGTTCTGTAAGTCACACACATTACACAAAGAGACAAAGTAATAATCTTATTATTTAATTACGAGGTGAGAATATGAGTGAGACAGCAGCAGCTAAGGAAAAAGCTCCAAAAAAGAGCTTTTTTAATGGCCTTAAGGCTGAATTTAATAAGATAATTTGGCCTGATAAGAAGTCACTTACCAAGCAGAGTATAGCAGTAACAGTTATCTCAGTAGTACTTGGTCTGATTATCGCACTGTTAGATTTGGTAATTAAATTCGGTGTAGAAATTTTAGTAAAATAAAAGAAAAGGTGATTTTATGTCAGAGGCAGCTAATTGGTATGTAGTTCATACCTATTCAGGCTACGAAAACAAGGTTAAGATTGACATTGAGAATACAATTAGAAACAGAAAACTTGAAGACCAGATCTTGGAAGTAACCGTACCAATGCAAGATGTGGTTGAAGTTAAGAACGGTGCTAAGAAGCAGGTTCAAAAGAAGATGTTTCCGGGATACGTTCTTATCAATATGATAATGAACGATGATACATGGTATGTAGTTCGTAACACAAGAGGTGTTACAGGTTTCGTAGGACCTGGGTCAAAACCGGTTCCCCTGACAGAAGCCGAGATGAAGCCACTTGGTATCAAGACAGTCCGAGATGCAGAAGTTGATTATGGTGTTGGTGACAGCATCCTTGTTACATCTGGGGTATGGAAAGATACAGTTGGAATCGTCACTCGTATTAGCCAGGAGAAACAGATTGTTACAATCAATGTCGATATGTTTGGTCGTGAAACACCAGTAGAATTAAGTTTCACAGAAGTTAAGAAAATGTAGAGTGTATATTCACACAAGGCAATGCGTCCGGATAACGGAACGTGGGAGGGAAATCCCCGCCAATACCACATAATTTAGGAGGTGCCTAAAATGGCAAAGAAAGTTACAGGTTATATTAAATTACAGATTCCTGCAGGAAAGGCAACACCTGCTCCACCAGTTGGTCCAGCATTAGGTCAGCATGGTGTTAACATTGTACAGTTTACAAAAGAGTTCAATGCTAAGACAGCAGATCAGGACGGAATGATCATTCCTGTTGTTATTACAGTTTATGCTGATAGAAGCTTCAGCTTCATCACAAAGACACCACCTGCAGCAGTTCTTCTTAAGAAAGCTTGCAACATCAAATCAGGTTCAGCTGTACCTAACAAGACTAAGGTAGCTACAATTTCAAAAGCAGAAGTTCAGAAGATCGCTGAACTTAAGATGCCTGATTTAAATGCTGCATCATTAGAAGCTGCAATCAGTATGATTAGCGGTACTGCAAGAAGTATGGGAATCACAGTAGAAGAATAATCTACTGCCCGGTATAATTAACTATTAACAACAAAAAAAACGTGGGAGGGTTTACTCCCGATAATACCACTAGGAGGTTATTTAATTATGAAACACGGTAAAAGATATGCAGAAGCTGCTAAATTAGTAGATCGTGCAACTCTTTATGAAACAGCAGAAGCAATTTCTTTAGTTAAGAAATCAGCTGGTGCTAAATTTGATGAAACAATCGAAGCTCATATCAGAACAGGTCTTGACGGACGTCATGCTGATCAGCAGATTCGTGGTGCTGTAGTACTTCCACACGGAACTGGTAAATCAGTTAGAGTTTTAGTTTTCGCTAAAGGTGATAAAGCAGCAGAAGCAGAAGCAGCTGGTGCAGAATTCGTAGGCGGAGAAGAATTAATTCCAAAGATTCAGAACGAAGGATGGTTCGATTTTGATGTTGTTGTTGCAACTCCAGATATGATGGGTGTTGTTGGTCGTTTAGGTCGTGTACTTGGACCAAAAGGCTTAATGCCTAACCCAAAAGCTGGTACAGTAACAATGGACGTTACAAAAGCTGTTAACGATATCAAAGCTGGTAAGATTGAATACAGACTTGACAAGACTAACATTATCCATGTGCCAATCGGAAAAGCTTCATTTGATGAAGAAAAATTAGCGGACAACTTCCAAACGCTTATGAATGCAATCGTTAAAGCTAAACCAAGCACAGTTAAAGGTCAGTACTTAAAGAGTATTACTTTAACATCAACAATGGGTCCTGGTGTAAAACTTAACCCTAATAAGTTTCTTGCTTAATTAGTAAAAAACGATTGACAAATAGAGATTAATATGCTAGAATAACATAGCATTATGACTGCCGTAGACAGTAGGTGCCGCAAGGCTTAAGGTGAGAACGCCTACCGAGGAATGATTGATATGCTCATTTAATTATGATATATATCAGCCTCTCTGTCTAAGGACAGAGAGGTTTTTTTGTGCTATTCATGTCAGACATGAACACATATATCGGCGTCACGCAAATATATAAGGAGGTGCACAATAATGGCAAAAGTAGAATTAAAGAAACCAATAGTTGAAGAGATCAAAGAAGCTCTTAATGGAGCACAGGCAGCTGTAGTAGTTGACTATCGTGGACTTACAGTTGAACAGGATACAGCTCTTCGTAAACAGTTAAGAGAAGCTGGTGTTGTATACAAAGTATATAAGAACACAATGATCAATTTAGCTGTTAAAGGTACAGAATTCGAAGCTTTAGTTCCACATCTTGAAGGACCTACAGCTATCGCAATTTCTAAAGAAGACGCTACAGCTCCAGCAAGAATTTTATATAACTTCGCTAAGACAGCAGAAGCTCTTGAATTAAAAGCTGGTGTGGTAGACGGTACTTACTATGATAACGATGGAATCAAAGTTATCGCAACTATCCCATCAAGAAACGAATTACTTTCAAAATTACTTGGAAGTATTCAGTCACCAGTTACAAACTTTGCTCGTGTTATTAAGCAGATCGCTGAGAAGAACGAAGAAGTTGCATAATCTAAGTTTATGCATGTAACAAAACTATAAGAACAATAAGTAAATTATCGTAGATATACGAAATTTTGAAATGGAGGATATTAATAATGACAACTCAGGAAATTATTGAAGTAATCAAAGGTTTAACAGTATTAGAATTAAATGATTTAGTAAAAGCATGTGAAGAAGAATTCGGCGTATCTGCAGCAGCAGGTGTTGTAGTTGCAGCAGCAGGCGGTGCAGCAGCAGCTGAAGAAAAGACAGAATTCGATGTTGAATTAACAGAAGCTGGCCCTAACAAAGTTAAAGTTATCAAAGTAGTTCGTGAAGTAACAGGACTTGGCTTAAAAGAAGCTAAAGAAGTAGTTGACGGAGCTCCTAAGGTAGTTAAAGCTGGTGCTAGCAAAGAAGAAGCTGAAGAAATCAAGACAAAACTTGAAGCTGAAGGCGCTAAAGTTACTCTTAAATAATTTTAGTTATAAAGTTAATAAAGAGAATTCCAGGGGATATGCGAAAGCATATCCCCTTTTTGAACTTAAATCTCATATCTTGGCTCTTTGCGGGGAGTGGGGTAAAATCCATTTTTTATAAAACTTCTGCAAGAAGTATTGACACTACAAAAAACTTGTGTTAATATGGAAAATGCACTATTGTGGTAATGTGTGCCTGTTTGTAGAAAGATATTCATAATTCAGTTGTATATCATTAGTTTCAAAAATGATATATTGCTGAGTTATGAAGTGATTTATAACAAAATTGTACCAATAATTAGTGCAAGAACCTAATATTAATAATAAATTTCAATATCAAATAAGGGGTGAAACGTCAATGGAGAAAAACAGAATGCATCCAGTCAAAGTTGGAAAAAGTATCAGGATGAGTTACTCTAGACAAAAAGAGGTTCTAGAGATGCCGAACCTGATTGAGGTTCAGAAGAACTCATACCAGTGGTTTCTGGATGAAGGTTTAAAAGAAGTATTTGAAGATATATCTCCAATTGCTGATTACAGTGGTCATTTAAGTCTTGAATTCGTAGATTTTACACTTTGCGAAGACGATGTTAAGTATTCTATTGAAGAATGCAAGGAAAGAGATGCAACGTATGCTGCACCTTTAAAGGTTAGAGTTAGACTCTATAATAAGGAAAGCGATGAAATTAGTGAACATGAGATATTCATGGGCGATTTACCTCTTATGACTGCAACAGGTACATTCGTTATCAACGGCGCAGAGAGAGTTATTGTTAGCCAGTTAGTTCGTTCTCCTGGTATATACTACGAGATAGGTCATGATAAGATTGGTAAGGAATTATATTCATGTACAGTTATTCCTAACCGTGGTGCATGGCTTGAATATGAGACAGATTCTAATGACATATTCTATGTGCGTGTAGACAGAACAAGAAAAGTACCTGTAACTGTTCTTATTAGAGCATTAGGTTATGGTACTAACGAGCAGATTATCGACCTGTTTGGTGAAGAACCTAAGATTATGGCAGCATTTGCTAAAGATCCATCAGATAATTATCAGGATGGTCTTCTTGAATTATATAAGAAGATTAGACCGGGCGAACCACTTTCAGTAGATAGTGCAGAGAGCCTTATCAATGCGATGTTCTTCGATCCAAGAAGATATGATCTTGCCAAAGTAGGTAGATACAAATTTAATAAAAAGTTACATCTTAAGAATAGAATCAGAGGACATGTTCTTGCTGATGATGTTATAGATGAGACAACAGGAGAGGTTCTTGGCGAGAAGGATGCAATAGTAACAGAAGAGATGGCTATTGAGATCCAGAATGCGGGAGTTCCTTATGTATGGGTTAAGAATGAAGAGAGAAGAATTAAAGTTCTTTCTAACGTTATGGTTGATATTAAGCATTGGATTCCTGAACTTACAGATGAAGATCTTGTAACTCTTGGTATTAATGAGAACGTATTCTATCCTGTATTAAAACAGATCTTAGAAGAAAATAATGGATTAGAAGAGATTAAGGAAGCAATCAAGAAGAATATTGCTGACTTAATTCCAAAACATATTACAACAGAAGATATTATCGCTACAATCAACTACAACATTCATCTTGAACATGGAGTTGGTACTAAAGATGATATCGATCACTTAGGTAACAGACGTATCAGAGCTGTTGGTGAATTACTTCAGAACCAGTATAGAATTGGTCTCTCAAGAATGGAAAGAGTTGTAAGAGAAAGAATGACAACTCAGGATTTAGATGGAATATCACCACAGTCATTAATTAATATTAAGCCAGTAACTGCAGCTGTTAAAGAATTCTTCGGAAGTTCACAGTTGTCACAGTTCATGGATCAGAATAACCCTCTTGGTGAGTTAACACATAAGAGACGTCTTTCAGCATTAGGACCTGGTGGTCTTTCACGAGACAGAGCCGGATTCGAAGTTCGAGATGTTCACTATACTCACTACGGAAGAATGTGTCCTATCGAGACACCTGAAGGTCCTAACATCGGTTTAATTAACTCTCTTGCATCTTATGCAAGAATTAACCAGTATGGATTTATCGAAGCACCATATCGTGTTGTAGATAAGACAGATCCTAAGAATCCTAGAGTAACAGATGAAGTTAGATATCTTACAGCAGATGAAGAAGATAATTATTATGTAGCACAGGCTAATGCCGCTATTGATGAAGAAGGACATTTTGTTCGTAATTCAGTATCTGGACGTTTCAGAGAAGAGACAACAGAATTTGAGAAGAGCAAGATTGACTTAATGGACGTATCTCCTAAGATGGTATTCTCAGTAGCTACATCAATGATTCCTTTCCTTCCTAATGATGATGCTAACCGAGCACTTATGGGATCTAACATGCAGCGTCAGGCGGTACCACTTCTTACAACAGAAGCTCCTGTTGTTGGTACAGGTATTGAAGCAAAAGCAGCTGTTGACTCAGGTGTATGTGTTGTTGCCAAGAATGCAGGTGTTGTTGAACGTTCAACATCCAAAGAGATTGTAATCAGAAGTGTAGATGGTAACAGAGATGTGTACAAACTTACTAAGTTCTCACGTTCTAACCAGAGTAACTGCTACAATCAGAGATCAATTGTATTCAAAGGTGATAAGATTGAAAAAGGTCAGGTTATCGCAGATGGACCTTCAACATCTAATGGTGAGATAGCCCTTGGTAAGAACCCACTTATCGGTTTCATGACATGGGAAGGTTATAACTATGAAGATGCTGTATTACTTAGCGAGAGATTAGTAGAAGATGATGTATATACATCAATTCATATAGAAGAATATGAGGCAGAATCAAGAGATACTAAGCTTGGACCAGAAGAGATTACAAGAGATGTTCCAGGTGTTGGTGATGATGCACTCAAAGACCTTGACGAAAGAGGTATCATAAGAATTGGTGCTGAAGTTCGTGCAGGTGATATACTTGTAGGTAAAGTTACACCAAAGGGTGAGACAGAACTTACAGCTGAAGAAAGACTCCTTAGAGCAATCTTTGGTGAAAAAGCAAGAGAAGTAAGAGATACTTCACTTAAAGTACCTCATGGTGAATATGGTATTATCGTTGATGCTAAAGTATTCACAAGAGAGAACGGAGATGAACTTCCACCAGGAGTTAACCAGACAGTTCGTATCTATATCGCTCAGAAGAGAAAGATCTCAGTTGGTGATAAGATGGCTGGTCGTCATGGTAACAAGGGTGTTGTTTCAAGAATACTTCCAGTAGAAGATATGCCATTCTTACCTAATGGACGTCCTCTTGATATAGTACTTAATCCACTTGGTGTGCCTTCACGAATGAACATCGGACAGGTCCTTGAGATTCATTTAAGTCTTGCTGCAAAAGCATTAGGATTTAATATATCAACTCCTGTATTCGATGGTGCAGATGAAGATGCAATTATGGATACACTTGATTTAGCTAATGATTATGTTAATCTTGAGTGGGATGAATTCAAAGCAAAACATGAAGATACACTTAATCCAGAGATTATGGAATATCTTGGTAATCACCTTGAACATAGAGAATTATGGAAAGGTGTTCCAATCTCAAGAGATGGTAAAGTAAGACTTCGTGATGGTAGAACAGGTGAATATTTTGACAGTCCTGTTACAATTGGTCACATGCATTACTTAAAACTTCATCATCTTGTTGATGATAAGATCCATGCACGTTCAACTGGTCCTTACTCACTTGTTACACAGCAGCCACTTGGTGGTAAAGCACAGTTTGGTGGTCAGCGTTTTGGTGAGATGGAAGTTTGGGCACTTGAAGCTTATGGTGCATCATATACTTTACAGGAGATTCTTACAGTTAAGTCTGATGATGTAATCGGACGTGTTAAGACATATGAAGCTATTATTAAGGGTGAGAATATCCCTGAACCAGGTATTCCTGAATCATTCAAGGTACTCTTAAAAGAACTTCAGTCATTAGCACTTGATGTAAAAGTACTTAAAGATGGCAACACAGAAGTTGACATTATGGAATCTGTTGATTATTCATCAGATGACACAAGAACTAACTTCGATGAAGATATGAAGTATGATGATAATTCACTTGCTGACAATGGATTCACACAGCAGGAATTTGACGGTGAAGAACTTGTTGACATAGATGATGATAACACAGACGAAGATTTATTTAGTGATTTTGAAGACGAATTTCCAGAAGAATAGTTAGAAGGGAGTGCCAGTAATGCAGGATAACAATAATAATGAAGCATATCAACCTATGACGTTTGATGCAATTAAGATTGGTCTTGCTTCACCTGAAAAGATTCTTGAGTGGTCAAGAGGCGAAGTTAAGAAGCCCGAAACAATTAATTATAGAACATTAAAACCAGAAAGAGACGGTCTGTTCTGTGAAAGAATATTTGGACCAAGTAAAGACTGGGAATGTCATTGTGGTAAATATAAAAAGATTAGATATAAAGGTGTAATTTGTGACAGATGTGGTGTTGAAGTTACTAAAGCAAGTGTACGTCGTGAACGTATGGGACATATCAAACTTGCTGCACCTGTATCACATATCTGGTATTTCAAGGGAATCCCAAGCCGTATGGGATTAATCCTTGATATATCACCTAGAACACTTGAAAAAGTATTATACTTTGCAAACTATATTGTCCTTGATAAGGGCAATACAGATTTGCAGTATAAACAGGTTCTTTCAGAAAGAGAATTCAAGGATGCTTATGACAAATGGGGTAATAACTTCAGAGTTGGCATGGGCGCAGAAGCTATTAAAGAATTATTAGTAGCAATTGACTTAGAAAAAGAATCACAGGAACTTATGAGAGATCTTGAAGATTCATCAGGACAGAAGAGAGCAAGAATAATCAAGAGACTTGAAGTGGTTGAAGCATTCAGAGAATCAGGTAACAGACCAGAATGGATGATCCTTGATTATATTCCTGTAATTCCACCAGATCTTAGACCTATGGTACAGCTCGATGGTGGTAGATTTGCAACTTCTGACTTAAATGATCTTTACAGAAGAATCATTAATAGAAATAACCGTCTTCAGAGACTTTTAGAGTTAGGTGCTCCTGACATTATTGTTCGTAATGAGAAGAGAATGTTACAGGAAGCTGTAGATGCTCTTATAGATAATGGTAGAAGAGGACGTCCTGTAACAGGTCCTGGTAACAGAGCACTCAAATCTCTGTCAGACATGTTAAAGGGTAAACAGGGACGTTTCCGTCAGAACTTACTTGGTAAACGAGTTGACTATTCAGGTCGATCAGTTATCGTTGTAGGACCAGAACTTAAGATATACCAGTGTGGTCTTCCAAAAGAGATGGCTATCGAATTATTTAAGCCATTCGTTATGAAAGAGTTAGTTGCTAATGGAACAGCTCACAATATTAAAAATGCTAAGAAGATGGTAGAGAGACTTGAGACAGAAGTATGGGATGTACTTGAAGATGTAATTAAAGAACATCCAGTAATGCTTAACCGTGCTCCTACACTTCATAGACTTGGTATTCAGGCATTTGAACCAATCCTTGTAGAAGGTAAAGCTATTAAGTTACATCCACTTGTATGTACAGCTTTCAATGCCGATTTCGATGGTGACCAGATGGCTGTGCATCTTCCACTTTCAGTTGAAGCACAGGCAGAATGTAGATTCTTACTTCTCTCACCTAACAACCTCTTAAAACCATCAGATGGTGGTCCTGTTGCCGTTCCTTCACAGGATATGGTACTTGGTATCTACTATTTAACACAGGAGAGACCAAATGTTACAGGTGAAGGTAAATTCTTTAAGAGTGTTAATGAAGCAATGCTTGCTTACGAGAATCAGGTAATTACACTTCATTCAAGAATTAAAGTTAAGAATACAAGAACATTACCAGACGGAAGAACAGTTACAGGTATTACAGAGTCAACACTTGGTAGATTCTTATTCAATGAGATTCTCCCACAGGATCTTGGATTCGTAGATAGAACAGATCCAGCTAATGATTTAAAACTTGAAGTTGATTTCCATGTTGGTAAGAAACAGTTAAAGAAGATACTTGAAAAAGTTATTAATACACATGGTGCATCAAAGACTGCAGAAGTTCTTGATGATATCAAAGCTATGGGTTACAAATATTCAACTAGAGCAGCTATGACAGTTTCTATTTCAGAGATGGAAGTGCCAAAGCAGAAGAAAGAATTAATATCTAATGCAGAAGCTACAGTTGAGAAGATTATGAGAAACTTCAGACGTGGTCTTATCACAGAAGAAGAACGTTATAAAGAAGTTGTTGAGACATGGAAAGTTACTGATGATGAGCTTACACATGCACTTTTATCAGGACTTGATAAGTACAATAACATCTTCATGATGGCTGACTCTGGTGCACGAGGATCAGATAAGCAGATCAAACAGCTTGCCGGTATGCGAGGACTTATGGCAGATACATCAGGACGTACTATCGAACTTCCTATCAAGTCTAACTTCCGAGAAGGACTTGATGTACTGGAATACTTCATCTCAGCTCATGGAGCTAGAAAAGGACTTTCAGATACAGCACTTCGTACAGCCGATTCAGGATACTTAACAAGACGTCTTGTTGACGTATCACAGGAACTTATTGTTCGTCAGATAGACTGTTGCGAAGGTAAAGAGATTCCAGGTATGTGGGTTAAAGCATTCATGGATGCTAATGAGACAATCGAAAGTCTTGAAGATAGAATATCAGGAAGATTCGCAGCTGAGACAATCACAGATGATAATGGTGAAGTGCTTGTAAAAGCTAATCACATGATTACACCAAGAAGAGCAGCTAAGATCGTAAAATATCTGAATGCTCTTGAGAATAAAGATGCAGAAGTTAAGATTAGAACAATCTTAACATGTAAGTCACATGTAGGTATCTGTGCTAAATGTTACGGAGCTAACATGGCTACAGGTCAGGCAGTTCAGGTAGGTGAAGCTGTTGGTATTATCGCAGCTCAGTCAATCGGTGAACCTGGTACACAGCTTACAATGCGTACGTTCCATACTGGTGGTGTTGCCGGTGGTGATATCACACAAGGTCTTCCTCGAGTAGAAGAACTCTTCGAGGCAAGAAAACCAAAGGGACTTGCAATTATCGCAGAATTCGGCGGTGTTGCTGAACTTAAAGATACTAAGAAAAAACGTGAAGTTATAATAACAGATCATGAAACAGGTAACTCTAAGGCATATTTAATACCTTATGGTTCAAGAATCAAAGTAACTGATGGTGCAGTACTTGAAGCCGGTGATGAACTTACAGAAGGTAGTATCAATCCACATGACCTCTTAAAGATTAAGGGTGTTCGTGCAGTACAGGATTACATGATTCGTGAAGTTCAGAGAGTATACCGCTTACAGGGTGTTGATATCAACGATAAGCATATCGAAGTTATCGTTAGACAGATGCTTAAGAAGATTAAGATTGAAGAAAGTGGAGATTCAGAATATCTTCCAGGTACATCAGTTGACGTACTTGACTTCAATGAGACTAACGAAGAACTTAGAGAAAAGGGATTAAAAGAAGCAGAAGGTACGCAGGTAATGCTTGGTATTACTAAGGCATCTCTTGCAACTAACTCATTCTTATCAGCAGCTTCATTCCAGGAGACTACTAAAGTTCTTACTGAAGCAGCTATTAATGGTAAGGTTGACCCTCTTATCGGTCTTAAAGAGAACGTTCTTATCGGTCAGCTTATCCCAGCTGGTACAGGTATGAAGAGATACAGAAATGTAAAACTTGATACAGATATCAACGAGACAGATGAATTAATGTTCACAGAAGATTTTGATGAATTATCTTTTGCAGATGATGTACAGAATTCAGAAACAACTGCTGATGCAGATGCAGTAAAGCCTGAAGATACAACAGAAGAATAGAATATATAGTATATATCAGAATGTAATATGCTGATATATACAGCAAATGCCACACTTTACAGTCGGAATAGACTTGTAGGGTGTGGCATTTTTTATGTCTATAAAAACTCTCTAAATAAATTCTAAACACTTTCCGATACACATTGTAGTTAATGGTCACACATACAGAAGAAGTTAATTATAAGGCTGAAACTGTTAGAAAACGTATATTGACTTGAATATTACATTGGAGGGACAGAATCATGAAGGATAGGTTATTAAATGCAATTAGATATAAAACATTCATAGATAATCCGAGATATCTCAATCTCTATGTAAACCACAATGAAGAAAAAATAGTATACGACCAATAGAAATAAGCCACAATAAAAAATTGTGGATTTTTTAGATCTAAAAAATATGGGGATATAACAATGTGTGACAGTTATGCGTGAGAATAAAAGAATTATATAGGACAATATTTATAAGTGTTATTACTAGGCAGAATGAGGAGGATTAAGATATGCTAAATGGAAAAACAATATTGATTACAGGTGGAACAGGTTCATTTGGTAATCATTTTGTGGATTATGTGTTAAAGCACTATACACCAAAAAAAATCATCATCTATTCGAGAGATGAATTTAAACAATTCAATATGGCTAATAAATATAAAGAATATAAAGATATATTTAGATTCTTTATTGGAGATGTAAGAGATAAAGAAAGATTTACAAGAGCTTTAAATGGTGTTGATTATGTTATACATGCAGCTGCATTGAAACAGGTTCCGGCATGTGAGTATAATCCTATGGAAGCTGTAAAGACAAATATTAATGGTGCAATGAATATTGTTGACGCAGTATTAGATTCACCAAGTGTTAAGAAAGTTGTAGCTTTATCAACAGATAAAGCAGTTAATCCGGTTAACTTATATGGTGGAACAAAACTTGTATCAGATAAACTATTCATAGCAGCTAATTCATATGTTGGTGATAGAGATCTTACATTTTCGGTTGTCAGATATGGTAATGTTGCAGGAAGTAGAGGCTCTGTAATACCATTCTTTCAGAACATTATTGATAATGGTGGTAGAGAGTTACCTATAACCGATTACAGAATGACAAGATTCTGGATAAGCCTTGAACAGGGAGTTGAACTAGTTATTAAGGCATTACAGGATTCTCATGGTGGAGAGACTTTCATATCTAAGATACCATCATTCAAGATAACAGACCTCGCACAGGCTATGTTACCAGGATGTGAGATGCCGGAAGTTGGAATAAGAGAAGGCGAAAAATTACATGAGATTATGGTAACAAAGGAAGATTCAGCTACTACTTATGAATATGATAAGCATTATATTATATATCCACATTATAGTTGGTGGGCTGGAAGCAGTAAAGTTCTATCTGGTGGCAAAAAAGTGCCGGAGGGATTTGAATATAGTTCTGGAAATAATAAAGAATGGCTTAGTGTGGAACAGATACAGGAATTGTTAAAATCAAAAGATATTTTTCATTAATAGTTAATTAGAAAATATTAATTAGGTTATGCTTTTTGATTATTAGGAGGAATAATATGTACATACCATACGGAACACAGTCAATTTCAGAAGAAGATATTCAGGCAGTGGTTAATGTACTGCGTTCTGATTATCTTACAACAGGACCATCAGTTGGAGAATTTGAGAAAAAAGTAGCAGACTATATAGGAGCAAAACATGCAGTTGCAATATCTAATGGAACGGCAGCGCTTCATGCTGCTTGCTTTGCGGCTGGTGTTGGTAAGGGAGATGAAGTAATAACAACTCCTATTACATTTGCAGCATCATCAAATTGTGCATTTTATTGTGGAGCAACACCAGTTTTTGCAGATATAGAAGCTGATACCTATAACATATCTCCAGAAGATATAGAACGTAAGATTACAGCTAATACAAAGGCTATAATTCCTGTTCATTACACAGGTCAGCCATGTGATATGGATAAGATTATGGATATAGCTAAGAGACACAATCTTATAGTTATTCAGGATGCGGCTCATGCACTTGGTGCAGATTATAAGGGGAAGAAGATAGGAAGTTTTGGAGATATGACCACATTTAGTTTCCATCCGGTTAAACATATAACCACAGGTGAGGGTGGAATGATAATGACTAATGATGATGAATTATATAAAAAACTTATGCTATTTAGATCACATGGAATTACGAGAGATCCTGAATTATTGCTTAATAATGAGGGTGGTTGGTACTATGAACAACAGGAACTTGGCTATAATTATAGGATTACGGATATGCAATGTGCACTTGGCATATCACAGATGAACAGATTGGATGAATTTGTTAAGAGAAGACGTGAACTTGTAGCGAGATATAATAAGGCATTTGAAAATGTCAAAAATGTAACAATACCATTTACAAAAGAGGGATGTAACAGCAGTTGGCATCTATATGTTGTTCAGGTTAATAACAGAAAAGAAGTATATGATAAGTTACATGAAGCAGGGATTGGTGTTAATGTGCATTATATTCCTGTATATAAGCATCCTTATTATCAGCAGAACGGATATGATAAGGTATGCTGTCCTAATGCAGAGGAATTGTATAAGCATATATTGAGTCTGCCATTGTATCCGAAACTTACAGATGAACAGCAGGATTATGTAATTGAAAAAGTAATTGAATTTGCAAAATAAAATAGTAGGGGGAGTATTAATGAATAAAGAAATTAAGATTGAAAATCATGTAATATCAGAAAACAGTCCAACGTATATAGTTGCAGAAATGTCTGCTAATCATAATATGGACTTTAATCGAGCTAAAGAGATAATAAAGGCAGCTAAAGAATCTGGTGCAGATGCAATTAAAATACAGACATATACTCCGGATACTATTACGATAGATAGTGATATGCCTGCATTTAGAACAAAGGGAATATGGGAAGGACGTACACTATATGAATTATATGGAAAAGCTTATACTCCATGGGAATGGCAGCGAGATTTGAGAGACTATGCAAGAGAACTTGAAATAGATTTTTTTTCATCACCATTTGATCTTACAGCAGTAGATTTTCTTGAAGATTTAGAAGTTCCGGCATATAAGATTGCATCATTTGAGATAAATGATATTCCATTTATTAGAAAAATAGCACAAAAGGGAAAGCCAATTATAATGTCAACGGGAATAGCTCATCTTGAAGATATAGATTTAGCAGTTAGAACATGTAAAAAAGAGAAAAATGAAAATGTTATTCTTTTAAAGTGTATTTCAGCATATCCAGCACCTTATGAGAATATGAACCTTAAAGTTATTCCTAATATGGCAGAGACTTTTGATTGTATATGTGGATTATCTGATCACTCAATGGGAAGTGAAATAGCGGTATGTGCTGTTGGACTTGGAGCGAAAGTTATAGAGAAACACTTTACGATTAGGCGTGCAGATGGTGGTGAAGATTCAAAATTTTCAATGGAACCACATGAATTTGAAAAAATGGTGAATGAGATCCGTAATGTCGAAAAAGCCTTAGGAAAAGTCACATATGAATTAAATGAAGCACAGATGGAGAGTAGGATATTTTCAAGATCACTATTCGTAGTAGAAGATGTTAAAGCTGGTGAAATATTTACATCAGAGAATGTAAGATCTATACGTCCCGGAATAGGAATGCATACTAAGTATTGGGATGATGTACTTGGAAAGAAAGCAAGGTGTGATGTAAAAAAAGGAACACCAATGGATTGGAAATATATAGAATAAAGGGGAATAAGAATGACAGATTTGGAACAGGAGTTATGCAAAATATATGGAAAAAAGTATTCTGTATTTACAGGGAGTGGAACAACTGCAATATATTTGGCATTAAAGGCTTTAGGTACAGAACATAAAAAAATTATATTTCCAGCAATATCATGTACAAACCCTGTGAACGCAGCAATAGCAGCTGGTTGCGAAATCGATTTTTGCGATGTAAATTTATCTAATTATACAATGGATTTAGAGTATTTAAGTACAATGTTAGAAAAAGAAAAATATGAGGTTGTTGTGCCAACACATATATATGGGCATTTTTGTAATATGAGTGATTTAAAAACTATATGTGAACGACATAATATTAAGATACTAGAAGATGCAGCACAGACATCATATTTATCTGGTGGAGATATATCAATTACTAGTTTTGGACATACGAAGATATATGAAACGCAATGTGGTGGCGGAGCAGCATTTACAGATAATATAGAGTTATACTTAAAAATGAAAGAGATAGTAGGTCTATTGCCATTAAAACCATATGATATTAATGATAGATTTAATAAATATCGTGAAGAATATTATAAAATAGTACATAGCAAAGACAGTACAGATAAAAAGAATATAAAAATGCGGGAATTACAAATAAGCAATGCATTTTCATTTATATATCATATGGATGAAAATTCAGAATTATTGCAAAGACTATATTATAAAGATGAAATTAATAAAATGCGACAAACGAAACAGCTGATATATTGTAGTAATTTGAATAAAAAATATATAAGCATACCTAATGTTCAGTTTGACAAAGAAGTTGTATGGCGTTTTTCTTTTTTGTATTTAAAGGATAGAGATAAATTATTAGAGAATGTTAGAGAACTTAATATAGATATTAGTAATTGGTATCCTTCATTAGCAATGATTTATAAAAATCAAAAGATGAAAAATGCAGATATAGTTAGTGATAAGATAGTAAATTTATGGGTATCGGAAGAACATAACGTAGAACAAATAATTGAAGAAATTAAAAAAATCAATAGATGTATGGAGGAAGAATAGTTATGGTAGATAGCAAAGAAGCATGGACTAATTTACATAAGGAATCGAGATACAGACCGAAATATCCATCAGAACCAGTTGTACAATTTGTATTTAGAAATTTTAGACGTGATGGTAAAGAAAAAGTATTGGATTTGGGATGTGGAGCAGGAAGGCATATTTTCTTCATGGGAAGCGAAAAGATACAGCCATATGGCTTAGACTTTTCAAGTGAAGGAGTTAATTATACAAAAAAAATGTTAGATAATTTAGATATGCAGGAATATGTAGATAATATTAAGGTAGGTTCCATGACGGAGATACCATTTAAAGACAATATGTTTGATGGAATTGTAAGTTATGGTTCATTGTATTATTTGAGTATGACTGACATAAAAAAGACAATAAGTGAGATGAAACGTGTGTTACGTCCCGGTGGAAAAATATTTTGTGTTACAAGAAGTATTGAAGATTATAGATGCAGCAAAGGAAATTGTATAGAAACAAAAGAAAAAAATACATATTATGTGGATGTTGACAATACAAAGTTATGTGCAAATAGTGAAAATGGAATGCTGATGCATTTTTTGGATAAGCAGGAAATAGAAGAATTATTTTCAGATTTTAAATGTTTGGAGATAAATAAAATGGTAGAAACACATAGTAATGGAGAAATTGCTGATAGTAGCTATATTGTTACATGTGAAAGAGGGTGAGATGATGAGTAGTGAATTTATAATGAAGAGAGCACAAAACTATTTTTGGGAAAGAACATTAGTTGAAGTTGTAAAACGTCCAGTAAGATTTTTAGTTAATACACCTATAACTCCCAACATGGTTACTGTGACAAATATGATTCTTAATACAGGAATATGTTGCTATTTGGCAATTAATAACAAATATGTGCTTACTGCATTATTCATTCAGATTTATATGCTATGTGATGTATTAGATGGAAATTTGGCAAGAAATAAAAAAATGTGTTCATCATTGGGAAAAAGATTAGATCAAATATCAGATTTTTTATTTTTTACAGTTTTTTTCTTAGTACTTGGATGGAATATGGACATACCATTTTGGTGGGCAATTTGTGCTGTTTTAATGCAAAATATATATGGATTAATAGCAACATTTTATATCGCTCCATTTATAAGAAAGAGTGAGAATTTTAAGAGAACAAAATTAAAACAGTATTTTTACGATAGGGGTATTTTGTTTGGAATGGATGTTACATTACAATGTCTTGTTAGCAGTATATTTTTGCTTACACCCTACAGAAATTATTTATTTTTGGCATACATGGGACTTTGGTTGATTGATTTGATATATAGATTATATGAAATTAAACAACAGTAAGGAGGATTATTATTATATGCAAAAAATGGGAAATGTGGCAATAATCACAGCACGAGGTGGGAGTAAGAGAATTCCTAAAAAAAATATTAGAAATTTTTGTGGAATTCCAATTATTGCATATTCTATAAGAGCTGCTATTGCCAGTAAAATATTTGATGAAGTTATGGTATCAACCGACAGTGAAGAAATCGCAGAAATTGCAAAAAAATATGGAGCTAGTGTTCCGTTTATGCGAAGCAAAAAAAATGCTGATGATTATGCAACTACAGAAGATGTGATTTTGGAAGTATTAGAAGAATATAAAAAAATAGGAAAAACATATGAATATGTATGCTGTATATACCCGACAGCACCGTTCATAAACGAACATATAATAATAGAAGCCATGAAGAAAATGAAAGAATTTAATCCAAAAGTTGTTATACCACTAGTGCAGTTTTCTTATCCACCACAACGTTGTTTGATTATTGATGAGGATGGCTTTGCTAAGTTTAAAAATCCAGAATATGTAACTACACGTTCACAGGATTTAGAAAAACAATATCATGATGCGGGACAGTTTTATGTATATAATGTAGCTGATTTGATTAAAAGTAAAGGAATAATAGAAACTGGCTTTATGCCTATAATATTGTCAGATATACAAGTACAGGATATTGATACAGAGGAAGATTGGAAAATTGCAGAATTAAAATATCAAATATTAAATAAGTAGGAGATGATAATTATTATTACTTATATTAGAACAGATGCAAATGAAACGATTGCAACTGGTCATGTTATGAGATGTATAACTATATCAAAGATATTAAAAAGTAAAGGTATGCAGGTATGCTTTGTTGTATCGGATGAGAATTCAACTAAAATGATTAGACAAAACGGTTATGACTTAATTGTATTAAATACTGATTGGAAAGTATTGAATGAAAAATATGAGTATGATTTTTTTAAGAGAATTAAAGCAGAAGGTATATTGATAATAGATACATATTCTGCAACGGATAAGTATGTAGATGAAATGAGTAGAATTTTTAAAGTAGCAGTATTTGATGACTTGTTTAAAGAATACTATTCTGCACAGATAATAATAAATTATAATCTATATTATCCAATATTTGATTATTATAACAGATATAAAGATGTAGATGTAAAATTGCTGTTAGGAGATAAATATGTTCCGCTTAGAAGTGAATTTATGCAAATAGAACAGAATAATAGGGATAGTAGTAGAATAGAAAAAATTATGATGATTTGTGGAGGCGGTGATATATTAAATAGCATGTATAAGATACTAACATATATAAGACAGGAAAAAATACAACTATTTATGTCGGTTAAATGGAAAATAATTGTTGGTGCGTATAATTCTAATATAGAATGTTTGAAGCAATTAGCAGAAGGAAATGATAATGTTGAATTAGAGATAAATGCTAATAATATAGCAGAGATAATGAGTGAGAGCAATTTATGTATATCAGCAGCTAGTACAGTATTATATGAATGCAGTGCTATGCAATTACCAACTATTTTTTATTGTACATCGGATGATCAAATATATGATGTAAAATCATTTGGAAATGGTAGGGGTATGTTTTATGCAGGTGATTTTAGAAATGATGAAATTAAGACTATAAATAGAATTGTTGAATATTTAAGTAAACTCACAAATAATTCTATTGATTATTTAAATATGTTAGTTGAAGCTAAAAATAGTGTAAATAAAAATGGAGCTGAAAATATAGTTACTGAAATTATTAAGTTAGTATGATGATTAAAGGAGTATTTGCAACGGTTAAATATGTTTAAATGAAATTTTTAATAAATGGGAGGTTTTATAATGTTAACAATACATCAACCAAATTATTGGGCATATCCAGGTTTGATAGGAAAAATAATGAGAAGTGATAAGTTTTTGTATTTGACAAAAGTTCAGTTCGATAAGAGTTCATGGCAAAATAGAAATAGAATAAGAGTAAAAGAGGGATGGAAGTATATTTCTGTTCCTGTGGAGAATAAGGGGAAAGATGGACAGTTGATAGCTGATGTTAAAATTAGTAATATGACAAATTGGAGAAATCAACATCTTAATGCAATAAAATTTGCATATCAAAAGGCACCGTATTATGACGAATACTTTCCATTTTTAAAAGAACTTTATTCAAAAAAATGGAGTGAACTTCAAGAATTAGATATTTTTATTACTAATTTTGTATTAAAAGAATTAGAAAGCAAAACAGAGATATTATATGATAGAGATTTTAATTTTGAAGGTGAAAAGAATGAATTATTAATTGACATATGTCATAAGTTAGGTGAAAAGGAATATATGTCTAATAAGGGAAGCGAGAATTATGTTGATATAGAAAAGTTCAACGAAAGCGGAATTCAACATATATATATAAATTATGATGGTGCTGAATATTCGCAAGTGTATGAGGGTTTTGAACCAGGATTATCAGTATTGGACATGTTATTGAATTGTGGACCAGAAAAAACAAAGCAAATTATTATGAATGATAACAATTATACATTTAGCGAGTGGAATAAAAAAATAGGCGAATAATATGGATGCCTATTATATATTGTTATGACATATAGGGGGGAAAATAATGAAAAAAACAGCGATTATACTAGCAGCAGGCAAATCAAACCGTTTTGCACCATTTACATATGAGAAACCAAAGGGATTATTTGTAGTAAAAGGTGAAAGATTAATAGAACGCCAGATAGAGCAACTTAGAACAGCGGGAATAGCTGACATATATGTTGTTGTGGGCTTTATGAAGGAGAGATATTTTTATCTTGAAGATAAATATGGTGTTCACCTGATAACTAATAATAAATATGAGAGTAAAGGAAACTTGTATTCGTTATATGTTGCAAGAAAATATCTTGCTAACACATTTATATGCTGTGCGGATCATTATTTTGTTCATAATCCATTTGTTATGGATTATAAGGAATCATATAGAGCGTGTGTGTGGAAAAATGGAGATTTTAATGAGTTCGCAATAAAAAAGAGTAACAGCGATGTTATAACAGAATTTTCTGTTGGTGGAAGAGATTCCTGGGCTATGGTAGGACATGCGTATTTTTCAGAATCTTTTTCAAGAGTTTTTTGTGAACTCATGGAGAATGAGATTAATGATTTTAGAGTTGCTAATATGTTTTGGGAAGAATTCTACGGAAAACATATTAGGGAACTCACAATGTATGCAGTAACATTTGAAGAAAAAGATATTGTAGAGTTTGAGTCTATTGAAGATTTGAGACGATTTGATTCAGAATTTCTTAACAATATTGATTCATCGATTGTCGAGAATATATGTAAGTGTCTTGGTGGAAAAGCTAATGACATTGGTGAGATAGAAGTCATTGAAAAGGGACTTACAAATGTGTCTTTTAAATTTATGATGCATAACAGATTATATGTATACAGACATCCGGGAAGCACATCAGATAGTTTGGTCGATAGGAAGACGGAGTGCTATGCACAGAATAAAGCTAAGGAGATAGGAATAGATAAATCTGTTATTTACATAGATAAATCAGGATGGAAGATATCGGATTATGTAGATAATAATGTTCAGCTTGATTTAAAAAAATCAGGAAAATTAAGAGATAAAGCAATCGAGTATATAAGAAGACTTCATGATGCTAATGTAAGTGGAGATATTAAGTATTTTGATACTTTTTTGGAAGCGGAAAAATTAATGAGGATTGCTATGCATTATAAGGGAAATCTTTTGACAGAGTTTGCAGAACTTAGAAGAAAGGTTGTTGAGATTAACAATTATGTGAATAATGATGGAATTGGAAAAAAAGTATTATGCCACAATGATACATATGAACCTAATTATCTTATTACAAATGGTGATGAGATGTACTTGATTGATTGGGAATATGCAGGGATTAATGATGAAGCAGCGGATATAGCTTGTATCTGCTGTAGAGATGATTATTCAGTGGATGAGATTAGAGAGATTGTTAGGATATATCTTGGAAGAGAACCTGATTTTAGAGAATTTTGTCATTATCTTGGATATGTTGTCGTGACGGGATATTATTGGTTCTGTTGGGGGCTTTATAAGGGAGCAGTTAATGATGATGACGGATTTTTTTTCTTGACGGCTTATAGGAATTGTAAAAAATATATTCCAGTAATGCTTGAATATATGGAACAGCTTGTTAGAGGAGATGATTTGAATAATGATTAGTGCTTTGATACTTGCAGGTGGTAACGGAACGAGAGTAGGAGAGAGTATACCTAAACAGTTTGTTGAGATTCTTGGAAAACCGATATTGGCATATACAGTTGAAATATATCAAAATAATAGAGAAATTGACAGTATAGAAATTGTGTGCCATGGTGATTGGATTGATTATGTAAAAGATATGGTTAAGCAATATGGATTAAGCAAGGTTAAGTGGATTGTTAAAGGTGGAGATACTTTTCAACAATCTGTTATTAATGGTGTTAATAATCTTAATAATAAATTATCAGATGAAGATATTGTGATGATTCATTATGGAGCTTCACCTTTTACAGAACAGATAATAATTGAAGATGCGATTAGAGTATGCAAAGAGAAAGGAATGTCTGCTTCGTGTATACCTTGTTATCAGCTTATAGGCAGTAATGATGATAATAATACAAGTCTTAATTGGATTGACAGAGATAAGTGTATACAGGTTACATGTCCACAAAGTTTTAGATATGGCTATCTTAAAGATATCTATAGGAGAGCAGAGGAGAAGAATCTTCTTGATACAATAGAACCACATACGACAAGTCTTATGTATGCACTTGGAGATACTGTATATCAGTCTTATGGTAATCAAGGCAATATTAAGATTACTACTAAGGATGATTTGAGGTTGTTTGAAAGATTCGTGAGATAAGTGAAGTATAATATTGTTAATTGAGAAGGGATAGGTCATATATGAATGAAGACAGATCTAAGGAATGGATTAAAGCTGTTTTGCAATTAATTGTAGAAGTGATAAATGGAGTAGGAGATAATGAAAGAGTAGTATGTGATCTTGTAGGTAATTTAACTAGAAGATATTTAGAGAATTTATTGGAAAAGATAAGTTTACAACAAAAGAAAGCGACTAGATAAATCAAAACAATTTATTACTCCCCCCCTCCAACCACTTCGCTCGATAGCTCTCCTCTATCGACTGACTATTCAATAGTTTTTGTCAGCTCACCAAGCATAAAACATCTTATATTTATCCACAAGTAGAACAAATATAATTGATAAAAAACAATTGTATAAACTATTTCAAAGCATTATAATTACACTAATTACAATTTTTCGATTTTACAATTGGTTTGCATATAAGAAGGGATGAGTGTAGATGTTTAATAATCATGATATTTCAAAAAATCAATACATGCTTGATGGCAGTTTTGCATATCAGGGATATGACTGGTGGTGGCATTCTTTTACAGCAAGACGTGAGTCTGATGGTGAAGAAGTTCCATTTTTTATTGAATTTTTCCTGTGTAATCCTGCACATGGTGGTAATAAAGCAATTCTTGGACAGAGTGAGAAAGCGAGAGAAAGACATCTTAAGCCTTCATATCTAATGGTTAAAGTTGGCTGCTGGGGTAAGAATAAAGTTCAGCTTAATAGGTTTATTCCATGGAGTGAAGTTAGTATTAAGAGAAAAGGGTCTTTTGAGATTAGTGCACTTGACTGTTATGTGAGTGAGAAGAGATTGTTTGGAAGTGTACATGTAAGTGAGGATGAAGCAGCAGATAGTGCATATATGTCTGATGCTGGAAGTATGATATTTGACTTGACTCTTGATAAGAAGATTGCTTTTAATGCAGGTTATGGTACAAGTGAGCCATTTCGAAGAATGAAGGCTTTTGAGATGTATTGGCATGCTGAAGGTATGAAGACGTATGTAGCCGGTGATATATGGCTTAACGGTGAGAAGTATAAAGTTATTCCGGAATTTTCTTATGGATATGCAGATAAGAATTGGGGCAGGAATTTTACAACACCTTGGATATGGCTGTCATCTAACTGTCTTAGAAGCAGAATAACAGGTAAAGAACTTAAGAATAGCGTATTTGATATTGGTGGTGGAAGACCAAAAGTATTTTTTACGTCACTGGGAAGGAAGCTTCTTAGTGCTTTTTATTATGAAGGAAAAGAGTACGAATTTAATTTTTCTAAAGTCCTTGATGCTGTTAATACACGTTTTAAGAGTTATGAGGATGATGAGTATGTCTATTGGAAGGTATGGCAGGAGAGTAGAACTGCATTGGTAAAAGTATCTGCGAGATGTCGTAAAGAGGATATGCTTTTTATTAATTACGAAGCTCCTGATGGAACGAAATGGCATAATCATCTGTACAATGGCGGAAATGGTGAAGCAAGAATACGCCTATATGAGAAGAAGAAAGGTACATTGTATCTTGTTGATGATATTGATGCAACTCATGTTGGGTGTGAATATGGTGAGATGGACAGATGATGAAAGATTATGCTGATTATATGACTGGTATAACACAAGATATGCCGGATGAGATTATTAAGATTGCTGAACTTATTGAACTTAGTGTATTTGAACCTGTTTTTAAGGAGAATATGTCTACCGGCAATAGAGAATGTCATGTAGTATATCTTATGAATGATGCAGTGGAGAGCTATATTGTTCTTGAAGATGCTATTATGACGGGAGAGTATCTTAGAGGCGATAATGTTAAGGATGTGAATAAGTCTGGCAGTAGTGATTATGTCAAAGATATTAATTGTGACAGTGAAGAAGAGATAGAATATATAGAGACTGCGGGCATACAGCGTATTGATGGTGGATATATGCTTATTGTTAATCAGGAGAATAATGGTTTTGTTAATACCTTTACTATAAAATTTTCTAAGATATATCTAAAAGCAGAGTATTATAATTATGGAGATATAGGACATTTTTGGATAAAAGATTATGAGTATATGCGCCAGCTTGAATATGAACTTGCTACACTGCGAGATAAGAGACGTTTTATGGGAGATAGTGTCTGTAATGAAAAAGAGAAAGTGTTGTCACTTCTTGCAGATTATCCACCGATTAAGGCTTATCCGTCTGTTCCAGATAAGTATTATGTTCCATATCCGGATTCCGTAGATAAAGATGCGACAGAATATCTTCTTGCACTTTGCACACATGCAGCAGACAAGAAACTGTATAATGTGGTTAAAGCCTATGGCGAGTCTGAGAGTATGAGGCTTATGAAGAAGATTACGAAGATGCTTGTTAGTAAAAAACATAGTAAGGTTGTGTTCTTGCTTATTAATGAACTTCGTGATGCGACTAAGTGTTATAACAGACGTAAGTTTGCAGAGAATGAAGTTGATATTAACAGGATTCATAATGAGACACTTAAGGTTGCACTTGAGTACAGAGAGAAAGGAAGAGAAGTTCTAATATATAGAGAAGAACCTTTTATATATGAGAAGGATTCAGTTACATATAAGGAGCAACTATTGGTATTTGACAGAGGTTTTCTAAGAAATAGATGTAGTGTTATTACTATCAGTTGATAGAAAATAAAAGTGAAAACTGTGTGAACTTTTGCAAAATGCTTTATTTTTTCAAATATCTGTGGTAGACTTAGTTGGTGCTTTTTGCACTGGAAGCTAACTTATGACGGTTTATGAATTATGAGTGCATTTAATTGTATGCATAAGTGATTTGCTGCTGTCTGTTATTTTTAGAAAAAAGGGAATGGAGAATTATAATGTTTAAAAAGAGATTAATGAGTTTTGCACTTGTAATGGTAATGGGATTATCATTAGTTGCATGTAATTCAAAAGATAAGAACACAACTGATGCTACAGATACAACAACTGTTGCAGCTGGAGAGGAGACAACAACAGCTCCTTTTAATAAGATTGATACTTCTAATCTTGTATGGAGTGATTATGTAACTCTTGGTGAATACAAAGGCATTGAAGTTCAGGTTAAGAGTGTCGAAGTTACTGAGGATGATATTCAGGCTAAGGTTGATTCTCTTTTATCATATTATGCAACTTCAACTGATGTAACTGACAGAGCTGTTCAGGATGGCGATGTTGTTAATATTGATTATACAGGATATATTGATGGAGTTGCTTTTGACGGTGGATCAGCTACAGGTGCTTCACTTACAATTGGTTCAGGTCAGTTTATTGATGGTTTTGAGACAGGTCTTATTGGTGCTAATATTGGTGATGAAGTTAAGCTTAATTTAACTTTCCCTAATCCATATCTTAATAATCCTGATTATGCTGGTAAGGCAGTTCAGTTTGATGTAAAAGTTAATTCTATTCAGGTTAAAGAGACTCCAGAATTAACTGATGAATTTATTGCTAATAATACATCTTATAAAACTGTTGATGAGTATAAGGCTTCTGTAAAAGAGAGTCTTGAAGCTTCAAAAGCTGAAGATGTTAAGAGTGATAAGTTAAATAATGTATGGAATACTATTATTGATAACTGTACAGTTATATCATATCCTGAAGAACTTGTAGCCCAGTATCAGACTGAGATGAATGATTATTATGAGCAGATTGCAACTAATTATTATGGAAAGACTCTTGAAGAATATATAACAGGTAATGGTTCAACTATGGATGACTTTAACAAGAAGACTCTTGAATATGGACAGACTTCTGCTATATCTGAGATGATTGCAAGAGGTATTGCTGAGAAGGAATCAATTACAGTTTCTGATGATGAAGTTAAGGAATATGCACAGTCTCTTATTGATGATGGCACAGTTACAGGATTTGATGATGTAGATGCTGTAATCGAATATTATAGCCAGAATTATTTAAGATTAAGCTTAACATTCCAGAAAGTTCTTGAATATGTAGAAGAACAGGCTGTTGAAAAAACTGCAACAGTTACAGAATAAAGAGTTATAGATTATATTTTATAAGATTAATATAATGGATTAGTATATAGTGATTTTTTAAATATAACATAGTAACCCTGATGGTGACAGATATGAAAGATTTTATAGAATCTCTTATATGGAGAATTTTAAAGATTTATTTATCATATCTGTTACCACTAGGGTTACTATTATTTTATGTATCTTTTATTTTGGTTTTTAATTATAGAACATATATATCATACGATATCTTATTATATGGCTTTTAATTAAAAGTAAGTTATTATACTTAAGCAAAATTCTGATATTGTATGTTATTTATATTTTGACAATCTAATTTACGTTGTCTGGATTGTGTTCATCAATTGCATTATTTATGTTATTCTCTATCTTGTTTAACAATGTTATTAGTGTAGTTATCTCAGTTTCTGACAGATTGTTGATAAATATCTCATCGGTCATGTTGAATATCTCTATAACTTTGTCAGCGAGAGAGTTACCTTTTTCGGTAAGGCTTATAAGCCATGAACGTCTGCACTGTGGGTTAGTGCTTCGTTTTAGAAGTCCCGACTGTTCTAGTTTATCAAGAGCTCTGGACATAGTTGTTACATCAAGTATACATATATCAGCAAGTTCTTTTTGAGTTACAGGTCTGTTAAGTGTTCTTAGCGTTTTAAGAATTCGTGGAAATCCTTGTCCGACTGTAAGCCCAAGTTCAATAAAATAAGGGCGTATGAACTTACGTCTTAGAAGCTCGATATTTAAAAAACGCATTCCAATGCTTAAATTAGTATTATCTTTTGCAGTATTAATATCATTTTGTACAGCTATATCAATAGAACTTTCAATGTTATTATTCGTATTGGTTTTCTGATTATTAGTGTTCATAACAATTCCTCCATGAGTATATTCAAATCTATTTAATCACTAATGTCAATGTTGTTGATTACTTAGGAATTCTACTATTTATATATCAGGGCTAATAGTGGAAAATGGAATCTGCAACTTGCATTATTTATTCCAGTTCGAATTGTCCTGTATAAAGTCTGTAATAGCGTCCTTTTTGTGCAAGAAGTTCTTCGTGCTCTCCTCGTTCTATTACTTCGCCTTTTTCTAGTACCATTATAGCATTAGAACCACGAACTGTTGAGAGTCTGTGTGCAATTACAAATACAGTTCTGCCTTGCATTATAGCATCCATGCCTTTTTCAATAAGTCGTTCGGTTCTTGTATCTATTGAACTTGTAGCTTCATCAAGGATTAGAACAGGTGGTTTGGCAACTGCCGCTCTTGCTATAGCGAGAAGTTGTCGTTGTCCCTGAGAGAGATTATTTCCATCTGCATATAACATTGTATCATATCCATTTGGAAGACGCTCTATGAAGGAGTCTGCTCCTGCGATTATAGCAGCTTCATGTATCTCTTCATCTGTGGCAGAAGGATTGCCATATCGTATATTCTCTGTTATTGTTCCGGTGAATAGATGTGTATCTTGAATTACCATTGCAAGGGAACGTCTTAAATCATCTTTTTTAATGTCTTTAATGTCTATGCCGTCATAGGTAATGCTTCCTGACTGTATCTCATAGAAACGGTTTATAAGGTTGACGATTGTTGTCTTACCTGCACCTGTTGAGCCTACAAAAGCGATTTTTTGTCCTGGTTTGGCATAGAGTGAGATGTGATTAAGGATAGTCTTGTGAGGAACGTATCCGAATACAACATCGTTAAAACGAACATCACCTTTTAGTTCTACATATCTGTATGAGCTTGTTGATGGAGAAGACTTTGATGATTCTGCAATTTTCCATGCGAATATACCTGTTCTTTTGTCACATTCTATTATCTCACCATTAGAGTTTTTTACTATGTTACAAAGTGTCACATTACCGTTGTCAATTTCAACTTCTTCATCCATAAGTTCAAATATTCGCTCTGCACCAGATAATGCTGAGAGAAGAAAATTAACCTGATTAGTAAATTGGTTAAGTGGCATTGCACTTTGTCTTACATATACAAGATAGGCAGACAGGCTTCCAAGGTCGAGTAATCCGTTAATAGCCAGAAATCCACCAACACATGCAGATACAGCATAGTTAAAATATGAAAGACTTACGACTGTTGGAACCATCATTCCAGAGAATGTGAGTGCATTAGTTGATTCTATACGAAGTCTTTCATTCATCTCACAGAATTTTTTAAAGTTATAGGATTCATGATTGAAGACTTTTTCAACTTTCTGTCCAGCCATCATCTCTTGTATGAAACCGTTTAATTGTCCAAGTTCTTTTTGCTGTTTTGAAAAATATTTTTTGCTGTGTTTACCATTGAATTTTATAAGAAATCCCATAATTATGAGAAATATAACTACTATCATTGACAGTCTTAGGCTTAGCACCATCATCATAATTATTGTTCCGAGCAATGTTATAAAACTTTGTATAATCATAGCAAAGCTGTTGTTCATAGCTTCTTGAAGTGTGTCTACATCATTAGTAAAACGACTCATGAGTTCTCCATGTGTATGCGAATCGAAGTATTTTAGAGGGAGTTTCTGTACATGGGCAAACAAGTCATTTCGTATGTCTTCAATTACTTTTTGTGATGTCTTAATCATAAGACGATTGTAAAAAAGTGTTGAGAGAGCACCACACAGATACATTATTCCCATCTTTATTACAGCGTTTGTGAGTCCTTGAAGATCACCCGGAAGAATGAAGTGATTAATTACAGGTTTTAATAGGTATGTTCCTGCAAGGCTTGCACTTGCACTTATTAGTACAAGTATGGCAACGATGACAAATGACCATTTGTGCATGCCAAGGTATGATAGTAGGTGTTTAAATGTTTTTTTAGTATCTTTAGGTCTTTTATATCCAACATATTTTGCCATTATAGATCAGCTCCTTCCTTCTGTGATTCATATATTTCCTGATATATGCGATTATTTTTCATAAGTTCTTCATGAGTACCTATTCCGTTAATGTAACCTTTGTCAATAATTATAATCTGATCGGCATGACGTACTGATGATATTCTTTGCGCTATTATGATCTTAGTCATATCCGGAAGTTCGGTTGCAAGTCCTTCTCTAATCTTAGCTTCTGTGGCGGTATCAACGGCACTTGTTGAATCGTCAAGTATCAGGACTTTTGGCTTCTTTAATATGGCTCTTGCGATACATATACGCTGTTTTTGCCCACCGGACACATTCACACCTTCCTGCCCCATCTCGGTATCATAACCACTAGCAAGTCGGTCTGCGAATTCGTCTACACATGCTATATGGCAGGCTTTTTTAATCTCCTCCATTGTAGCATTTTCATCGCCCCATTTTAGATTATCTGTCATTGAGCCTGAGAAAAGAGTATTTTTTTGAAGTACAACTGCTATTGAATCACGAAGATGACGTACAGAGTAGTCTTTAATATCTCTGCCATCGATTAATATATTGCCCTTGGTTGCGTCATATAATCTTGGGATAAGTTGTACAAGTGTGGTCTTTGCAGCACCGGTTTGACCGATGATACCGATTGTCTGTCCGGGTTCAATATGGAATGATACGTCTGAGAAAACGTATTCTTTAGCATTTTTGTTATATTTGAACCATACATGATTGAATTCAATCTCGCCTTTTTCTACAGTTAAGAGAGAATTACTATTATCTCTTATATCAATCTCTTCATCAAGAATCTCTATGATTCGTGCTGCAGATGATAATGAACGTGTCATCTGCAGGAAGACACCTGACATCATCATAAGTGAGTTTAAGATAAGAAGTACATAACTTAGAAAACTTGTAAGCTGCCCTATCATAAGCTCTCCGTTTTTAACAAGCCTGCCGCCTATAAGTAAAAGTGAAAGTATAGTTCCATACATGACAAATTGCATTGAAGGCATATTTAAAACAGCTGTTTTGAATGCTTTTTCTGACTCATTTTTTAAGTTTGAGTTAACATCTTTGAATTTGTCTATCTCATAATCGCCACGGACATAGGATTTGACTACACGAATAGCGGTAAGATTTTCTTGAACAGTTCTATTTACAAGATCTATGGCATATTGCATCTTAGAGTACAGAGGTCGTATTGTAATTATGATTGCAATAAGCATAATTGCAAGTATTGGAAGAGCAACTAAGAATACAATTGCAAGTGTGCTATTAATCTGAAAAGCAAACGTGGTTGCGACTATCAGCATGATGGGGCTTCTTCCAAATGGACGCATTCCGGTTGATACAGCATTCTGAATGTTAGTTACATCACTAGTAAGTCTGGTGACAAGTGATGACACTCTGAAATGGTCTATATTGGAAAAAGAAAATGTTTGTAATTTTTCATATTCTGCCTTACGTATATTAGCACCAAGCCCTTGACCGGCAAGTGCTGAAAATCTTGAACTTAAACCTCCAAGTATAAGTGCAATTATAGCACAGATTCCCATCTGTATACCTTTTTGATATATGTAAGAAGTATTAGCATTAGCAACGCCGACATCTATGAGATCTGCCATTATTCTTGGCACAAGAAGTTCAAGAGTTGCTTCAACTGCGATACATATAAGTGCAAGGTAAGCGTATTTTTTATATTCTTTCATATAAGAGAATATTCGTCTTAACAATTAGATACACGTCCTTTCCTATAATTATTATTGTAACATCATATTAAATTGGATATTGATTGCATATACAATAGTTGCATATACAACTATTGTATTTATATTCTAGTACGAAATTCACGATTGTCAAGATTAAAAAGTATACATTTAAAAATCTCTGAAAAACATACATTTGCTACGTCCGGATTAATATGTATCAAAAGAAAACAATGTGGTAATCGTCGGCACTTAGTGCGTTGGAAGGCAACGCCTTACAACAAACTTAGTACCGTTACGATGTACACTTAGCGAGAGCGTGTTTTTGTTGATACATATTAATTCGGACGTAGTTCATAGACTTCCTTGTGAGATTTTTAAATGGATTACTGGCTTATGGTATACGATTATGCTGAATATTATTGTCATGGCAGCCTTGCTTTGTAAAAAAAATTTTTACAAAAATGATTGAGATTTATAAAAAATGATATATACTATAAATAGAGGTGATATATATGGAATTAAATGAAGTATTTGAATATAGAAAATTGTTTGGTGAGAAATTGAAATTGTATTTAAAGAAAGACGGATATACAAAAATATCATTTGCTAAAAAAGCAGACATTTCACGTCCGACACTTGATAGAATTTTAAAAGGTGAATTAGATAGTAAAAGTACATTTGATAAGCATGTGCAAAAAATATTCGAGGTCTTGAGAGTAAACGTGGATGAAGTAATGAACTGGAATCAAAAAGATGAAGATACAAATGTGATAGATGCAGTATATTCTATGAATGAACCAAAAGATTATATAATGTCAGATGAAGGAAAAAAGGAATTGCAATTACTAAAGGATATTTTGGACATTTGTGCGATTTATTATTAGAATTCTAAGATAATATAATGATTGAGTATAGGAGAAAGGTATTATGAGCGAAAAGATAACAGCAGATAATCTTGATGAAGTGGTTAAAAAGAATGCAGCGATAAGGGCGGAAACGGAAAATTTGGTGTTACAAATAAAAACAAAGTGTAATAAATTATCTGTTCAATCAACTGCTTTATTAGCAATACAGATGTTGAGAGAAAATGGATTGATAATGATGCCGGTCGATAATCCTTATTTTGGAGGTGCAATATATGTAAAAGATGGAAAAAAAATTCCTTTTATTAACACAGCACAACCGAGAGCAAATCAGTATTTTACTGCATGGCATGAAATATATCATCTTATATTCGATAAAATATCATTTGATCATGTTATAAATGTTGATGCATATATGGAGGAGCGAAAAGCTGAAAATTTTGCGTCTCAGATGTTACTTGGAAATCTGCTCCCTTATTATCTTGAACTTCCTAAAGAGATGGAATTCATATCTAAGGTTTGTTGTTGCATGGATGTATTTCAGGCACCATATAAAGCTATTATGATTAGCCTTTATGAAACAGCAGTTCAAAGTTCAAATGAAATATTAAAATCAAATATAAAAGCTAATTTTGATAATAGCTTGAAAAACATTTCAATACTGTTTGAAAAAAATGGATTAGACTCAAACCTGGTATTACCATCTAATGTAATAAATTTAGGAATGATAGAGATGAAAGTAAGAGAAGCGATATGCGAAGAAGATGAAATAAAATATCATAGAGATAATTTGAGATCACTTGAAAAAATAAAAGAAGAAATATATAAAATCAGTAATAAAAAATCTATACATCTATAGAAGTCAAGCACTTGTAATATATAAGAATAACAATAATAACATTCAGAATAATCGTATACCCAAAGCCAGTAATCCATTTAAAAATCTCTGAAAAACATACATTTGCTACGTCCGGATTAATATGTATCAAAAGAAAACAATGTGGTAATCGTCGGCACTTAGTGCGTTGGAAGGCAACGCCTTACAACAAACTTAGTACCGTTACGATGGACACTTAGCGGGAGCGTGTTTTTGTTGATACATATTAATCCGGACGTAGTTCATAGACTTCCTTGTGAGATTTTTAAATGTATACTTTTCATGTATATATTTCCAAAAATAAATGCTTGATTTCTTGAACAAATGTTTGTATAATGAAAGTATGTTCGAGATAGATAATGGTTATACAACTATGGATAAATTGAAGATATTAGCTGATGCAGCGAAATATGATGTTGCCTGCACCTCAAGTGGAGTGGATCGCAAGGGTAAGAAAGGAGCTCTTGGTAACAGTGCAGCATGTGGTATATGTCATAGTTTTGCTGCAGATGGAAGATGCATATCACTACTTAAAGTTCTTATGACTAATCACTGTGTATTCGACTGTAAGTACTGTGTGAACAGACGCTCTAATGATGTGGAGAGAGTAGCATTTGAACCTGATGAGCTGTGCAGACTGGTTATAGAATTTTACAAACGTAATTACATAGAAGGGCTTTTCTTAAGTTCAGGTGTGCTTAAGAGTCCTGAATATACTATGGAGAAGATGTGCGAAGTTCTCAATCTTCTTCGCAATAAATATATGTTTAATGGATATATTCATGTTAAGACGATTCCGGGAGCACCGGATGAACTTCTCTCTGCAGCAGGTTATCTTGCAGATAGAATAAGTATTAATCTGGAACTTCCAACCAGAGAGAGTCTTGAGAAGCTTGCACCGAATAAGAAGTTTGAGAATATACTTGAACCTATGGGCAAAGTTACGGATACAATAGCAGCACACAGGCTTGCAATAGGTAAGAATGCCAAGATGGAGAGAGGTAAGATTAATAGCTATCTTGAGAGAGGAATATTCTCGGATAGTCAATATATTAGTGAGAATACTAGTAGCTATCGTAGTAATACTAGTGAATATAGCAGTAATACTAGTGAATATAGCAGTAATACTAGTGGTTATTGTAGTAATACTAGTGAATATAACAGTAATGCTGATAATGGTATTATAGATATAGGCAGTGATAATATAGATATAGGCAGATCATCATCTGCAAGTAAGATTCTTCTTCCACAGGAGATAGGTAAGACTAACTTAAAACGTGCATTTGCACCGGCAGGACAGAGTACACAGATGATTATTGGAGCTACACCAGAGACAGATCTTACACTTGTTAAGACTACAGAACAACTATATAAGACTTATGATCTTAAGAGAGTATTTTATTCTGCATATATACCTGTTAATGAAGATTCAGTTCTTCCAGATAAGATGACAGAAGTTCCACTACTAAGAGAACACAGACTATATCAGGCAGATTGGCTTATGCGATTCTATGGATTTAGGGCAGATGAACTTTTGACTAAGGAACGTCCTAATTTTAATGAACAGGTAGATCCAAAGTGTGATTGGGCACTTAGACACCTTGATATATATCCGGTAGAAGTACAGAGAGCTTCTTATGATGATTTATTAAGAGTTCCAGGGATAGGACCTAAGTCTGCGATGCGAATAGTGAATACAAGACGTTATGCAAGACTTGATTTTGATACACTTAAGAAGATTGGAGTAGTGTTAAAGAGAGCACATTATTTTATCACTTGTAATGGTAAGATGATGTATAACACGCCTATTGAAGAGAATTATATAACAAGACAATTAGTTGATGATAATAGAAAAGATAATTGGAAGACGAAGCACCAGAATGATTCATATAGTCAGATGTCATTATTTGATGATTTTAATATGAATTAAATGATAATTATAATATGCGTTAAATAATAATTATAATATGCGTTAAATGATAATTATGATGATATGCGTTAAATAATAATTATAATATACGTTAAATGATAGGCTTAATATGAGTTAAATGAAAGGATGGCGAATATTTTATGTACATATATACTGCAAGAAATAATATTGAAGACATGCTATGCTGCATATACACAGCATGGGAAAGAGCACTTACCTGTGGACATAATAATATCTGTCTTATGAAAGAACCTGTCGTACAGAATACACTTTTTGACGAATATATACATGTTGATTATAGTGAAGAGCAGTATGAAAAAGTAGTGAGAAGCATAAAACGTAAGATATCTGATAATGCCTTTTTTCATATATATTATGCACTTTTATCTTATGAAGAAGATTCTCTTGATGCAGTATATAGATTTCTTATAAGAGCTTTTAAAATAGGTGCAGATATCATGTATCAGTATAATATTCCGGAAGTTGCAAGAATTCTTGAACTTAGAAGGAATGTTGGTAATGAAGCACATTATTTTAGAGAGTTTGCAAGATTTAATTCAATAGATAATAGATTATATATATGCCATCTTGAGCCTAAGAACAATATTACAGAGATTGTTGCTAATCATTTTGCAGACAGGATGCCATCTGAGAACTGGATGATTATAGATGATAATAGGAAGACAGCAGTTGTTCATGCCGCAGATTGTGAGAATTATATAAGAATACTTAGTGATGATGAGATGGAAAAGCTTAAGAAGACAGAACTTGTTAATGATGAGTATACAGATATGTGGAGAGCATTTTTTGATGCGATTGCAATAAAAGAGAGAACGAATTACAGCTGTCAGCGTAATATGATGCCGCTTTGGATGAGAAAACATGCTACAGAATTTATGTAAGAACAAGTTTGATAGTTGTATAATGCCAGATGATAATAGTATTGATTGTAATAGTGCTATTATCATCTGGTAATAATTGATAAACAGCCGCCGCACACTCGTGACTTTAGTCGTGTGAGGCTTCACAAATATAGATTAATATCAGCTGCTGAAAGTCACATTAGCGCTTGTCAGCAGAATTAACTAATCTGTATATTTTATTATATACAGATATTCGACCTTTTCCGGTGAGGTCACACAGACAATCGCATAGACATTCATCTGAGTTAAGAAGTTCTACAATATCAGAAGAATATCTTGTTCCTTTATCTTTATTAAGTTCTTCAAGAACATCATAGAAAGTCTTGGATTTGGCGTAATTACGTCCAAGAGTGTCTGTTGCGGCATCTATGCAGTCACTAATAGTAATAATATCAATTACAATACGCATCTGCGATTTGGTATTATCAAAATCCTTAGGATAACCACCTTTGCCATTAGCAAATTTGTGATGACCTCTTGCAATGTCAGCATAGAGTCGTAGTCTGTTATTATTGTATAATATATCATAACCAATATCAGGATGAGTCTTTATAATCTCGAATTCCGTATCAGTGAGTTTTCGTGTCTGTAAATTTATCATAGAACCAATTGCAATCTTACCGGTATCATGGCAAAGAGCAGAATTCTTCATATGATAATATAATTCTTTTTTACGTTTTTTAACATCATCTATACAATTAATCTCAGGAAGTCCAATAAGAAGTTCTGGTCTGTGTATTATTATAGAACGCAGAATCAGATCTGATATGCGACTTACCATAGAGATATGTATGCCGGTTGATATCTGTCTGTTGATGCTGATCTTACTGATTATATCAATCATCTCATCACGAGTATCAATGTGCTTAAGGCAGAGTTTTAACAGTTCATATATAAGAAGATTAACCTGACTTGTCTTATGAGAATGAGGAATAGAACCAACAAATTTGAGCACTTCTCTGCTAAGTTCAAGTCTGAAAAGATGTGCATCTTCCGGGTTATCAAAAGCATATTCGGCATATTCGATAAGCGATGGTACAATACGATGCAAAGTTTCTATGTATATATGATCAGTGAAGTCAGGATCATCAAAAACTATAGTCCTGTCAATATGCTTATAATAATTAAGTAGTATATTGAAGTACATTGATTTTGTGATCTTTCCCTGTGACAGCAGTGTCTTATTATAGGATAAGAATATAGATGCTGTCATAGAGTATATGTTAGTATGATGATTGCAGAATTTACTATATAAGCTTGTCGCAAGTTTTGTAGCATAATCAGTCGTATAATCATCCGATATGACATTATTATAACAAGGTGATAATTTTAACAAAACTGAGCATACAATAGAGGATGACCAGAACTCAAACTCTTCATCGGTAAATAGCTTATGTGTATACTTGGCATATTGTGGATTATAAAAAAAAGCAGAAGCTTCTTCATAATATTTTATCATCGTATAGGCATCAATGTTAGTCTGGCGTGATAAGGCAATCAACCTATTATAATAACTTGCAACAATTCTTATTCTGGCATCATCTGAGAGAAAATCGAATTTGTCAATATAACTTATAGCTTCATTATAATATTCTATAGCACGCTCAGGATGATCAAGCCTTATAAGAATAGACTCAAAATATCCGGAATATGAACAGCTAAGGCATAGAAGATTGTAATTAGTGCTATTATTTTCTATAAGATAATTATGAATAGTACTGCATATATCAAGTGTTACAAGCGAATCCATATATCTGAGTTTAATAAAAGGCTTCATATTAGATAGGAAGCACTCACACAATTCGGGTGTAAGAGAATGTGTTCCGGATATAAATGGACGTATATATCTATTAAGTTCATCCTCGTTAGTAGAGAATAGCTGTCGAAGTTCATTAGACTTATTATATAACAGATCTATCCATTTAGAAGAATCAGGATTTTTTCGAAGTAATTCATTTTCAATAGAATGATTTTTGGAGATATTATTAATATACCGTTTATAAAAATTATTAATATCTTCACAAGTTAAATTATACATAACACACACTCCCCTGCAACAGTATAAATTATAAATAATTTATCTGCAATTTTAGTCATAAATACTCATATCATAAAACTATTATCGTCATGAGAAGGATTAATCAATATATGCCAAAAGTACCAAATAAGCACTCTTTAGTATGATATACAGTGATATATATATATAACTGTAACATAGAATTATCTTGCCCTTTTTCATCAAATAAGATATTATGGTGTATGCTAAAAAATATGAAAATGATAATTACTAAATAATATCAGACAGACATCAGATTAGAGCATACTAAGATGAATTATGTTGTAATTATTAGGAAAGATTAGATTTAATGAGGTGTATTTATGAGTATAGTAGTATCAGGAGCAATTTTTATTGATATTAAAGGATTTCCTAACAGCAAGTATATTCCGGATGGAAGAAATGCAGGTTATGTTGAATATATTCATGGTGGTGTGAGTAGAAATATAGTAGAAGATATAGCGAACCTTGAATTAAGACCAACATTCCTTGGCATTGCTGATGAATCGGCACTTGGCGATGACGTAATCCGTAAGCTTGAGAATCATAAAGTTAATACCAGATATATGAGAAGAATTCCTAACGGAATGGGAACATGGCTTGCTGTGTTTGACGAAAAAGGAGATCTTGCAGGCTCAATATCACAAAGACCGAATCTTATGCCTATTCTTGATGTGCTTGAAAAACATGGTGATGAGATATTTAAGGATGCAGACTCTGTTGTACTTGAAATAGATATGGATAAAGAGATTGTAAAGAAGTTCATACAGTTATGTGAGAAACATAATACAAAACTTTATGGTGCAGTCAGCAATATGGCAATAGCAATAGAGAGAAGAGATTTTTTACAGAAATTTGACTGTTTTATATGCAATCAATTAGAAGCAGGAATGTTCTTCTCAGATGATTTTGCAGATAAGACACCAGAAGAATTATGCGAGATAATATCTAAGAAAGTTATAAGTGGCAAGATTCCGTCAATGATTGTAACAATGGGTGAAAAAGGTGCAGTATATGCAGATATGAATGGTGACAAAGGCTGTGCTCCGGCTAAAAAAGTATTTGTAAAAGACACAACAGGAGCAGGCGATGCATTCTGTGCCGGTGTAGTAAGTGGACTTACTTATGGTAAGTCATTAAAAGAAGCGATAGAGATAGGAACAAGATTGTCATCATCAGTGATTATATCATCAGAGAATGTATGCCCACGATTTCTTCCTGAAGAACTAGGAATTGAACTTTAAGCTAAAATATATTTGATGTAAGTAAGAATTAGGAATTGAACTTTAAGTTAAAAGATATTTGATGTAAGTAAGAACTAGAAATTGAACTTTAAGCAAAAAGATATTTGGTGTAAGCAGGTTGTTTAATAAGAGAATAGACAATGCGTTTCAGATATAGGACTTACGTTAATAAAAAAAATCATCAGTAAGCATTAAAATTATTAACAAATTTGCAGTGTTATGTTATTATAATAAAGCAAATGAAAAAAAGGAATTTATTCGGAGGAAAAAACACAATGAGAGTTGGAATTTTAGGTTATGGTAACCTTGGACGTGGCATTGAATGTGCCATCAGACAGAATGCAGATATGGAACTTACAGCAGTATTCACAAGAAGAGATCCTAAGACAGTTAAGATATTAACAGAAGGTGTTAATGTATATTCAGTTAATGATATTATTGAACACAAAGATGAGGTAGATGTTCTTGTATTATGTGGTGGAAGTGCAACAGACCTTCCAAAGCAGACACCAGAATATGCTAAATATTTTAATGTAATTGACAGCTTTGATACACATGCAAGAATTCCAGAACATTTTGCTAATGTAGATAAATCAGCTAAAGAAAGTGGACATGTGGCCCTTATATCATGTGGATGGGACCCGGGAATGTTCTCACTTAACAGATTATATGCTAATGCTATCTTACCAGAAGGTAATGATTATACATTTTGGGGTAAAGGTGTAAGCCAGGGACATTCAGATGCAATTAGAAGAGTACCTGGAGTAAAAGATGGCAAGCAGTATACAATTCCTGTTGAAAGTGCTCTTGAAGCTGTAAGAAATGGTGAGAATCCAGAACTTACAACAAGACAGAAGCATATAAGAGAATGTTTTGTTGTACCGGAAGAAGGAGCAGATCTTAAGCAGATTGAAGAGACAATCAAGAATATGCCTAATTACTTCTCAGATTATGATACAACAGTTCATTTCATAACAGAAGAAGAATTAAAAGCTAATCACAGTGGAATTCCACATGGTGGATTTGTATTCCGTACAGGTGTTACAGGCTTCAATAAAGAGAATAAGCATGTAATTGAATATAGTTTAAAACTTGATTCTAATCCTGAATTCACATCATCTGTAATTCTTGCATTCGCAAGAGCAATTAACAGATTGCATGCAGAAGGTGTAAGTGGATGTAAGACAGTATTTGATATTGCACCAGCATATCTTACACCATTATCAGCAGAAGAGATCAGAGCACATTTATTATAATAAGCGATTAAAATTAGTATAGCATAATGCTATAGGATAGAGAAAACATATAGAATAATGTAATGAATTGCCTTATAAAATAAAGTGCATACACACTATAGGATAGAGAAAATATAAAGACTATTGCCATAAATTAAGTGAAAGCAATAGTCTTTTTTTTGTGTTCACAAAAAATTCACAAAAATTATTAGCACTCACTCTTGACGAGTGCTAATATAAGTGCTATATTACAACTAGAACAAAGGAAACGAATTAGATAAATCAAAAAGAATAACGTGACCGGTTCTGGGTAACAATGATAATAATGATTCCTAAGTGTGATAAGCACTTAGTATAGATGGAAAGGAAGAATGACTTATGTTAATGCCTAGTATTTTTGGAGAAAATATTTTTGATGATTTTATGGAGCCTTTTGGAAGTTACAGAAGCAATGGTTCATTAATGAAGACAGATGTTGAAGAGACCGATAGTAACTATATAATTACAATGGATGTTCCTGGTGTTAAAAAAGAAGATATACATGCAGAACTCAAAGATGGATATCTGACAGTTAATGCAACAACAGATACATCTAAGGAAGAAAAAGATGAAAAAGGCAGTTATATCAGACGTGAGAGATATGCCGGCAGTGTAAGCAGAAGCTTCTATGTTGGTGAAGCTATCACAGAAGAAGATATAAAAGCTAAGTTTGAGAATGGAATATTAAGACTTACATTACCTAAGAAAGAGCTTAATAAGATTCCAGAGACTAAGAGATATATTGCAATCGAAGGCTAATATTATTGCAATTGAAGGCTAATATTAAAATTAATGGCGATAGAAGTTAATATTTCCAACAATTATATATAGCAGTAAAAAGCATATATTTTGGTAGATTAATCAACAGCATTTGACAAACAGCCAGAACTTACGTGTGATATCGTAAGAAATTGTAAGAATATATTAATACTAAAAAATATATATTCGTGTTATACTCTTTTAGTACAGTGTATTAAGTAATAAAAAATAATTGCAACACTGTATCGGTGTGTGATATGAATAAGAGATGCAAAGGCATATCGTGAGGCACGCGGTATGCCTTTTTGGCGTTTAGATAATATAAGGTGATAAGAGGATAGATAAGAGTTTCATAAACATCTTTTGCAAAGATACCTTGATTACCTAAAAAATAATATATAATGGGGAGATACAGATGAGAGATATAAAAGACAAGGTTGTCAAAGCTAAGAAAAAAGTAGATATGAAAAAAGTACTTTTAGATGGAATATTTTTTGCATTAGTATTTATTCTTACGATATATGGAATATTTCATGGCGAAGATATGTCGGAAGTTGGCGATGTAATAAAAGAATGTAATATAATGTGGCTTATTCCGGCTGTAATATGTGTATTTGCTTTTATCAGTGGTGAGTCAATTATATTATGGTATCTTTTTAGAAGTTTTGGAATAAAGGTAAAAGAGAGAATATGTCTGTTGTTTTCATCAGTAGGTTTTTTCTTTAGCTGTGTGACACCTTCAGCAAGTGGTGGACAGCCTATGCAGATGGTATTTATGAAGAAGAAAAAGATTCCAATGGCTATTGCAACAGTGGTTCTTATGCTTGTAACAATATTGTACAAACTTGTTCTTGTGCTTACAGGAATTGCACTTATGATCTTTGCAGGTGATTTCCTTGACAGATACGTTGGAAGATATATGTGGATATTTTATCTTGGAATTGTACTTAATGTAGGATGTGTGGCACTTATGTTGTTGGTAACATTTCATCAGACATTTGCAGGTAATCTTGTGACAGGGATATTTAAGCTTTTAGAGAAGATGCATATACTAAAACATAACGAAAAAAGAAATGAACGAATTGCACGTTACATAAGCCAGTATAATGGAGCAGCAGCATATATAAAAGAACATATTGGTATAACAATTCATATGTTTATAATTACTATATTACAGAGATTTGCGATGTTTATGGTAACATATTTTGTATATAGGGCGTTTGAGTTAAGCGGAACTGATGCATTGACGATTGTGATGTTGCAGGCTGTAATATCTATATGTGTAGATATGCTTCCACTTCCTGGTGGAATGGGAATAAGCGAAATTTTATTCAAAGGTTTTTATGCAGTAATATTTGGAGCAAAACTTATTCCAGGACTTGTATTAAGCAGAGGACTTGGATATTACAGTGAACTTATAATGTCTGCAATATTAACTATAGTAGCAATGTTTGTCATTAAAGAAGAATAGTAAAAAGTGAAGAACACAGAACCAGGAATATAGAAACAGAAGAAAGTGAAGAACACAGAACTAGGAATACAGAAACAGAAAAAAATGAAGAATATAGAAACAGAAATACAGAAAAAGTGAAGAATATAGAAAAGAAACAGTGAGAATACAGAAACAGAAACAGTGAAGAATACAGAAATAGAAAAAAGCGTATCAGACAGGGCAGAGTCTAATACGCTTTTTGTTTTTATTCTATTTTTTAAAATAATATGTGCTTTTATACTTAAAAAATATCTTTAACATATATAGAGTATGATTGGCGATTCACACTCTATTATATAGCTTATGCGTAGTGTGATAATATGATACTGATAACTATCATACAGTGCCATATATAAGTATGTGGTGTTTGATATATGACAACTGTATGAATTGGGTATGTGTGTTGTATGGTCACTTTATAATACCCTGTAGTTATATATATAAGCTATATATGGTGAACAAATTCGTACATACCAGAATATGGCAGTAACGCAAATTATTTTGTTGTAACTCGTATATTAGTGATAGAAGCATTATTGCTATTCCACCACATATACAGATTGATGTTACCAATGTTTTTGTATTTAGATAAATCAATTGTTACAGTTTTTTCATTAGTATAGGAATAATCAGCACTTCCAAGCCAGCTTCCGTCAGTACCTGAAAGGTGGGCAGCACCATTTCCAGTTGACTTTGAAGTAAGGTCGAAAGTTATTGCTGTTATTGTCTTTCCGGCTACCGGTGACAGATCAAGTGTTGAACCATTCATTGTAACAACAGTTTCTGAGGCGGAAGCAGAGTTTGAAGATGAAGAACTGCTTGAGTTACTGCTGTTTGAACTATTTGAATTATTTGAACTTCCAGATGATGGCGCATCGCAAGTTTCAAATATCCATAACTGATTAGACTGAGCACCGTAAGAATACTGCTGAACGTTAGTACCGTCAGTTTTACCATATCCTGCACAGTCAAGACCTTTTGAGTCACCTGTAACTTTAGTTAGAATACCATATTGGTTATTAGTCTTACTTGTTGCAATCTTGAATAACTGAGGATCAAGATTGTTGGCACTCCAAAGTCCGATATTAGTTCCGTTATCTTTTTTGCCATTAGTAAGATCAAGCATGTATCCTGTTCCATTCTTAAGAGTAACATATCCGTCACCTTTGTTCTCAAGATACCATCTCTGACCAGTTGCACCAGTACCTTTGCTTATCTCAACATTAGCACCGTCAGAACCAGTTGTTCCACCAGCAACCTGAAGATATTTCTGTGCATTAACATTCTTGATATAATACCATCCGTCAGATAATGAAGCAGCAGTTACTGAAGATGAAGAACTTGAACTGTCTGAGCCTGAATTACCTGAGTTGGAAGAATTGTTATCTGAACTTGAACTGCCTGAATTAGAAGAATTATTTCCGGAAGAACTTTCAGAATAACTTGTTTTTTCAAATATCCATAACTGATTAGACTGACTACCATAAGAATACTGCTGAACGTTAGTACCGTCAGTCTTACCATATCCTGCACAGTCAAGACCTTTTGAGTCACCTGTAACTTTAGTCAGAATACCATATTGATCATTAGTTGAAGATTTGGCAATCTTAAATAACTGAGGATCGAGATTGTTGGCACTCCAAAGCTCGATATTAGTTCCATTATCTTTTTTGCCATTAGTAAGATCAAGCATGTATCCTGTTGCATTCTTAAGAGTAACATATCCGTTACCTTTGTTCTCAAGATACCATTTCTGACCGGCTGCACCTGTACCAGTGCTTATCTCAACATTAGCACCGTCAGAACCTTTGCCACCAGCAACCTGAAGATATTTCTGTGCATTAACATTCTTAATATAATACCATCCGTCAGATAATGAGGCAGCAGTTACTGAAGATGAAGAATCTGAACTGCTTCCTGAATCAGGAACTGTATTTGTAGTATGGCTGCCTACTGTATATACTTTTGGCTGTGAAGGAAGGGCATATCCTGTACCAAGATAGTAATCTGTATAAGCACCCTGATTATAACCTACATTCTGTGCAGCAACCTGACAACGGTATTGTGTATTGTGCATTAATGTATAGATTCTGTATGATGTAACGTCTGTTGTACTATAGATACGAAGAGCATTGCCATCTGTTGTTGGCCAGATGATCTCTTCTCTCCAGTCACCTAAGATATCAGCAGTAAGACAAGTGTTGGCTTTAGTTGTATTGTTGGATGTAACTCCTTCACCTGTGAGAATTCTTCCGTTGGTATAATCATCAACATAAGTTCTGTCAAGTGCTTCCTGTTCAAGATCTGCATCCCAGTATATAGCATAATTCATACCCCACTTAGTGATGTCAGACCATTTGCCGACTTTGTTACCTTTTGCATCATATAGAACTGAATCTGCGTATGAAGCCATCTCAGCTGTTGAATTACCAGGGATAAAGTTACCGGCGATACAGCGTCCTGTATCGGTAGAAGCTTTTACTCTGAATAATATCTTACCTGTCTTGGCATCCCATTCTGCAGAACCATAAGTCTCTTCAAAACAACCCCATACTTCAAGGCCGTCTCTTGTAGGATCAAAATCACTTACATGAATAGCATCACCATGTTTGAGTCCTGTTGAATATAGACCTTTTCCGTTGTGGTCGATTGTACATGCACCATATACAATCTCATCGTATCCATCACCGTCAACATCAGCAGTAGCAAGATTATGGAATCCCTGACCTTTGTAAGCTGAGTTGCCTGATGAATTGCTGTCAAATGTCCAGCGTTTGCTTAATTTTTTGTTTTTTACATCGTAAGCTACAAGGACGGATCTTGTATAATAGCCACGACACATAACAACACTAGGTGTCTTGCCATCAAGGTAAGCTACAGTTGCAAGGAAACGGTCAACTCTGTTGCCATAGCTGTCGCCCCATGAAGATACTTTACCTCTTCCTGGCTCATAGTCGATAGTATCAAGGGCAGCACCTGTTTTACCATCGAATAATGTAAGGTACTCAGGACCGGATAAGATATATCCGTTTGAGTTACGGTAATCCTTTGATTTGTCACCGATATATTTGCCTTTGCCGTCTTTTGTTCCATCGGCAGTCTTGCATACCATCTCGGCATAACCGTCACCATCAAAGTCATATACCATGAATTGTGTATAGTGAGCACCGGCTCTTATATTAACACCAAGATCAATTCTCCAGAGCATAGTTCCGTCTAACTTGTAGGCGTCAAGATAGACATTACCTGTATACCCTTTTTGTGAATTGTCTTTAGAATTAGATGGATCCCATTTTACGATAATCTCGTATTCACCATCACCATCAAGGTCAGCGACACTACAGTCATTAGGTGAGTAAGTGTAAGTCTCACCTGACTTAGTTTTGCCTGAAGCAGGTTTTTGTAATTTGACATCCTTATACTGGTTGCCCCATACAGATACTGCATCAGACTGTTCACTTTCTTTGCCATTAACTACAGTTCTTATGTAGTAACTTGAAGAAGTGCTTCCTGATTTGTCAAGGAAGTTTGTGCTGTCTGTGATTACACTGCTGTTGATTTTCTTGCCATCACGATATACGTTAAATCCTATGTTAGTAGGATCTGTGCCAAGATATCTCCAGCCGACATACACGCCATCTGTAGTCTTCATGGCAATAAGACCACGATCGAGATATTCAACCTGCCTTGAACCAGAGGCAGCTTCAACTGTGCTTTGGTTAGTCTTTTTGTCATAGACATACAGAGAAGTTGTGGCAACTGCAACTGCAAGGAGTGCAGCACCCGCTTTCTTTAGAAAGCTGAGCTTCTTTACGTTTTTTTTCATAAAACCTCCTTATGAAATATAAAATTAAAAAATCCGAAATAGTTAATTGTATGAATGATCAATGGGGATTTTGTTGAAAATGTACAATTAATAGGGCGCAATTTTGGACTTTTTTATATTATATAAAACGTAGTACTATTTTACTATAAGGCGAAAGTACCAATAGAACTAGTACGATAGACTTATTTTTGAAAAATATGTCAAAAAACTGTTTAAAAATATTTAGTTTCTACTGAAATTTTCAGAATAAATACGCAAAAACGGGAAACTAATAAAAAGTTTCCAAACGAAGAAAATAGGATTTTCAAGCTAAAATCAGGAACTAGGTATGCGAAAATTCAAATATAGACAACTTTTTGTTTTGAGTGTGGACATAAAAAATATAATATGTTACACTTGTTAAGTCGGACGGTGCATTGGATGCACCCTGCAAGGTGTTTTGGATTATTAATGTAAGTAATGGGATTAAAACCATATGATAGATGTGCATTTGCAATGTAGAATATACTATAAGTTACATATTGTAATCTGAGATTCCCGGATGGACAGAGATAATTGGCCAGATAAGACATTAATCTTATCTGGTTTTTTTATTAATAATAGGAGGATATGAAAATGAATGTAAAGAAACAGTTTATGAAGTATGTGTCGCTTAATATCCTTGGAATGATAGGATTGTCGTGCTATATACTTGCAGATTCATACTTTATATCAAAAGCACAGGGAGCTAATGGACTTACTGCACTTAATCTTGTACTTCCTTTGTATAATCTGATATTTGCAATAGGTGCAATGATTGGTGTTGGTTCAGCAATAAGATATTCTGTCGGCAAATCAAAAGGTGATGCAGACAGTGAGAGATATGTATGGAATGCAATTGTATGGAATGGAATTATTGGAGTTATATTTATCTTAATTGGATTATTTTTAGCAGAGCCACTCTTAAGAATGCTTGGAGCAGATGATGAGATAGTAAAAGTCGGAGTACCTTATACAAGAATATTTATGATGTTTGCACCAATGTTTATGTGGAATCTTACTGCTAATGCGTATGTAAGAAATGATAATGCACCACATATTGCCATGATAGCTACACTGTCAAGCAGTCTTTTTAATATAGTATTTGATTATGTGCTTATGTTCCCGCTTGGATTGGGAATGAGAGGTGCAGCGTTAGCAACAGCCTTATCACCGGTAATAGGAATTGCAATATGTATGACACATCTTTTATCTAAGAAAAGCAGTGTTAAAGTAAAAGTATGTATGATATCAGTTAAAAAACTTGTCATGTCATGTCAGGTTGGTGTATCTGCATTCGTTGCGGAGATATCATCAGGTGTTATAACACTTGTATTTAACTATATTATATTAACACTTACAGGTAATGTCGGAGTTGCAGCTTATGGAGTTGTTGCTAATGTTGCACTTGTAGTAGTTGCTGTATTTAACGGAATTGCGCAGGGAAGTCAGCCACTTATCAGCAGTTCGTATGGAAAAGGTGATGAAAAAGATGTAAAGATACTTCGTAATATGTCACTTATAACAGGTTTTGTATGTGCAATAATTCTCTATACATTCTTATATGTATGCACTGACAATGTAGTTGCAATATTTAATGGTGAGAATGATATAATGCTTGCAAAATATGCACATGAAGGTGTGAGAATATATTTTATAGGAATATTTTTCTCCGGACTTAATATAATCGGCAGCAGCTTTTTTAGTGCTGTTGAGAGAGTAAGAGGTGCATTTATAGTATCAATGCTTAGAGGATTTGTCCTTATAATATTAAGTGCTTTTATAATGTCAGCACTTCTTAAGATGACAGGAATATGGATGGCTTACGCAGTGGCAGAAGCTATTACCTGTGTTATAATGTTTGCATTTATGCGTGAAAAAAAGAAAAATTAGAAAACAAAAAATAAAATCCATAAAGCAAAGAAGAAACGAAAAATAGCCATGACTTTTGCTATATTTTAATTAAAAAGACTAATTAAGTAGCATATAAGCATGGCTATTTTTATTGGATTTTTAGTATATTATTTTTTGTTAAAATAGTTATGTATATATTCCATAATCTCGTGGTTATCTTCAGGCATCTGACATCCAACGATAAAAGAGCCTTCGTTGTTAGAACTTCGTATAATGCGGCCTTCAAGAATATTCCTTGTTCCAATGTTAAAATCGTCAACAGTAACAGATACATGCTCACCTTTGCACTCCTTAAATGCTTCATTATGGCATTTAAAAGAGAAGCCGTTGGCACTTATATTACATAATCTTGCGTCATAAGTCTTGTTAGTCTCTTTTATAAGAACTTTACAACTGTTAGAGATATCTATACGAGGATATTTTCTTCTGTTAATAATAGTAGGTTTTGATGCAACATAGATTACAAAACGGTGGGAACTTCTATCATCAGCCTTAATAATATCAGCATTTTCAAAGCAATATAGGACATTACCGGCAGTGATTTGTATATTACAAGCACAAGGCATACGTTTTACCGGAAGATCTTTTTCAAAAGATATAAGCAGATGATCATTCTCATTAGAGATAATCTCACCATGATATTTATCTTCATCTTTAGCATCTTTTGTAAATGTTACAAAGGCTTTCATTCCACTTACAAGATCTTCAACACCCATGAAACCACCTGTTCCAAGTTCGCTCATAAGTGCTTCAACAACAGTCTCTATGTGATCTATATTAGTAGCAGTTTCAGCATATTTGCTAAGCATAATCTTGGTTGTATCATCAGATGCTTCAATGCATTGAGTCATAGTATCTACAACTTGTGATACCTGTTCCATATTATTAACAAGATGTGAGTTGGAAGTTTCAACTTCTCTTATAGCAGAATCAATGACATCTATATGATTACCAAGAAGTGTTGCATCATCAGTAATGGTGCTTACGCTTTTATTGATATCAGTAATCTTTGAGATTGTAACCTGAATAAGCCTGAGTGTCTCTTCCACAGATGAAGTCATCTTGTCAGAAGTTTCTCCAAGACGAACAAGAGCATTTTTAATCTGACTTGATGAATCTTTAGTATCTGAACTTAATGAACGAATCTCATCAGCTACAACAGCAAAGCCTTTACCGGCTTCACCGGCTCTTGCAGCTTCAATAGAAGCATTTAATGCAAGGAGATTAGTCTGTCCGGATATATTCTCAATTGTTGAAATCTCAGATTTAACCATCTCGAATTCGGATTGAAATTCTTTTAATACATTCTCGACTTCTATTGAGAGTGCTGACATAGTATTAGTAGTAGTTACAACACTTTCAAGTTCGGAATAACTATTTTGGGCATGTTCTCCTGATTCATTAGTGAGTTTAACCATATCAGATATAAGACCTACAACGTTTTGCACTTGTTCATTGATATCTGTTGTCATATCAAGTGAAGAAGAAGTCTTTTCCTGAAGAACCTGATTATTATCATTAAGTTCATTCATCTTGGTAACGACATTAGTGGCACCATCTTTATTCTCGATAGCAAGTTCACGAACAACAGTTACACCATCGACAACAGCATTGCTTGCATTTTTAACCTTAGATACAGTCTTGATAACACGATCAAGATCAGATTTGATGCTGTCTGTCATTGCACCGTCAGATTCATTAAGATGATTAATTGACAATACATAACAGATATAACACAATACAATGCATGAGAATTGAAGCTGATAATTCTTAATATCAGCAGCTGATGTCACGCCATTTAGGCATTTGATTATGATGTTTAATATGATACTCATCGAATTGGTTATTGCACAAAATACCATAAAACGTCTGTTTTTATAGATTACAAGCAGACTTGTTACAGGAAAAATATAAGTAAATGCGATTGGTGAATCTGATGTACATATTACAAAAGTATAGAATATTCCATAACCAATAGCAAGTGTATGCCTGTAATAGTCTGTTGAAGGTGACTTAAGTTTAAGCATAATCTGACCTGCTATAAAAGGCAGCCAACAGAGTATCAGAAATACTATATAAAAATTTGAAGGATACAGACCGTCTTTTACATCTGTTCCATAATTAGCAGTTAACAGCAGTGCGAATATAAGCCATATATTTCTGGCTCTCTTATTGGCTTTAGCTTTAAAAGCTTTGGCATCATAATTCATAAATACTCCTCCTTGTTGTGATTATAATATATGCAATTACAATTAGCCGTCATAATATAAAAAGCGTTGCAATTACTATATAGAAGTTTATTAAAAAGTCTTTAAATATTGTGTCATATTATGTATCTCGCATATACTCTCTGGAATATATGGCTCAAACACGCTGAATGCGTGAGTAAGTTTCTTGTTTTTAGGGTAATCTGTAAGTTTGTGAATAATATTATATTTTGTGAGTGCTTTTTCAAATCGGATGGTATAATTCCTTAGCATGTCATTGTGGCTTGTAACAAGATAGCATGGTGGAAGCGAGCCGGCAATATCTTTGATATCTGGATTGGTATATGGAGCGAAAGAACTGCGTTTATAATGTTTTCCATATAAAAAAGACGGAAGAAACATACCTATCTTGTCATATCTTGTTGTATAGAACATCCCACTTATAAGACCGAGAGCACGGATTTTTAATGATGAAGGACGTACTTTAGCTGCCAAGGCAAGTTTGTCACAGTTTTGCATTGCAACTGTGTATATGGATATACAGGCACCGCCACTGTCAGCTACCAGATATACCTTATCTTTATCACAGTTATATCTGTCTAATAGATTGTCATTAATATAATCCATAGCTCTTGAGAGATCATCATATTGTCCAAATGCATCAACATCAGGAACAAGACGATATTCGACACTGAATACTATAAAACCACATTTGCACAGATTAGCACAATAATAGCTGTTGAATTCTTTGCTGCCAAGAATCATTCCGCCGCCATGGACATTGACAATAACAGGAAGTGCATTATTCTTGTTATTAGCCGGACGATATACATCAATTCTGTGTGCTTTTTCACCATCACCATAAGGAATATCATGTATAATGGAGACATCTTCAGGCAGTTTCATTAACTCGCTTCGTCTTAATGAAGATTCATTGAACTCCTGACGCTGCTTATAAAACATATTTCTTAAAAAATTATCCATATAATAAATACCTCATAAAATAAAATATACAATACAAAATATTAATCGTCACGAGATCACAAAATGTGAACTTAGATAAATCTACATTTAAAAATCTCATAAGGAAGGTTTTCTAAGATTTCGGACAATTGTATGTATCAACGAAAACACGCTTTCGCTAAGTGTCAATCGTAACGGTACTAAGTTTGTTGGAAGTCTTTGCCTTCCAACGCACTAAGTGCCGACGATTTCCCCATTGTTTTCTTTTGATACATACAATTGTCCGAAATCCAATATACGTTTTTTAGAGATTTTTAAATGCAATACTGGCTTACGATATAATATTTTCGCAAATATATATTAGCTTTTGCGAAAGTGTAACTGCGAAACTCAGCGATAACGTAAATCAGATTGGCAGAGTATAAATAGCATCATAAGAAAACAATGTGGTAATCGTCGGCACTTAGTGCGTTTTACACCGTAGGTGTAGAACAAACTTAGTACCGTTACGATGGACACTTAGCGAGAGCGTGTTTTTGTTGATGCTATTTATACTCGGTCAATCTTGAATATCCCCTATTTGAGTTTCGCTTAGATATATTTTCGAAAAAACTTTCAGAAAGATTATCACAATTGTGACAGTGGATGAGTGTAAGAAATATGAGAGTAAAAGATAAAGAGACAGCGGATTAGTGCAGGATGTACATAAAATAGTGCAGAATGTATAGAAAATATGTAAAAAATTATGCAAAGTGACATTATCGAATTGTTTCGAAAAATAAATGTTGCACAAATTGCGAAAAGAAACTAAAATAAAGTTGTTAAACTTTAAATGGCCATGAGAGTTTACATGAAACCTAATTGAATAACACAACAATATGACATATCACAGATAAATATGTCATAACCAGTTAAACGGGAGGAAACCATGAAACTTAAGAATTTACGCAACACGTTCACGACAGTTTTGTTATCAGCAGCTTTTGTTATAAGTAGCGGTTCTTTAGCTACTCCCTTAAATGTAGAGGCTGCGAACCAGTCAGATGTCTATTATGGACTTGCAGATAATATTCAGGATGGAGTTATACTGCATTGTTTTGACTGGACATACCAGCAGATAATTGATGAACTTCCTGATATAGCAGCAGCAGGTTTTACATCTGTACAGACATCACCGGCACAGGCTGCGGTTACAGGATATAGTACATGGTATTATCTATATCAGCCTAATGGTTTTTATATCAATAACTCAGGACTTGGCTCAGAAGAAGATCTAAAACGTCTATGCGATGAAGCAGACAAATATGGAATAAAAGTAATTGTAGACGTTGTAGCAAATCATCTTGCCGGAGATCATTCCAACATAGATGGAGAACTTAAAGGTTCACAATTCTGGCATTGGTATGGTAACAGTATAAACTATTCAGATCGTTATGCTATTACACATGGTAACATAGGAATGCAGGATCTTAACTCAGAACATGGTACAGTTCAGAATAAAGTTAAGAACTACATCGCACAGTTAAAAAATGATGGTGTAGATGGTATTCGTTGGGACGCAGCCAAACATATATCACTTCCATCAGAGAGCTGTTCATTCTGGAGTAATGTAATTGACAGCGATATGTACAATTATGGAGAGATTCTTGATAATCCTGTTGAGAATAACCAGTCGTATGCTAATTCATTAATCAATGAATATACTAACTATATGTCAGTTACAGATAATAAATACAGCAGTACAATTCTTGGTGCAATTAATGGCGGAACAGTATCATCATCAATCGGTTACTGGACACAGAATGCAAGCGTTAGAGATAACAAACTTGTATACTGGGCAGAAAGCCATGACACATATTCTAATAATACTAATGAAGGCGGATGGACTAAGTACATCGACCAGAATAAAATCGATCGTGCTTATGCAGCAGTTGCCAGTCGCAATAATGCAACATCACTCTATTTTTCAAGACCATCACAGACATCTAAGACAGCTATAAAAGTTGGTGAAAAAGGAAGCACACATTATGAGAGCAAAGAAGTAGCAGCAGTTAACCATTTTCATAATGCATGTATAGGAGAAGCCGATTATTATACAACTTATGATAACGTATCAGTGACTACAAGAAAGAGTGGAGCAGTGCTTGTACTTGGAAGTGGTTCTAATAGATGGGTAAGTGTACCAAATGGTGGTCAATATACAACACCTGGAACATATTATGATGAGATAACAGGTAATCAGTTCACAGTTACAAAAGATACAATATCAGGAACTGTTGGAAGCACAGGTATAGCAGTATTCTATAAGACAGATCCCGAGCCTGTAAGCCCTGTAGTAAGAACAGACAGAGAATCATGTACCTTTGCAGACAGTATCGATGTTAATTATACAATAAGCAATGCAGATTCATATACAATCACAGTTAATAATGTAGAGTCAGATAAGACATCATTTATATTTACAGAAGACACAAAAGTAGTAATCAATGCAACTAACAGTGCAGGAACTACAACAAAAGAATACACATATACAAAAGACATATCAGACACATCAGAGAAAAGAATATTATATGTAGATACTAATAACTGTTCATGGTTTAACAACGACAAGGCAGTAGCAGCAGTAAAAACAGATAAAGACAGTGAATATACTAAGATGACACAGACAACAGTTGATGGAAAAACAGTATATATGTTATCTGTTCCATCATCAGCAACAACTGCGACATTTGCAAGAATGTTGCCAAGTGGCAAGCGTTATAACGAGAAGACAGTTACACTAAATAGTAACTACAATTATTATACATCAGATAATAACTGGTCAACACTTACAGCCAGCAAATATGAAAGTTCAGAAGTAGTTAATCCTGTAACAACAATATCGATATATTTTACAAATAATGGTAACTGGAATAATGTATACGCATATACATGGGGCGGAAGCAGCACTAATGAGCAGTGGCCTGGAACTAAGATGACCTATGTATCAACTAACGAATACAGCCAGAAAGTATACAAAATTGACATTCCTTCAGATGTTACCGGAATCATATTCAATAATGGAAGCGGAATACAGACGGTTGACATAACAACAGGTATTGCAGATGGAACAGGATACTATATATTAACATCTGGCAGTAAATGCACAGTAGGAACATACATTTATGAGAAATAGATATCTGATTAATTAAAATTTTAGCCAGGCTTTCTCACCTATTCAGTATTTTTTACATAAATCCGATAACACAGTAAATATTACAAAATCGTAATGTCACAAAAACAGGCTGTATATAACAGACATAAGTGATGTTAGATGGTAGTTGAATATAATTGTGGAAAGGATGTTAAACATATGGAAAAGTACGATGAGTCCTTTTTTAGGGCAAAAGCAAATAGAAAAGCAGGTGGGACCTGGCTTGTATTGGCGATTATTATTACAATCTATTATGGAATAAAGATGACAAAAGGAGAATTTGCAACAGGTTATTTTATAGCGTCAATGTTCGTAGGATGGACAGGTATTGTTGTTACAGCAGTAGTATTAAAAGTACAGGGTTTTGCAAGCAAAAATTATAAATGGGTACTTGGTATAGGATATATGCTATTCTATGCTGTTATCGCATGGACAGCGCTTGATCAGATTTCATATATATTCATCTTGCCATTGTTATCAATACTTATTCTCTATAAAGATCCAAAATATATAAAGGTAATGATGGCAGTTACGTTATTTGTACTTTTCTCAAGTAATACATATAAAGGAATTGTAAAAGACATGATGGACTTTGTTAAAAGCGAAGAATGTGCATTACAGTTTGCGATAGTTGTGTGTTGTTATGCATGTACTAATATGGCGATAAAACATCTTATTGAATCAGATGGTGCACTTACAGGTTCGATAGAAGACAACCTTGCAAGAGTCGTTAAGACTGTAGAACAGGTAAAAGGTGCAAGTAATGCAGTAGTAGATGGTGTTACAGTTGTAAGAGAACTTGCAGATGAGAATAGAGTTGGAGCTAACGATGTAGTAAAAGATATGCAGACTCTTTCAGAGAATAATGGAGTACTTAATGAAAAGACACTTTCATCAATAGATATGACTAAAGTTATAGACACGCAGGTAAGAGAAGTTGCAACACTTATTGAAGAAGTAGTTGAATTAATTGGTGGATCAGTAAAACATGCCAATGTCAGTGCAGAAGAACTCATTGAAGTAGTAGAGACAACTAATAAGATGGCAACACTTTCTAAAGAAGTAGAGCAGATTCTTGAGACATTCAAACAGGAATTTAAACGAGTAAAAGAAGAAACAGGAACAATTGAAGGTATATCTAATCAGACTAATCTTCTTGCACTTAATGCATCAATTGAAGCTGCAAGAGCCGGTGAAGCCGGAAAAGGATTTGCTGTAGTAGCAGACGAGATAAGAGAATTAAGTAGTGGAACCAAGACATCGTCAAGCAGTATCATGGAAGCATTATCACATCTTGAAGCAACATCAGAGAAGATGATGGAATCAATCTCTGAGACAATAGAACTTATTCAGGTTAACATAGACAAAGTATCTAATGTTAATAAGAGTGTTGCAGATATCACTAACGATGCGACAAGTCTTGGAGAGAATATTAAGGTAGTAGACAGTGCAGTTAAGGAAGTTGAGAACTCTAACCAGACACTTACAGACAACATGAATCAGGTTGGAGAAGTCATGGACATTATGACACAGAGCATAGACGGAGCAGAGAAGACAACAAGAACTATGTTAAGCAAGTACGATGCAAGCGTTACAAGTGCAATGGAGATAGAAAAAGTTGTTGGAAAACTCATGGAAGAACTTGGTGTAGGTGGATTCATGGGTGTTCAGGATATAATGAAAGGAATGAAGATAGTTATTGTTCCAAACAGTCCTGTCAATGGCAAAAAAGAAGCTATAGGTGAAGTTGTAGCGAGAGAAGATAAGACAATCTTTGTAACATTAAAAGATGAAAATGCAGTAATAATTGCCAAAAATGATAAACATACAACATGTAAATTACGGATAGTAGTAGATAATGTATTATACAGTTGGGATAATGTTAATATACAGATAAGTAACCAGAGACATAATGAAGCAGGGCAGTATAAACTTTATGTTGATACTAATCCACAGGTATATAACAGAAGAAAATATCCAAGAATGCCATTTGACAACAGATGTACTATAAAAGTAGAAGGTGATGATAGAAAATATCAGGGCCGCATGGTTAATATAAGTGCAAATGGATTCGCATTCTGCGTAAAAGATGATATATTTGAAAATCTTAAAGGCAAAGATGTAACACTTGATATAGAAGAGTTTGAAGTACTTGGAGATAGAGCACTTGAAGGACGTATTATAAGAAGCTCTAATAATGAAGGTGAATATATAGTAGGATGTAGAATGCCTGAAGACAGTAGAGAGATAAAAGAATATGTAAGCAGACACTACAGTGAATAAAGCTTTACATATCCTATAATTTCATATTTGAAAATTGATCATAAGGTCAGACTTAGTGAAAAGCTTAGTCTGACCTTATATTATGTGACATAATACAGTTGAGATTGCAAAGTGTGCAAAATATAAAATATCTGCAATATATATTGAAATTAGGTGTAATATAAGCATGTTTCTTTGATATGATTTTTCTAATATGATTTTTCTAATATAATTTCTGGTATGATTTTTTTAATATGGTTTTTCTAATAAGTTCTTTCTTACATTAACTAAATATTAGAGTAAGGAAATATGTATAAAAATTTGTATTTTTTACATACTACTTATATAGCATAGAATATGGATAGTATTTAAGTTTAGTGTAATATTTTTGCGACTAAAGTTTCTATCTATGTAGCATAAAAAGAAGATACTATGTAAGAAACAGGAGGAAAGTATAGATTATGAAAGCAACCGGAATTGTACGCCGAATAGATGAGCTTGGAAGAATAGTAATTCCAAAAGAAATCCGCCGTATTTTTAGAATAAAAGAAGGCGATTCGCTTGAGATATTCACATCTCATAATGGCGAGATAATACTTAAGAAATATTCACCATTCGAAGAACTTGAAGACTTTGCACAGGCATATTGTGATGCAATCTGGCAAAATACCGGTAACATAGCTATAGTGACAGATAAAGAGAGATATATTGCGTGTAGTGGGAAAAAAGACATAAAAGATAAAAGTATAAGTACCACATTAGAAAAAATAATCGATGAGAGAGGCAGGATGGCAGGTTATAGAGGTGATAGCAGTTTCTTAAATCTTATTGAAGATGATGATATAACAGCAGAAGCAGTAGCACCTATTATCAGTGCAGGAGATGCAGTTGGTGCAGTAATTGTGCTTAATAAAGATAATGGAAAGAAATTTGGCGATGTAGAGAATAAGATGGTACAGATAGCGGCAAGTTTCCTTGGTAAACATCTTGAATAATTATTATTTAAGCCTTTGGTAGAGCAAAAATGAAAAATACAAAGGAAGGTTTTCGTAGTGTAGTGATAATTCGTTTTATCTCTCAAAATCTCTGATTTTCTAAAAATGTAAATTAGAAGTGTGGGTTTGTAAAGTTAGAATTTGAAAATTTGGTATTCTAATTGTATGACTCACACTTTTATGCTATGATAGGGGAAGTAGTATAAATACTGAGCTTTAGATAGAAGTGATTGTGAGAGGTGACAATATGGCAGTATGCTATAAAAAACTATGGAAAATGCTGATTGATAAAGACATGATAAAAAAAGATTTACGGTTACAGACCGGTTTCAGCTCGACAACAATGTCAAAGTTGTCAAAAGATGAAAACGTCAGCATGGATGTAATAGAAAAGATTTGTACGGTGTTAAATTGTGATGTTGGAGACATCATGGAATTTGTTCCTGATAAAAAAGAGGAACATTAAGGAGGTACGGTAGTATGGATCATTCTTATCCTTATATTGCATCTTTGACCAGAGAGCCGTTCCTTTTCTACGAGATGCGTTCTACTGCAAAGCTGATGGCAGAAGGAAATTCAGATGATGCGATTGTAAAAGAAATTGTAGAGCAGAATCTTTTCCAGTACCCAACAGAAAAATCTATCACACGCATGGCGAAAGCCTGCATCAAACGGCTTCATGCACTAGAAGATAATTCTCTGGTTTCTGCGATTGCTTCACAGCCGACGGATGTGGCAAAACAGATTTGTCTGTATGCGTTGATGAAGCAGAGCCGACTGGTCTGGGAATTTATGCTGACCGTCATTGGCGAGAAGTACAGAATAAGGGACACGTCTTTTGGTAAGATAGATTTGAATACATTTTTTATGCGTTTGCAGGAGCAGAATGATACCGTAGCTTCCTGGAGCGATACCACAATAACAAAGTTAAAACAGATCATTGCCAGAGTGCTTGTCGAAACAGAATATCTCGACAATCGGGGGGCAGATCATTTGAATCCAGTATGGCTGCATCCTGTTTTGGAGAATGCCATCAGAAGCAATGGCGATACGGCGATACTGCCAGCGTTTAATTGCTTTTCATAGGAGGTAGCCTAATGAGTGATATAAAAGAACGCCTGGACAAAGTTCGGGCATTGATCCAGGAACCGGAGTTTCTGGAAGGCAAGGGACTCAGCAATGAGGTGAATATCAGAATCTTCTGTTATGAACCGGAGAATGAAATTGTTGTCCGCCATTTTGTAAATCAGCTGGAAATTGATCAGTCCTTAGATTGCCATTTGATTGTTTGTAATTTATATAAAACATTTCTCTCTATCTGCGATGATATGGACATCACAGATGCGATTCCCGATATGGAAGAAGCTGACGGAAGTGCTTATCTTCTGGAGCAGCTTAATTCTGCAATCGGCAATGGAGAGTTTATTGAAAAAATTCAGTATGAGCCACACGAACCGGGTGATGTGCTGATGCTGACAGGTGTAGGCGAGGTTTTTCCATTTATGAGAATCCACACGTTACTAGAAGCCTTACAACCATATTTTTCGGATGTTCCGATTTTGGTTATGTATCCGGGTGAGTTTGATGGTCGTCATGTAAAACTATTCAATCGCCTGATACCAAATGATTATTACCGGGCATTTAATGTCATAGAGTAAGTGTTAGTAAGAAAAATATGCTCGTATATTTGGCGAGCGGCGAACGATAATTATGCACAAAGTTCATAATAGATTAAGGGGAGATAAAGCCATGATGATTCAAGATATGTTTGCAGATGACATCAACCGCAAAATCAATGGTGTCATTAAAGTTGACCAGGCTGCTGACGATGTAATCGAGCAGGAATTAAATGAATATGTAATCACCAGAGAATTGAAGAAACACTTCATTACATTCTTCAATTACTATGGAGATGCCTTTGACCAGCCAACCGCTGATATGGGTGTTTGGATTTCTGGTTTCTTTGGAAGTGGTAAATCTCACTTCCTGAAAATGCTTTCTTACCTTCTAGAAAATAAAGAGGTAAAAGGTATCCGCAGTGTAGAGCGTTTCCGTAAAAAGTTTGAGGACGATCCAGCAACCTTTATGCTGATCGACCGTGCTACAAAGGGACCGACTGAGACGATTCTGTTCAATATTGATATTGAGGGATTCAGCAATAAAGACAAGACGGCTGTTCTTCGTGTTTTTGCAAAAATGTTCTATAACCATCTGGGATTTTACGGCGAGAATCTGAAAGTTGCAATGATGGAGCGTTATATTGACCAGCAGGGCAAGACCGAGGAGTTCCGCAGAGTTTTTGAAGAAAAGAAAGGCAAGTCATGGCTGGAAATGCGCCGTGCCTTCGCTTTTAATGGTAAGTTCATTATTCCGACGCTGATGGAAGTTCTAGACATGAGCGAGGACGATGCTAGGGCGTGGTTTAATGATAAAACCGCAACAGAAATTTCTATCGCACAACTTGTTGAAGATATGAAAGCTTATGTAGATACTAAGCCTGCTAACTTCCGTTTGCTGTTTATGATTGACGAGGTTGGTCAGTATGTTGGTACGGATACCGATATGCTTTTGAATCTCCAGTCTCTGACTGAAAAAATCGGAAGTGAGTGCGAAGGAAAGATTTGGGTGATCTGCACCGGACAGGAAGCTATTGATGAGATAATCAAAGTTCGTGCTGATGAGTTCTCACGTATCCAAGCTCGTTTCAAAACAAGACTGAGTCTATCATCTTCCTCTGTGGATGAGGTCATTCAGAAGCGTATTCTGAAAAAGAAAGTGGAAGCTGCCAAAGCCTTAGAAGGTGTTTATGAGAGAAATGCTTCGGTTCTTCGTAATCTGTTCAGTTTTAGCGGTTCTATTCTGGACATTAAAGGCTACTCCGGTCCGAGGGAATTTACCGAGAACTTCCCGTTCGTGCCGTATCAGTTCATCATCATGCAGAAGGTATTTGCTGAAATCCGAAAGCACGGAAATTCCGGTAAGCACCTGTCCGGTGGTGAGCGTTCCATGCTCTCCGGTTTCCAGGAAGCTGCACAGAAAATTCAGGAGAAGGATGAGTATGCACTTGTGCCGTTCTTCCGCTTTTATGATACCGTACATACTTTCCTGGACGGTTCTATCCGTCGAGTAATCGAGCGTTGCCAGAAAGCTGCTGACAACGGCGATGGCATTGAACAGCAGGATGTGGATGTACTGAAACTTCTATATCTGATTCGATATATTGATGATATTCCTTCCAATCTGGACAATATCGTTATCCTCATGGCAGACGATATTCGTGTAGATAAGATTATCATGCGTGAAGCTGTCCGTGGATGTCTTGACCGTTTGATGAGCCAGAACTATATCGGCAGAACCGGAGACACCTACAATTTCCTGACTGATGAGGAACAGGACATTCAGCGTGAAATCCGAGATACCAATGTGGATACTGCTTCTATCGTGGAGCGTATCGCCCAGATGATTTACGGCGATATTTTCACAACCAAGAAGTTCCGTTATGGAAAATATGACTTTGCTTTCGATCAGATGGTGGATGGCATTACAGTTGGTGTGGCAACAGGCGGTATGCGTCTGCGTTTCCTGACCGTTGCTACCGATGTCATTGAAAAAACAGATTACCGTCTGATGGCAGAATCCAAGGGCAACGAAGCAATCGTTGTTCTGGCTGATACGCCTTACTATGAATCTCTGGAATCTGCCATGAAGATTCGTAAGTATGTAAAGCAGAGAAATGTAAGCCAGCTTCCAAAGAGTGTGCAGAAAATCATCAGCGATCAGCAGGACGAAGCCGGAAAATATGAGCTGAGTGCCATGACCGAATTGCAAAATGCTATCGAAGGGGCGCAGTTCTATGTAGATGGTGAGCATTTGGAAATTAAAGCCGGAAATGCCAAGAGCAAGATTGACCAGTCTCTTGAATATCTGGTTGCTCATGTATATAGCAAGCTCGACCTGATTACAGATAATGCAGGCAGTGACGTAGATATTATTGCGATTCTGACAGGTGCGGTAACAGCACTTCCGGGCATGGAGCCGAACCGGGATGCTGCTTCTGCCATGGAAGAATATCTGGAAATGCAGGATGCGAAAAAGCTGCCGACTTCCATGGCAGATGTGCAAAGCAAATACAGTGCGATTCCGTATGGCTGGAAAGAAATCGACATTGCTGCGGTTGTGGCACAGCTGATTTATTCCCAGAAAGTAACCATCAAGTATGCAGGCAATACCATTCAGCCGGATGACCCGAAACTGCCGGATATGCTCCGTAAAAAGAGTGAGATCGGTAAGACTTCCATCAGCAAGCGTAAGACTATTTCCGCTACAATGATGCGTGATGTAAAATCAATGCTCCGTGATTATTTCGATGTTATGGATGTACCGGATGATGAAGATGGTCTGATTCGCTTTGTGATTGAGAAATTCAGTGAACAGAGAGATTACTATGTTTCTTTAGATGTACGTTATGACGGACATAAATACCCGGATCATGCATTGGTACAGGAAGCTATTCGTATGATGGATGAGCTACTTTCTCAGAAGAAAGATAATATTGCTCTGATTGAGCGTGTCTTGAAAAAAGAGGATGCTCTCTTTGATAACAAAGAAGCCATGAGCAACGGCATTGAAAACTTCTTCAAGACTCAGGTAACAGTATTCGATCAGGCAGTGCAGTTTGAAAAATCGTTACATGATGACCTGGACCGTATTGCAGAAAATGAGGAAGCACATAAGGCGCTGAATACCATTCGTCTTATTACCATGGTTCAGACTGAAGGCAAGTTCAACTATAATCGGATTCGTGAACTGAATCCGCTGATGGAAACGGTTCGTACCGCCCATGACAAGATGCTGGAAGAAAAACGTGCCGAGGTTCTGGAAACGGTTCGTCAGTGTATGGAAGCTACCCATACTGCTGCAAATGGTGATTACAAAGCATCCCATCTGATTGAAAAATCGGACAAATATTTCAGTCAGTGCAAGGAGAAAATCGCAGAATTAAAGAGCCTTGCACTTTTGGATGCCATGTTCCTGCCGATGTGCCAGTACAAGGATGATACCGTCAGCAATATCGAGTCTGTTCTGACTCCACCTGCAGCGAAACCGTCAGTACAGCTGACACAGCCGAAAAAAGAAACTGTGCCTGTAAAGAAGAAAGTGGTTCGTGCTTATAACCGTCAGGTTGTATTCCAGGCAAAGACTTTACAGACGGATGCGGATATTGATGATTATGTAGAGAAGATTCGTTCCCAGCTGAAACAGTTGTTGAAGAATTGCGACGAGATCAAGCTGAACTAACGAGGAGAGATGAGTATGGATAAGAATGTGATTAAAAAATTTGCTGTCTGGGCAAGAACAGAGCTGATCGCCCGTGTTTCACTGAAAGGTGTGGAATACGGTATCACGGAGGACAACATTGAGGATGCCAATGCGGACAGCGTTGGTGGCAAAGTCCTCACTGCTGATGAAAAGAAACAGCGTCAGGCTCTGATTGCCGAGATTAACGATAAAGGATATAAGCAGGTCATGGAGGAGGTTGCCTATACTTGGTTCAACCGCTTCTCTGCTCTGCGATTCATGGAAGTCAATGGTTATCTTCCTTCCCATGTGCGTGTATTCACGGACGAGGAAAACAACTTTAAGCCGCAGATTATAGCCGAAGCTATTCATCTGGATTTGGATGGATTGGATATGGAAAAAGTCTATGAGCTGAAAGATGCCGAAAAGACCGAAGAACTGTATAAATATCTGCTGATCGTGCAGTGCAACGCCCTGAATAAGATTTTGCCGGGAATGTTTCAGAAGATTGCGGACTATACCGAGCTTCTTCTGCCGGACAATCTGCTCCGTGAAGGTAGTGTGATTCAGCAGATGATCGAGCTGATACCGGAGGATGACTGGAAGGATGCTGTCCAGATCATCGGCTGGCTGTATCAGTATTATAACAGTGGGAAAAAAGACGATGTTTTCGCAGCACTGAAAAAGAATGTAAAAATCACAAAAGAAAATATCCCTGCAGCGACCCAGCTTTTCACACCGGACTGGATTGTTCGCTATATGGTTGAGAACAGTCTTGGTCGTCTGTGGCTGGAGGGACACCCGGATGTCAAAGAGCAGCTTCTTCCGACAGAGGAAGAACAGTCTACTTATGCTGCCGGAAACCGTGACCCGGAAGATACCAAATGGCACTACTATCTGGAAGAATCCCAGCAGGAGCCGGAAGTGCAGGCACAGCTTGCAGAGATTCGCAAGGAGTACGCCGCACTGACACCGGATCAGCTGAAAGTTATTGACCCATGCTCTGGTTCTGGTCATATCTTAGCGTATATGTTTGATGTGCTGATGAAAATTTATGAATCCTATGGCTATACTACCCGTGAAGCAGTGGCAAGCATTGTGGAGAACAATCTTTACGGTCTGGATATTGATGACCGTGCGGCACAGTTGGCTTATTTTGCGGTAATGATGAAAGCACGTCAGTATGACCGCCGCTTCTTCAGCCGTGGCATTCAGCCCCATGTATATGCTATTGTAGAGAGTAACCATGTAGATAAATTTGCTGTGGACTATTTCTGTAACGGCGATATGAAGCTCACAGCCGCTATGGATACCATTATCAGCGAATTGCATGATGCAAAGGAATATGGTTCAATTCTGACTGTAACACCACAGGATTGGACTGCTCTGTATGACCGATTTGTAGAGATTACGGAAGATATAAATATGTCCCGTGATACGGCATTGAGAGAATTACTGCCGTTGGTGCAGGTGGCAGAAGCTCTGGCGCAGAAGTATGATGCGGTTGTGACAAATCCGCCGTATATGGGCGTTGCAAATATGAGTTCAAACCTGTCTGAGTTTGTGAAACAAAAATATCCTGATAGCAAAACAGATTTATTTGCTGTTTTTATGGAAGTTTGTAACAATCGAATTAAGAAAAATGGCTGTCAAGCTATGATAGCTATGCAATCATGGATGTTTTTGAGTAGTTATGAAAAATTGCGTGAAAAACTGTTACACTCGAATAATATGATAAGTCTTCTTCATTTAGGAATAAAAGCATTTGAAGAAATAGGAAATGATATAGTTCAAACTGCATCATTTGTTGTACGGAAAAACGTAATTTCTAATTATACAGGAAATTATTTTAGACTCTTGACACATGATAGAGAAGAAAAAGAAAGGCAGTATTTAGAAAAAGAACAGATGTTTTTGTTCTGCCAATATAGGTTCTTTGAAATTCCTGGACAGCCTATTGCATATTGGGTTGGTGAAAATACATTGGAAGATTTTGTGAAATTGCAAAAGCTGGGGGATGTTTCGAAACCAAAACAGGGAATCGCTACTGGCGATAACAATCGTTTTTTGCGTCTTTGGATGGAAGTTGACTATCAAAAGATAGCTTTTGGTATTGATAGTGGTGAAAAGGCTGCTAATAGTCTTTATACATGGTTTCCATATCAAAAGGGCGGTGATTTTCGAAAATGGTATGGGAATAATAGCTATGTGATAATTTGGAAAAACAATGGAGCTGTTGTTAAAAATTACAAAGGAGCAGTTATAAGAAACTCAGAATATCATTTGCGTGAAGGTTTAAGTTGGACTTGGATTACCACGGGATATTTTGGAGCAAGATATTCTCCAGCTGGTTCAGTTTTTGATGTAGCTGGATCAACGCTTTTTGCCAATAGTAAATTGTATTATATTCTCGCTTATTTATGCTCAAATGTTGCGGATTACTTAGTGAAAATCATAAATCCGACAATTAACTTTAGTAATGGCGTAATATCTAAGTTGCCAATTACTTTGGATTTACCAGAATCTGTTGAAAAAATAGCATTAGAAAATGTTAATATTTCAAAATCTGACTGGGATTCCTTTGAAACCTCATGGAACTTCCAGCACCATCCACTGATTCTTAAAGTTCCTACCATTGCCGAGGCATTTGAACAGTGGCAGACAGAATGCGACAACCGCTTTAATCAGCTAAAAGTTAATGAGGAAGAACTAAACCGCATTTTCATCGACATTTATGGCTTGCAGGATGAGTTGACACCTGATGTTGAGGATAAGGATGTTACTGTCCGCAAGGCTGACCTTGGCAGAGATATTCGCTCTTTCATTTCCTATGCGGTTGGCTGTATGTTTGGTCGTTATTCTCTGGATATGGATGGGCTTACCTATGCAGGTGGCGAATGGGATGCAAGCAAATACGCTTCTTTCCCTGCGGATAAGGATAACATTATCCCAATTTGCGATGATGAATATTTCGAGGATGATATTGTCGGTTTGTTCGTGAAGTTTGTGAAAACTGTCTATGGCGCAGATACGCTGGACGAAAACCTGAAATTCATTGCCGATGCTCTTGGCGGCAAGGGTCAGCCGAAGGACGTGATTCGGAATTATTTCCTAAATGATTTTTATGCTGACCATTGTTCAAGATATTCTGTAACAGGTTCTGGAAAGCGCCCGATTTACTGGTTGTTTGACAGTGGCAAGAAGAACGGTTTTAAGGCTCTGATCTATATGCACCGCTATCAGCCGGATACCATTGCCCGTATTCGTACCGACTATGTGCATGAACAGCAGGCACGTTATCGAACTGCTATTGACGATCTGGAACAGCGTATTGCTACTAATGCTTCTACCAGCGAGCGAGTGAAACTGAATAAAAAGCTGACCACCTTACAGGCACAGGATACTGAAATCAGAACCTATGAGGAAAAGATTCATCACCTTGCTGACCAGATGATTTCTATTGATCTGGATGATGGCGTGAAGAAGAATTATGCAATTTTCCAGGATGTTTTGGCTAAAATAAAGTAAGGAGGGCTTGTGTGAATGGACAATATATATGCTACGTTTTTACAAACTGCGGGATTATATGACTCTAAAGAGATTTGTGAAGATAACATTGCTGACTTGATTGAGTTACTTAAAGGAAATGTTAAAATTAGCGCTTATTGTAAAGAGTGCAAGCAAGAACGTGTTTTTAGCATGAAACCTATTGAGTATTATTTTGAAACGGGTCCAGAGGGGGATGAAGAAATTAGTTGTGCATCTCTTGGTGAGGAAATAGAGTCACTTCAAAATATGATATTTAGCACCAAAGCCAGACAAGAAAAGAGTCCTGCTGAAGAATGGAAATGGATAAATTTGCAAATAGCTGATACGACGAGATTAATGAAATTGGAATATATTTGTTCAATGGATGAGAAGCATCATCTTGATTATATTGTTCTGACAACGGACAATTCAATGATGAAAATTGGGCAGTATCCATCTATTGCAGATATGACATTTCCAGAATTAGATGCTTATAAGCATGTGATTTCTAAACAAGATCGAAAAGAGCTTGGAACTGCCATAGGGTTATTTGCAAGTGGTATTGGTGCAGGTTCATATGTTTATTTGAGACGAATTCTTGAAAGACTTATTTATCAAGCAAAAGCAACTGCGGGAGATAAAGTTAATGATGAGAAATTTGAACAGGCAAGGGTGGCTGAACGAATTAAGATGTTACAGGGATATCTGCCGGAGATACTCACCCAAAATACAACTATTTACGGAATCTTGAGCAAAGGTATTCATGAGTTGAGCGAAGAAGAATGTCTAAAGTATTTTCCTGTTGTGAAAGAATGTATTTATCGGATACTCGGTATGTGGGAAAGTGAGAGAAAAAATCAGGCTGATGAAGTTGCTTTAAACAAAGCACTGAGTTCAATTTCTTCATCAATTAAGTAAAAGTATGGCAGTAAGGGCTGCCAAAGAGAGCGAGGTGTTACAATGACAATAGAAGAAATTCTTGCAGGAGAATCGAAGAATGTAGAGTTCAAAGAGAATCTGCCGGAGAAAGGCATCAAATATATGAAGTCTGTGGTTGCCTTTGCAAATGGAACAGGAGGAAAAATTATTTTCGGAATTGCAGATAAAACCAGAGAAGTGGTTGGCTTTGACAAGGAAGATGTGTTCAAGAAAATGGATGCCATTGCCAATGCTGTATCAGACAGCTGTGAACCGGCAATCATCCCGGATATTACTTTACAGACGGTTGATGGTAAGACTGTCATTGTGGTAGAGGTTTCTGAGGGCAGACAGCGCCCGTATTATATCAAAGCTCTTGGCAGAGATGGCGGTGTATATGTCCGTGTTGCCGGAACTACCCGCCTTGCCGACGAGTATATGGTAAAGGAGCTGCTGTTCGAGGGCAGTAACCGCTACTACGATCAGGCTTTGTGTACGGGATTTAACATCACAGATGAAGATATTGATGCACTTTGCAAGGCAATGAAAGAACAGGCAGTCAAGAATGCCTATAATGAGGAACAGAAAGCATCTATCAAAGATGTCGGCAGACAGCAGTTGCGTTCATGGGGTGTTTTGATTGAGCGTGATGGAAAAGATTATCCGTCTAATGCCTTTGCTATTTTGACAGGCAATGGTGGACTTCACGTTGCAACGCAATGTGGCGTGTTCAAAGGTACAACGAAAGCGGTATTTGTTGACCGTAGAGAATATACCGGTCCACTTTGGGAGCAGATAGATGAAGCATTTCAGTTTGTTCTGAGAAATATTCATCTGGGTGCTACTATTGTGGGAATTTATCGGCAGGATATTTATGAGATTCCCCCGGATGCCATTCGTGAGTTAATTATCAATGCAATGATACATCGTAGTTATCTGGATCATGGTACGATACAGGTTGCCGTATATGACAATCGATTAGAAATCACTTCTCCAGGAAAACTGCCAATGGGACAAACTATGGAACGTATGAAAGAAGGCTATTCCAAAATCAGAAATGAAGCTCTTGCCCATGCATTTGCTTATATGAATTTGATTGAGCATTGGGGAAGCGGCATTCCGAGGATTATTGATAAAGTGAAAGCTGCCGGACTGCGGGAGCCTGAGTTTATTGGTGGCGAAGTTGATTTGCGTATCAATATTTATCGAGGTCAGGTTGACGGCACTGTTGTTGACCTCAATGCCCCCAATACCGCCGTTAAACCGCCGATAAACCGCCGGGAAACCGCCGATAAAGTGCCGACAAATGAACAGGAACAGCAAATTTATAAGTATGTATCGGAAAATGTAGGCATTACAACGGCACAGGCGATGAAACTTCTTGGCATCAAACAGCGTAGAACCAGAGAAATACTGGTTAAAATGGTTGAAAACGGTTGGTTGAGAAAAGAAGGTGCTTCAAGAAGCACAATATATGTAAAAAATACGGAAGGGAGATAATGCAGCATGGATACAGACAAAGTAATACAAGACTTAAACCGCAGATTCGCTGCACCTCTGCTGGAGTTTTATCAGCGTCGTATTATCTTCTGGTACGATGAAGATAAGGAATTTGAGGATAAGCTGGATGAAGTGGTTCTGGAAAATGCAAAGGTGATTGCGCTGACCGGAAATAATGCGTTTTCTGTGAAGAAACTGCTTTCGGTAGATGATTTGACCACAAACTATCTGGTTTACAGTCCGTGTGTCTACAACCGCCCGGATGATAACTGGCTTCTGGATGTGGAGCTTTACAGTGAGGAGTTCCGGGCAGACCTGATTTCCATCTGGATGGATGAGATGGGTCTTACATCGAATCCGGCCATGCGAAAGCAGGTCAAGAATTACCGTGCTTATTTCAATGCGAAAGACCGTCGGTTGAAAGTCAGCACACAGAATAAAGTTCCGGCAACGCCTGCACAGCTGCACATGGCTGTCATGGCGGCAATCTGCGGATTGAAAGCTGCACAGCCGAATATGATTCTCCGCAGTGTGTTCCGTGCCGGACTGGATTTGAAGAACAATACTGTTTATCAGGATTTTGTAAAATATCATGCAGATGGTGCATTTTGGGCGATGGTTCGTCAGGGTTGCGGATTTGTGGAGGAAGAACCAGACCTCGGACGACTGGCAATTCATTTGTTGTTGACTGCCGCTACCCGTACCATGCGGCAGGAGTATCTTGCCGGATTGGATGGATTCATTTCCATGCCGCACCAGGCATATTGCTATGATTTTATTTCTGAATGGCTTCATAGTGAGGACATTCAGCAGTTATATGATGTGGCACGGTATGTTGAGGATGAAGCCCGTCTGCATCAGCGCTTTGAAAAGCTGACTGTTGACGATTTGGCAGGAACGGAATGCTTCCCGTGCATCAACGAAGTGATTCTGACAAAGCTGATGACAGAGATCAGCGACCATATCATTGATGTGGATACCATAACTTCTACCGTTGAAAAGCGGAGAACCTGTGCGTGGTATGAACCGTTTGAAAATTTCTATGATGGTATCTTGCAAGTGGCGAATATGCAGAGCTTCTTCAAGGAACACTCTGCCGGATTCCATACCGCAGAAGCAAAAGGCATCTGGAAAGAATACACGGAAAGCTACTATCAGATGGATACCTATTATCGCTTATTCCATCTGAGCTTCCAAAAGAGCCTGGAAACTTCCAATATCTTGCTTGACGATTTGTTCAAGCACGTTGTCGATAAGGTGGAAGGACTCTATACGCATTGGTTCTTAGGTGAACTGGGTAACAACTGGTCAGATGTATGTGCGGATGAACTGGCAACCTACGGCAAGGTTTTGGAAGTGCCACAGCAGGAAGAATTTTACCGTTCCCGCATTAAGACTTCGGATACCAAGGTATTCGTGATTATTTCGGATGCCATGCGTTATGAAGTGGCGGCTGCAATGGCAGACCAGCTCCAGAGAGAAACACAGAGCAAGGTTTCCATCAGTAGTATGCAAAGCATCTTCCCGTCTATCACAAAGTTTGGTATGGCAGCGTTATTGCCACATAAAGAACTGACGGTAGAAGTTCGGAACGATGTTTTGACGGTTCTGGCAGATGGTCAGTCTACGGCAAGCACTTACCGGGATAAGGTTCTGAAAACAGAAGATCCGGCAAGTGTGGCTTTGAAATACAATGACATCATTGCCATGAAGCGAGCAGAACGAAGTGCGCTGGTAAAGGGCATGGATGTAGTTTACATTTATCATGATACCATTGATGAAGCGAGCCATACTTCTGATACCGCTGTTTTTTCTGCCTGTGATAAGGCAATTTCAGAATTGAAAAACCTTGTGCGTATTATTGTAAATGAATTTGGTGGCACGAATATTCTAATTACGGCTGACCATGGATTTCTTTATACATACAGTCCGCTGACTGAGGATGACAAGGTAGACAAGACCAGCTTTAACGGTATGGATGTGGAATATGGCAGACGCTATGCAATCATGCAGAAAGGCGCACAGCCGAACTATTTGTTGCCTGTGAAGTTTCTGGGCGGTAAAACAGAATTTGATGGATTTGCACCGAGAGAAAGTATTCGTATCAAGATGAATGGCGGTGGCATGAACTTTGTGCATGGTGGTATCAGCTTGCAGGAAATGGTTGTTCCAGTGATTGAATACCACTATCTCCGCAATGATTCTATGGAATACAAGCGCAATAAAAAGAAATATGATACCAAGCCGGTAACAGTCAATCTGTTGTCTGCAAACCGTAAAATCAGCAATATGATTTTCTCATTGAACTTCTATCAGAAGGATGCAGTCAGTGCAAATCGTGAGGCGGCTACCTATCAGGTTTACTTTACGGATGAGAACGGAAAACAGATTAGTGACGTTCAAAAGATTATTGCAGATAAGACCAGCGACAACGGTGCAGAAAGAACTTTCCGCTGCCAGTTTAATCTAAAGTCTTTGAAATACAATAATACAGATGTATATTATTTAGTAATTGAAAATGAAGATAAAAAGAGTACTCAGATACCGCAATGTGAATCATTCCAGATTGACATTGCCTTTGCAGTGGATGAGTTTGATTTCTTTAGTTAATACTGCAGGAGGAAAGAAAGATGGAGCAATTTACAGAGGGTGAAAGTACCCGTGAAGAAATAAAGAACAAGCTCCGTCAGAACTTTGACGGTAAGATTGTTCGGAAAGACCTGACAAAGAAAATCAAGGAAGGGGCGAATGTTCCAGTTTATGTTCTCGAGTTTCTATTAGGTCAGTATTGTAGCTCAGACGATGAAACGGTCATTGAAAAAGGTGTACAGAATGTGAAGCGTATTCTTGCTGATAACTTTGTGCGCCCGGATGAATCACAGAAGATTTTGTCTCAGTTACGAAAGAAAGGCAGTCACACGATCATTGATATGGTGACTGTCCGATTGGATATGAAAAAGGACTGCTTTTTTGCAGAGTTTTCCAATTTAGGAGTTGGTAATGTACCGATTGCTGACGAATACCCAGAGAAATTTGATCGTCTGCTCTGTGGTGGTATCTGGTGTATTATTCAGCTGGATTATGAGGTTGAGGGCGACAATAACTTTGGCATTGAGGATATTGATGGAAATCCGCTTCGTTCCAAACAGAAGAAGCAGAAAGATATTTCTCCGATTAGCATCCGTAAGCTGACACCGATCCAGATGCCGCATATTGATATTGATGAGCTGAAGCAGGGGCGAAAAGCATTTACGAAAGATGAATGGTTGGATATTCTTCTCCGTTCTATTGGCATGGAGCCGGATGAATTTACATACCGTGAGAAATGGCTGCTCTTAACTCGTATGATTCCATTGGTTGAGAACAATTTTAATCTTTGTGAACTGGGACCAAGAAGCACTGGTAAATCTCATCTCTACAAAGAGATTTCTCCGAATAGTATCTTGATTTCTGGAGGACAGACGACAGTTGCAAATCTTTTTTACAATATGGGACGTAAAACAGTCGGCTTGGTTGGCTTGTGGGATTGTGTTGCTTTTGATGAAGTGGCAGGTATCAAGTTCAAGGATAAAGATGGTATCCAGATTATGAAAGACTATATGGCATCCGGTTCTTTTGCTCGTGGCAAAGAAGAAAAGGCTGCTACTGCTTCTATGGTATTTGTAGGAAATATCAATCAGAGCGTGGATGTGCTGTTGAAAACATCTAGTTTGTTTGCTCCTTTTCCGCAAGAAATGGGAACAGACACGGCATTTCTTGACCGTATGCACTGTTATCTTCCGGGCTGGGAGATACCGAAGTTCAGACCGGAGCATTTTACCGATGATTATGGTTTTATCAGTGATTATCTGGCTGAATTTATCCGGGAACTTCGTAAGGAACAGTATAGTGATGCACTTGACCACTATTTCCGCTTGGGAAGAAATCTGAATCAACGTGATACGATTGCAGTCCGCCGTATGGTAGACGGTTATCTGAAGTTGATGTATCCGAATGGTGAATTTACCAAAGAGGAACTAGAAGAAGTTATTCAGATTGCATTGGAAATGCGTCGCCGTGTCAAAGAACAGTTGAAAAAATTGGGAGGCATGGAGTTTTACGATGTGAACTTCTCCTATATCGACTTGGAGGATATGTCAGAACATTATGTTTCTGTACCGGAGCAAGGCGGCGGTAAACTGATACCTGACGGAATGTGCAATCCGGGACAGGTTTACACTGTATCCAGAGGTAAAAGCGGCATGATTGGTGTGTTCCGCCTAGAGAGTCAGATGCTTCCGGGTAATGGCAAGATTGAACGAACAGGTTTAGGCAGTGATTCTAAGTGCAAGGAAGCAGTGAACACTGCATTTAACTATTTGAAAGCAAATGGCAACCGGATCAGTGGATCTATCAGTACATTGACCAAAGATTATATTATCAACTATCAGGATTTACAGGGTATTGGCATGACCGAACAGTTGGCACTTTCTACGTTAATTGCCCTTTGTTCGATTGCACTGGGAAAACCAGTGGTTGGCAATCTGGCAATCTTGGGAGATATTACAATCAGCGGCACGATGATAAAGGTGGATGAACTTGCAAATACACTTCAAGTGTGCCTAGATAGTGGCGCAAAGAAGGTGCTGATTCCGAGTACCTCATTTGTGGATTTTGCAAGCGTTCCGTCTGAATTGATGAGCGCATTTCAGCTGATTCCGTACCAGAGTGCGGAGGATGCGGTATTTAAGGCATTGGGGGTAGAGTGATTGAAGAAAGACTTAATTGAACTTATAGATTCACGAAAAGAAATAGAAAAGATGTTCCATCCGTTTGATGGCGGCATGGGAACATCATTTGAACGGATCAGTGATGTGCCTGAATTTCAAAATTGGCTTCAAGAAATAAAATTGGAATTACAGGGAATTTATGATCGAACTCATGACACTTTTGTGTGGGAAACTATCAATTTGTGTGGCAAGCGTCTGGATGATTTTACGGAGAAAAAGTATTTTATTGAGCTTGTCGGAAAACTTCAGGCTATTAGAAAAAATATTGATAAATATTATCCAGACGAAAAGAAAGAGGCAGAATTGTCACACTCACAAGGAGGTGTTTCTGGTATGAAAAAGAAACCGCTTATTTTTATAAGTCATTCTTCTAAGAATAAGGATCAAGTTGCAAAAATTGCGGACTTACTTCGTTCAATCAATTTAAGCCCTCGTAGAGATATTTTTTGCAGTTCCCTTCCGGGATATGGAATACCAAATGGAGCCAATATTTTTGACTTTTTAAGGGAACGGTTCCTCAATTATGACTTACATATTATTTTCGTACATTCGCCAGAATATTACGAAAGTCCAGTCAGCTTAAATGAAATGGGGGCAGCATGGGTACTAAGAGCCAATGCAACGTCGATGCTTCTTCCTGGCTTTGATTTTTCTGGAATGAAAGGTGTAATTGGAAGTGACTGCATTGCTATTAAGTTGGATGGTGATCGTTCAGAAGTAAAAGATCGCCTGAATCAGTTGAGACGGGAATTAGAATCAGAATTTGATATTTCGGATAATGAAGATATTATTTGGGAAGAAGCAAGGGACAAGTTTATCAGTGAAATAAATGGCGATGTATCAGCCCAAAATGAGAATATCAGTGCTGCACCTGCCTTAATTACAGAAGAAATGAAGCAACTTCTTAAAAAAGTGGCAGTTGCACCGGGAGGGCAGATTCTGATAACTTCAGATTTGGAATCAGGTACATATATTCAGATTGGCAGCGAAGTAGTTGCTAAGGAATATCCAGATAGACGTGAATATGCTGTTTGGGAAGAAGCCCTTAATGCTTGTTTGCAAGCAAAATATATTGAAAGAAAAAGCGAAGCAATTTGTGTAATTACGAATGCTGGCTATAAAGCAGTTGAGTAGCAAATGACACGACAAGAAGTGTTTAACTGGTGCGGGCAGCAATACGGTACAGAGCCAGAATACCCGTGGGATGACTGGAATGTTGTTCTGCGCCACACAGACAATCAAAAGTGGTATGGCTTGATAATGGAAGTCGGAAGAGATAAATTGGGACTTTCCGGGGATGGCGAAGTTGATATTCTGAATGTGAAAAGGTAAATATCACGGACGGAGAACACATTGAAATCCTCTGGAAGTCCAAATAATCCAGTATTTATGCGGGTTTCCGGGGACGGAAATTTATTTTTTGACTTTGATTGACAGGATGGGATGAGCTTGGAAGAATAGTAATTCCAAAAGAAATCCGCCGTATTTTTAGAATAAAAGAAGGCGATTCGCTTGAGATATTCACATCTCATAATGGCGAGATAATACTTAAGAAATATTCACCATTCGAAGAACTTGAAGACTTTGCACAGGCATATTGTGATGCAATCTGGCAAAATACCGGTAACATAGCTATAGTGACAGATAAAGAGAGATATATTGCATGTAGTGGAAAAAAAGACATAAAAGATAAAAGTATAAGTACTACATTAGAAAAAATAATCGATGAGAGAGGCAGGATGGCAGGTTGTAGAGGTGATAGCAGTTTCTTAAATCTTATTGAAGATGATGATATAACAGCAGAAGCAGTAGCACCTATTATCAGTGCAGGAGATGCAGTTGGTGCAGTAGTTGTGCTTAATAAAGATAATGGAAAGAAATTTGGCGATGTAGAGAATAAGATGGTACAGATAGCGGCAAGTTTCCTTGGTAAACATCTTGAATAATTAATACTGCTGTTAAACTGAAACTATTCAATTACTTTTGTTAACACCACCCGAATATATAGAATAGATAGTAATATCATTACGTCAAAACCCGTCAAAAAACATCAGAAGATATACTAATAAATATGGGACTTGGATACTAGTAAATGGTACTTTAGTATTATAAAGTATATAGAAAAAAATAAGGTTGATAATGAATATACACACAAAAGGATGTTCACCATATAATTTTGATACAATTACTGTTTCACTTTTAAAAAAAAATGCCTAAACCACGCAAAAATACGCAAAATTCCTTGACAAACCTAGGCAAAACGTATATAAAAGAAAGTGAAGGTAATAGTTCAAAGCCTAATGGACGAGTACTTTTAAAGCCATAAAGGCACATAAAATTATATGATAATCATTAAGAGGAGGAGTCATCCATGAACAAAGCAGAATTAGTTGATGCTATCGCAGAAAAGACAGAATTATCAAAAAAAGATTCAGAAAAAGCTTTAAAAGCTTTTACAGAAGTAGTTGCTGATGAATTAGCAAAAGGTGGAAAGATCCAGTTAGTTGGTTTCGGTACATTTGAAGTAGCTGAAAGAGCTGCAAGAGAAGGAAGAAACCCAAGAAATGGTGAAACAATGAGCATCCCAGCTTCAAAGGCTCCAAAGTTCAAAGCTGGTAAAGCATTAAAAGATTCAGTAAATGCATAATTAGTTAGTAAAAAGTAATATACACATTAATATGTGTTACTGATTAAACTGCCACATCATAATATATGGTGCGGCAGTTTTTTACTATATAAAAAAATATAATTGCAAGAAGGAGAAAAAATATGAGATTAGATAAATATTTGAAAGTATCAAGACTTATAAAGCGTAGAACAGTAGCCAACGAAGCCTGTGATGGTGGAAGAGTTCTTGTAAATGATAAAGTTGCAAAAGCATCAGTTAATGTAAAAGTAGGTGATATAATAGAGATTCAGTTTGGTAACAAGTCAACTAAAGTTGAAGTTACTAATATTCAGGATTCTATTAAGAAAGAAGATGCAAAAGAGATGTTTAAATACTTATAAGGATTTAGAATGTTAGAATTAACACAATAATATCGTTCATATAAGTGCCTGCTTTGGCATAGTATATACTGCATATTGATGTAATATAATATATCAGGTGATTGCAAAACACAATTATTAATGCGTAGTATATAGATAGGGAGTGTGTATATGGAAGAGCGAATTGTGTCTAAGAACCATAAGATTACGATAAATAGCAGAAAAAATGGAACGATAAGTGGTGTTAATGATGTAATATCATTTGATACAGAGAAGATAATTCTAGATACAATAGGAGGAATTCTCACAATAAGAGGTCAGAAACTCCATGTAAAGCGACTGTCAGTTGAAAAAGGCGAAGTTGATATTGAAGGGATAGTAGATGGATTTGGTTATAAAGAACAGGGAAAACCTGAGAAAAATAATCAGTCAGTAATGAAAAAATTGTTTGGATAGCCAGATGATACGAGAAGAACTAGAACTGATGGCAGCAGCATTTTTTAACGGGGCAGTGATGTGGGGGATCTATGACATAATCAGGATAAAACGCAGAGTGTTTACGACAGGAATAATACTCTCTGTGGCAGAGGATATAATATACAGTATAATTCTTGCGTTTACAATATTTAGAATAATATACATATATAATTCAGGCTATGTGCGTATATTTGCACTTGTTGCAACTTATATGGGCATGGGCATGTTTGAAATCTTTGCAGGAAAATTTATAGTAGAATACGGTTCAAGATTACTTAACATAATCCGAATTAATATTATGAAAGTATTAAAAAGACTAACTAAAAGTATAAGAAAAGTAATAAAACTGCTGCGAAGGTTTTTACCGCAAAGATAACATAGCAGCTTAGGAGGCATAAAGAAATGGCACGTAAAAACAAAACATCTAATAAATTTAACAGTATATGTATAATAGTGATTCTTCTTGTATTTAGTGGAACTATGATGTTTAAGATGATAGAGACTAATCAGAAGAATTATGACTATAAAAGTGAAGAAGAAAGATTAAAGGCAGAGATAAGCGAGCAGGAAGCCAAAAAAGAGCAGCTTGCAGAACTTGAAGAAGAGATGAAGACACTCAAATACGTTGAAAAAGTCGCAAGAGAGAAGCTTGGACTTATGTATCCTGATGAGATAATATTTAGACAGGATGATAATAACTAAAAGCCAAGACATGATAACTAAAAACCACAGAAGCAGTAACTTCCACGACAAGTCATATAGGGGTGGAAGTTAGTTTTACAAATGAGGAAAAAGTAATAATCAAAAAAATAAAAAAAGTAGTTGACAAGTCGAGCTGATATTTGCTATAATACGACTTGTCAGTTTTGGCGGAATAGCTCAGTTGGCTAGAGCACACGGTTCATACCCGTGGTGTCGTTGGTTCGAATCCAATTTCCGCTACTGAATAGACCGGTAGGTATTAACCTGCCGGTTTTTTTTATCTGTTTCTCTGTAAAGTATAGTTCTAGAAAGCATATATCAGTCATAAATTACACCCGTTCAAAATATATATAGAATAGGAATTTGCGAATATAGAGTAGAGAACTTCGAGTATACAATAGGAGTGGGTGTGATGAGACATATAATTGGAACATTTAGAAGAAATGGAGTATCGGATAACAACTGTGATATAGACAGAAAGTTTGAGAATGAGAGACTAAGACATGCAGGTGAGAGTCTAAAAGTGCTTGGTGATACATACAGAGAACTTGATATGCTTAGAAAAGATGCAAAGATAAGCAGAGGGCGTGATGCAGCAGTGAGCCAGCTATATGATATGTCAGATGTGTTCAATGAGTATTCAGGTGCAAGGTGTGAGAAAGTAACAATATCCGGGAAGAAATATACCAGGCTTACATTGGCGATGCATAGACGAGGAATAAGTGCAGATAATATAACACTTGTTAAAAAACGTGATAAATACTATGAAGTAAGTCTTAATGCAAAGATAGTAAAGACTTCATGTGCAACTGCAAAAGAACTTGCTGATATAATAAGTGTATGTTTGGAGAGAAGATTTATTCCGGATGAAGCATCAAGACATGTAATTAACAGAGAGTTTAACAGATATGTATTCATAGAAGAAGCACCATACAGAACAATACATGGTGTCGCACGATGCAAAAAAAGTGAAAGTGATGTGTCAGGGGACAACTTCTCGGTATGCACACCTGACAGTATAAGAACTGTTATGTGTCTAAGTGATGGAATGGGGAGTGGCAGGATAGCAAATTGCGAGAGTGAGATAATGATAGAACTCATGGAGAGATTTATGGAAGCAGGATTTATGGAGACAACAGCGATTAAGATGATTAATCTTGCATTTGCAACAGAGAATTACAACGCAAGGCCGCTTACTATGGACGTAGCAGTGATAGACAGGTACAATGGGCAGATGAAACTAATAAAGCTTGGAGCTGCACCGACATTCATAAAGAGAGCGAACACTAAAGATGTTGAGATAGTATACTCATCTTCAATGCCGGCAGGAGTATTCGAGCGAGCGGACATAGAAGAGACTGGTACAAGCCTTAGCGATGGGGATATGGTAATAATGGTTAGTGATGGAATAATAGATGCCATTAAGAGCGATAATAAAGAAGAATATCTTCAAGGTATGATAGCAGCGATGGAAGTCAGTAATCCTAAGATATTTGCAGACCGCCTGCTAAGAGGAGTAACATTAAACAGTGATATGATAAAAGATGATATGACTATAATAACAACAGGTATATGGAGCCGAGATACGAAAAACTTGATTTTGACATAAAAATTAAGTATTATGTAGAATGTTGATTGTCAGATAAGCGAGAAGCATATGATGGCAGAGTTAAGTATAAGGTTAGAATAATAAAACATAGTAACACATATATAGATGATATTATTAAAAAAGTGCGTAAGCGTAAGTATTGAGTTAAACTAATAAAATGGAGTAACACCTATGCAGATGATATTACCAAATTGGTATACAAATGTAACTATTAAGTTAAATTGATAAAATAGAATGCCACATATATAGATAATATTATCAAATTGCCAATAAGTACGCAGATAGAAGAATAAAACCGAAGAATACATAGTAAAATGAGAGGTGATATACTTGAAAGAAAAAGTTTTTGCATATATTAGAAAAAACAGACTTATACAAGAAGGAGACAACATCGTGGTAGGATTATCAGGTGGTGCAGATTCGGTAAGTCTGTTTTATATTCTTAGAGAATATAAAAAAATGGTGCAATTTAAGCTGTATGCTGTCCACATTAATCACAACATTCGTGGAGAAGAAGCACTAAGAGATGAGAAGTATGTGGAAAAAATATGCGAAGAGGAAAATGTACCACTTTTTATTTTTTCATGCGATGTGACAGGAATTGCAAAGAAGAACAGATTAAGTGTCGAAGAGGCAGGACGAATTATAAGATATGAGAAATTCAGAGAAGTGCTTATTGCACATGGTGGTGGCAAGATAGCAGTTGCACATCATATGAATGATCAGGCAGAGACTATAATGTTCAACATGATAAGAGGCAGTGGAATAAAAGGAATTGGTGGAATGAATCCTGCTAATGGTGATATTATCCGCCCGCTTCTATGCGTTAAGAGAGCTGAGATTGAAGAATATCTGTCATCGATAGGGAGAGAATATTGTACAGACAGCACCAATCTTCATGATGATTATATGCGCAATAGATTAAGACTTAAGCTTATACCATATATAGAAGAGAATATTAATGCTAATTTTGTTGAGAATATTAATGAGATGGCACAAATTTTGAGAGAAACAGATGATTTCATGGCTGATTGTACCGATAAAATATATGGTGATTCGCTCATTGAAAAAGAAGATAAAAAAGTTATACTTGATACTAAGATATTAAGAACTGCTCATCCTGCGATAGTGAAAAGAGTGATAAGAAAGTCATTCCTAGAAGCAGGAATGGGACTTAAAGATGTAACTAAGACACATACAGAAGACGTTGCAGCACTTATAACAAAGACTACCGGAAAAAGTGTGATGCTTCCGCTTGGATATAGAGCTGTCAATGAATATGAGCGACTTATTATTGCAAAAGAAAGTATTAAAGAGAAAACTGTAATTGGTAAAGTAGTGCCGATAGACATTGATTTGACAGGATATAATGTTAATACAATACCAGCAAAAGAGATAAAGACAGCACATACTGACATAGCCACGAGTGGTCTTAATGCCAATACAATACCTGCAAAAGAGATAAAAATAGCACATACTGACACAATTACGAGTGGTTCTAATACCAAGGTAATGCTGACAGAAGACAAAGCAATAATATATAATGAACCATATACGAAGACAGTTATTAAGCTATGGTTAGAAGAATGGAATAATAATCAAAAAATATCATCAAATGACTATACGAAAATGTTTGATTATGATAGAATAAGTGGTAATTTGCAGATTCGTGCCAGACAAAGTGGGGATTATCTGATCATAGATAAATCAGGCAAAAAGAAAACGCTTAAAGCCTATTATATAGATGAAAAAATACCCAGAGATAAGAGAGACACAACACTTGTAATAGCAGAAGGTAACAGTGTGTTGTGGGTCTTAGGACACAGAATTAGTGAAAAATATAAAATCAGCGCAGACACAAAGACAGTTCTGTGCATCAGTATTATGGAGGATTTAGAAAATGGCTGACATTAGAGTTCTATTATCAGAAGAACAGATTGATAAAAGAGTAAGAGAGGTTGCTGTGTTAATAAACAAAGATTATGCAGGCAAATCCGTACATCTTATCTGTGTTTTAAAAGGAAGCATATTCTTTACATGTGAACTTGCAAAAAGACTTGATATGCCTGTAACTATTGACTTTATGCAGGTATCAAGCTATGGCAGCGATACAGTATCAAGCGGAGTTATTAATATAAAAAAAGAGCTTGATGAGTCAATTGAAGGAAAAAATGCAATAATTATCGAAGACATAATTGATTCAGGTAATACACTTTACTATTTAAGAGAACTTTTATTAAAGAGAAATCCTGAGAGTCTTAAGATATGTACATTACTTGATAAGCCAGACAGACGAGTAAAAGATGTAAAAGTAGATTATGTATGTTTTGAGATACCGGATGAATTTGTTGTCGGATATGGACTTGATTATGATCAGAAATATAGAAATCTTTCATATGTTGGAGTTGTTGAGAATCTTGATTAAAAAAGATTTTTTAAAGTATGCATAAGAGGACAGTTAATTAAGACATTGAGCTGAAGATAATAACGAGAGGAGGTGTGGCTGTTGAAAAAACAGTCATTTAGAGGAATTGGTTTTTATATTGCATTTTTAGTAATACTTGGAATTGCATATTATTTTGCAAAGACAACAGTTGACAGCAGATATGATTATACTTATGAACAGTTTATAAAAGCACTTGATGATAAAGAAGTAACTGCTGTAACAATTAAACAGAATAGGGAAGTTCCAACAGGACAGGTACTTGTCAAATTAAAGGGAAGTAATGATTATAGGAAGTTCTATGTAACAGATACAGGTGATATTGAAAAACTACTTGAGAAGGAATATGATATATATCCTCAGGTAACAGATGTGCCAAGGGATAGTACATTCCTTACAACGATACTTCCACTTATAATATCTGTACTGTTCATTGTTGTAATAATAGCAATGATGAATAACAGAGCTGCAAACTCAGGCGGAACTAATGCAAAGATGATGAATTTTGGCAAGAGCCGTGCGAGAATGTTCAATGCAGCACAAGGCAAGAATGTTACATTTAAGAATGTAGCAGGTCTTCAGGAAGAAAAAGAAGAACTTACAGAGATAGTAGATTTCTTAAAGAATCCTAAGAAGTATATACAGCTTGGAGCAAGAATTCCAAAAGGTGTACTTCTTGTCGGACCTCCTGGAACAGGTAAGACACTTCTTGCAAAAGCAGTAGCAGGAGAAGCAGGAGTTCCATTTTTCAGTATATCAGGTTCAGATTTTGTTGAGATGTTCGTTGGTGTTGGTGCATCACGAGTAAGAGATCTTTTTGAAGATGCCAAGAAGAATGCCCCATGTATTGTATTTATCGATGAGATTGATGCAGTAGCAAGAAGACGAGGAACAGGCATGGGCGGTGGACATGATGAAAGAGAGCAGACACTCAATCAGTTACTTGTAGAGATGGATGGCTTTGGTGTTAATGAAGGAATTATCGTAATGTCAGCGACTAACAGAGTTGATATTCTTGATCCAGCTATACTTAGACCGGGAAGATTTGACAGAAAAGTAGCAGTAGGAAGACCTGATGTAAAAGGAAGAAGAGAGATACTTGAAGTACATGCAAAAGGTAAGCCACTTGCTGATGATGTGGATCTTGATAAAATAGCACAGACAACTGTAGGATTCACAGGAGCAGATCTTGAGAACCTTATGAATGAAGCAGCAATATACGCAGCTAAGAATGGCAATCTTTTTATAAAACAGGAAGATATCAACAGATCATTTATTAAAGTTGGAATTGGTGCTGAGAAGAAGAGCCGAGTTATATCAGACAAAGAGAAGAAGATTACAGCATATCATGAAGCAGGTCATGCAATACTGTTCCATGTTCTTCCAGATGTCGGACCGGTACACACAGTATCAATAATTCCTACAGGTGTAGGAGCAGCAGGATATACAATGCCACTCCCTGAAAAAGATGAGATGTTTAATACAAAAGGCAAGATGCTTCAGAATATCATAGTAAGCCTTGGAGGTCGTATTGCAGAAGAGCTTATATTCGATGATATTACAACAGGAGCATCACAGGATATTAAGAGTGCTACAAGCACAGCGAGAGCCATGGTAACAGAATATGGCTTCTCAGATAAAGTAGGTCTTCTTAATTACAATAATGATGACGATGAAGTATTCATTGGAAGAGACCTTGCACATACAAGAAATTATGGCGAAGGTGTTCAGTCAATTATTGATGAAGAAGTTAAGAATATCGTTGATGATTGTTACAAAAAAGCAAAAGATATCATAATGGAAAATATTGATGTACTTCACAAATGTGCAGATCTTCTTATGGAAAAAGAGAAAATTAACCAGGAAGAATTTGAAGCTTTGTTCGAAAGTACTAAGGAATAGTACTAATGACCGGTGATTTAGAATTGCCGGTCATTTTTATGACAATTTATTATCAAAAATTACGTTCGAAAAAGTGTTGGCTGTATAAACTGATGTTAAAAAGCCCAAAAAAAACTAAAAAATATGGTAAACTTTGTGCAGACTTATCGGTTTCCCTTTGTTATAATTAAGAACGTAAAAACCCCCCCAATACATTATATAGTTTTTGCTACACCCCATAAGAAACGAAATACCTTCTCCTAAAAAAGACAGCAGATCGCAGGCTGTCTTTTTTACTGTCTATTTATCTAGCAAGTATCAAGTATGCATTTAAAAATCTCACAAGGAAAGTTTACGAAGCTACAAGAGGCTTAATATATATCAACAAAAACACGCTCTCGCTAAGTGTCCATCGTAACGGTACTAAGTTCGCCACACGTCTTTAACGTGTAGCTTACTAAGTGCCGACGATTACCACATTGTTTTCTTTTGATATATATTAAGCCTCTTGTAGCTGATATACGTTTTCTAGAGATTTTTAAATGAATTGTTGGCTTACGTTCTAGCTTATAAAACTGGAGAGTAAAAAATATCAACCTATTGGAGTATTATAAAACCCATGTTTTGGATAATGTAAAGCAGTGATTATAAAATTATATATTTGGGTTAGAATACTAGATTTGGGCAAAATATACTATGCAATAATGACATATAGAATTGCTCTAAAATCTAAGCGAAAGAGTAGCTGCGAAACTCAGGGAAAATGTAAATTGGATTGCCGGAGTATAAATAGTATCAAAAGAAAACAATGTGGTAATCGTCGGCACTTAGTGCGTTGGAAGGCAAAGCCTTACAACAAACTTAGTACCGTTACGATGTACACTTAGCGCAAGCGTGTTTTTGTTGATACTATTTATACTTTGGCAATCTTAGATAACATATATTGGAGTTTCGCCTGTATATATTTTTTAAAAATCAATAATTGTATATTTTGGATAAATGTATCATAATAAATAGTAATGCGAAATAGTTACCATTTTGGGTTTGATTATAAAAGAAATTCTTAAGCAGTCGATAATTATTATGTCATTGATACATAATAATATCAGTGCATTATGTATCAGGTTAATGAAGGAGGGTTCTCTAAGTGGAGATTATAAAAAGATCAGACAAACTATTAGAGATGGAAAGAAAACAACTTTATATATCCAATGTAAAGCCAATACTTAATCAAAGAGCATTGTTTAGTGATGGAACAATGGCATATCGTAATCCACCACAGCCACTTAAAGGTGATAAAGTTACAATAAGATTCAGAACAGCCAAGTACAATGTTGATCAGGTCACGCTCGTAGTATGCGATGACAGACATATTATGAAAAGGGCATATTCTGATGATTGGTTTGATTATTATGAGACAGAGATAGAAGTTGGAGATGAACCGGTTGTATATTATTTTGAGATAATTCTTGGTGCAATTGTGTATTACTATAATCAGATAGGAGCATCAAGTTCACTTAATCAATATTACAACTTTAAGATAATTCCGGGCTTTGTTGTGCCGGATTGGATGCAAGGTAGCGTAATATATCAGATATACGTTGACAGATTTTGTAATGGTGATGAGAAAAACGATGTTACAGACAGAGAATATATCTATATAGGACAGCCGGTACACAAAGAAAAAGATTGGAATGCATATCCATGGCAGATGGATGTTGGACACTTTTATGGCGGAGATCTGAAAGGAGTTCAGGATAAACTTGACTACCTTAAAGAACTTGGTGTTGATGTTATATATTTTAATCCATTATTTGTATCACCATCTAATCATAAATATGATAGCCAGGACTATGATTATATAGATCCACATATCGGAGTTATTGTCGATGATGGTGGTAAGGAACTTGAAGAAGGAGATTATGACAATACGCATGCGAGTAAGTATATAAAGCGAGTTGCTAATCTTAAGAATCTCATAGCAAGTAATGCTTTTTTTGCCAATTTTGTAACTGAAGTTCACAAAAGAGGAATGAAAGTAATTCTTGATGGTGTATTTAATCACTGTGGATCATTTAATAAATGGATGGACAGAGAGAGAATATACGAGAATCAATCAGAATTTGAAAAAGGTGCATTTATAACAAAAGATAGTCCGTATGTTGGATATTTTAATTTTTTTGCAGATGAATGGCCATATAATCATAAATACGATGGATGGTGGGGACATGATACACTTCCTAAGCTTAATTATGAGAACTCCAAGGAATTGCATGATTATATTATAAACGTAGGTAAAAAATGGGTATCACCACCATACAATATAGATGGTTGGCGACTTGATGTGGCGGCAGATCTTGGACACTCACAGGAATACAATCATCAGTTTTGGCGTGATTTTAGAGATGCAGTTAAAAGTGCCAATCCGAATGCAGTAATACTTGCAGAACATTATGGAGATGCGTATGACTGGCTTCAGGGTGGAGAATGGGATACAGTAATGAATTATGATGCATTCATGGAACCGGTCACATGGTTTTTAACAGGTATGGAGAAGCACAGCGATGAGTATGTAGGCCCACTTCTTGGTAATAATGAGCATTTCTTTAATACAATGGCTCATCATATGTCACGAATGGGATTTCAGAGCATGAGTATAGCTATGAATGAATTATCTAATCATGACCATTCACGTTTTTTAACAAGAACTAATCATACAGTAGGACGTGTTAATACACATGGAAGTGAAGCTGCGTCTAATGGAATTAATAAAGGAATATTCAAAGAAGCGATTGTTATGCAGATGACATGGCCTGGTGCACCAACTATATATTATGGTGATGAAGCCGGTGTATGCGGTTGGACTGATCCGGATAACAGACGAACTTATCCATGGGGACATGAAGATATGGAGCTTCTTGAATTCCACAGAGATATAATTAAGCTTCATAAAGCTAATCCTGCTCTTATGAGAGGCTCATATAAGGCACTTTATGGTTCACAGAATGTAATAAGTTATGGGCGATTTGTGGATGATAATCTTATAGTCATAGCGATTAATAATAGCTTATATGAGGTTACAATAACTATTCCGGTCTGGGAGATAGGAATACATGATGGTGATAAAATAGAGAGAATATTGCTTACAACGCAGGATGGATATAATCTTGGCAAGACATTCTATGATGCACCTAATGGACGACTTACAGTAACATTAGAACCAATTCAGGCAGCGATATTTAGAAGAGTATATTGCTAAAATAAAAAAAATTAAAAAAAAATAAAAAAAGTACTTGCTTTATTCAACGCTTTATGGTATAAATATATCTTGTCAGGTGAAAACAGCTGATGTGTCTAATTCACTTTTTATTTTTTGATTATAATAAAAAGTCCTTATTGAGTATTTATTTGTGGATTAGGCAATTAATGGATGGATTCCCGAGCGGCCAAAGGGGGCAGACTGTAAATCTGTTGACTTCGTCTTCGAAGGTTCGAATCCTTCTCCATCCATTTGATGCCGGCGTGGCGGAATAGGCAGACGCACAGGACTTAAAATCCTGCGGGACTAATCTCCCATACCGGTTCGACTCCGGTCGCCGGCATTGATAGAATATATAACTTTTGAATCCTTTTTGTATATTTTGTTTATATGTTGTATTTTATTAAGTAGTAGGCCCAGATAGCTCAGTCGGTAGAGCAGAGGACTGAAAATCCTCGTGTCGCTGGTTCGATTCCGGCTTTGGGCACTGTTTGCGGGTGTAGTTCAATGGTAGAACACTAGCCTTCCAAGCTAGATACGTGGGTTCGATTCCCATCACCCGCTTTATGTGAGAACATAATTTAATATTGTGCGCGAGTGGCTCAGCGGTGGAGCACCTCCTTGCCAAGGAGGGGGTCGCGGGTTCGATTCCCGTCTCGCGCTTCCATCTTTGGAACCACAGTTATAATCCAATCCCGATACTGTGGTTCCTTCTTTTTTTGTTCTGGAATATAAGTGAATTTGTTTTAGAATATAAGTAATTTTATCCCAGAATGTAAGTGATTTTGATTCAAAATAAAAGTAATTTTATCTCAGCATATGAGCAACTTTATTCTAAAGTATAAGTAATTTTGTTTCAGAATAAAAGTAATTTTAGCTCTAAATATAAGCAATTGAATATTATAATATTTTGAAGGTATTTTTGTTAAAATCAATGATACCTTCTTTTTTTAATTTGGATAATTCAACAGTCATTGCACTTCTGTCAACACATAAAAAGTCTGCTAACTGCTGTCGGTTGAATGGAATGGTAAATGTACTGTCGGATGTAGATGAAGCCTGTGTGGACAGATAACTTAGAAGTTTTTCTCTTGTACTTCTCTTTGACATATATTCAATCTTTTTATTAAGCATATAATTCTTCTCTGTAAGAGACATCATAAGATTGGCAATTAATGCCTGATGGTGTGTGCATGAGGAAGAACAAGTTCTTAGGATTTTTCCTACATTAAGGAACATTATACGACAATCAGTCATAGCATATACATTAACTTCAGAAGGAAGATCACCTTTTATTGCATATATCTCACCAAACATATCTGATGAACTATATTTATTAATCAATGTGACATTTCCCCAATAGTCTTCCCTTGTGATGTGTATTGTACCATCAAGAACAATTCCGATATTATTAGTACATTGACCAACACGAAGAATAAGTTCACCTTTTTTATAATCCATAATTCTGGCATCAAGACATTTTATCATCGAATGAATATTGTCGGGTGTAATATTATAAAAAAGGTTACTTTTAATAAGAATCTGGTCATAAATATCATTATAGATGTTGTTGTTAATAATATTATTCAAAATTGTCACTCTCCCAAACTAAGTAATAGCGAAAAAAATATAAAATGTTGTAAAAACAACAGAATATAACCTGATGATAACATATAATGTTCAAAGAGTCAAAGAAACAGTAGAAGTAGTTGTATGGTGAGTATATGTGTTTATAAGTAAAAATATCCATATAGCTGCAAAGAAAGGAAATGACGTATGGTAAGAAGAGTTATTGAGATTGATGAAGAAGCCTGTATTGGTTGCGGATTATGTGCGAATGCCTGCCATGAAGGTGCAATAGGAATGGTTAATGGCAAGGCAAAGCTTATGAGGGACGACTATTGTGATGGATTTGGCGATTGTCTTCCTGCATGTCCGGTAGATGCAATTAAGTTTATTGAGCGAGAGGCAGCAGCTTATGATGAAGCCGCAGTACTTGCAGCGAAAAAAGCCAAAGAGACAGCTAATAAGTTAAGCAGTGCTATGAGCAGCATAAAAAATAATAATGCCAAAAGTAAGAATGAGATGAAAGACAATTTTACTGATGCAAATGGTAATTATAGTAAAAATAGAGATGCAGATATGATAGAACCTTGTGGATGCCCTGGAACAAGAGCACAGACTATAATTCATGATAATAGCTGTAATGTTAATAATAATGTAAGTGAAAAGATTCAGTCAGAGCTTACACAGTGGCCTGTTCAGATACAGCTGCTTCCAGTGACAGCACCATTTTATAACAATGCAAATCTTCTCATTGCAGCAGATTGTACAGCCTATGCTTATGGTGATTTTCATAGAAAATTCGTTAAGAACAGGGTAGTTCTTGTAGGATGTCCTAAACTTGATGATGCTGATTATCAGAGTAAACTTACAGCAATAATATCACAGAATGATATTAAGAGCGTGACAATAGTAAGAATGGAAGTTCCATGTTGTGGTGGACTTGAGAATGCAGCAAAAGAAGCTCTTAAAGCCAGTGGTAAGTTCATTCCATGGCAGGTTGTAACAATCTCAACAGATGGAAGAATTCTTGATTAATTAAATATATAAGTAAAAATAATTATAATATGTAAGTAAAAATAATTATAATGCACAATATAGTTTTTTGAAAAATTATTAAAAGTTGATTATAAATATATCAAAGAGTATGGAGGAAATAATATGTCAGGTAATATGTTTTGCTTTCAGTGTGAGCAGACAGCAGGATGCACAGGATGTACAGGTAAAGCAGGAGTATGTGGTAAAACAGAGAATACAGCATTACTTCAGGACGAACTCACAGGCGCACTTGTAGGACTTGCAAGAGTATGTCAGACTAACGAGAGAACTAAGAATGCAGAGAGATTAGTAGTGGAAGGTCTTTTTACGACAATTACTAATGTTAACTTTAATGATGCGACAATACAGAAATTAATAGATAGAGTGAATGAAGAAAAAGCGATAATCTCACCTGGATGTTCTGCTTGCGTGTCAAGATGCGGTAATACAGATAATTATGATATGAAAGCGGTATGGGAAGCTGATGAAGATATTAGATCACTAAAATCACTTATTCTATTCGGAATAAGAGGAATCGCAGCTTATGCATATCACGCAGCTGTGCTTGGATATGAGGATTCTAAGGTTACAGATTTCTTATTTAAGGCACTTGCAGTTATTGGCGAAGATCTTGAGATGGAGCCACTTTTACAAGTTGTTCTTGAGACAGGAGAAGTTAACCTTATTTGTATGGAACTTCTTGACAGAGCTAATACAGAGACATTTGGCAATCCGGAGCCTGTAACAGTTACAAAAGAGATTGAAAAAGGTCCATTTATTGTAATAACAGGGCATGATCTTTATGATCTTAAGTTATTATTAGAGCAGACAAAAGATAAAGGAATTAATGTATATACACATGGTGAGATGCTTCCTGCACATGCATATCCGGAACTTAAAAAATATCCACATCTTAAAGGTAACTTTGGTACAGCATGGCAGAATCAGCAGAAAGAATTTGATAATATTCCTGCACCGATTATCTATACAACTAACTGCCTTATGCCTGTAAAAGAGAGCTATAAGGATAGAGTATTCACAACAGAGGTAGTATCATATCCAGAGATGGTTCATATTGGTGAGGATAAAGATTTTACACCGGTAATTAATAAAGCACTTGAACTTGGTGGATATAAAGAGAATGTTGTTATGAGCGGAGTTAATGGTGGTAATACTGTTATGACAGGATTTGCAAGAAATGCAGTTCTCTCATCAGCAGGTGAGATTGTAGAAGCAGTTAAGAATGGTGCAATAAGTCATTTCTTCTTAGTAGGTGGATGTGATGGTATAAGAAAAGAAAGAAGTTATTATACAGATTTTGTAAAAGCAACTCCTTCTGATTCAATTATTCTTACACTTGCATGTGGTAAGTATAGATTTAATGATCTTGACCTAGGTAATATAGGACCATTCCCAAGAATTATGGATATGGGACAGTGTAATGATGCTTATAGTGCAATTAAGGTTGCACTTGCACTTTCAGATGCTTTTGAATGTGGAGTTAATGAACTTCCACTTACAATGGTTCTGTCATGGTATGAACAAAAAGCTGTAAGTATTCTTCTTACACTTCTCTATCTTGGAATTAAGGATATATACCTTGGACCAACACTTCCTGCGTTTGTATCACCTGGAGTATTGAATTTCCTTGTAGAGAACTTTGGAATAAGACCTGTTTCAACACCAGAAGAAGATCTTAAGAATATTCTTGGTAAGTAATGTACCAGAACTGTTAATAGTCTTGAGATGGCAATGAGAGAGAATATAATGAAGTCAAATGATAAAAAAGGTAATAAAATCGAATGTTAACTTACAATAACAATTAGTTGACAAATATACGAAAAAGGAATATTATATAATCTGTAAAAAATATTATGCAATATGCAGTGGAGGGTTTTATGGATAGTAATATTTCAATAAGTGAGAAAAAGATGTCAGTCAAGACTATAACAACAGTTGGAATGTTTACAGCAGTTGTATGTATACTGTCAGTTCTACAGATACCACTTCCAACAGGAGTACCGGTTGTATTACAGACTTTTGCAGTAGCACTTACAGGTTATGTTCTAGGCGAGAAAAAGGGAACACTTGCAGTGTTATTATATGTACTTCTTGGAGCTGTAGGTCTTCCAGTATTCGCAGGGATGAGTGGTGGCTTTGAAGTTATAATAGGTAAGACAGGTGGATTCATATATGGATATATTGTATATGCATTCATGTGTGGTATCGGAAGCCACTTTAAGAATATTGTAATTCAGTATCTTCTTGGAGCAGTTGGTATGACAGTATGTTATATATGTGGTGTTGTACAGTTTAAGTTTGTTATGGGACTTAGTTGGGCTTTATCATTTTCTTATGCAGCAGCACCATTTATTATAAAGGATTTAATATTCCTTGCACTTGCACTTTTTGCAGCAATGGCAATTAAAAAAGGACTTAGAAAAGCTAATCTTTTATAATATAATATTAATTATATAAAGACCACGACATCATATTATAAGCATATGTCTGCAAGGTAGTTTCAATGTATAGCAGTCAGATGATGTAAGATAGTAGTATCATAGAAAATATAAAAAATACCATAAAAATATAAGAAAACAGGTTAATCATACTAATACAGTGAATTGTAGAGTGAGTGGTTAATCTGTTTTTTTATAATTTAAATTTATCTATTAATCCATCTAACTTTCCCCGATTTTCAAGGCTTTGCAGCACTTGAAAATCTGATATACATGTCCTTTTCCCTTGTTTTTGTCCTTATGAGCAGCTTACAAGGGAAAGTTTTTGTTATTCAGTTTTGATTGTTAATTCAGTCCCACAACCTTATCTAAAAGTCTTGCCGAGTTTCGCTTGGCTTCTCTTGAACCGTGGGCGTAGACGTTCATGATAGTATGCACATCCGAGTGTCCTAAAAGCTCCTGCACATCCTTGGGCTCATGGGCGCTTGGACAATACGAAAAAGCATACACAAGAGCAATGTATAATGCGGTAAAAGCCGCAAATCCAGATTGGGAAATCGGGCAATCCTTTGATTCCAGTATCTTGAGCAGCGTGACGCGCAAATCTGTCGAGGCAAACTTGGTGCAGAGCGGAAACACCTTTATCACAAAAAGTATAGACTATTCTGTATAAACAACAGAGTACCCTGAGATTTATAATCTCAGAATACTCTGTTTTGAATTTACCAATATTTCTAAACTTGCTTTTGCGTTCCCTGATAAAATGTATGCTCACTTGCTATAGATTAATAGTTATCTCTCTATATCCAACTACTGCGATTACTTTTTCACACTTTTTAATAAATGCAATGTTTTTCCTTTCATTTTCTAAATCACATACCACCATCATTATATTTTTATCTATTTTACAATCTTGTACATATCTTTCTACATAATAATCATTAGCAACATATCCCGCATCATCAATTCCATTATGAAAGATGTCTTCTAATTGTTTTAAATCTATCACGTTTTTTGATATATAAGAAAAAATATCTAACACCTTATATTTTTTCATTTAAGCCTCCAACCAAGGGGATAATGCATTATGATTATCCCCTCATTCATATAAATGATATTACACATTTTAGTAATAAATAAAAGCATGTTACTTCTCATATTTTCATTATTTTACAGTGCTACTATTCTATCGCTTTACTACCTGCGATGTATTTGAAAAATATCCTGTTTCACCAGCTACGGTTGTTAAAACTACACCTGAGAATCCAACTCGCACTTTATCTTTATCCCCCGTATCTACATCATCTTTCAATGTACGGCTGGTATTCATTGATCCATAAAGCGATTTACTAAACGAGTTACTATAGTAAGTTGTCGGAAACAAAATGCTTGTACTTTTTACATAAGCATTTCCTGCCACTGTACTCATAGGTTCATCTGCAGAAATTGTAAAATATAACCGTCCTGTGTCATCATTCCAATCATTGAATCCCAAATGGAATATCGCCCATTCTAATTCTCCGTCGGAAGTAGCCATAGGCTGAGGAATCGCTGCAAGGTCTGTATCGTAAAAAATTGTCTGCTCAAATGTTCCATCTTCATTTTTTGTCAATACAACTGTTACTCCATCCGACAATTGCTCTGGTGTAACTTCAATGTCATCAATCTCAATGACTTGACTCTCTGCAGCCATGGTTGATGTTGCAGGTGCAAGAGTGCCAAACATAATAGCTACCGCACATAATGTTGATAGCAAAATTTTTTTAAGCTTCATAGTTAATTTCCTCCTTTTTAATGGATTCGTTACTAATTACTTGACCATAACAAATATTTCTCATTATAATCACATATAAGTTTTTCATGCACATTCGTATAATAAAACTTACAAGAAAATCATAACTATATTAAATGACATTGTCAATATCTATTTACGCTTTTCCATTGCATTTTATGAGGAGTCGCTGCTTCAATATACAAGGAAAAAGGATATAACAATTATTAAATCCTAAAAATGAGGTCATTTCAGAATTTAAATTTTTTTATTAAGGAGTAGTTTTAACATCTTTTAACGAAGATGAATTTAAGTTCTTCTTGCTGATAGTAGTAGGATAATCACTGATTTTTTACGCATATTTTACAAATATATTACTCTGATTTGATGTACAAATATATATATTATGTTAATATAAAAAACATGAAAATATATTAGAATGTATGATAAAAAATAGCTGTAAGGCTCTTACAATGGTATTATATGTGGGAACTTTTACAGTAAGAAAGAGTGAGATATATGTATAAAAAAATGACACTTGATATTAACACAGAGACAGGAATTATCAGAATGGAAACATTTCAGGTTCCAAAAGGAACAAAACGTCTTACAATAATGGTTGAAAAAGACAGAGAAGATCTTCTTGGTAATTTTATTATGGTTATTGATAGTAAAAAAAGACTTCGTATGCAAAAGATGCTTGCGTATGGAACAATGACAATAGGAATATCACAAGAGGCAGCTACCACAACAGCGGGTGGTGTTCCGGGAGAGATATGTGAAGGAGAATGGATATTATATTATGGATGTATGTTTATGGATATCAAGAATTATACAGGTAGATTACCGGTTGCAACTACAATTATAATAAGTGACGAAGAGACAGAACTTACAGAAGTAATCAATGGTGGGGCATGGATGACACCGGATGACCAATTTCATATTAATGATAAATTATATGATTGGAATAAGAGATATTGTGATGATAGCAGATGGTACAAAGGCGATTTTCATGCACATTCAATTATGTCAGATGGTAAAGAAAGTATTGAAAATATAATAAAAAAGGCAAAATATATGAATATGGATTACTATGTTCCAACAGAGCATAATCTGTATCATACAGGCTGGTGTAAGTGTGATATGCCTATAATACCGGGTGTTGAGATTACATCATATTCAGGTCATTATAATATATTTGGTGTTAAAGAAAGACCAGAGCTTCTAGAGGCGATGCTTTTATCAGACACAATAGAGAAGATGAATGCAATTAATATTATGATAATAGATGATCTATATGAAAAAGGTAATCTTATAAGTATTAATCATCCTTTTTTGCATATATGGCAGTGGCATATAGATGTTGAACTTGAGAAGATATCAAGTCTTGAGATAATTAATGATCCAACTTATGAATATTCAAGAAAAGCCAATGACAAAGCAATTGATTTCTTGGATTTTCTGTGGGCAGATGGACATATAATATATGGAATTGGTGGAAGCGATTCACATAATCTTATAGATGAGATATATGAAGGTGCAACAACACCATCTATAGCAGGCGATCCGGGAACTTATGTATATGCAGACGGATTGAGTGCGAATTCTATTCTTGACGGAGTGAGACATGGACATATGAATGTAACAAGATTTTGCGAAGTTATGCCAACAATAACAGGCAGGACAAGGGAATATCTTCCTGGTGACAGAATAGATGAAGATGAGATAGAGTATGTGCTTACAGTTAGTAATATCAAAGAGATACCGGTTATCTATAGAATCAGCAATGATATAGATGGAAGAGTAAGAAAAGATATGATTACAGATGTTAGATATGATGATAATGCCAAGACATATACAATTATAGAAAAGATTACTATGCCACAGGATGGATGGTATTATGTAAGATATGAAGTAAGGACAGAGCATGACGAATTCAGAGCATATATTAATCCAATATTTAGAGGTAATAAAGAAGTAGAATATAAGACATTTAATAAAGCAAAGAAAGTATGGGAAGAGACATGGCAATAAGAGGAATTATGTTTGATAAGGATGGAACACTCCTTGATTTTAATAGATTGTGGATTGATATTACAAACATTGTTGTAGCGAATATCTGCGACAGATATCTAAGTTCTGAATCAATATATAGTGTAGATATGCTTACACAGAGGATAAAGACAGAACTTGGAATTAATAATGAAGAGATAAGATATGACTCTCCACTTGCATATATGACATACAAAGAGATGGCAGGAGTAGTATATGATAATATCAGTGAATTAATAACAGATACTAAAGAACAATTTGAGCAGATATTTGAACAGGAATATAATAGAGCATTTAGTACTATGGAATTTGATTGTATTCCAACATGTAATATAATACATCTTTTTGATATATTAAAAGACAGAAATATAAGGATTGGGCTTGCAACTGCAGACAATAAGAATAATACAGAAAAATGTCTTAAAAAGATGCATATATATGAATATTTTGATTATATTGGATGCGATGATAGCACTGTAAGACCAAAGCCATGTGCAGATATGTTTGATATTTTTTGTGAAAAATATAATCTGAAAAGTGATGAAGTGATTATATGTGGCGATACAGTTAACGATATGATATTTGCGGGGAATTGCAAAGCACATTCAGCCGGAGTATTATGTGGGTTGACAGAATATGAAGATATGTGCGGCAAAGCAGAATATATAATCGATAATCCGGAAAAACTAATAGATATAATATAAGAATTCTTCAAAAATAATTATACTTTTAATATTTGTTAATATAAGAATATACTTCCATTAAATTTTTTCGCTTTTCCAGTTTCAGGATCATTGAATTTATACTCAAAATCATCAACACATTCCTTAATGCGATACATAACTTCACCACTGACATTTTAACATCACGATAATCATTTGGAAGAAGTACTTATGTTTTCTCAACGTCAGAAATCTGTCTGACTTTTTTTGAACAACAAAAAAAACAGCATTTATGGCGACTTGCCGAAAAATAATATATGATTAATTCTCAAAGATATATGGTGCTAAATCCTAAAGACGGGACATGGAGAAAACATGATTTAGAAGAAGATTATTTTACTCTCTTGATGGATCAAGAGGGTTTTTCTGTTGTGAAACAAAAATGATGATAGGATATTGACAAAAAACAATCATGATGTATAATGGTGATAGAAAAAGATAAAAAAGCAATCATTCAAGAAGGAGGAGATGCATATATTTGATATTACATTAAATGAGATTGATGTATACCTGACAGAGGTAAAAGATGCAATTCAAAAAAACCATTATAGAATTGAACTCAATTCTCACAGACAAGATAATAGAGATTTATTTTTAAACTATGTACTTGACGAAATGATGGCAAAAGATATTTTGCTAGGACTAACGGCGACAGATTTTTCTGAGGTATTGCAAAATGAACATAGAGGATATGAACATGAGCTGTTGTACGTCTTTGGCAAAGATGTAGAACTTTTAGAAAGAATGGGTAACACTAAAAAGACAGTGTCCTTGTATATAAAATTTAACAAGACGGATAACTGTTATGTGATTGTGGTTTCCTTGCATGAACAGAAATATCCGATAAGTTACTATTTTAAATAGTAATCTGATAAGGAGGAAATATCATGGCTGAGAAAGAAAGATTTGATTTTTGCACAGAGTGCAGAAAAGAAACTGAGTACACTTTGCAAAAACGAAACATTGTAAAAACGATTAAAGATGTAGAGTATACATTTAGCATTACAGTTGCATTATGTAATGAGTGCGGAGAAGAAGTGAGCCTTCCTGGACTGATTGATAAAAATATTCAGGAAGTCGACGAACAGTATAGGGCCTATGAAGGGATTGTTTCGGTAGGTGATATTGAAAAGCTCATGAAAATTTATAAGATTGGAAAGGCACCTTTATCATTGGCGCTCGGATTTGGAGAGGTGACTATTACGAGATATCTTTCTGGTCAGATACCGTCGAAAGAATATTCTGATATCATGAAGATGGCATTATCATCTCCAACTTTTATGAAAGAAAAATTGCAGGAGAATAAGGAAAAAATTGCATCTGCAGCTTATAATAAAGCAATGGATGCCGCAGTGCAATTAGAAACATTATTTTCGGTTTCAGATAAGATGTTGAGGGTAATTGCGTATGTGTTTGAGAAACTGGAAGAGGTAACGCCTCTTATGCTCCAGAAATTACTTTATTTTATTCAGGGAGAATCCTATGTTTTGAATGGTAAACCAATGTTTTGTGAAAATTGTCAGGCTTGGATTCATGGGCCAGTGTATCCCGAGGTTTATTATATGTTTAGCGATTTTAAATATAACCCGATTGAAGATGCACGTTTTGCAATATTTAAAGGTGCAGAAGATGAGTTGACAAAAGAAGAACAAAAAGTAGTTGATTTGGTTGTCAATACTTTCGGTGAGTATGGCGGAAAAATGCTGGAAAGAATCACACATGAAGAAACACCATGGAAGTTTGCACGAAAAGGATATGCAGACAACATTCCATCGCATGAAACAATTACAATGGAAAGCATAGAAAACTATTATACTGAAAAAAATAAAGAATATGATTTTACTGCTGAAGATGGTCTAAAACAATATATCAGAGATATTCTTCAATAAGTATGCTTAGGCATTCAATGACCACGTTCAGGATCGTAAAAACTAGAATCCTTCAAAAATAAGTATACCTTTAATATTTGTTAATATAAGAATATACTTCCATTAAATTTTACTTTTAATATACACCAAAAAAGTATATACTAATAAAGGTATAATTAATGTAATTTCGGAATTTTCTTTAAACAAATAATTCTGGATATATTTCCGATATGCTGTTTCCATTTTCTCGTCGTGCACACCGTGTACGCACTGCGAAAATGTTATTGCATATCAAAAATTTATCTCAGAATTCTTCATTTAGAAGATTCCGAGAGTACATATTAAAAACAGGAGGAATAAAATGAGATACATATTATTTAGTATAGGTTCACTTCATATATACAGCTATGGTCTTATGATTGCTATTGGCGTTATATGTGCATTTTTTATATCAGATAAGAGAGCTAACAAGTATGGTCTTGACAGCGATGTTGTATTCAGACTTGGCATGATGGCATTAGTATGTGGAATGCTTGGTGCAAAACTTCTCTATGTGATAATCAACTTTAAGTCGATAATTGAGACTGGAGATATTAAGGGAGCAATAACAGAAGGATTTGTAGTATATGGCGGAATAATAGGAGGAGTAGTCGGATGCTACATATATTGTAAAGTTAAGAAATACAGCCTTTCAGGATATTTTGACCTTATAATACCGACAGTTGCACTTGCACAGGGATTTGGAAGAATTGGATGTTTCCTTGCAGGATGCTGTTATGGAGAAGAGACAACACATGCATTTAGTGTTACGTTTAAGAGTTCACCATATGCACCTAATGGAGTGAAATTAATTCCAACACAGCTTATATCAAGTGCAGCAGACTTTATTAACTTTGGAATACTTATATTAGTAGCGGCTAAATTTAGAAAAAAGAACAAAAAGGGACTTATTACATCAATATATCTTATTAATTACAGCATTGGAAGATTTATAATAGAATTCTTCAGAGGCGATATTGAAAGAGGTAATGTAGGTGTATTGTCAACATCACAATTTATAGCAATATTTATACTTGCAGGTGGAATAGCACTTCTTGTATATGCACTAAGACACAATAAAAAAGAAGAAGCTGCACTTAATTAATTATATATACAACAGTCTGACAGATTGTAATATAATCAAACTGCCAGGCTGTTGTATTATATTATAATCTGTCAGACTGTTGTATATTAGTGGCGAAATAATGAGATGCAGAAGTTTTTTTGAATATTAAGGTTTTAAATATTAAGATTGTAGATGACTAAAGATTTAAAACTTTTCATGTAATTAATTTTCTATCTAAAAAGTGAGGAACTACTTGCCTGAAAAAGTTAAAAGAAACTATTTGCCTGAAAAAGTTAAAAGAAACTATTTGCCTGAAAAAGTTAAAAAAGATAACTTGCTAATTAAGTAGAGTGGGGGAAAAAGTATATGTATAAGATATTTATAGTTGAAGATGATCCGGTAATAGCACAGACACTTGCTGATAATCTTTTTAAGTGGGGGTTTGAAGCAGTTGTGGCAGATGACCTATGGAATGTGACAGCACAGTTTGTAAAAGAAGAACCACATATAGTTATTATGGATATAGTCCTGCCTTGTTATAATGGATATTACTGGTGTAATGAGATTAGGAAGATATCTAAAGTTCCAATAATATTCCTGTCATCAAAGAATGATAATATGGATATAGTCATGGCAATTAATATGGGTGGCGATGACTTTATATCAAAGCCATTTGCAACAGATATATTAGTTGCAAAGATTCAGGCAATGCTTAGAAGAACTTATGATTATAAGAGTGAGAATAGTGATAATATAGAACATAGAGGAGCTGTACTTTTGCTTGGAGAGGCAAGTCTTGTATACAAGAATCAAAAGATAGAACTTACTAAGAATGAATTCAGAATATTAGAAGTACTTATGCGTAATAAGAATAATATAGTAAGCAGAGATAAGATAATGAAGAAATTGTGGAATGATGACAGCTTTATAGATGATAATACACTTACAGTTAATCTTAACAGGCTCAGAAAAAAACTTGATGCAGCAGGACTTACAGAGTTTATTGAGACTAAAAAGGGGCTTGGATATATGGTATCTGATTAAAGATAGAAAAAACATAGATATATAGTACTTGATTAAAAGTGAAAAAAGGACATGGATATATAGTACTTGATTAAAAGTGAAAAAAAGACATGGGTTATGGTATCCGATTAAAGATACGAAGTAAGACATAAAGATATTTTTATAGTATATCAATGTGACTTATAAAAATATATAATGATTGGTGGGGAATGTAATGTATAGAAGATTTGCAAAGCATGAGCGTGGAACGATAATTGTATATGTAGCAAGTATAATTCTTGCGATATTATTTGCTATAGCATATGATATTAAACTTGAAGCTGTGCTTTATTATATAGGACTTGTAACGGAAGTAGAAGTGATATATCTTATTATAAGTTTTATAATGTATGCTAGAAAGGTAAAACAGCTTGAGAAATATTCTAATAATATTAATATATTCAATAACAATATTTTGATTAAAAAAACAGATGATATAGAAGAAAAATACGGTGATATAATTGATAAACTTTACAATCAGATTAATAATGAGATATCAGAAAAAGATAAAAAAATGAATGAACGAATATTATATTTTTCACTTTGGCTGCATCAGATTAAGACACCAATAGCAGCAATGAATCTGCTTGTTGAGAATATTGATAATAGTTCAAAGCTAGAGAGTGAATTATTTAAGATAGAACAGTATGCTGAGACTGCGATTAGTTATCTTAAAACTGAGAATATGAAAGAGGATCTTGTAATTGACAGATATAATCTTAAAGATATTATAAGCCAATGTGTGAGAAAATATTCTGTATTATTTATTGAAAAAAGGATAGGCGTAAGCATGGGTGATCTCGATTATGAGATTACTACTGATGAAAAATGGCTATGTTTTGTAGTAGAACAGATACTATCTAATGCGATTAAATATTCAATAAATGGTACAGTTAAGATATATGCTTATGAAGAAGATACAGATATGCCATCAGAAGATAATAATATCAGAGAAATAGAATATAATGCAGATAGAAAAATAGCAGATAATAAACAGAAAGTCTGCCTTGTGATAGAAGATGAAGGAATTGGAATAAGCAAAGAAGATATACTAAGAGTCTTTGACAATGGATATACAGGTCTTAATGGCAGACGGGATAAGAAAGCAAGTGGAATAGGACTTTATCTTACAAAGATTGTATGTGATGCACTTAATCATAAGATAGATATTGAATCAGAACCTGGAAAAGGAACACGAGTGAGTATACATTTAAATATCGCATTAAGAAGTGCCTGACTTACAAAAATGTAAGTTAGGCATATTATTTTGTAATGTTAAGTTATGGAACGGAGACAGAGAATAACGTAAGATTATATTGTAACAAGCAGGCGAAGAATTAGTAAGAGATAAGGACAAGGAGGACATTATGTCATTATTACAGGTAAATAATATTAAGAAAATATACACACAACGTTTCTCAAGACAACAGTATGTCGCACTTAATAATGTTAATTTTAAAGTTGAAGAAGGAGAGTTTGTTGCAATTATGGGACCGTCAGGAGCCGGTAAGACAACACTTCTTAATATACTTGCATCATTAGACAGAGTGACAAGTGGAGAAGTACTTCTTGATGGAAGAGATATGGGAAGTATTAAAGAGAGTGAACTTGCATCATTTAGACGTAATAATCTTGGATTTGTATTTCAGGATTTTAATCTTCTTGATACATTCACACTTAAGGACAATATATTTCTTCCATTAGTGTTATCACAGGAGAATTATGAAGAGATGTCAGCTAAACTTCAACCGATAGCAAAGACACTTGATATAACAGATATTCTTGAAAAATATCCATACGAAGTATCAGGAGGACAAAAACAAAGATGTGCAGTTGCAAGAGCAATAATAACAAAACCTAAGATACTTCTTGCAGATGAACCAACAGGAGCACTTGATTCTAAATCAAGTAATAATCTTCTTAATATGTTTGAATCAATTAACCGAAGTGGTCAGACAATAGTAATGGTAACGCATAGTTCGTATGCAGCAAGTTACGCTAACAGAGTTATGTTCATTAAGGACGGCGAAGTATATAGTGAGATATACAAAGGTGACAGAACAAGAAAAGAATTCCTTGATAAGATAGTATCTAATCTTCTTGTAATGTCAGATGGAGGTGTTTCAATTGGTTAGAAAATTATATATGAAGATGTCGCTTGATAATATAAAACGTAATAAAGAGATAACACTTCCATATATGATTGCAATGGCGGTATTATTTTTTATGTTTGATCTTGTGCTTGCAGTTGCATTTAACAAAGGAACAGAAGGTATGCCGGGTGGAGATGCAGTAAGAACTCTGTTTACAGTAGGAACAGTAGTATTATTATTCATAGCGATAGCATTTGCAGTATATCTTAATAATTTTGTGATAAAAAAACGTATAAAAGAATATGGAATGTATAACATACTTGGTCTTGAAAAAAAGCATGTAATAATGATAATGCTCTTAGAAAATACAATAATATATGTACTTTCATTTGTTATTGGAACAGTACTTGCTTTATCATTGTCAAAAATAATATTTATGTTATTTTTAAAAATATGTCATACGTCAGAGAATTCAAGATTTATATTTAGTATATATCCATATCAGAAATCAGCAGAATTATTTATTATTACATATATAGTCATATCAATTAAGAATATAATCACTGTAATACGTTTTAATTCAATTGAATTATTAAAAACAGATAAAAAAGGTGATAAGACATCAGTATTTGAATATGTAATAGCATTGGCAGGAATTGTAATTATGGCAATCTCATATTATGTTGCAAACAGAGTAGATAATGAAACTGATGCAACAGTATACTTTATGTTTTGTGCACTTGGAGTAATAATTGCCACATATATGATATTCCCCGCTGGAAGTCATATACTACTAAGAAGACTTAAAAATAATAAAAAATTCTATTATCGCCCCACTAATTTTATATCAACAGGAAGTCTTATGTACAGAATGAGACAGAATGCAATAGGGCTTGCAAGTATATGCATATTAAGTACAATGGTCGTAGTAACCGGTGCATATAGTTTTTCATTATTTTTCTCAGCTGAAGCTAATAGTAAAATATTAAGACCGGATGATATAGCATATACTATGTCAGAAGGTGACAATGTTATGCTTACAAAAGACTTAGTATATGATATAGCTAAGAAAAACAATGTTACAATAGATGATTATCGCAGATATAATTACAGATTATATGCAGGAGAACTTAATGATGGAGAATTTACAAGATACTCAGGCGATGAAAGTGCTTATACTAAAGTAATACTTATAGAACTTGCAGATTATGAAGAATTAACAGGACAGAATATTATACTTGATAAAAATCAGATATTATTATTTACATCAGATGAATATAAAGAAGATACTTTATCTATAAATAATGCAAAATATACAATCGTAAATGCCGATAAGAATAATATACTTACAAGTCATAAGTATTCAAAAGAGAAACAGAGAATATATATTGTTGCAAGGGAGGATGATATATATGAAATTCGTAAAGAATATTATAAGATGTGTTATGTTAGTTACGATTGGAACAGTTATGGGGATAATGATGTCAATTCCACAGGTGCGGATAATGAGGAAATGTCTGTAGAAGATGAACTTAATGCATTATTAGAAGATGATGAGGCGAAATATACAAAAGTAATTATTAATTGTAGTGGTGATGATAAAGACAGATATAATTATGCAAAGGAATTAAAAGAAAATTATGAGTATAAAGCTCCGAATTATTCATTTGTAGCTTATGAACTGTATCTTGAGGAGAACTATGCCATATTTGGAGGAACAGTATTTCTTGGTATCTTCTGTATAATAATATTTCTTACAATAACGATTCTGATAATATATTTTAAACAGGTCAATGAAGGATATGAAGACAGAGAGCGATTTGTGATACTTCAAAAAGTAGGAATGGATAAGCAGATGGTTGTAAAGACTATTAACCGCCAGATTATGATAGTATTTTTTGCACCGCTTATTGTAAGCATAATACATGTGTTTGCGGCACTTAAATCATTAAAACTTATGATTATGTATTTTCAGACAATGAATATGAGTCTTATATATGGCTGCATTATCGGAATGCTCATTATATTTGTAGCTGTGTATTTTATAGTATACAAAATAACGTCAAAGGTATATTATGGAATAGTTAAATTCTAAACAGATTGGCGGGATTATATGGAGATATGTGGAGAGAAAGTAATACTTAGAGATCTTACAAAAGAAGATATTGAGAAAAGATTATACTTTAATACTGTAGATATAGAGTGGCAGATGTGGGATTCGCCATGGCAGTATGAAGGAATGACAAAAGAAGAAAAAGAATATGAACTATCAGAGATGAAAGAGAGTATGGAGAACTGGCTTAAGAAGAATAAGAATATGCCAGATACAGACAGACGTTATGAATTTCAGATAGCTGACAAAGTGACAGGTGAATGTATAGGGTGGTGCATTGCATATCATATTAATGATGATTATGAGTATGATACAAGAGGAGAGTATATTGCAGTAGGAATAGATCTGCCACCAGAAGATATGCGAGGTAAAGGTTATGGAATGGAAGCACTTGGTATGTTCATAGAATATCTAAAAAAAGTCTTTGATGCCAGAATATATACACAGACATGGTCAGGCAATGTGGCTATGGTAAGACTTGCAGGCAAGCTTGGCTTTGTAGAATGTAACAGAGTAGCCGGTATATATGAAAAAGATGGCATAGTCTATGACGAAGTTACATACAGACTCAAATGATAAGGATAGATAGTTTTATTTATTGCGTTATTTTTTGACGTATCAATGGCTGATGTGTTAGAATAATCAGGTAACTGATAACCGGCAGTCATTGAGACTGTCTATTGAAGATGAGGAATGTAATTATGTTATACCAGATTTCAAATGGTTGTGTTGCATTTGCAGACAATACCGTTTTAGAACATATTAATTTTGAGATACGTAATACAGAGAAGATAGCGATTGTTGGACGTAATGGATGTGGTAAGACAACTCTTCTTAAACTTATATCAGGAGAAGTTGACCTCACTAAGAGAGATAGTGATGAAGATGTATTCATAGCTAAGTCAGGCAGACCAGAGATTGGTTATCTTAGACAGATAGCGTTTGATGATATTAATCTTCCGATGGAAAAAGAAGTAAGAAAAGCCTTTGCACATATTGAGAATATGAAAGCAGAGATAGACAGGCTTGCAAGTGAGCTTGAATATGATCATTCAGAGCAGAAAGTTAAATCATATACAAATCTTATGGATAATTTTGAAGCTATCGGCGGATATTTTTATGAAAAAGAATATGAAGTACTTATTCAGAAGTTTGGATTCAGTGAAGAAGATAAGAAGAAGCCTTTGTCTGAATTCTCAGGTGGACAGCAGACTAAGATAGCTTTTATTAAATTATTACTTAGTAAGCCTGATATATTATTACTTGATGAACCTACCAACCATCTGGATGTTGAGACAATTGAATGGCTTGAAGGATATATTAAGAATTATCCGAAAGCTGTTGTAGTTGTATCACATGACCGAATGTTTCTTGATAATATAGTTGATGTTGTATATGAGATAGAACATCATACAGCGAGAAGATATCCAGGTAATTATACTAACTTTGTAAAACGTAAACAGGAACTTTATGACAAACAGCTTAAAGATTATAAAGCTCAGCAAAAAGAGATTGAAAGACTTGAGACTATAGCGATTAAGTTTAAGAATAAGCCAACCAAAGCATCTATGGCACAGTCTAAGTTAAAAGCTATTGAGCATATGGATAAGATAGAGAAACCGGATGCATTTGATACTAAGACTTTTCATGCTAACTTTAAACCTCTTATGGAGACAGGTAATGATGTCTTATTTGTAAAAGATCTTGAGATAGGTTATGACAGACCATTATCTACAGTATCAATAGATATTAAGAAAGGCGATAAAGTAGGCATTCTTGGTGGTAATGGTCTTGGAAAATCTACTTTTTTAAAGACTATTATTAATGAGATTCCGGCTCTTTCCGGAAGTTACAAATATGGTGTTAATGTCCAGATAGGATATTTTGATCAGCAGATGGCTATGTATACAAGCGAAAAGCAGGTTATTGATGATTTGTGGGATGAGTTTCCTAATCTTACTCAGACGCAAGTGCGTAATCTGCTTGGTGCATTTCTCTTCTCGGGAGATGATGTATTCAAAAAAGTAAGTATGCTCTCAGGTGGCGAAAAAGTAAGACTTGCACTTTGCAAGATATTTAAGCGACAGCCTAATGTTCTTATTCTTGATGAGCCTACTAACCATATGGATATTGTTGGTAAAGAGACACTTGAAGCTATGCTTAAAGAATTCCCTGGAACTTTAATATTTGTATCACATGACAGATATTTTGTAAAACAGGTATCTAATAAACTCCTTGTATTTGAGAATGGGACTACTAAGGAATATAGATTTGGCTATGATGATTATATGGAACAGGTTGCAAAACAGAGAGAAGCTAATGGTGATATGGTGAAGTTTAGCGGTAAAGGGACAAGTGATGTAAAACCTGTTAAAGAGAAAGATGCAGAGGAAGTTATGACTGCAGCCAAATCAAGTTATAACTTTGGTAAAGAAAAGTCGAAACTTGAGAGAAGACTTAAGAAAGTTGAAGATGCACTTCACGATAAAGAGACTAAGACAGATGAGCTTAAGGATATGCTTGCAGATCCTGCTATTCAGTCTGATTATATAAAGCTTGGTGAGATTCAGGCACAGATTGATGAACTTGAGATGGAGATACTTGAAGATATGGAAGAATGGGAGAATATCTCAACTGAACTTGAACAGTATCAGTAGAAAGATTATATAGTATACGTGACAATAAGAGTATATACAATAAAAAGTTTTCACAGAAAGTTCACAAAAAATATTAATACTAACTATTGACATGTCTGATAAAAGGTGTTATAACAGTGTCGTATCAAAGATAAACCTAGTGTGCACAGGCGAATTGATTAATTTTTATAATTTTGGAGGAAAAGTTAAATGAATACTTTAAAAGCAGAAAAAAGAAATCAAAAAGCCAAGGCTTTGAGACGTGAAGGCTATGTAATTGGCAATTTAAGCGGACGAGAGATAGAGGGTTCAATACCTGTCAAGATGGTACAGGCAGATGTAACTGAACTATTTAAGACATGTAATAAGGGTAGTCAGATATACTTAGACGTTGAAGGTACTAAGTATGATGCTCTTATCAAAACAGTAGATTATGATCCTGTTAAGAAGATGGTTATGGATATTGAATTCCAGGCACTTGTAAGCAATGAGAAGATTCATAACGTAGCCGAGATAGTTCTTTGTAATGAAGAAAAAGTAACAGAAGGTGTTCTTGAAGAACTTCTTGAAGAAGTATCTTACAAGGCATATCCAAAGGATCTTGTAGATAAGGTTGTAGTAGATGCAGGAGATATGAGAATTGGCGATACAATAAGAGTAAGAGATCTTGATATTGCCAAGAATCCTAATATTGAACTCCTTACCGATTTAGATGCTATTGTTGTTAATGTAATCGCATCCAAGAATGTAGCTACTGATGATGATGCAGAAGAAGAAGGCGAAGAAGAAAAATAATTCTATATAGTTGATGATTAAGATATGCTTAATAAGCGGATTAATCATTAATGATAAACTGTAAATAGAGCAATAATAAATATAATAAAAAACTCCCATGACAGAGAACTAAGCGCTGTTGTGGGAGTTTTTTGGTTCTAAACTTTACTTGGGGGTAGAGTTTAGAACCGTTTTTCTATCTTATAGAACACTATATTTACTAATCCCAGTTACGAACTGCATCTGAATAATACTGAATTAGTACAGGTTTTGAAAGTGAATTGACATTGGCAGTTTCTTTTCCACTTAATTCATCTTTACCAAATACAAACATTGCAGGTGCATTATCATTAGTAAGATATTTTGTCTCGACATTAAAATTGAACTTAGTAGTGTCAAGTTCCTGTTTAGAAGCAAGGTTAAAGCCCCAGTCACCAAAGGCGGGAACCTGAAGATGATAAGGGGCAGTGTTAAAACCTTCGCTTTCGAGTGTCTTATTGATGCACCAGAAAGCTTTAGAAGCATAGTATGGACTTATAGACTGTACATTAATGATGCCATCTTCTGTAAGTGAATTAGCACACAGGCGGTAAAAGACATTAGTGTATAGTTTGTTAAGTGAATCATTGTTAGGATCTGGAAGATCTACTATTATTACATCATATTTGGCAGTGTTATCTTCGAGAAACTTATAAGCATCAGTATTAATTATTGTTAATCTGTCATTGGTCAGCGAGTTATTGTTAAGTGCAGATATCTGAGGATTCTCAGAGCATATTCGAATCATTTCAGGATCAAGATCCACGAGTGTTATATGTGTATTTTCATATTTGAGCAGTTCTCTTGCTGCCATTCCATCACCGCCGCCAAGTACAAGAACATTGTCATGTTTTTTGGCGATTGACATTGGAATATGCACGAGTGCTTCGTGATATCTATACTCATCAAGTGAGCAGAACTGAACATTACCATCAATATATAATCTAAGATCATCTCTGTGTTTTGTTATTACAACTCGTTGATATTTGGTCTGCTCTGAATAGATTACATTATCTCTATATAGACCATTCTCTATATAATTTGAGATGTTTTCAGAGAAAAACATACCTAAAGCCATTATACATAGAAGTGAACAGACAATTGCTTTGTATACAGGTGCGTTTTTGATACGGTCTTTGTATCTGAATACAATGAGCGTTGCAGCGATTATATTCATTGTACCTGTTAAGAATGCAGTTGAGAAATATCCAAGCTGTGGAAGAAGTATAAGTGGAAATGCGATAGAACCTATGAGTCCACCTATATAATCAATACTAAATAATGATGACAGAGTAAGTCTGAGGTTTTCATTATCTTCTTCTATTATTCTTGTAAGAAGTGGAATCTCAATACCTACAAATGTTCCTATTATAATTATCTCAGCATACATTACAATAGCATAACTTTCAAGGTAGAGATTAGCGAGAAATAAGCTTAATGCACTTATTCCGCCAAAGATACCAACTCCAATTTCAACAATCACAAAGCAATTGAACAGATTTTTTTTCATGTATTTAGATATGTATGAACCAAGTCCCATAGCACACATATATAGTCCGATTGTTATAGAGTACTGGAGTGTTGTATCGCCCATAAGGTATGAACTTACAGCACTTATTATTAATTCATAGCACATTGAACAACCAGATATTATTAACGTTGTAAAAATAAGAAGTTTATAATTTTTCATAATACACCTACATAATTACCCCACTTATAATTGTTGCAATACCGATGAATATTCCTGCAACCATAATTCCTGCAGCAGTATTGCCATTGCCAATCTCATCATTAAGATTGTATTTGCGGTTAAATAGACTTACAAGGTAATATCCGATACCAAGGAATATGACACCGATAAAGAAATATATAATACTTCCCAAAATACCTTCGCTGATACTTTCTTTGACTTCTGATATAACAGGTGACATAATTGCAGCTTTAAGAATTGTACCTATTGCGATGAAAGAGCCTGCACATAGGAATCCGACTGCCTGGTTACCTTTTTTTATCTCAGTAGGAAAATGACATGGGATAAGAAGGTCGATTAAAAAGTTTCCGGCAATCATAAGTATAATTCCGATTAATGCGTAAATGCTTACATCTAAAAGATCATATAAAATAGACATTGTAAAAGTCTCCTTTCTGTTGGTTATTAATTATTTACCACTGCTTAGTCCACCGCCTGAAGATGTTCTATGACTTGAACTTGACTGACGTATACTCTTTGAGTAAGTATTATAGTAACTGTCTGAATCATAACTAACTTCAGTGTCATTATATGAACTATATGGTGAATATCCAGAGTATGATGAGCGATCACTATAGTAACCCTTAGTGTAGTAATATCGTCTGTAATAGCGGCTTGTTCCTGTTGATGAATGATATGGGTCGGAATCTGTATAGTATGCATATTTTCGTGAAGATACCTGAACCAGAGTATCGCCATCTGTTGATGTATATATAAGACAGTATTCATTGTTAGTAAGAATTGCAATACTGTTGTCATCATCTTCGCTATTTTGCATTATACTGTTTGTTTTACCATCTATACCTGTGATTATATCCGTAACAGTTTCACTTATATCCATTTGTGATATGTATACAGTAGCTTTCTGCGAGTGCTCTCCGGTTATTGATGTACTGTAATGATAATTAAGATCATTGTTAGATACATAATCTTGTATAGCATGCTTCTTATTACCCGAAATCAGGAAAAAAGTAGTTGTAATAATAAATAATAATGGTACAAGCAATGCACAGATGGCCAATGTTTTAACAGGTTTTCTGCTATGAGAATGATATGATTTAGAATCCTCTCTATTGCTTATAAGATTAATATCATATTTTTCTATATAGTGTCCTTTTGAGTATTCTTTGTCACCATCCCAATCTTCGCAGGAATAGATAAGTTCTTCTGTCTGGTCTTCGTATTCCGTAAAATAGAAATGCTCGTTTGGATCAACATCTATATTGCCAAGTGCAGCAGTAACAATAGCAGAACCCGAATCGACAATATGGTATCTGCTATCAGGGGCTGTGCGGGTGTTATAGCTTATTGAATATTCATTATAAGTATCATCGATACTAAGCCATGCTTCATTTTTACCTTTAAGATGGTATTCATCCCATGAACAATTATCATTGGTGTTTCTGCAGGTCATTTTTCCGATTACTGTATAACGTTCTCCTTCAACTGTTATCACAGAACCTATTTTTAAAATCATTATTTCATCTTCTTTCTATGTGATATATTACGTTCAATTTTTTTATAGACAATATCAGTGGCATCAAATGCTTCTTTTAACATATTGGCAAGAATCTCAGGGAGATCCTCATTACATGAAAAGATATCAATAGCTGCGTAATTATATTCAGGCCATGTATGCACTGAAAAATGTGATGTGGTTATAACTGCGATATAAGTTACTCCATAGGGACTAAAGTGATGTGAACATTCTTCAACTATATCAGAGTTAATATCTGCTATAATCTTATGTGAGAGTTCTCTAATACGCACAGGATCATCAACAATCTGACTGTTACAACCATATAGATCAACTAAAAGTTGACATGCCATATTAATTATGTACTCCTTTCTTTTTTATAGTATAGTATAAGTAACTAAAAAACTTATATCAGTAATATACAGCAAAGCCTTATACTATGAAATGTACAGTAAAAACTTATACCGGTAATATACAGTAAAACCTTATATTAGTAATGTACAGTAAAGCCTTATACCAATAAATATACAGCAAAAACCTATACTGGATATAAGTAGTAATCTTTGCAGATATTTAATATATGCTTCATTATAACATATAGAAACTATAAGTGTTAAAAAATGTAAAAAACATTGACATATTTTATAATTTTTTTTCAAATATAATTATTTCAATTATGTATGATATGAAGTATAATGATATGGCGTTATAAATGTATTATAAGCAAAACGGAAACTGAAGATTAATAATAGAATGCAGTATTTCGTGGTGATATTGTAAAATCACAAAGCGTCTTCTATGCGAAAGCATAGTGAGAGATAAAGGAGAAAAAATATGAAAGTATTATTGACAGCAATTAATTCAAAATATATTCATTCAAATCTCGCTGTATACTGTCTTAAAGCTTATGCGAAGAAGTATATGGATAATATTGAGATAATGGAGTTTACTATTAATAATCAGACAGATTATATTCTATGTGAGATGTATAAAGAGAAACCGGATGTTATCGCAATATCATGCTATATATGGAATATTGGTATTGTAAAAGAAGTTACAAAGGAACTTAATAAACTTATGCCTGATGTACCTATATGGCTTGGCGGCCCGGAAGTATCTTATGAATCAGAAAAGACACTTAATGATATGCCTTGGATTAAAGGCATTATGTGTGGTGAAGGTGAAGCTACTTTTAATGAGATTATGGAGTACTATTTTGAAAAGAATAATACACTTAATCGAATTAATGGAATTGTATTTAGAGATGATAATGGTGAGATTATAAGAACGAGATACAGAGAACCTATGAATCTTGATGATGTGCCATTTCCGTATGAACATATGGAAGATTTTAAGAATAAGATTGTATATTATGAGAGCAGCAGGGGATGTCCATTCAGATGTAGTTATTGTCTGTCATCGATAGATAAGACAGTAAGATTTAGAAGCTTTGAAAAAGTTAAAAAAGAACTTCAGTTTTTCCTTGATAATAAAGTGCCACAGGTTAAATTTGTTGATAGAACTTTTAACTGTAAGAAGAACTATGCCATGGATATATGGAGATATATTATGGAACATGATAATGGAATAACGAATTTTCATTTTGAGATAGCGGCAGATCTGCTTGATGAAGATGAGATAGAGCTTATGCGCCACATGAGGCCGGGGCTTATACAGTTAGAGATAGGTGTTCAGTCAACTAATATTGATACAATAAAAGAGATAGATAGAGTTATGGACTTTGACCATCTCTCAGAGATTGTAAAACAGATTAATAATACTAAGAATGTTCATCAACATCTTGACCTTATAGCAGGGCTTCCTTATGAGACTTATGATATATTCAAAAAATCATTTAATGATGTATATGCACTAAGACCGGAACAGTTTCAATTAGGATTTTTAAAAGTTCTAAAAGGCTCTAAGATGTATATGAATGCCAAGGAATATGGAGTTGTATATAAGAGTACACCACCTTATGAAGTTATGTATACAAAATGGCTTACATTTGATGAAGTTATAAGCCTTAAGAATGTTACTGAGATGGTTGAAGTATATTATAACAGTGGTCAGTTCTCTAATACGATGGAGTATCTTACTAAGTGCTATGATACAGCATTTGATATGTATGATGCACTTTCAGCATATTATGTTAAGAATGATCTTTTTAGCATGAAACATTCAAGAATAACAAGATATACTATCCTTAATGAATTCATTATGGAGAATGTTAATGAAGAAGACAGACAGGTGCTTAATGAGATTCTCATATTTGATCTTTATCTTAGAGAGAATATGAAGACAAGACCTAAATTCGCAGGAGAAGTTAAGGATTATATGGAGATACTTAAGGCCCTTAACATTGATAAAAACAGAGGAAAGATGGTTCATGCAGAGAAGTTTTCGTATGATATAGAAAAGACTGTTAAGCAGAAACAGCCGGTAAAATATGAGAATTATGTAATATTCGATTATGAAAGACGTAATCCGCTTAATTATGAAGCATATTATACAGTAGCACCGTTACATTAAGATAGGGATTGATTTTAATAAAGATGATGTAGGAAAATTTTGCGATAAAACTTTCCTGCATCAGTATGATTGCCATATCAAGATGTGTATCAAAGAGTGTAGGAAAGCCTTATTATAAAGATTGTCTGTTGTATGCAAAAATAAATTTGTAAATGTTTGTTATAAAAATATAAGCGAAAGGAAAATATAATGAAAAAGTCAGAAGATGAATATACATATATTGCACTTGATCTTGAGACAACCGGACTTAGTCCCATTGACAATAGAATAATAGAGATTGGTGCAGCTAAAATTGTTAATGGAGTGATAGAAGATAAATTCATTACATTTGTCAATCCACAATGTCATATACCTCATTTTATAACAGACATTACGGGGATAAGTGACGAAGATGTGGAAAACGCACCGGTATTTGAAGATATATGTGGAAGACTTATAGAATTTCTTATAGGATATCCACTTCTTGGCCATAATATAATTATGGATTATAGTATGCTTAAGGAATCTTTTTTAAGATGCGGTATAAAATATAGCACAGAAGGAATTGATACACTTAAGATAGCAAAGAGCATACTTCCGGAGGCTGAGAAAAAGAGCCTTGAGTACCTTACAGAATATCTTGGCATTGAAGTAAATGCTCATCACAGAGCGTATGACGATGCAATCGCAGCGTATGAATTATATACAATTCTTTTGAAAAAAGCAAAAGAAGATAATATATATGAAACAGATGATATAGCAAAAATTTTTGGCTCAAAAGAGCTTGTATATAAAGTGAAAAAAGCATCACCTATAACACCAAAACAGGTAAGATTCCTTGGTGCACTTATTGCAGACAGGAATATAACTGTTGATAGAGATATTAAAAGCCTCACAAAAAGCGAGGCTTCAAGAGCAATTGATGAGATTTTATCAGGCGATTTTAAAGGATTTAAGTAGTAAGGATTAGATGACTTATTATTCATAATACGCAAATGTGAATATTCTTACAAAGGTGTATATCCTTACAAAAGTATATATCCTGACAAAGGTGTATATCCTTACAAAAGTATATATCCTTACAAATGTGTATATTCTTACAGATGCATATAAGGTTAAAGATAAGATTTTACATTTATGCTTTTAGCACAGTAAGTTTCTTAATTATGCTGTCTTTGGTAAGTGTATTAAGACTTTTTGCCTGTTTAATAAGCTCTTCAATCTTATCATTATCACCATTTTTGGAATACTCATTAGCAAGTGTAAGATATATTCTTGAAGAATCTGCCCCTGCCTGTATGGCATATTCGAGTACAGTTACTGCTTTATCTGCCATACCTTCTTCAATAAGACAATCTGCCCATGTATTAAGAGTATTGATTAGAATTGTAAAATTCTCATCGTATGATGAAAGTGCAGGAAGATTAGCGGCACCATACTTGAGTTTTAAATCGGTATTAGTTATACCTGCAAGATTGAGAATACGCTTATCAGCCAGCTTTTTAACCGTTTCCTGACATGATAATATTTTTTCACTACAATTTTCTAAAAAAGGTAGGGATTTTAGAGGAATTGTGATATAATCTAGTGAGTCAATATTTTGACGCCTTGTAAGATTGGCTTTCTGTTCACGAAGAAGAAAGTCCTCATGGGCTTTTTGGTTGGATTTACTGCTTTTGCCAAGCTCATATCTGAGCCATACTACGAATACGATGAAAAATGGTAAAAAAAGTTTCATAATGAACGCCTCTCTTATAATAGTATTTTAAATAATAATGTAACACATTACGTTATAGTTATAGTTTTATCAAAAGGAGTGAGTTGTAATGATAAATTTTAACAACAGCAAAACAAGAAAAAGGATATCAACAGTAATCATAGTTGTTCTCATTGTAGCAATGGTGGTTCCGATGATATTAAGCGCTGTTTTGTAAATCTATGTTTTAAATATACATAAATTAACAAAAAGTGTCAATAAAATAGCAAATTATTAGGGAGTAATGACCTTGCGTAAATATAAGTTAGTGTGTATACTATATTTACAAGTATAGTTTCCGATGAGGAGGATAAGGAAACTGTTATTAAAATGAGGAAGGATTAAAGAAATGAAAACTAGGAAAATTATTATTAGTTTAATTGCCACAGTGTTCGTTATCTGTCTTGGTTTTACAGGATATGTATATGCTGCCACAGTAACAGCAGATGATAATACAATATGTAATGGTGTAACAATCGGACAGTTTGATGTAAGTGGACTTACTAAAGATGAAGCTCTTAATAAGATTAACGATTATGTTAATTCACTCGCTAACAGCAATATTAACTTTACTGTACAGGGAGATACGGTAACTTATAAAGTTTCCGATTTTGAACTTACATGGTCTAATCCTGAAACTGTAGACGAGGCATATGATCTTTGCAAGAAGGGGAACATTCTTGAGAGATATAAGAGTACAAAAGATATAGAGAGTAAAGGTCAAAAGTATGATCTTAATCTTACAGTTAACGAAGAACTTTTAAAAGAAACTCTTGATAAAGCATTTGCAGCTTATGAAAAAAAAATGGTGAATGCTTCTATAAAAAAAGTAAGCGGACAGTTTGTTGTAACTGATAGTGAAGAAGGGCTTGGAATTGATATTGATACAACAACATCAAATCTTCTGTCACAGCTTCTTGATCCATCATGGAGTGGTAATGACTTTAATGTTGATGTTATAACAGAAGTTATTAAACCAAAATATACGAAAGATGCCTTTGCATCATTCTCATCAACTCCGCTTGGAACAAAGACAACAACATATACAGCCGGTGCTAAGAATCGTAATGCCAATATAAGACGTGCGACAGAACTTATTAATGGAACAGTTGTATATCCAGGTGAAGAATTTAACACTAATAGCATACTTAATCCATTTACTTATGAGAATGGATATTATGATGCAGGTTCTTACGAAGGCGGACGAGTTGTTGATAGTATTGGTGGTGGTGTATGTCAGGTATCATCAACATTATTTAATGCAGTTCTTTATTCAGAACTTGAGGTAACTGAGAGATGGGCACATTCAATGTCAGTATCTTATCTTCCATTATCAGCAGACGCAGCACTTGCCGGAGATTATAAGAATTTTAGATTTGTCAACAGTACAGATTATCCTATATATGTAGAAGGAACAACAACTTCAACTTCAGTAACATTCAGCATATATGGTGTAGAGACAAGAGATCCTAACAGAAGCATAGCTTTTGAGAGTGAGACTCTTGCAATATATGAACCGGATCAGGATGTTGTAACAGAAGATCCAACACTTCCGGCAGGAACAAGACAGGTTGTATCACAGGCTCATACAGGTAGTAAAGCACAACTTTGGAAGATTGTATATTATAATGGCGTTGAACAGAGCAGAAGTGTTATATATACAAGCACATACAAGTCAACACCTAATTATATAACAGTTGGAACAATGCAGACTGAACCAGAGACAACTGCTACACCAGAGATTGAGACAGATGAGAGTGGCAATCCAATACCAGTTGAGACAGATGAGAATGGTAATCCGGTACCAACACCTTCAGAAGGTGAGACAGCGGAGACACCATCAGATACACCACCTGATAATGATACTCCGGTAGAACCACCGGCAGAAAGTGTAGCACAGTAATTTAAGCAATTATTTAAGCAAGAAACATTGAAGATTTAGTTTCGTGCGTAATTTACGGCATTTGCAAAACTCATAATATAATTAAGTTTTTTGCAGATGCCGAATTTTTTTAACATGGATTAGTTAGTTGCAGATGCCGAAAATTTTTAATATGAATCAGTTAGTTGCAAGAATATCCTTTGACAGACTAGATTGGTGGATTGATTATATGCATGTACATCTTTAATTGACATTGGCATATCCTGTAAGTATGAATAGAAAGTATGAATAAAATAAAGAGAAAGGAAAATACTGTAAAACGAATAGTATATATGATTTGAAACTATCAGACAGAATCTGTAGATGTGATTGTGGAATTATTAGTTTTCAGTAAAGGTGTGATATATGAAGAGTGGAAAACTTCCAGAGAGTATGCTTAAAAGAAGCATTTTTAAGCAGATTAGAAATAAGAGAAAAGAAGTAATTACCGGGGCTAAAGTTGGTATTGATGGTGCAGTTATAGATGTAAGAGGTGCTGAGAGTGTAATCACATCATCATCATACGCATGTGGCAGCAGTGAAGAAGACGTGTATATGGCAGTTGTACATGGTGTTAATAATGTTAAGGTTATGGGTGGTAATCCTGTGGTGGTTGAAGATGTAATTCTTATACCAGAAGACTATAATGAACCAGAACTTAGAAAGATAATAGAGGCACTTGAAAAGGCAGCTTGTGATGCAAATATACAGATATGTGGTGGTCATACACAGATTGTATCAGCTGTTAATGAACCTGTTATTACAGTTAATGTAATAGGTATGACAGATAAGATTATGACTAAGTCAAAAGCACACGCAGGTATGGATATTGTCATGGTAGGATACTCTGGAATGGAAGGAGTATATCTTGCAGCACTTAAAAAAGAAGATGTAATAAAAGAAAAATATAATTCATACATATATGATATGATTATGGAATATAAAAATAATCTTCTTATAAAAGATGAAGCCAAGATTGCAATATCAGCGGGTGCAGATATTCTTCATGATATTGGAGAAGGTGGAGTCTTTGGAGCATTATGGGATATAGCACAAGTGGCAGGAACTGGTATAAAAGTTGATTTTAAAAAGATTCCTATAAAACAGGAGACAATAGAAGTATGTGAGATATTCGATATTAATCCATATGCACTTAAATCAGCCGGTTCATTTATAATTATATGTGACAGAGGCTATGATATGGCTGAATATCTTAGAAGTAATGATATAGATGCCACAGTAATAGGGACAACAACAGATAATAATGATAGAATACTTATTAACGAAGACGAAGTAAGATATCTAGAGCCACCAAAACGTGACGAATATTATTCTTTTTATGCATAGAGATGCATTTAAAAATCTCACAAGATAGTTCTTTGAGCAACGCCCGGATTAATATATATCAACAAAAACACGCTTTCGCTAAGTGTCCATCGTAGCGGTACTAAGTTCGCCATACATCTTAGATGTATAGCTTACTAAGTGCCGACGATTACCACATTGTTTTCTTTTGATACATATTAATCCGGGCGTTGCCAATATACGTTTTTAAGAGATTTTTAAATGGTTATTGGCTTACGATATGCAATTATGCTAAGTCTTAGTATTATACTTGCGAGAGTTTTACAATTATAAGTTTTTAGATTTTTTTAGACATTTTATGTAAATATGTGTATAAATGTATATATTTCACGAAAACGTAGCTGCGAAACTCATCGAAACGAAAATTGGATTGCCAGAGTATAAATAACATCAAAAGAAAACAATGTGGTAATCGTCGGCACTTAGTGCGTTGGAAGGCAAAGACTTCCAACAAACTTAGTACCGTTACGATGGACACTTAGCGGGAGCGTGTTTTTGTTGATGCTATTTATACTCTGGCAATCTTAGATTACATATATATGAGTTTCGCTTAAATATACTTTTCTAAAAAACTAATATATTTGGGAGAAGTGACGAAACTATAGTATGAATGCATAGATTTTGCAAAAATGTGAGCTTTATAAAAACATCATTTGGGGGACTGATTATGATTAGAGAGAAAATATTATCTATATTGGAGAAGAATAGCAGAATAGATCTTAAAGACGTAGCGATACTTCTTGGCGAATCAGAAGTAGATGTAGCTAATGCAGTTGCAGAACTTGAAAAAGAGAAGATTATATGTGGTTATCATACACTTATTAATTGGGATAAGACTTCTGAGGAGAAAGTTACAGCACTTATAGAAGTAAAAGTTACACCACAAAGAGGACTTGGATTTGACAGTATAGCAGAGCGTCTGTATAAATTCGAAGAAGTTCATGCAGTATATCTTATGTCTGGTGGTTTTGATTTCACAGTAATAATAGAAGGTAAGACTATGAAGAGTGTTGCACAGTTTGTATCAGAGAAGTTAGCACCACTCGATGCAGTATTAAGTACATCAACACATTTTGTCCTAAAAAAATATAAAGATCATGGGACAGTACTAGATGAAGAGACTAAAGATGAAAGGATGCTGGTGACACCTTGAGAAATCCATTATCAAAGACAATTACACAGATAGAACCATCAGGAATAAGAAAGTTTTTTGATATAGTAGCAGAGATGAAAGATGCCATATCACTTGGAGTTGGTGAACCCGATTTTGATACTCCATGGCATATAAGAGAGGAAGGAATATATGCACTTGAAAAAGGACGTACATTCTATACTTCTAATGCTGGTCTTATGGAACTTCGTGTAGAGATATGTAATTATCTTGACAGAAAACTTGGATTAAAATATTCTCCAAAAGAAGAAATAATGGTTACAGTTGGAGGAAGTGAAGCAATAGATGTTGCACTTCGTGCAATGCTTGATCCGGGTGATGAAGTTATAATTCCACAGCCAAGTTATGTATCATATCTTCCATGTACTAAGCTTGCAGGCGGAACACCAGTAATAGTGGAACTAAAGGCTGAAGATAAGTTTAAGCTGACTGAAGAAGCTCTTAAGGCAGCTATAACGCCAAAGACTAAGGTACTTATACTTCCATTTCCTAATAACCCAACCGGTGCAATTATGAATTATAAAGAATTAGAAAAGATTGCTAAAATTGTTATAGATAACGATATTTATGTAATCTCAGACGAGATTTATTCCGAATTAACATATAATGGTATTCATGCGTCTATTGCACAGATAGATGGTATGAAAGAAAGAACAATTGTAATAAATGGTTTTTCAAAAGCTTATGCAATGACAGGATGGAGACTTGGATATGCTGCAGGTCCACACATTATTATGGAACAGATGATAAAGATTCATCAATATGCAATTATGTGTGCACCAACAAATAGTCAGTTTGCAGCGGTAGATGCACTAAAAAATGGAGATGAAGATGTTGCGAGAATGGTTGAAGCATATAATCAGAGAAGAAGATATCTTATACATACGTTTAATCGTATAGGAATGGAATGTTTTGAACCGGAAGGTGCATTTTATGTATTTCCAAGCATAAGAAGATTTGGTATGACAAGCGATGAGTTTGCAACAAGACTTCTTATGGAAGAAAAAGTAGCAATAGTACCAGGAACAGCATTTGGCAATTGTGGAGAAGGATTTTTAAGAGTTTCGTATGCCTATTCGCTTGATAACCTGAAAATAGCACTTGGAAGAATAGAAGCATTTGTTAATAGGCTTGATATAAAGTTGTAAGGAGGCTTTTTTTATGGCAGATATTAATATTGAATATATTAATCCTTTCCTGGCATCAGCCAGCAGGATATTGAAGGATATGTGTCAGATAGAGACTAAGGTTGGCAAGCCTTATGTTAAGGCTAGTGAATTTGGAGGTGATACAATAATCATTATGATTGGTATTACAGGTGAATTCAGAGGTCAGGTGCTTATTGCTTTTGATAATTCAGTTGCACTTGATATAGCATCAAAGATGATGATGATGCCCGTATCAGAGATGAACGAGATTGCAACAAGTGCGATAAGTGAGATGGGTAATATGATACTTGGTAATGCAGCAACGATTTTATCTACAAAAGGCGTTGGAATAGACATTACACCACCAACTATATGTCGTGGTACAGTATCTTTTACAACAACTTATGCAAAAAATATTTGCGTTCCACTAACATATGGTGATAATATGTGTATTGAAATAGATATTGCATTAAAAGTAGAATAGGAAGTAACGTAGATATGAACATTGTATTATTAGAGCCTGAGATACCATCTAATACAGGCAACATCGGAAGAACATGTGTAGCAACAGGAACAAGCCTTCATCTTATTAAACCACTTGGATTTGATATAAGTGATAAGGCAGTTAAAAGAGCCGGTATGGATTACTGGCCACAACTTGATCTTCATGTATATGAGAATTATGAAGATTTTATGGAGAAGAATCCGGGAGCAAAAGTATATTATGCGACAACTAAAGCACCATATATATATTCAGAAGCTCATTATGAACCAGATTGTTTTATTATGTTTGGTAAAGAGAGTGCAGGAATTCCTGAGAAGATTCTCTATGATAATCAAAAGACATGTGTCAGAGTGCCGATGATAGGTGATATCAGAAGCCTTAATCTGTCTAATTCAGTTGCAATCGTATTATATGAAGCACTAAGACAGAATAATTTTGCAGGGATGAACTGTGAAGGTCATCTTCGTACATTTGAATGGAGATAGGATAATTAATAATAGTTAATAGTATTTGATTTATTTGATTATAAAACAATATATTAAAAACTCAGTAATCCATTTAGAAATCTCTAAAAAACATATATAAGCTCCAAAAGACTAATATATCAAAAGAAAACAAAGAATGTGTTTTTTATTGATATATTAGGTGTTTTGGAGCTTGTATATTATTGCACATTATTATATATTATCTTTCGCTTTAGAAAGTGTGAATATGAATTCAGTTCCAACACCTTCAGTACTTATGACATTAATATTCTCTTTATGCGTATTAAGAATCTCTTTAACTATTGAAAGTCCAAGTCCTGTTCCTCTCTTGTCTTTGCCTCGTGATAAGTCTGATTTATAAAAACGATCCCATATCTTAGGAATACTCTCTTTAGGAATACCAATTCCGGTATCTTTGACAGAGATGAAGACTTTATCACCTTTTTCAGTAGTGGTTATATGTATAAAAGAGTCAGTTTTACTGAATTTTATTGCATTATCAATCAGGTTATAGAGAACTTGTTGAATCTTACTATAATCAGCAAGAACATAATTCTCTTTTTCATCGAATATTAGATTAAATTTGATATTCTTAGATGAACATGTACCTTCGAATGTGAGAATAACCTGTTTGATCATCTGGTTGATATCAAAACGTGTTATCTCAAGGCGTGCTTCCTTGCTATCCATCTTATTAAGTGTCAAAAGTGAACTTGTAAGCTTGGTAAGACGTTCAGTTTCATTGATAACAATATTTAAGTATTTGCCTTGTAATTCCTGAGGAATTGTACCATCAAGCATAGCTTCAAGGTAGCCTTTTATTGAGGTAAGAGGAGAACGAAAGTCATGTGATATATTGGAGATGAACTTACGTTGATATTCCTCTGTCTCATTAAGTTCTTTTGCCATATAGCTCATAGCATTAGCAAGATTACCCATCTCATCATCTGATTGTACATTAAGTTCATATTTAAGATTGCCACCGGCATATTCTCCGGCAGCTACTGTTATCTTCCTAAGTGGGCGAAGAACCCACATTCTGAATATAATTAAGAATACCATAGAATATGCAAATACCATAAATACCATGATAAAAGTAATTATAAGATAACTGTCTTTTCGTGGAATAATATTATCAACAGGTTCGTGAATAAGAACATAACCTCGTATGCTATAATGAGAAGTGATTGGTGACATTACAGTTATCATCTCTTCGTCAAAATAGCCATAAAAATCACCCTGTTGATAATATTTGCCGCCATTGGCAGTTGGATCAAATTCTTCAATGACTTCAGGGATCTCGCTTGTCTTGCTTGTCTGCTTGCGTGTATCTAATACAATTGCACCTGTAGTGTCAATAATCCATATCTGTCTGTCCATCATTGTATCAAGTCTTTTAAGCTCAAGAGAAGTCTCATCCATTGTCGATTTACTGCTAAAATATGACGATGCATAAGCATTTACAATGGTATTAGCTTCTCGATACATTGAGTCAACTTCTTCTTTTATAAGATTTTTATAAAAGAGTTTGTTAGAAACTGTTGCCACTGTTATAAGACTCAATATTGCAAAGACTATATATCCGATTACGAATTTGGAATTAAGTGTCCGGTTCATCGTTTCACCTCAAATTTGTATCCAATTCCCCAAACGGTTGATATGCACCAGTTTGGATGATCTTTTATCTTTTCTCTGAGACGTTTGATATGAACGTCAACAGTTCTAGTATCACCAATATATTCATAGCCCCAGATGTGGTCAAGAAGCTGTTCTCTTGTGAATACCTGGTTAGGTGATGAAGCAAGAAAATATAATAATTCCAGTTCTTTTGGAGGCATCTCAAGGGATTCACCTTTGTATATAACTGAATAATTAGTAAGATTGATTGTAAGGTCAGGATATTCAACATACTCACCTTTTTGAACAGAATCAACCGGAATTGGTTTTGTTGTATATCTTCTTAATACAGCTTTGATTCTGGCTATAAGTTCTTTGGTATCAAATGGTTTTATCATATAGTCATCTGCACCAAGTTCAAGACCTAAGACTTTATCAAAAATCTCGCCTTTTGCAGAAAGCATAATTATTGGAACGGGTGAGTCTTTTCTTATCTCTCGGCATACCTGGTAGCCATCCATACCAGGCAGCATAAGATCGAGAAGAATAAGGTTAGGCCTAAAAGTCTGATTGGCTTTTAGTGCACTTTCTCCATCGTTAACAATCATTGTTTCAAAACATTCCTTGATAAGGTAGAGTGATACTAATTCAGCGATATTATTATCATCATCTACTATTAATATTCTTTGTTTAACTGTCATTAAATAATCCCCCAATTTATTTAAATTCTACGATTGTAACACCTGCATCGCCTTCACCAAATGTACCAAGGTGGTAAGATTTAACATTTTTCTGACGTTTTAGATGCTGATGTACAGCATTTCTTAAAGCTCCTGTACCTTTTCCATGAACGACACGAACTTTAGGAAGGTGTGACAAATAGGCATCATCAAGATATTTGTCTAATATTGCAAGTGCATCATCAACAGTATTGCCGATAAGGTTAATCTCTGGTGAGATAGAGAATGACTTAGACATCTTTATCTTACCCTGACCTGTTTTTGACATATTAGGACCTGTAACTACAGGCTCGTCAATTATCTCAAGATCTTTGATATTAACCTGAGAGCGGAGAATACCCATCTGTACAAATACTTCACCTTTTGCATTAGGTTTTGAACTTATTGTACCCTCTAGATTAAGGCTTAATACTTTTACTTTATCACCAAGTTTAAAATCTTCAGGTTTGTGAAGCTTTTTAGGTGCTTTGGTATTCTTGATTGCAAGATGATTCTGAACTTTGCCGAGTTTTCCACGAAGTTTTTCACGATCTCTTTCCATATCTCTGAGTTCAGGTGCTGCTTTTGCATATTTATTAAATTTCTTGATTGTCTCGTCAGCATAATCTTTAGCTTCTGTAAGAATCTCATTGGCTTTTTCATTGGCATTTCTAAGTATAGCTTCTTTTTTCGCTGCGATTTGTTCATTTTTGCTTTCAAGTTCTTTTTTGAGTGTTTCAATCTCGGCTTTGTAAGCTTCAATTTCGGCTTTTTCTTTTTCAATCTTTACTCTGTTAGTCTCAAGTTCTGAGAGTAAGTCTTCAAAAGCTTCATCCTGTGAATTAAGAAGTTTTTTTGCATTGTCAATAATGTAAGAAGGCAGGTTTAATTTGCTTGATATTGCAAATGCGTTACTTTTTCCAGGAATACCTATTAACAGACGGTATGTAGGGCTTAATGTCTCAACATTAAATTCACAGCAGGCATTACATACTCCGTCAGTAGTAAGTGCATAGACTTTAAGTTCACTGTAGTGTGTTGTTGCCATTACTCTTACTTCGCTCTTGTGAAGTGAAGTAAGTATTGCTGTTGCAAGTGCAGCACCTTCTGTAGGATCTGTTCCTGCACATAATTCATCGAATAGTACAAGTGAGCGATAGTTGGCTTTATCAAGTATCTTTACAATATTAGTCATATGTGATGAGAATGTACTAAGGCTTTGCTCAATGCTTTGTTCATCACCTATGTCTGCATAGATCTCTTCAAATACTGATATACATGAACCATCAAAAGCAGGAATATGAAGACCTGCCTGTCCCATAAGAGAGAGAAGTCCGACAGTCTTTAGAGAAACTGTCTTACCACCTGTATTAGGTCCTGTTATGATAAGTGAAGTGAATTCATCACCAAGATATACATCTATTGGCACTACTTTTTTAGGATCTATAAGTGGATGGCGGCCTTTTTTGATATTAATATAGCCGTCTTCGTTAATTGAAGGCTCGGATGCTTTCATTAATTTTGATAACCCTGCTTTTGCAAATATAAAATCAAGGTCTGTAAGTGTTGTAACATTCTTAGTGATATCTTCTGCATATGCAGCTACTTCGTTAGTAAGTCTTCCAAGAATTACTTCTATCTCATCATGTTCTTTGATCTCAAGTTCTTTTAGCTCATTATTAAGCTTTACTACTGACATTGGCTCTATGAATATTGTTGAACCAGTCTGTGACTGGTCATGAATCATACCTGGAACCTGAGATTTATATTCGGATTTGACAGGGATACAGTAACGGCCATTTCGCTGTGTTACAACATATTCCTGAAGATATGTTCTTTGTGTCTGTGAACTTACGATAGAAGTAAGTTCTGCTCTGATCTTCTCATTAGCATTACGCATTGCACGTCTGATTGACTTAAGCGTAGGGCTTGCGTCATCACTCATCTCTTCATCAGAGATAATACAGCGTTTAATCTCATTGTTAACAGGAGTTAATGGTGCGAGAACTTCAAACATATCGTCAAGAGAATCTTTTTCGATCTCGTCATTTTCCTGTCTTGAAAAAGCTTTTACTCTGTTAGTAACGTCAAGGACGCTGCTTATTGCTAAAAGCTCTGCCATTGACAGAATACTTCCGATTTCAAGTCTTTTTACTGAGGCTCTTACATCTTTTAAACCGGAGAAAGATACACTTCCTTTTTGAAAAATACGGCTTAGCGCATCTGAAGTGTTCTTTTGCATAAGTTTTATTTCATCTATATCTGATAAAGGAACAAGTTTTTCACATTTTTCTTTTGCCATTGATGATGAAGCAAGAGCAGTAAGTTTTTCGATTATTTTATTGTATTCAAGTGTTTTTAATACTTTGCTATTCATATCGTTATCTTCCTTATTATTATTGTATTTGTGAGGGTTTCGGTTACATTTTACCTTATATATGGTAAAACTTCAAACGTTTTTTCGGAGTGCATTATTTATTTTACATCTTTGTCATAAAATGTTCATATACGTTGTGTATAATAGTCAATAATTATGAGTATATTTTTTGCAAGGAGAGATATAATATGCGGGCATCGGGTAATGAGGAACACAAAGAAAATGATAAGGAGTATAGTCTTTATACAGAGCAGATTGCACCTAATCCTAGAAAAAAAATTAAAAAAACCATGATGAAAGCACTTAAAATCGTTGCATCAGCAGCATTATTTGGCACTGTTGCAGCTATATTTTTTGTGTTTTTTTCATCTGTAGCCGGTAAGCTTAAGAATAACGATGAAGAGCCTGAGAGTCCGACAATTACATTTACACTTGATGAAGATACTACAGAAGATGAGGAGACACAGACTCAGACACAGCCTATAGAAGATATAGTACAGAGTGCTATTGAGAAAAGAGAACTTACTAAAGATGATTATAAATCTATGTATGCCGCACTTATGGATGTAGCAGATAGTGGGATGAACTCACTTGTGACAGTTGTGTCAGTTGTTAATGAAGTTGACTGGTTTGATAATTCTTACGAGAAGAATGGAAATACATCAGGTGTGATTATAGCGGGTGATGATACTAGAATATTAGTTCTTACTAACTATGATGCGATAAGTGGCGCAGATAATATAAGAGTCCTGCTTGCAAGTGGCAATACAGTTGATGCAACTTTGTTAAAAGGTGATACAGCTACTAATCTTGCAGTTGTTGCAGTTGATAAAAGTGTTCTTAATGTTGCGGATCTTGATAAGATAGAAGTTGCTAATCTTGGTAATTCGTATATGGTTGAACTTGGAGAGCCGCTTATAGCGATTGGTAATATATTTGGATATAATAATACCATGAATTATGGTATTGCAACCGGTGTAAAAAAAGTAGTGCAGGAGACAGATGGAAGTTATACAATAATTAATACGAATATAACATGTTATAATGGTGGAACAGGAATACTTCTCAATATGGATGGACAGGTAGTTGGAATTGCAACATCAAAATATGATGGTGAAGTATCAGATGGAGTGAGACTTATAACAGCATATTCGATATCTGATCTTAAGATACTTATGCAGCAGCTCTCTAATAATAGAGATGTTTCATGTCTTGGAATATATGGCCAGTCGGTGACACAGTCAATGAAGACAAGCTATGGATTCCCGGCAGGTGTATATGTAACGAGTTCTAAGCAGGATTCACCGGCATTCGTGAGCGGTATACAAAGTGGAGATATTATTACCGGAATTAATGGACAGAGCATTGAGACTATGGAAGAATATCAGCAATTGCTCTATTCATATTCGCCAGGAGATGTTATAATGGTTAATGCGATGCGTCAGGGACGTGATGGTTATATTGGAATTGAATTTCAGTGTACTGTTGGTGTAGAATAAGTATAATAAGTGACTAAGATAGGGTAGAGATCTGGTCTATTATATGTATAAATAAAATAGCCGGTATGTTGCCGGAAGTGGAGGAAAAAAGTGAGATATATAGAAACATTGCATGAAGGCGATAGAATTACTTCTGTATATATGTGTAAACAGAAGTCTTCAGCAACAACAAAAACAGGAAAATCATACGAGAATGTAATAATTCAAGACAAAACAGGCTGTATGGATGCTAAGATATGGGAGCCTAATTCATCAGGAATTGATGATTTTGACGCACTTGATTATATTGAGATAAGTGGAGATGTAACAAGTTTTAATGGGATGTTACAGTTTAATATAAGACGTGTAAGAAGATGTGGTGAAGGTGAATATGATCCTAAGGATTTTCTTCCATCAAGCAAGAGAGATGTAGAAGAGATGTATGCAGAGCTTTTAGGATATGTTAAGAAGATTAATAATCCATATATAGCTAAGCTTGTCAGAAGTTTTTTTGTTGAAGATGAAGAATTCGTAAAAGCATTCAAGTTTCATTCTGCAGCTAAGAGCGTTCATCATGGATTCATAGGTGGTCTGCTTGAGCATACACTTGGTGTAACTAAGTTGTGTGATTTTTATGCGGATACATATCCGGTCATTAATAGAGATCTTATACTTGCAGCAGCTATGTTCCATGATATGGGTAAATTAAGAGAGATATCAACATTCCCTGAGAATGATTATACAGATGATGGTAATTTACTCGGACATATTGTTATGGGTGTTGAGATGATTGGTGAGAGAATAAGAACAATAGATGGTTTTCCACCAAAAGTTGCAAGTGAACTTAAACATTGTATACTTGCACATCATGGTGAATATGAATATGGATCACCTAAGAAACCGGCATTAATTGAAGCACTTGCACTTAATTTTGCAGATAATCTTGATGCTAAGATGGAGACGCTTACAGAGATATTTGCAGCGAATGAAGGTAAGAGTGAGTGGCTTGGATTTAATAGACTGTTAGACAGCAATATACGAAGAACAAGCGATAATTAGATGGAGGATGTATGATTTCTGTTAATAAAAATGATATGTATGTAGTTGATATAACAGATATGAGTACTGACGGAGAGGGTATAGGCAAGATTGATGGCTATACCCTTTTTGTTAAGGACACTGTTATAGGAGATAAAGTTGAAGTTAAGATTATGAAAGCTAAGAAGAATTATGCTTTTGCAAGGCTTATGAGTATAATTGAGCCTTCACCTGACAGAGTAGAACCAAGATGTGAGTTTGCAAGAAGATGTGGCGGATGTCAGATTCAGCATATGTCATATAAGAAGCAGCTTGAATTCAAGAATAATCTTGTGCTTAATAATCTTAAGAGAATAGGCGGGCTTAGTGATATTACACTTGAGCCTGTGATAGGTATGGAGAATCCTTATAATTATCGTAATAAAGCACAGTATCCGGTTGGAAGTGATGCTAATGGCAATATAATCATGGGATTTTATGCAGGCAGAACCCATTCAATTATTGAGAATTATAATTGTCATCTTGGAGTCAAAGAGAATGAGAAGATTCTTCTTAGAATTAAGAGATATATGGAAGATAATCATATTGCACCATATAACGAGGAGAAGCATACAGGTATTGTAAGACATATCCTTATTAGAAAAGGATTTACAACAGGTGAGTTAATGGTATGCGTTGTAGTGAATTCTAAGAAACTTCCACATGCTGACAGATTGTATGATTATCTTAAAGATATAGATGGAATGACAAGTATATCTTATAATGTAAATTGTAATAAGACGAATGTTATTCTTGGAGATAAGACAGTTACTGTATGGGGAAGTGATTATATTACAGATTATATCGGCGATGTAAAATATCAGATATCACCTAAGTCATTCTATCAGGTAAATCCTGTGCAGACTAAGAAACTCTATGAGAAAGCACTTGAATATGCGTCTCTTACCGGTAATGAGACAGTATTTGACCTATATTGTGGAATTGGTACAATCTCTCTTTTCCTTGCACAAAAAGCAAAGAAAGTATATGGTGTTGAGATAGTTCCTGAAGCGATAGCTGATGCTAATAATAATGCTAAGATTAATAACATAGATAATGCAGAGTTTTATGTTGGAAAAGCTGAGGAAGTAATTCCTAAGATGTATAAGGAACAAGGTGTAAAAGCGGATGTAATAGTGGTTGATCCACCAAGAAAAGGCTGCGATGAAGTGCTTCTTGATACAATGGTCAAGATGTTACCTAAACGAATCGTATATGTCTCATGTGACAGCGCAACACTTGCAAGGGATGTTAAGATATTGTGCGGGAATGGATATGAAGTGGAGAGAGCGGTAGCAGTGGACCAGTTTCCGCATACGGGGCATGTGGAGACGGTTGTTCTTTTGTCCCAACTGAAACAAAAGGCGGATGATTACATTAATGTTACGATTGAACTTGATGATGTGGATATAATATCTGCAGAGACTAAGGCAACATATGATGAGATAAAGAAGTATGTGGCTGAACATAATGCTGGCATGAAGGTTTCCAATCTGTATATTTCACAGGTAAAGAGAAAATGCGGAATTGAGGTTGGAAAGAATTATAATTTACCTAAAAATGAAGATAGCAGGCAGCCACAGTGCCCAGAAGATAAAGAAAGTGCAATTGTGGAGGCATTGAAGCATTTTAAGATGATTCAGCAGAAATAAAAGGAGTTTGATAAATCGGAATTTGTAGACGGAGGTACACAACATGAAAAAAATCAGCTTAGTGGTTTTTCCGGCTTTAACAATAGTGTTAGAAGCATTACCACTGGGAGCAGTTTGTACTTTTGCTCCATCTCCAACAGAAAGAGTAAGAGAAACATTTTCATACTTTAGCCTTATACCGTTTGGATATGCAAATTTTGCTCCACTTATTACAGGCATACTTACTGTTGTTATCTTGTTGCTTTCGTTGATTTCTTTGAAGAAGGATAGCGTTTTTAACGCCTTGTTTGTTCTTTCGATTATTACAGCAATTATTTCTCTTATGCCGTTGATGTATGGATTAAACAATTACTCCCTTGTAGGAGCTTTTATAACGATAGCCCTTGTAACAGAAAGCATTTTTGTTAAGGCACAACAGAAATAATGCGAAAAATCCAGTTGATCGAGCTGGAAAATATGAACTTGTTGGAGGAAAAACATCATGAAAAAAGATGTGTTTTTGTTGTTTGATACAGCATGTATATATGAAATAGTATGCTTGAATTATTTCTTAAAATTCACTGGCTCAGAAACAATATTCTGTTCTGTCAGAGGAAGTGATATAACATCGATGGAGGGGTACCGAATTGGAATTGATTGCAAGATATTCAATTCTGGGGAACTGTAGCAACTGTTCTTATCGTTGGAGGAACAATTGCAGAAGATGTGATTACAGGTGGTGGCGGAATTGCAGATGATGTCGCATCATTCTATCTTGCATACAGGTTGATGTTTGGACTATAACAAAGGAGATTTTTTATGTCGTTTAATTCACAGTTTAAACTTATTTTTGGTGAAACATTTCAAACAGAGGGTTTTCGATATTGCTCAAAATTGAATGTTTTTGTTAAAATGCTCAACGAAGATTTGATGGCTTTTTTTGGAGTAAAAACAGCTCCGGCATGGAATAAAGGGGCAAAAGGATTTTTCCTTACTGCAGGAATTATTTCTACCTATCATTCTTCTATCGATAAAAAATCAATATTGTATGCTGGACAGGATTTAAATTCATTCCTTCCACGAAATGAAGCAAGAGTAAGTTTTGAATATACCGAAGATACAATGGAAGAGATTATTTCAGCGACGGCTTTATATGTGAAGGAACGTTTGATGCCTATATTCAATCGAGTTTATGATTTAGATTCTTTTATTGATTTTTTAAAGGAATATTCGATTAATAAATTGCGCGCATGTGATACTTTTGAAGGGGAATCTCTTGTCTTGATTAAAACAGATAACCATGATGATTTTCAAACGTATTTCCAGCAGCATCTGGATGAATTATACGCACAAATTGATGCAGGAAATGTTGGTGATGGCTATACGAAAGAAATGGCTTATGATGATTTGTTTCATGGTATTATCGAAAGTATTGTATATCCTCGGGATAAAGTATATTCTGACAAGAGTTTATATAATGAGGCGCTGGAAGAGGCTGAGAGAAGAAAAAGTGAAAATATGAAAAAATTATATAGCTATCAAATATTGAAGAGCTGATTACTATAGCAATTAATCAAATTGATTTCAATAATGGAAGTTTAGTGTGATTTCTTGATGATGAGTGTTCTGAACTTCATTTTTGGAAAAATTAAGCAATGAAATTGAGGGGCGATTATCTCGCCCCTTTATCTTTGCTTTGATAAGGTCGATTGGCGTTCTGGTTGTCAGACTTTTCCTGATACCTTTTTATTTTGTCGTGTATGGTTTCGAACTTTGGAGTAACTTTCTCTCCGTATGCTTCTTCCCACTTAGAACGTTCTTTCTGATATGCGTCAAAGGCACGCTGTGCAGTATAGAATGCTGTGTAGAAGTCTTGTACTGTTGCAAATTCATGCTCTCTGACGATATTGGATAATCTGGCTTTGAGAGTTCGGATCTCTTCCTCTTTGGTGGCAATCTTGCTTTCAAGCTCTTTTTTCTTAGTAAGTAAATCGTTTTCAGTATGGAGAACTTTATCAGCGGTATTTTTACAGAGAGGTAATGGAAAAGAATCGGGTGCATTACGAGTATTACCATTTGGGAATGACAGAAAATGTGCCGGAGGATTACACCGAAATCTTCTTTGTATGCTTAAGGGTGGATGGCTGTCTGGAACTTCCGGCAACCATAGAAACAGCCTGCCGGACGGCAGGAAGAAAAGTACCGGAGATTGAAGGTTTCCATTTCCACACATTAAGGCATACCTACACGACAAACCTCTTATCCAACGGGGCTCAGCCTAAGGATGTGCAGGAACTGCTAGGACACTCAGATGTGAGTACCATCATGAATGTCTATGCCCATGCTACAAGGGAAGCAAAGCGGACTTCCGCAAGACTTCTTGATAAAGTGGCAGGCAATGATTAAACAACTGAATAATGAAAATTCCCTTGTGATTATCCCATAAGGGCAAAAACAAGGGAAAAGGATACATATATAGAATTTTCAATGGCAGAAAGCCTTGAAAATAGGGGAAAGTTAAGAATGTTAATAGATAAATTTCAGTTTGTGTGTATGGTAAATCTAAACTGTATTTTAGCAATATTTCCTTAGTGGGGGCAGAAAGTGCCCCCACTTTCACTATTTGGGGGCGAAAAGCGCCCCCAGAATTCAAAAATGGCTCCATTTTGCGCCCCCGTTTTTGAAATCTGGAATCTAAACAAGATTACAATGAAATCAGAACATAAAAAGTGGTGGCAAAAAGCGCCGTCAAAATCGTAAAGTGGTGGCAGAAAGCGCCACCAAAATGATAAAATGGGGGCAAAAAGCGCCACCACATATAATAAACAAAGGGTTCAAGGGAAAAATCCCTTGCTAGAACAGCATTTGGATGGAGACATCTCTAATGCGTATCTAGCCGTCAACCTAAGAAGTATCAAAGCAGCCAAGACAGCAGATTAATCATACAACATTTCTTATTGGTTAATTAATTTGAATAAAAATTAAACACTACTCAATTGTGCAATTTATATGAATCTGATATGCTGAGTATACAAAAGCTTTTGAATTTTTTAGGAGATGAAGCAAATGGATATAGGCGTTGTTATAAAAAAATATAGAAAAGAAGCTGGTATGACGCAGGAGGAGATGGCAAACAGATTAGGTGTGACGACACCGGCTGTAAACAAATGGGAGAATAGTAATTCCAAGCCGGATATTGAACTGCTGGCACCAATTGCGAGACTGCTTGATATTTCGCTTGATACATTACTTTCTTATCATGAATATCTTTTAGATACTGAAATCGAAGAAATTATCAGGAAGATGGACAGGATGTTTTCAGAAGAAGGCTATGAAAAGACTTATGAATGGGCATTGAGACTTATAAAGGAATATCCGAATTGTAACATGCTTATCTGGCAGGCTGCGGTAATGCTTGATGCAAGAAGAATAACGGATAAATGCACGAATCCGGAAAAATATGATAAGCAGATTAACGCATGGTATGAGCTGGCACTACATGATGAAAATGAAGAGATACAGCATCATGCAGCAGATTCCTTATTTGGATTTTATTTACGTAAGAAGGATTACACCAAGGCAGAAAAATATCTGGACTATTTTTCAGAACACGATCCTATGAAGAGTTATTATCAGGGAAGATTACTCCAAGAGCAGGGAAAAATCAAAGAAGCATATGAGAAATATGAAAATGTTATTTTTTCCGGCTTTAGTACACTTAATTTTGTGCTTTCCACAATGGCTGGACTGGCATTGCGGGAAAATGATATCGGTTATGCGAGATTTCTGTCAGGGAAAGTACAGGCAGTTGCCCATACATTGGAAATGGGAAAATATAATGAGTATTCGCCAATGCTGGATATTGTATGTGCAGGGAAAGATGTAGAGGGAACATATAAGGTGGTAAAACATCTTCTTGATAATGTGGGTACTATGTATGATTTTAGAAAGTCCGGTTTATATAAGCATATGAAATTCAGAGATATTGATGAAGCTATATTAGATGGTGTAAAAGAAAAACTTCTTGAACGATTCAGAAATGAGGAAGAATTCGGCTACATGGCAGGATATGAACCATGGGAAAAATTAATTTTTTACAGGTAAGCTTTTTTGAAAACTGCCGTTTGGTAAAATCTATTCCATTTTTAAAAGTCTTGAGATAAAATATGTTCTGTGAATCATTCACAGGATTATATTTTGAGGAGGGGCTTGGCAATGAACAAGGATTTTGAACGCTGCTGCAGCTTTCTTGCAGACATGATTATTAAATATGCACCACGGATAAGAGATGAAGTAGAGATGTGTATGATGATCAAGGATTCCATTGATGACGAGAAAGTTAACAGACAGAAACAATTTGACAGGTTCTGTTATTACTTAGGTGGAGTAAAACAGCTTCTGGACGAAAAGGCTGCATAGGCAACCGGCATCCTGCAGATAATATGCTGTAGGATGTATACATATATCAGGAGGCTTCATTCATAGCGAGTGGAGTCTCTTTTATTTTGCACTGTATATGTATAATGGAAAAAGTTTTGGTTGAACAGAGGTTGGAATGATGATAAGATTTAGTTGGGACAAATGTGAACACATGTGTTCACATTTCATAACTAAGAAGTAATGGATTGGAGAGGTGCTTATGGCAGATAAAATTGGAACCGATGAATATGGGGAAATACTTATATATCAGACTGATGATGGACAGACAAATATAGAAGTTAAAATAGAAGATGATACAGTGTGGCTGACACAACAGCAGATGTCAGAGTTATTCCAAACTTCTCGAACAAATGTAGTAGAACATATTAAGCATATTTATGAGGAGGGTGAATTAGACGAAATTTCAACCTGTCGGAATTTCCGACAGGTTCGAAAAGAAGGAAATCGTGAGGTGACAAGGCAGATTCCTCATTATAATCTTGATATGATAATATCTCTTGGATACCGTATTAAATCAGTGATTGCAACAAGATTCAGGCAGTGGGCGACAAAGCGGTTAAAAGAATATATGATTAAGGGATTTACGATAGATGATGAGCGTTTGAAAGGTAATGGTGGAGGAAATTACTGGAAAGAGTTACTTGACAGAATCAGGGATATAAGATCTTCAGAAAAGGTCTTGTATCGTCAGGTTCTTGATTTGTATGCTACAAGTGTAGATTACAATCCTCATAGCGAAGAGTCAGTTAGATTCTTTAAAATTGTTCAGAATAAACTTCACTATGCAGCACATGGTCATACTGCGGCAGAGGTCATATATCAGCGGGCAGATGCAGAAAAGCCATTTATGGGACTTACTTCATTTTCAGGTGAATTACCAGCATTAAAGGATATAGGAATTGCAAAGAATTATCTTGAGGAAAATGAACTCAAAGTATTAAACAATCTTGTATCTGGTTATTTTGATTTGGCAGAAATTAATGCAATTGAACATAAACCTATGTATATGGATGATTATGTAAAGCAGCTGGATAGTGTGTTGTCATCAGGAAACAGAAAGCTTTTAACTGGTTCCGGTTCTGTAAGTCATAAACAGGCATTGGAGAAAGCAAAGTCAGAATACAGAAAATATCAGGAGATTACTTTAACACCAGTCGAAAAAGCATATCTTGAAAGTATTAAAGAAGTTTCCAAGGAAGTAAAAAGGAGATAACATCTGATGAAAAAACAGCAGAAATGTTACATATATACAAGAGTTTCCACTTCCATGCAGGTAGATGGTTACAGTCTTGATGCACAGAAGGACAAGCTTAGAAAATACGCAGATTATCAGGAAATGTCTATCGTTGGTGAATATTCTGATGAGGGTAAATCTGGCAAAAGCGTGGAAGGCAGACCACAGTTTAAGCAGATGCTTGCGGATATAGAAAGTGGCAAAGACAATGTTGATTATGTGCTGGTATTTAAGCTGTCACGATTTGGAAGAAATGCCGCAGATATTTTATCATCATTGCAGAAAATGCAGGATTATGGGGTTAATCTTATCTGTGTAGAGGATGGGATTGACAGTTCCAAGGATGCCGGGAAACTGATGATATCTGTGTTATCTGCGGTAGCAGAGATAGAGCGTGAGAATATCCTTGTCCAGACAATGGAAGGCCGCCGACAGAAAGCGAGAGAAGGCAGATGGAACGGCGGATTTGCACCATATGGCTATCAGCTGGTAAATGGTGAGCTTATCATTGCAGAGGATGAGGCAGAGATTATCCGTATTATATATGATAAATTCGTCAATACAACGATGGGAATGGCTGCGATAGCTGCATTTTTAAATAACAGTGGTTATAAGAAAAAGCTTCGCCAGAATAACACAATCGAAGGTTTTTCTACATCATTCGTCAAGGGTGTGCTGGACAATCCGATATATTGCGGTAAGCTTGCATTTGGCAGAAGAAAAAATGAGAAGATTCCGGGAACAAGGAATGAATATCATATCGTAAAACAAAAGGATTACTTGTTAAGTGATGGAATTCATGAGGCAATCATATCAGAAGAAATGTGGAATCAGGCACACAGAAAGCGTCAGGAGACAGGTGTTTTACAGGTAAAAACGCACAGCCTTGAACATGAGCATATTTTATCCGGAATTATTAAGTGTCCTGTCTGTGGAAGCGGTATGTATGGCAATGTAAACCGCAAGAAGCATCCGGATGGAGGCTATTATAAAGATTATTTTTATTATGCCTGCAAACACAGGAAGCTTGTGGACGGACACCGCTGTACATATAAAAGACAGTGGAATGAAGACAGGATAAATGCGGCAGTAGAGGAGATAATTCGTAAATTTGTGAAGAATCCAAAGTTTGAGCAGGAAATCCGTAAGCAGATAGGAAGCAGCATTGATACTTCGGAGCTTGATCGGGAATATGATGGATTAAAAGACAGACTGAACCAGACAACCGGGGCGAAAAACAGGCTTGCTGACCAGATGGATCATTTATCTGTATCCGATAAGAATTATGACAAAAAATATAATGACATGCAGGAACGTTTGGACAAGCTATATGATGAAATCACTGATATTGAGAATGCCATGGAAGAAGTCGAAACAAGACTATATAATATCAGGCAGGACAAAATCTCAGAAGATAATGTTTACCAGTTCCTTTTATTCTTTGATAAGCTGTATGATAAATTTACAGATCTGGAAAAGAAGACATTTTTGAAGAGCTTCCTGTCTGATGTGTTTATCTATGAGGAAGAGCAAAAGGATGGCAGAATATTAAAAGGTCTCCGGTTTAAATTTCCTATATATATGAATGGCAGAAATGTATTAGGCGTGGATTGGGACAACGAGAGTACAGATGAGACGGTAGTACTGCTTTCCCACAAAAAGCCAGACGGACATATCAACGTAAAAGTTGAGTTTGGTGAGGGTGAGGGAAAGGTTCCGCTTGATAATATCGCTAAAAGAGCTGAAAGCTATAAGCCCAAAGAACGAGTGACCTACAAAATGATAAAGGAGTACATAGAAGCTAAATACGGCTTCAAAGTACATACCGCATATATCGCAGAGGTAAAGAGAGATTTAGGCTTGCCAATGTATGATGCTCCTAATGCGGTAGAAGAATTGAAACAGCCGAGGAAACATCCGACAGCGGAGAAAGTGGAAGCGATAAAGGATGCATTGAAGCATTTTGAAGTGATTTAATAATGGTGAGCGTATCATTAAAAATAGTGGTACGCTTTTCTTTAAAATATTTGGGAAGCAATATATAAGTGCTGAATATGCTTGAAAGGAGGAAAATGGAGTGAACCGTATTACAGAAATAACAAAGCGAGATATTTTAGATTTATTTCAGAATGGATTAGAGATAGACGAATTTTTTCAAACCCGAACCGTTACTTATAATTATTATGGTCGCCTTGAAGAAATAGATTTTCTTAAAAGATTATATGATTTGGAGAGAATGCCAAGTTTTGATTCAAGATTTGCAAATGCAGAACAGGATATTTGGCAACATACAGTGAATAATGATGATTATCCATACTGCTGGGTTTTTGAAGACAAAAGATTCAATTTACAAGATGGTAGCGATGAAGTATATTTAAAATTTCTTTGCGAAGTATTTCACCCTGCTGTTCGATATGATAAGGGATATTGGAAAGAATTTTTAGTGGCAACTAACAAGCTATTACAAAATGACGGTTATGAGATTTACCCTGCTGAGAAAATATCCAATCGTGATGTTTATGGATGGAGAATATATCAGCAAGAAGATAATACGTTGTTTATTCCATATTCTCAACGAAATGCAAAGGACATAAAAGCAAAAAAGATAGTATTGTCCATAAAGCGGAAAGCGAGAAATCAAATTTATCAGTTTCTGGAGCGATATAATATCGTATATCAAGCGACTGACGAAACGGGATGGAATTATAATACAACAGTAGCTGAGGATGTTTTCAATGAAATAAGGCAATTTTATGTGCCAAAGTGTTATAATGATAAAAAAGAATATGTTGAAACTGCTGATTTGCAAGTATTCATACTTTCTAATTCTCCATTTTGCGTGTTGGACGCAATAGAGTTTTTTGCGAAACATAGTATCTCAGATGACTTTGAACCACAGATTAATGCTATATTAAAACTGAATGAGATACCGTTTCAGCTTTCCAAGGGAAAGCTAATGAATACATTTGATACCCAGATAAATAAAAATTCCTTAGTGTCTGTTCAAGAAGTAGGACTGAAAGAGTTATTACAAGAGGCTTCAAAATATTATGATGAAAACAATTTGCAAATTGCAGTGGAGAAACTTTGGGATGCATTTGAGAGACTAAAGACATATTACTGCTCATCGACTGTAGATAAGAAGAAATCGGTTAATAAGATTATAATGGATATGGGTAATAATCAACAGCCGTTTTTAGAATTATTTGAAAAGGAATTTCATGAGCTTACCATACTTGGCAATAATTTTAGAATTCGACACCATGAAACAACAAAAACGGATATTCAGGATAAAAGGCATTATGAATATTTTTATAAACGTTGCCTGTCTTTAATTTCAACCGCAATCCAGTATTTAGATGGAAGAAATTTATGATAGAAATGAGTTTTTATCAAAATCTCCCAGTTATAGATTTGTATATTATTTTTCCGAAACTTATAATGAAGCTAAAGAAGTGGAGGTGTGCTTATGAGAGAGAAATTTAATCATCTGTATTTGGATAGCTACGAAAGAAAACTTTTGATACATAGCCTTGTAGAGTTAAAAAATCAGCTCATACAGCAAGGCAGATATACGGATTGTGTTGACGAGCTTATTTTTAAGGTCATAAATGCACCGTCCAAGAGAATGAAAATTGAATATGTCTAAGGCAAATTTCAAAGCCGCTTATTCTTATTGATTTTAAGAGTAGGCGGCTTTTTTGCGTTCTCTGGTACTGTTACATAGCTACCTTGACAAAGTGGCTAAATCTATGTGAAAGGAGGACGCATCTATGTCAAATTGCAAAGTAATTGCTCTGACTAACCAGAAGGGTGGTGTCGGAAAAACAACCACAGCGGTCAATCTGGGTGTAAGTCTGGTGCAGCAGGGTAAAAAAGTCCTGCTGCTTGATGCCGATGCACAGGCAAATCTCACGATGGCTCTGGGTTATAACAGACCAGACGATATTCCCATAACGCTCTCTACTGTGATGCAGAACATCATAGACGATAAAACACTTGATGTTTCACAGGGTATTATCCACCACAGCGAGGGCGTTGACCTACTTCCGTCAAACATTGAGCTGTCGGGCTTTGAGGTAAGGCTAATCAATGCAATGAGCCGTGAGCGTGTGCTGAAAACCTATGTCAATGAGGTTAAAAAGAATTACGATTATGTGCTTATTGATTGTATGCCGAGCTTAGGCATGATAACCATCAATGCTCTGGCGGCGGCTGACAGTGTAATTATCCCGACACAGCCCCACTATCTCTCGGCTAAAGGTCTGGAGCTTTTGCTTCGCTCCGTATCAAGGGTCAAGCGGCAAATCAACCCAAAGCTGCGGATAGACGGTATCTTAATGACTATGGTAATGCCCTGTACCAACATTTCTAAGGAAATTACGGCAACGGTCAAAAGTGCATATGGTCAGAAAATCAAGGTGTTTGATACCGAGATACCACATTCTATCCGTGCGGTGGAAGCTACCGCAGAAGGCAAAAGTATTTTTGCTTACGACAAAAGCGGCAAGGTTGCCGCAGCCTATGAGCAGTTATTTTCTTTGATTGGGAAGGCGACGGAGAAACCGACCATGTAGGCATTGTGGAGAAATGCGAAAACGGTGTTGTTTACACCGTGGAGGGTAATTCTGGCGACGCTTGCAGGCAAAAGCAATATACGGTTGGCAGCAGCTCCATCTATGGCTACGGTATTCCTGCCTATTAATATTAAGAATGGGCAAAAGAAAAACCAGAGGTTTATTCCTCTGGCTCTTTTGCCTTACATAGTCCGTTTACCGTTGCTTCTATGACGGAAAGCTCTTTATCGTCCAATCTGTTGAGCTGTGCGTCTAAGCGTCTGCGGACAGAACTTTTTTCGACTTCCTTATGGGGGAATATGTACTCGTCAACCGACACATCAAACATCGTAATAAGCTGGATAAACAGCTCGATGCTTGGATACTGCCCCTCGTTTTCGATAGGTTGGATGTGTCTGGGAGCATAGCCGATTATTCCAGAAAGCTGCTCCCTCGTCATCCCTCTGGCTTCACGGGCTTTTTTGATTGCCTGTCCTATCGGAGTAAAATCGAAGTCAAAATTATTGTTCCTTTCGTCCATTAGCTCACCACCTATACTCTGAAAATTTTACTCTTATATTTTACAGAGATGCGGCTTCCAGTTAAACGATGTGAAATCTCTTGGTATAGGAAGTGTAATTTCTTGTAACAAGAGATTAAAGCACGCCTGACATACTTGAAACTAATTTTTTATTCGGATAAACTATAGATAAGTTTACAAAAGCAGACATGAAAAGCGAGGAAAATATGCTCGTATTCTTGTATGCTTATATATGAGGAGGTAAGTAAATGGAATGGTTGAAAAGACTTGGAGCAGCCATTGATTATATAGAGGAAAACTTAGACAAGGAAATATCCTATGATGAAGCAGCTCATATAGCTTGTTGTTCAACATATTATTTTCAACGGATTTTTTCTTATGTATCAGGAGTGTCACTATCAGAGTACATACGCCGCCGTAAAATGACACAGGCTGCATTTGAGTTACAAAGAACAGATAATAAGGTTATTGATGTTGCTCACAAATACGGGTATTCATCTCCAACATCCTTTAACCGTGCTTTTCAAAGCGTACACGGGATAGCACCTATAGCGGCAAAAAGTATGGGATGTACCTTGTGTGCATATCCATCAATCCAATTTTCTATAAAAGTTTTGGGAGGCAGTGCAATGGCATATCACATTGAAGAAAAGAAAAATATTCGCATTATAGGAATTAGAATACCTCTTGTTGAAGATGCAGAGGAAAATATGCGGAATGTTCCTGCGTTCTGGAAAAAGGCAGTATTGGATGGCAGTATTTCCAAATTAGCAGAGCTATCAAACAAAAATCCAGACGGCATTTTAGGAGTCAGCGTTTATAATAATCCAGAGGATATATATTATTATATTGCTGTTTCGAGCAACATTCCCGTGCCAGAGGGAATGGTAGAATACATGATACCAGAGGGTATGTGGGTTGTTTTTGAAAACGACGGAGTATTTAAGGAAGATGTGCAGAGTGTTTTTCGCAGATTTTTGACAGAATTTCTACCGTTTTCTGGTTATGAATATGCAGGACTTCCAGATGTTGAAATATATCCAGTCTGCAAAGGACAGCCATCCAAAGGACATTCAGAGGTGTGGATTGCAATCAAAAAAGCAAAGGAGATTTAAGTATGTATCATTTAAGATTAAAAGGCGACCATTATCAGATGGGCGTAAAAAGAGGAAACATATTTCAAAAAGCTCATATTTCCTTTCCACTCCAGTTGGATAATTTTCAATTGGAACACGGGAAACAAAGCGAAGAAATTTTAAGAAAGTTTTTCCCAGAGATATGTGAGGAAGTAAGAGGCGTAAGTGACGCCATTGGCACAGATTATCTACACTTCATTTCTTAGATGTTGTGTATGGGCTGCTGTATGTATAACTTGGAGAACAACATCCCCGTTGAGGTTAGGGGCTGTACTGCTTTTGCATATTCAAGCAATGGCAGAACAATATACGGTAGAAATAATGACTTACCACCTTATCTGCGTGAAGGAAGCAAAAGTGAAATCTATGCACCGAAAAATGGAAACAGGTTCAATATCACTACTTCCTCTTTCATTAACGGCGAAGAAGGAGTGAATGAACACGGACTTGCTGTAGCAATGACTTTTGTAATGACCGACCTTGAAAAGATAAAAGCAGGTTTCAATTCTTGCTTTATTGTAAGATATTTGCTTGAAAAGGCAGATAATACCGAACAGGCGGTTTCCCTTCTTATGGGCTTGCCAGTATCTTCTAACTGCAATATTTTACTTGCAGATAAAAAAGGCAATATGGTAGTGGTTGAATGTACGCCAATTCTCAAAAAAGTTCGGGCGGCAGAAACTTTTGAAAATGGCAGTATTGTTTGTACTGTTAATAGTTTTACATCTGATGAGATGAAACCATATGACGATGCAAAAGGAAATGATTATGACTCGCACAGGCGTTACAGGACAGTATTAGACAGCTTTTCTTCGGAACGCATAAAAGATGAATACATTGAAACTACCGAACATCTCTTAAAAGGTGATTATGGGTTTATGTGCCAATATGATGATGAGCCAGATTTTGAAACAGTTTGGAGTTCAATATTTGATTTAGACAGCTTAGTAATCTATCGTGCAGAGGGTGACCCCAGAAAAAAGAAATTTGTTACAGATAATCGGTTACATGACCTTATAAGGCGAGGATAATATGCTGAGTATAAATTCCCAATGGATTTTATGTCCTCTTTGTGGGAACAAAACCCGAAACAAAATCAGAGAAGACACAGTTTTGAAAAACTATCCTCTTTACTGCCCGAAATGTAGACAGGAAACTTTAATTGAAGTCGAGAATTTACAAGTAACCGTCATCAAAGAGCCAGACGCACAGACGCAGAGCCGATGAATTTGCGAGGTAACTTGCAGTTCATTGGCTCTTTCTTTATACAGAATAGGTTGGATAAGCCCACCGAATAAAAAAAACGGTGCTTTTGGTGGGCGGATTTATCATGCCCTAATAAAAACTTATCTTCCCTCTAAACCCGTTTTGAGTTTGGAGGGATTTTTATGTGTTGGGCAAATCCAACCACGCTGCTTATCAGAAGCAGCAGCTATTTACATAGTGTCACGCACAAGTGAGGATAACTTGTTAAAAAAAGCCTTGCTTGCTCGTGGCACTTTTCTACTTTCCAAGTAGAAATCATATATCTATATTATAGAGATAATTATGCGTATTGCCGTAGAGGTCTTAGTACCTTTGCGGCTTTTTGTTTATCGCTTTTTATCAGAACGCAGGAGAAGCCTGCTTTTGGCGCTGGCTGTCGTAGCCCACCTCAATCTGAAATTTTTCAAAAAAATTCAGATTGGAGGTACACATTATGGCTTACAACAAAGCCAGAGAAGAAAAGAAATGGCGGCTCTGGAAAGAAGCCGAGGAAAAGCAGTTACGGAGCTTGGAGGTTAATGAGGACGATATAGAAAAGCTCCGTGTTCACGATTGGGCGATTTTTAATTCAGACAGACAGTATTATCAGCGAGTGCAGGAAACAGGTACATATCTTGACGAGCTTGCTGAAGATACTACACAACCCGAAGTCAAAACGGTTGCGGATTTTCTGGACAGTATCGAAAATCAGCACCTCTATCAAGTTTTGATTAAGGTGGACAGGCTTACATTGCAGATTGCTTTGATGAAGATACAAGGATATTCAACCCGTGAAATTGCGGTGTATCTGGATATTACTGAAAAAGCTATTTACAGAAGAATGGATAGGCTCAAAGAAAAATTAAAAAAGTTTTTTGAGTAGAGGGGAAAATTGAATATTCCCACGGGCTACAGGGTGAGAGGACAAAAAAACTCTTACCCTGTTTCCCTTTGTGTGGCGAAAACAGGATAGCTCCTTGACAACCGAATACCCATTCGCCAAATACTTTCTCTTTGTGATTGTGATGAGCATAAGCGTGTGCAGCGGTACGCCACGACCTGCCAAGCGGCAGCGAGCGATTGAAAGGTGGTGAGCCTATCTTTACCGACTCAAAATATCGGGCAGCTCCCGATTTCGCCATAACCCACAAAGAGGATAATGATACTCCCGTCCAGTCACAGTCCGAGCGTGAAAAAAACGTCGCAGGCAATGAGGGCGGCTCTGTCAGAACGACAGTTGGGGTGGAACTCCCGTGGCGCCAGTTCGCAGCTGACCGTTTGGCGACTTCCCATAGCATTTCGGGGTGTCGAGGACAAATTGAAATGCTCCTATCATATCAGCCAAACGAAAGGTGGTCATAAGAACAGAGATATTGATAATATTCTTCTGACCTTAAATACTTCCTTTTGTTTGGCTGCCTACATAGGCAGAACTAATCTGCCTGAATCCAGATGGGAGGTAAAACACAATGGAAAGAATTATTAAGCGTGGCGACATTTACTATGCAGAGCTTAACCCCGTTATTGGCTCAGAACAAGGCGGCACAAGACCTGTACTTATCATTTCCAATGATATAGGAAACAAGCACAGCCCGACGGTAATCATTGCAGCGATTACGAGCCGAGTACACACAAAAGCAAAGTTGCCAACACATACCCCAGTAAGTGATTATGAAGGGCTTGACAAGGACTCTGTTATCCTGCTTGAGCAGATACGGACGATTGATAAGCAGAGGTTAAAACAGTATATGGGAATGATGCCCAATAGCATAATGGCAAGAGTTGACAAGGCTCTTGCTATTAGTGTTGCACTTAAAAAAATATGAAAAAATGTGTAAAGCAGGTATGAGGGATATATTTGCACATTGGTAAAATGGCGGCTGTATTTCTATAATTTAGAGGTACAGCCGTTTTAGCTTTAACGGAGGTATTCGTTTATGGGAAATGAAAATTTTATTCAAAATACAGAACTGAAAAACGAACAGTTGAAAGATGAAACCGAAATATTCAATTCTTTTATCAATGTTATGGTGCAGATAGTTGAAAAATACGGAAAGACTGTTTTGCAGGAATTGGATTGTGCTGCGTAGGTTACGCAGCCTTACATATCACATTTCCCTATAAATTTATGGAGGTGGTACGATGAACAGAGAAGGAAAGAAATGTGTCTTATATCCGAGAGTAAGTACTGAAATGCAGGTGGACGGATATAGCCTTGAAGGGCAGAAGAATAGCCTGAAACGATTTGCTGACAGAGAGGAAATGGAGATTGTTGGTATATATGAAGATGCAGGTAAATCGGGGAAATCTATTGAGGGGAGACCTGCTTTTAAGAAGATGCTTTCCGATATAAAGAACGGATTGGAGATAGATTATATTCTGGTCTATAAACTTTCACGATTTGGAAGAAACGCAGCAGATATTCTAAATTCATTGGAGTTTGTACAGTCGTATGGAATAAATCTTATTTGTATTGAGGAAGGTATTGACTCATCACAGACAAGCGGAAAACTTTTAATTTCTGTATTATCTGCGGTTGCAGAAATTGAAAGAGAAAATATCATTGAACAGACAATGAACGGACGCAGAGAAAAAGCAAGACAGGGAGGTTGGAACGGCGGTTTTGCTCCGTATGGATATTATCTGAAAGACAATCAGCTCCTAATAGAAGAAACCGAAGCTGAAGCAATCCGAATCATATTTGATAAGTTTGCCAATTCAGACGTAGGGCTTGGCGGAGTAGCAAAATATCTTAATCTGCAAGGAATAAAAAAGATACCTCGTCAGAATGGAACGTTAGAAACATGGAGCAGCCATTTCATAAGGTTGATATTAGATAATCCTGTTTATTGTGGTAAGATTGCTTATGGCAGAAGAACACGAGAAAAGGTAAAAGGCACAAAAAATGAATATAAGCAGGTTCATACAGATGATTATATTCTGGAAGATGGACAACACGAAGGAATAGTTAGCGAAGAATTATGGCAAAAAGCTCACACAAAACGTATGGCAACAGGAATTAAGCAGCCGTCCAAAATAGGTAAGGACAGGTCACATCTGTTGACGGGAATATTAAAGTGTCCTCTTTGTGGAAGCTCAATGTATACGAATAAACATGCGTGGACGAATAAAGATGGCACATACAAAGAAGTTTACTATTATATCTGCGGTAGGAACAAGCAGGAGCGAGGGCATCATTGTGATTACAAGGCATCGCTTAGAAAAACAGACATTGAACCACTTGTAATTGAAGCTGTTAAAGAATTGGTAAGTGATAAATATTTTGCAAAAGAGATAGAAAAGCGTATGGGCGTACAGACCGATACCACTGCTATTGATAAGGAACTTGCCAATTATGAGAGCAAGCTGAAAGAAGTAGATTTGAATAAAGCCCGTCTGGAGCGAGAGATTGATAATCTGCCTATTGATGCTCGTTTTAGAGAAAGAAAAATCCACGACATGACATTAAGGCTTGATGGATTGTATGATACGATTGTCGAGTTGGAAGAACGGATTGAAGATGCAAAGCTGAGAAGAAATTCTATCGAAATGGAAGCAATCACTATGGACAATATTTACAAGCTTATGCTGAATTTCGGAAAGCTCTATGATATAATAAGTGACGAGGAAAAGAAAAGCCTTATAACTTATCTAATAAAGGAAATTCAGATATATCCTAATGGAGAGTCAGAGATGCCTTTGAAGTCGATAGAGTTTAATTTTCCGATATATCGTGATGGACAAGAGGTAAGGCGGCTCTTGTGGGAAAAAGGTAATACCGTTGAGACGGTATGTTTGCTGTCAAGGAAATAAAATCAAGTGCTGAAAAGTGGCATATTTCCGGGCTTTTTGTAAGGTTGGTATTATCAGAGAAGCCTTGCGGAAAGCTCGGTTTTCTTGTATGGAAACATATCTATTTTTCAGTCTGGCCGGAGAAAAATGAGTAACCGGAGAATAGCGGTAGGGTTTAGGCTGTGGATTAGATGTTATGGGTTGTGGCACTAGGATTGTTGTCAGAGCCGACCGCAGTTTAAGCCACTCGACACTAAGGGGCAGACTTGGCAGTGGAATAGATAACAGAAAAAATTTTCAAAAAGTTCACCAAAAACTTAGTGATTGTGATATAATATACATTTACAGAGGAAGGAGGTCGAGATGATGAGCTATAAAGTTTTAGACGTGTGTCGTCATGTAATTAATTATAGCAATGAACATGACTATGGAATTTCAAATTTAAAACTTCAGAAAGTACTTTATTTTATCCAAGCTTATTTTTTAACAAAAAAGAAAGACCACACTCCTTGTTTTGATGAGAAGATAGAAGCATGGGATTTTGGACCTGTTGTTCCAGAAGCTTACCATGAATATAAGCAGTACGGAAGTGGAGATATACCTACAATAGAATCATACATTATATTTGATGAAAATGATATATGGAATGCTAAAAGGGTTGAGTTTGAGGACACTACGATTACAGATGAAGACAAAGCTCTTATAGAAAAAGTTGTAGACAAATTTGCAGATTATTCAGCAACAGATCTTGTATCATTAACCCATAGACAGTCGCCATGGATTGATGCTCATGTTCCATATCAAAATAACGAGATTACAATTAATGCAATAAGGGAGTATTTTAATGGCTGATGACAATTTAGATGTATTGCTCCGGACGACTGACAATACAACAATGTCATTAGAGCAATCAAAAAAATTTAATAACACTAAAAGAAAAATCAATGGAATTTGCAAAGCATTATCCATGAATACTCAGAAGTACGATCCGCAGAAAACGGTTGAGAATATCGCATCATATATAACATCAACAAATAAGTTGGACAGGATTCTTTATTCGGAAATCAGCAATTATGTTTATTCGTTAGAAATGTCTCAACGAGGAGTTTTTGCTACAAATTTAGAAAAACTATTGTTATATTCTCTTGATGATGATAATTCGGTAGATGAAGACTGTAAAAAAATGATTGTAAAAATCTATGATCATTTTCAACTAGCATTACATCAGATGGAAAATGTCAATAACATTTTTGCAGATAGCATAGAAGAAGCGAAAGAAAACTTGCAAAAACAGATAAAAGGCGTTGAAAAAGAATACATCTCCATACTTGGTATTTTCGCTTCTATTGTACTTGCTTTTGTTGGGGGAATTACATTCTCAACATCGGTTTTGCAGAATATTTCTGCGGTTAGTGTTTTTCGATTGTTGCTGGTTGTTGACTTTTTGGCGTTTGTTCTTATTAATGTGATTTATATTTTGGTTAAATTCATTTTTACTATAAACGAAAAAAACGCAAGACTATTCAATGTCAAAGCACTGAATATTGCATGCTTGATTATTGCCATAATAATAGTGGTTTCATGGATACTTAATGTTAATCAGATACCAGATTTTATTTCGGAATTTTTACCTTGGAGTAAATAAAAATAACCCTCCCGACCATTACGGGAGGGCACTGAAAAATATACCATTTATATGTTGGTAGAAATACCACCAAGTAGGAGTGTTTCAAGTTTTGTGGGATATCTGAAAGGAAAGAGTACATTGATGATATTTGAAAGGTACGCGAACTTGAAATACAAGTATGAAAATTGCCATTTTGGGTGTCGAGGATACTATGTAGATACAGTTGGAGAAGTAATGAGTCTGTTGGAATGGAAAAAATTTTTTGAAGAATGAAGCAGAAAGAAAGCCGTGAAAGGGATAGATGTGGGTCCTGGCGATAGACAGATAAAAAGCAGACTGAAACTCTAGTGGTATAAACTCATCAAGATCCACAGGTTCTGAAAGCATAGAGAAAAAAGACGGAGAATCGTCGATGAGTTTGTTTTGACAGTCTGAAAAAATGTCGTTAAAAGAAATCTGATGGTATTTAGTAGTCGTAAATTTTCTCCTCCTTAGGTTAGTGAAATATGTTGGAGTTGCTACCTTTATTTTACCACTTTTGGAGAGAAAATTTATATAAATTAATAACAAAAACCCAGTGAAATCAATGGGTTATGGCATTTATAAAATGTCTATTTAGTGGTAATAATAAGGAGGTACATTATGCCAAATAGAGCTTACATGCATAACAAAAAAGGAAGTCCGGTTGATGCAAACAAAGTTGGGATTGAAAATAGGAATGTAAAATTCTTATGTTGCACGGAATACTGTAATGCTGAAATGATATTGTGCAAAGCAGGAACAGAAGAGGCTTATTTCAGGAGCAGGAAGAAACAAGATCATATTAGTGCAAAATGTATAAAGAATTCTATAGTATTTAATCCAGATACATACGATGAAGCGTTATTTGATATAAATTTTGCTTTTGAAAGCATGTTAGGTAGAAATCATACCGTTCAAACAATTGATAGAGGAGATACTGGATCTAGAAAAGGAGTTGTTGGAGGCCATAGGCGATTGAGAATACATACCTTGCCTATATTATATGCAATGTGTATATCAAAAGATAAGCGTGAAAGATACAATAGAGTACTGATTGATGATATATTTGCAGATAAGGACAATTATCAGAAATATTCCAATGGCATTGAAGGATTTAAGATTGTTGAAACCTCTTTTTATTATTTTACAGATGCAGAAAAATCTATTACTCTAAATTATCCATTGAATAATAAAGGATTGAACAGTTGGGTAAAAATACGATTTGAAGAAGAGGCTTTGTATAAATCTCAAAAAAGCAAATTGTATAAGTCATTGCACATTGAACCTATTATTATTGCAGGGGAATGGACAAAAGCTCCAGAGGGGTCTAAACATCATAGTGAATGTGTAATACATAAAAAGACACAGATTTATTATGCGGAACTACAATGAGAAAATAATTCGAATGTAATTATTTACAAACGAAATGTCCGGAATCAAGCTTCCAAGTCCCCAAAAGATTTGGAGGTTTTATTCTGCCCATTTTTAGAGTAAATGCTCCATAGCAAGTCCCTTTAACTTGCTGCAATCATCTGCAATAATAGTCTTATACTATACACAGTCAAAAAAGTTTAGTACTACACTTTTTTGACCGGATTCAGGAGGTCAAGACTATGAACTGAGTTTGACCAAGAATTCTTGAAAAGAGGTGTTTCATGCATAAGATATGCAGATGACATCGTGCTTCTTGCAAAGAGCAAGCGAGCATCAGAGAGATTCTTGGAAAGCAGTACAAAATATCTTGAGGAGAGGCTGAAACTTACAGTCAACCGAGAAAAAAGCCGTACTGTCAGCGTGTTTGCAATCCGAAAATTTTAATCCCTGCTGATGCTCCGCCCAGTATTCCTCAGCCAGTTTCCCGGCTACCTCGGTGAGCTGTCCGGCAAGGTCATCACCGGAAACATCATAGGTGCGCTCAAGCATGGCCTGCACCGAATCCAAATGGCGCTCCTCCAGCTGCCACAGCCAGGGAGTGCGGGAATGTTCACGGGTTCCGGTGTCGGAAATATCAAAAACATAGCGCAGGCGGGGTCTGTCCCCGGAATCGTCCACCAGAGCGATTCCCTTGGAGCCGCGCCTTACATACCGGCCCATCTTTTCATTCCACAAATCGTACTCTGCCCATTCCTGCCAGCTCCCAGTGAGTTGCGTTGCCACTTGTTCGGCCATCTGTGCATACATTTCGGATTTGGTTGGCATAGTGTTCTGTCCTCCTTTCAGTTTTGAGCAAAGAAAAGCAGGGGACCTCAAAAGATCTCCTGCTCAGTGATACCGTTACTCTATCAAACGATAATTATTCATTTTTACTATCTTGTATTATTAGTTGAACTTTGCATAAAGGCGAAATAATATTTCTCTCATGGTTATAATACATTCTATTTATGCAACACCTCTTAAACTTTTTCCCACTCCCACAGGGACATAAATCATTTCTGTTTGCTTTCTGAATTTTTGTATCCCTTCGTTGCTCAATTTTCGTTTCTATTTCAAAATTTTGAAGTGGATTTATTTTTAATTTTACAAATTCGTCCAATTTCTTGAACTTTTCTTTCTCTGGTATATCCCTATCCTCTTGTAGCTCAATAATACATCTTTTATCTTCTGGATGGCTAACCAGGCAAACCGCTTGCAATTCTTTAATTTCATCAATCATTTCTATTGCAAAATCGCCCCAATATAGTTTTCCTTTTCTATGGGGACAAGACAAGCTCTGCATTGACTTACCACATATACTACAATGCGATTTGGAAACAATATATTCGCTACTCGCAAAAACTCTGTATGGATATAATTTTTCGTATTGCAGTAATATAGCAACAATTTCCGGAATTTCTTTTCTGTCTTTAATATCAACAAATTCTCCTACTATCTTTGCTTCATCTAAACAGTCTTGCAAAATATCCCATGAGTTTTTGTATCTGTTTTCTATTAAACTCAAATGATAGCTGGCGAATGTCGAAAAGAATTTGAAATAATGTCTATAAATCATTTGGGCATTAGCTAATGATTCATCCCCTATGTCTATGGCTTTCGCCTTTATACTATCAAAAATATTATCGCAATCCTTATATTCTTTAAATGGATCACTAAAATTTCCTTTCTCAATCCTTTTCTTTAAAGAACATAATTTATTGCATACTATTCTTACTTCTTCTAATTCACAATGACTTTCAAAACTTTTTAGCATTATTCCTCCCACATCTTATTAAGATCTATTTTTTCAAAAGATTCCTTAAATGTTTTTGCATCCCCCTTATAATGAATAGACTTTTCTTTCTTACCATTTTTTACAATAAAGGTCATATCAACCTCTGCATTCTCCGTCTCTCGCCCTTTCATTTTCTCCCAGATATAATTGCTAACCATATTGATGGCAAAAGGAAGCAATACACTTTGAGCAATAAATATGATTGGCATCCAAATATCAAAAGAGTGAAGTGATCTAACTGTAATATCACCATCAGAAAGAATGTCATATTTATGATTGCTGTCATTTTCTCTGCAAAATTTCAAAAAATCTATTGTTTCTTGTGCAAAAAAATGACCTTGTTCATAAGAAGCCGGCACAGCAACAAATTCATTTTCTTCTATTTTTGCTAAACTAATTCCATTCTTTTCGCAATAATCATAAACATCCATACTACTATTTTTAATTGTAATATCGTTTTTCATGGCTTGTCTCCTTAAATGCTCATTTTTTCTTCAACATCATTATACTCTATTTAATCTCAAAAGAACAGGAGGCTTCCTCCAAAATAACATTTAAGAATCAGTCCAAATAATTGCATAATAAATGAAATGTTTTCTCGCTACATATAAGATCACTACAAAATTATCCTCACTCATCAAAATCCGGGTACAATTCCAATTCCGCAAATTCATCATCCGTCATGGCCTGAAGCTTGCGGAGGGTACTGTCTGTCAGCTCCATCAGCTCTGTTTCCTCTGCCGAAAGTTCACCACGCATCTCATTCAGGCTTTCAATCACCCCTGCGCGGCTGCCGGTATTATAAATGCACAACAGGTTCATTTCCTCAAAAGTGAAGTTTCCCATATCAAATCTCCCTTTCCGCACTCTTTTTGAGTGCTGTCTTTTTGTGTTCTGCCTTGGGCTGGCTTTTCAGCTGCTCCATGACGGACTTTTTCTTTTCCCGTTCCTCCCGATGGGCAGCGGTAGCCAGATCCATTAGGGAAATGGGCTGACCGCTGCGGGCCTGCTGTTCCAGCTCTGCCACCGTAGGCTCTTTTGCGCCATTGTTGATGATACCGTCGATCATGCCGTAATCGTCCTCCACGGTCATCTCCGCATTTTTCAGCGGATTTTCCGGCAGGAATCCGGGGTTCTGGGTAAAACCAACACTGTCACAGTAATGACAGGATACCTTACCGTCCTGCTTGATCGCAACGATGTCACTAACACTCATAGAAGGACTGTGAAAATCCGCCGGCTTTTGCAGATTAAACTGCTCATATAGTTTTTCCAGCTGCTCCGATACCGTGCCAGACTCCCTCAGAGGAGCTGTGTAAATGAGGTCATAATTGCTGCGGTCTATGGAAATGGCATGGGACTTTAACCAGTCCAAATTCATAAAGCGTACATTCTGTGGATCGTCACGGCTCACCTGATAGATGGCAAAGCAATCTCTGTTCTGAGCAAGAAATACCTGTTCCCGTTCCTGCTGATGTTCCTGGCGCTCCATGACCTTTTCGTGGAACTGAGGGCTTTTCTCCCATTCCTCACGGTCCACACCGAAAAGGCCGCCATGATCCATGATTTCCTGCGAGTCAAATACCATACTCTCCGTATTGTCCTCATGCAGTACATAGACAGTCAAACCAGCGGCATCCAGTTCCAGCGCCCGTTCTCTGGTGACAGGGAGCATCCCATCATAGAAGTAGCCGTATTCCTGCATATCCGGTGCAGATACCTGCTCATCAGGCATGGGGTATTCATCCAGCGCCTGCTCTTGTGCTTCCGGCAGCTGAGAAGAAGCAGTCATCTGACTGACCTCTGCCTGCATCTGCTGATAGGCAGCGTCTTGCAAGGTTTCAATCATAGGCAGGGGCGCATACTTTACTGAATTGCTGCTCAAATCGTTATCATCACAAATCTGAAGAACTGCCTTCATGCAGGAAAGCTCTGGCATATCCAGCTGACCTCCATCCAGCTCTTTCATGGATGCGGCATCGTAAAGGGTATAATCCCAGCCGCTGTCACAGGACTGGATATGAAGATAGGTAGCATTGTCGATCAGAAACAAAGCCTTGGTCCTATGTCAAGAAAAAGTACAAGTTAAACGTGAACTTTTCACCTCAATAATCTGTTTTATGCCACATTTATTTCCATTTGTCTTAGTTTTATCCAATATTTCTTTTCGTAATCATTAGGTGATGCATAATCACAATGACTGTGAATTCTTACTGTATTGTAAAACGCTTCTATATATTCAAAAACAAGTTTATATGCATGATTATAATCTATTATTTTGAATCTATTTATCCACTCTCTTTTAAGTAATGAATGGAAAGATTCAATACAAGCATTATCCCATGGATATGCTTTCTTCGAATAACTTAGTGTCATTCCTGTTGTCGCTTCTTCATAATCTTTAGCCGTATATTGTCTGCCACGATCTGAATGCATAATTAACGGTTTGTTAACATTTCTTACCCTTTTAGCTTTATTAACAGCTTCTACAACCCACTTTGTTTC
>NZ_JAHLQC010000004.1 GCF_018918265.1 Falcatimonas sp. MSJ-15
TCCAGCTTCCTTCAGATTCCGCCTCACGGTGGACACCCTTGCCTTCGGCTATATCCTTCCCACTACCGGGTGGATTCGGGACTTTAACCCGTTAGAAACGTGCGCCGCTAGGCACACGAGCCTAAAAAATCCTGCAAAAACATATCTAATATGTCTTTGCAGGATTTTGTCATACATGCTTAATTAAGCTTATGAATAATCATTATTTCCTATAAAAGAAAGATCTGTCTGATTCATATCCATATTGTCTATATTGAATTATCTGTTCTGTACTTCCAACAAATAAGATACCATCATTAGCAAGTGCATTATAGAACTTACGATATATCTCATCTTTGGCTTCTTCAGTAAAATAAATCAATACATTACGGCATACAATCATATTGCAGCCTGTTGGATATTGATCTGTTAAAAGATTATGTTTCTTAAACTCAACACATCTCTTAATCTCATCAGATATCTGATAATTACTTGCACCAACTTTTGTAAAATATTTGTCAACAAATTCTTTTGGAAGTGATGCCAGACTCTTCTGGTTATACAGACCAAGCCTTGCCTTATCTAATACCTGGTTATCTATATCAGTAGCAATAATCTTAATCCTATTAGTTGGTATGAACTTAGATAAAAGCATTGCAAGTGAATAAGGCTCATCACCTGTAGAACATGCAGCACTCCATATCTTAATATTATTGCCATACTTCTTAACTAATTCTGGAAATACTATTGTCTCAAGTATCTTCCACTGTTCAGGATTTCTATAGAACTCTGATACATTAATGGTTAAAAAATTTACAAATTCTTCAAATAACTCTTTGTCCTTCTTAAGCTGTTCAACATACGTGTCATATCCCTTATAGTTATGTTTTGCTATAAGAGAATCTATACGTCTCTTCATCTGACGCTCTTTGTAAGCATTCAAATCTATCTTAGTCAGACCAAGGACTTTAACTTTAAAGCTTTCATAATCGTCTGCCATAAATGCATCCCCTTTACCTGTGTAAGTGAATAACTAATTATTCTTCTGTTGATTCAGCTTCTTCTGCTGTATCTAATGCTTTGATGCTTAAGCTGATTTTTTTGTCTTCATTGTTAAAATCAACAACTTTTGCTGTAACTTCCTGACCAACTTTTAATGCATCTGATGGCTTCTCAACATGTTCTTTTGAGATCTGTGATACATGTAATAATGCATCAACACCTGTCTCTAATTCAACAAATGCACCGAAATCTGTCATTCTTGCAACTTTACCAGTTACAACTGTTCCTACAGCATATTTTTTATCTGCATCTTTCCAAGGATTAGTATCATCAAATTTTAAGCTAAGAGCAATCTTATCACCTGTGATCTCTTTAATAAGAACTTTAACTTTATCTCCAACTTTGAATACTTTCTTTGGATTCTCAACTCTTCCCCATGACATCTCTGAGATGTGAAGAAGACCATCAGCACCACCAAGGTCAATAAATGCACCAAAATCTGTTACATTCTTAACTGTACCTTCTACAGTCATGCCAACGCTTAATTTTGCAAATAATTCTTTCTGTAATTCAGCTTTTTTAGCTACTAAAAGCTGTTTTCTGTCACCAATGATTCTTCTCTTCTTAGGATTGAATTCACTGATAACAAATTCGATCTCCTGTCCTGCATATTTATCAAGATTCTTCTCATAAGAATCTGATACAAGACTAGCTGGAATAAATACGCGAGTCTCATCAACTACTACGCTTAATCCTCCATCTAATACCTGTGATACTTTTGCTGTAAGTACCTCTTTGTTGTTGAAAGCTTCTTCTAATCTCTTGCTTCCTTTTTCTGCTGCTAATCTCTTATATGTTAATAATACCTGGCCTTCGCCATCATTAACCTTAAGTACCTTAGCCTGCATTGTGTCTCCTACGGAAACCATTGTAGTAAGGTCTACATTAGGTGTATTTGTATATTCACTTCTTGTAATTATACCGTCTGACTTATAACCAATGTTTAAGATGATTTCATCTTCTTTGACGTCAATAACTGAGCCTTCTACAACCTCTCCCGTACGTATTGTCTTTAATGATTCTTCAAGCATTTGTTCAAAACTTAATTCTGACATTAGTATGAACCTCCTCAATAATTTTTTTAGGGGTTGATGCCCCCGCTGTAATACCTACGCTACTTCCGGATCCCAGCATTGATAAGTCAAGGTCACCAAGTGTCTGTATATAGTAAGTATCTTTACATTCGCTTTTACATATTTCTACAAGCTTTTGCGTGTTAGAACTATGCTTACCACCGATTACAATCATAGTGTCAACCTTTGAAGCAATCTCTCTAGCTTCTCGCTGTCTTTCTTCGGTAGCATTACAAATCGTATTTAAGCACTTTATATCATAACCCTTTTTTTGAATAATTTCAACTAAATCTTTAAATTTCTTAAAATTAAATGTTGTCTGGGATACGATACACACTTTCTCACCCTGTTTAAGAGAAAGATTTTCGGCGTCTTCACTATTTCCTATAACATATGTGTCAGAATGTGCCCAACCCTTAATTCCTTCAACTTCAGGATGCCCTTCGTTACCGATAATAACTATCGTTCTACCTTCCATGCTCTCTTTTGATACTATACGATGAATTTTCTGAACAAAAGGACATGTTGCATCAACAATATCAAGTCCTTTGCTTTTCAACTTATCATAAACATCTTCAGATACACCATGGGATCTAATAACTACAGTACCATTTGTTATATCGTCTATTTCATCTATTCCATTAATAACCTGTACTCCTTTTTTTTCAAGGTCTTTTACAACCTCTTCATTATGAATTATAGGACCATATGTATATAATGATTCTTTTCCTACATTTTCATACACTTTTTCAACAGCCTTTTCAACTCCAAAGCAAAAGCCTGCGGTCTTAGCTACTATTACTTTCATTTCTCTGCCTTTCTTTTTTATATTGTTTAACATATTAACGTATAATCATGATTTTTTCAAGCATATTTTTTTCAATTTTGTTTTATAATAATTTTTTAATATTACCTATAAACATCGAAAAGATTACTGCCCATTTTATCTTATAATCATATTATTCTATTTGTTAAAAAGCTCAAGAATTCTCTTTGTAACTTCTTCTATTCCCATATCTGATGTATCTACAAGAATTGCATCATCTGCCTGTTTAAGTGGTGATTCCTGTCTGTGCATATCCTGATAATCTCTATTTTCGATATCTTTTTTTAGTTCTAAAAGAGATGGTGTCTCACCTTTTGCAACAAGTTCATCATATCTTCTCTTTGCTCTTTTCTCAGCTGATGCAGTAAGATATATTTTAAGGTCAGCATTAGGAAGCACGCAAGTTCCTATATCTCTTCCATCCATTATTACATTTTCTTTTGCAGCAATCTCTTTTTGTAACTCTACAAGTTTAGTTCTTACACATCTGTATGCTGATGTCTTTGATGCCATCTTGCCAACTTCTTCTTTTCTAAGTCTTCCTGTTACATTTTTTCCATTAAGGATAACCTGCTGCTCACCATTTTCATATTGAATATCAATTTTAACATCTGCACATTCAGCTTTTATGGCATCTTCATCTGTGACATCTGTTCCTCTGTCTATAAAATGTATTGCCATTGCTCTATACATTGCTCCTGTATCAACATAGATATATCCTAATTCTTTTGCACATCTCTTAGCTATTGTACTCTTTCCGGCTCCTGCTGGCCCATCTATTGCTATATTCTTTGACATAATATCCTTTTCCTTTCAATTATTTTTTATGCTATTTAACTTTTATAAAGCATATATCTGTATATATACAGTGAAAATTTGTATTATATTTTAATATGCTTTGTCATCTCAATTTTATAATTACTTTTCTAATCTATACTGCTATATCAGGCTCTTATATTATCCTGTTCTTACGGATTCTGCTCTTACTATTCTAGTTCATCTCATCTGCCATAGCTGCCATATATGCTGTAGACCACGCTATCTGAAGATTGAATCCACCTGTAAGTGCATCAAGGTCAAGTACTTCTCCTATAAAATAAAGATTATGTACTAACTTTGACTCCATTGTCTGTGGATTAATCTCTTTTACAGATATTCCACCTTTTGTTATAATTGCTTCATTATAACTTCTGTATCCATTAAGCGTAAGTTCAAAGTTCTTAATTACATTAACAAGATTGTGTCTTTCTTCTTTGGTAATCTCATTAACTTTCTTATCTTCATCAATACCTGATTTAAGAATTATAATCGGTATTATTTTTTTTGGCAAAAGTGCATCTAATGAATTGCGGAAGCACTTATTAATATTACTATCAAAATCTCTTAATATTCTATCATCTAACTGTTCAGTAGTAAGTGCCGGTTTAAGATCTATTACAAGTTTGAGTTCCTTGTCTACATATTTGATAACATAACTGCTTGCACTTATTATTATCGGACCACTGACACCAAAATGTGTAAACAAAAGTTCTCCGAATTCTGAATATATCTTTTTCTTGCCACAATATATAGTTCCTTCAATATTCCTAAGTGACAATCCCTGTAAGTCTTTTATCCATTCTTCTTTTACATTGAATGGAACAAGTGACGGTGATAAAGGAACAATTGTATGTCCGGCTTCTCTTGCAAATCGATATCCGTCTCCTGTGCTTCCGGTTGACTGATATGAGAATCCGCCTGTTGCAACAGTAACAATATCTGCCATAATCTTCTTATTATTTGCAAGTACAACTCCTTTTACTGTTCCTTCTTCGATTATAAGTTCCTTAACTTCTGTATTATAATGTACTTCAACGCCATATCTATGCATAGCTTTCTTAAGTGTATTAATAACATCCTGTGACTTGTCTGATTCTGGAAATACTCTGTTTCCTCGTTCAACTTTAATCTTTAATCCTTCTTCTTCAAAAAAATTCATCACATCATGGTTGTTATATGTATAAAATGCACTATATAAGAACTTTTTATTAGATATAACATTGTTAAATAAATCTTCTGTATCACATGCATTAGTTATATTACATCTGCCTTTTCCTGTTATATATAACTTTTTACCCAGTTTTTCATTTTTTTCAAGCACATGAACTTCATTGCCTTTTTTTGCATAAAAAACTGACGCAAACATTCCGGCAGCTCCGCCACCTACAACTACTACTTTACTCATCTTTTTCACCTATATTTCTAAATTTTTCAACAACATTCTCACTTACAACATCAAGCTCATCTTTGTTATATACCTGATATTCATCCCATATCTCTTCAAGTGTCTCCAAATTGTTAATTACTTTATCTTTTTTCTTCATACATAATGCAACTATAAGAGCATTAACAACGCTAAGTGGTGCAACCAAAGAATCTACGATTGATGCCATATCACTTCTTGCAAGCAGATTACATGATGAATACAGATTCATTGGGGAATGTTTTGAATCTGTTATGGCTATAACCTTGGCATTGCGATTATTGGCAAATTCCAAGGCTTTCAGTGTTCTTACCGAATATCTTGGAAAACTTATTCCTATTATTACGTCTTCCTCATTAATTCGTATCATCTGTTCAAACAATTCACTGCTATTATTCGTATTAATATTCCTTACATCATCAAATATGAGATTTAGATAAAAAGATAAAAAACTTGCAATTGGAGCACAGCTTCGTATTCCAATGACATATATTGTTCTTGCAGATGATATTGTCTCAACTGCCTGTTCAAATGCTTTTTTATCTATCTCATCTTTAGTAAGTTTTATCTTCTCTGCATCGGCGTCAAGTATATATTCTAACACTTTTGACTGGCTCATCTGTCCTGATGCAATCTCTATTCTCTGTATTGAATTAAGTTTCGTCCTTACTAACTCTTCTAATGCTTCCTGAAACTGTGGATATCCTTCATATCCTAATTGCATTGCAAATCTTACTACTGTTGATTCACTTACTGCAACTGCTTTGCCAAGCCTTGCTGCTGTTAAAAATACTGCTTTATCATAACTTGTCATTATATAGTTGGCAAGTCTTTTTTGTCCTTTGCTAAAAGTGGGCATCTTCTCACACAACCGACTCATTAAATCGTCTGAATTCCCCATATTCACACCTCGTTATCTTTATATTTGGCATAATCTCTGCCTGGCATTATATGTCGCATATATCTGTATGGATACTTCTTTATATCTATATAATTGCATATTACGCAAAAACACCATCATTCATTATAACAACGATGATGGTGTTTTTCTACTCTTTTTTGAGTTTTATTTAATTATTTTTAATAGACACAATGTCTATAATTCGTTTTTCTTAGACTGGATATACCTTATTTTCCTTGTCTGCTGACTTAGGATCTACTTTTGTCTGCTGAGCTTCTCTATATTCAAAGAAATCTTTTGCAACCTGTGGGAAAAGCGCATATGTAAGTACATCTTCATCCTGCTGTTTCCACTGTGCACATTCTTTCTCAAATTTTGGAAGCTGTGGCTCAATTAAGTCTGCAGGACGGCATGTAATTACTTTTTCATCACCAATACACTTCTTTTGTACTTCAGCATTAAATGGTTTAACTGTCTGTCCAAATTCTCCCATAAGAACTTTCTTAGACTCTTTTGTAACCATCTTATATCTCTCGCCCTGTAATACATTAAGAACTGCCTGTGTACCAACAATCTGTGATGATGGTGTAACAAGTGGTGGTTCACCAAAGTCTTTACGAACTCTTGGTATCTCTTCAAGAACTGCCTGGTATTTATCTTCCTGTTTTGCTTCTTTTAACTGTGATACAAGGTTAGATAACATACCACCTGGTACCTGATATAATAATGTCTTAATATTAACACCAAGTACTTTTGGATTCATAAGCCCTGTCTCTAATGCTTTTTCTCTCATTGGTCTGAAATAATCAGCTATCTCAGCTAAAAGATTCTGATCAAGGCCTGTATCATAAGGTGTTCCCTTGAATGTCTCAACCATAACTTCTGTTGCCGGCTGGCTTGTTCCCATTGAGAATGGTGAGATTGCTGTATCAATTACATCTGCACCGGCTTCAACAGCTTTAAGATATGTCATTGAAGCAACACCTGATGTATAATGTGTATGAATCTGAATTGGAAGTTTTGTACCATCTTTTAATGCCTGAACAAGTTCAGTTGCTTTATATGGAACTAAAAGTCCTGCCATATCTTTAATACAGATTGAATCAGCACCCATATCTTCAATTTTCTTAGCTGTTTCTTTCCAATAGTCAAGTGTATATGCATCTCCAAGTGTATATGAAAGTGCAATCTGTGCATGACCTTTCTCTTTGTTAGCTGCTTTTACAGCTGTCTGTAAGTTACGAAGATCATTAAAACAGTCAAAGATACGAATGATATCAATACCATTGGCAATTGATTTTTGTACAAAATATTCTACAACATCATCTGCATAATGATTATATCCAAGAATATTCTGACCTCTGAATAACATCTGTAATTTTGTATTTTTAAATCCATCTCTTAACTTTCTAAGTCTTTCCCATGGATCTTCTTTTAAGAAACGAAGTGATGCATCGAATGTTGCACCTCCCCAGCATTCTACTGAATGATAACCAACTTTATCCATCTTATCAATAATCGGAAGCATATCTTCTGTTGTCATTCTTGTTGCTATAAGAGACTGATGTGCATCACGCAATACAGTTTCAGTAATTTTTAATGGTTTTTTTACCTGTTCTGCCATGACTCATTATCCTCCTGAATTCTATATATTCCTTTTATACTCCAAATATCGCCATAAATACACCGGCTGCTACCGCTGTACCAATAACACCGGCAACGTTAGGTCCCATCGCATGCATCAATAAGAAGTTTGTAGGATCTTCTTTTGCTCCAACTTTTTGTGCAACTCTGGCTGCCATTGGAACTGCTGATACACCGGCTGCACCAATAAGTGGATTAACTTTGCCATGTGTAACTTTGCACATTAACTTACCAAACAGTACACCGGCTGCTGTACCAATTGCGAATGCAATAAGTCCAAGTGCAACTATCTTAAGTGTTGTAGCTTTTAAGAATGCTTCAGCACTTGTTGTAGCACCTACTGATGTACCAAGAAGAATTACAACTATATACATAAGAGCATTAGATGCTGTCTCTGTAAGCTGTTTAACAACACCGCTTTCTCTGAATAAGTTTCCTAACATAAGCATACCAACAAGTGGTGCTGTTGTAGGAAGAATAAGTACTACAATGATTGTTACAATTATTGGGAATAGAATCTTCTCAAGTTTTGAAACAGGTCTTAGCTGTTCCATCTTAATAGCTCTTTCTTCTTTTGTTGTCAAAAGTCTCATAATTGGTGGCTGAATGATTGGAACAAGTGACATATATGAATATGCTGCAACCGCTATAGGCCCCATATATTCTGTCTGTCCAAGCTTACCAGCAAGGAAGATTGATGTAGGTCCGTCAGCACCACCGATAATTGATATTGCTGCTGCGGCTTTATCACCAAATCCCATCATAATCGCAAAAAAGTATGCTGCGAATATACCAAACTGTGCTGCAGCTCCAAGTAAGAAGCTTGCAGGGTTAGCTATAAGTGGTGCAAAGTCTGTCATCGCACCAACACCCATAAAGATTAATGAAGGTAAAATACTCCATTCATCTAATAAATAAAAATAATGTAGTAAACCGCCCACGCCATTTGAGGTATCTTCTGGAGACGCCATAATGTCAGGGAACATATTTACAAGTAGCATTCCGAAAGAAATAGGAACTAAAAGTAATGGTTCATACTCTTTCTTTATTGCAAAATAAAGGAAAATCAGTGCTACGCATATCATAAGAACGTTGCCCCATGTCAAACTGAAGAACGCTGTCTGATGTATCAGATTTCCCATGGTCTCTGTAAAGTATTCCATTGTATAACCTCCTAGCTTAGTGTTTTTTGTACATTGTCATGTACTAATTTAATGTAGCTAATACTGCGCCTGCTTCTACTGAATCACCAACTGCTACATTAACACTGGCTACTGTTCCGTCCTGTGGAGCTACGATTTCATTTTCCATCTTCATAGCTTCAAGAATTAAGATTACTTCACCTTTTTTAACTGTCTGGCCTTCATTAGCTTTAATTGCAAGAATCTTGCCTGGCATTGGAGCATTAACTTTAACACTTCCTTCTGCACCTGTAGCTTTTGGTGCTTCTGCCTTTGGTGCTGCTTTAGGTGCTGCTTTTTTAACTGGTGCAGACTGTGTCTGTGCTGCTCCTGATGTACCTTCTTCAACTGTTACGTCATATACGTTTCCATTTACAGTAATTGTATAACTCTTCATGAATATATCCTCCTGTTTAATCCTTAATTAGGCTCTGCGCCATCTCTGATTGCCTGCTCTCTTAATAGATCTTACAACAAGACCATCTGCAGAAGTATTCTCTGATGCTGCAATTGCTGCTGTTATAACAGCTACAAGTTCAAGGTCATCAACCAGATCTTCTTCAACTTCTTCAGTCTTTGTTATCTGCTCTACTACATTAGATGCAGTTTCTTTTACTTCTACTTTCTTAGATTTAAGCTTATTCTCTAATCTGCTAATATACTTAAATAATGAGAATATGAATGTCATAAATATAAGAACAATGAATACAGTACCCATACCCATAAGTGTATTAAGTGCTGCTTTTTCCATCTTCTCACCAAATGTATATATAGCTGATGCTGATGCTGATGTAAGCACTGCCTGATACTGGTTAGTTGATGATGAGAGAATGAGTTTAAAGTCTGCTTTTGCTTCAACATTTCTCTCGCTGCAGTTAACAATAAACTTAGCTTCAAAACCATCTTCAGTATATGTTATGCTATAATCTGTTGTTCCTGTGTATTCGCCACATTCTTTGATCTCTTTATAAAAATTCAAAATAGAACTTGCATCTTCGCTATATCCTGATGATTCAACGCTGTCAATATATGATTCGATACTGTCCTCTTCTTCAGCAACTGCTGATGTAATAAAAGAATCAACATAACTTATTACATTCTCTTCGCCACCAAGAACGCTTGGATCAATCGTTTTAGCACTTGCGAATACCTGTCCGGCTCCACCCCAGACAATCATGGTAATCATACAGGTAATCATTAATATTACTTTTTTCATATTTTTCATATTATTTCACCTCACTATATCGTACCATGTTTTTTAGCTGGTCGGTCCTCTCTTTTTGTATATAACATCTCAAATGCTGCTATTATACGTTTTCTTGTATCGCAAGCTTCGATTATATCATCAACATATCCTCTCTTTGCAGCGGCTAATGCACTTGACTGAAGTTTCTCATATTCTGCTGATTTTTCTGAGATAAGTTTTGTAGCATCATCTGCATTATTAATCTCATCTGCATACATAATCTTAACTGCTGACTGTGCCTGCATCATACCAATCTTGGCATCTGGCCATGCATATACGATGTCTGCACCTATTGACTTGCTGTTCATTGCAAGATAAGCACTTCCAAATGCTTCTCCAATTACAACATTAACTTTTGGTATTGTTGCATTAGCAAATGCATATGTAAGTTTTGCAACTGCTTTTGCTATTGTCTTTTCTTCATCTACAGTAGCTTTATATCCATTAACATTAGTAAGTGTTAATACCGGAATATTAAATGCATCACAGAAATTAATAAATTCTGCTGCTTTTTCACATCCATTAGTTGTTAATTCAGGCTTATATGAATCTGTAAGATTCATCTCATCATCATAGACTTCTGTACGGTTTGCAACTGCACCAACTGTCATTCCATTAAGTCTTATAAAACCTGTAACCATATCTTTAGCATATGATTTTTTAACTTCATAGAAGAAATTATCATCTGATATGTTAGATAATGCAATTGATGTATCACCTTTTGCATTAGCAAGATCTGAACATACTCTGTTAAGATCATCTGTACATTCATCGTATGAATTATCATCTTCATTATTGGCAGGTAAGATATTAACAAGTGTTCTTATCTGTTCAATTACTGCATCTTCATCTCCTGTAAAGTCAACAATTCCTGTTTCTTTGCTCTGGAAGTCTGCACCTGCTGTATCCTGTGATTTATTCTCTGAGAGTGCATTAGGACTATTTACAAACAGTTTTGCATTCTTCTCTTCCATGAATGTAAAATCAGTAAGTGTTGGAATTATTGCAAGTCCACCACCACAATTACCAAATATTGCTGTAATCTGTGGTATTACACCAGATGCCATTGTCTGTTTTAAATATAATTCTCCAAAACCATTAAGTGCATCTGTAGCTTCCTGTAACCTTAAACCGGCACAATCTATAAGACCGATAACAGGTGCTCCCATCTTCATAGCTAAATCATAAACTTTTGCAATTTTCTTTGCATGCATCTCGCCAAGTGCTCCATTAAGTACTGTTGCATCCTGACTGTATACATACACCAGATTGCCATCAATAACACCATATCCGGTTATGACACCATCTGCAGGGGTTTCTTTGTGCTGTAAGTTAAAATCAGTATTTCTCGCAGTAACATAACCACCGATTTCAACGAAACTATTATCATCAAGTAAAGCATTAATTCTCTTACTTGCTGATACCTGTGCTGTATTACTCATTTTTCAGCCCTCCATTTTCTCCAAATTTTCAAAAGTAAAAACTTTAATTTCTGCCGCTTATAATTGTATAACTTTAGCAAAAAAATATCAAGAAAAATATATGTTTTTTTACTGTTCGTTATATTTTTTCGGTATTTTTAACATAGGGTTTCTAATTATCTGTACTATGAGCGGCAAAACCATCAGAACCCAGACAATAGGTTCTGCGACAATTATCCCCATATACCCGATTTGTGGTGCAAGAAATGTCGCAATGAGAAATTTACCAAACAGTTCAATGAAGCTTGATACAATTGGTGTTATATGATCTCCAATTCCCTGCATAGCATTTCTTATAATACAAATCATTGCCGGAAAGAAATAAAAAAGTGTGTCAATTTTAAGATATTTACACGCTGTATCAATTATCTCTTTTTCATCCGTTGCAGTAACCATTTTAATAAGCGTTGGTGCTACAGTATAACTTAGAATCATCATAATTATACTCCAGGCAAAGCTCACAAGAATTACATTTCTAAGTGCTTTTCTGATTCTCTCTATCTGTCCTGCGCCAAGATTCTGTCCGCAGAATGTTGCCATGGTTGTACCAAGTACACTAAACAGAAGCATATAGAGTTCTGTAATCTTTCTGGCTGCTGTATGTGCTACAATTATATTATTATTAAATGTATTAATTGTACCCTGTAGTGCTACTGTTCCAAGTGAGACAAGCGACATCATAAATCCCATCGAAAGTCCTGACTGAAACATTTTTTTAACCATTTCCTTTGGTACTTTAAAGTCACTTCTGTTTATGCGAAGAATATCATATCTTTTCCAGATATATATAACGCATAATACAAAGGAAATTATCTGTGCAATTATTGTTGCTGCTGCTGCACCTCTTACTCCTGTTTTTAGTACCTTTATGAAGAATAGATCTCCTGCAATATTGAGTGCTGTCGATACTCCAAGGAATACAAGCGGTGTTACTGTATCACCTATCGCTCTTAATACACCTGCACATATATTATAGAGCATTGATGCAGTCATTCCTGCAAATATTATACTTATGTAAGCATAAGATTCATTAAGCAATTCATCTTTTGTATTAAGTAATATAAGTAATGGTTTTAAAAATACAAGTGACAATATCGTCAAAACCACTGATACCATAAGTCCAAGCTTAACTGTTCCAGCTACAGCTTTTTTCATCTCTTTTATATCACCGGCACCAAAGCTTCGGGATACCTGAATTGCAAATCCATTAGTAAGTCCAAGTAAAAAACCTACTATAAGTGTATTAACAGGATTCGTTGCCCCAACAGCCGCAAGTGCTTTATTACCAAGTGTTTCACCAACTATTCTTGTATCAACAAGACTATATAAAAGCTGAAGCACATTACCAATTAATACAGGAATTGCAAATTCAATTATCAGTCTGGTACTGTTTCCTTTTGTAAGATCTTTCATTTTAACTCCTCGTCTATTTCCTACGATATTTGAATTGCTGTTTTTTTTATCATTGTCTATTTTTATAGTGTGATATTCAAATATCTTTTTTGTATTATAAGATAATCTAAATCTATTATTATCTAATACTTCATTATACAAAATATCATATTTCTACAATAAGAGCTATATTCTTATTATTCACTTTAATATTTTAAAAATATATTAATTGCTAACTATATTCTTGCAAAAATATATTCCTGTTATAATCTTCAAAATATCTGCAAAAGTTGTTTTTTTTGCATCATTAAGAATATATATATCATATTCTGCTATCACTTCATTGTTAAGATAATAGACAACATTACCTATTATTTCGCCTTTTTTTACCGGTAGCATTATATCTTTTTTTATATTAATATTCTTTTTGTAAAAATCATCCCCGCATATAAGCATCTCTATTTTCTCATCAGCATCTTTTTCTACTTCAAAGTCAATATGTATATTACCAGTAAGTGAATTACCAGAATATATATCAGTCCCATCAATTATAGTATCTGAATATATATTATTTTTTTGATAATTGTCTATTCCATATTCCATTAGTCTTCGTGTATCTGACCATTTGTAATTCTTATTAGATGGCCAGCCACATCCAAGCAAAGAGACTACATATCTTCTGCCTTCATCTTCAAGTGCACATACATAACAATAACCTGCTTCTGATGTAAAACCAGTCTTGCCACTTATAACGCCCTCCATCATATTAAGAAAAGCATTATGATTATATACTGAATAACTTTTTTCACCTGATATATCAGTAAAAGTATAATCTGAAGTTCTTGTTATCTCAATGAACCTTTCTGCTGATGGCGACTCATTGATGCAATAACTCATTATCTTAGCTAAATCGACAGCTGTTGTATGATGCTTACCTGATTCATCTGTTGCATCAAGTCCATTAGGTGTAATAAAATATGTATTATAAGCACCTATCTCCCTAGCTTTTTTATTCATCAGCTTTGCAAATTCTTCAACACTTCCTGATACTCCCTGTGCTATTGCAAATGCAGTATCATTATGTGACTCAAGCATAAGTGAATAATATAGATCTCCTATATAAAATTCTTCATCACTATTCATGCCAAGCTTGACTTTTGGCTGTGAAGCTGCCTCTTCGCTTACTTTTACTATCAAGTCATCCTCTACATTCTCAAGTGCTACTATAAGTGTCATTATCTTGGTTGTACTTGCCATTGCACGTTCATCATATCCATTTTTCTCATACAGAACACGACCACTGTCTGCATCCATAAGGCATGCTGACAATGCATATAGATCATTATCTTTTATCTCAGACTGTCCATATACATATATTTTTACCGGCTGCCACATAACAATAACAGCCGGTAAAAATATAGTAATTATTAATTTTAACAACCTGTTCTGTCTAAGTTTTCGTATTATGTCCGTTTTAATTATGTTAATTGTCACTCTTGCTCATCTGCCCATATCTGTATTTCTACAATTTTATGTATGGACATTCCTCATATATGACTAATTATTTCAAACTTTCCATCTCTATTTTATACATATAATCAACAGCGATCCTTGTAAGCCCAAGTATAAATTGAATATCTGTAACAGATACTACCTCCTGTTCAAGGCACGATCCCATATATGTCTGTGTTCCTATACCAAGATTACAAAAGCGTTTGATAATTATCTCTATATCCGAATAGATCTTAATACCCTCTTTTTTATATTTTGCAAGTGTAAGAGCATAATTGCCGTCATCTTCTCTTGCAAGATATGTCATAAAATCTCTGACACCTTTTACCGCAATCTTTAATGCCATTGTACACTTTTCTTCATTCTGAACATTATTTCTAAAAAGTGAATCTGCTTCTTTGACCTTAGCTAAAGCCTTATCATATTCCATCTTTAGCTGTGGTCTTACTTTATAAAGACCAAATTCATCATATCTAAGTTTAAGTACCTCACCCTTTGTGCATAAACTAACCGCCATATTCTACCTTCCCTTTCAAATATATATCATTCTCTATTATCTGTTCGTTCATCACACTCCTTAATATACTATTATCAGTAGTCTGTTATTCACCACTTTCTCTAAGTATCTTATTATATCTCATAATGTACATTACAAATGAGAGTGCCATAAAGAATATACATACTGCTATAAGTACATCTGCAAGCACTACATTAATATCAGGAAATATAAGTAATATAAGCATCACTGCATATAATACTACTGTGCTAATCTTACCATACCACATTGCTCCATGATTCTCACCACTTTGTCTTATAACTTTAAGTCCTGCTATCCCCATATATGACTCTTTTACAAAGAATAGTACAAGTAATGGTATCATCATATTGTATCTGCTCATAAGACATAATGCTAACATTCCCTGTGTAACCTTATCCGCAATCGGATCTACAATCTTACCAATTTCTGTTATCATATTAAATTTTCTTGCTATAAAACCATCCATACAGTCTGTTAGCCCTGAAATTGCAATTATTATTGCTGCAATATAATAGTCTTTTGTCTCATTCGCATTAAGATATACATACGCAAATAAAAACGCAAGAATAAATCTTATGTAACTTAAAATATTTGGTATCGAAAAAATCTGTTTTTTAAGTTCTTTTTTCATAACTTTTCTCCATTGTCTTATTTGATTTGTATTCTGAATGGATAATATCTCACTCATCAGAATCCTCTGTATTTATTATAGCATACTTTCGCAAAAAAAGTGTTGTTTTTTAACAACACTTTTCGTAATATGTCAACTTTTTTCAACAAGTTTCACAGAATATTTTTTAATTGGTAATACCATTCTTTAATTCTTCTTCCGTAAGGTTTTCTTTAAGTGTCTTTACAATAGTAACATCCTCGCAAAGCATATGGGAAAATATCCAGTCTTGAATATTATCTCGTAATATTTTCAATTCCCCATTTGGATCTTTCGCCATCTTTGGCAAATCTATCTGCTGAACATAAGTATAGAAATACATATGATTTTTCTTATGTTCCTTTAGAATAATTCTGTCAAAACCCGCTTTTTCCATCATTCGCTCTTCTTCATAAAAATGATATGATACAAATTCTCTAAGTTCACATACTATATTAACCAAGTCCCTTGGTTTTACATTCTCACAATTCTGTATAAGAAGCTGTTCAATATTTCTTGCTATTCTAAATATCTCCTTATGTTGTTCATCAAGTATCGGAATTCCAAGTTCCATTTCTGCACTCCAGTCAAATTTAAAGTCAAACATGCATCCAACCTCCAATAGTTACTTTTTATGTGTTTCGCACATTTTTATTCTACATATATTTCGGCACTTTTACTAACAATTGCAAGTCTTAATTGATAAAATTGTTTTTTTATGATACACTCAGATGGAAACTATTTATTTCTATGGAGGACATTTTTTTATGTACAAGATTATGCTTATCGATGATGATAAGGAAACTTTACAAATCAACAAAAAATATCTTGAAAGTGACCATTTTCAAGTTTTCACATATGACAACCCATTAAAAGCAATAAAAGAATTATCTTGTATAATTCCTGACTGTATAGTGCTTGATGTAATGATGCCGGCACTTGATGGTTTTGCAGCCTGCAAAAAGATGAGAACAATTACAAAAGCACCAATTATCTTCCTTACAGGGCTTACATCTGAAGAAGATAAGATAAAAGGACTGGTTCTTGGTGGTGATGATTATCTTATCAAGCCTTATAGTCTAAGAGAACTTTCTGTGCGTATAAAAGTTAATATCAGACGAACCATTGCATATTCAAAACCGGATAATATGCTCTCATTTCCGCCATTAAGTATCAACACTATTACACACGAAGTTATGTGTAATGATGAAGAGATCAAGCTTAGCAACAGAGAATATGAGCTTTTGGCTATCCTTATAGATAAACCTAACGAACTTATAACATTTGAAGAGATCTCTAATAGTCTTTGGGGAGGTTACTCTTCATCCGACAGGCAATCTATAATGGTTAATATGAGCCGCCTAAGAAAAAAATTCAGTATGTATGATGGTCTTGAAAATTATATTGAAACAGTATGGTCTAAAGGATACATATTCAAATTTAGACAAAGATAACATGGAGAATAATATTATGAAAAAAAAATATCAAAAACCTGATGTTGACATAGTTGAAGAATTGACAAAAAAGCTTTTTATCGCCAACAAAAATCTTGAAAATGAGAAAAAGCAAAAAAATGAGATAATCAGCAATATATCTCACGATCTTCGTGCTCCTCTCACAACGATAAGAAGTAGTGTAGATTATCTTAATCAATCTTATGATACTATATCTTCTGATGAATTAAAAAATACTTTAAATATAATGGATGGACGTCTGTCTGTCCTCGAAACGCTTGTTAATGATTTATTTTATCTTATATCTATTAATAGTAAGCGTGGCCATTTCAAATATGAATCTATTAATCTTACTCCACTTATTGAAGAATACTATTATACACTTCTAAGTGATGACAGTTATTGCAATCGTAATCTTTCGCTAGATTGTGACAGTGATGCTATTCTCACTGTTAATGCTGATGTTAAGAGAATATTAAGAGTTCTAGATAATCTAACTACTAATGCAAAAAAATATTCCCATGATAATGATTCTATAACAATTGGTATCAAAGACGGTCTCCTCACACCTCTTTGTGAAGATAATGAAGTTCTTGTATATGTGAAAGATACCGGAATAGGCATCGCCAAGAATTATATCGATAAAATATTTGAACGTTCTTATACTGTTTCAAGAGCAAGGACTCCTGATTCTTCATCCGGAAGTGGTCTTGGTCTTGCTATTGTAAAAGAGATAATTACAAAACATAATGGCAGAGTATGGTGTGAAAGTATCCCTAAAAAAGGAAGCACTTTCTACTTTACACTAAAAAAAGCTGCTGCTTCAGATCCATCAGATAAAAGATAAGATTATTCATAAAGATTATTATTAAAGATTATTATTAATTAACACGATTCAAAATGCCATTAATACTAAAGGCTAATATAGATTAGTAAATATCACTTTACCAAATCTATATTAGCCTTTTTAATTATATGATATCGGAGTCAAAAGCCCTTTCACCCACCTGTGAGCAAGCTCACGTGAGTTTAGATCTTTTGACACTGGCATCATTATATTACTATATATTAAGTTCTTCTTCTAATATCTTCTTATTCTCAAGCTTAATCTCTCGATCACAATAATTAAGCACTGATCGTCTGTGAGTTATCAAAAGACATGTAGGTGATGGCTTATATTCTCTTATACTTTGTAATACTTTAAGTTCTGTTTTTTCATCAAGAGAAGATGTTGCTTCATCAAGAATTAAGAATGGAGCTTTTCTTACAAGCGCTCTTGCTATTGAGACTCTCTGTGCCTGTCCTTCTGACAAACCATGTCCTCTCTCGCCTATTACAGTCTCTATACCATCTGGAAGTTCTTTTATAAAATCATAAGCACATGCTGCTTTCAAAGCATCTATAACTTCTTCATCACTTGCATCTCTGTTACCCATTCGTACACATGATGCTATAGTTCCACTAAAAAGTGTATTACCTTGTGGAACATAAGATATGAATTCTCGTGAACCTGCATTAGCACTTTCTGATCTATAATTATCATAGAACTCTATATTACCTGATACTTTTGTAACAAATGACATAATAAGTCTTACAAGTGTTGTCTTACCTATTCCGGATTCACCGACAATCGCAACGAATTCGCCCGGATTAATTGACAGATCTGCTTCATCAATTACCATCTCATCAGTATATCCAAATGAAAGATTATTAATTCTTAGTCCGACATTCTCCGGTATAATCTCTGTACAGGTCCTCTCTTCAGCTTCAAGATTCTGAATCTCCATAACTCGTCCTGCTGATGCTAGAATTGCAATTACTTTTGGCACATAATTAGCAAGACTTATAATAGGTGCCTGAACTCTGTTAACAAGAGTTAAGAATACAGTCATAGTACCGTATGTTATCTCTCCTTTTGATATACAATATATTCCCCATACAAATGCAACAAGATATCCTATCTGGAATGTCATGCTCATAGTTGTAGATGCAACAAGACCTACCTTTGTCTTTTTCAGTACCCATCCAAACCTTTCTTCTCTAAGCTGTTTTAAACGTTTAGATGAGTATTTTTCATCGCAAAAAGTCTTAATTATAAGAATATTGCTAAGACTCTCATTAATAAATGATCTGTATCTTGATTCTGATTCCTGTACCTTGACAGTAAGATATTTCAATTTTCTTCCAAGAAATGCACTTGCAAGTACTGCAAATGGTGCAAATATAAGTGCAAAAAATGCAAGAGCCGCATTGTAGCTTAAAAGTGTAAAAAATGTAGCAAACAATTGCACTATTAATATTATGATCGTTGGAATTGTATTAGCGATACCATCAGCTATACTATTAGTATCACTTGTAAGCCTTGTCATAAGGTCTCCGGTATGATATTTTGATATCTCAGCCCATTTTGTATCGAGTATCTTGTCATATACCTGCTTTCGTATACCAAATGAGAACTTCTCATTGACCATTACGCCCATCAGCGAGCTTAACACTGACACTACTTCTGATGCAACAACTACAACTACATACAATATTATATAATCAACAAGTGTCTTACCACCACTGGCACCATCAATTATCTTCTGTGTAATAATAGTTGTCCATATTGATGCAAAAGTTCCAAATATAGATAATAACATCATAAATGTTAACTTTGGAATATATGGCTTTGTATAATGCATCAGCCATTTTATATATTTTTGCTGATTCGAAAAATCTTTTATGAACCTTGTATATCTGTTATCAGTTAATTTCGAACTCAATTCTATTCCTCCCTAAATGCCTCATCAATAGCTGCCTTAACAGCTCTAAAAGCTGATTTTTTCTTAGTACATTCAAGTATGTACATATCTGTTACTTCCCCGATAGCAGCACTTACATCTGTATTCATCGACACCATCTCAGGCGTAAATGTAGGTGTAAAGCATCTAGCTGTAAGCATCAGAATTCCATTCAGTATGTCTGGTTTTTTAACAACATCTTTTCTACTCCTGACAAGAAAAATAATTCCACCAAGTTTCACTTTTTTATTCATAAAACGTCTTGAAGAACCAGCCCATGGAAGTCCATAAGCATATACATCATTACCTTCTCTTGTAAGTACGCAAAGATCTCCATCAAGAATCCTGGCATCTGTCTCTTGAATCCACATATTCGTATGTGTAGTCTTACCTGTTCCGGATGATGCAGAAAAGACATACGCCTTATCTCTGTATACAATAGAAGATGAATGTACTGCTATCATTCCTCTCTCTTGAACTTTAAAAAAGAATATGTCTCTAATCGCACAAAAAAGTGGATACTCAAGATAATCATCCCATCTGACATATATATGTGCATTCTTCAAATCCTTAGAGATTATACTTCCATTAACTGGAAGATTTCTATATTCAAGCTTATATTCTTTATCGTTCTCAGTAACATGTATTCTATTACAATCAACAAGAGTCTTATCTTCATCATCTATCAGAAAATCATCATAATCTCTTATGTCAATAATGCAATCTGCACTTTTGTCACCACTATATTCGAATTCTGTCAAATCATCTGAAAGATATTCTGTTCTGTCTATTATCAGTTCCAAAATGATATCTGCTATTAAATACTTCACTTTATTCCTCCACTACTGCTCCATATTCTATTGCTGCAGCAATAAATTCATCAAGATCTTTAGTAAGTACAGCCTTATCATCTTCTGTTTCTGCTTCATATTTTTCAATCATCTTAGCAAGAATATTCTCTCTTGTCGTATCTTCTTTCATACATTCAAGAATAAAAGCTGCTGTATCATTAATGTGAAGCATATTCTTATAATCAACAACATTCTGTCCTACTGGTATAATAACATATTTACCAGCGATCTCTTTTACTACATATCCATTATTTATTCTCATCTCTATACCCTTTCCAAAAAATTCTCTTAAGCATATCATATATCTTAAGTATATATGGTCTTACTGGTCTAAGTATCATCCATAATGAAGTCCAAAATCTGTAACGTTTGTCACTGCAGGAAATCTCTTTTCCCTTTCTTACTATGGAATCGGCAACTGCTAACATCTGTTCTTCTCTCAGAGGGCCTTCAATTATCCTCTGATAATCTCCCATCATGTAATATTCTCTTTTATCGTAATCTACTTTATATATTCTATGCAATACATATTTACCATTATCTCTACGATAAAGACATATATCTCCACGCTTCAATGGAAACTCTATCTTCTTCAGTTTCGCAAAATCACGTTTTCCAACAATAAGAGGATACATACTGATTCCCTTTGGCGATAACTTAAAAAGTTTACCATCATTAACAAATTCAAGCATAACCGGTATCCAGTCGTCTGCTCCTATATAATCCTCATCTGTCATACATACTTCCTCCATAAACAATCTTTTATATTCTATCCCACTATACAATAAAAATCAATAAAAATATATTAATTTACATTGTCTTTTTTATAAAAATATGTTAGTATATTTTTGTATGGTCAGTGGTATTAGGAGGAATATAATGACAGAAAATAGTAAAGTTAAGTTAATCAAAGCTCTTGACGTAACAGAACTGTCAGGTGAAAAAGTAATGATAGATTTTTCAACTGGCAAATATTTTGTACTAGTTGGAAGCGGCAACGATATCTGGGACATGCTTGGTAATGAGCCAATCTCAGTTGCTCAGATAAAATCTAATTTGCTTGATATTTATGATGTAGATGAAGATACTTGTCTTAAGGAAACTATGACTTTCCTTGATAAGATGAATTCTAATGGTTTTATTGAAGTAATAGATTAATCCGACATAACCTTTATGATTTAACAACTATCAGCTTACAAAAGCAATTATTAAAAGAGAACCGATTGCGTTATGAACAGTTCGCAACCGGTTCTCTTTTAATAATTATGCAATTCCTATAATTCTCAACTGGTATCTATTAATAGGCGCCTTTGTGGCTAAATACAAGTAATACCGTTCTTATCAGTATCTTAATATCAAGCCAAACGCTCCAATCGTCTATATACTGTGTGTCAAGTCTTACTACTTCTTCAAAATCTTTGATATCACTTCTACCGCTTACCTGCCACATTCCTGTAATACCAGGCTTTATGCTGATTCTTCGCCAATGGCTTCTCTCATAAGCTGATACTTCATCAACCGTAGGTGGTCTTGTCCCTACAAGGCTCATGTCTCCTTTAAGTACATTAAAAAATTGTGGAAGTTCATCAATACTTGTCTTTCGTAAGAATCCTCCTACTTTTGTAACTCGTGGATCATTCTCGATCTTAAACATAAGACCGTTTCCCATCTCATTCTTTTGCATAAGATCTTTTTTCTTCGCTTCTGCGTCAACACACATTGTTCTAAACTTAAAGATCTTAAACTTTCTACCATTCATCCCGACTCTCACCTGTTTAAAAAATATCGGTCCTTTTGAGTCAATCTTAATAGCAATAGCTGCTATAAGCATAATCGGTGAGCTGATGAGGATTCCAAAAGTGGCACCAATAATGTCTAATGCTCTCTTTACAACTTTTTCAGCATTATTAAATGATATAGTATGATATGTTACAACAGGATATGTACCAATAGAACTTACATAACTGTTAGCGCTTCGAGGTTTGTAGAAGTTCATAACTACTCGTGCTGTAACACCCATCTCAAGACATATATCAAGTAATGGCTGAAGTGTAAGTGTGTCATCTGTATTACGCATAAAATACACCTGATCCACACTCTTTTTTCTGATAATCTGCTCAAGATCATCAACGCTTCCAAGATAACGGGCTGTATCATAATCCTTATCATAAGTTATATATCCAAGAATATTCATCTTGATATTAGTCTTATTGACAAAATATGTAAACTTATCAAAGTCTTCCCTGTTACCTGCAAGTATTGTTCTTGCAATATATTGATTTTTGCTAAATTTGCCAAGTATACGGACAATAAACGTATCTGCAAGAAGTGCAATATAACCTATTACAAGAAAAATAATAAAACACTGCGTTCTTTTTTCTGCATTACCACCTACAAAATTAAGCAGTGCTAATGTAGAAACTGCTGCAATCGCAAATGAACGGGCTGTTCTTTTTACCATTCTGTCTATATAAAAGAATGTTGTAATATTATATATACGCTCTTCTTTGTTCGACAAAATGTAAATCAATATAAATACCCCATACACTATGGTCGATTGCAAATTAGCGACACTGTCGCCGATTCCTCCCCCAAGTACCAGACTTATAAGGAAGGCACATGCTCCGACTAATATATCTAGTAATATGTGACCTGTATTAGTGGTTGCATTGACATTAGTTTTGTTCATAACCATTCCTCCGCATTTAACCCTATATAGTGCGCATTATTAATTATAGTCTATAAATACTGAATTGTCTATTCGTAATTTAATATAAGGTTAAATTTTGTACATTTCTTAACTTTTTTTATCTTTAAGGTAATCTTATTTAACATTTTTTCATAAAATAAAGTGATCCATTATCATGAATCACTTATTCTGTCTCAATGCACTTAAGGCATCTCTCTATTATACGTCTATTATAAGGGTCCGTGCGCTAGTGCGTCTACACTAGCTATTATAGTACAACACTTTACATCTAACTTAAATAGTCTATTAGGACTATTTTTGCAAAACCATACATCTGACTTAGATAGTCTATTAGGATCATTTTTTCAAAACCATACCTATAATTTTCTTATAGATAATTGATATTCCAAATGCCGCAAGCACTGATAATACATTAGTCACAACACCAAATCTGTCAAACTGTATTCCTATCTTAAAATATATAAATGTAAAAATATACAAAACTTTCTCATGAAAAAGATACATCTCAAGTGTATAATCTCCAAGCATTTTTGATATTTTCATATCTATTCTAATTTTTTCCAATATAAGTGTAATTGTAATAATTAGAAAAACCGTCATCATTGTCTCAGCAACATATCGAAATCCTGCACTGTATACCGCATCTTTGAATACCAACATTAATACTACTGGAACTATGAAAAGAATTGCACTTATTATCCATACAGATCTTGAAATCTTCTTTTCTTCTTTTGCTGCAACTGCACATATCATTCCAATAAAATATATAATAAACCTATATGAAAATTGTATAATATGGTTCATAAATCCATTGCGTCCTGCAACCACAATAACTACATACAATATACCTATTACCGTCATTGTAGCTTTTCTATTCTTACGATATAGCGTAAGAAACCCAGGTGTGAGAAGATATAGCATTACTATTGCACTGATAAACCAATATAGCAAATTACCATTGTACCAATAATATATTGACATACACTTCGCAACAAACTCACCAATTCCTATTCTTCCTATTATAACCTGTGGCAGGCACCATACAAATACAACAGGCAATGTTGTCCTAAATATTCTTTTTAACCTCTTTATAATAAATGCTTTCGCATCCGGATTCTTATCCCAGGAATATAGCATTGCATATCCTGACAGGAAAAAGAACATCGATACACCTATATCTGTAAGTGCTTTGAATCTATAAAGTGTCTCTGGCAGGTATATCGATGTATGATATATAACAATCAATAGCATAGATATTCCCATTAGTTCTCTTCTGTGCTTTCCTATAATAGAATAATTCATATAACTTTTTCTCCTTTATCTATCCCACTAACTGATAATTACAAAATTTATACTAATAAGCAAATATCTTAATAATCTCGTAATTACCTAATTCACAGGCAGATAACTAATAGCTTTGCAATTACCTAATTCGCATGCAGATACATATAGCTTTGCAATTAACTATTCACATGCAGATACATATAGCTTTGCAATTAACTATTCGCATACAGATAATTGATAGCTTTGTAAATTAACTAGTTTGTAAATGCCTGTGCAATATCAGGATATGCCCATTGCATAAGTACTCGGTTTAATAAAGCATAATTACATACATCTTCAGCAGATGAAGAATTATCAGAATAATTACCATCATCCCACCAGAATATTGCAATCTTATATTCTTTAGACTTTACATTAAGAAGTTTAGCATACTCTGTACGTTCTTCTATACTCTTATCTTTACCACATGCTGTCTCTCCGATAATTACCGGAATATTGTTCTCACAAAATCTTGCATTAATCATGTCAAAAGTCTCTGGTATCTTATCAAAAGGTACATATGTATGCACTTCCACTATAAGTCTGTTGTCTTCAACATCTGATGGCATAACAAAATTATTCATCACTTCCTCTTCTGCACTTGCAGCATAAGTATTGACAATTAGATATCTCTTAGCATTATTGCCACCTGTACTTCTTACAGTATCTACAAAATCCTGATTAAGACTATTTGCTGTATTATATGATTCTTCACCAGCCCATGACCACTTCTTCTCGCTGTTAAGAATCTCATTGTATCCTTCAAACAAGAGTTTTTCATCATAATCCGCAAAATATTCTGCAATCTGTTTCCACATTGCCTTAAATCTTGTACTATTCTGTTCATAGGATGATGCATCTGCTGTAAGCCAGCCATCATTACCTGTATCATGATGAACATTAATGATACAATACATATCATCTTCAACAACATAGTCAACTACTTCTTTTACTCTATTTAGCCATTCTTCATCTATATTGCCATCTTCATCCATGTGATTATAGTACGATACCGGTATACGAACTGATTGAAATCCCTCTTCTTTTACCATATCAATCATCGCTTTTGTGGTAACAGGATTGCCAAAAGCAGTCTCATCAATCTCTTTAGAACCACTATAATCGCATGCATCAAGTGTATTACCAAGGTTCCATCCCATTCCCATCTTCTCTACAATCTCTTTAGCCGTATATATAAAATTGTCATCTTCCTTAATTGCAATTGGCTCAACATTAATAGTCATCTCTGTTGATGCTTCTGTTGTTGAATGAGTAACATATTCTGGTTCATTCGATGTCTGGCATGCTGTATTCACACATACTAGTACCAATGATAAAGCAATAATCAATATATTTTTCTTCATAATAAGTCCTCCGATTAGTTATAAAATGTTTATTTGTTTATTTTTTCAGTCTGTACATCATCATAAGTATTCCAGGACAATGCAGACACAGCTTAACAAGTATCTTCTCTTTTTGGCTAAGATATGTATATATCTCAGAATAATATTTTTTAATCACAGCTATACTTCCTGTATAATATTCTGATTTTTCACCATTTTGAAGATATCCAATATTGCGAAGTACAGCAAGCGCACTTTGTACAAATCTTATACATATCTGTCTTCTTACGCCTGTATATTCTGCCGGTATTCTGTCTATCATCTGTTCTTTGGCTCTCACTGCACTATATGATTTTGCTACACCAAGAACATGGTTCTTCTCATGTGATGCTGAATTCTCAACATATATATAATAGTATTCCGGTGTTGGATCAAATGTTACGCTATCTATATGCTGCATATAGTCAAATACAAACAATACATCTGTCCATACTGCAAGTGTTATATCAAATTTTAGCTTATTTTCTCTTATAATATCCATTCGAAACATCTTGTTCCATACATATCCTTTGAATGAATCTTCTCTTAAGAGTTTCTCCATAGCTTCTGCCTGATTCATTCTCTCTATATCACCATGTGTCTCATTAATTACAGTATCGCCTTTTAATTCTGTAAAACCACAGATTGATAGTCCTGAATTGTTCTGCTTTTGAAGATTATATAATTTTTCTACAAAATCAGGTTTTACATAATCATCTGCATCAACAAAGCACAGATATTCACCATCTGCTTCACGAAGTCCTGTATTTCTTGCTGCACCTTCTCCACCATTTGGCTGGTTGATAAGTTTAACTCTGCTATCTCTTTTTGCATATTCTTCACATATCTGTCCTGAAGAATCTTTTGATCCGTCATTGACAACTACTATCTGAATATTCTCATAAGTCTGCACTAATAATGAATCCAAACACTTTCTTATATGATCCTGTGCATTGTACACAGGTATCATTACTGATACTAATTCCTGCATATACTATTCTTTGTCAAAAACTATATGTTTTTAACATTCCTTTCTTTTATAATTTTAATAATCTATCATCTAACTTCCATCTAACACATATAAACGCATTATATTGTCAGATTTTAGTTCGAATTGTAAAACCTACATATAATACTATATTCTTGAATTATGTAACATACATTACAATATTATACTCTTGAATTGTATAACATATATTAGAATATTATATTTTTGAATTGTATAACATATATTATAACATTATATTATTCAATAATTATCACTTCTATCTATTAATGTTTTAATCGTAGATATAGACTTGGTGCATAGTAAAAGACTGTATAAAACTTCTCTTTTGGCAAATTCTTAACTTCTCTATACATCTTCTTATATCTGTTATGCAATTTCGCAAGATTCACCTTTTCATGATTATTATATAATTTCTTATAATAATCAAACAGCCAATACATATATGTCTTCTTTGGATACTCCAAAAGTTCTCTTCTATTCGATTCCATATATGCTATCTCTTCTTCAAGTGCCATAAATACATCATCATAGAACTTTTTATTAATGTTATATGTTGAGCTATTCTTGTTGTTTCTATAATAGTAGTACATGATATCGTTACAATATACTGCCTTTTTTACTCTGTCATACATCTTATAGAGTACTGCAAGATCTTCACAAATTCGCCCTTCTGGGAACTGTATTCCTGTGACAAGTTCCTTTTTGAACAATTTACCCCACATAACAACATACAGTTCACCTGCTATTGTATGCATATTCTTTATAAGTTCTACATTATCATATTCTTTTACAACTGACTCTTTTGGATTATCAAATGCACCATCTGCTCTCTCTCCTGTAAACATTGTAAATTCACACATTGAGAGGTCTGCATCATTATCTTTTAAAAGATTGTACAGTTTTTCAACATAATTACAAGGTACATAATCGTCTGAATCTACAAAACAGTAATAATCACCTCTTGCTATCTTAAGAGCTTCATTGCGTGCTTTTGACTGTCCGCCATTATTCTGATGCAATACTCTTATTCGCATATCTTCTCTTTCATAGTAGTCACAGATGTCTCCACTTTTATCAGTTGAACCATCATCAACAAGGATTATCTCAATATTCTTATATGTCTGAGCTGTGAGTGAATCAACACATCTCATAAGATATTCCTCTACATTATAAACCGGTACAACTATACTAACTAGATTATTCATTATATATCTCCACTCTTTCTATGATTGAACAACAATTAACAAGAAATATTTAACATTTTATCTTGCAAATATCCACATTTTATCATATTCTTATAAAAAATAAAATACAAACTTAATTTAATGGAGGATATTTTATGTTTCGCATAAAAAAATACCGTTTTTTCATTATTATCACTATAACATTACTAATTGCTATTATCCTTATCATCGGTTTTGATGTAAGGCTAAAGACTACTAATTATACTATAGAGAGTAGTGAATTGCCTGATTCATTTGATGGCTATAGAATATGCCAGATATCAGATTTTCATGGCAAGTCTTTTGGTAAAGATGAAGAAGAGCTCATAAAACACATAAAGGATGGCAACCCTGATATAATAATTATATCCGGTGATTTCACTGATGACAGTCACAGTCTTAATAATGCTTCTATACTTCTTGAAGGTATTAAAGATATTGCACCAATATATGCTATCTCTGGTAATCACGAATTTGACAGTGAAGAATTGTACCAAAAGACATTAGAACTATATAAAGAATACAATGTTAATGTATTAGAAGATGCTGATGCTAAGATTACCCGTGGCAATGACTCTATATGGCTTCATGGTAAAAAGTACCTTTTTTATGATATTCAAAAATATGTACCTGATATCGGTGCTGATGGCTACCATATTCTTCTGTATCATGATCCTGCATATTTTTTATACTTTCAATATCTTCACTATGATCTTGTAATTGGTGGGCATACACACGGAGGGCTTATAAGACTTCCATTTATAGGCGGACTTGTTGCTACAACAGGCAAACTGTTTCCAAAGTATGACAAAGGTGTCTTCACATCAGAATCCGGTTCAAAACTTGTTGTAAGTGCCGGACTTGGTGATGCTATACTTCCACGATTCAACAACCGTCCTGAAGTTGTTATAATAACATTAAAAAAGTATAAATAAATAATATCTCTATCTCCTGCTGTCGAAAATATAAGTATACATTTTTGTAATAAAAATGCATATATTTCAAATTATGACAGGAGGAGATTTTTATGTATTCTTTTAAAAAGGCAATTCTATGCACAATTACCGCTTTTACTGTTCTTACTAATCTTATATTTATAAAACCTGACACAGTTAAAGCTTCTGATTCTGTTCCATCAACTGCACAGGGCGTTGTTGATGATATGAGAGTCGGATGGAATCTTGGCAATGCACTCTGCTGTTACGATTTACAAAAAAATAACAGTGAGGAGATACTCAAATTCAAAAAACAGTATCAGGCAATGGCAACCTATTCAACCAAATATTATAGTGGATGGGATGCTTCTGCATGTCCATATTTTTCTGGCAATGTATGTAATCTAACATGGAAGATTAATTCACTTAATTCTTCTGCTACGGGAACTTGTGGTGTATTCGGACTTCAGATTATTAACAATTCTCTTAAGAATTCCGGTAATGATACACTCACATATACTATTAGCAATGCAACTTTCACTAAAGCATCAGGTGATATAATAAAACTTGATGAATTTAATAAGACTTTTTCAAGTGTAATCACTAACAATACTACTTCATACGCAACTGTCAACCTTGAAAAAATCTCAAAACTTGCTACTACTAATGATGTAAAAGGTGGTACTCTTTCACTCACAATAACTATCAATGATTATCCAATCAGCACTAGAACAGACGTTAATACTGCCACTTCATCATATTATGAAACCCTCTGGGGCAATCCTGTGACTACAAAAGCTCTTATTAAAGCTGTAAAAGATAAAGGATTTAATGCTATAAGAGTTCCTATAACTTATTATGATCATATATTCTCTGATGGAACTATTGACAAAGACTGGTTAAATAGAATTGATGAAATTGTCAATTATATTATTGATAATAATATGTATTGCATAATTGATGTTCACCATGACACCGGTGCTAATGGATGGTTAAGAGCTGATCTTAGCGATATAGATAAGCATAGTGCTTCTCTGTCTTCTATATGGTCTCAGGTTGCCGATTATTTTAAAAATTATGACAATCATCTTCTCTTTGAAGGTTTTAATGAGATTCTTAACTCTGAATGTAAATGGAATTATGCCGGTGATGATGCCTACAAAGCTGCTAATATTCTTAATCAGGTCTTTGTTGACACTGTAAGAAGAAGTGGTGGTAACAATGCTTCTAGATATCTTATTGTAAGCACATACGCAGCAAGTGCTGAAGTTAATGTTATGAATGGATTTAAACTTCCAACTGACAGTGCAAAAGACAGACTAATTGCATCTGTACACAGTTATGTCGGAACTAATTCTGTTGATTCATTATTCGCAGGTATCAAAAGTTCTCTTTTATCAAAAGGAATACCTGTTATAATCGGAGAGTTTGGCAAGACTAACAATACTTCTGTGTCAAATCTTTCTGCGAGAATTGATTATGTTAATAAATATGTATCAACTGCAGCAGCTAATAATATCACTTGCTTTTGGTGGGATGACGGTGGAATATTCCAATCACCAGAAAAAGTATCTAATTATGCTATAATTAATCGAAATACCTGCAAATGGTACTTTGAGGATATCGCTAATGCTATGGTTGAATCTTCTAAAAGATTAGACAATACAGATTCTATATCTTGCGAATTATCAGATACTGATTATACTGATATTGCTTCATGGCAGTCTGGATATTACAATCGTTTTAGTGGAAGATATAATTCTTCTTCAACAAGAATATGTACTAACGATTATCTATCCTGCGAACCAGGTCATTCATACAATATCAGTTATTCTGGTGGAATGGCAATTATCATTAATCAATATGACAAAGATTATAATCTCATATCTTCGTCCAAATTCAATAAGAATACTACATTCACAACAGATTCTAAGACTTCATACGTAACGCTTTCACTTCACAAGACATCTGCTCCATACCTAAGTGATAGTTCTATTCTTCATTACATTGCAAATTTTAACATCAACATAACCAACAAGATTCAATAACTATCATCCTTTTCCCTTGTTTTTACCCTTATGAGGTATCTACAAGGGAAAGTTTTTATTATTTGATATTGCATAGCATATACTTTACATAGTTTCACTTTCAGATTTGCTATTTATAGCATTTTCCAATTTTTGAGCAAAAGACATAATCTGTCGAACCATCTCTTTGGAATTTTCAAGAGACATTTTGTCAATTTCTTTATATTCCCAAGGCATTGCAAATAGGTAGTATCCTGTGTTCAATGCAATTGCAATCTGATCGCCTACCACAGCCATTCCAAAACCACCATACTGATTATATATCAGCAATAGTTGCTCCATTACATAAGGTGTTAAAACATAAAAAGCTTCATATTCATTTGTTGCATACACTTCAAAAACATTGTCAAATCTTGAATTTTCCATATGTATTCTGTGTTCTGCTTTTTTATTGCCTTTGTAATATTGAGCTCCTCTGTATTTTTTTGAAAATACTCTTACATTTCCTTGTAGATTGGATTTAAAACTAAGCACATATGCTTGTCCCGTAAAAAGATTTTCATAGTCATAGTCATCTTCTCTGCTATTGTATACTGATTCTGATAATGATATATTCGAAAAATAGCACATTTTTCCGTTTTTGTTGTAACTGACTAGATAATTTCCATCTGCCTTGCTAAATGCCGGTACTACACCTGACGCATATAATTTAACAGCATCTATGTGTCCATTAGGATCACATTTTGCTCCCGGAACACTCTCTTCCACAGCTTTTACAATAATTGTATTATCATATAATTCCTTAGTCCTTTTCGATGAACGATACCAGCTCCATGCAACCGGAGCAAAGACAAGAAATCCCACAAATACAATCACAACCAAAATTCCATAATTATGTGAACCATTCATTAATATCAATACATTTCCTGCTGCTACAATAACAGATAATATGAAAAACCACACTACAAAAAGAACGATATACACCTTCTTCTTTTTTATACCATTCTTAACATCTGCATTTGCGTCATCCTTAGGCGAAGAATATTTAAAATCCGTATTGGCATCCCTTGTCAAAATAACATTTCTGATCTGTCTCATGGCTTCCTGAAAATCAGTTTTATTATTGTCTTCCATAATTATTTTCCTTTCTGTACACATTTTCTAATATGTATTAAAAACATTGTCAATTGTTTATCCCTCTTTATGTATTATCGCTTTTATGCTACGCCTGGATTAATATACGTTTTTCAGAAATTTTTAAATGAGTTATTGGCTTACGATATACAATTATGCTAAGCATTATTATTATATCTTGTGAATATTCTGTTTTTATAGATTTGTAAATTTTTAGATATTTTTCGTAAATATATATGTAAATGTATATATTGTGCGAAAACGTAGCTGCGAAACTCATCGAAACGTAAATTGGATTGTCAGAGTATGGATAGCATCAAAAGAAAACAATGTGGTAATCGTCGGCACTTAGTGCAAGCGTGTTTTTGTTGATGCTATCTATACTCTGGGCAATCTTAGATAACCTATATATGAGTTTCGCATAAGTATAAATTTAAAAATCTATATCTCAAAATCCGTATTAAGACTTTTTTGGTATAGTTTTCTTATATTCTCATCATATTCTTTTTTGAATACAACCATCTCTGACTGGCACTTTCGTCTAGACAGTGCATTACCATTAAGTGATTCATACAGATTAGACTTTGTCCATATATCTTCTGAATCTGCGAACATAGTCATCTTCTTCTCTGCAAACATCGCAAGCTCTGCTATTCCACTACCATTAGTATATATCTCATCACATGCAGCAATATAAGGTATTCTGTCTTCTCCCGGCATTCTTACAGCGAATCCTGCTTCTTTGTATCTGGTTGCAAGTTCATTAATATACATCTCTATTTTATAATCACATGAATATTCATAACATTCAAAACTCATTGTTAATACAATATTCTGTGAATTAATAATTGCAAGCAGCTTATCATCAACACTATCTCTGCCAAATAGATATCCATATAATTTATTCAGATCATTCTCTATATTCTCTATATTCTTAACTGAATAATTAATGAATATATTCTTGCTGCTATCATCTATATTAAGCTGCTGCCTTGCCATTCCAATATATCCTGGATTATTATATAATTGTTCTGACCATTTTAATCCGGTAAAATGAGGTACTCCAATGAATACTTCATATTTACCTGCAATAATTGATGCATATCTTCTATTTGATTCAAATATATCTGTAAAACGTGGTATCTGCTTTTCTTCTCCTGTAACCATATAATCATATATATGTGGTATCTTGGCATCTTCGCCACATATATTATTAATATATGGAGATATGCACATAACAGGTGTCGTTCTTGAACTTATCCCTTTTGGAATAGCATAACTGCATGTTATACAAAGTGAATATATATCTTTTTTTATCTGTCTTATATCACTTACAAGAGTCATATTAAGTTCGTCAGCCATATTTATCGCACGCTCTTTGTATTGCATATTATCACTATATTCCAGATTACCATAATATAGATAGTACTCAACATCTTCTATTTCTTTTACAATATTATAAAAGTCAGCAATATCTCTCTCATATTCAACTGAATCACAATATACTAATACTCTCTTAGTCTGCTCGTTTGATAACTTTTTTCTTCGCTTTCGCATACTTCTAGTATGAATACACTCATCTATTCCATAATTCTTCACATTCCAATATGCATTACGAGCTGCTTTATATTTCTCAAACAAAAATATTGTAAATCTGCTCACATTATATCTGTCAATACATACCTTAGTTATATATTCTTTATACTTCTCATATTCATCAACTTCATTAGCACGAAAAAGCTTCTTAGTACGCTTAATCTCAGACATATAAAATTGAACAATATAAGAATCAACTGCCGGTTTTAAAAGTCTGTACCATCCAATATTTTTCCAATATCTTACATATCTCTCAAAAAGTGCTGCTCTATCATCGACTCTCTTATATATCTCTTTTCTATATCTTGAAAGCGAATCTGCTGTACTGCTCACATAGTTATAGAGTGGTTCATCAATACTTATTATCTTAGACACATGTTCAAGATAATTAAGATTGAATACAAAATCTTCGCCAAATTCCAATTCTTCATCAAATCTTATTCCATTCTTACGAATTACTGAATGACGATATATCTTATTCCACAATACGCCATGATAGTATGATATTGGATTGCGACATATCTCCATACTGTATGGCAGTCTGCTATATTGCTTTGAATATGCATCTCGGCATCTTCTCTTCTCTTTGTCGCTTATCTCATAATATGTACAAAGTGCAAGAGATGATTTCTTAGACTTTATAGCATCATACAGATGCCTGCACCAATTCTCATCGACATAGTCATCACTATCTGCAAACATCACAAATACTCCTGTTGCTTTCATAAGAGCAACATTACGAGCTTTTGAAGGACCTTCATTCTCTTTGTCAATAATTACTATTCTACTATCTTTTTTAGCATATTCCGCACATATATAAAGAGTATTATCTGTAGAACCATCATTAACTATTATAATCTCAAGTTCTCTATATGTCTGATTAATAACGGATTCAATACACCTTGCTATAGTCTGTTCACTATTATAAACCGGAATAATAACTGTTATTAATTTGCCCATTCTTATATCCTTTACTCCTCTTCATTTCCTGTATATCCTATCACATTTCTCTTTGCATGCATGTATTTACCAACAAAAAGTAATGGGAAGCATATAACTACATTAATCGCATATGATTCCATTATAGCATAAAAAGCATAGGCAACAATCAGAATCTTCTCTATATTAGTTGTCTTTTTGCCAATATAGAAAAATAATGCTGATATTATAAAAAGATATACTGTACCATATAACACAAGCATCCATATATATGAATTATCAAATACCATCTTATCTATCCAATATCCATTCCAAAATTGCTTAGGTGGAAACTGAATCGTTCTTCCAAGCCAGCTTAGCCCATACATATCATAAGTACATACTCCATATAAGAGACGGCCGGTGAAGAAATCGTTAAGCAGATTATATACTGTCATCATTCCCTGTCCAAAACTTCTAAAGAATATTACTATATATGCAAAGAATATTGAACAGAATGCAAAACCATATTTTGCCATAAAATATAGTAACTTATTAAATGCTTTTACCTTCGCTTTATCAAGTATTGCAAAGAATATTGTCATTGTCATCGTTATAAGTCCGGTATTAGAGTTAGTAAACATATAGAATATATAGTTAACTCCCCATACGGCAATGAGCTGTTTCCAATTAATCTTCTTATAGTTAAGATATATATATTCAAGACATACCCAGCATAAGAATGCTGTAAATGTATTAGGATGTCCCATATAAAAACTTACTCGCCTTACACCATTACGATAAAAGTATGGAATTGAGCCTCTTGCAACAACATACATAATCAAAAAATAGACTACATGAAATGCAAGTATAGATACTTTTATTGTAAAAGTAGTCTTAATTACTTTCTTAATATCAACATTTTGCAAGCATATAATTGCAAAATATGTAAATACCAGATAAAAATTATCTGCACTCTTACATGTATATAGACACAATACGCCCAAAAGTGCATATAATACAATCGTATATGGCGAATATGTCTGATGCAATACCTTATATATCATACATACAAGATATGCTGCTATTATCAAGTTATCAATTGCTCCTGGCCATGATATTATAGCTGATGAGTCTAATGTTATCTTAAATGTTATTATTGAAATACCTATAAGATAGATCTTCTCATAATAACTTAATCTGTTATCATTCATAATATATTCCTCTTTATATCTCTCTTCTTTTAGCTTTCTATTTCAAAAGTCCGCTGTCCTTTAATAATGTTATTCTTTTGTCTGCTGCTCTTAACTTCTCACTTGCTGAATATGTTCCATTATGATGTCTGATCTTGTAAAATATAAAATTAAGCCACTTATGAACCCATGCAACAGGCAGAAGAAGTGGTATCTTCTTAGCATACCAGAATCTCTTAGCATCAAGTCTTTTAACTGATGGAAATATTATTGAAAGCTTACGCTTTAATCCATTATCACTATCATTATCAGTCTCTCCGGTAAGATATGGTGTCATTATTCCAAGCATCTGAAAGCTGCTGCTGCCATCACCACGAACACCACCTTTTAATAAATCATCAAGTATAACTTCTATCGTATCAGTTATACTAAGTTCTATTGCCTCTGTCTCTTTGCTTTTGCTTAACTTAACATGACTCATAGCATCATCTCTAAGTCCCATATAATTCACCATTATATAGAATATACTATTAGCAAATTCTATATATGAAAGACTTTCCATGCTCTCTTCAAAGAACTTCCAATCAATCTCATCATAATATCGATTAATAAAAAGTGCCATATCAAATAAGAACTTTAAGTTAGCTCCTTCTAATATATAATGTTTTACAAGATGAAACATCATATATACAAGATGTGCTTCTGTCGTAAGCGTTGTTACTTCTATTCCATTAATCATCACATCTTCTGTTCTCGTGTCAAGTTTCAGGCTGTTAAGAATCTCCATACGTTCACCTTTAAAATCTTCCCACAGACAAAAATGTAATTCAACAAGATGCGAAAACTCTTCATTGTAATAATTGTATACCTCATCTTTGGATTTATCAACAAGCTTAACATATCCTAGTCTCTCAAGCACTGACACCATCTTATCTTCATTCTCTCTGTCAGTAAGAATATCTGTATCGCTAGATACACGAAGTTCAGGCGTTCTATATAATTGTGCAAGCACCATTCCTTTGAATACAACTGCCTTTGTATTCTCTGTCTTGGCTGCTTCTAATATCTTATTAGTCGCATTATTCCTGTTAATCTGTTTTAACCCGAATTCAAAAGCATACTTTTGCCATATCCTATATATTGGATTATCGTTGGCATTAACAAATCTGATAGCATCAAATGTCGCACAGATTAGCTTACTTCTTACTGCATAATCATAGAGTCTGTTAATGTCAGCTGCCTTAGCATCTACCTCAATCTTATCATTAAGTCCGAATCTCGAATTATTGACAAGACACTTTAATATATCTAAAAAAATCTTCTTTTCCTTATTCATCTTAATTACCCTTATTTATATATTATAACTCACATTGTACAACTTTTTTAGTATACGTTATATAGTAAAAAAGATCAAGAAAAAAGAGCCATGAAAGTATCTTACGATACTTCCACGACTCTACTTAGTTATTACTATTTGTCTGAAATTCTTCCATCGCCTGGTCTGTAATATTTACCATTAATCTGAACCCATACGCCATCAAAGTTATCATTTGGTGCAAGTCCGTTAGCTGTTGCATTAATTACAAGTTCTTCCATTACTGGTGCTTCCCATGTCTTTCTCATTATAATTACCTTCTCTCTCTTGAATATTTTATTTAACTACTCGCTTATATTATCATAATATATTATAAAAGTCAGTAATTATTGCAATTTTGTAATATTTTTTTCTTTTCATAGATAAAATATTACAAATCAAAGCTATCTGCCTACATTTTAATGGATACTAATATTAATTGACTTAGTTTTTTTATCAAAATATGTCTCTTTTCAACCTTTTTTATCAATATACTTTGCATGTTCTTTTGCTTTAGTATTAGATTAGATTAACTTACTTATGTTATACATAATCTTAATAAAAACATTTTACATTCGCTCTTGACAAAGAGCCAAATTTGAACTTTCAAAAATTTACCCCAACTCTTGACAAAGAGCCAAAACCTTAACCCACTCACAACCTATAGCATTTGATACATTATCAAAAAGAGCCATGGTGATATGTTATTCATATCTGCCATGACTCTGTTTTTGTTGTTAAATGTCTAGTATTATTAATTCTGTCTAAGATTATTTAGCTTCTGATGCAGCGCCATCGCCTGGTCTGTACCACTTTTCGCCAATCTGAACCCATACGTCATCAAAGTTGTCGCTTGGTGCCTTTCCGTTAGCTGTTGCACTAATCTGAAGTTCTTCCATTACTGGTGCTTCCCATGTCTTTTTCATTAGTATTACCCTCTTTCATATTACTTATAACACTCAGTGTTATTACTGTTTTATCTTATCACTTATCGCACTATAAGTCAACTTTTTATTGAGATATTGTTATGGTTTTTATTATGGTTTTTTTATCTTTTTTATAAAAATTTTATTATATCTTACATACAATTCAGTCAATATTCATACTATCTGCTAATTTTAATTAAGTGGCATTGTCATCTCTGTATTTCCTGCAAAATACTTAAGTCTGCCATCTGTTATGTCATCTATTGTAAGTGTATTAAGTTTACTTCCATCAAGCACTGTTATCATCTCACTGCCATCAGATTTAGCTTTAATAATTGAATTAGCAGTCGTATCAACATAGTACCAATATCCGTTATAATATCTCATCTTGCCTTCAATATCATGCACAAACCATTTGTAATATTTGCCCGATGTTGCTTTTTCATCTGTTCCATATACATTCCAGCTATAATGTTTTAATCCGCCATAATATTCTGAATCACTTCTTAGCATATACATTCTTGATATTCCACCATTATATTCTTTGCCGTCATCCCATGTTGCATCGATATTATATAATTCTCCATCAAGCCTTACATATATCCATGCATGATTCATTGCATTACTTGTTACATAATAGGTATCAATTCCAATCTCATGGAATACTACCTGAAGTGCATCTGTATATCCCTGACATACTGCGAGTCCATCTCCTAATGCTCCACCTGCTGTATGAGATATGAAACCGGTTTCCTTAAATGTCGCTCTCTCAACAAGATAGTCATGTACATACATAATTCTGTCAAGATCTGTCATTGTAGGATCTGATGTTGCTGCTTTTATCTCATTAATCGCTGTTAACATTCTGTTATAACGATTAACAAAATCACTGTCCATATTCTCAAAATATATTGTCTTTATTGTATTATCTGAATTCCTTGTAACATTAAGATATGCCATTCCAGTTGCATGTTTTGCAATATATCCTTCTGCTGCAACCATCTTCTCCCATATCTTATCCATCTGAATATATGTAAAATGATACTTCGATATATCATGTTCTGATGTATCACCTGTTATTAACATCTGATACATCTCTTCACGAAGTAACTCTTCATTACTCTTTTGAACTTCTGTTGTCTCTTCCTCTGTTGTTGTCTCTTCTTCTGTTTCCTTGGTTGTCTCTTCCTTAGTTGTCTCTTCTTCTGTTTCCTTGGTTGTCTCTTCCTTAGTTGTCTCTTCTTCTGTTGGCTCTGGTCTTGTTGCCTTAATTGTCTCTTCCTCTGTTGTCTCTTCTTCTGTTTCCTTGGTTGTAACTTCTTCAGTTATCTTCTCATCTTCTACTATCTCACCATCTATATGCCAGCCATCTGCTTCCTTCTTGCAGACATACCATACTACTGTTTTACCTTCTGGTATATAATCTGTAAGATCCGGAACTTTTGCGATATTAGCAAGCACTGCTGCATCATTCTTTTCTATCTTAACTGCATCATATATTTTGCCATCTCCGACTTTTATATACTTATATTGTTTATCTGATTTTGCTTCTGATGGTCTTGTATATCCATCTTTTAGAACTGCAAAATGTGCTGTTGTGAGTGCTTTTGTTGTAGTAGGCTCTGTCTCTGTTACTTTTGTTACTTCTTCTGTTGTAACTTGCTCTGTCGCTTTTGTTACTTCTTCTGTTGTGACTGGCTCTGTCGCTTTTGTCACTTCTTCTGTTGTAACTGACTCTGTCTCTTTTATTACCGGTTTTGTTGTAACTGATTCTGTCTCTTTTGTTGTACTAGTTTCTATAGTCGATGTATCAGTTTCTTTGGTTACTGCTTCTGTAGTTGATACTTCTGTTTCTGTAACACTAGTCTCTGCTTCTTTCTCGACTATCTCGCCATCTATATGCCAGCCATCTGCTTCTTTCTTGCAGACATACCATACTACTGTTTTACCTTCTGGTATATAATCTGTAAGATCCGGAACTTTTGCAATATTGGCTAGTACTGCTTTATCATCATTAGATATTGTTATCTCTTTATATATCTTACCGTCTCCAACTTTTATATACTTATACTGTTTATCGGATTTTGCTTCTGACGGTCTTGTATATCCATCTTTTAATACTGCAAAATGTGCAGTTATAAGGCTCTTACTAATATCTGTTGTCTCTGCCTCTAATTCACCATTAGATGGTTCTGTCTCTTCTTCTACTGTCGATGTCTCTGGTTGTTTACTTGTAGTAATCTCTGTTGCAGTTTCTATAACCGCATCATCAGTTTCCTTACTTACAATCTCACCATCTATATGCCATCCATCTGATTCTTTCTTACAGACATACCATACTATCTTCTCATCATCTTCTATTATATTAGATGAATCCGGCTCTATGTAGATATTATCTGCTACTGCACTATCATCTTCGCTGATATTTATAGCATATTTGATATATCCTTCGCCAACTTTAGTATACTTAGCCTGTTTCTGTGATGTCGTTCCAAATGGTCTCTCATAACCTCTGTTTAATACATAAAAAACTGTCTTAATTGGTGTAAATGTATCCTCTGCACGTACATTGCTCATCATATTAGGATTAATTACCAATGTAACAACTAATACCAATGCACACACATTTACCCAGAATTTCCTTAACTTTCCACTCATATATATTCTCCTTTCCTGCGGCTATTATTAGCCGACTTAATAATGAAAAGCAAAGAAAAACCCATTATGGTACTTCTAATATTTGGGTAGCCAGACTGCCTTGACACATCCCGTTGCTTATTTATGTGTTTTAGGTTCTCAGCTTTGCGTCCCGTTCTTTCAAACGGTTTGCCATTTTCCTTTATTCTATTAGGTTATCGATCCTTGAGACTTTTATATTACATTTTTTATCTGCGTTAGATAAATTTAATATTACAATACTATTTTATTAATAAAATAAAGAAAAAGTTCATAGATTATTCACTTAATGAATTATCTATGAACTCTTTTTTGTTATATACTTTAACTAACGATATGCAGATAGAATATTACATCTGCATTTTTAAACATTATTGAATTATTCTAACTTGCTAAAAAAAAGCCAGTCAATGATAAACATTACATAAACTTACCTACAACAGCATAAGTTGCACCATTACCACCAGAGAGATAGAACTTCGCACATCTTACCCATGCATGAGCATCAAGCTTACCATTCTCATCCCTCTTGATTCCAAGATACATAGTTGAATCTATCTTATCTCGTTTTAAGAGTGTTCTTATTGTAAGTGCTCTTACAAGGCACTTGCAATCCCATGGGACCTTTGTACATACAGCATCAACAACATGGGATAGTCTCATTCCTCTTAATATATTCTCCGTTGTATCTTCATAATCACTCTCAACTCCGGCTTTTCCAAAATGTTTTTTCGCCTTCTCCATTGGAACAACCTTGATATATATATTATAATATAATGACAATATGGTAGCTCTTATGCAAAGTCTTTTGTTCTTATTATATTTCATAAAATTATATATACGTCTGATTATTCTCATATTATCTATCTCCTGTAAGTCCTGTGTCTTTCACAAGTGCAAGTCTGTATTCTGCTGCACTAAGTTTCTGATTAGGTGTATACCATGCATCCGCATGCTTGGTTCTTCTTATCACATATCTTATACACTTATGTATCCATGCTATAGGAAGTAACCACTTATGACGCTTTGCATAAGCAAACTCATCAGGAAGATTATTTGCTGATGGAAAAAGAACCTGCATCTTTCTTATTAACTTATTCTCACTTACTCTCTCATTACCAACAAGATAAGGTGTCATAATTCCAAGTATCTGCCATGAAGCTTCTCTATCTGAATCAATATTACCTTTACATAGTAAGTCTTCAAGGAGTAGAATGTAGTCCTGCTCTTTAACATCACATCTATGATCATCAAATACTCTCTTGTCCATGCCAAGATTATCTACACATATTGCGAAAAACTTCTCACAAAATACTGTATAGCCAAGCTTTTTCATCTTGTTCCAAAAATCTTTGAAATCTATCTTATCAAAATATCTGTTAATGTATAATGTTATATCTGAAAGATATCTTATTCCAACTCCCTCAACAGTAAAGTGCTTAATTATATGAAATAACTGATATATAAGATGTTCTTCATATCCAAGTGTTGTAACTTCTATGCCACATGCATTAATATGAACTCTGCTCTCTTTCCTATCAAGTTCCATCTTCTTAAGCATCTCAATCTTAGCACCTTCATAATCTTCATATAAGCTAAAGTGTAATTCAACCATATGCTTATACTGTGGATTATAGAATATATATACATTTCCTTTTGAATGTTCCTCGTTAAATTCATATCCACATTCCTTAAATATGCCAATTGCAGTTTCTTCATCTTCTCGGCTTATAAGTATATCTGTATCACTTGATGTTCTAAGTGCATATACAGGATATAGATCTGCAAGTACACATCCTTTAAAAATTGTGAATTCAATATTCTTCTCTTTTGCCTTATCAAGTACTCGCTGAAGTGAAAAAAGTTTCTGCTTTTCACTAATAAGAGTTAACATGCGGAATCGGCTCCACTGTGCTCTTAACTCATTATCCATACCTTGCTGACTGTCTGCGACATCAAAAAGAATTGACTCCATATTACTATTATGTGCTAATGCAAACATCTCACCCCAATTCGTATCTCTAAATAAGTCTTCTTTCTGTAAATCTCCAATTATCATCTTGTCTATCATGCGTAAGAATTGTCTGTCATTTTCCCTCATTTTTACCACCTTTTAATAAAGCATTTATCTAATTAGATTTTAATAGTACTATAAGCAAAATACTTTGTAAATCAAACTTTAGTACCACATTTTTACAACTTCTTAAATAGTACTTCTACTTGCTCTTTTACTGTCATCTTATCTCTTGGTCTTACAAGTCTATATATTGGAACTGATTGTATAATTGCCATACATGAATTTAACAGTTCTCTATCATATCCCATATCAGCATACGCATCTGATCTGTATATATTATCAGTGAGTACTTTTAACTTCATAATACCTTTCACTTCAGTAAGTATTGGTTCATCGCAATCACCTACTGACACTACTACTATACCGCCAAGTACTTTTTTAGTATCTGTATATTCTTCATCAGGAATTCTTATTGCATATTTTTCTTTGCCTGCATCAGGAAGATATATTATATCTTCTTTTTTATATCCAAACTGTTCAACTGCATCAGGACACAGCTTTCTAAGTGGGAATGATGGTATCGCTTTTATCTGTTCACCAGTAATATCAAGTGCTACCATATCATCCGACATAAAACCTGCTCCATTGTTAAGGAGTTCAGCAGTAAGTGTTGACTTACCTGCTCCACTATCTCCACTTATAACATACGCTTTGTCATTAATTACGACTCCACTTCCATGCATAACAGGAATCTGTCTCTGTGCAAGTGCTGCCGACATTGTAAAGCATAATATTATCTGTTTAACATAATTCATACTAGCATCTGGCTTAATATTATATGTTATCTCATTGCCATTTCTTATAAAAAATGCTCCCTGATGCACATAACGTATGAATGTCTCGGTCTTACCATATCCAAATATACATCCAAAGTCTTTTTTTAGTTCCTTTTCTGTCTCTTGTACATATTCTCTCTTCATCTCTTCATAATGTATATTAAGATCGATATTATCAGTCTTATCTATCTCTTTTGCTTCTGTAATCTCAAGATCTGAACATATATTCAAACCAAATATTCTATAATAATACACTTATTTTCCTCCCACTTGTTATCACTTATTTCTGCTAATTACTTATATAAAAAAAGAGCCATGCAAAACTGCATGACTCCTAGGAACATCAAAATTATTTATCTGATGTCTTACCATCACCTGGTCTGTACCATAATCCGTTGATCTGTACCCATACATCATCGAAGTTATCGTTTGGTCTAAGACCGTTAGCTGTTGTGTTGATGTTTAATTCTTCCATTGAAGGAACTTCCCATGTTTTTTTCATTGTAAATTACCTCTTTTCCTGTTTTAGTACCTAAGTACTCTGTTAGTATAGATTCTAATTTACATAAGATCAACATTTCTTGCAGTTTTGTAATTTTTCGCTATAATTTTTTCATTTTTTATGCCGATAATAACTTTTATAGTATTCTCCGCCTTACATTATTCTTCTTATAATGTTCTTCTTATATTATTCACATATTCTATAACACTTAATGTATATATGTGCCTTACTATGTCATATTCTCTTATATCATTGAGTGTCTGTATGTTCTCTAATTCAGATATTGCTTTGGCACAGTCTACGAATTCATTATTCATATTAGCTCTGTATATCTCTAGCCATTCCTTAATTATCCTGTCTGATTCTCTGACACATCTCTCTTTAAGATCTGCACTTTGTTTTCCTTTTTGTGTTGACTTTATAACTTTCGGTGGCATTATATCTCTCATATATACACTTGCAAGTCTTCTATCTTCGCCATTCTTAACATATTGCGATATTGGGAGGCTTACACAGAATTCTACTACTCGCTTATCTCTTGTAGGATCTCTTAACAATACACCTGTTGCAAGAGAGTGTTTCATTCCAGTTTCACCAATCTGTCTGAATGCTTTATAATCTATCATAGATTTTCTATACTCATCCATATTAACAAATGATTTTTCCATATTATATGTCATCTGTCCAAGTCGCTTGCATGAACCATATTTTCTAACTGCTTCTATTCTTACATAAGAATGTCCAAGCATGTCTTCTGATTCATTAAGCACTATTTCTTTTTTATTATCTTTTATTATCTGCTTTAATGCATATTTTCTACTATATCCAAATGTCGACTGGAATGCTGTAAGTTCTTTTAATAACTTAATATATCTGTGTTCCTTATATAACTGATTCATATATAATGTCAAATCACCAAATGATATTGTTGTATTACCAAATGAGCCATTAAGTACAACTCTTGAACCATTACTGTATGCCTGACGCATAGACTCGCATATCCACAAAAGATTCTGTACTGACTTATATGGCATCTCCATCTTGCGTAGTTCATCACTTCTGTAATCCCATGCATTCATTCCCGGCATATCGACAAATGTAGTATCAATATTGCCAAAATACTTCGCTGTTGATTTAACATATTCTGTCTCATCATTAATATTATATCCGCCATCATTGCTCTTTAGACCTTTTTCAGGAACCGATGTATATGAATGTATTCTTCTTCCTTGTTCTTTTAGATATGGTGCTGCAACTGATACAACTGCTGTTGAGTCAAGTCCACCACTTAACATAACAGATATCTCATCTTCACTTCTTATCATACATTTTACAGCATCTGTGAATATATCAAGGAATTCTCTCTTATATTCTTCATCTGTCTTATAATCTTTTACTTTTATATTCTTACCAGGATTCCAGTAAGTCTTTTTATCTATTGATTTCTTAGTAAATGTAACTACCTGTGCAGGTGCAATTCGAAATACATTACTGATAGGTGTATTCTCTGTCTCACATACCATATACAAGTGATCCATTGATAAGAAATCTGTAAGCCATTCTCCATTAATATCGCTCTTAGTCTCTGTATCTCTAAGTGGTTCTATAAGTGATGAATAGTATAATCTGCTGCCATCTCTTTTATAATATACAACTCTCTCTCCTGTACAGTCTATTGCGACATCTGCCTGTCCATTCTTACTGTCATAATATACGAATGCATAAGCTCCACGCATCATATCAAGCGAATCTTTACCATATCGCTTATACATCTCATAGAGTAATCTTCCATCTGTAATTGACTTATCACTTATTGACAACTTTGTCATAAGTTCTTCCCTGTTATCAATTACAACATCTGCATCAAAGTATACTCCATCTTCTATTATTGGTAACGTCTCATTCTTAGCTTCAGGTGTAAAATACTGAATTCCACATCCCATATATACATTATCCTGACAGCTTTCTTCATATCTATCTATTATACATCTGTCGAATGATTTTCTCATTCTATGCCCTTCATCTTCTGTAATAATCTTCTTGTCAAAATCAATTATTCCCCATATTGCTGACATTCTTATTCCTCTTTCTTAACTTTATTACATTTTATACTTAATTGCTCTCATATAGATATATTTACATATAAATAGAGCAATCTAGCTGCGCTACATTCTGTTTCTAATCTCTATATAGACATTCGGTATGTGCTATATTATATTCTTAATTATTATCATCTTATATAAGAGATATATTCTATCGATGTAACTTATTATCTATCTTATTCATATAATAATATAGATAAGGTGAACTAAAAGACTTCATTATAAGATTAAAATCTCTCTTTGGCATATCGCTTTTCTTAGCAATAACTGCTGGTTTTGCTTCACTCTTAACTCTTCTCATCTCTGTAGCAAGAAGTTCTCTTGCTGCTTTGTCTCTCTTATATACTCTGCAAAAACTGTCAAGAAGCAACATATAATATATCTCCATACATCTGGTATATGTCTTCTCATCAAGATATTTTTTAACCATATCAAGCTGTATTCTGTACATATATACAAAATCATCTGCACTCTTTACATTCATAGGAAGATGTGAGGCACTCTTTTGTCTATATATATAGTTGTAATATGCATGACTTACGAACACACCTGTTTTACATCTTGATAGTACCTGACAGCTCATATCTTTGTCTTCATATATTCTTCCTTTTATGAATCTTAATCCGTCAAATATATGTCTCTTATATATCTTATTCCATACTGCAGGTGATGGCATACATCCTTTTGTAGGTCTTATATATTCAGCAAACATCTCCTTATCTTTGAATACTGTTACTGAATCATCTGTATATTCCTGTATATCATCTCCATTAATGGCACGATAAGCACAGCTTACTATATCTGCATCATATTCTCTCATAAGCTTCATAAGTTCTTCATACATGTTATCATCTATATAATCATCACTGTCAACGAATGTAATTATCTCGCCTGTTGCTACATCAAGTGCTGCATTTCTCGCATCTGATGCTCCACTATTAGCTTTATGTATAACTCTTATTCTTGAATCATCCTGTGCTAATCTGTCACATAACTTATCACTTCCATCTGTAGAGCCATCGTCTACAAGAAATATCTCAAGATTCTTATATGTCTGACTTGTTACTGAACTTACACATTTTTCAAGATATTCTTTTGTATTATAGACCGGTATTATAACCGATATCTTTTCATCCACATTACTGCCCATTAATACAACCTCTCCTTTATAACTATTCATTATATCTTAGCACAGGTATTTAATAAAAGATATAGTAAAAAAGTATCGGTTAGTACTACTTTTAAGTAATACTTTCCGATACTTTTTATCATTTTTTGCTATTTAACTGTTTTTGTGTAAGTTGTATCTCCGATTTTGTATGTCAAAAGACCATTTTTTACAGATACAATTGTTACTTTCTTATTAATAGCACTTCCGTCTATTACAGTTGTCATCTCACTGCCATCTATAAGTGCACACTTAATTGAATTAGTGTTGACATCTCTATAGTACCAGTAACGATTACTATAATACATAGCACCTTTTACATCATGAACAAACCAATTAGTATATGCTGTTGATGTTGACTTCTCACTTACCATTGATGAGTACCAGCTATGGTGAGGTTTAGGTGTTGCAGATGATGATGTGAATTCACTGTCATTACGTATGAACCATGTATGAATTGTCTCATATCCATCTCTGTTGTCATCCCATGTTGAATCTGCATGATACCACTGTCCATTAAGTTTTATATATGTCCACGCATGATTCATTGGTGTACTTGACTGTACTGCTGACTCTATTCCTGCTTCATGAAGAAGTACTCTGTATGCGGCATCATATCCACTACATACTGCATATCCATCACCTAATGCACTTCCTGAATAATATGTCCTGTCTCCTACCATCTTATAATATACATGTGTGTCAATATAATCATGTAAATATAATGCTTTTTCAAGATCTGACATTCTAGGATCAATTCCTGCCATTGCATTGGCAACATTAGCTTTTACTCTTTCATATCTTGCCTTAAATTCTGCATCTGCTCCATATATGTATATCTGCTGTATCTTACCATTGGAATCTTTTACAACTGATAAGAATGACATATAATATGAATGTGCCGCAAGATAACATTCGTTATTAACAAGATCTGTCCATATTGCATCATACTGCTGGAACTTGAAATTGTATTTTGATACATCATGTTTAGTCATATCGCCTGTAAGAATCATCTGTTTCATAATCGCTCTTACTTCGGCTACATCTTTGTCTGTGCTATTTGATGTTGTTGCTTTTTCTGTTGTAGGTTCTTCTGTTGTTGTCTCAGGTTCAGTAGCCTTAGTGGTTACTTCCTCTGTTGTCTGCTCCTGCTTCTTAGTAGTAGGCTCTTCTGTTGTAGCCTCCTGTTTCTTAGTAGTAGGCTCTTCTGTTGTAACTTCCTGCTTCTTAGTAGTAGGTTCTTCTGCTGGTTTTCTCTGAGTAGTAGGCTCTTCTGCTGTAGGTTTCTCTGTTTCTCTCTCAGCTTTAGTCTCTTCAGTAGTCTCACCTGATGGTTCTGTCTCAGTTTCAGTCTTTACGACTTCACCGTCTATATGCCAGCCATCTGCTTCTTTTTTACATACATACCATACAACTGTTTCATCTTCATCTAAGTATTTATCCATCTGAGGTTCTACTGCTATATTAGCACTTACTTTAGCATCATCATTATCAATCTTAACTTTTTGATATATCTTACCATCACCAACTTTAGTATATTTAGATGCTGATTCTGACTTAGTTGTCTTAGGTCTTTGATATCCTTCTTTTAATATTGCAAAATGTGCTGTTGTAACTGCTTTGTTAGCTACAGTTGTTGTCTCTGCTTTAGTTGTAGCTTCTGTAGCTTTTTCAGTAGCTCTCTGTGTTGTTGTCTCTTCTGTTGTTTTTTCTGTTACTTTTTCAGTAACTTTCTCTGTTGTTGTCTCTTCTGTGGCTTTTTCAGTTGTTGTTTCTTCCGTAACTACCTCAGTTTCAGCTTCTGTTGTCTCCTCTTGTGTAGTTTCCTCTGTAACTTTAACTATTTCACCATCAACATGCCATCCGTCTGATTCTTTTTTACACACATACCATACGACTTTTTCATCATCGCCTATAAGCTGTGATACGTCTGGCTCAATTACAATGTTCTGTGCAACGCCTTCATCATTTTCACTGATATTAATAGCTTTTGCTATTGTACCAGTTCCGGCTTTTTGATATTTAGCCTGCTTTTGTGATGTTACACCAAGAGGTCTTTCATTTCCTGGTTTTAATACATAGAACACTGCTTCTACAGGTGTGGTGCTTCCCGTATCACCAAATACCTGATTGGATGGTATCAGGCTTATAAGTACCGATACCACTAAGATAAATGAACATATCTCTTTTAATAATTTCTTCACTCTTACTGTCATATTGAACTCCTTTCAAATATCAAACCTTTTTTGCATTTGTTTTAAGCCTCTTATTTTTCCTGAGGTTAAATATGATTTTTTAAGTAAAGAACACCTAAAAAATATCCCCCTGAATGTATGAATGTACTATGTAAGCATTCTTTTTCCTACTGTCATTCATATATTCATTCTTTTTAATACCCATAATAACGTCCATATTAATTATTATATTGCCCTTAACATAGTAACCTGGGACTATTAATCATAACAATTCTTCTCCCACATCTTATGCAGAAAGCTGTAATTCACTACAAGCTGTTATATCATCCGTTACTATTCATTGTTCTGCATAAAAAAAGTTCACTAATGACATCTCATCAGTGAACTCTAATCCCTTATTAATTACTTATACAGCATCTATAAACTATCTGTACACTCCCCGGACAGTCGGCTATAAATACTATAATTAAAACTGCTATAATTAATGAGTCTGTAAAATGTCAAACTATATGTCCTTATATTATGTCTAGCATCTGCCAGCAACTATGTCTCTTATATATTACATAATTGTTACATGTTTGTAAAGTGTTTTTTACGCACTTTATCATTTTTGCAACATTTTTTTAATAAACTCTACGGTTTCCTTGTCTGTTAGTTTCCTGCCATATAGCATATCATCTAGTTTGGATACTATCTGTTCATATTTAGTTTCGTAATCATCCGGTATATTTTTTAAAGTCAAAGTTGTTACAATTCCTTTTTTCTGTGTAATATCATAATCAAAACTGTCAAAAATATAATATGCCGGATAACCTTCATTATCATTGATATCTTCAATTATATCCTTAAGTTCATTATAATTAAGCTTATATTGTTCTATATCAACTGTAGAATCATCTCCATTAATCAGCATTTCGTAATATATATCTGCAAAATCTCTGTTAATTTCATCATTTTTAACAACTTCACCATCTATATGCCAACCATCGGCTTCTTTCTTACATACATACCATATAACATTTTCATCATCATCTATATATCCTGTAATATCTGGCAAACTCGCAATGTTCTTTTCTACAAGTCTGTCATTATTCTCTATAAGTTTTGCTTCATATATCTTGCCATCACCAACCTTGGTATATTTCTTCTGTGCCTCTGATTTAGTCACATCAGGTCGTGTATACCCATCATTAAGTATTGCAAAATGTACTGTTGTAAGCTTTGTAATATCAATCTCTGTTGTAGGTTCCTGCGAAGCAGTTGTTGCTTCTATCGTTGTCTCATTCTCTGTTGTAACTTCCTGTGTCGTAGGCTCCTGTGTTGTAGTCTCTTCAGGCATACTGCTTTTCTTAACTATCTCACCATCTACATGCCAGCCGTCGGCTTCTTTTTTACATACATACCATACAACTGTTTCACCTTCTTCAAGGTATTGTGAGACATCTGGCACTTTAGCTATATTAGCAAGAACTGCTACATCATCATTATCTATCTTCTCTGCTTTATATATCTTTCCATCGCCAACTTTTGTATATTTTTTCTGTGCTTCTGATTTGGTCTCAACAGGTCTTACATATCCTCTGTTAAGTATTGCAAAATGTGCTATAACAGTCTCAGTTACAAGTGTATCACCACTTTGTTCTTCAAGATCTGCTGCTGATGTTCTCATATGGTTAAGCCCATTTAATAATAATGCTGCTATTATCAGGATAACGACTATTAGTCCAATCCCTGAACTTTTCTTTTCTTCTGGCATAAAAATACCCCCTTCACATTGGTTTCATAAAGGGAGTATCGGAATATTTTAGTTTTTACAAAAGTGATTTTTCAAACTTTGAATATAGACTGTCATATAACTCATGATTATTCTCATTATATACTATCTTTCTTGCAAAGTAGCAATCACTTTCCCTTATCTGCTTAAGATCATTAATATCTAATTTTCTTGGTCCTGTTGAGTGTTCATTCTCCCATATTGTAAGACGTTTCTTGTCCCATATTACTGTATCTCTAAACTGTTTAGATTCAAGTAATGTATTAGAAAATAGGAACTCTTCTGCTATCTCACAATATTTTAATACTTTAATATCTCCATTATTTCTTACTGTATTAACTGTATATTCTGCAGCTTCTCTAGTAAGCGAACACCATACAAGTCCTTTGTAATTAAATACTCTTTTTCTCTTAATCGGAAGATGATACTGTATATGTCTTAAACATTTATCTAGCAATATTACTGACTTATGTCTGCTTCTTCTATTTAATATATGCATAAAATGAAATATTTTATATCTTTTTTGCATAACAGGCATATCTGATATATCAGTAACTTCAAGATAATTATATTTCTTCCCATCTTTTTCAAAGAAATTATAATACTCGCTGTAATCTTTTGTAGGAAAATCATCTCCACTTATTATATGAAAATATGTATTATCTTTATTCTTAAGTGCTTCTTCAATCAATTCTATTATCGCCATCATATGAAGATAACTTCCCCATAGAATCTTATATTTTGATATGACATATACATTGTCTATCTCATTAAGCTTTGCTATCTTTTGTTCATCAAATTCTTTTGAATTCGCATCTATATGCACATAGCAATTAAATCCTTTTGAATATAGCTTAAGATTTCTCTCAAGCTTTGAATAATCGTGATATGCTGTTATTATTAATGCCTGCATGATATAATCCACCTTTATACATTCTTATCTTAACTATAATACATAGCTAAAAGATATTGTAATCTATTTTATTTTATTAACAAGATACTTTATAAACACATATAGGCTTATTCCTATATTATGTGTAAGTAACCTACATACAATTCGTCTTTTTTTATCAACCGTTCTTAATTTTGATACATAATGCAGATTGTTCTTTATAGTCTTATCCATAAGCAGATTATGAGCCTCTGCATTGGATACTCTATATGGACGTCTGCCATGCAACATTATATTAATCATAGCTATCGTCTCTGAAGCTACTTCTTCACATAATGCTTTCTTATCAATTCTATTATTATCTGCAAATTTCTTTCTATGTCTAAAACCTTTTACAAAATCACTAATCTTACTGTCACTTATACTTGTTCTTGAACTACCCATTACACTGTCAATCACTATTCTATATTTGTATACAGAATTATCTGTATAATAGTAATTATTAATATGAGTTATATAATCACCTACAAATGCCCTATCTTCACCAATGTGTATTGTTGTATCAAAATGTATCTTATATTGTAGTATTATATCTTTTTTGAACAACTTGCCCCAGCATGTATTAAGATCTGTATAGCTTAAAAAATATTCTTTGATATCTTTGAGTGTTATAAGTTTTTTCTCAATCTTCATGTAATCATATAATTCGTCATTCTCACTAATTGTCTCATAGTCTCCAAATACAAAATCATATTTTTTCTCTTTAAGTGGCATTATAAGCCGCTTAAACATCTCATTATCAAATATATCATCTGCATCTGCAAACATTATATATTCTCCTTTTGCAGCTTTCAGTCCTACATTTCTTGAATATGACACACCTGAATTATTCTGATGAATGCATACAAGATTCTTATGTTTTTCCTGATAACTGTCTAATATCTCTTTTGTCTTATCCCTGCTACCATCATTTACAACAATAACTTCTATCTCTTCTTCTATTGTAAATATGCTGTCAAGACATCTTGTTAAATATCTCTGTGCATTATATGCCGGAATAATAACTGTTACTAACATACTATCTTATCCTTTCCAAACAGTATATTATTTACTGCCATTTCTTATTTTTATCTCTTTTGTAATTAATATAATCTATATAGTTTTTTCTCTTCGCCATGTTATATTATTCTTAATCTGCTTTGCCGGTATACCTGTAATAATGGAATGTGGCTCATCAAATCTCTTAGTCACTATACTGCCATAACCTATGATACATCCGTCAGGTATATCTGCTCCTTTTAGAATCGATGCTCTCGCACCAATCCATACATCATCGCCGATAATAACCGGTTTATCATAATTAATCTTGTTGCCATCCATATCGCATATATCATGACCGTCTGTGTCAATTATCTCGACATTCCAGCCTATCTGAGCATTCTTTCCTATATGAACACCTTTTGTCACATTGATTACGACATTGCTATTACTAAAAAAGCCATCGTCAATCCGTAACACAGCATCCTTATATACTGTAACTTCTGCTGTAGCTGCAAAATCTGCACGTCCAGTAAATACTATCTTGCCATTATCTTCAAACATAAGCACAGATTGTTTTTTTGCTCTCTTTCCAAAAGAACCCTGTTCCATGCCAAACTGAATCATACCTTTGTATATATTGTCTGTATCTATCTCTATACAGCCTTTATATAACCCTTTAATCTTTGTTCCGGGCATAATCCTTAATGGACACTTTTTAGCAATGTCTTTTGCAAAAATCTTTTTATTGATTCTTATTGAATATAACCATATATATGCATTTTTTAATTTTTCAATTAACATATCTTCGCCTCTTCAAACCTATCTTTGGAATCAAAAAACTATTTGCAGTTTTATATTTTTCCAACATCTTATAACTATATACTAATATACACTATAAATCAATACATTATTTACAATATATATTCCTATGTTTTTTGCTAAAATGCTCTATATATATATCCGTACATATAAGGAACATTATATAACTCTTTATCTCTCCCTTATTCAAAAAATGGTAATTCTTTTTTGCTATCAGCTCATATGCAAATCTTTTCTTCTTTCTTTCTAGAAGCTTTTTGATTGCTTTTCTTTCTTCACCACTTTTAAATATCTCATTCTTGCAATATGAGTCAACAAGTAATGATTTCCATTCAAACAGAGCACTTTTTACTGCTTTTTTTTCATTTTTCTCTAAAAAGTAGTAAAACTTGTTCTCATAAGCATTTATCTTATATCCTATTTTTAGAGTAATATCATTACCTGTTATACTATTCTCTCTCTGCACATAATAGTACATCTTATCTTCACAGGTCACTATTTTCTTACAATTATACAATATCTTATAGTATATCTGCTCATCTTCATATACTTCGCCTGTCTTAAATCTATACTCTTCCCATATCTGTTTTGAATATAGCTTGTTCCAGACAACTGTAAACCTTATCTTAGATGGAAATATGCATAATAATTTTTCTTCTCTGCTTTTATATATTTTTATATCACTATTATTCACTTCCATCTCATCTACAATAGTCGCATCTCCTAATGTATAATCATCTGCTTCCATATAACCGCACATTGATATATCTGCATTCTTATCAAGAGCATTATACATAAGTATCTCATACATCCTGTTATGTATATAGTCATCTGAATCCACAAATGCTATATAATCTCCATTTGCTATATCAATTCCACAATTTCGCGCATCTGATAATCCACCATTTTTCTTATGTATCACTTTTATTCTGTCATCTTTTTTCTGTAAATCGTTACATATATTGCCACTATTATCTGTTGAGCCATCATCAATAAGTATAATTTCAAGATTCTTGTATGTCTGATTTATTATACTATTAACACACTTTGTAACATACTTTTCTACATTATACACAGGTACAATAACACTGATTAATGGTTCCATAGATAAAAACCTCATTTCTTTATAACTTTCTTCACTGCTTTTGCAATCTTTGAATCTTTGGCTTTTTTAATCGCAATAGCTGTACTAACGCCTGACTTCCTAACCGCCTTTTCAAATCCCACCTTCTCATAATTCTTTACAAAAGTTTCTCTATATCTTCCTGGAACTGCCGGATTGTTAAGCTGATTATTATATCTATACGCTATATCTATATCCCACTTCTCCATATATATATACTTATCAAGCATACTTATGAGTTTCTTACCTTTTTCTGTATTTATTATTATACTAGAGATCTTACCATCATACTGTTCTTTTAGGTCTTCTCTGTTAATTCCCCAAAAGTCACCGATTGTAATATCTGATATTCTCTCATGTCTTGCATAATTACAATTATAACAATTATCTCGGTTTATTGATGAATTCTGAAATGTCATAAAATATTCATCCATATCACTTCTCATACTATATATAAGCTTTTCATCTGAATATACACACAGATGGTAATCATTCTCACCTCGAAATGTTACATTAGTAATCTTAGCATCTGCACATTTGGCTTTTATATGCTCTTTAAGATATGTAATTGGTGGTGTTCCATGACATATAATATCTATAGTTATAAGATTATCATACTTTTTACCAAGATAATGATTAAGTCCATCTATCTGACAGGGCGTTGCTATAAATAGCACAAGCCGTCCCTGTCTTAAGAACTCTTTTACCTTCTTATATGAATATCCAATATATGCCTGAACATATTTTGAACTTTTAAATCGCTCAAGTTGTTCAGGCGTATCAGCATAATCAAATATAAGCTTGGCATCATCATCAAAATATGTACCAATTACTACTCCATCATTATCTATTACATATCTTGATATAGCCGTTCCTATACCGCCTGATGCACAATTCTTTCTGTCATTCTCATTCTTAGTCCATGCAGCATAACATTCATCTGTTATATGATATTCAGATTCGTTAAGTACAGGACATGCTTTCGTACATGCTCCACAGTAGATACATTTATTAGCATCTACTGTAGGAATTGTCTTGCCAAGTCTGTCATGCGTAACTGATATTGCTCCTTTTGGGCATGCATTCATACATGCAAAACAACCAAGACAATCTTCTTTCTTACATAATTCCATTTCTATTCTCCAATCGCTTTCTTCAGATAATTAAGACTATTTTCTCGTTCTCTTTTTATCTGCTCGTTGATTGATTTGTAATCTATTTTATTAAAGATAACATCGTCAATTTTTCTTCCATTTACTACTTGGTCCTCAACGCCAAAGCGTCTTAACAGGTCAAAAAGTTTTTCATTATTACCATATACTTTTCCATTGCCTTTTCTTAAAAGTACTGCAAACTGTCGGTTGAATTTGATTGAAAATACACTTCCATGGAATGTATCTGTAATAACAAAATCTGCATTTTTTATATACCATAATACTTCAAATGGATCTGCTGCAACATATCCTTTTAAGTACCTTTGTGGTCCACACAGACATACTATTTTTTTATTATGTTTCTTTGCAAAACGACTTATCTCCCTACATTCACTTTTTTTCAGACGACACTGATATGCATATACCACAATATAGTCTTTTTGTGGTGCTTTTTTAGGTATCTCATTCTCATAATCATATAAGAATACCGGATCGACATGATATTCTGGTGTCTTGCCTGTAAGTTCTTGTATTATACTGACTGAATTCTTATCACGTACTGATATATCTGAAAAATCATTAAAATATCTTGTAAGTTCTTCTCTTTTACCATGTCTGTCAATCTCATTAATTGTTGTATTACCAAATGAACCGGCGTAACTTATAACTCTTTTTGCATTTCTATGAGCTCCAAACAGTTCAGGCGAAAAACCTACATCAGGGTTAGACTGAACGCAGTTAAATACTTCATCACTTCCTATAACTATTACATCTTCTTTTGTATTGTATTTTTTCTCAGATGTAACTCCTATCATAGGAAGATATTTTCCTACATATCGCTCCTCGCATCTTCCCATATTATTCCAATATTCATTCATAACTTTTTTTGAATTAATATAAGGTGGAATAAGCTTTCCTATTGCTTCTTTTATATCAAGTTTTGAATTACCACTAACATTCTCTGTAATAAGTGGTTCTCCTGTATGATAATCTACAAATTCCGTTTCATCTCCAAGCATCTCTATATTTTTTTTAAGACTATATGCCTGCATAAACGAACCATAATTGAACACTCGCTGCATTGATATTATTCCAACTTTCATATACTTCTAGCCTCTTTCTTTAATTTTTGTTCTTCAAAATGTATACTCTTGGTATCATTTTTGCAACTGTTATCTTTACCTTATTTTTCTTTGTTATATTACTTTTCATAATCTTACTGTAATATCTTATCATGTAGTGGTTTATTCGCCTTAATCGCTGATCATATCTTTGTGCATAATCAAATGCATTAAGATAATAGTGACTGATTTTCTCTAAACATCTTTCCATAAGCTGTGGATGTTTTTCTTTAAAATATTCATATTGTTCTATCCAGCACAATAATATATCTTCACGCTTTTTATCATCATGTGTATTAGTTATTGAATCTGGATTTATGCAATATCCATATAATTCAGCATCCACATAAGCTATACGTTCAGCTCTTTCAAACAACTTGTACATAATTGCAATATCCTCGTAATATCTTCCGGGAATAAATCTTATCCCATTAAATATAGCTGTTTTAAAAATCTTATTCCAAACATAATGTGTATATTCATTTTTTGTAAGTTTTTCAATAGCATTCTCTTTATCTAAGACAGTATATTCTATAATGTCATCACAAAAATCTATCTGTTCCATCTTGCTTATTCGCTTAAATCTACACTCTGCTATATTGCATTTTGTATCTTCTATTGTCTTTAACAATACTTCTACGAATCTTTCTGACACAACATCATCTGAATCCATAAACATAATATACTTTGTCTTTACTTTTGATATTCCATAATTTCTTGCTTTTGAAACGCCTGCCTCTTTTATTGAATAACATTCTAAGTTATCATACATATCTGCATATTCTTTACATATTGAAAATGAATTATCAGTAGAACCATCATCTACTATGATCACTTTATAATTCTTTACAGTCTGTTTAACTATACTATCAAGGCATCGTCTTATATATTTTTCACTGTTGTATACAGGAATAACTATACTCACAATATATCTATTATTCATGAAATACCTCCCCATAATACTATGTTATTTTCATCTAACGGTTTTTTTCTTTAATTTTTTTCTTATCATGTTTTTTACCATGATACGTTCATTTTTACCAAGTACAATCATGTAATTAACTGCATATCCTATGATTCCACATCCTGCTGCAACTACAATTAACATTCCCCATGAATTGACTGGAACATTTCTCTGTATTGTAAAATAGATAGCAAGAATAATTACTGATGATACTGTTCCTCTTAACATTGGTGGATAGAATGTATACCAGCTCTTCTTTAGTATCTTTGCTGAATATATTGGTATAAAGAAAAATACTCTAAGGAACATAAGTGCTGCTGTTGCTATCTCAATTGCATATACACCAAGGTCTGTTGTCTCTAACAATACTAATTCAAATATGATATTAAGTATACTTGTTATAAAAGATACAAGTACAGGTATCTTTACTTTCTTGGTTATACTATTTACTGTACTAAGTGGATATATATATACCTCAAATATTGTATGGAACAATATTAAAAATGACAAAATGTTAATTGTCTTTACTTCTTCACCAGTAAGTGATGGTATCCATAGTCTATAAAAATCTGTTCCAAATGCAATGAATCCAAGTATTGGAATTGAACATATAAATCCACATACTTTTATTGATGATTTAACATCTTTTTCAAATAAATCCATATCTCCTGTTGCGTATGATTTGGTAAGCTGTGGTGAAAATGCATTACTAATCATTGATATTAGATTTAGCATCTGAATTGGTACTGTCTGTGCATATGATATGTATCCCATTGCCATTGAACTTATAAACTTATTACTGATTATAAGATCAAGTCCACTTACAAGTATGTTTGTAAGCTGATTAACTGTATTCCATATACCAACACTTAATAATTTTTTCATTGACTCAAAGTCAAATTTTTTTCTGCTAAACTTAATCTCCGGAACAAGGCTCTTCATATACTGTTTATTAGTTATAAGAAGAAATACTGCACATACAAATGCTGCAAAACCTATATACCATACTTTTGGAGCCATGAATCCAAACATTCCAACAAGAATTATTGCTTTTATTACATTACTCTCAAAGTTTCTCTTTGCTGCAAGTTCAAGTCTATTCTTAATGAATGTTGATATTCCCCATGGGCCGAATGCAAGATTAATTAAGAATGTTATAAATATGAACATCCATAATCCTTTTATATCCGACATTGAGCTCGCTGGAACGTTGAGAATCTTATCCATATAGAATGATATAAGCATCATTGGAATAAACAATACTATGGCCACTATCACATCTGCCATAAATACAGATGAATAATATTTATTAGCTTCATCAAACTTTCCTTTATGATATTCTGTTGCAACGAATATACCAAGCATATTATTAAATGCAACTGTAAATACAGATATATAACTTGTTACCTGATATGCCATTCCAACAAATCCATATACATCTTTACCACATTTTCCTGATATATATGGGGTAAGTACAAAACTTACACCAAGGCTTACAATGAACGAAAATATCTGTGCTATTATATTAATTGTTGTTCTTTTTCCATTTCCCATTATTAGTAGTCTCCTATTATCATGCTTTTATATGTTTTCTTTCAATCAGTGAACTATGCACTAAGCTAAAGTTTCGGTGTTTCTTACTTCAAAATTCAACTATCCTCTAATACAGTTCCATATTAGATAGTATAGTTTAAAACTCATTCCAAAGAGAAAACTTTCAACCTTTGCTCCTGCCCCCAGTGTGCACTTATTCTTGTTCTCTCTATAATGTTTTAAATAGAATTGCCTACTCTTTTCTATCTCAACATCATCACTCGCATGGGCTTCTTTCATCCACTTATTAATTCTTGCAGTCATGTGAATATACTGCTTCATAGCTTTTTTCCAAAGTTCCCATTCGTTCTTCTCTTCGTAAAAACATATTCTGTGTTCATACGCCTGTAATAGATTAAATTTCTTAATATTAAATGCTGAACCCATAATACCAGAATCCCTGCGAAGGTAATAATATAACGGAACGTCTACAAATGCAATATTTTTGGCATTATATAGATATTTAAATGTTGTAAACTCATCCTCATGTATATATCCTTTAGGATATATAATATCTCCCATCACTTCCCTCTTATATAGCTTATTCCATGCTACTGTAAATGCTATTCTAAGATCAGTTCTGTCATAATATACATTCTGTGCCTCTATATTAGTCATAACCTTTGTTGTATACTCTTTTTGTGGTTCTACTATTGTTGAAGGCATATCACCTTCTGCCACTTCCTCAAGATTAGATATTACTATATCAGCATTTGTCTTATTCATTGTATCTATAAGAATCTTATACATATTCTCATTAATATAATCATCTGAATCTACAAAGCCAATAAGCTCTCCATGTGCTCTTTCTAATCCATAATTTCTTGCATCAGATAGTCCTCCATTTTCTTTATGAAGTACAACTATTCTATTATCTTTTTTAGCATACTCTTCGCATATATCACCTGATGAATCCGGTGAACCGTCATCAACAAGTATTATCTCTATATTCTTATATGTCTGAGCTATAAGACTTTCTATACACTTACCAATGTAGTCTTCAACCTTATAAACCGGCACAATTACACTTATCAATTTTTCCATAATCCCTCTCCATCCTTCGTATCAGTTTTTGTTGCCGCATCAATCATATCCATAAGTTCATCTGATATACCAGTTTTTACTTTTCTTATAAAGAGTTCTTCTCTGGTTATAAGTTTCTCATAGTCTTTTTTTTCAAATACTGTCACTGCTTTAGGAAATTCAAAGTAATGTATATTACGCCAATTAACAAGCCATCTCTTCTCCGGTTCATCATGCTTAATACATCTTAATCTAAACTTGTCATTACTATGCACAATTGTATGAAAATACTCTTCATCAGGAAACTGTACATGCATCATTTTTTTGTTGAACTTTTTATGAGTATCATAAAATTTTGCAAAATACTCTGCACACTCTCTTGTAACTGCCCATTGTGCTGCTCCATAATGCATATATAGCACATCGCCTGAATCTTTTACAATTCCATTAAATCCAATAGTTGATATACTTTTCACAAGATTAATTGCATTATGAAACATTCTATTCAATTTACTATGCTTTTTTAGATAATATTCTTTATCTCTACTATTATACAGTCTGTATTTTCTGGCATAGTGCCAATCTTTCGTGCATGCTATCTTACATCCTCTTATATATTCTATATCAGGATTCTTAGCAAAAAACTGTTCTATATATTCATTAGACTTGATTGGATAATCAAGATTTTGAAGCAATATGAAATAGTCATATTTTTTGGCACTTTTAAGTGCTTCATTTATAAGTTCCATTGTTGCCAAAATTGCATTATATCCACCCCAATACACTTTATGTCTGTTTTTTACAAAGTGTACCTGCTTATTGTCACTAAGTTTCTCCTTAAATGGAGTAATATCTGCTTTGGCATCAACGTGTATATACATATCAAAGTCCGGATGTGCTGTAAGTCTATCTGCTACTCTTTTAACAACATCACTATCACAATGACATAAGTTTAAGAATGCAATCCTCATAATTCATTAACTCCTTTTAAATTTGTAACCTGCAATATTAAGAACTGTTGTTGCAAGGAATAGTATAAAATACATCTTGCCTTTTAAGAACCAGAATGGTATCACATTAACAGAGAATTTTGCATCTACCTTATAATCTGATATCATCTTCTCTACTCCAGGAAGTTTTATATATTTTAAGAATTCTCTGTAACGCTTAAAATATCCATATTCCTTATTAGGTGCTGATAGCAAAAATGCAAGTTCTATACATGACATTATAACTGTTCCTGCCCATTCTTTTGTAACATCTATATTGAACCTTCCATCAATCTTGCTAGTAAGTTCTTTTCTGGCTGTAAGGAGTCTAATCTTTCCTTCAAGTTTTTGAAGAGGCTTTTTCTCATATACAAAGATTGTCGATGTCGTTCTTGTTACAAGATAATAATAACATTTCTTCTCAACATATACACTTTCTGCATAACTTAAATATTCTGATACAAACATTGTATCTTCACCAACTCTAAGGTTCTTATTGAATTTAAGTCCGTTGTCTTTAATAACTGATACTTTTGTCATAACATGCCATAATGCGGGATTTTCAACATATAGTGCCCTGTCTTTATGATTAAGCCAATCATTAATAGCATGATCTGATATTCCTATGAACTTTGGAAAAAGTTCACTCATTATCTCATTGCCTATATAATGTCTTTTCTCGAATATTGGTGGGCATGTCTCTTTGATCTTACCATCTTCAAATCTATGATAACCATATATAACAGTATCATATTCTCCTCTTTCAACAATTTTTGCAAGATCTGCAAGGCAATATGGCTCAACAAAGTCATCCCCATCAAAGAATAGAAAATATTCTCCTGTTGCAAGTTCCATACCTGTATTACGAGCTATTGATACACCTTCATTTTCTTTATGAATTACAGTAATTCTTGAGTCCTTTTTCTTATATTCATCAAGCACTCTGCCTGTGTTATCTGTTGATCCGTCATTAACTACTATTATCTCATAATCACTATATGTCTGACTAAGTATACTGTCTAGGCACTTACCAATATAGTCTTCTATGTTATATGCCGGAATAACTATACTAAATTTCATACATTTTCCTTTCCTACAGTCAGTCTTACTACTACTATATTTTCATAATCCATATAATAGATAATAATATAACATTCCTGCAATGTTCATTTACTTTTAACAATTTTTCATTCCCATTAGTTTTCCAATAATTACTCTATATTATCTAATTCTTAGTTCTTCTTGCATAAGCTGCTTTAAATCTAAAATATGCTATAAGCATTGTAACATTACCTGATTTTATAAGTGAATACTCTATTTTCTTATATAGTTCCTTAATCTCACTTTTTGATAATTCATTTACAATACTCTCTACAACACTACTTCTTACTGCTCTTGTATACATCTTACGCAGTTCTTTTTTATCTTCAACACTTTTTGCGAATTCAAAGAATATGTTAGTTATTACACTAAGATAATATCTGTTCATCTTCGGTATAAGTTCCATATTACCATTCTCTTTTATCGCATTCTTGTTATATTCAAGAAGTATTCCTGTATAATCAATTCTTCTGTCAATATCATATCTTCTCATTGCACTCTCACTATGCTGTCTGTAGAATAATATTGATTCATTAGATAATAGTACATTCTTACAATATTTATAGTAATCTGCTACAAATATATAATCTTCGCCTATTGGAAGATCTGTTCTGAATGTTATATTATTATCTATTATCTTCTCTCTTAAGAATAATTTGCCCCAACAAGTGTTAAGATCAGATGATGTATATAGAATCTCATCTATCTTGCTCTTCTGATTCGTTACTTGTTCTTCTATATTATACTCATACAGATCAGTTGTCATATCTTCAAAAAGTGAAGAATATGACATTGCTACAAAATCATACTTATTACATTTTATATATTTGTCAATATATTCAAATGCATCTTCTGTAAAGTAATCATCTGCATCAAGAAACATCACATATCTTCCTGTTGCATGTAAGAGGCCGGCATTCCTTGCTGAAGACACACCGCCATTATTCTTATTAATTATCTTGATTCTATTGTCTTTGCGGCTATACTCTTCACATATTGTAAGTGATGAATCACTACTTCCGTCATTTACAAGAATAACTTCGCAGTCATACTTTTTATTTATTACTGAATCGAGACATTCCCTTATATACTTTTCAGCATTATATACGGGAATTATTATACTTAATTCCATAGTCAGCTGCCACTCCTTTAATATTTTTTGCCTGAAAACATTCCCTTTATTCTAAATAATAGTGGGAATATAGCACTATATATTCTATATGTAAAATCATTAACTGTTCTCATAAACATTGCCTGATGGCTCTTTGTCTTCTTAAGTGTCTCATTCTTGCTATAATCCGGAAAAGTTGTCTTTAGTAATTCATAATTCTTAGCTAATGCCATTTTTCTGTCTTTTTTATCAGGTATTCTTGCTATTCTTGAAAAAGAACTACATAAAAGAATTCTTGTAAATAAGAACTCAAGTGCATCTTCATATTCATCATAGAATCCATTTTTCTTATAGAATTCAACTATGTCATTAAGAATATCTAATATCTGTAGTGTCTTTAATGATGATTTATTATTAATTGAACTTCCTCTTTGAACATAGTGTATTGGTGCCGGCTCAACATAAGAATATCTGTTAATAAAAGGAACCAGTTTTACAAAGAAATTAACATCTTCATAAATAAGTCCCTTTGGAAATAAAACCTTACTATTAATAAGCCATTCTCTTTTGTATATTTTATTCCATACGACACTTCTTCCAAACATTATCATCTCTTTTTTGTCGTATATCTCTTTACCAATCTCTATATCTTCGCTATCTGAATATGTATGTCTGAGATTACACTCAACTATATCTGAATCATCTTCTTTGGCTTTTTTATAAAGCACTTCAAACATATCATATTCCATGAAATCGTCCGAATCTATGAATCCTATATATTCTCCTGTTGCATAAGGTATTCCATAGTTTCTTGCATCAGACAGTCCTCCATTTTGTTTTACAAGACTAATCACGTTATCATACTGCTTAGCATATCTGTCTATTATCTGTTGTGAATTATCTGTTGCCCCATCATTAACAACTATTATCTCTATGTCTTTTAATGTCTGATTAACAAGACCATTAAGACATTTATCAAGATAAGGCTCTACATTGTAAACTGGAACAATTACACTTACTTTCACCATCATCTTCCTCCATATAATTTATTGCTGACTCTTTAAAAAGTCATTAACAATCTTTATTATCTTTTCTTTTTGAGATACATATTTTTCAAATCTGTAACTATATGCTTTCTCTATAAGCTCGCTCAGATTATCATTTTCTTTGCATGCAAGCACATACCGTTTCTTAGCAAAAGCTTCTGCTATCTCAATCTGATGATCATCAACATGTTCTTTATATTTTGCAAGTCGTGGATATACAATTACCGGTTTGTTAAGATTAATAGCTGTAATTATCGTTCCGACTCCACTATGTGTAATGATCAGGCCGGCATCTTTTATACATCTGTCAAATTCTTCTTTATCAATAAACTGCTTATAATTATAATTAACGGGAATATAGTCTGAATTACCAATCTGAGCAAATACTTCATCTTTTATTATTCCTTTTTCTATATATTCATCAATAAGCTTAAGCAATCTGTTTAATTGAAATTTTTGTGTTCCAAGCGTAACAAATATCATTACTCAATCCTCCTAAAAAATTCCGCCACCATATATAGCATTTGGAAAAAACTGTTTAAGTTCTTCCCACTGTATTATGAATATATCTGCAACTTTATACATTAACTTACCTGTAAGTGAAGGTGAATCAACTCTTGCGAATGATTCAATGTATATTATCTTTTTTTTAGCAAACTTACCAAGTAAACATATTGGATATGTTGCAAGTGCACCTGTTGATATTATACAATCAGGCTTTTCCTTAATCAGAATATGTAAGGATCTTGCAAAAAGTCCAATAAATTTGAATAGGAATAATGGCTCTTTTCTATTAATCTGAGATACATATATTGTCTTATCACAAAAATTAATCTCATTGAATCCACCTTTTTCTGTTAAAAGGAAGGAATCATACTGTGATGCTATATCTTTAAGTCTGGATATTTCTTCTAAGTGTCCACCTGATGAAGCCGCAAAACAAATTTTCTTAATCATAACATCTTCCTCACTATTTTTTCTTTTTTATAAATTTTCCTTTTTATAAATTTTCCCTTTTATAATTCTTATCTTTTTATAATTTTTACCTTTTTATAACAGTACATCGCAAATATATAATCTGCGATGTACTGTCCTTAATCTACGTTTTGTTATTTATCTGAATCAGGAATAATTCCTATAATTATATCTGCATCATCCTTGCCTATGCATTGTGCAATTGACTTAACATTATTAGAAAATAACTCTTTGCACATTATTGCTGCACATATTACAAAACATGCTGCCAAAGCATATATTATTCTCGTCTTTGTTAATGAATTACTTGCATATCTGTAACATCCTTCTGCCTTATCAAGAAGCTGGATAGAATCACTTCCTGTAATTGAACTAATCTCTATTACAAATGCTTCTGCTACTGCATTAGCTACTTCAATTGCAATATCCGGATCATTAGTATCTGCATATATCTTCATAATATATGAACTTGAACTGAATCCTGTACTTATCATATACTGAATCATTGATGCATTGATTGATGAATTACCAATTATCGCTTCTGCTCTCTGACATACTTTTTTACTAGTAACAACATCTGAATAATTAATCATTGCATATACATCTGCATCTGCATCTCGTTGTGATGAATATGTTGCACAATATACAGTTGCTGTAGCTCTATATGTCTCTTCATTAGTCTTATTCGATGTAAGAAGTAAGCCAAGCAGTGCTCCAAGCAGTGTAACTGCTACTATAAGAAGCTTGTTCTTCCATAATGCAATAAATGCAATTTTTATATCCTCAAATTGAATTTCCTCATTCATTGTTATCTTTTCTTCCCTTCATTCTTTTTAATTCTTGCTTAATCGCATATATGTATCACTGACTATCTCTTTTGTTTCTTTACAATTACAATAATAAATGCACCAACAATTATAATAGCTGCAATGACTACAATCTGCCACATCTCAATACCATTTGCTGAGTTATTCACAACATTATTATTCTGTTCTGTAGACTGAAGCTGTGATTTTGTTACCTCTACTGCTGATGGATCTGTAACCACTTCAAACTGCTGCCCTTTGCTGTCCTCGTATGTATATGTAATTGTAACATTATGTGTTCCAGCTTCATTAAATTCAATATATGCTTCCTGCTGTTTCTTACTATTAGCTCCCATTGTTCCGATATCTGAGACAACATTGTCCATACCATCGCCTGTGATTGTCATCTTAACATTATATAGTTCATCAATACCTGTATTCTCAAGTGTTGCATTAACTCGTGCTTTAGTACCTGTTATTGCATTAATTGGTATTGAATATGACTGAATAACAAGCACACTGTCCTGTTTAACCGGAATCTGAAGTACTGTCTGGTTAACTCCCTGTCCTACAAGGTCATCATAATATGAGATATTCATTGTCAAGTCAATTGAAGCTACATCTATCTCAGATGCTGAATTAAACTTAACAGTTACAGGAATCTCCTCACCTGGTGCCATCTGCTCAATATACATCTGATCAGATGTTGTATATACTGGATAGATTGTCTCTGAATTGCTTGTACATGTTACAAGTACACTTGTTACTTCATTAGTTGCACTTGTATTCTTAAGTGTATATGTCAGGTCAAAAGTAGAGCCTGCTGTTATTCCATCTGATGATACATTGTATGATGACACAATAACTCTTGGAAGTGACTGCGCAGCTTCTATCTTCTCCGGTTTGTTATAGCCAAACATTACAACTGCACACACTACTATAGAAGCTAAAAAAATAAAAACTTTGTTATTCTTCATGTTTTTGTTACTTTCCTTTCTCTTAATTCCGTTCTTTTTTATATTTCATTTTGAGTTTTATTCTTATTCTGTTTTTTCTTCTTTTCAAGATTCTTTTCATATTTTTTGGACATATTCTTGCTTCTGAAATAATCATAGTCTTTTATTACCTTCTTATACTGTGATAATTCAACTTTATTAATGATAATTCCATAGAATTTGTCCTCATATTTTGCCATCTTACGCTTTGCATCTCTAAGCTGTGGCTTAGTTGTCTGATTAAGTGCTGTCATAAGTACTATGCCATCAACATATGGCACTAGAATATCAGCATCTGATACAATATTAATTGATGGCAGATCAAGTATTACATAATCATATTCATCTTTAAATTGTTTTATAAGTTCTTCCATCTCTGATGAACACAAAAGTCTTACCGCACTTCCTGACATCTTGCCGCCAGGTATGAATTGCATGTTATCATAATTAGTATCATATATTATATCATCTTTAGCCGCATTACCACTAAGATAATCTGAAAGACCTGTTTCATTATCCTGATTAAACCTTTTGTATTCGTTCTTTTTTCTTAAGTCACAATCTATTAGTAAAGTCTTCCATCCTGACTGTGAAAGTGCTATTGCAAGATTAATAACTGTAGCAGTTGTTCCGGTTGCAGCACTACATCCAGTAAAAAGAACCGTATTTTTACCATATAGTTTCTTTCGCTGATGAATCTCAACAACAATTCTGTCAATTGCATCATCAATAAGAAGACTTTCGCTTCTGTAGAATTCAATTACTTTTTTCTTCTTCATTACCCTCTATTACTCCTTTTCATGTTGCTTTGTTTAAAGCCAAGACTTTCGTATTATAACACGTTCATATATATAAATCAACAAAATCAAATCCATCAAAGGAACTAAAAAATATGTCTTTAGTACCTGTTTTTTAATATTTTTTTCCAAATTTTACATAATCGTATCTGTATAAGTGATAATTTTATATAATCAGTCCATTATTAAACTATACAAAAAGGCAGTGTATATAACCATAAGCACATATAATATGCTCACAAGTTATAATACACTGCCTTATTCTCTTTACCTATATAATACTGATTCGTATTAATCATACAGTAGTTATCTTAGATACTCACCAAGTACTTTACTAAATATCATTGCATTCTCACCTGTAAGATGTCCTTCATAATCACAATAACCTTTAATACTTCTGTCAAGTCCTTCAACTTCTTCATAATTATAATTAATATAGTCTACATTATAACTTTCAGAAAGTTTTCTAAAATACTCATCACAATCTTTATATTCTGTACTATACTTTTCAATTGTATCATTAGGTACCGGTGTTATAACTACAGATAATTCTATATTATTATCTTTGCAGAGTTTCACAAGCTTTCCAAAGTACTTTTTGGTATCTTTCACTACTTTATCTCTGTTCCATACTATAAAGTTAGTCCAGTTCTTCGCTGAGTCTGCTACCGGATTACGATATATTGAACCACCAACTTTATAATATTGTGCTTCTGATGCGAACGCACTTATATCACAAGCTTTCTCAATTCCATTCCATTTGTTCTCAATATTCTTTGGAATCATCTTATATTCTTTTCTAAATACATACCATGGAAAACATATCGCCCTAAAATCTTTATTAACCTCTTTGTCCATAAAACATTCGAGTTTTGCAGGTGAAAATCTCATATTTCTATATATAAGTGTACTATCTGTTCCTGTATATTCGTTTGTAACCCAATATCCATAATCAAGTTCATAGACAACTTTTTTAGGCTTATGTTGTTCTATTATACTCTTTAACATATAATAAGAATCTGACAGATATTCACCTCCGAGGCACATATTAACGCTCTTACTTCCTGTTATCTCATCTATTACATCAGTCTGTATTCCACATTTTCCATGTGAAGTTCCTATGAATACTATATCATGTGAGTCATTATATGCTGTATTGTAATCAACTTTCACATAACTGTAAGGAATAAATGCATAGTTAAGAATTACATTGCCAAGCACAATACAAGCCATAAAAAGTGCGATTATTAATGCACGTCTTACATAAGGATGCTTTTGTTCATTAGAATTGCGCATATATAAATCCTCCTACACTATCAGGTGGCATTCCTATCATTGGCAGCATAAATATAACTGCGAGATAGATAAGTCCTCTCACTTGCCATGGCAATGATATAACTTTTTGTGCCACATCTACCTTCTTTTCTTTCAGGACACTTATTATGAATACTACTATAATGCCAATCGCTATCGCTATAAACTGAATATCCATATAGCTTATATATCCTGGATTATCTGCAAATATGCTTCCGTCAAAAAGTGGTGTCCAGTCAAACTTTGTAAACATATTCTTAAACATTATAAATGCCTGTTTTACATCTGCTGACATATCAAACAGCCAGCTTATATTAACAAGAATGAATGTTCTTATAATCTGGAATAGCACAAAACCTTTTGATTTATCATTGATATTAAGTTTCTTCTTAGCAGCTCTATATCTATCTGCCATAATACCACTAAAGCCAATTATTATACCATTATATAATCCATATACAATATATTTGCAAGCTGCACCATGCCATATACCAACAACAATGAATACGATTATATTGGCAATACATATTGGTAATGAACGTCCAAGTTTCTTGCCGAATTTACGTTTTGCAAACTTTTGAAATCTTCCCATCCATTTTGACAAAGTCACCGGATAAAATACATAATCTTTCATCCATGTTCCAAGTGTTATATGCCATCTATGCCAAAAATCTGTTATAGATTTTGCAAAATAAGGCTGTTTAAAGTTCTCAACGAGTCTTACTCCAAATAGTTCTGATATTCCTCTTACAACATCTATTCCACCTGAGAAATCTCCATATAGCTGAAGTGAATATGCAAGAACGCCAACAATTACAAGGCCATCAAACTGTTCATATTTATTAAATATTGTATTAACATACATCGCTGCATTATCAGCAATTATCATCTTCTTAAACAGACCATATAATATAAGCACAAGAGCTTTTTCTATCTCTTCAAACTTAGCTGTATGTTTTTTGAACAATTCGTCACTAAGACTATTAAACCTGCTTATTGGTCCCTGCATTATCTGTGGAAAATATGATACAAATAACGCAAGTTTGAATATATTTTTTTCAGCCGGAGTTCTCTTCCAGTATACATCCAGAATATATCCTGTTGACTGAAATGTATAAAATGATATTCCAAGAGGCAGCAGCAGATTGACAAAAGAAATATTGCCGCCTGATATATTATTAATAATATCTATTGCGAAATTAGTATACTTAAGTACTGCAAGTATTCCAAAATCAACAAATAAAGCTGCAATTAGTATTTTTTTCTTATTCTTTTGTTCTGATTTTTCTATAAAAACTGCTGCAAGATATGTTACAACAGTTGTCGTTATTATAAAAATAATATTCTTTGCACCAGAAGCCAGATAGTATATGTAGCTTAATACCAGCAGCAACTGCCACTGATATTTTCTACATACTGTATAATAGAGAAATACGCCTACCGCCACCAGTCCAATTAATTGTAGTGATGTTAGTGACATAATATTCTCCTATGCTTCTTTTAATCTTTCAATCATACTCCATAATGCTCCTGCTGAATTGAAGTTCTCAGGAATAATCTCTGCTGGTGTTATTGTAACGTCAAATTCGTCCTGAATCTCACTTACTATTGATAATATTGCAAATGAATCCAATATACCATCATCAATTAAAGTCTCACATGTTTCATAATCTGCATCAGGACAGATCTCCTCTAAAATTTCAATTAATTTATCCATCTTAATTCTCCTTTAAATAATTTAATCTATTAGTTTCAAACTCGTCTCTGACAAGCTCTAATCCTCTCTTTTTTGAATAAAAATATATAGCCGGCATATTTCTGCTTAAAAACATATATATTCCTTCTGTAACTGAATAAGCCCCCGTTTTATCAAATACAATTATATCCCCAATCTTTGGTTCTGTAAGTGGCATATTACGAAGAATAACATCTGCAACTGTGCATAACGAACCACATACCGTATATTTTTCATCTATATCAGTATTATCTATTGCCTGTCCATTCTTATATTGTGTATAGAACATCTGCTTCATAGCCATTGTCTGACCATAATAATTAAGATGATTAATACCACCATCAACTATACAATAGTTATTCTGTCTGTTTTTTTTTATATCAGCAATTGAAGTTACATAAGAACCACATTCTGCTGCTATATATCTTCCCATCTCAAATACAAGTTCACCGTCAAATTCCATATTTGCAACTGAACCTTTAATAGCCGGAATCATCTTATCGCTTATATCTTTATCGTTAACGAAGTATGGCACAAAAAGTCCCGGACCATATTCTATCTTGTTAATTTTGACTCCATGCTCATCTCTTAATGTCTTATATATACCATCAAGATACTCAAGTTCTGCAACTACATCTTCTGTCTTCTTCTTCTGCGTTCCAGAATATAATTGAATTCCTGCAAGAATCATATGGCTGTCTGTTTTAAGTCTGTCTGAAAAATTATATAATACTTCTTCATCAACGCCAAACTGATTGCCACTTGTAATTCTTATAAGCACTTTTATTATCTTATTATGCTTTCTTGTAAGCTTCTGTAAAAGTTCAAAGTGTGCAATTGACTCAATTGTAAATATTGTAATTCCATCGCAGATTGCTTCCTCAATATCGCTATATTCTTTATTAACTCCTGATATGACTATCTTTGATACATCAATACCTGCTCTTTTACATATCTTATGTTCTCCTGGTGAACATACTTCAAAATATGGCACTAAATCTTCAATCTCTTTAATAATAAATGGATTGGCTTTCATAGCATAACACAATTTTGCTGTATGTTCAAATGTGTTTTTAAGTTTAGAGACATTGTCTCTTAATACATCTGTATCAAATACAAATGCCGGTGTAGTTTTTTCTTTTCCAAATTCAGCAATTACTCTTTCATCCATCTTATCTAATCCCCCAATTTTAATAATTCATTTCTGTCAATCTTTCCATTCTTAGTAAGTGGAAATTCTTCAACTGCATGCATCTTAATTGGCACCATATATGCCGGAAGCTTAGCTCGCAAAGCTCTTTTTACTTCTTTTACTTGTGCTTCCCCTTTATAATATGCAACTATATTATTAATATCTTTGTTAAAGATACAGCATGCTCTCTCAACGTTCTCAACCGACTCCATCGCATTCTCAATCTCACCAAGTTCTATTCTGTGTCCCATATGTTTTATCTGAAAATCTATACGACCTTTGTAATATAAAAGTCCATCTTCTCCATAATATGCAAGATCACCTGTTCTATACATAAGCTCATTATATGCTTTGTTAAGTGGATTATTGACAAAAGCTTTCTTAGTCTGTACTTCATTATTATAATATCCAAGAGAAAGACACTGTCCAAGAACGCATATCTCTCCGTCTGCACCTGCTTGTGTAACCAGATTATCATCTTCATCAAGAAGAATTACCTTCTCATTAGGGAATGGCTTTCCGATTGGAATATTCTTATTGTCATCAATCTCATCAACAATATGATATGTGCAATTACATGTAACTTCTGTTGGTCCATATACGTTGACATACATAGCATCAGGAATATATTCTTTCCATATTTTTAACTGTTTTATAGGCATTACTTCGCCGGAAAAAATCACTTTATTAATCTTATCCGGAACTTTGTATGTAAATCCTTTTAGAGTTGATATAATACAAAGTGCTGATACAGCCCATATAAGCGTTGTTATGTTCTTATCTATAAGATAATCCATAAGTTCCATAGGAAATGAAAACTTTTTCTTTGGTATTATAGCCATTGTTGCACCTGTATATATTGTTGAATATATATCTTTTACAGATACATCAAAATCAAATGGAGCCTGATTACCAATAATATCATTCTCTGTTATATTAAAAAGTTCAGTAAAATATGTTATAAAATCAATTACTGATGCATGTCCAACAACAACACCTTTTGGAATCCCTGTTGAACCTGATGTAAAATTGCAATACAAAGGACTAAGTGCATTATGTCTAGTTCTAATACTATTAATAAATTCTTCATCTATCTCCCCTGTTGCTATATCTTCACTAAGAATATAATCACCTGTATATCCAGCCTTTTCAAGTTTTGCTACATATACCTGTGATGTCAGCATCTTGTTAACATCAAGCGTTGCTAATATGCTCTCAATTCTTGTAAGAGGATGTGCTATATCTACTATTGTATAGAAACTTCCTGCATATATTGTACCAAACATCCATATAAGCGTATCCACACTCTTATCCATATATATTGGAACAGCTTTGCCACTAACAAATTCATTTTTTATCGCCGTAGCAGCCTGCTTAGCTTTTATCACAAAATCTTTATATGTTATCTGTGTATTTTCATCTTCAAAAAGTATCTTGTCAGGATTTCTATCAGCTGACTTTTCAAGCATTTCTAAAACATTATTCACAATTATTACCACCAATCCTCTTTTTTCTTAAAGTAGTATAACATATATTCCGCAGTTTTGACTCTACTTTTATTTAATTTTTTCTTAATTTTTCTTTACAAAAGTTGTATAATTTAAGTGAGTGAGTATTTTTTTGTCCGGAATTATCAAAAAATACTTATCTCTTACACTTTTTAGGAGGATAACAATATGATAAATGTATACAAATGTTTCCCTGATGGCAAATTCAAAGTTCTTACAATGAGCTATGATGATGGCAAACACGCCGACCGCCGTCTTGTCAAAATCTTTAATGACAATGGTATTAAAGGAACTTTTAATGTAAATTATGGCATGGAAGGTGATCCTATACGAATTCCTCAATCCGAATATGAAGAACTATACAAGGGTCATGAGATTGCTTGCCATACTCTTACACATCCAACAATAGCAAGATGTCCACTTGAACAAGCTACTGTCCAGATATTTGAAGATAGAAAAGGGCTTGAAAAAGTAACCGGAAGAATGATTCGTGGAATGGCTTATCCTAATGGTTCTTATAGTGATGATGTCAAAACTCTTCTCAGACTTCATGGCATAAAATATGCAAGAATAGTTGGTAATAGTGACAGCTTTGATCTTCCTACTGATTTTTATGAATGGAAAGCAACCTGCCATCACAATCATAACTTATTACAATTAGGTGATGAATTTGCTGCTCTTACCAAAAAACAGTACTTATATATGATGTATGTATGGGGACACAGCTATGAATTTGACAGAGATAATAATTGGGAAGTAATGGAAGAATTCTGTAAGCGACTTGGTCACAGAGATGATATCTGGTATGCTACTAATATAGAGATTGTTGAATACTTTGAAGTTCTTGACAGACTTGAATTCTCAGCAGATGCAAGTATATGCTATAATCCATCAGCTAAAAGTGCCTGGTTAAGTATCAATAATGCTGAGAAGATTGTTGAAGTAAAAGGTGGCGAAACAGTAAAACTTTTTTAAAAGTTAATTATCTATATAATAGTATATTCATTTCTACATACTATTACCTCAATGGATAGATATTGCTGAATTTTCGCATATCATTACACTAATAGATAAATATTCTTATATATGAAGGCATTTATGCAAACAATACATTAAAAACTTTTATATAAAGAATCTATTAAGAACATTTATATAAACAAATCCCAGGAATAATATCAATAGACACCATTCCTGGGATTTTTATAATCACAAATTCTACTTTTTAATGTTTGTAATAATTAACAACTTAATTATTAATTATTTAGGCTGTTTTCCGATGTATGCAAGGATACCACCATCAACGTAAAGAATATGTCCATTAACAGCATCTGATGCACTTGATGCAAGGAAGATAGCTGGTCCTGTTAATTCTTCCGGTTTTAACCATCTTGCAGCTGGAGTCTTAGCGATGATAAACTGATCAAATGGATGTCTTGAACCATCTGGCTGAATCTCTCTAAGTGGAGCTGTCTGTGGTGTCTCAATGTATCCAGGTCCAATACCATTACACTGAATATTATATTCACCATATTCTGAACAGATATTCTTTGTTAACATCTTAAGACCACCCTTAGCAGCAGCATAAGCTGATACTGTCTCACGTCCTAATTCTGACATCATTGAACAGATGTTAATGATCTTTCCGCCACCTTTTTTGATCATAGCTGGGATAACTGCTTTTGATACGATGAAAGGTGCATTTAAGTCAACATCGATAACCTGTCTGAATTCTGCTGCTGTCATATCGCACATTGGAATTCTCTTAATGATACCTGCGTTGTTAACTAAGATATCAATAGTACCAACTTCTTTTTCAATTGTAGCAACTAATTCATTAACAGCATCTTCATTAGTAACGTCGCATACATAACCATGTGCTTCGATTCCTAATTCTTTGTATGCTGCAATACCCTTATCTACTAATTCCTGTTTAATGTCGTTGAAACAAATTGTTGCGCCTGCCTGAGCATAAGCTGATGCGATAGCAAAACCGATACCATATGAAGCACCTGTTACTAAAGCAACTTTTCCTTCAAGTGAAAAACTAACTGCCATTTTTCTAATCTCCTTTAAATAAATATATTTACTAACAACTAGATATTATGATTATATATAACTTCATATAGCTATTATCTTACAATATGTATATAACCACAATGTCAATATCACATCTACAATGTGTATTATAAGCTGTTATTATCATGTTATCTTATTAATGAATATAATAGATTCCTAATTATCTTAAATCTTTCATATCTACATCATCCATATCATCGAAATCCTGGTTTTCACCAACCATGCCCCAGATAAATGTATAAGCATGTGTTGCTGAAGCTGAATGAATTGACCAGCTAGGTGAGATTACAGCTTCTTCATTTCTCATAATGATATGTCTTGTCTCTGTAGGTTCGCCCATATAATGGAATACTACATCGTTCTCTGGCACTTCGAAATAAAGATATACTTCCATTCTTCTGTCATGTGTATGACATGGCATTGTGTTCCATACGCTGCCTGGTTCAAGTGCTGTCATACCCATCTCTAACTGACAGCTCTCTACCTGTCCTGGTAATATGTATTTTCTGATAACTCTGTGGTTAGCATTCTCAAGTGTACCTAATTCTTTTTTGTTTTCCGGAAGAATATCTCTTTCAGGATTAATGAATACTGTTGGATATGTCTTATGTGCCGGTGCACTGTTAAAATAGAACTTAGCTGGATTCTTAGGATCTGCACTTGCAAATGTGATCTCTTTTGAACCCATTCCAATATACATACCATCTTTGTATTCGAATTCATATGCCTTTCCATCAACTGTTACAGTACCTTTACCACCAATGTTGATGATTCCCATTTCTCTTCTCTCAAGGAAATATTTTGCTCTTAATTCATCACCTGCTTCAAGTTTTAAAACTTTGCTTACAGGAGTTGCTGCACCAACAATAATTCTGTCAATCTGGCTATATACTGTTTTAATTGCATCTTCTACGAATACATCCTGAATAAGAAAATCATTTCTTAATCTGTCTGTATCATATAATTTTACGTCTCTTGGATTTGCTCCTGGTCTTACTTCCATAGTTATTCTCCTTTTAAATATAATCTATAACACCGCTATTAAGCGTTATGTTCATCTTAAGACAAAGTATATTCTATCTTACAAAATAACCAAGCTTCTCTGAAATCATCCTGGCATATTTAACAACAAGACTTCCTATCTCTTCATCACGTTCCTTCGATATGACAGTTGAAGGACCTGCGACACTTATAGTCGCTGTAATCTTGTCTCTATAATCATATACCGGAGCCGCTATACACCTTATTCCAACATCATGTTCTTCATCATCAATTGTCCATCCTCTACTCTTTGACTGCCTAATCTCTTTAAGAACTTCTTCTGGTGTCATCTTAGTTGTATCTGTCATCTTGATAAATGTACACTCATTAAGCGTATCAAGTATGACTTTATCTGATTCATCCATAAGAAGGCTCTTACCAAGTGCTGAACAATATACAGGAATTCGCTTTCCAATCTGTGAATAGAGTCTTAGATTTCTTACAACTTCTACTTTGTCAATATATACGGCATCACTTCCATCAAGAATTGCAAGATGGCTTGACTGACCAATTATATTAGTCAATTCAGACAGGTACGGTCTCGCTTCTGTTGTCAGTTCAATATTGCTAAGTCTCTCACTTGCAAGTTTTACAAACTGTATTCCAAGTCTGTATATCCCATCTTCTGTTTTCTCTACATATCCTCTATCCATAATGCCACCCAGAATTCTGTGGACTGTACTCTTATTAAGTGCAAGTCGCTTTGCAATCTCAGTGACTCCAAGTCCTCTGCTCTCAACTGCAAGTAATTCGAGAATATCAAATACTCTGTCAATTACCTGAACACCTTTTTCTGACATACAATTACCTCTCATCCCTGTTCCACTATGTGAAACCTTATATCATATATTATATCACTATTATATAAAAAATGCAATTAAAACAATTATCATTTGTTTTTTCTCTGCTTAATAAGTTTAAGTCATTTTAATCTTTTTTTAAGAGATTCTGATAAATTTCTTCTTGCCAATGCGAATTACGTCACTTTTCTTAACAATCTTACCTATACTGTCTATTTTCTCATTATTAACTCTAACTCCGCCTTGTTCAATCATTCTTCTTAATTCACTCGCACTTGCAACAAGTTGCATATCTACAAGATTGTGTATTATATCTCTTAACAAGATTGCTTCTTCTTCTATCTTAAGTTCATCTATATCGTCTGGAATATCTTTATTAGTAAATGCCTGAACGAAAAATTCTTCTGCTGCTTTTGTCTCATCAGCACTATGGTAGAGATTAGTTATCTCTCGTGCAAGTTCAAGTTTTATATTCTTAGGATTTTCTCCATCCGCCATTCTCTCTTTTATCTTGCATATATCGTCAGGATGAACATCTGTGGCAAGCTCAAAGTACTTAATTATCATATTATCCGGTATCTCCATGACTTTTTTAAAGCATACTTTTGCCGGCTCATCGATTCCTATATAGTTACCAAGACTCTTGCTCATCTTCTCAACTCCGTCAATACCTTCAAGAAGCGGCATAAAGATTGCAACTTGTTGTTCTTTTCCAAAATGTTTCTGTAGATTTCTTCCCATAAGGACATTGAATGTCTGATCTGTTCCGCCAAGTTCAATATCCGCATTGATTGCAACTGAATCGTATGCCTGCATAAGTGGGTAAAAAAATTCATGAAGGCTTATTGGTATATTATTGTCATATCTATTAGTAAAATCATCTCTTTCAAGCATTCTTGCAACAGTTGTTGTTGATGCCAATTTGATAACGTCTTCAAAATTCAGTTTTGATAACCATTCGCTGTTAAATCTTACATCGCACTTATCTCGATCTATGATATTGAATATCTGATCACAGTATGTCTTAGCATTCTCCATTACCTGCTCGCTAGATAATGCATTTCTTGTCTTTGATTTTCCGGTAGGATCTCCTATTTTTCCTGTAAAATCGCCTATAACAATGGTTACTCTATGTCCAAGTTCTTGCATCTGCCTAACTTTTCTAAGTAAAACTGCATGTCCAAGATGTATATCCGGTGCACTTGGATCCATACCAAACTTGACATTAAGCGGTCTGTCATTTGCTACACTGTTTTCAAGTTTTTTAAGTAGTTCTTCTTCGTTCACTACCATACTTGCTCCTTTTGTAATAATTCTTAATTGTTCTTTTGCACTAATCATATTAATCTTCCTTTCGCAATGCTTTTTATATGTTCTAAACATTCGAAATAAAGCAATAAAACATAAAAAAAATCCTCGTCCTATTAAAGGACGAGGATATAATAATCTCCGTGTTACCACCTTTTTTTATAAGTAATTCACATTACTTACCTTATCAAGTACTCCAATTCCAGATTGGGTTATACTCTAAGACTATAACGTGTCTAGGCATACGTCACAGCCTACTTGCTTATGCGTTCGGTGTGAAGCTCAAAGATGTATTTCATATACATTGTTCCTGCACCTCTCATCACCCGGTTACTTTCTGTTGAACTTTTGAATATTACTTCTTCTTATCATCGCTTTTATTTCTTCTGTTTGTTGTATGCTATCATTCGATATATAATCTGTCAACCCTTTTAAATATATGTTCTGTTATATATATTGTGACGTCATTACATATCAGCATAACATAATCATCTTCTATCTGATATATTCAAATATATCTTAACTATATTAAGTTATATATATACTCAATAATAATTATTTTTCTTTTAATACCATAAGTTTAAGTGGTAATGCTAAGAGTACTGCTCCACCTAATATATTACCGATTGTAACAAAGAGCATACTCTTCATAACAAGTGAAAATGTCATTCCATCTACAAGGAAAGCTGCTATTGAATACAATCCCATATTAGCAATACTATGTTCAAATCCTGCTACAACGAATGCCATAATTACCATAAACATAATTACAAGTTTTCCACTCTCTGTCTGCATCTTTGAATTAGTATATACTGCAAGACATACCATAAAGTTACAAAGCATTCCTCTTAATATCATCTCAACAGGTGTAATTGTAAGCTTTGGCATTACAATAGCATTAAGATACTCTGTAAGCACCGGAATTGAACTTCCGCTCTTAACATATATATATCCAAGTATAAATGCTCCGATGAAATTGCCTATGTAACTCATAGCCCATACAGCTATCATTCCTTTTGCACTCACTTTTTTCTCATAGAATCCAAGTGCCATTGTCATATTATTGCCTGTAAACAATTCTCCACCGATAAATACTATCAGGATAATTGCTGTAGGGAACAATATAGATCCAAGTATCTTCCCAAACTGTGGGAATGTTGGATATAAAACTGCTGCTGATACATTTGATAAAATAACGGCAACTATAATAAAGAAACCTGCCATTATCGCTCTCATCATGTAAGTAAATGGTGATTTTGTAAGGCATTCATATTTGCTCACTGCTGAAGCTGATACCTTATCAATATCTGACTGATTCATAACCTACCTTCTTCCATAATTTCAACTTATTTTTTTAACCTAAAGATTATATCATTTATCGAAATAATCATCAAGTTTTTTTTCAAGTACGTTATTTTTTTGTGAAGTTAGCTGTCACATTTACTTAATTAATTTAATTTTTATACTGGTTTATATTAAGATGTCGGGGTCAAAAGCCCCGACTTTGATGCCTACGAATTGCTCCGTGCTACGCACTCCCACAATTCTACCCCATATTCGCATATCGTGGGATTATCATCCCACTTTTATGCTCATATCGGGGCGGGTCCCAAAGCCTTTCACCCACCTATGAGCAAGCTCACGTGGGTTTAGGCCTTTTGACCCTGGCATCATATTAATTATCTATTATTCTTTTTATAAATACAGGTTTTTTTACTTCGTTATCAGAATAACTATAAGTCTTGTCAAATCTCTCCTTAGCAGCTTTTAGTTTTTCTTCTGAATTAGCATATAATGTAGCTATAACATCGCCTTTTTTAACATAGTCGCCTACTTTTTTCTTAAGAACAACACCTACTGAAAGATCTATCTTACTCTCTTTAGTCTCTCTTCCTCCACCAAGTGTAAGCGATACCATGCCAACCTCATCTGAATGGATACTGCTTATATAGCCTTCACTTGCCGCATAACAATCCTGTGTTAGTGATGCTTTTGGAAGCAGGCTTGTATCATATACTGCTCTTTCATCTCCACCTTGTGCCTTTACAAATTCTGCAAATTTATTCAAAGCCTTCTTGCTTGTAATTGTATCTTTAAGCATTGCTCTCGCTTCATCTGCATCTGATGCTTTTTTAGTTCCAATAAGCATATATGAACCAAGTGTAAGACATAGTTCAAGAAGATCTTTTGGACCATTACCATTAAGTGTATCAATAGCTTCTTTTACTTCAAGTGCATTACCTACTGCATATCCAAGTGGCTGATCCATATCAGATACAATCGCATAAGTCTCACGCCCTATACCTCTTCCAATCTTAACCATCTCTGTACCAAGCTTTACTGCATCTTCTTCAGTCTTCATAAATGCCCCACTGCCACATTTTACATCAAGAACTATTGTATCTGCTCCTGCTGCTATTTTTTTACTCATAATACTGCTCGCAATAAGTGAGATATTATCAACTGTTGCTGTAACATCTCTTAAGGCATATAATTTTTTATCAGCCGGTGCAAGTTCACCTGTCTGACCAATAATTGCCATCTTAATATTATTTACATTATTTATGAATTGTTCTGTTGTAAGTGATGTTGAAAAGCCATCAAAACTCTCTAACTTATCAATCGTTCCACCTGTATGTCCAAGCCCACGTCCTGACATCTTTGCTACTGGAATACCGAGTGACGCAACCATAGGTCCAAGCACTAGCGATGTCTTATCGCCAACTCCGCCTGTACTATGTTTATCAGCTTTAAGCCCATGGATTGCTGACAAATCTACCATCTCTCCACTATTAGCCATAGCCATTGTAAGAGCTATTGTCTCTTTTTCACTCATTCCTACAAAAAATACCGCCATAAGAAACGCTGACATCTGATAATCCGGAATATTACCTTTAGTATATTCTATAATCATCTGGTTAATCTCTTCAGTGGAAAGTTCTCCACCATTTCTTTTTTTCATTATCAAATCATACATTCTCATGCTGATATTCCTCCATTATTTAAGTATTTCTTTTAGATAGCTTTCTCCGATTGCAAGTGGTTTTAAATCAAATATATCTGCAACTGTCTGACCGATATTAGCATAAGTTTTGCCAGTCTTAAGATCTGTTCCTTCTTTTAATTGTCTGCCATACATAAGCATTGGAACATATTCTCTTGAATGATCTGTACTCTGTGTCATAGTTGGATCACATCCATGATCTGCTGTTATTACAAGAAGATCATCATCTCTCATCTTATCTAATACTTCTTTTAATCTTACATCGAATTCTTCAAGTCCCTGTGCATATCCTTTGTAATCATTACGATGTCCCCACTTAGAGTCGAATTCAACAAGATTTGTAAAAATAAGTCCTCTGTTGTGTCTATCCATATATTCAAGAGTCTTATCCATTCCATCCATATTATCTTTTGTATGAACTGCTTCTGTTATTCCGACTCCTGCGAAGATGTCTTCAATCTTACCAACTCCAATTACATCAAGACCTGCCTCTTTCATTCTTACAAGCAAGTTATCATTGTCCGGAAGCCATGAAAAATCTCTTCTGTTGGCTGTTCTTGTATAATTGCCACTCTCTCCTACAAATGGTCTTGCTATAACTCTTGCAAGTGCATGTTCTCCTGTAAGCATCTCTCTTGCTGTCTTACACATCTTCCATAATTCTTCAGGAGAATATACATCTTCATGGCATGCTATCTGAAATACGCTGTCTGCTGAAGTATAGACTATCGGACATTTTGTCTTAACATGTTCATCGCCAAGTCTTGCTATAATCTCAGTTCCTGACGCTGTACAATTGCCAAGCACTCCAGGAACTCCTGTTCTCTTTACAAATTCATCAATAACCTCTTTAGGAAAACCATTAGGATATGTTGGAAAAGCTTTTGGTGAATATATACCAATCATCTCCCAATGTCCTATAGTTGTATCTTTACCATTAGATATCTCTGCAAGTCTTGCATATACACCTTTTGGTGATTCACATCTATCTATATTCTTCATTCCTTCTATGTTGCCGAGTCCAAGTTTTACCATATTAGGAACTTTTAATCCGCCAACTTTAGCTGATACATTACCAATTGTATTACTTCCTACATCTCCAAATCTATCTGCATCAGGTAATTCTCCCATGCCAACGCTGTCTAATACTATCCATATTACTCTGTTTATCATATTGTCACGCATCCTTTTCTTTATATTTTCACACAAAGATTATACTCCAATTAGCAGTACTTATCAATATTAATATATATTTGAGATAAATGCACACTATAATTTGAATCTGTTAACATTATCTTCCAGTTTCGCAGAACATGTCTTAAGTCCTTCAATCTCTACATGCATTGCATCAACCTGCTCACTTACTTTTTAAACTCCTATAATTTCTTTTGTTCATAAAAAGTCCTCCTTACCTATCTCTTGGCGTATATTTCTTTCAATTTTTTCGTCATTTTGCACAAATAGAATTAATTCATTTTTTAAACAATTTCTTAATATATTATAAATTTATATTTTTTCACAATTTTTCATTTTGGTGTCGACAAAATCACTTTTTTATATTATAATTTATTTGTTTTTTGCTTTAAAGCACGAAAATACTATTAGATGAGGAGTAATTATTATGAGTTTTGAATTTATAACAAAATTGCCTACACCGGCAGAAATTAAAGAGATGTATCCTCTTTCTACAGAGCTTACAGAATTAAAAGAAAAACGTGATAAGGAAATCCGAGATGTTATCACAGGCAAGTCAGATAAGTTTCTTGTAATTATAGGACCATGTTCAGCAGACAATGAAGATTCCGTTGCTGATTATGTAAGTCGTCTTGCAAAAGTACAGGAAAAAGTTGCTGATAAACTTATTCTTATACCACGTGTATATACTAACAAGCCAAGAACAACAGGCGAGGGTTACAAAGGTATGTTACATCAGCCTGATCCTGAGAAAAAACCTGATCTTTTAGCAGGTCTTATCGCAATAAGAAAAATGCATCTTAGAATTATTGAAGAGACAGGTCTTACTCCTGCTGATGAGATGTTATATCCTGAAAATTATAGATATTTTAGCGATATCCTCTCTTATGTAGCTGTTGGTGCTCGTTCAGTTGAAGATCAGCAGCATAGACTTACTGTAAGTGGAATGGATGTACCTGCCGGTATGAAGAATCCGACAAGTGGACATTTCTCTATAATGCTTAATTCTGTTCTTGCTGCACAGCATGGTCATACATTCATATATCGTGGCTGGGAAGTTAAGACTACAGGTAATGAACTTGCACATACAATTCTTCGTGGTGCTGTCAACAAGCATGGTCAATGTATACCTAACTATCATTATGAAGATCTTAATCTCTTATTAGATCTATATAATGAGAGAAATCTTAAGAATCCTGCTGTTATCGTAGATGCTAACCACAGCAACAGTAATAAGCAGTATATCGAACAGATTCGTATTGTAAAAGAAGTTCTTCATAGCAGAAGTCATTCAAAAGACATCGAGAACTTTGTAAAAGGTGTTATGATTGAAAGCTATATAGAACCAGGTAATCAAAAGATTGGTGAACATATCTATGGAAAATCAATTACAGATCCTTGCCTTGGATGGAAAGAATCTGAAGAATTACTCTACTATATTGCAGATCATGTAGGATAAATTATAAAAAATGCCATCAGACATGTACTATATACTTAAAAATCATTTTAAGTTATATGTACTTCTGATGGCATTTTAATTACGGTTCTTCTATGATTTATATTACTATTTTACTATGATTTATATTACTATTCTTCTATGTTTTATATTACCGTTCTTCTATGATTTATATTACTGTTTTACTATCATTCTAATAGTGTTCTTGCCCTATTATTGTTATATTATACTCTATATCGCTTCATTATATCTCTATAATTATTCATTATTATTCTATCTATTTTTCATTAAGTAAAAAGCCTTCTTTATGCGAAGTCTCTGTAATATCACGATATATCTGCGTTGTTGTTATGTCAGAATGTCCAAGTATCTTCTGTATATCTTTAAGATCTGTACCACATTCTGCCATATGAGCCGCAAAAGAATGTCTCAACATGTGTGGTGTTATATCTTTGTCAATGTCAGCCATCTGTGCATAATATTTAATTATCTTCCACAATCCCTGTCTGCTCATAGGCGTTCCATGACAATTTACGAATAACATTCCTGTTTCCTTTTTCTTAACCAATATCTCTCGTGATTCATCAAGATATCTCTCTAACCACTTTTTTGCTTTTTCTGAAAAAGGAACTATTCTCTGTTTATTTGTATCATTACAAGTCAGGCATCTATCCGCCAGATTAATGTCTGACAATTTCAGATTAATAACTTCAGACACTCTAAGACCTGTAGAATACATTAATTCTACAATTGCTTTATCTCTTATATCTTTAGGCGAATTTCCTTCAGGTTGTGACAGGAATAATTCAACCTCGGCATAAGTAAGAGTATCCGGCACCTTTTTCACTATCTTTGGTGCTTTTATAAATTGTGCAGGATCTCTGTTAATAACTCCAATATTAAGTAAGTAGTTATAAAATGTCTTGATTGATGACACTGTTCTCGAAACTGAAGACGGTGCGTTACCTTCGTCTGTCAGATATTTTACATATTTCCTAAGTTCTTCACTTGTAACATCAGCAAATGTCTCAATATTGTGTTCCTTAAGATACAATGCAAGTTTTCTCAAATCCCTTTCATATGACACTTCTGTGTTATATGTAGTTTTCTTAACTAAATGTAAATATTGAATAAATCTATGTATTTCCCATTCCATATCTTTCTCAGCCCCCGATATTTTTAGTCATTAACTCGCTACATTGTTAATTATATATTTATTTTATCGTAAAAGCAAACAATTTTTTATTTTTTTGTAATTACTTCCAACACTATACCTATGGTTGTTAATATAAGTGTCAAAATCACATTTGCAACTCTCTTTTTCCGAATTTTCTTACTCTTTATGGTTTGTTTGTTATCTATATTAACAAAGTTATTCCATACTATTAATATTGCTGTAAGATATAGAATATGTTGTGGATACATACCAATAATATTCTCTACCACACCTTTGATTCCCATAGAAAAATAGATAAGTATAATCGATATCTCTTTAGCCAATATCTCATATATAACAAAGATATTAAATAGAATTCTGCTATGTCTTGATAATAGAATAAGCAAAACTATAAGCGCAATCCTGATTTTTTCAACTATAATGCCAATATCTGTATCAGTGCCTTCGCTTATAGTCTGATATATTCTATATGCCAGTTCTTTGTTGTTGGCATAGATTTTACTATATATAACATTACTGCTAATAAGAACAAAAACTATTGCTATAATACATATTACTATCTTCAATGCTCTGCTCTTTAATGTACTTTGAATATTCATACATCAACCTCCTGTCATAATCAATAAGTATTAATCTGTTGCAAAACTATAATATGCGAACTGCCTATCAACAAATATAGATTATACATACGTCTTTTATCATTAATGAGGGTCAAAAGGTATTTTGCCTCTCATTAATAATTAATCAGATTACTACATGCTTCGCATTCCCATAATCTGATCCCACCTCGAAATCCGCTAATTTACTAGCTTGCTTAGTAAATTGCTACTTTCTCGGTGTGGTGCGGGTCAAAAGTTATCATTAATATTATGAATATTCCTACTTCAAGTATTACTAATAATTGCACATTATCGACAACAATATCTATCTTTGTATGCCATTATTGCTGCGATTGTCTTAGCATCCTGAATCTTTGACTCATAGATAAGTTCACACAATTCTTCAATTGTATAAGCATATACATCTATATCTTCATCATCATCAAGATTCTGCGCTGTCTTTACAAAATCATGTGCAACATATACTTCTATCTTCTCATTACAAAAAGCTACAGTCGTTCTAAGAGTTATAAGTAATTCAAGATTAGTAGATTTATATCCTGTTTCTTCTTCAAGTTCTCTCATTGCTGCATCAATCGGTTTCTCCTCTTTTGAATCAAGCTTTCCTGCCGGTATCTCAAGAGTATCTCTATCAAGTGCATTACGATACTGTTTTACCATAAGTATTCTTCCATCATCAAGTACCGGAACAACTGCTACTGCTCCAATATGATCAATATAATCATATTTTACTATTTTTCCATCAGGACACTTTATTGTATCTTCATAGATATCAATCACATTAGCCTTATAGACAAGTTCTCTGTTCATTCTTTCAAATCCATTCATTATAATTATCTCCCTTTTGCATTATTATCGCACAACTAATTGTAAACTTATATTCTCTAACAATTATATAATTATGATGTCAGGGTCAAAAGCCCCGACTTTGATGCCTACGAATTGCTTATAAGTCTACAACACTAGTAATATTATATTTTTTATGCAAAAATGTCAACGCAGGCAATAATCTGAGTGATAACTCAATTTGCCACGTTGACATTTTATATAATAATTCTATTTCATATTCTCTGATTTGTTATTGCAAGCTTCTGTCGCTTTCATTATGGCATTTCTAAAACCATATTCTTCAAGTGCTTCAACTCCACATATTGTTGTTCCACCTGGTGAACATACTTTATCTTTTAAAACTGCAGGATGTTCTCTTGTCTCTAATACCATCTTAGCTGCACCCTCCACAGTCTTTGCTACCATAACGTATGCTTTATCTCTTGGAATTCCAAGTTTAACAACACTGTCTGCTAATGCTTCAATGAACATATATACATACGCTGGTGAACTTCCACTTGCACATGTAACAGCTCCCATAAGCTTCTCCGGAACTTCAGCAACCATTCCAAAAGAATTAAAGAACTTATTAAGCACTTCTATCTCTTCTCTGGAAAATTCAGCTCTATTATATGATATTCCTGTCATTCCTGCACCTAACATTGCCGGTGTATTAGGCATTGCTCTTACTATTCTTGCTGGTACTCCAAGAGCATCTCTTAAATGTTCAATTGATACACCCGGTGCTAATGATATAATAATATTATCCGGTGTAATTATATTACGAATGTTCTTAATTACTGTATCATATACCTGTGGTTTTACAGCAAGTACAATATATTTTGCCGAATTGGCACATTCAGCATTACTGTCAACAAATCTGACACCTGTCTTCTCATATACAGCAGCTTTCTTCTCAGGGGTTGCACATGAGAACACTATCTCGGCTCTGTCAAATACTTTTAAAGCACCTAAAAGCATTGCATAACCCATATTACCCATTCCAATAAATCCTATAGAAGCCATTATGTCATCTCTTTTCGTATATTTTATGAACTACCATCACCTAAAGGTAGTGAGTTTTACGCTCTAACTTATAAAGATTTTAAGAAACTTTCTATTCTGTCTAATCCTTTTTCAATCTGCTCAAGTGAGATAGCATATGAAAGTCTTATATGATCATCGAATCCAAAATCTGCACATGGAATTACAGCAACATTATAATCTTCAATAAGAATTCTTGCAAATTCTGCACTTGTTCCAATTACTTTACCCTTATATTCTTTTTTAAGAGCTTCACCAAGATCTATGAATACATAGAAAGCACCAAGTGGTTCTAATGCATCTACAAGTGGCATCTTGCTGATTCTGTTATACATATACTGTCTTCTCTTGTCAAATTCCTTAACCATAGCTAAAACTGTATCCTGTGGACCATTTAAAGCTTCTGTTGTAGCTTTCTGTGCTATTGAGTTAGGATTAGATGTCTGGTGACTCTGAATACTGCTCATAAGCTTAGCAATCTCAGCACTAGAACCAGTATAACCAATTCTCCATCCAGTCATAGCATAACTCTTAGATACTCCACTTACAGTAATTGTTCTCTTATATATCTCTTCGCCAAGTGATGCTATACTTACATGTTCATTACCATTATAAACAAGATGTTCATACATCTCATCTGATACAACATAGATGTCATTATCTACAACATATTTTGCAATTGCTTCAAGTTCTTCTCTTGTATATATCATACCTGTTGGATTGTTAGGTGTGTTAAGTATAAGAGCTTTTGTCTTGTCAGTTGTAACTGCCTGAAGCTGTTCAACTGTAACTTTGTATCCCTGTTCCTTACCACCACGAACGAATACTGGAACACCATCAGCAAGTTTAACTATCTCAGGATAGCTTAACCAATATGGTGCTGGAATAATAACTTCGTCACCTGGGTTTAAAATAGCAGAAAATACATTAGTAAGTGAATGTTTACCGCCATTGCTGATTACGATCTGATTAGGTTCATAGTTAAGTTTGTTGAATTCTTTAAATTTTCTGCATACAGCTTCCTTAAGTTCATTAGTTCCTGATGCAGGAGTATATTTAGTAAAACCTGATTCAATTGCTTCAATTGCAACTTTATTAATATTCTCAGGAGTATTAAAGTCAGGTTCACCTGCTCCAAAACCTACAACGTCAAGTCCCTGTGCCTTAAGTTCCTTTGCCTTTGCAGTAATAGCTAATGTTGATGAAGGTTTAACCTTCTTTGCTTTGTTTGATAATGTTAATGACATTACTAATTGCACCACCTTAATAATATTTTCAATAATTCTTTACTCTAATAAAGCTTTTATCATTGTAATACAGGTTACACATTTTTGCAAGTTTTAAATGAAAAAAATTCATTTTATTTTTTCATTTGTTGCCTAATAATCGTAACTATATTACAACTTTTAATTAATATTTATTAGTTATTCTTCTTAAATGGTTGATTTTTTTAACACTGCAACATATCTATCTATATAATCTGTAAGCACGTATCCCTTTTTCTGTGCCTGTTCGATAACTTCATCACCATTTTTTTCCCAGCTTTTTCTAAGATCAACAACTATATAATCTTCCTTATATCTGTTATCGAATTTGTAAATCTGCCGTCTGAGCGATAATTTTGGAACATATCCTGAATGACTCTCCACTGATGCTTCTTCCGGAATTTTTGCAAGAACGTCATCTACTTCTTGCAAAATATCATAATCACTTATGTACATATCAAGATATCTTAACTTAGAACTCATTGTTGAATCTGTTATTAACACTGATGCAATAATAGCAAGAATAATTACGCCATGCATAATATCTCTCCGTCTTTCCTTATATTCACAATAATTAATAACAGCCAGATAAAATAGCATTGCACAGCTTCCGTATGTATATTGAAAATATATTGAATGTTGATACTTATAGTCTGAAAGCATATTAACAAGCACAAATGGTATAACAAGAATCCATTTTGACCATTTATTATTAATAAGTGGCAAAAATCCAAGTGGCATCATTACCTGTAGCAGGAATACTATCTTATCTTCTGTAATCATCTCTTTAACTGCATATACCGGATTGACCATAACAGTTTTTATGACACCAACAAGTCCAAGTGAATCATCATACATAAGATTACTGAATCTGTTAGTCATTATTCCTATTCCATATTTTTTCATTAATGTTGTCACTGTCATAAAATAGACAACTGACATTATAAATACTGTCATCCCATATTTGTATTCTTTTTTATAAAAAATAAAAAACAGACCTAAACAAGCTGCATATACCGGCGCATCTTCCTTTACCATACATAATAATATTGCAAATAACATTGATGCTTTGTATTTTCTCATCTCAAGGAAATATATCATCCACAGTATTATAACTGTAAGGAATTTATTCTCGTGAAAATCATAAAAACATCCTCCGATAAATGCTGGAAACAAGCAGTACATAAGTGAAAAGATCCATATCTCTTTATCTGTCATATTATATTTTCTGCATATCTTATAAAGCGGAATTATTCCACTTATAACAATTATTGCCTGACACACTAAGAGTGTAATCTGAGAGGCAAATATCTTATAGACCGGCAGTATCGTATAGAATATTGGTGACACATGTACTGCAAAATGTGACATATACATATTACGTTCAGCTGTTGTTACCGGCAAAAAAGTCTTATCCATATAATAATACATCTGTGAAAACAGTCCAAAATCAAATGTTCCACTATAATTACACAGGTATCTTAATACTGTAAGACCAGCAACAAACAAAAGCCACAATATAATCTGAATTGTAATAAACATCTTAATTGTCAATGATGTCATACGAATATTAATCTTAGTATCCTTTTCATTCATACTTCTGTCTTCTCTCCTATCTGTTAACAAATACAATTATGCAATATAATATACTCACAAATGCAAGCAGTTTTTTTTCGTTAATCCGCTTCATTCTGTCAATTCTAAACATTATAATATTAATCAATACAAAGCATATAAGATACATTGCAAAATTAACACTTTCAACAAATTCAAGCGTAATTGCTGTTGCATCAGAAACTATAACATATAGCATATTATCTATAAACCACGATGCAATCATCATATATATAATTCGTGTCTGATATTCATCTTCCTTGATAAAGCGAATAATATTATCTTTTATTTTCACCATAATACATTCCTTTCTATGTTTCTACTTTTCATGCTTTCGTTTTTTTATACTTTAACTTTTCATACTTTCGTATTTTTTATACTTTTACTTTTTTCATACTTTCGTATTTTCTAAGCTTTTACTTTTCATACTTTCGTATTTCTTATACTTTTACTTTTTCATACTTTCGTATTTTCTAAGCTTTTTATTATATAATCATCAATGATAGATATGATATCTAATTGTCAATATATTATTCTATTCATTGATTTACCGGCATATTAACTAAAAAGGCTTAACACCAGATACATCAGTTATGATGTATCTGAGATAAGCCTTTCTCTGTTTTTATTATGATTTTATTTAGCGTAGTCTACTACTCGTGACTCTCTTATAACATTCACTTTAATCTGACCTGGATATTCTAATTCATTCTCAATCTGTTTAGAAATATCTCTTGCAAGTAATACCATATCAGTATCACTGATCATCTCTGGAACTACCATAATACGAATCTCTCTACCTGCCTGGATAGCAAAAGATTTATCAACTCCTTTAAAAGAGTTAGTAATATCTTCTAACTGTGTTAATCTGTTAGTATAAGTTTCAAGTGTTTCACGACGTGCGCCTGGTCTTGCTGCTGATATTGTATCGGCAGCCTGAACTATACAGGCAATTAAACTTTCTGGTTCTACATCACCGTGATGTGCTTCAACAGCGTTAATAATAATAGGTGACTCTTTATACTTACGACAAAGATCTACACCTATCTGAATATGTGAGCCTTCCATCTCATGATCCACAGACTTACCAATGTCATGTAATAGACCTGCTCTCTTTGCAAGTCTTACATCAACACCAACTTCTGCTGCAAGTAATCCTGATAACTGTGCAACTTCGATAGAATGTTTTAATGCATTTTGACCATAGCTTGTTCTGAATTTCATCTTACCAAGAAGTTTTACTAATTCCGGATGAATTCCATGTACGCCAACTTCTAAAGTGGCATTCTCTCCTTCTTCTCTAATCATTACTTCAACTTCTTTTTGAGCTTTCTCAACCATCTCTTCGATTCTGGCTGGATGAATTCTTCCATCAACAATAAGCTTTTCGAGTGCAATTCTTGCGATCTCACGTCTAATTGGATCAAATGCTGACAAAATTACTGCCTCTGGAGTATCATCAATAATCAAATCAACACCTGTCATAGTCTCAAGTGTTCTGATGTTACGTCCTTCTCTACCAATAATTCTGCCTTTCATCTCATCATTAGGAAGCTGAACAACAGAAATTGTTGTCTCGGCTACATGATCAGCAGCACATTTCTGTATTGCTGTAACAACATATTCTTTCGCTTTTTTACTAGCTTCTTCTTTTGCCTGATTCTCCATCTCTTTAATAAGAACGGCAGTATCATGCTTCACTTCATCTTCAACAGTCTTCAAAAGAAAATCTTTTGCCTGTTCGGAGGTTAATCCTGAGATTCTCTCTAATTCCTGTACTCTCTTTTCACTAAGTTCTTCAACTTCAGCCTTCTTACGATTAAGCTCATCTTCTCTCTTAGATAAGAATGATTCTTTCTTCTCAATCGCTTCTGACTTTCTGTCTAAAGATTCTTCCTTAGATAAAACTCGTCTCTCATATCGCTGTATCTCAGCTCTTCTTTCTTTAGTCTCTCTCTCAAGCTCATTTTTAGTCTTAAGAGACTCTTCTTTTGCTTCCAAAAGAGCTTCTCTTTTCTTAGTCTCAGCGGTCTTAAGCGCCTCATCTATTATTTCTCTTGCTTTGTCATCTGCATTACCAATCTTTGCTTCAAAAGTCTTCTTCTGATTGGATGAAGCGACAACCCAAGTAATAGGAACAACTACCAAAAGTGTAATAACTACAGCTAAAATAATAATAATAATAACTGGCACAGGAGCACCTCCTTATTTAGTTTTCATTGTACAAATACAACATATAAATTTTATACTTTTTTCGTTAAAGTGTCAAGTAGTGGCTAACATTTTTCCACTTTGATAACTAACATTTTTCTATGTTTTTTATGTATTATTTGATTTTTATTTAAATTGCACAAAAATATATATCAATTTTCTCTATAATCACTATCATGAATTATATGACTTATGTCGTTATAATTAAAGCCTTTTCTTAATAGATATTGATACATTTTTCTTCGTTCATTAATATCTGCTGTTTCATCATTATACTTCTTCTTAGCTATAAGATTCCTAATTGCTTCTAATTCATCATAATCATCTGGTATCGATTCAAGCGCCTGTTCTTTATCAATTCCTTTTTGAAGAAGTTCATTAACAACCTGTTTTCTGCTCTTATTTTTCATTCTATATTCAACATAGCTATCTGCATATCTGCTATCATCAATATATCTGTATGACTTAAGATATTCTATGGTATTATCAATAGTATCTTCGGGATAAAAACCTTGCTTTAACTTATCTCTTAACTGTTTTTCTGTCTTATCTACCTTTTTTAATATATTCATTGCTCTTAATTTGCAACGCTTATCAATAACTTTATTAAGTATCTCGTCATATACTTCTTCTGTTATCTCTTCACCAACTTTTATCTTATACCTTCGCATCTCACCAAGATATAAAGGAAAGGCATATTCCTCATCAATATATACCTTCGATCTTTTCTTATCTATTGGTAAAATATCTGTTATAATCATATACCTTTCCTCATCTTTCTACTACTTATAGTTCTTATTATTTGTCTGTCTTTTCTGCAGCATCTTTAGTCTCAGCTGTTTTCTTTGTCTTAGAGTCTGTATTATCTTTGGCAGGCTCTTCTCCACCATTAAGTCCATAATGTGTACGAACTTTCTTCTCTACTTCTTCCATAACTTCAGGATGTTCCTTAAGATATGTCTTAGCATTCTCACGTCCCTGTCCAATCTTGGCATCATTGTATGCATACCATGCACCACTCTTAACTATAATTCCAAGTTCTGATGCAAGATCAAGTACATCACCCTCTGTTGATATACCCTGACCGAACATAATATCAAATTCTGCTTCTTTAAAAGGTGGAGCAATCTTATTCTTAACTACTTTTACTCTTGTTCTGTTACCAATAACTTCTCCGCCTTGCTTAAGTGATTCAATTCTTCTTACATCCATACGTATTGATGAATAGAACTTAAGTGCACGTCCACCTGTTGTTGTCTCAGGATTACCAAACATAACACCAACTTTTTCTCTTAACTGGTTAATAAATATTACAATACAGTTCGTCTTACTTACAACAGCTGTAAGCTTTCTAAGTGCCTGTGACATAAGTCTTGCCTGAAGACCTACATGAGAATCTCCCATATCGCCATCAATCTCTGCCTTTGGTACAAGTGCCGCAACTGAATCGACAATAATTATATCTACTGCACCTGAACGAACCATAGTCTCTGTAATCTCAAGAGCCTGTTCTCCATTATCCGGCTGTGATATATATAGATTATCAATATCTACACCAATGTTCCTTGCGTATGCAGGATCAAGTGCATGCTCAGCATCTATGAATCCGGCAATTCCACCATTCTTCTGAACTTCTGCAACCATATGAAGTGCTACTGTTGTCTTACCACTTGATTCAGGTCCATATATCTCAACAATTCTTCCTCTTGGAACACCACCGAGTCCTAACGCAATATCAAGGCTTAATGAACCTGTTGGAACTGTCTCAACATTCATATTGGCATTGGAATCACCAAGTTTCATTACTGAACCTTTACCAAACTGTCTTTCTATCTGTGATAATGCCGCTTCTAATGCTTTTGTCTTTTCTTCTTTTCCCATTATTAATATCCTCCTTCTCACATATGAACTAACGTTCGCCAACTGTTTACAATTTTAGTACAAATGTTCTCTTTTGTCAATAACATTTTACATTCATTCTATATTAAAATATTGTGGAATAGATTTTGGCGAACGCCAATTAAAGATTTTTAAAATTCTAAAGCTTCTCTAGTCTATCATAATAACTTTTATTTGTAAAGTTATTTATTATTTTCTTTAATAGTCATTATTGCTTTCTTTAATATAATCGTCTGACTGCCAAAACATATCCCGCTTCATTTCTATTACTTACTAATCCGTCTAAGATGCACACGTCTGCTATCCATTCCATCATATAACATAGCTCTGATCTTCATATAATCATCATCTTTACATGCTTTCTTTGAAATTGTTATGAATAAATCTCTGTTAAAATATATAAGTAATACACTTTTTAATTCATACACCATATATATGTCTCTTATTCTTGAACTTGTATATGTTGTCTCATCCTTTGGTCTGGCTTTTATCATATTATTCTCTATATCTATCTCCCAGTTTGTTATATCCTTCTCATATGACTTCTTAGCAAGACGCTTAATCTTAGCTATACAAAATGGACGGTATACAAATGGAGCTAATATTATCGCCCACTGAGTTCCATAATATGTATTGCGTACAAAGATACTATATAGCATTATTGCTATTCCAAGTAATACTACTGCCGTAAGATAATAATCCATTTTCTTTTTTTTCATAAAAAACCATTTTTGTATATCTGTATATTCTTCTAGTGATATCTCTTCATTAAAATTAATCTTCATATAATTTTTCTCACTCTCCAAATCCATTATTCTACCTATATTCATTACCAACCTGGTGAACAAGGTAAGATATATTTTAATCAAAAGCAGGCATAATCAAGACATTCTAACAATATCCTAACTATGCCTGTATATTCTTTATAATTCCAGTTTTCTATAATACCATAATCATTCTCTTATAATTCCAGTTTCTGGTAATGTTATAATCACATTTTTATGCTTTCATTTTCTCTATAATGTCATAATTATGCTCTCATAATTTTGGTTTTTCTATAATACTATGATTATGTTCTCAGATTACTAATTCTTTGAACTATCTTCACTTATAATCATTTTTCTTAGATTATTCATAGCATGATATACTGCCTGTTCTCTTACTTTTTCTCTATTGCCTTTGAATACATATCTAGCGACAGATACTTTACCATTAAGATAACAGCCTATATATACAAGTCCTACCGGCTGTTCTTTTGTTCCGCCAAGTGGACCTGCTATACCTGTAACCGACATAGCTGCATTAGAATGTGCAGTTTCGGCTGCTCCTTTTGCCATCTCATATGCAGTCTGTTCACTTACTACTGTATACTTATCTATTGTCTCTTTTTCTACATGTGCAAATTCCATCTTTGCTTCTGCAGAATATGTTACAAATGCTGAATTAAGTACTGATGATGCTCCACTTACATTAACAATATTCGAAGCTATCTTACCTCCTGTACATGATTCTGCTGTTGTAACTGTATAATGTCTTTCTTTTAACATATTTACAAGACATTCTTCTAATGTCTCTTTTTCATTACATGTAAGAACATCTTCTCCAAATCTGCTTATAATCTCATTCTTCACAGGTTCTATAATTCTCTTGCAATCTTCTTCACTATCATTCTTTGCAGTTATTCTTATATGAACTTCTGATGTCTTCGCATAAGTTGCTATTGTCGGATTAGTCTGACTATCTATCAGATCAATTATCCTATCCTCAACCTGACTCTCTCCAAATGCCGCAATCTTCACTGTCTCAGAGTATATTGTCTCATTATTAAGACTTGCAAGATATGGATATATATCATGTTCAAACATAGGATAGAGTTCGTTCGGTGGTCCAGGAAGCATTATAAGAATCTTACTATTCTTCTCCATAATAAGTCCCGGAGCCATACCATTATTATTATCAATGACTGTCGCACCTTCCGGCACAATAGCCTGTTTCCAATTATTTTCAGGGATCTCTGTATATATACTATCTTTAAAGAATTCTTCAATTTTCTTTCTTGTATGCATATCTTCTACCAATCGAAAGCCCATATGTCTTGCTGCTGTCTCTTTTGTCAAATCATCCTGTGTTGGTCCGAGTCCACCAGTAATTATGACTATATCAGATCTTGAGAGTGCCTGCTTGATTGTATTATCAAGTCGTTCTTCATTATCTCCTACAACTGACTGATTATACATAGACAATCCTAGTGCTGCACATTTTGTAGCTAAATATGCTGCATTTGTATTGACTATATTTCCTAAAAGTATCTCTGTACCAACTGAAACAAGCTCAACAATCATATTATTTTCCTCCATCTGCAAGTACATTTTTATTTTTTACAAGATAATCAACAAGTGATATAACTGTAAGTGCAAGTGATGCATATATAAATACTTGTTCTAATACTTCAAACACTGCAAGATTGATATCTGCTATAAGTAATATAACCATTATCATCTGACATGTTGTCTTAATCTTGCCCCAATAACTTGCTGCAATTACAACTCCATTATCTGAAGCGATAAGTCTGAATCCACTTATTACAAATTCTCGGCTGATAATTATAACAACTATCCATGCCGGAAGTTTGTTCATCTCAACAAAACATATAAGTGCTGATGATACAAGAAGTTTATCTGCAAGCGGATCCATAAACTTTCCAAAATTAGTTACAAGATTTCTCTTTCTTGCTATCTTGCCATCAAGCATATCTGTAAGACTTGCTATTATAAAAATCGCAAGTGCAATATACTTACTTGCTCCTCCTGCAAAATCAGTTAATAAAAAAAACAAAAATGGAACAATCATTATTACTCGTGCTAATGTAAGTTTATTTGGTAAATTCATAGTCAATCTCTCCTATCAAATCATATTCCTGTGCTCCTGTAACTTTAACATATACAAAGTCGCCTGACATAAGTTCTTCATCTGTATTGACAAATATATATCCATCAACATTAGGTGCATCCATATATGTACGTCCAACATAAGCATTCTCATTAGAGACTTTTCCTTCTATCATAACAAGATATGTCTTGCCAATTCTATCCTGCCCTTTATCAATTGCTATCTCCTGCTGAAGTTCCATAATTGCGTCTCTTCTGTCTTCTTTTACTTCCTCAGGTATCTGATCCGGCATAACTGCCGCTTTTGTATCTTCTTCAGGAGAATATGTAAATGCTCCTAATCTGTCAAATTCTATCTCATCAATAAAATCAAGCACTTCTTCATGCTGCTCATCGGTTTCTCCAGGAAATCCTGCTATAAGTGTTGTTCTCAATGCTATGTCTGGTATCTCACGTCTTAACATTGCTATCTTTTCTTTTAATTCCTGCTTATTAGTCTTACGTCCCATCTTCTTAAGAATCGCATCTGAAGCATGCTGAATTGGAAGATCAAGATAATTACATACTTTATCCTCTTCTTTTATTACCTGTACAAGTTCATCTGTTATCTCTTCAGGGTAACAGTATAGAATTCTTATCCAATACAATCCATCTATCTTACATAATTCTCTTAATAGATCCGGCAATGCTTTTTTACCATAGATATCTGTACCATAAAGTGTTGTTTCTTGTGCAACAAGATTAATCTCTTTTACACCCTTTGATACAAGTTCTTTTGCTGATTCTATAATCTTCTCCATTGGTATACTTCTATAGTGTCCCCTTACCTTTGGAATAATACAGTATGTACAATATTTGTCACAGCCTTCAGCAATCTTAAGATATGAATAATATCCGCCTGTAGTAATCACACGACCATTGATAACTTCAGGTAGTCTGCTAGGATCTAGAACAATATCTTTTTTCTTTCCCTTTATAACTTCATCAACTACTTCTACAATCTTATCAAAACTTGATGTTCCTACAATCGCATCAACTTCAGGTATCTCTTTTTCTATCTCATCCTTATAACGCTGTGCAAGGCATCCAGCTACTACTAACGCTTTGCATTTGCCATTTTTCTTATACTCTGCCATCTCAAGAATTGTATTAATACTTTCTTCCTTAGCATCTCCTATGAAACAGCATGTATTAATTGCAATTATATCTGCTTGTGTCTCATCATCTGTAAAAGTATAACCACTCTTACTAAGAAGTCCAAGCATAACTTCTGTATCAACAAGATTCTTATCACATCCAAGGGAAATAAATAATATTTTCATTTTTTTCTCCATTCATTACTTAATATTTCTTAATGCTATCTAAAATTTTCACCTTAGCAAAGAAAACCATTCGGACTCTTCCAAATGGTTTTCTTACATTGTATCGCCTCTAATTAGCCTGTGCAGGCTGTGTAGCTGCTGTCGTCTCTGTTACAGCTGCCTTAGTTGTCTCCGGTTGCGCTTTAGTTGTCTCCTGACCAGCCGCTGTTGTTGTCTCTGCAGCAGTTGTCGCTTCATTGGCAGGCTTACTACCATCTGCTGTTGTCTCTTTTTCTGTCGATGTATTAATAGCTTTAATAAGTTCTTTAAGCTGCTCATCCTTTGACATTGCTTCTTCTAGCTTTCTTTCAGTAGTAGAGTATAATGTCTTAACGAAATCATCATTAAGCACTAAATCTCTATATGCTTTTACATCATCACTAAGAGCCTGTGTATAGATGTATGGGTTATTGCTTTCATCTACTTCTACATATAGACATGTAGAACCTGGCGCTAATGTTTCAACGTTGAGAAATTTAATTTCATAATACACCAGTACAATATAAGTATTATCAAGCAGCCCCTCTTTTGTATAGCACTCAATGTTATTGTAACTTTCGATATACTGACTCTCTGTTGTAAGCTCATCTAATGGTATTGAATCCATTGAATCAACAACTTTAGATAACGAATCAACATCATTATTGGCAAGTGCCGTATAATAATTCTTAACAAGCGTATCTATAAATGGATATTTACCGCTCTCAAATTCTTCTGCACTTACTGTCTCGCCATCTTTTGTAGTAGCTTTCTCTCCTGATGGTACTGCTACCACTGAACCAGTCTCATTATCCGGTGTATCAAGCTCACCTGTATTAATCCTGCTCTCTCTGCCATTAAGTATTCCAATAGCAAATAATATTATAAATATAACTAATAATATTCCTGCAAGAATATATTTCCCGTAATTCTTGACAAAATCTCTGTTAAGAAATTCTATAATTTTTGCCTTCACATTCTCCTCCTTGCCTTTCTCAACCTTGTTTATTTTAACAAATTTATTATAAAATTGCAATAAATGATATTGGATTTATTGTCTTTTTAATAAATACACCTGAAGGGAATCGAACCCTCGCACACAGCTCCGGAGGCTATTGCTCTATCCACTGAGCTACAGGTGTACATCAACAGGCTTTTTACGCCTGTTGTCTATTATAGCACATAACCATCTTTTGTTAAAGGAAAATATTATGCTATAGATAGTGTATTCCCATTTTTTTCAAATATGTATACATTATCTGAAAGTCTGTCACACTCATCGACTTCTGATGCATTAACTTCACATACCATCGTCTTTAATTCATCCTTTGTTATAAAATCTGTCTTCGGTACTATTATAACTTCATGTATGCTGCTTGGCAGTACAAAAAGATCTCTGTCTATCTTCTTTGAAAATCTTGATAAAACATCTTCGTAAAAGATGCATGATGCACCATTAGTTTTCTTTTTATTAGTAAGTACATACATCTTAATCTCACTTTCAGGTACTTCTCTATACTCATTAGCAAGCCTGTCGATATCATTGCTGTCATCTGAATTATCACTTACTGAATTCATCATCTCCATTATTATCTCATACATATCTCTTATCTCAGGTTCATAAAGTCGCTGTGTATTGTAGAATGCTGTCTTGTATAATTCGTCTTTGCTTATATTCCATTTTTCAATATGACAATTATGTATAAGTGTTGTTGCTCTTATCTCTTCATTAGCTTCTACTATGCAGTAAAAAGCTATTGCCAAATCCATTATCTTTATATGTGGCACATCTTTTAACAATCTCAAATTCTGTTCATAGTTAATTGTTTTATATATTATTCTGTCTTTAATCAGATTAAAATCAACAAAAAAATCTTCTGATACTTTTAGTGAATCTTTGTTTTTGTTATATATCTCTATTATGTCATTAACCACTATTCCAAACTTTCTGCCATTCTGATACTGGTTATAAAAATCATTAAGATATATTGTAGGTGATACATTACTGTCTGGTCTTAATACCATAAGTCCATCAAGTTCAACTCCATTATTTTTTGTAATCCTTTGAACTTTTACAGACACTTTTCCTTCTCTGCTTAATATCTCCATAACCTCGCAACGCACTGCTTCAATAAATTCTGAATAATTCATTTTTTCCTCTCATTCTAATCCTGTTTTTCTTGCACTAAAACAGAATCTCTTTCTCTTTTGTACTTTTTTAATATTATTTTTAATTGATGTTGAAAATATCACAACGAATGTTGTGCATAATGATATGACATTGTCTGATACTCATAGTCCGACAACTCTAGAATGGTAACACATTTCATTCTATTTTTCAATATGTTTTATTAAAATATACTATCTCTATCCAAAAAAACTATATCAAAAAGCCTCAAAAAATCTCTATTAAAAAATGGACCGTAAAAACAGCCCATTTTATGTACCTTACATATCTACCCCTTTTGGTAAAGGTATTATCATATTATTCTGTAATTTAGCTTCTATATATCCTTCCATTGCTTCATCAAGACTTTCATATAACTCTTCTAAAGTGTCACCTGTACTTTGGCAGCCATCCAGCTCTAATATTCTCCCCCAAAAATAATGTCCACTCTCATCATCTATCTTCTCTACCAATCTTGTATAAGGCAACCTCATATAATCTCTAGCATTCATGCTTTTTTCTTCTTATATGCTATAATATCTTTTAACTTCTTAATATTGAACTTAGAACAATCTTCTAATTGTCTTCTATATTCTTCAGAATCAGCATCAACCAACGATACTATTGTCTTTCCTTCCTCTGCAAATTCTCCTTTAGATAATTCAATATTTTCTAATTCTGTAGGTCTTGGTATTTTTGCTTTTTCATCTTCAAGTACTACTAGCTTTAATTGTATTGCATCTCTTGCCATTTTCACAGCATCAAACATATTTTTACCTTCTGTCAAAACTTCTAGATCTGGAACTTCTACTAATATACATTCTTCTGTTATTGTAAATAATACCGGATATACTTCTTGCATTCTTATTCTCCTCAAAAATATTATTCCTATTTAAGCTTCAATATCTTTTTGTGTATCTTCTTTTAATTCTCTTACCATTTCCAATGCTTTTTCATATTCCTTATTTTCCAAAGCATTTTCTAGTTTGTTAAGTATTCTTAAAAGTTTTCTGCTATATGCCACAAATTCTTTCATATCTTCCATGATTTTCTCCTTTCTCTGACACCCATTTGCATCCTATGCTCATTTCTGCGAGCTTAACAAGCTGTGTATTAAACGCAAATAACCGCAAAGCCTTGCAATCACTTACAATAACTCTGCGGCTACACTATATTAGTATACTATACTATATTTGCTCAATATTAGACTCTTGACAAATATTCACCAGTTCTTGTATCAATCTTGATCTTATCTCCCTGGTTAACAAATAATGGAACATATACTGTTGCTCCTGTTTCAACTACAGCTGGCTTTGTAGCACCTGTAGCTGTATCACCTTTAACACCTGGTTCTGCATGAGTAATCTCAAGCTCAACAAAAAGAGGTGGTTCAATAGCAAATACATTACCATTGTGTGAACATAACTTAACCATTTCGTTCTCTTTAACAAATTTTAATGAATCACCAACATTATCCTCGCTTAATGCAATCTGCTCAAATGTCTCTGTATTCATGAAGTTATATAAATCACCATCATTGTATAAATACTGATAATCTGATCTATCAATGTGCGCCTGTGGACACTTTTCAGTTGGTCTGAAAGTTTTTTCAACAACGCCACCATTCTTAATATTTTTTAACTTTGTTCTTACGAAAGCTGCACCTTTACCAGGTTTTACATGCTGGAACTCGATAACCTGATAGATGTTACCGTCCATTTCAATTGTTAGACCATTTCTAAAATCGCCTGCTTGTACCATACTTGGTATACCTCCTTAAATCATCTTCTACTAGTTTATAATAAAAGGTAATATTTTTCAACCTTTTTTTTCATATTCTGTAATAATAATATATTATTTATCTTTTTTTAACATATTACATACTGCATCAAGTGCCATAATATAACCATATAATCCCATTCCGACAATCTGCCCTGTACATACAGGAGCTGTTACAGATGTATGACGAAATTCTTCTCTTTTATGAACATTGGATATATGAACTTCTATCTTCGGCATCTCAACTGATGCCAAGGCGTCTCTAATTGCATAACTATAATGTGTAAATGCTCCCGGATTTATTATAATAGCATCTGTCTTGTCATAATATGCCTGCTGAATCTTATCAATAATTGCTCCTTCATAATTAGACTGATAGACTTCAATATCGATATCTCTTTCTTCAGCAGCTTCTTCTATCATTTTAACAAGTGTATCATAATTCTCCTTGCCATATATGCCTTTTTCTCTTATCCCAAGAAAATTAATATTTGGTCCATTTAATACAAGTACTTTCATCTTATCTTCCTGCTTTCTTATTATATTTACTTTCTTAACAATCTCATCTGCAATCTTCTCAATGTTCTTATCATTAGTATCAATCACAATATCTGCAGCTTTTTGATAGAATTCTTCTCGCTCTTTCATAAGTTCGCTTATTCTTTTTCTTGGATCATCACATTGAAGAAGTGGTCGCTTTGTATCACCTTTTACATGTGAATATATTGTCTGTGGTGATGCTTTAAGATATATAGTAGTTCCCATTTGCTTAAACAGTTCTCTGTTTTTTTCTTTAAGTGCAAGCCCACCTCCGGCTGATAATACCATATCTTCTTTTGCTATAGCTAATTCACCAAGTACTTCTGTCTCTAATTCTCTGAAAAAAGGTTCGCCTTCTTTTGCAAATATACTACTTATGCTTCTTGCTTCTCTTTCTTCTATATATTTATCTGTATCTATTAATACATAACCAAGCTTTTGGGCAAGATTTCTTCCTACACTGCTCTTACCACATCCCATAAAACCTATTAATATTATCTTATTCATTAAACTGCCTTTCCAAACATGAATATAATTCTTTTATAAGTTCTTCACTGACTTTAATATCATTCCACAGCTCATAAGCACTAATTCCCTGATACATAAGCATCTTAAGTCCATTATAAGCTACAACACCTTTAGCTTTTGCAAGCTTCATAAATTGTGTCTCTAGTGGATTATATATAATGTCAACTGCACATTTTAACTTCGTATAGAATTCCTCATCTTCTATAACTGCCTGATTATTATTAGGATACAATCCAACACTCGATGTCTGAATTGCTATATATTTATTATCTGTCATTATTGTATCATAACTATCAAGTGTTCCTGCACTTGCAATATTTTTACCATAATAGTTGTTAACATTATCAGCTATATCCTGTGCTTTTTCAAGTGTTCTGTTAAGTATAATAATCTCTCCCGCCTGTTCATCTGCACATAGAAATGCTATTGCTCTGCTTGCTCCACCTGCTCCAAGAATAACAATATGTTCATCCTTAAGACATATACCTTCATCATCAAGTTCCCTCTTTAGTCCTAATATATCTGTATTGTATCCCTTGTAGCCTTCTTTTGTTCTTACAAGTGTATTAACAGCTCCTATCGCTTTAGCAAGTGGTTCTATATCACTAAGTGCTTCAATAACAGCACTCTTATGTGGAACTGTAACATTCATTCCGAGTATATTAAGTGCATAAGCTCCTTTTACTGCTGTCAGCACATCATCTTTTTCAACTTTAAAAGTCGTATATACTGTATTAATATCCATCTTGTCTGCTATATAATTATGAATAAATGGTGACAGTGAATGTTCTACTGGATTGCCAATAAGTCCAAGTGTTCTTGTCTTTCCGTCTATTTTCCTCATATTTTTTACCTGTATTTCATTAAAAATTATCCAGGCTTCCTTCCTTTCCTTTATAAAAATGCATTACTATCTTCTCAAGATATCTTTTTAGCACAATCTGAATCTCTTCTTTTGGATTAATCGGTGATACAAGAATGGTCTTAATTCCGGCTCTGTTAGCACCATATACATCTGTAAATAACTGGTCACCAACAAAAACTGTTGTATTACGATCTGTATTCATAAGTTCCATAGCTTTTATATAATTCCTGGTCGAAGGTTTGTGTGCATCATAGATATATTTCGAATTAACCTGTTTTGCAAAACTCTCAACTCTGCCAATCTTATTATTAGATATAAGACATGTATCAAAGCCTTTTTCTCTAAGTTGTTCAAAAAAATCTACTGCCTGCTTAGTAGCTGGTGCTCCATGCATAACAAGTGTATTATCAATGTCAAACATAACACCTCTATAACCTTTTTTCCATAGAAGGTCAAAATCTATATTATAAGTCGAATCCATCTGTGCTTTTGGATAAAATTTCTTAAACATATCATCCCTCTTTCTGTATTATCTTTATGTAATTCTAAGATGTATACCTGCCACAAAGCAGTAAGTATTCACTATTTGCATAGTATATTAACTATATATTATTCTGTCTATCTGTCATATTAACTATATATTATCTTATTCAGTCTACCTGTCAGATTCAATATATATTATCTTATTCAGTCTACTTGTCAGATTCAATATAATTATTTCTTATCAAGTATCTTCTTAAGTTCGTCTATAAATGTATTAACATCTTTGAACTCTCTATATACAGATGCAAATCTAACATACGCAACCTGATCAAGTTCATTAAGTTTATCCATAACAATATTGCCTATCTCTGAACTTTCAATCTCTTTTTCCTCACGGTTAAAGACTATCGTCTCAATATCATCAATAAGCTTATTAATCTTCTCTGCCGGAATAGGTCTTTTATGACATGCTCCATATACTCCTGCTGCCACTTTATCTCTGTCAAACGGTTCTCTGTTTCGGTCTTTTTTGATAACTATAAGTGGTATTACTTCAACTTTCTCGTATGTAGTAAATCTTTTTCCACATTTATCACACTGACGTCGGCGCCTGATTGCACTATTATCTTCTGCCGGTCTTGAATCTATTACTCTTGTATTTTCTTTTCCACAAAAAGGACACTTCATATTCTATTTTTACCTCCACTTCACCATTTATTGAATTTCTATAACTGATTATAGGTAAAAAATATCTGTCGGTCAAGCATATACGTTATTATTAATCATTATTTTAATATTTTATACAACTTTTTTAGTCACTTCTTTTAGATCTACACTCACAAGTATTATATCCGAACCTATCTGATTAACACATCTGTAAGGAATTATATATTCTATCTCTCTGCCTGTAATTCCAAACAGTTTACATGGTCCGGGGACTATAAGTGCTTTTATGACACCTGTGTTAATATCAAAGTCAACGTCTGATACATTACCGATTATCTTACAGTCACAGGTATTAATAACTTCTTTTTCCCTTAGCTCGCATACTCTCATAGAAACCACCTATTCTAAAACATATTAACAGCAGACTTTAGTATATCTCCATAGTGCATGACTCACATGTTATAGTATATTAATGATAGACTTTCTTCTTGCTATAATGTATGTTTATATACTATATAGTCTACTACTTACTTGTTTTATATTATTATATCACTATAATATACTGCTTATCTTAAATATATTATCCAAACTTAGAGAAGTTATTGTAAATTTATAGTCTGTTATTGTATATCTGTTATTAATCTACAACTCTTATACTGTTGTTAATCTACAACTTTTATACTGTTAATAACCGGCTGATTTTCTTTTTTAACTGTACCATTACTATCTTCAACCTTTGTATCTTCACATATCTTATCAACTATATCCATTCCGTCTGTAACCATTCCAAATGCCGCATAATTACCATCAAGATAATCTGCATCTTCATGCATTATAAAAAATTGTGAACTTGCACTGTCATTAGCACTTGATCTTGCCATTGATATGACACCTCTTTTGTGGGAAATCGGATTCTCAATTCCATTAGATGAGAATTCACCTTTTATCTTCTCATCTGAACCACCCATTCCTGTTCCAAGAGGATCTCCTCCCTGAATCATAAATCCAGATATAATCCTATGAAATGTAAGTCCATCGTAAAAACCTTCATTGCAAAGTTTTACAAAGTTTGCAACTGTTATAGGTGCAACTTCTCCATATAATTCTACTTTAATAGTACCATAATCTTTTACATCAATCTCAACATGGTTAGTTACTTTATAATCACTATCAGTATTAGTATCTGAGTTATTGCTATTATCTGTATTATCTTTTTGGTTATCTGACTTACTGTCTGTTGTCTCTTTATTATTGCCATCACTTAACGTAGTCTCTTTATTTGATGTATTCTGCTTATTATTACCACATCCTGACATCAAACCCATTATCATGCATGCAATGCATATTGTTATTATTCTAAATTTCTTCATTTTCATTCCTCCATTATCTACAAATTACACATTGTTATTTTTCTATTGTAACAGTACTTCCTTTATTTGACTTTGTCACAACTATCTTCTTGTCAATTCGTTCTCTAAGTTCAGCTACATGAGAGATAATTCCAATAAGGCAGTCGCTTTCAGACATCGAATTAAGTACATTAATAGATGTCTCTAGCGTATCCTGATCAAGTGTTCCAAAGCCTTCGTCTATAAACATTGTATCAAGTTTTATGCCACCATTATTATATTTTACAATATCTGACAAACCAAGTGCCATAGAGAGAGACGTAACGAATGACTCGCCTCCTGAAAGAGTTCTTACATCTCTTTCTTTGCCTGTGCTTCTGTCAAATACCATAATATCAAGACCTCTGTTACCTTTAGTCCTTGCTCCTCTTCTTAATTCAAATTGATTATTCATCATATTCTTAAGTCGCATATTAGCCTGACTTAAGATCTGCTCAAAGAAAACTCCCTGAACATAAGTCTCAAATTTATAATTACCATTGGCAACATCATTAAGTTTCTTACTCTTCTTATACTCACTATCTGCTTTTTGAAGTTCTTTGCCATATTTTTTAAGAAGCATCTCCTTATTTTTGTCAAGAGTTATTCTCTCATGAAGTTCATCACGTTTTTTTCTGATCTCTTCAATCTCATCGACAGTCTTTTTTAGAGTTTCTTTATATTCTGTAACATCTTCTCGCTCTTTTGTATCTATTCCCTGTTGTTCTAAATCACTTAGTCTTGTCTCATTCTCTGTTACAGTCTTATCATACTCTGATATAGCTTGTCTCATTTCATCTATCTCATGTTCATCCAAAAGAGCTTTTTTATACTCTTCTTTATCATAGAATTCCTGCTCTTTCAATATTTCTTCAAACTTTTTGCAAGTATCATCAGCTTTTATTTTAGTATCATTTATGAAATCTTCATTTTCTTTAAATGCACCATTAAGACTATCAATCTTAGTCTTCTTTTCTTCATATTTAGCTGTAAATTCTCTTATCTCAGTCTGAAGTACATTAAGAATATCTTTTGTCTTATATAACTCGTCTGTAACATCTTCTTCACTCTTTATAAGTTCTTTTTTCAATTCTTCATACTTAGCTTCAGTTTTTATAAAGTTCTCATTCTCTGTATGATATATATCTGCATATCTGTTATATGCATCATTACATTCTTCTCTTTGTATTTTCAATTTTTCATTCTCTACATCTGCATTATCTCTACGAACAACCTGTTTTTCAAGAAAATCAAGATTTTTCTTAAGAAGTGCAAGATCTTTTGAATATTTTGCTATCACATTCTCAATAACTTCTACTATATGTTCAAATGATTCTGTCTCAAGGTTATCTGAGAGATAATTATTAAGATTATTAAGCAGATTAATCTTGTCTGTCTCTATCTTACCTTTAAGCGATGCTATATGTTCATTATGATTTCTATATATGCTTTCTGCTTCATCGAATTCTTTTCTTGCTTTCTTTACATCTTCTTCATCAGGTGCATTCTCTGGAAGTGTTGCGATCTTAGGATGTATAAGTGAACCACATACTTTACATGGCATTCCTTCTGTAAGACCAATAGCAAGTCTTCCGGCTATATGATCATAATATGCTGTGTCAACATCAAGATATCTGCTATTAAGTCTATTACGTTCTGCAAGAAGTATCTTTTGTTCTCCATAGGCATTATTAAGTTCTTTCATTAAGCCTGCAAGCTGTTTTGCCTTTGTATCAAGTTGTCTGAATGCTTCTACAACAGCATTAATATTATTAATCTCATATTCACAACGCTGTTTCTCTGTTCCTGCACTGGCAAGGAATTTTAGGAGTTTATCATTCTCTCTTATCTTCCCATCCAAAGAATCAAGTTTTGTCTTAAATTCTTCTTTTTTTGCACTTGCATCTGTAATTATGCTTTTTTCTTTTGCATATAGGCTTTTAATCTCATCAAATTGTTTATATTTTTCAAGTTGTTTTGACAACTCATTTATTTTATTAATATATGGAGTCTGATCAACTTGTAGTTCTTCATCAAGCTTTCCTTTTACAATATTGGCTGATTTTTGTTCAACTTCTATTGTCTTTTTAAGTTCTTCATTTTTAGTAATCTTATCCATATACTGTTTGGTGAGCATCTGCCATCTGTCATCATACGGTTTTATCTTAACAGCTTTGTCATATTTTCTTACATTATTTTTATATAACTCTATAACATTGCTATTCTCTTTCAGATTATTTTTTTTGATAATACATGCTTCATACATGTCAATCTTCTTATTAATCTCATCTGCAGCCATAAGAGCATTATTCACTGCTATCTTTTCTTTCTCTTTTTTCTTAATAGCTGCATCATATTCTTCAAGTTTTCGTGTTGCTGCTTCTATACTCTTACCTAGTTCCTGTGACATATCTTCACAATCAAATACATCTTTTTCACCTGTAAGTTCTATTACTTTCTCTTTTATCTTTTTATATTCTATCGCATTTTTATTGTTGATATCTCTTATTCGTTCCTGTATGTCATTAAACCTATATGTATCAAAAATAGAACGAAATAACTCAACTCTGTCATCTGTTGATGCCAATAAAAGCTTTTGGAACTCACCTTGTGCAATCATGGCAATCTGTCTAAATTGTGATACATTAATTCCAAGAATCTCTTTTATCTTGCCTTTCTCACCATCAATATCTCTTGTTGATGTAAGAACTGTTCCATCCGGAAGTGTAAGTGCAACACTATGTGGAATCTTTGTCTTATATCCTGGTCGTTCATAAGACGGATTACGTCTTATTATATATACTTCATTATTATGCTCAAACTCAAGTTCTACATACGTCTTAACTTTAGGTTCAGCATAATCACTTCTTAGCATCTCCGGCGTTCTTGCATCTTTTCTCTTACCGTTACCAACTGTATCTTTACTATTCTCACCATATAATGCAAATGTAATTGCGTCAAATATCGTTGTCTTTCCAGAACCGGTACTTCCTGTTATAAGCACCAGACCTTTTTTACCAAATTCATCAAATGGAATCTCTGTCTTCTTAAGATATGTTCCAAATGCTTCCATCGTAAGTCTTATAGGTCTCATCACTAATCCTCCCCGTTGCCACTTTCCATACATCTAACAAGATAAGCCTTATCCTGTTCATTCATATCTTCACCTGTAATCTCTTTATAAAAATCAGAGAATAGTTCGTATTTATCTTTATTAAGTACATTATCACCGGCAATACCATCTAATATATCTATTGCCTTCTTGTCTTCAAAGACAATCTGCATAATATTCGGATATATCTTTTGAAGTTTTGCCATAGCATCAATCGCAACATCATCTGTAAGAATTACTTTTACATAATCATCTGTTGCCTCTTCTCTTGTTAATAGTTCTTCAAGACTACCTCTTACTTCTACCATTCTATGTAGTGGCAGAAGTGGAAGAAAAGTAATCTTTGGAACTTTGCCTTCATCAAAATCTATCACTGTTATGCTCTTTTTATCATCCTTTTCTGAAAAAGAATAACTAAGTGGTGTTCCACTATATCTCATAGTCTCACGAAGCACTTTCTGTGGCCTGTGAATATGTCCAAGTGCAACATAATCATAATCATCAAATATCGTTCCATCAACATTATCAACTGTTCCAACTGTTATCTCTGATTCAGTTCTAATAGCTCCTGTAACAAACTGATGGGCAATCATAACATTCCTCTTTGATTTGTCAACATAAGTTGATTCAATTACCGCTTTAATAGCATCATTATAACTCTCTATATCTCTATCTTCATAATATCCTCTTACATCCATAGGTTTTATAAATGGAAGCATATAAAAATTAACTTCACCATATTCGTCATCAAGTGTTACTACTCTTACTTTCCCATCAAATACACTTTCAATATATATATTATTACTCTCAAGCAGTCTGCTCGCAAAATTGAGTCTATGTGAAGAATCATGGTTACCACTAATTATAAGAATCTTCGCTCCCGTTTTTGATATTTTTGTAAAAAACTCATCAAGAATATTCACAGCCTCAATAGACGGAACCGACTTGTCATATATATCTCCTGCAAATATAACTGCCTGTGGATGTTCTTCTTCTATATAAGATAATATCTCATCAAGAATATGTATCTGTTCTTCTTTCATGCTATATTCATGAACACTTTTTCCTATATGCAAATCTGATAAGTGAAATATTTTCATCTAAATTATTGCCTCCTCAATCCCAAAAACACACGTTCTTTCGTTAATTTCAATATTTCTAATCTATCACATTATCTATTTTTATTCAAGATACTTTATTATCAACTGTCTCATCTCATACATAAAAAACACTCTTCGTTCTAACAAAAGATTCCATTTAAATATCGCTTAATCTAATAGTATATTAAAGAAACCTGATGCTTATGCACCAGGTTTCCAATATGGGATTTTACCCCCGCTCTTGACAAAGAGCCAAAAATCCATCATACAGCTCATATTAATTACTCGCATTAAGTAACTCATATAAGTTATATGATGGATTCGATATATACTTCTACATATCTATTAAATTGTATCTTTCATATTATATTAAATCAATCAATATAATCAGATATAATTATTCATCCCAGTTATGATATACTTCCTGAACATCATCATCTTCATCAAGTAAATCAAGAATTCTATTCATTAACTTGATATCCTGTTCATCAGTTAATTCAACCCATGTCTGTGGAATCATTGTAACTTCTGCTGAAGCCATTGTAATACCTGCATTCTCAAGATTCTCTCTTACTGCACTGAAATCTTCTGGTGCTGTTGTTACTTCGTAGCTGTCTTCTTCATCTGCAAAATCTTCTGCACCTGCATCTAATGCTATCATCATAAGTTCATCCGGATCCATATCACATTCTTCTTTATCAATGATAATCTGTCCTTTTTTATCGAACATAAATGATACACATCCTGGTGTTCCTACATTACCGCTTCCTTTTGTAAATGCATTACGAACGTTAGAAGCTGTTCTATTCTTATTATCTGTTAATGTCTCAACAATAATTGCTGTTCCACTTGGTCCGTATCCTTCATATGTAATTGATTCATAGTTAACAGCATTAGCATCACCTGCTGCCTTCTTAATACTACGTTCGATTGTATCATTAGGCATGTTGTTTGATTTTGCTTTTGCTATAACATCCTTTAACTTGCTGTTATTTGCTGGATCTGGTCCACCTTCTTTAACAGCAACAACTATTTCTTTTCCGATTCTTGTGAAAATCTTACCCTTAGCGGCATCGTTTTTCTCTTTTTTATGTTTTATGTTGGCAAACTTTGAATGTCCTGACATAATAACGCTCCTTTTTTATAATTATCTTCCGGTCAAATGACCACTATTCTTCATTTTACCACTTTTAATGTATCTTCGCAAGTATGTTTTATTATAGCATAATATATTTTCTTAACAATCTGTCTACAAGTCTTATTATGCCTTCGTATCTCTCCGATATATTAACAGTATAATAAACTGTAAAATATTATCTTAAGTATAGGATATTTTATATGTCTGTGCATCTTTATATATTGGAAGGAGTGTCCATATGGTCGATTTAAACGATTTAAAAAAAGCTTTTGAACGTGAAGAGCAAAAAGCTGAAGAAACAACTATTGAAAAAGAACGCCAGCTTTTAAAAGATGTCACTATCTATTTGTGTGATAAAAAAGGTGTTTCCGCTGTTAAAGGATATGAACCTGATGAGATTACTGAGTTTTTATTAAAGCCTGTATCAGAGATTAAACAATGTATTGGCTATGCTGATATGAATGATGATGAACTTGAAGGGCTTGCTTATACTCTGCGTAAAAAAATTCAAAAATCAGGAAGCATTATTAACTGGTAATATTATATTCATTCTTCATAATACATAATCACATCTACACAAAAGCCACTTAATGAACTATAACCTCAAAATCTTTGTTATCGTTCACTAAGTGGCTTTTGTATAATATATAATTATTCTATAATCTATTCACACATAGCTATAATCTCTGCTCCAAGAACTTTAAGTGCCTCATTATTAATAGAAAAAGTCTCATTACCTTCCACATCTGATTTTATTCTTATTATCTCATTATGAACAAGATTATCTATATGAACTATTACTTCATTCTTAGACATTTGAAGTGCTTCTGATATCGCATTAATTGTATTCTTTTTTTCTTTTATCATTTTTAATATCTCTAATCTTTTTTCATCGCTTAAGACTGAGAGATTTCCTGACAATCTCATATAATTCTCAGAATGTTTTTTCTCTCTTTTTACAAGTTCAAAAAAGAGAAAACCTATCTCAAATACAATTTTTTTATGCTTATCTGTATAGTAACTTATAGAATTAAATGGCATTATCTGAATTACATATTCTATATTCTCATATATTTTTGTATCTTCATTACATACCATAATATACTTCTTAAGTTCTTCCGGTTCCATATTATTTAATCTATCATATACTTCATTAAACTCATTTTTTATAATTTCAAAATGTCTTCTTCCAATTATCTCACATTCCATTATAAAAAGTTTGGTTTCTATATATAAACTCTCTCTGTCTAGGTACATCGACATAAATTTTTCTTTTATCTCACTCTCAATACAGCTTTCGTTTAATAATTCCATTACTTTTTTTGAATCTTCCATATCAAGTTCATTAAACTTATCTTTATCAATAAAAAAATCAAATCCGGATAATACATATTTTTTTAAAATATTCTCTATTGTATTCTGCTCTTCATAAAAACCATTTACCAGATTATACAACAGATATATTTTTCGTTTTTTCTCACTATATTTTGGGCGTATATACTTATTAATGTATGGATATTTGGTAAGTAACCTGCTCATCTCTTCTTCAAGTGTTCTCTTTAGATAAAAAATATTTCTAATGTATTCTTTTATCTCTGTACGACTCATTCCAAAACTTTCTCTTGATTTATACAGATTATCAATTCTCTCATTAGTCTTGTCATTAAAACACTCTATACATTCCAGTCCCCAATATGGACTCCTGTTAAGCTTAATCATTATGTCACTGTCCATTCCTTTCTGTAGTATCATAATTATCATATCTATCCGGAGATATATTCTTATCCTTTATTCTGTAATTAACAATCTCTGCTATAAGATTGTATATTACAGCAAATGTTGGTACACCAAAGAGCATTCCAACAATACCAAACAAACCGCCTCCAAGCAGTATCGAAAATACTACCCAAAATGGTGTAAGTCCTGTTGATTCTCCAAGAATCTTAGGTCCAATAATATTACCATCAAGCTGTTGTAATAGTATTATAAATACAATAAATATAAGACCTTTTTTAGGATCTGCAAGCAGAATAAGTATCGCACTTGGAACAGCTCCAATATATGGTCCAAAAAATGGTATTACATTAGTTACACCTACTATTGTACTTACAAGCATTGTATAAGGCATATCAAGAATTGTCAGCCCTACAAAACACAATGCACCTATTATAAGTGAATCGATAATCTTACCACTTATAAATCCACCGAATATATCATCACTCTTTTTAAACTCTTTTAATATCTTCTCTGCATGTTTTTCTTTAAATATCGCATATATAATTTTTTTACCTTGTTTGGCAAATGTCTCTTTACTTGATAATACATATACTGCAACAATCACACCGACAACAGCATTAACAAATACTGATACTGCTGATATTATTCCTGATGCAAGCTGTCCAATCTGTGTCATCATATCATTCTTAACCCATCTTGTTATATAATCTGTTGCTTCTTTTAATATCTTTTCAAACATATCTGCATATTTGCTATTCTCTTTCATTCTCTCAGACACCCATTTTATCAGTCTGTTTACCTGCTCCGGAAGTGTATCTGTCACTTTGAATATGTTCTCAACAATCTCAGGAACTGCCATTATTATCAGAATGTATATTGTAACTAAGAACATTACCATAGCAATGAATATTGATAATCCTTTGCTGATACTTTCTCTCTTCTTTTCTTTTTTTATAATTTTGTATTTTGTAAACAACTTGTATATCTTCTTATGAAAGAACTTCTGTGGACGCTTTAATACATACCCAAGACACAATCCAATGAGTATTGGCTGTATTGTTCCAAGTATCAATTTAAATACTGACATAATCTCCGAGAAACGGTAAAAAGCGAAAAATATGATTATCGCTAACAGTATTACTATAAGTTGAGACATACTTTTTGATATTATCTGTGAAAATCTTTGGTTTTTATTCTCTTCCATAGTATTTCTCCTTTTCGATATTTCATAATATAAGCATACCCTTCGCATTGCGAAGGGTATATCTCTATTCTATGTATTATAAGATATTCTATTTACGTTTCTGTAAAAATTCCGGTATCTTAATTGATGGTCGCTGTTCCTGACGTTCTTCAATTATTGATTTTGCATCTGGCTTTGGAATGTTATTAAAAGCAATAGGTGGAACTTTCGCTGCTTCCTGTTCAACATGACCTGCTGTCTGTCCATATGCACCTGTCTGGAATGATGCTGTTCCATTACCAAATACATTAGTTGTACCATTAGGTCTTGCATTGAATCCATTAACAACATCACCTATTGACTTCTTCTTACCTGAATTAGAATCATCAAGTCCTGTTGCGATAACTGTGATTGTTGCTTCATCAGGATATGTATCATCATACATTGCACCAAAGATAATATTAGCATTATCTCCTGATAATTCCTGAACATAGCTTGCTGCTTCATTAGCTTCCATAAGTCCAATATCACCTGAAATATTAATAATTACATGTGATGCACCTTCGATTGTTGTCTCGAGAAGTGGGCTTGTAACAGCCTGTTTAACAGCTTCAATTGCTTTTTCATCACCTTTTGCTTTACCAATACCAATATGTGCAATGCCTTTATTCGTCATAACTGTCTGAACATCAGCAAAGTCAAGATTGATAAGTCCTGGCACATTAATAAGATCTGTAATACCCTGAACAGCCTGCTGAAGTACTTCATCAGCTTTTCTTAAAGCTTCTGGCATTGTAGTTCTTCTATCTACTATCTCTAGTAATTTATCATTAGGTATTACAATTAATGTATCAACATTCTGTTTAAGTCTTTCAATACCACTTAACGCATTATTCATTCTTGCTTTTGCTTCAAATCTAAAAGGCTTTGTAACTACACCAACTGTAAGTATTCCTTTTTCTTTAGAAAGTTGTGCAACAACAGGAGCAGCACCTGTTCCTGTTCCGCCGCCCATACCACATGTTACAAATACCATATCAGCACCTTCTAAAGCAGCTGATATCTCTTCTGCGCTTTCTTCCGCAGCCTTTTGTCCTACTTCCGGCTGTGCTCCGGCACCTAATCCTTTGGTTAACTTCTCACCTATTTGTAAAGCTGTTGGAGCTTTGCAAAGCTGTAACGCCTGTTTATCAGTATTGATACCAATAAACTCAACTCCACCTATATTCTCATCAACCATTCTGTTTACTGCATTATTACCAGCTCCACCTACACCTACTACGATTATCTTTGCAGCGGAGTCAGATTCATTTGTCTTAATCTCTAACAAGGTGTTACCTCCTCTTATATTTTCTATTTCTTCTAAAAAAAATCTTTAAATCCTAAAATCTTAAAAAAAACCTTATATACTATATATAATATAATTAAATAAGAAAAATTTCAATATGTATTTTCTATATTTGTTATTTTTTTTCAAGATATTGTGATTTATATAATGTTTATAATCTTAATCGTCAATTTTCTTTTTTAAATAAGATATCACCATTATTTTCATCAAAATCATCCAGATATAACGTACCTTTTAATCCTTCAAACTTATTCATTACTAAACTTAATCGGTATATTCGCTCTCCAATATTAGAGCCATCACCCAAAAGTATTTTAATATCACCTTTATAAAGGATTATATTATAATTCTTATCAAACTGTATTTTGTCTACATCAACACTATACTTGTCAAGGAACTGTGTAATACTTAATATTGTATTAAATACTTTATCATCTTTTACAGCCAGCTTACTATATAATTGCATAGAATCAAATTGCAAACCACATACAAGTGGTATTCCCTCTGGAAGTTTAGTTGAACTTTCGACTATTATGCCATCTTTATCAAAGAACATATTAACTCCCATATATTCTATATATGCAGTCATTGCTTTTTCATATATAGTAACTTTAACATGATTTGGCCATACAACATCCACATCGTATGTCTCAACGAAGGGTATTGTCTTCTTTTTCCCAAATATATTATTAATATATACTCCAATCGCATTCTTTTCGTAAGCTTTTTCAAATATAATATTCTGTATTTCTTCTTCTGTATAATTTTTATTACCAGTAATTTCATAAGATTCTATTTTAAAAAAATAGAATGCAAATATTGATACTATTATTATTAGTGCAACTATTGATGCAATAATAATAATAGATATATTTCTTTTTTTGTCTCCCTGTTTCACATTCTTCATACAACCCCTCCTAATCCGTTAGAGTGTATCGCTAATATACTACCATTATTTTTCAAAACTAATCTGTCTTGATACATTAAGCACAAGTCCTATTTCTATAAGTAAAAATACAACCGATGAACCACCATAACTGATGAATGGAAGTGATATTCCCGTATTAGGAATCGTATTGGTAACAACTGCTATATTAAGTATTACCTGAATCGCTACATGCGACATTACACCTACAACTATCATAGCACCAAAAAGATCCGGTGCATTGTTGGCTATTATCATAAATCGCCATATCATCATTATAAATAGTAGAATTACACATATTGCTCCAAAGAGTCCAAGTTCTTCACAGATAATTGAAAATATCATATCATTTTGTGCTTCGGGTATAAAGCCTAATTTCTGAATACTATTTCCTAGCCCTTTACCAAAGAAACCACCTGAACCTATTGCATATAATGCCTGTAATGTCTGATAGCCATAATTATCACTTGAGCTTTCAGGATTCTTCCATATAAGCATTCTTCGTATTCTAAATGGTACAGTATCATCTATCTGATTAATATCATATGTTGTAAACAGGTGATATAGATAGATAATCACAACTGCTGCTACTGCACTTACACCAAGAATATATGGCCAATATTTTGGATATGCTACAAATGTCATTATAACTGTTATTCCAAATACAATTATACATGAACTTAAGTTATCTGTTACAATATATAATGGCACTGCTCCTATAAAGCCTATAATTCCAATAAATAATATTGACTTTATGTATTTTATTCTTCTTCCAAACTTGCATATAAGTGATGCTACGAGAAGAATTGTCGCTACTTTAACAATCTCAGCAGGCTGAATTCGTATACTGCCATGACCTATCCATCTTCTTGCATTATGGCTCGATATTCCAAGTGGTGTTAATACAAGAAAAACTGTTATCAATGATATTATAAAAAATATCGCTGATGGTCTTCTCCACACTTGATAAGGGATAAATGAAACTACAAACATTACAAAAAGCCCCAGTACCGAAAATGTCGCCTGCCTCTTTAGGAAATAGCATGAATCATTATGTTCTGACAATGCATTATATGAACTTGTGCTATATAGCATTACAAGTCCGAATCCAATAAGAAATATTACTATTACAACAAGACTATAATCAAAATATTTGGTTATTTCACGTCTCTTAACAGGTGCTGTATCTTTCTCTTCGCTTTTGCTCACTTGTGTTGTTCTTCTTTTCTTTCTTAGTTCCACTATATCCCCACCTTATTTTATATTTTATCTTCTAATTCAATTGATTAACATACTCTTTGAACATCTTGCCTCTTTGCTCGTAGCTTTCAAACATATCCCAGCTTGCACATGCAGGTGACAGAAGAACTGCATCTCCACTCTCTGCTATCTTAGCACTAAGGCTTACTGCTTCACTAAGTGTTGATACAAATGTAATCTTATCATATCCATGCTTCTTAGCACATTCTGCTATCTTATTACGTGTTGCTCCAAGTAATATAAGGTGTTTAGCTCTATCTTTGAATGCAAGAACCCAATCGTCATATTCTGAATGTTTGTCATATCCACCACCAATTAATATTGTTGGTCTTGTCATAGCTTCTATAGCTTTGATTGCAGCATCTGTATTAGTTCCTTTTGAGTCATTGTAATATACAACTCCATTTAGTTCTCTTACATATTCTATTCTATGCTCAACAGCTTTGAATTCTTTTACTGTTGATATGATTATATCCATTGGAATTCCCATTGACATTGCTACGCCTATAGCTGCCATTACATTTTCATAGTTATGTTTTCCAATTAATTTCATATCATTAACATTCATTAATGCTGTCTCTTTACCATCTTTTACAAGAACAATATCATCATTATTCATGCAGATACCATTCTCTATCTTGTATAATCTGCTAAAAAATAGTACAGATGCACTACATTCTTTTGCACCAAATGCTCTTAACACTTCATCATCATAATTAAGTACACATACATCTTCCTGTGTCTGATTCTTTGTGATACTCTCTTTTACTTTGATATAATTCTCCATTGTCTTATGTCTGTTAAGATGATCAGGTGTTATGTTAAGTATTGCACTTACATGTGGTCTGAAATCATGTGTTGTCTCAAGCTGAAAACTTGAAATCTCAGCTACTGTAACTGAATCTTCATCTGTTTTTAATACTTCACCTGTATAAGAGTTACCAATATTACCAACTACGTATGTATTCTTAATATGATTCTTAATTATCTCACCAACAAGTGCTGTTGTTGTTGTCTTACCATTAGTACCTGTAATTGCCGCAACAGTTCCTTTTTCGTAATTATAAGCAAGTTCTATCTCACCCCATACAGGTATGTTCTGTCTGTTAGCTTCTAATACTGCTTCACTGTCAATTGGTACACCCGGACTTATTACTAAAAGTTTTGCACCTTCTAAAACTTTTGCAAAATCTGTACCTATTACTACTTCTACCTGTACATCCGGAAGTTTTGCATATACATCTTTTTCGTTTACTTTTTCATTGCTATCATAAAGTACAACTTTAGCCTGTGTCTTAGCAAGAAGTCTTGCTGCTCCAATTCCGCTTATACCAGTGCCTACTACTACTACTTTATCGCCTTTTAAATCCATAATATTTTTCCTCCAAATTTATCGCCTTAATGGCAATTATAACCCTAACATTATATTGCTTTTCATTTTACTTTTCAACTATTTATTCATATATTTTCTATATACTTAACTGTTGTTATTTTTTTCCATTCCAAGATATGGAAGAATATTGTCGAATACATTCTGTATTACAGGTGCAGCTATCGTACCACCATAATATACACCTTGTGGCTCATTAATTATACACATCGCCATAACTTTCGGATCGTTATATGGTACAAATCCTACAAATGATGCTATGTATTTACCAGAACCTCTTGGAAGTTTCTGGCTCGTAGCTGTCTTACCACCTATCTCATATCCTTCAATATATGCCTTGTTACCTCCTCCGTTTTCCACTACCTGCCACAATATCTCTTTCATTGTATCAGATGTCTCTTTAGAAATCGTCTGTTTATCTGTAGTATAATTAAGATTCTGTATTACTTTACCATCTTCATTAAGTATATCTATTCCAAAATGTGGTATTATCTTATGTCCGCCATTAACTATTGATGCTGCTGCACCTAATAATTGCATTGGAGTTATCTGAAATGACTGCCCAAACGATATTGTCGCAAGTTCAACTGCTCCAATATTCTCTTTTTTATGCATTATCCCTGATGCTTCACCCGGTAAGTCTATCCCTGTCTTTTCCATCAATCCAAATATCTTAAAATATTCATAAAAACGGTCTGTTCCAAGTCTTCTTCCCCATTCAATGAATGCCGGATTGCATGAGTTCATCACTGTCTCTGTAAATGTCTCTGTTCCATGTCCTGTCGTCTTGTGACATCGTATTCGCCTGTCTTCAACTGTTGCATATCCGCCACATGTAAATGTATCTGTTATGCTTACAACACCGTCTTCTAATGCACCTGCTGCTGTTATCATCTTAAATGTACTTCCCGGTTCATAAGTATCATTAATCGCCATGCAACGCCACATCTGGTTGAGCATATCCTGTTTGGTCATAGTCTCTGCTGTTTCATCAGTCTTATTCTGGTCAATAGTCTCACTTTCTGATGTTGTCTCTGACTGCATCTCGCTTAGATACTCACTTGTAAGTTCAAAAGGTTGATTAAGATTATACTCTGGTGTATTAACCATCGCATATATCTCTCCATTAACCGGATTCATAACTATTATAATAACATTTTTGGCATTTTTCTCTGTCATAACTTTATATGCTGCCTGTTCACAGTACCTTTGAATATTATAATCAATGCTTATCTTAAGTGTATTACCTGCAATTGGTTCTTCTCTATTCTCTCTATATCCTTCAAGTTCTATTCCTTTAGCATCTGTTACTGTAAGAATATTGCCACTTTTGCCGGTAAGATATTCATCATAATATACTTCAAGCCCTACTATTCCCTGATTATCACTGCCTGTGAATCCTATTACTTTTGATGCAAGTTCATCATACGGATAATATCTTTTATAATCTTCATCGACTTTTACACCAGAATATCCATATTCTCTTATTCTGTCACCAATTGTCTTTTCTACATTAGTTTTTATTCTTTCTATAGAAGACTTCTTCTTTACTTTTTTTAATACATCTTCATAGGATATACCAAGTTCAGATGACAACATAGATGCTGTCTGTTCTTCATCAGTTATCTGGTTATGGATCACTGATACTGTACATACAGTTATATTAGTTGCAAGTGGAATATTATTACGATCTATTATCTCACCTCTTAGTGCTTTTATTGCACGTTCTCTCTCGTGAAGCTCTGTAGCAAGCTTTGTATAATAATCATGTTCTATTATCATTACATAGAATAATCTTGCAATAAGCAATATAAGTACTGTTATTGTAGCTAACGAAAATATAAAGATTTTTTTTCTGTTATATGTCTTTTCTTTTTCCATTCTTACATATAACCTCATAATAGCAGTTTATATATTCTATTCTGCTATTATGAGGTTATGCAATCATTCTTCTAATATATTCTATTGTTCTCTGACTACTTCCACAGGCAAGCCTGTGATTTTTTCGCCATTAATTTATAACATATTATACGTAACACATCATGCTTCTTTAATGCCTGTGAGGCAGCTTTTATCCTGCCGGTTCAGATGGTGCCTGGTCTAGTTGTGTCGCATCCTCTGGTGATGCCTGGGCAGGCTCAGATGGTGCCACATCCTCTGGTGATGCCTGGGCAGGCTCAGATGGTGCCGCATCTGATTGTGATTCTGGTTCAGTTGGTGCTACAGTCGCAGGTTCAGGATCTATTCCCTGTGATGCACCTTCAACATGTGTTCCCGCCTGCTCAGCTATAGGATCTGTAACATTCTCGCCTTCTATAAAACCACCTGATTCATATTCTTCATTCTCTGCAGGCTGTCCATTGTCACCCGTATTATTAGTAGGATATATGTTCATATATGGCATAATATCTGACATAATCTTCTGTGCAAGTGTTGTTGCCTGTGTTGAATCTGATTGTTTCTCTACATTAGGCTCATCAATGACTACATATATTACATATTTTGGATTGTCAACTGGTGCAAATCCTATGAATGAGACTATGTATTTTTCATTGCCTCGTGGATATTTTTCTGCTGTTCCTGTCTTACCACCAATAGCATATCCTTCAACTCCGGCTGTCTTAGCTGTTCCTTCAGCAACTGTGCTATATAGATAGCGTCTTAATAGTTCTGATGTCTTAGCTGTTACAGTCTGTCTTAATACTACAGGCTCTTTATTATCAACTATATTGCCATTTTGTGTCTCTATTCGTTTTACTACACTTGGTTCATAAAAATTACCACCATTGATTAGTGACGAAAATGCCGCCACCATCTGTGTCATGGTAACATTAATACCTTGTCCAAATGAGTTAACTGCCAAATCAACTGGTCCCATTGTATCTGCTGTATGTATAATTCCGTATGTTTCTCCAGGAAGATCTATATTAGTCTTAAGACCAAATCCAAAGTCGGATACATACTTGCAAAACTTCTCTGTTCCAAGTGATGCTCCTATCTGCATAAGTGCATCATTACATGAATTCATAAGTGATTCTTCAAGTGTAAGCATTCCATGTCCGGCTGTTTTATGGCACTTTATCTTAGTTCCATATATATCTTGAAATCCATCACAGTAAAATGACTGATTATCAGTTACGATATTCTCTTCTAATGCTGCTGCTATAGTAAAAGGTTTAAATGTCGAACCTGGTTCGTATGTATCACTTATACAGAAGTTTCTCCACATCTCTGACATCTTTGTAAGTTTTTCTTCATCAGAAAGAGTATCTATCTGATCTTGTGGAAGATAGACACTTAGATCCTGTGGATTATTAAGATCATAAAATGGATAACTTGCTTCGGCAAGTATCTCGCCATTATTAGGATCTGCTATTATTACTGCAAGATTTTTTGCACCTTTTTCTGCATAATATGCTTCTATATCTTTTTGAACTATTGATTGCAGATTAGCATCTATTGTTGAGACAATTGTATAACCGTCTGTTGCCGATTTTACAACTGTCTCATAATTAAGTTCACTATCCACATATCCATATTGCACACCGTTTTTCCCTGACAATTCATCATTATAGTACTGTTCTATCCCCCAATTTCCCTGGTCTTCTCCATCATCACCAAGGACTGTAAATCCAATCAAATCACCCGCAAGTGCATTCTGTGGGTATGTTCTTTTGTATTCTTTTTCAAGCCATATTCCTTTTATCTTATTGGACTCTTCAAGTACCTGCATGTATTCTTTTATCTGTTTATAAGGCACTTTCCTTGCAATTCGTTTATAATGGGCATCTTTATTCTCTTCATTATCAAGGTATTCATTAATTGTATTTATATCTATACCCAGATATTTCACAAGACTCTCAACTGATGCTTCTCGATACTTACCATTTTTTGCTAATAATTCAGATGCATCGATTATTACATTATATACTTCTTCACTTGTAGCAAGTACTGTACCATTACGGTCTACTATATCGCCTCTCTTATAAGGCACAACAGTAGTATTGTACTGCCTGTTTGAGAGAACTATTCTCTCATATTCTCGTCCACTTATTATGTTTATTCTCGCAAGAACAACAGTAAGTCCGATTAATGCACACATAACTCCGGCAAAGACTATCATTAGTTTCTGTTTCATTCTTCGGTTGAATGTAAGCGGTTTTGTCCTTTTCTTGCGCTCTAATGCCATTTTTACACCTACTTCATTATCTCAATTATCTCGTCTAACAGATTATTACTATTTGCCTGTGGAACGTTAGCATACTGTTCAACATACTCACTTGCTGGTGCTGTATATGTCACAATCTGTCCATCTACAGCATATACCATGCCTAATTCCTGTGTCGCTCTTTTGTATATATCTTCAAGATCAATACTACTATTTAATCTTGAATATGTAACACTGTTTTCTGTTTTTAGTTCATCTAACTGATTCTGAAGTTCTGTTATCTCGCCCTGATTAGATTTCATATCTGACATCAGATTAAGATACCTGAAACTTACAAATAGTGTTGCACACACTGCAGTTGTCAAGAATAATGCCATTCCTCTTCCCATATGCTGGGCTTTTTCTCTGTTACGTCTTGTCTGTTCACTGACTTTTTTCTTCTTTGGTTTCTCTGGTTGTACAACTTTTTGTTCTTTTTTCTTTGGTAGTGCTTCAGCTTCCGCATATCTTAGTGTATTGCCATCGCTGTAAACATATATTTTTTTCTTCTTACTATTGTTCTGCATCCGGTATTCCCCCTTTTTAACCAGATTATCTAATTCGCTCAAATACTCTTAGTTTTGAGCTTTTAGATCTCTTATTTGCAACAATCTCTTCTTCCGTTGGTATTATAGGTTTTCTTGTTATCACCTTACCTTTTGGTTTATTTCCACACACACATACTGGAAATGATGGAGGACATGTACATGTATCCTCACAATTTTTAAATTTTGTCTTTACTATTCTGTCTTCTAAAGAATGGAATGTTATTATACATATCCTGCCTTTATCATTGAGCAAATCAATCATCGTCTCCACAGAATCATTAAGAACTTCTAACTCTTTATTAAGTTCAATTCTTATTGCCTGAAATGTTTTTTTGGCAGGATGTCCACCAACTGCCCTTACTTTCATCGGTATTGCAGCTTTTATTATCTCTATAAGCTGCCCGGTTGTCTCAATTGGTTGTTCTTCTCTTGCCATAACTATGTGCTTTGCTATATTCTTTGCAAACTTGTCTTCACCATAGTCTCTTATGATTCTGTATAAATCAAATTCACTGTAAGTATTCACTATTGTTGCTGCTGTTGTCTCCTGACGCTGATCCATCCTCATATCTAGTGGTGCGTCCTCTCTGTATGTAAATCCTCGACTCGCAGTATCTAATTGAAATGATGATACTCCAAGATCAAGTATTATTCCATCCACACCTTCAATGCCCAAATCTTTAAGTACTTGTGCTATCTCACAGTAGTTACTTCTAACTATTGTCACTCTGTCCTTAAATTCGCTCAGTCTCTCTGATGCTGCCCTTATAGCATCTTCGTCCTGATCAATCCCTATTAATCTTCCCTCTGGTGATAATCTCTTGCAGATTTCGTATGAGTGGCCTCCGCCTCCTAGTGTACCATCCACATAGATTCCATCAGGTTTAATGTTAAGATTGTCTATGGTTTCATTAAGTAAAACCGACTTGTGTTTAAATTCCATTATAGCCTCCTTATAGCCTGATGTTAAATTCTTCAAGACTTTCTGCAATCTGTTCGATGTCATTGGTCTCATTCTGTTCCCATATATCCTTGTCCCAAATCTCAATTTTTGTACCAACACCTACTAACAAAACATCCTTATTTAACTTTGCAAAATTTCTTAATACCTGTGGTATAAGTATCCTACCCTGCTTATCTATCTCACATTCTACTGCCCCAGCCATAAAATGCCTTACAAGTGCACGGGCATTTTTGTTATTTTGCGGTAATTGTAATAGCTTTTCTTCAAAAAGTGTCCATTCACTCTTTGGATATGCAAGCAGACATTCATCGAATCCTTTTGTTACTATAAATGTGTCACCTAATTCTTCCCTGAACTTTGCAGGTACTATAAGACGACCTTTTATATCAATTGTATGGTTATACTCACTCATGAACATCTATACTCACCCACCTTATAAGTGTACCACAACGGAACCACTTTTTACCATTCTCTACCACTTACCACCACCTAGTATCATATTACCCCATTTCGGCATCTTTATCAAGTACTTTTAGTACTTTAGCACTATTCGTCCGTTTTTTTTCAAAATGTCAATACATTTCTCTTCTTCTACATTTTTTGTCTTTATTTTTGAATGTCAATGTGATAAAATGTCTTAGGTTTATTATATATAAAGGAAGGAAGAAAAATATGAAACTTGGTATTGTGGGTCTTCCAAATGTTGGAAAAAGTACCCTATTTAACTCTTTAACTAAAGCGGGTGCAGAATCAGCAAACTATCCATTCTGTACCATCGATCCTAATGTTGGTGTTGTAAGCGTACCAGACGAGAGACTTAACAAGCTCGCTGCTTTATATAATTCACAGAAAATAGTTCCTGCTGTTATCGAATTTGTTGATATTGCAGGTCTTGTAAAAGGTGCATCAAAAGGTGAAGGTCTTGGTAACCAATTCCTTTCAAACATTCGTGAAGTTGATGCTATCGTTCACGTTGTAAGATGTTTTGACGATTCTAACATCGTTCATGTTGATGGAAGTGTTGATCCTCTAAGAGATATTGAGACTATCAATCTTGAACTTATCTTCTCTGACATAGAGATTCTCGAACGTAGAATTGCAAAGACATCAAAAGGTGCAAGAAATGACAAAGCTCTCGCAAAAGAACTTGATTTCCTTACAAGAATCAAAACTCATCTTGAAGATGGTAAACTTGCAAGAAGTTTTGAACTTGATGAGAATGATGAAGATGAATTAAAATGGATGAGTGAATATAATCTTCTTACATGGAAGCCTGTTATCTTCGCTGCTAACGTATGTGAAGATGATCTTGCTGATGATGGTGCTTCTAATGATTATGTCAAGGCTGTTCGTTCTTTCGCTGCTGAGAATGATTGTGAAGTATTCGTAATCTGTGCTCAGATTGAACAGGAGATTGCCGAACTTGATGATGATGAAAAGAAGATGTTCCTTGAAGATCTTGGTCTTAGCGAATCTGGTCTTGATAAGTTAATCAAAGCAAGTTATTCTCTTCTTGGACTTATAAGTTACTTAACAGCAGGTCCTACTGAGACAAGAGCATGGACAATTAAAAAAGGAACTAAAGCACCTCAGGCTGCCGGTAAGATCCATAGTGATTTTGAGCGTGGTTTCATTCGTGCTGAAGTTGTTAATTATCAGGATCTTCTTGATTGTCAATCATATACTGTTGCCAAAGAAAAAGGACTTGTAGGTCTTGAAGGTAAAGATTATGTTGTAAAAGATGGAGATGTCGTTCTCTTTAGATTTAATGTATAATTAATAGAAAAGAGATTGTAGAAATCCCTTAAAAAGTAAAAAAAGTAAAAAGCAGCTATGAAATTCATATAATTCATATAATTGATATGATTCATAGCTGCTTTTTAGTATAATTAATTTTTTTATCCGATTATGTTATGCTCCTACTGTCTCATCATCGAGAATTATTGTAAATGGTCCATCATTTACGAGTGATACTTGCATATCTGCACCGAATTCACCAGTTTCGACAACTTCTATCTGTTCTTTCATGAGTTCTACAAATCGCTCATATAACTTATTTGCCTTAATTGGTTCTCCTGCATGTACAAAACTTGGGCGATTTCCTTTTTTACAGTCTGCATATAATGTAAACTGTGATACAATAAGCATTTCACCTTTAACATCTTTTATAGACAGATTTGTCTTACCATTCTCATCAGCAAATATTCTCATCTTTACTATTTTATCTACATATCTTTGCAATTTTTCTTCTGTATCGTCTTCTCCGACTCCAAATAGAATCAGATATCCTTTTCCAATCTTTCCTATTACTTTTTCTTCAACTGTAACGTCTGCTCTTTGCACTCTTTGTATTACTATCTTCATATATATTTCCTCTACCCTTTTCAGTCTTTTGTCTCCATCACTATAAGTATTCCTTCTGATAATTCTATATATCCATGTTCATCCTTAAGCTCATTGCTTACTCCAAGGCTTGAACCATACTTATATGTATAATCTTTAAGCAAATATTTAAAGCCTGTGAGTGTAAGTCCTTTTACATACTCTGTCAATGGTATAAGTGATATATATTTACCATACATATCTTGTCTCTCTATGCAATGAATTCCATCTATAAGATATAGCTTATTATATTCGTCTATAATATATGCCTGTATTCCGGCTTTTAGTGGAATCGTGAGAAGTTCAATATTGGCAATTGTATGATCTATTCTTCTTCCGGTTGCACCAATTATCACTATCTCACTACTGCCTATATCGCAGGCAAGTCGTATTGCAAGATCTGAATCTGTATTATCTTTTTCCGGATTAAATCTAATTATCTCTGATTTGCCTTCATACTGATCGAGAATGAACTTTGGAACTGTATCAAAGTCACCTACTATATAGTCTGGAATAATATCCATACTATTTGCGAAACTAAGTCCTCCATCTACAGCTATAATTTTGTCAAATCTATTATTCTTAATATAAACTGAGGCAAAATCATTACTGATATTGCCTCCATTTATAATAAGTGTTCTCATAAGAACCACCTACTTATCATATTTTTTTATTATCTCATTAAATCTCTTAGTATTCTCTTGTGCATTGCCTCTGAATACACTTGAACCTGCTACAATTATATTAGCTCCGGCTTCAACAACTTCTTCAACATTATTAAAGTTAATTCCACCATCAATCTCAATATCCATATCTGCATAGCCCATCTCAATGCATTTATTTCTTATTGTTCTTACTTTTTCTGTTGATGTCTCGATAAACTTCTGTCCACCAAATCCAGGATGCACACTCATCACAAGAATCATATCAACAAGTGGTATGTATGGATATATTGCCTCTGGCTCTGTCTCAGGATTAAGTGTAATTGCTGCTTTTTTACCTAGTTCTTTAATCTTCTTTAATGTCTCTTCTACTCTATCTGTTGCTTCAACGTGAATATTGATAATATCTGCACCTATCTTTGCAAATGTCTCAACATAACGTTCTGGTTCTGTAATCATAAGGTGTACATCAAATACTTTATCTGTATCTTTTCTTATTGATTCTATTACAGGCATACCAAAAGAAATACTTGGAACAAAAAGCCCATCCATTACATCTATATGAATATATTCAGCACCTGCCAAATCAATCGTTTTTATGTCCTCTCCTAATTTACTAAAATCAGCTGCCAATATTGACGGTGATAAAATGTGATGCATTTTCTAATATCTCCTTTGTTCTTTTAATTCTTTATACATTTCGATATAATTATTATATCTTACTTTACTTATTCTGCCTTCATTCAATGCATTTTTAACAGCACAATCCGGTTCATTAATGTGTATACATCCATTAAATCTGCACTGATTCTCATATTGCTCAAATTCTGCAAAATAATATTTTAAATCATCTTTGTCAATCTCATTCACATATAGCGAAGTAAATCCCGGTGTATCAATAATATAAGTATCTTCATCAATGTTGAATATCTCTGAATGTCTTGTCGTATGCTTACCTCTCTTTATCTTTTGACTTATCTCACCTGTATCCATGTTATGATTGCCATCAATAAGATTAAGCATAGATGATTTGCCTACGCCTGAAGGACCGGCAAATGCTGTTGTCTTTCCTTTTATTATCGCTCTTATCTCTTCTATCCCACTCTCATCATAAGTGCTTGCGAATACAATCCTGCAGCCACATCCTGAAAGTATGTCATATAGATTCTTCTTTTCTTCGTCTGTTGCTATATCTGTCTTGTTAAAGCATATTATTGTCTCAATATGTCTAAGTTCCATTGTTATAAGAAATCTGCTTAAAAGATTGATATTTGGTGCTGGCTCATTAACTGCAAATATTAGTATTGCCTGATCAATATTAGCTGTAGCAGGTCTTATAAGCTCATTTTTTCTTGGCAATATATCTACTATATTGCCAAGAAACTTATCTTTGTCTACTACATCTATTATAACATTGTCACCTACAAGAGGCTTTATTTTCTTATTTCTAAAGCTCCCTTTTGCTTTACATTCATACAATCCTTCGTTAGGAACGTGTACATAATAAAAACCTGCGATACCTTTTATTATCTTACCATTCATTATTGTTGTACCTTATCAAATGTGATTGCCTTTGTCTGAATAAGCACATCTGTAACTGTCTTTGTCTCTACTGTAGGTTTAGCTGTTGCTTCTTCAGACTCACCTGTAGTTTCACTAATCTCGCTTTCAACTTCATACGTATATGAAAGATATACTTTTACTGTTCCACTTGTTAAGCCTTCTGCACCTTCAATATTACTAAAAGTAAAGTTGAAGTTATTAGAAAAATCAGTATCTTTTAGTACTACTGACTGAGCTCCATCCTGTTCAAGAACTACTTTTATATGCTCTTTTGAAACATTCTGCTTGCCTGCCACTTCACTATCATAACTATTATTGCTGTCGCTGTTTGAGATAGTAAATTCTTTAGCTCTATATGTATATTTGGCTTCCTCACCAAGACTTATTGCAATACTTACTTCTGTTCCCGGTGCAAGTTCTGTTCCGGCAGCATAGCTTTGATTCATTACCTGTCCTGCACCATACTCTTTACTATAATCTTTAGTTATATTATCTGCAACTTTAAGACCAATAGCTTCAAGTTCCTGTCTTGCTTCTCCTTCTGTCTTGCCAAGTACATTAATCATCTTAACGTTCTCAGAACCTTTACTTACTATAATTGTAATTGTATCACCTTCTGATACATCACTTCCTGCTGCAGGCTGTGTCTTAATTACTGTTCCTTGTTCTACAGAACTATCATATTGATAATCATTAACAACTTCAAGATTAAGTTTCTTTAATGCACTTGTAGCATCATCTTCTGACATTCCTGAGTAATCTTTTAATTCAAATGTAGCTACTCCAGAGCTTATTGTTATAACAATAGATGTGTTTTTCTCAACCATTTTTCCCTGTTCTTCACTCTGTTTGAATACAATTCCTTCGTCATATTCATCTGACTGCTCTTTCTTAACTTTTACATTAAGTCCCATGCTCTTTAATTTTTTAGTTGCTTCTTCTTCTGTATATCCTATAAGTTTTGGTACTTCTACCATATCCTGTGATTCTGTTGTTGTATTCGCAGATGTCTCTTCCTTATCAGGCTTAGATGTATTAAATATTCCTATCATCTTAACAATTAAAAAGATAGTTATGAATACGATTATTACTGCAACTCCTATTAAAAGACCTGTCATCGCTTTATCAAACTTAGGATTAACATCTCCTTCTTCCTGAATGCCTTCTTCGTCTTCGTCCTCATCATATTCTTCATCTTCGTCATCATAACTATTGTTATAATCATCGTCATCATCATATACATTACCAGCTGATTTTTCACTTATCTCACGCATCTGTTCCTGTGTAAGTATCACTGTCTGTGGTGTATCAATATCGGAATTATCAATTATTTTTACAAAATCGACATCCGGTGACACAAGTGATCTCTTAAGGTCTGCTATAAGATCGCTGACTTTGGCATATCGTCTATCCGGTTTTTTAAGTGTACATTTTAATATAATCTTCTCTGTACTGATAGGAAGATCTTCAACATATTCTCTTGGCGATATCATCTTCTCCTGAATATGCTGTAATGCAACACTCACTGTATTATCTCCATCAAATGGTAAAGTTCCTGTTACCATCTCATAGAAGGTTATACCAAGTGAATATATATCACTCTTTTCATCACTATAACCACCTCTCGCCTGCTCTGGTGATATATAATGAACAGATCCCATCGCACTTGAGTTGATTGTATTAGTTGATGCTGCTCTTGCTATTCCAAAGTCTGCAACTTTAACTTTTCCTTCTTTTGAGATAATTATATTCTGTGGTTTTATATCTCTGTGTATTATATGATGATTATGTGCACATTCTATTCCCTGTGCTACCTGTATAAGAATACTTGTCGCTTCTCTTACATTGAGTTTTCCTTTTTTCTCAATATATTTTTTAAGTACAATTCCTTCTACAAGCTCCATTACTATGTAATGAATTCCATCTTCATCTCCAACATCAAACACATTAACAATATTAGGATGTGTAAGTCCTGCTGCTGACTGTGCCTCTACTCTAAATTTTGACACAAAGCTCTGATCTTCGCTAAATTCATGCTTAAGTACTTTAACTGCTACGAATCTGTTAAGCTTGTGATCTTTTGCTTTATATACATCTGACATTCCGCCTGATCCTATATGTTCTATAATCTCATAACGGTCTGCGATAAACATTCCATTTCTTAACATAAGCTCACCTCGTCTATATTTGGTTCTATAATAATTATTGCTATATTATCCCTGCCACCGTTATTATTAGCTTCATCAACCAACATCTCGGCTTTATGCTTTATTCCTTCCGGCATCTTAATAATATCTTTTATCTCCTCGTCATCTACCATATTGGTAAGGCCATCTGAACACATAAGAATCACATCATCATCACATATATCTACCTCAAAAAAATCTGGTATAACTCTGTCTGATGCTCCCATTGCTCTTGTTATTATATTCTTCTTTGCAGAATATTCTTTGGCATCTCTGCTCATCTTACCAAGACTTACCATCTCTTCTACATAAGAATGATCTCTGGTTATCTGTCTTATCTGGTTATCAATCACATATAATCTGCTATCCCCAATATTTGCCACATACATTGAATTATCCACTACACATGCTACAACCAGAGTTGTTCCCATTCCTGCATAGTCTTCTGACTCTGCAGCTTTTGCAATGAGTTTTGTATTAGTAGTCTTGATTGCATCCCCTATTACTGATATTGGATTATCTGAATCTGACTTTTCAATCTCAGATACTAATGTATCAACCGTAAATCTTGATGCAAGATCACCAGCTTTGTGACCTCCCATTCCATCTGCTACGACAAAGAGATTAGGAAGATTGCCTACTTTGGTATCCCTGCAAAAAACATAGTCCTGATTAATACTTCGTTTTAAGCCGGTATCCGTAATCGCTACTGCTTTCATCCCAATACCTCCACATTAATATTAACTTTCTAAATAGCTTTTTCTTAACTGACCACAGGCACCTTGAATATCTCTGCCCATTTCTCTTCTAATAGTAACATTAATCCCATTTTTTTCAAGTCTATTTTTAAACTTTTCGATATCTTTTGCAAATGACTGCTTATAATCTCTCTCCTTAATTGGATTAACCGGAATAAGATTAACATGACAATTCATTCCTCGTAGACGATGTATAAGTTCTTCTGCACATTCCATTGTATCATTCACGCCCTGAACCAGGCTATATTCAAATGTTATTCTTCTTTTTGTATTCTCATAATATACTTTACATGCATGAAGTATCTCATCTATTGAATATTTGTTAGCTATTGGCATCATTGTTCTTCTAAGTTCATCATTAGGTGCATGAAGCGATATTGCAAGTGTTATTTGCAACTGTCTCTTAGCAAGTTCAAGTATTCTTGGTACCAGACCACATGTCGATACTGTTACATTTCTCTGACTTATATTAAGGCCATTCTCATCAGTTAATAAGTCAAGAAACTTCACTATATTATCATAATTATCAAATGGTTCTCCACTTCCCATTATTACAACATTAGACACTCTCTCGCCTGTCAAACTCTGTATTCTATATATCTCATCAAGCATCTCCGATGGTCTAAGACTTCTCTCTAGCCCATCAAGCGTTGATGCACAGAAGCGACATCCCATTCTACAGCCGACTTGTGATGATATACATACAGAATTACCAAATTTGTACTTCATAAGAACACTTTCTATCACATTGCCATCTGACAATTTGAAAAGATATTTTTGTGTACCATCAATCTTTGATGTAAGCACTTGCACTGGTTCTAACTTTGTAATGTAATAATTCTCTTTTAACTTATTCTTAAGCTCCTTAGAGATATTACTCATATCATCAAAATCTGTAACAAGTTTTTTATGAAGCCACTCATATATCTGCTTTGCTCTGAATTTTTGAACTTCCAATCTGTCTGTAAGTTCCTTTGTAAGTTCATCAATAGACAAAGATTTTATATCTGTTAATTCACTACTCATACTTTTTTCCTTCTGAACTTTGATATAAAGAATCCATCATTTTCTCCTGCTTTTGGGAATATCTGAATATATCCTCTATCTCCTGTTCTATTTCTAAATTTTTCCGGAAGATATTCTTCTATGCTCTCAAGTTCAAATCCATAATTTTCTTCAAACCATCTTACATTTTCATCATTTTCCGTCTGATTAACTGTACATGTACTAAAGATAAGACATCCACCGGGTTTTACATAATTTTGGACAACTTTTAGTATCTCTCTTTGAAGATTAGCAAGCTGTTCTATTTTTTCTTCATCAACTTTGTATTTTATATCTGCTTTTCTTCCTATTATTCCAAGCCCGGAACATGGCAGATCACATATAACAATATCTGCCCTATCTATTGCTGTCTCATCAAGCTCTAATGCGTCTTTTACAACTGCAACTACATTATTAGCATGACATCTTTCTATATTTTCCTTTATAAGCATAACTTTTTGCATCGTAAGATCTCTTGCTTCTACGCAGCCTGTGTCTTTTAAAAGATCTGCTATATGAAGACTCTTTCCTCCTGGAGCTGCACATACATCTATTACATAGTTATCCTGTGCAGGATCCGCTATCTTGCCAACAAGCATTGAACTTATATCCTGCACTTGAATATATCCTTCACGAAATGCACTTAGGCTTTCTATATAGTCATATCCTGAGATATAATATGCCGGTACTCCTATATCTGCCGGTTCACATATCACATTCTCTTCTTCAAGCATACGTCTTATATCTTCTTCACTTTTTAGTGAAGTATTGCATCTTACAGATACTTTTGATTCTTTTAAGAATTCTGAAAGCATATTATCTGTCTGCTCTTCTCCATAAGATTTTATCCATTTTTTTACAAGCCATTCAGGCATTGAATATTTTATTGAATAATAATATGTTACATCCTCTTTTTTAGCCGGAAGTTCTATCTCTATAAGATGTCTGTCTATATTCCTTAACAGTCCATTTACAAAACCTTTTAGTGTAAAAAATCCACGTTTTTTTGTAAGTTTTACTGCTTCATCACATGCCGCACTATTTGGTACTGAATCCATAAAAATAATCTGATATACAGCCATTCGCAATATATTTCTTATTACCGGTTTCATCTTTTTTACTGCAATACTTGAGAATTTATTAATAACATAATCCAGATATATCTGTTCTTCAATTGTACCTTCTGCTGTTCTTTTTATAAATGAACGTTCCTGTTTTTCGAGATATTGATATTTTTTTAATGCCTGGCTTATTGTTATATGACAAAAATCGCCCTGTTCCATAACCTGCATTAATATATCAAGTATTATCTCTCTTGTGTTTACCGATTTAGTCACGGTCTCTTCCTCCAAACAATATTATTAATCTAAGTAACTGAAGTATTGCTGTAAGTGCACCTGCAACATACGTGAATCCGGCTGCTTTTAATACTTTCTTTGAGCCTTTAAGTTCATCTCCATAAAGTATTCCTGATCTATCTAACAGTTCAATCGCTCTTCTTGATGCATCAAACTCTACAGGAAGCGTAATAAGATGAAAAGCAACTACAAGACAAAACATAAGAATTCCAAGGTTCAGAAGAAACTGATATCTTCCAAATACAAGTCCTGCAACAATAAGTATCCATGAAAGACTTGATCCAAAGTTAACAACTGGTACCATAGTACTTCTAAGCTTTAATGGGCCATATCCTTCATCATGCTGAATAGCATGTCCAATCTCATGTGCTGCAACTCCAAGTGCCGCTATTGACGAATTATTGTAAACTGAATCAGACAGGCTTACCATGCCTGTTGATGGATTATAATTGTCAGTAAGATTACCTGCTATATGAGTTACCCCAACGCCTTGTATTCCAGCTGCATACAAAAGTCTTTCGGCTGCCTGTGCTCCGGTCATTCCCGATGCTGACTGTCTCTTATTATATCTGGCAAATGTTGACTTTACTTTTGCAGATGCAATAAGTGATATAACAACACCTATAAGAACCAGAATATATGTTGGATCATAATAATATCTATAACCATATCCATAAATTAATGCCATTATCATATTAAACACTCCTCGCTATCTTAATATAGTGCCTGTCTCTACTTTAGTTCCTCTAAGAAATGATCCTGCATCCATTCTCTTTTTACCTTCAAGCTGAACTTCCTTAATGATAAGGCTTCCCTGTGCTGTCTTTACTGTAAAATCATTCTTAGATACTTCAACTATTGTGCCATCTAAAGCATCATATTGTTCATCTGATACTTTAGCTGCCCATATCTTTAAAGTCTTTCCTTCAAAAGATGTATATGCACTTGGCCATGGATTAAGTCCTCTTATAAGGCGTTCTATCTGCTTTGCATCCATTGAAAAATCAATATGACCAAGTTCTTTGGTAAGTTTCTTTGCATATGTCATCTGTGAATCATCCTGCTTAGTATATATTGCTGTTCCATCTTCTATAGCTTTTAGAGTCTTAACTAAAAGCTTTGCACCTTCATCTGCAAGTTTATCATGAAGTGAACCACCTGTTTCATTGCTGTCTAGTTCAACAACGGTCTTCATTATCATATCTCCGGTATCGAGCTTCTCATCCATCTTCATTGTTGTAACGCCACTCTCATGCTCTCCATCTATTACAGCCCACTGTATCGGTGCTGCTCCTCTATACTTAGGGAGAAGCGATGCATGAACATTGATGCATCCGTAACGTGGAAGATCTAATATTTCTTTTGATATAAGCTGTCCATAAGCAACTACAACTATAACATCAGGATTAATACTTTTTAACAATTCATAATTTTCCTGTTCTCTCAGTTTTACAGGCTGATATACCGGTATACCAAGCTCTAATGCTTTTTCTTTTACCGGAGTCATAAGAACACTTTTTCCTCTTCCTTTTTGTTTGTCAGGCTGTGTAAAAACTGCTGCTATCTCATGTCCTGCTTCGTACATTGCATTAAGTGTACCTACTGAAAAATCAGGAGTTCCCATAAATACTGCTTTCATTCAGTCTATTCCTCCTCATATGATACTTCTACTAAGTCACCTTCTACTTTATCTACATATACAACTCCATCAAGATGATCAAGTTCATGGCAGATACATCTTGCAAGAAGTTCTGTTCCTTCAACTGTAATCTCATTAAAATCTCTGTCAAGTGCTTTACATATAACATGATTAGGTCTTGTTACTATACCTGATTTGTTAGGTACACTTAAGCATCCTTCATCACCTGTCTGTGTTCCATCTGATTCAACAATCACGGGATTAATAAGTGTATATGGTGTTCCATCTACATCAATTACTACAAGTCTCTTTAATATACCGACCTGTGGTGCTGCAAGTCCAACTCCGTTAGCTTCATACATTGTATCAAACATATCATCAATAAGTATCTGAAGTTTTTCATTGTTTTCTTTTACTTCTTTTGATTTTTTTCTTAATACCTCATCACCTAATATTCTAATATTTCTAATTGCCATATTTTTTCTCCTTACTCTATATTTTTATTACGCCTTTAATTAATTGGATTGAAGTCAAACTGTATGCCTGTCTTCTTGAAATAGTTTACATTATCATTCATATATAATTCAACCATATTTTTTATTTTCACAAGTTTTTCATAATCTTTACATTTTATATATATCATATATCTGTAATAATCATTTGCCTTGTAAAGTGACGCTTTCGATGGTCCGATTATCTTCTCTGTGTCATCTGCAACGTTACCTATACATTCTCTTATCTTGTCTGCACTATGTTCTGCTATATCTTCCTCTGTAGAAAATACAAGAATTGCAAGCATATTGGCTACTGGTGGATACTCAAGAAGCTGTCTGTACATTATCTCACTATTATAAAAACTCTCATAATCATTACCTGCTGCTGCAATTATACTATAATTATCCGGTGAATATGTCTGAATTACAACTTCTCCCGGTTTATTACCTCTGCCTGCCCTTCCTGCCGCCTGCGTTAATAAGTCAAATGTTCTCTCACCTGCAACATAATCCTGTGAATACAATGACAGATCTGCTGCAAGAATACCAACAAGGGTAACATTAGGAAAGTCATGTCCTTTTACAATCATCTGAGTACCAACAAGAATATCTGCTTCTCCTCTTGCATAAGCTGAGAGAATCTTCTCATGTTCATTCTTATGTTTTGTTGTATCTGCATCCATTCTAACGACTCTGCTATAAGGAAACATCTTCTTAACCATATCTTCTATCTTTTGTGTTCCTGTACCAAATGTTGCAATATATTTTGAACCACATTTTGGACACAACTTCGGCATAGGTGTCTCATATCCGCAATAATGACATACAAGTTTTCCTTCATTATGATATGTAAGTGTAATATCACAATGTGGACACTTCATTGCCTCTCCACATGAACGACATGATACAAATCCTGCATATCCACGCCTGTTAAGAAATAGCATTATCTGTTCCTTTTTTTCTATTCTGTCACGCATAAGATCTTGCAATCTTCTGCTAAAAACCGATTTATTACCTTGTTTTAATTCTTCTCTAAGATCTACTATATCAACTTTTGGCATAATTGCATTCATTGCACGCTCATTAAGTCTGAAGAGTCTATATCTGCCATTAAGTGCATTATAATATGATGTAACTGATGGTGTTGCTGAACCTAGAATAACACTTGCATTACTTAACTGTGCTATCTTGATCGCTGTTTCTCTGGCATGATACTTTGGTGAATTCTCACTCTTATATGATCCTTCATGTTCTTCGTCTATTACAATAAGTCCAAGATTATTAAATGGTGTGAATAATGCCGAACGTGGACCTATCATTATCTTTATCTCTCCTGATGATGCTCTGCAGAACTGATCATATTTTTCACCTTTTGAGAGTCTTGAATTAATTATTGACACGTTATCTCCAAATCTCTTATAAAATCTCATAACAGTCTGGTATGTCAGCGATATCTCTGGTATAAGCATTATAACTTCTCTGCCTTTAGCAATAACATGTTCTATAAGTTCCATATAGACTTCAGTCTTGCCACTTCCGGTAACTCCATGAATAAGATATGTCTCTCTTATTCCATTATCATAATCTCTTTCTATACTCTCTGCGATATATCTCTGTGTCTTATTAAGTTCCTTACGTTCATTGTCTATATCACTTAGCTTAATAGGATTACGCATTATACGTTCTTTTTCTACTTTTATTATATTTTGTTGTTCAAAATAACGTATGACTTCATTAGCCGCTTTTGATAATTTTGCTTCTATACTGCCATCATTATCAATGAGTGTTCTAAGGAGTCTGTATCTTGCTGTCATATTCTTCTGTTTAAAATATTCTAAAAGTCTATTTTGTTCTTCAGGCTCTATAATCAGTCTTAAATATCTGTCTTCTTTGTGCCTTATCTCACTCTTTACCGGTATAACTGTCTTTATCGCCTGATTCATAGTTCCGCCATAATTATCTCTCATCCATGCGGCAATCTTTATAAGTCTTGATTCAACCTGAATACTATCTGTAACTATGCTATTAATACTCTTAAGCCTTGTCACATCATATTCTGCTTTATCTGTAACTTCTATGACATATCCTTTTATCAGCCTGTTTCCCTGACCAAATGGTATAAATACCTGCACTCCCGGTGCAACATCAGCTAACATCTCATCTGGAATAATATATTGAAAAGGTCTGTCTAATTTTTCGTAGGAAATATCAATAATTATATTTGCGTACATTCTACCATCCTATTTCTTTTAAAATATCTGCTATTATAACTCTCTCATCCATCGGATACTTCTTACCTTTTATCTCCTGATAATCCTCATGTCCTTTACCTGCAAGAACTATGATATCACCTTCTTCTCCATGTGTAATCGCATATTTGATAGCTTCTCTTCTATCTTCAATATCTATATGCTTTCCATCAGTCTTGCTTATACCTGTTATGATATCATTAATAATATCTTTTGGTTCTTCAAATCTTGGATTATCTGATGTTATAATTGTAAGATCTGCAAGATTACCTGACACTTCTCCCATCTCGAAACGTCTTAATTTGGAACGGTTTCCTCCACATCCAAACAGACATACAAGTCTCTTAGGGTTATACTCTTTAAGTGTCTTTAGTATACTCTCAAGTGCCATTGCATTGTGTGCATAGTCTATCATAAGTGTAAATTTATCTGATACAGGAACTACTTCAATTCTGCCTTTTACTTTTACATTAAGTAATGCATCTTCAAGTTTTTCAAGTGATATATTATCAAAATGTCTTGATATTGCTATTGCACATAATGAATTATATACACTAAACATTCCCGGAAGATTAAGAGTTACATTCATATTAGTAAGACCGCTTACTCTATACTTAGTTCCAAGGCTTCCAGGTGTTGTTATAAGTTCAATATCAGTAGCTCTTGTATCTGCTTTGTCTGACAGTCCATATGTCTCAATCTTACATGTATGACCTTCTATTACTTTCTTCATGTGTTCATCATCACAGTTGACAATACCTACTTTACACTGTTTGAACAATAAGCCCTTACATGCAATATATTCTTCAAGACTTGCATGCTCACCAGGTCCGATATGATCTGGCTCAAGGTTAGTAAATACACCTATATCATAAGTAAATCCTGCACATCTGTGCATCATAAGTCCTTGTGATGATACTTCCATTACAACAGCTTTTATGCCTGCATCTACCATCTCTCTGAATGATTTTTGAACAATATATGACTCTGGCGTTGTATTGCTTGCCGGTATCCTCTTATCACCTATTATTGTCTCAATAGTTCCAATAAGTCCTGTCTTGTATCCACATTCTTCAAGGATTCCTTTTACCATATATGTTGTTGTTGTCTTACCTTTAGTTCCTGTTATTCCTATTGTATATAATTCTTCTGCCGGATTGCCAAAATATTCTGCTGACATAATTGCAAGTGCATATCTTGCATCTTCAGTTTTTACAATAGTAACTTTATCTCTATATTCTTCTGGAAGTTCTATTTCTCTTTCAACAACAAGTGCTGTTGCACCTTTTTCAACGGCTGCTATTGCATAATCATGCCCATCGGCAACTGTTCCCGTAACACAAATAAAAACAGAGTCTTTTATGACCTTTCTTGAATCATAAATTACATCTGTTATCTCAATCTCATCATTTCCATTTACAATTGTGCAGTTTAATCTTTTTATAAGCTGTTTAAGTAACATTATCTTGCACCTCTCACTAAAAGCATATACACAGTGTATACATCTATATAGCTTTCCTTTCCTGTTTTTTACATTTATATAGAAAGAATATCACAAATTGCTTTATTACTCAACCTTGAATTTTATAGTTATTGTTGTTCCTACTCCTTCTTCGCTCTCAAGAATAAGATTAGCTCTAAGGTTAGCTACTATATGCTTTACTATTGCAAGTCCAAGTCCTGTTCCACCTGTTGATTTTGAACGGCTCTTGTCTACTCTGTAAAATCTCTCAAAAACTCTAACCTGATGCTCTTTAGCTATTCCAATTCCAGTATCCTGCACTCGTAATATAACACTGTCTTTATCTTTTTTTACACTAATGAATACTTTTCCTTCAGGCTTATTATATCTTATCGCATTATCGCAAAGATTATATATAAGCTCATCTATCATATCACTATTAGCATCTATAATCGCATCTTCGCCATCATATTCTATTGATACATTATGTTTATCAGCATTGACTTTGAGTGAGTTTACACATTTTTTAGCTGCTTCATGTAGATTCACTTTTTCAAAATATATGTCGCTCTCCATGTAATCAAGTTCGGATAATTTTATTATATCATTAATAAGTGTAAGCAATCTCTTTGCACTATTATGAATCTCAATAGCAAATCTCTTAACATCTTCATCTTCTGCCATTCCACTTGATATAAGTTCTGAATAACCTGATATAGATGTAAGTGGAGTTTTTAGTTCATGTGATACATTGGCTGTAAATTCCTGTCGCATCATTGCATTCTTTATAATATCAGCATGTTGTCTTTTTATTGTTGTCATAAATGGTGCAAGCTCTTTATATCCATCAACATTATCAATCTCATTAATATTATCTGCCATCTTATTGATTGGTTCAAGAATACTCTTAGTAAGAAAATGTGATACTGCAAAACATACTGATATTAATATGACTGCAACAAGTATCATGTATGGAATCATATTTCCAATTATATTGATAAGACTTCCAACATCTTTAGATATTCTTAGAATACTTCCATTATCAAGAAGAATCGCATAATAAAATGTATTCTTTGAAAGTGTCTTTGATTCTCTTATCTCATAACTCTCACCATTTTTTACTGCTTTTTGTATCTCTGGTCTTCTCATATGGTTATCAAGCTGTTTCGACAATACCTGACTATCATATATTACATTACCTTCACTATCTACAACTGTAACTCGTATATCGCTGTCGTCAAAACTGCCTTTTTGATATTCTATATTACTATCTTCAAATGCCTGCGTATCTTTAAGTATATGTGCAAATGCTTTCATCTCTTCTATAACTTCTATCTTATATGTATCATAGAATATATATGTCGCAAAGCACATCGTAAGTATAATAGCTACTGAAGCTACTAACATGAATCTTGTATTAATTCTCTTCTTCATATTCTAATCACCATTTATTACATATCCTACATTACGAACTGTCTTTATAAACTGTCCACCACTACCTAACTTCTTGCGAAGAGTTTTTATATGCATATCAAGAGTTCTTGATTCTCCTTCAAAATCAATTCCCCATATTCTCTCCATAATAACCTCTCTTTTAAGAACTATTCCCATATTGTTCATAAGAAGTTTTAAGAGTTCATATTCTTTGTATGTAAGTTCACATAGTTCGCCATCAACTGTAACTGTATGTTTGCTATCATCAATGATAATATCACCAACCGATATAACTTTTTCTTCATAATCTCCACTTCTTCTTAGAAGTGCTTTTACTCTTGATATAAGCTCCATTATTCCAAATGGCTTCGTAATATAATCATCAGCTCCACTATCAAGTCCTTTTACTTTATCTATTTCTGTTGTCTTGGCAGTGACCATAATAATTGGGATTTTCTTTGTCTCAGGTGTACTTCTAAGCCTTTTGAGTATCATAAGTCCATCTTCATCTGGAAGCATGATATCAAGCAAAATAAGATCCGGAATCTTATTTTGCAATGCTTTATTGAATTCAAGCGCACTTTCAAAATCTACAATATTATAGCCACTGTTTTTTAATGCAAAAGATTCTATCTCCCTAATATTGGTATCATCTTCAACAATATAAATCAGTGGCATAATTATTCTCCTTTTTATTATATTTCTTTAATACATTTATAATTGATATTTTTCTTTACAAGCAAGGTACTTTTCTCTAAACTCATCATTACCATCAGCTTTTAATGTATTAAGATATTCATGTACATCATAACCGTCATGATTAATCTCTATAAGACCTACTGCTATGTTAGAACAATGATCTGCTATTCTCTCATAATTAGTAATTATATCTGACAGAATGAATCCCATATCTATTGTACACTTACCTTTACTAAGTCTCTTAATATGTCTTGCTTTTACTTCTTTATTAAGATAATCGATAACTTCCTCTAATGGTTCTACTGACAAAGCCATATTTTCATCTCTTGTCTTAAATACATTAACTGAAAGATCAACAATATCTTTTACTGCTCTTGAGAATACTGCAAGTTCTTTTGTTGCTTTTTTGGAGAATTCAAGTTTCTTTGAATTCATCTCTCTTGCTGCCTGCACTATATTAACTGCATGATCTGACATTCTCTCAAAATCACCAATCTCATGAAGCAAAAGTGATAATGTATTACTATCTTTATCTGTTATGCTCTTCTTACTAAGCAATACAAGATATGAACCAATCTCATCTTCATATTTATCAATTCTCTCTTCAAGATCTTCGATTGCTGTAGCTTCATCATTACTATAATTATCAATTAAATCAATTGCTCTATATACACATTCTTTTGTTATGTCTGCCATCTTTTCTGTAAGATCTGAACAATGTTCCACCGCAAGTGATGGTGTATCTAAGAATCTGACATCAAGAAGTCCGAATTCATTATTCTGTACTTCTTTTTCTTCATCATCTCTGATTGTAAGTGTTGCAAGCTTCTCAAGAAGTTTTGTAAATGGCAGAAGTACAAATGTAGCTGATACATTGAATATACTATGTATTACAGCTATATTAAATGCATTAGCTGAATCATCAAGAAAACTGAAATTCAATACTGCATTAAGCAGATAGAACACTACCATGAATAATGTAGTTCCTATAATATTGAAATATAAATGAACTATAGCAGCTCTTTTTGCATTCTTATTAGCTCCAATACCTGATATAATTGCTGTTATACATGTTCCGATATTCTGTCCCATAATAATAGGTATTGCTGTTCCAAATGTTACTGCACCTGTCTTGCAAAGTGCCTGTAATATACCTACAGATGCTGATGAACTTTGAATTACTGCTGTTAAAATTGCACCTGCTATAAGACCAAGTACCGGATTGGAAAATCTGATAAGTATGTTAGTGAACTCTGGAACATCTGCAAGTGGCTTTACTGCATTGCTCATTGTATCCATACCAAACATAAGTATCGTAAATCCAAGAAGTATATTACCTATATCATGTTTCTTCTCACTCTTTGTAAACAGTATAAATATTATGCCAACCAGCGCGAGTATAGGCGAAAATGATGACGGTTTTAACATATTAACAAATATGTTTCCACTTTCTATACCTGAAAGACTTAAAAGCCATGAAGTTATTGTTGTACCAACATTGGCTCCCATTATAATTCCTATTGCCTGTGATAGTTTCATAATTCCTGAATTAACAAAACCAACTACCATTACTGTTGTTGCAGATGATGACTGAATTACTGCTGTAACTCCTGCACCAAGTAAAACTGCTTTTATAGGGTTAGATGTAAGTGTCTCAAGTATCTTCTCTAATCTACCTCCAGATACTTTACCAAGTCCATCTCCCATTATGTTCATACCGTATAGAAAAAGTGCAAGACCACCTATCATAGTTAATACGCCAAAAATATCCATTACGTTTCCTCCTAAATGTTCGTCTGCAAATCAAACCAGGTATCCTGTATGCCTCTTTGCATCTCATTTAAATTCATTTTTTTCTTTTTCAATAATACACACTCATTTTCATAATATTTCTCTAACTGATTCTCTTTTTACTATCTCAACCGGAAGTCGCAGATTGTCAAATCGTAATGTTTCTCCTCTTATAAGAGTGTCTAACATATTAACTGCAAAACTGCCTTTTTTTCTAATGTCTTGACAAACTGTAGTTATTCTTGGTCTTGACATCTTTGCAAGATAATTATCATCAAATCCTGCAACTGAGATGTCTTCTGGTACTCTTAGTCCCAAATCCTTAAAATACCTTATTGCCTCGAATGCATATATATCTGCCGAAAAGAAAATTGCTGTATTTGCAAGAATGTTATTCATCTCTTTATCATATGTCTTCATTCTCTCTTTGCTATCTCTACTAACAATAAGTACCTTATCTGAACTGTCAATTTTTTCTTCCTTAAGAGCCTGTTTAAAGCCTTCTATCCTGTCCATACTATAGCCTGATGTACTGTCTGTTACAAACATAATTGACTTATGGCCCATTGACATAAGATATTTTGTCATCTGATATCCGCCACTATAGTCATCAACTCCAACATTCGCAACTCTCTCTGTCCCACTATAATAAGTATCGACCGAAACCATTGGTATCATAATTTTGTTTTTTATAATAATATTATCCTCTGGTGGAAGACCTATTGTAATTAATCCATCCACTTGCCATTTACATGCCAGTTCAATACTCTCCCCTGTATCTTCTGACATGTGAAAAAGCATATAATAACCTGCCTTAAATATCTCTGACTCAATACTGCCTATTATCTCACATGCAAAAGGGTCAGATAACATCTCTTTATTACCATCTCTGGTGCTATTCATTATAACACCTATTATTCTTGTGCCATTTTCTGATGCATACTTTCCACTAACGGAATTTGGAACAAAATTGTTCTCTTTAATCACCCTGTTTATTTTTTCAATTGTATCTTTCGATACTTTTTTAGTATTTCCATGAATTACGTTAGATACAGTTGTAGGACTTACTCCTGCAATCTCCGCTATATCTTTTATTCTAAGCACCTGTTAATTACCTTTTCCCCAATTTATCACTATCATCGTTATTATACAGGGTATTCTTAGAGACATCTTCTGGCTTAAATGTCTTTTCAAGTGCATCAGCAACTTCATTGAGTTTCATTCCTCTTGATCCTTTTAAAAGGACTACATCATCTTTTTCTAGTGTATTTTCAAGATATTTTATTATATCTTCTCTCTTATCAAAGTGTTTTGTTACTATATCTGTATGTTCTTCTACTGCTCTTTTTATTTCTTTTGAATCTTCACCAAAAGTAATAAGTTCATCTATATGATTATTCACTATATATTCGCCAACTTCATAATGATACGATTTTGAATTCTCGCCAAGTTCAAGCATATCTGCAAGGACTGCTACTTTTCTTCCTGTAGAATTATAATCACATAGTACTGATAATCCTGCTCTCATCGAATCCGGACTCGCATTATATGAATCATCAATTATTACCGCTGTATCAGTTTTTATAATCTGCTGACGCATCTTGACTCCACCATACATTGCAAGTGCTTTTATAGCATCTTCTATCTCTATTCCTGCGTTATAAGCAACTGCTATTGCAACAAGGGCATTAAGAACATTATGCTTACCTAATACATTAAGTTTTACATTATATTCTTTGCCATCATGTATAAGCACAAAATCTATGCCATCTTCATGAACTTTTACATTTTTTCCTCTGAATTCACACTTCTCTGACATTCCATAGAATATTGCATTTTTATTGTCATATTTTGATAAAATATCATCATCACCATTTAAAAACAGTTTTCCATTTTCTTTAAGTGCATTACAGATATTCATCTTCTCATCGCATATTCCCTGTCTTGTTCCAAGTTGTTCAATATGTGAAACTCCTATATTAGTCATAACTGCCATATCAAGTTCTACAAGCTCGGCAAGTCTTTTCATCTCACCTTTCATGCTCATTCCCATCTCAATTACAGCATATTCATCAGATTCTCTCATCTCAAGAAGTGTTACCGGCACACCTATCTGGCTATTATGGTTACCTGATGTTTTAAATACATTATATTTTGCACTAAGTGCACATGCAACCATCTCTTTAGTTGTTGTCTTTCCTACACTTCCTGTAATCCCAACTGTTGGGATATTAAGCTTTCTTCCATAATATGCTCCCATATCCTGAAGTGCCTTTATTGTATCATCTACACGTATCAGGCAATTATTACCTTTTGCTGTATCATGTTCTGAAGTGAATGAAGCAACTGCTCCATTAGCAAATGCACTGTCTATGAATTTGTGTGCATCAACATTTTCGCCTATAACCGGCACAAATAGACATTTTTCGCCTATTTCTCTTGAGTTGGTCGATGTTGTGAGAACTTCTGTTTTTATATCGCCACATAAAAGTCTGCCTCCTGTGGCTTCCAAAATTTCTTCAATAAACATTTTTACTCCTTCTTACTAAAAGCCCGGTAAAGTTTATCCTCTGACCGGGCATATAATATTTAAAATAATCCTGTTATATTACCATCATCATCTACATCAATATTAAATGCAGCCGGTGTCTTAGATAAACCAGGCATTGTCATTACATTTCCTGTAAGTGCTACAACAAATCCTGCTCCTGTATTTACATATACTTCACGAATATTAATTGTAAATCCTGTTGGTCTTCCAAGTTTAGTTGCATCATCTGAAAGTGAGTATTGATTCTTTGCCATACATATTGGCAGATTGCCATATCCCATCTCTTCAATCTTTGCAAGCATCTTCTTGGCTGCAGGTGCATATGTAACTCCATCAGCACCATATATATTCTTTGCAATAGTCTCAATCTTGTCTTTTAATGGCATCTCATTCTCATATAAGAATTTGAAATCACTCTTTTTGTTATTAACTGTATCAATAACTTTTTTAGCAAGTTCAATTCCGCCTTCACCGCCATCTTTCCATACATTAGCAAGTGCAAATTCACAACCTAATTCTTCACAATGTTTCTTGATGAATTCATATTCAGCTTCTGTATCTGTAACAAATGAATTAAGTGTAACAACAATAGGTACTCCAAACGTCTTAATATTCTCTATATGTTTGTCAAGATTAACAATACCTTTTTTCAATGCTTCAAGATTCTCTGTTCCAAGTTCTGTCTTAGGAACACCACCATTATATTTTAAAGCTTTTACTGTTGCTACGATTACTGCTGCATCAGGTCTTAATCCTGAATTACGGCATTTAATATCGAAGAACTTCTCTGCTCCAAGATCTGCACCAAATCCGGCCTCTGTTACAACATAATCTGCAAGCTTAAGTGCCATCTTTGTTGCTCTTACACTATTACATCCATGAGCTATATTAGCAAAAGGTCCTCCATGAACAAGTGCAGGAGTATGTTCAAGTGTCTGGATAAGATTAGGCTTGATTGCATCTTTAAGAAGTGCTGCCATCGCACCTGTTGCTTTTAAATCACCTGCTGTTACAGGTTCACCTGCATAGTTATATGCTACTGTTATCTTTGCAAGACGACTCTTAAGATCTGCCATATCATTAGCAAGACATAAAACAGCCATAATCTCTGATGCTACTGTTATAACAAAATGATCTTCTCTTACAACACCATCTGCTTTACTTCCAAGACCAACTACAACATTACGCAGAACTCTGTCATTCATATCAATACATCTCTTCCATGTAATCTGTCTTGTATCAATATTGAGTTCATTACCCTGCTGAATATGATTATCGAGCATAGCTGCAAGAAGGTTATTAGCTGAAGTTATTGCATGAAAATCACCTGTAAAATGAAGATTCATCTCATCCATAGGTACTACCTGTGAATATCCACCACCTGCTGCTCCACCTTTGATACCAAAACATGGTCCAAGTGATGGTTCTCTTAATGCAACAAATGTGTTAACTCCAAGTTTGTTAAGTGCCTGACTAAGTCCGATACTTACTGTTGTCTTTCCTTCTCCTGCTGGTGTTGGGTTAATAGCTGTAACAAGAATAAGTTTTCCATCTGGTCTGTCTTTTACTTTATTAAAAAGTTCATTAGAAAGCTTTGCTTTATACTTTCCATAAAGTTCGAGATCCTCTTCTTCAATTCCTGCTCTTTTAGCCACTTTTGTAATTGGCTCCATTACAACTTCCTGTGCAATTTCAATATCTGTTTTCATAATTTGTCCTCCTGCTAATTTATTGATATGATATATAATATCAGTAAATTTCAAATCTATCAAGATTGATTAATTAATTCTTCAAATTCTTCTATTGTCATAAGGACTTTTCTTGGCTTTGTTCCTTCTTCAGGACCTACCACTCCGGCATCAGCAAGCTGATCCATTATTCTTGATGCTCTGTTAAATCCTACTTTATACATTCTTTGTATCATTCCTATTGATGCTTTATCTTTTTCTATTATAAAGCGTCCTGCTTCTGCAAAATGTGTATCTCTTTCGCCGCCAAATGCCTGACTGTCATTCATTGTAACTTCATTAATCTTATTCTCTATATTTTCTGAAGATGTATGCGTAATTCCCTGTGAATTCAGGAATTCAACAACTTTTCCCACTTCATCATCAGATACATAAGAGCCTTGCACTCTGGCTGGTTTTTGATATCCAGACGGATAAAAAAGCATATCACCTTTTCCAAGAAGTTTTTCTGCACCTACCATATCAATAATAGTTCTTGAATCTACACCTGATGATACTGAAAAAGCTATTCTGGAAGGTACATTGGCTTTGATAAGTCCTGTAATAACATTAACGGATGGTCTCTGTGTTGCTATTACAAGATGTATTCCCGCTGCTCTCGCAAGCTGTGCAAGACGACATATTGCATCTTCTACATCACCTGGTGCAACCATCATAAGGTCTGCAAGTTCGTCTACTATAATTACAATCTGTGGCATAATCTCAGGTCTGTCTTCTTCACTCATCTTAGAGACTTTTTCATTATAACCTTTTATATCTCTTACACTCAAATCAGCAAATTTGTGATACCTGTCTGTCATCTCTGCAACTGCCCAATTAAGTGCACCAGCTGCCTTTTTAGGATCTGTTACAACCGGTATGAGAAGATGTGGTATTCCATTATATATACTAAGTTCAACGACTTTTGGATCTATCATTATAAGCCTTACTTCTGATGGTTTTGCTTTGTAAAGTATACTCATTATAAGAGTATTGATACATACAGATTTACCTGAACCTGTTGCACCTGCAATAAGAAGATGTGGCATCTTGGCAATATCAGTTATCACAACTTTACCACCAATATCTTTACCTACAGCAAATGTAAGCTTTGATTTTGCATTTCTAAATTCATCCGTATCGACAAGCTCTCTAAATGTTACTGTACTATTCTCTTTGTTAGGCACTTCTATTCCGACTGCTGCTTTACCTGGAATTGGAGCCTCTATTCTTATATCAGATGCAGCAAGATTAAGTTTGATATCATCTGATAATGATACTATCTTGCTTACTTTCACTCCCTGTTCCGGTTGAAGTTCATATCGTGTAACAGATGGTCCACAACTTATATTAGTAACAGTCACATTAACGCCAAAATTACGTAGAGTCTGTTGCAATTTGACTGCTGTCTCTTTAAGTTCTTTATCTGAATTTCCTTTTTTTCTATTCTTATCTTCATATAAAAGTTCAACAGATGGAAACTCATATTCTTTTTCTGGTATACTTTCTGTACTTATCTCTACTATACTATCTTCAGCAGATGTTCCACTTGTATTATCATTATTTATCTTTTCTCTGCTGCCATTCGCTGATTCTAAATGTTCCTTATTACTACTTGTATTAGGTCTGTTCTTCTTAAGCTCTTCCTTATGAGTATTGGACATAATATCAGCCTGTGCTGCGTCATCACGCATTCTAAGCGGTTTTTCATGTACCATTGTCACTTCATCTGTTATATTATAAGGATTATTAATAACTCCTGTGAATTCATCTGCATTAGCAGTATACTCATCTGTTATCTCATGAACTTCTTCATCTGTTATGTCTCTTGCTAATTGAACATTACTCGTTACACCTTTGACTTTTTTCTCAACACGTCTTGTCTTTTTAATATTCTTAGAAGGATTTGTTGCTTCCTGTTCTTCTATCTTTCTAAGTCTCTCTTCACGGGCAGCCTGTCTTTGCTTCCTTCCATTTTCAAACTTTTCTCCCTGAACCTTTGCTGTATCATATACTTTCTTACTACCTTTCTTAACACCTGTTAAAAAAGATTTTTCTGTTATCACTATTACTGCAATTATTCCAAGAATTATAAACAATACATATGTAGATATAACTCCAAGTGCCGGACATAGCATCATACATAATATTCCACCAATAAGTCCGCCTCCAAAATGACTCTTCATGGAATTGGTATAATATCCCATAACCGAAAGGCCTTTTATATACCCTCCATCAATAAGCTGTGCAAATCCACAACATAATATCAATAAAAATGCACACGCAGCTATCTTAATATGTGCTTTTGCATTAGTTCTGTTTGATAATATAAATGCTGTTCCGAAAAAAGCTATAAATGGCAATATAAATGCTGTACATCCAAACATACCATACATAAAAGCTGCAACAAATTTGCCAATCTTACCTCCAAAACCAAGCAGACCAAGTAGAAGTAATATTGCTACTGCAAGAATCATTAACAATATAATCTCATCATATAAATTAACAGCCAGACCGCCTGTTTTTTTGGAATCTTTTTTATCCTTTTTACCACCGGAAGCCTTTTTATCTGCCATTCTAATCCCTCCATATTCTGTTTATTATAAGACAATTATAAAATCAGATTTTCACAATCATCCACTATTTGTTATCAATAGGATTCTTATGTATTAATGTCTGCTATATAATATTCTACAGTAAAAAATATCCTGCAATAGAAACTGCTCCTAAAAGGAAGCAATATATTGCAAAAAATCCATACTTATTATTCTTTACAACAACCATCATCGTCTTTATACATACAAATCCAACAATTGCTGATGTTATCATTCCTGCTGCATAATTACCAAGCATTCCTGCCGACACTACTCCAATATCAGATTTAGCTATTGATAATATTGTTGCCCCAACTATCGAAGGTATTGATAATATAAATGAATACTTAACAGCGAACTTACGACTATAACCATTAGCAAGACATGCTGTAATTGTCGCTCCAGAACGTGAGATCCCCGGAAGTGTCGCTATAGCTTGTATCATTCCAATTGTAAATGCGCCTGAATAAGTTGCATCTTTTGGAGTCTTATTGCCTCTTGGCAGTAACAATGCAAGTAATAACACACAACCGGTTATCATTAGACACAGCCCAGGAATCAAAAGTTCCGTCTTTGCGATCTCAACTATATCTTTCAACACATATCCTATTATTCCAGTAGGTATTGTTGATATTATTATCATAACAACAAATTTTCTATAACTGGTACTTACTATCCTCTTATATGGCATATGTTCATTACGAAATACATTCTTTAGCAATATAAAAAGATTTCTAAATATATCTATAATTATATTAATAACTGCTAAAAACATCTTCTTAATATCACGCCAATAGACAAGAAATATTGCCGCAAGTGTTCCAACATGAAGCATAACATCAAACAGTACTCCTGTATCTGTATCAATATGAAATAGATTTTCAAAAATTGCTAAATGTCCTGAACTGCTTACTGGAAGAAATTCCGTAATACCTTGTATAAAGCCTAAAAATATTGATTCCAGTAAATTCATTTGTATTTTTCCTCCCTTTATGACACTATAATACTTTTAAATTTGTGCCCACTTCCTCTAATTGTACTATTAAAGTTAACTTCTTTCAAGTACCTAAAATGCAATTATACATTCTTTTTGCATAATTCATATATCTTATTAATTGCACTGCTTATTGTTCCTACTTCATCTATAAGTCCACACTCAACAGCTTCCCTACCTATTAATATTGTCCCAAGATCCCTTGTAAATTCATTCTTTGATACCATCATTCTATCTATCATTCCCGGCTCAACATTTGAATGTTTCTCTATAAATGATGTTATTCTTGCCTGTATCTTCTTAAAATATTCAAATGTCTGTGGTGCACCAATTATCATCCCATTCATTCTTACAGGATGTATTATCATAGTACCTGTCTCGACAATATATGAATAATCAGCCGAAACTGCAAGCGGCACACCAATAGAATGACTTCCTCCAAGAACAAGCGATACTGTCGGCTTACTCATTCCTGCGATCATCTCAGCTATTGCAAGTCCAGCATCCACATCGCCACCACTAGTCTGCAATATAATAAGCACTCCATCTATATCCGCATCATCTTCAACTGCTGCAAGGACAGGAAGTATATGCTCATACTTCGTAGTCTTCACATTCTGTGCAAGATTCTCATGGCCTTCAATCTCTCCAATAATACTAACCAGATAAATCTTCCCTTTATCAAGTTTAACCTGCCCCATTTTTTCAATCTCATTAATCTTATCTTCATCCATCAATATAACTCCTTTTTTTATATAGTAATATTTCCAGTTTTACATATTTTATTCTTATATTAATTCCAAACAAAAAACTCACAAGAAACTGTTATCAATAGATTACCATCTTTTAATAACGCTTCTTGTGAGTTAATTATTAATCCCTATTATTTAACTTTTTAAAATTTTTTAAATCTCTCTGTTTCTTTCTTAAGACTCATAGCAACATCATTATTATTATCTGACTCTTTTGAAACTTCTTCTATACTATATACAAGTTCTGTCGTATTATTAGCAGCATTAGCTACTCCAGAAGCACTTTCTTCGATAGCTGATGATATACCATTAATAGCTTCACTTATATCACCTGTAAGTTTCTTAAGTTCATTAGACTTTGAACTAAATTCTGATACAATCTCATTAACATAGACTGCATCGTCCATATACTGTTTACCTGTTTCAACGAATTTTGCATAATCAACAAGTACAGTTTCATTAACATAACCAACCATCTTATCTGAATTCTCTATTAATTCCTTAACAGCATCTGTAACCATTCCTGTTATTGACTGAATGTTATTAGCTGCTTCCCTGCTTGAATCAGCAAGCTGTCTAATCTCATCTGCTACAACTGCGAATCCTTTTCCTGCTTCACCAGCTCTTGCAGCTTCTATAGAAGCATTAAGTGCAAGGAGATTAGTCTGGCTTGATATATTAAGAATCTCATCTGTAAGAGCATTAACTTTGTCAACGTTTCTACTATTCTTAATTGCTATCTCTAACTGTCTTATAATCTCACCTACAACCGCATCTGTATTCTCTTTGTTCTTAACAGCTGTATCCTCCATATCTCTTGCACGTTTTTCCATATCCTCTGAATATGTACACAAATGTTCTGAAGAATCTTTTATATTCTGAACATTGCCATCTATAACTGAAGTATTCTCATTAACATTAATAACTGTCGATGATACTTCTTCCATTGCTGATGAAAGTTCTTCCATAACGGCTGATATATCACATGCATTCTCATTAGCTTTACTGATACTTGTCTTGACATTCTCAGATATTTCTTCAAGATTCACAGCCTTATCGATAGTCTCTTTCATAAGATACTGGAATTCATCAAGGAATATATTAATCTCATCACCAAGTTTTCCAATCTCATCACCTGTAACAACATTAACTCTTAATGTTAAGTCACCATTATTTTCTCTAATCTTTTGTGTTATGTTACTAAAATCTTTTGTAAGTCCAAGTATCGGTCCTGTGATTGTTCTTATACATATTATAATTGCTAACACAAGAATAATAATTCCTACAAAAATAAATCCTATAGCTGCATCTCTTGTAAGATCATACGTCTTATTCTGAATAACAATTCCTTTAGCAAGTGCTGTCTCACTTACGCTTTCGAGTTCTTCAAGTTCTTTTGTCATCTTCTTGCCGATAGTTGTAAGTGTTCCATTAGCAAGTGCTGATGCTTTCTCTTCTTCATTACTAGAACTATACTCAAGTGCTTCTTCAAGTGCTTTTATATATTCTTCATAATCACTCTTAAAACTATTATATAGCTCAGTCTCTTCACCTTCGTCAAGACTAGTCTCAAACTCTGCCATCGTTGTCTCAATTTTACTTTTTAATGCATTACTCTCTTCTACAAGTTCTTTCATAGTTGCATCATCTTCTGCCATACAATGTGCAAATATAACCCTTAACATTGAACGCACAGAATTAGACATTGTATTAACCTGTATAATACTCTGTGCATGTTTATCTGATATCTCTTTACTAGCATCCATCATTGCATCAGTATTAATAAGTGCAATGGCACTGCAAAGGCTTATCATAAGTGCAAGTATGATAATAGGCGCAAGCACTTTTACTTTTAAACTCAAGTTTTTCATAAAAACAAATGCCTCCTTAATATTACATTAGTATTTGAAGTATTAATCGGTAGGCACTTTGTTTTTATTAAGTAATATGTAATACTGATTTTTTAACAATATATCAAAGCTCTTTTACAGGTAATTTGCTCTATATATTATCTGTAAAAGAGCTTTCTCTTATTGTAACATGAGTTAGACTACATCTTCATTAATATATACCTATGATGTTAGGGGCAAAAGGTCTAAACTCATCTATGAGCAAGCTCACGTGGGTTTAGACCTTTTAACTCTGGCATCTTATTATTTTATTATAAAATACAGAATAACTATAATACCAAGTACAATTCTATAATATCCAAATGCTTTAAAGTCTTTTGTCTTAATATATCCCATAAAGAACTTAATAGCAATTATAGATACAACAAATGCTGATATCATACCTGTGAGAAGTACTGTTATTTCTGTACCTGTAAAATTAAGTCCAAACTTTATAATCTTAAGAAGACTTGCTCCAAACATAACAGGTATAGCAAGATAAAAACTAAACTCAGCAGATATATATCTTGATGTTCCTATTAACATTGCTCCAAGGATTGTTGAACCGGATCTTGATGTTCCCGGAACTAACGCAAGCACCTGGAACATACCTATAATAAGTGCATGCTTATATGTAAGTTCATCAAATGAATTAACAGTAAATTTTCTTGTCTTATTGCGATTCTCAATGATAATGAATAATATACCATATAGAATAAGAGTTATCCCTACTACTGATGGTTTGTATAGATATTTATCTAAAATATCATCAAATGGAAGTCCAATTACTAGTGCTGGAAGTACTGCTACAATTACTTTAAACCACAGACTCCATGTATCTTTTTTTACCCATCCTTTTTTTGGTGTAGTAAATGGCCACAACTTGTTAAAATACAACACCACAACAGCCATTATAGCACCAAGCTGTATTACAACTCTAAACATCTCCATAAATGCATCTGATACATTAAGCTTTACAAATTGTTCTACTAAAATCATATGACCTGTACTACTTATTGGAAGCCATTCAGTAATTCCTTCAACAATTCCAAGCACAAGTACTTTCAAAAACTCGATAAAATCCATTTTCTCCTCCTAAATTACCATTTTATTATAATTAACAACCTTATCATATTATAATATGCCCGATACGATTCTTAAATACCGTTAAATTATACTAGTATGAACCAAAAATCGCAAGAGTATGTTTCTTATCTTTTTCTTAATGAACTTAATCTTAATGAACTTAATAAACTACAACACATATCTATATTTAAAAAATATCCATTTTAACAAAACCACATAGTTAATAAGCAATTATTTCAATTTTCTTATCATATTTACCCACAACTTATATTCTTGTCGCTACCACATACAATATTTGACATATATTCCCATATTTCTTATTGATTAATATTTCACAATCCCTTATAATAATGTACAGTACTAAATATATCACTTTACCACAGAAAGGAAATGTTAAAAATGGGTAAAAAAGCAACTAAAGCAGCTGATAACGTGTTCTGTATTGCACGATATGAAGCTTCTGAAAAAGATGACGTATATTCAAGCCGTGAAAGTGCTGCTGAAGCTATTGGTATAGACCGAACAAGACTTGCAAGAATTGAACTTGGCAATATCGTTCCTTATCCTGAAGAAGTACTTATGTTGGCTGATGCATATCATTCTCCAGAATTATGTAATCAATATTGTTCTCATGAATGTCCTATAGGAAAAAAGACAGTCAAAGAACTTGACATTCAGGAATTTGATCGTGTTGCATTACGAGTCCTTGGTTCTTTAAAAAATATAGACTCTTTGCGTGCAAGGCTTATTGCAATTGCTGAAGATGGTGTTGTAACGGAAGATGAATATGAAGAATTCAACTCTGTATTAGATTCTCTTGATAAGATATCTGAAAATGCACAATCTTTAAAATTATGGGCAGAAAAATATATTGTTGATCTTGAACATCATAAACCATCTAAATAGATAAAAGAAGATAATCCGCTTGTAACGGATTATCTTCTTTTATCTAAGAAAAACATCTTATTATTATCTTGTTCTCCAATTCGCTTGCGTCTTGGTTTTTCACCAACGACATCTTCAGCAAGTGCTCCCCTTATCTTATTTGACAGACTTTTAATACACTCCGGACAATATCTTCCATATCTAATATCTGTTCCACACTTTTCACACTTTATAAATACATCTGAATTCTCAGGTATCTCAACTTTGCCAAGTCTTAAGAATTCATTAATTGTTATCATCGGAACGCCTGTCTCCTGAGACACTATCGCTGCCGGAGTTGGTCCATTCTCATCAAGAAAAGTCTTAACCTTACCAAAATCGTCTTTGTCCATCTTGCCACATTGTGGACATTCATATATTCCAGCATGTTTATATATCATCTTAATTCCACAATCCGGACAATATTTCATTTTACTAAATGCCATCTTAGTATCTAAATCCTTCATACTTACACCCGCCTCACTTATTACATATTTTTACAAAGATTTTTACAAAGATTTTTGCAATTATTTTTACAAAGATTTCTACAATTATTGCATGTATATCTATAATTTCGAATAAGGATTACATACAATATCGTACTCAAATCCGTCCATATATCTTATTATCGTAATAATCTTCAATTAAACTAATATCCAATATATCATTTTACCTATAAACAGGTTAAAAATAGATACATAGTACTAGAAAATATGTACTTTTGTCCGATTGTCACTAACTCTTTCAGATGATATTATATACTCGTAAGTTGAAAAAACAATTTTCAATCCACACGACCATTGCATACGCAATCCCCTATTATGTACACGTTCGGAAAAGTGTACTTAACCCGGAAGGTTCCCCCAAGCCTTCTGGGTTTTTTCTTTGTCTTGATTTATCTAATACTACGGATACAAATTTACAAGGTTACTCCCACCACCTAAAGTTAGTGGGTTTCCGCCTATGACAAACGAAAATTTTATATATGAATCAAAAGCGAAGTCAAATTTTAATATATGCTCTAAGAAATATATTTTTCTCAAAGCATATTTTTCTTAGAATATATATTTTTCAAAAAAATGTAGGAATAGCAAATGCAGGAATAAGAATCATATATCGCATCTTCACAATTGATATATTTTTCTTATTCCTGCATTATATATATCTTTTTTTAAATTTTATTACTTATCTAAGCTTTTAAAACACTATTTTTCATTCTCATATTCCAGTAATTATCACACTCTAGTAATTCTAACAATTCTAGTAATTACACCAGGCTGTTCGTATCTCATCAACATTAATATCTTTTAGACGTCCTATTAATGATACACTATTCATACCCTGGTTCAAATATTTATTAAGGCATTTGTTAATTGAGTCTCCATCGACTGAATCAATATGCTCTAAGGTATCTTCAGTTGTAACTATTCTATTCTTAAACATAAGTGACCTTGCATTTGAATTCATTCTGCTGTTAGTACTTTCTGAACCAATTATTAACTCGGTTTTTAATTGCTCTTTTGTCTGTTCTAGCTGCTTCTTTGGTATTCCGGTTTTTTTAAAATCTTCTAATACTTCGCTTATCTTCATAAATACACTATAGATCTGAGTCGGATTAGATGAGGCATATATATGCAAAAGTCCTGCATCACTAAATGAACTGCCATAAGAATATATTGAATAGGTAAGTCCTAGTTCTTCTCTTATTCTTTGAAACAGAACTGAATTAATACTGCCTCCAAGTATTGAATTAATAATACTCATTGAAAACCTATCTTCATCATAATATGATACTGCATCAAATGCTATATTTAAATGTGCCTGTTCAACATCCTTGTTATCCGAATAGAAGCATCTGTTATACAGTGGCTTTTCAATTATCTCTACTTTTTTACCTCTTTTTAACTTTCCAAAGCACTTCTCAAGTTTATTAAGAACTGCCTTTACGTTAACATTACCTGCAATCGATATAACTATATTCTCACCTGTATAATGTTTTCCAATATATCTTCTTAGATCGTCTCTTGTAAAGCCTTTTACATTGGTCTTAGGTCCTGAGATAATATAACCTAGAGGATGATTCTTCCATATATTATATTGCAGCATCTCATGTACCATATCATCTGGAGAATCTTCATACATTGCAATCTCTTCAACTACAACTTTTTTCTCTTTCTCAAGGCTCTCATCATCAATAAGAGAATTACATAACATATCGCCTATCAGTTCAATCGCCGTATCAAGATGTGTATCAAGTGTTCGTGCATAAAAGCATGTACATTCTTTGCTTGTAAATGCATTCATATTGCCACCAATTGCTGTCATTGTATCAGCTATGTCTTTTGCACTATGCACTTTTGTTCCTTTGAACATCATATGCTCTATCATATGTGATATACCATTATTGGTATCATTTTCATATACAGAACCTGCTTTTATCCACACGCCAAACGAAACTGATCTGTAAAATGAAATGTTCTCGATTACAACTTTTATTCCGTTACTGAGTTCATGTATCTCCGTCACTTACATGCACCTTCCTTTGTCGCATATTTTTATAACCGGTATAACTCAAATATAACTTCATAAAGCAATCAAAAAGTACTTTTTGATTATATCAAATTTCAGTAAAGAATACAATCCTTGTGATATTTTTTAATAATTAGTTTACTTTTTACTGAAAATTTAATATTTTAAGCTATAATGTTACTTTTTTATTATTTTGTATGCATTTTTCTATACACTAATATATTATATACATTTACATATTGTATACAGAGATATTATATACAATATGTAAATGTATATAATATCTCTGTATACAAAAATAGAGAGTACCACTATTGATACTCTCTATATATCGTCTTATAACTACAATGATATAATATAGTACAATTTTGTATTTATACTATTTTACATCTTTTATACTAAAGCTTATTCTTCCCATCTTATCTTTTCCAAGACATACAACTTTTACAACATCGCCTAATGTAAGTACATCTTCTACATGTTCAACTCTGTCTTTAGATATCTTTGAGATATGAACCATACCTTCTTTTCCTGGAGCAAATTCAAGGAATGCACCAAATTCTTTAATGCTTATTACTTTGCCTTCTAAGATCTGTCCTTCTTCAAAATCTGTTGTTATAATCTCAATCATTCTCTTAGCTTCATTGATCTTATCAATGTCAACTCCACAGATTGATACTGCACCTTCATCTGAGATATCTATCTTAACACCAGTTGCATCAATAATTGCATTAATTGTCTTACCTTTCTGTCCTACAACATCACCAATCTTTGATGGATCAATCTTAATCTGGATAATCTTTGGTGCATACTTGCCAACTTCTTTTCTTGGCTCAGCAATTGCTTTGCTCATACAATTCTCCATGATAAACATTCTAGCCTGTCTACATCTCTTAATAGCACCTTCAACAATATCTCTTGTAAGTCCATGAATCTTAATATCCATCTGAATTGCTGTTATACCTGCATCTGTACCAGTTACCTTGAAATCCATATCTCCGAAGAAATCTTCAAGTCCCTGAATATCTGTTAATAATACATAATCATCATCATGATCTCCTGTTACAAGTCCACATGATATACCTGCAACCATCTTCTTAATAGGAACACCTGCTGCCATAAGTGACATACATGAAGCACATGTTGATGCCATTGATGTAGAACCATTAGACTCAAATGTCTCAGATACTGTACGAATAGCATAAGGGAACTCTTCTTCACTTGGAAGTACTGGAAGTAATGCTCTCTCTGCTAATGCACCATGTCCAATCTCACGACGTCCCGGACCTCTTGATACTTTTGTCTCACCTACTGAATATGCAGGGAAGTTATAATGATGCATATATCTCTTTGATGTCTCGTTTTCATCAAGACCATCAAGTTTCTGTGCTTCTGATAATGGAGCAAGAGTACATACATTACAGATCTGTGTCTGTCCACGAGTGAACATAGCTGAACCATGAACTCTAGGAATTAGATCAACTTCAGCTGCAAGAGGTCTAATCTCTGTAATATCACGTCCATCTGGTCTCTTGTGATCTCTAAGAATCATCTTTCTTACAGTCTTCTTCTGATACTGATATAATGCTTCATCAAGAACTGCAAGCCATTCTTCATTCTCAGCGAATGCTTCTTCCATCTTCTCTCTGATTACTCTGATATTCTCTTCTCTTTGCTGTTTCTCATCTGTGAATACAGCAACTTCCATCTCTTCTGGTGTAACGATTTCTTTCATTGCATCAAATAATTCAGCTGGAATTGCACAACTCTCATAAGAATGTTTTGGCTTACCAACTTCAGCAACTACTTTGTTGATGAATGCGATTACCTGCTGATTAACTTCATGAGCTGCATATATTGCTTCGATCATCACATCTTCAGGAACTTCATTAGCTCCTGCTTCGATCATAATTACTTTCTCGCTTGTTGATGCAACTGTAAGTTTTAAATCTGATTTTGCATTCTGTGCTGAATTAGGGTTAAATACAAACTGTCCATCAATTAAACCAACCTGTGTTGTAGCACATGGACCATCAAATGGAATATCTGATATAGCAGTTGCAATAGCTGATCCGAGCATTGCTGTAAGTTCCGGACTACATTCAGGATCAACTGACATAACCATATTATTAATAGTTACATCATTTCTATAATCTTTTGGGAAAAGTGGTCTCATTGGACGGTCAATAACTCTTGATGTAAGAATTGCATTCTCTGATGCTTTACCTTCTCTTTTATTAAATCCGCCAGGTATCTTACCTACTGAATATAACTTTTCTTCATATTCTACACTTAAAGGGAAGAAATCTATTCCTTCTCTTGGTTTTTCTGATGCTGTTGCTGTTGATAATACAACAGTATCACCATAATGCATTAATACTGCACCATTAGCCTGTTTTGCTACTCTGCCGATGTCTAATGTAAGAGTTCTTCCGGCAAGTTCCATACTATAACTTTTGTACATAGTCACTCTGCAATAAAAACTATCTAATCAGATTTTATTGCTTTTCCTTTCTAAATTTTTGTAATATTTTTGTTCAGAAGACACCGAAACTACTAAAAAACATACTTTACCAATCCACAATCCAAATTTTTTATAAAAAATATGCTTTTGAGTGGTCTCGGGAATATTCTTCTGACCTATCCTTTATTTTACAATATATTATTATTATTGTCTACACATTTAAAAATTAAAAATCAACAGATAATAATATTGTCTGTATGGTTCATAATCGACATACTATATATCTTTTATGACCATCATAACATTCTAAGCAACATGTTGATTAGTCTTATATATAATTAAGTATATCTTGACATATATTTTGATTAATCAGTTAATTGCTTACTTAAACAAAATGCTGCCACATAAGTGGCAGCATACAGAAATCATTATTTTCTGATTCCTAATTTAGCTATTAAAGTACGGTATCCTTCGATATCAGTTTTCTTTAAGTATTCAAGTAAACCTCTTCTCTGACCTACCATCTTTAAAAGACCTCTTCTTGAATGATGATCTTTCTGATGTGTTTTTAAATGTTCTGTTAACTCAGCAATTCTCTCTGTAAGGATTGCGATCTGAACTTCTGGTGAACCTGTATCTTCTGGTGTTCTACCATATGCTTTAATAAGTTCTGCTTTCTTTTCTTTTGATATCATAATGATATTCCTCCTTAAAATTATATATATCGCCTGATATTAAGAATAGGTTGGAGTCTCCACAATCTGAATACCGGCTAAATCATACTTATCTATACTATCACAGATAATATATTTTTACAAGTAGAATTTTTTTATCATTATCTTGACATATACCTAATAGAAGATTTTATTATAATATCTACTCTATTATATTATTCTGCCTGATATAATATTAATAATATTAACTAAAGTATACAAGATCCTGTTCTGCTTTTTCACATGGTTCAACATTCTTAGCATATAAAACAGGTCCTTCGCCCTGATAATCTTCTTTATATTCAACTTTAATATCTGCAGTTACCATAACCCAGTCTTTTTGTTTGAGTAAGCCGGCATTCTCATAATTACAATAAAAACCGACAAATCCAACATCATCTGCACAACATGTCATAGCAAATCTTCCCGGTACAAATGCTGTCTTACCCATCTTAGGATTGCGATATGCCTGTCCTTTGAATTTAACTGTCTTACCTTCATATTTTTTAGGATTATCTATCGCATCAACATACCAAAGTCCAAAATCTGTATCTGCAATCTCTATTACATCTGCTTTTATATCAAATGGAAGATCATCATCATCTATCTTATCTGTTACACCTTCACTTGATTCATATATTATCTGTGCTCCAGGATTAACACCTCTTACACTGGCTCTTAATGAAGATTTTTTAACCTGACCTTCGCATCTGTTAAATACTACCATATCAGCTTCCTTAAACTGATTAACCATAAGTGAACGCATATTGTTCCAATAAGATGTAAATGTAGTTGTATCAACTGTTACGATAACCTGTACAATTCCCCATCTTCTTGGAAGTTTTATATTAAATACACGCTCTGCATCCCACATACCATTATATTCTATCATAATTGCATCTGGTCTGTATCTTTTTTGACATTCACTGAAGAAATTCTCATTGAGATCTTCTTCATTCTCAACGATCTCCAGATGAACTTTTTTCTGTTTCAAAAACGCCATATCATATTCTTCTATACCTTCTTCGCAAGCTACTAAAAGTACACTTCCTGCTTCATCAAACTGACCCTCTTTTATAACTTCCTGTATAAAAAGAGTCTTACCACTTTCAAGAAATCCATTTACCAAAAATACTGGTATATCCATATATTACCTCCGATTAATTCAATTGGATCTATATACAATGCATATACTTATCATAATCAGGCTAAAGCATATACATTGTATATAATTATCTAATTATCTGATTAGTTTAAATGGAATAATTCCATAATCTTGTCTTCTTTAAGGTCTGTACCGATTACACATAATCTTCCTGTATATTCTGGTGTTCCTTTTCTAATCTCATATTCACCTGGTACAAGGTCAAAGAAGATCCACTCTCCATTAACATCAGGTACCATTCCTTTTGCTCTTAATATTGCACCAACTTCTGTTGTATCAGCAAGTACTTTAAGAGCTTCTTCAATCTCTTCTTTTGTATATTTACGAGGTGTCTCCTTACCCCAGCTTGTGAATACATCATCTGCATGGTGATGATCATGATGATGTCCACATCCACATTCTCCATCATGGTGATGATGTTCATGTTCTTCTTCATCATCGTGATGGCAGCATCCACCATCGTGATGATGTTCGTGTTCTTCTTCATGATCGTGATGACAACATTCGCCATCGTGATGATGATGTTCGTGTTCTTCTTCATGATCGTGATGACAACATTCGCCATCGTGATGATGATGTTCATGTTCTTCTTCATCATCGTCATGGTGATGTCCACATGAGCATACTCCGTCTTCATCATAATGATGATGATGCTCATGTTCATGTTCTTCATGTAATTCTATTGCAGCTTTTAAAAGTTCTTCTTCAAAAGATTCTTTTTTCTCCATTGCTTCTACAATCTTATTACCATCAAGTTCTTCCCATGGTGTTGTAATAATTGCAGCTTCGCTATTATGTTCTCTTAACATTGCAACACATTCATCAAGTTTTGCCTGTGGTAACTTCTGGCTTCTGCTTATTACAATTGTCTTGGCACTTTCAACCTGATTATTGAAGAATTCACCGAAATTCTTCATATACATCTTACATTTTAATCCATCAACTACAGCTGTAAAGCTATTAAGTACCATATCTTGTGTAAGTACATTATTAACAGCAACAATAACATCTGAAAGTTTACCTACACCTGATGGTTCGATAATTACTCTATCTGGATGATATGTCTCAACAACTTCTTTTAATGCTTTGCCAAAATCGCCTACTAATGAACAGCAGATACATCCTGAATTCATCTCTGTAATCTGAACTCCTGCTTCTTTTAAGAATCCGCCATCAATACCAATCTCACCAAATTCATTCTCAATAAGTACTACTTTTTCACCTTTAAATGCTTCTTTTAATAATTTTTTTATTAATGTTGTCTTTCCGGCTCCAAGAAAACCTGACATAATATCAACTTTTGTCATATCTAATATCCTTCTTTCTATAAAATGTAATATATATACATTATTATTTCCTTTAAACTGTGTCTAATTATACTTCCAAAAAAAGTTTTTGTAAAGTACTATCATCTTATACAACAAGGCAGTCATAACTGTTCTGCTTATGACTGCCTGATATCAAGTAACATATAAATATAATCAATCTAGTAATATATGAATATAATTAATCTAGCCACATTAGTGAACTACTATTAATCATTGATAATTCTTACTGCACAATATGGACTTCTATAATCGAATCCTGAGATTACGATACCATATTTTTCACTTTTTGCCTGAATAATCTGACCATTACCTATATACATAGCTACATGGTTAATTCTTGAACCATTCGAATAGAATACAAGATCTCCTGGTTTTAACTCATCTAATGATACTCTTGTTCCATTATTAGCCTGTGCTGCTGATGTTCTGCTTAAATAGTAACCAAAATGTTCATAGACACCTTTTACAAAACCGGAACAATCACAACCATTAGTAAGGCTTGTACCACCCCATACATAAGGATTACCAAGGAACTGTTTGGCATATTCGCATATATCAACTCTCTTTTGTGTTATTCCTTGTTCAACCTGAACTTCTAGCTCCTGCATTGTAAATCCTGTTGGAAGAACAACTTTACATTCAACGAAATCTGTACATGCAAATCCTGTTGTCGCATCATCGACTTTTATCTCTACCCAATTATCATCTCTTTTTGAGATAATCTCAAGTTCCTGACCTGTTGCCACTTGATCCATAACCTCACTTTCTGTATTAGGCTGCTCTCTAAGATTAAGCACATCACAGGTTACAATCGCTACTTCTGACTGTACTTCAAGTGCTTTATTATATGCATCATCACCTGTTAAGATAAATTCTGCACTTACATATCCTGATACACTTCCTGATGTTATCTGATACCATCCATCAAGTGTCTGTATTATCTCACATGCACCATTAGTCGGTATCTTACCTACTACAGATGATTCTGTTGTAGGCTGTTCTCTTACATTAAGATAGCCATCTACATTAGCCATTCCAAGATTAGTATAACCTGGGATAGTCTTAGGTGCTTCTGTCGCTGCTTCTGTCGCTGCTTCTGTTGTCTCTTCAACTGATTCTGCAACAGCCTGCTCTTCATTAGCAAGCATTACATTATAATCTTCTGCTCCGCTTGTATTAATTGCTCCATCGCTTTCTTCGATTACTGTTTCTTCTTTTACTATCTCGCTTGATAAAACATTAGCATTGGCACTGTCTATATCATTCTTATTATCGTTTATTGTAAATACCATGCTGCCAATAAGTACAACACCTACTAAACATGCTGCACCTATATTAGTAGTTCTCTTATTCATAATTATCCTCCAATTAACTATTCATCATAATGTATTAGTAGTATACCCTATAATTGTTACATAAATGTTAAATTTATTACAGAGTAATTATACCATATAACTTTTAGATGTCAATTAATTTTGTCTTTTGTATATCATTTTGCATTTGTTTTGCAAGTTCATCTAACGAATTAAACTTACGTTCTTCCCTTATTCTGTCATAGAGACAGACATCAAGTATCCTGTCATAAAGATCTCCATCATAATCTATAATATAAGTCTCCACTCCCATAACCTTTATATTCTCAACAGTTGGCTTGTATCCTATATTAGTAACGCTTTTGTAACATTTTCCATCTATATTGACGGTTGATGCATAGACTCCATTAGGTGGAAGTAATTTAATATTAGCAGGTCTCATATTAATCGTAGGTATATTGATTGTTCTTCCAATCTCATTGCCATGTATAATCTTCTCTCTTATAAAAAATGGTTCACCCATAAGCTCATTGACCATTCTTATATCGCCTGCCTGTAAAAATCTCCTGACAAGAGTACTGCTTATCTCTTCTTTATCATACTTTGCTTTTTCAACAACTATAAGTTTATAATCATACTTATCCTGTAACTTTTCTAAAAGTGTTACATCGCCTTCTCTATTATGTCCGAAATGAAAATCTGTTCCAGCAACAACTATTTTTGCATTAATTCTATCTTTTATAACTTTTTTAATAAAATCTTCAGGCTCCATTGATGCTGTTTCTTTTGAAAAAGGATATTCTATAAGATAGTCTATACCTTTCTTTTCAAATACCTCTCTTTTTTCTTCATTTGTCGTGAGAAGTCTGTGCTTATCATCTTTTATAGCAAATGATGGTGCTATATTAAAGGTAAAAACTGCTGAATACATATTATTTTCATAAGCTTTACTTAATACTGTATCTATAAGTTTTCTATGTCCTTTATGTATACCATCGAATTTGCCAAGCGTAAGTACTGTATCTTTTTCAATCTTAAAATCTGCTGTTTCTCTAATATATTCCATGCTTATCACCCAGCTTCATTGTCATAAAAAATCTTATCTGGTTTATATTCATCTCTTATTTTATTATAACTATATATGCCATAAAATTCGCCTTTACAATCATATATCCTTATCTGTGAATCAACACTCTCATCATCTGTAAACCACTCTTTTTTTAAAGCATTACCATTATATAAAAACTTATTATACTTCTCAGATACTATATATCTGTTAAGATGTTCAAACATCTCATCTATATTATGAACTATCTGATTAATACTACCATTCTTAACATACTCTTCTATCTGAGAAAGTGTAAGAGCATCTTTAAGTTCAAATCTTCCAACCATCGTTCGCTTAAGTTCATCCATACATGCTCCACATCCAAGTTTCTCGCCTATATCTTTACATAATGTTCTTATATAAGTACCTTTTGAACATCTTACTCTGAATGTTACTCTTGGCTGTTCTATTGATACAATCTTTATCTCATATATTGTAACTTCACGACTTTTTCTTTCGATTTCAATTCCTGCTCTCGCATAATCATAGAGCTTTTTGCCATTTACTTTAAGTGCAGAGTACATAGGCGGTATCTGATCATAGCTTCCAAGAAAACTCATTACAGTCTGTGTGATCTCTTCATCAGTTACATCTACTTCATTCTCTGTTAAGATCTTTCCTGTTGTATCTTCAGTATCTGTCGTTTTACCAAGAAGCATTACTGCTTCATACTCTTTATCTCTATCTGTTAACATATCGCAAAGTTTTGTTCCTTTACCAAGGCACACAGGAAGAACCCCCGTCGCTTGTGGATCGAGGGTTCCTGTATGACCAATCTTCTTCTGTTTTAAAATACCTCTTAACTTTGCAACAACATCATGTGAAGTAAAATCTTTTTCTTTATAGACGTTAATTATACCATTAATCATTTATATTATTACTCCTTATCAAGCTGCTGTTCTATATAATAAGTAATACTATTTATTACATCAAACTGCTGCCCATTAATCGTACATCCTGCTGCTCTTATATGACCGCCGCCACCAAAATTAAGTGCTATACGGCTTACGTCAACACATTCATTACTTCTAAGACTTACTTTGTATTTTTGAAATCCTATTTCGTATGCAAATATTGCTACTTCAACACCTTTTGTATTACGAAGCATCTCAACAATCCCTTCAAGATCCTCCTGATGTGCATTATAGAATTCCATCTCACGTCTGTGAAGTATTGAGAATATGCATTTACCATCGAGTATCTTAGTACTCTCAAGAAGTGCTCTGCCAAGAATCTGATTCTGTATGTATGTCTTTTTATAATAAGTATCATCAATGATTGAAGTAAAATCAATTCCCTTATCCATCATCTTTGATGCAACAAGCATTGTCTTTGCAGATGTCTGTTCATACTTAAATACTCCTGTATCATGCACAATACCTGTATATATACATTCAGCAGTATTCTTAGATATCTTATCTTCATCAAGAAGATCATATAGCACTTCACAACATGAACTGGCGTCTGAAAGAATATATCTTTCATCGCCAAATCCACTATTAGTTATATGATGATCTATACAAAGTGTCTTCTTTGCACAGTCGTAATACTTCTTCGCTTTACCTATTCTCTCAAGATCACTTGAATCTACTGTAATAAACAAGTCATAAACTTTATCTTCATTACAATTGCGCTTAACACAATCTGCACCATTTAAAAAATTAAATACAACCGGAAACTCTTCTAAATATACGTCAACATCTATATCCGGCATATTATCTTTTATATAATTGTATATCGCAAGACTTGCGCCAACACAATCACCGTCCGGTTTTATATGACCTGTAATGCCTATAGTCTTAACATTACTTAATAAGTTTTCAGGCTTAATCATTCTATTCGGCGTCCTTTCCATCATCATGTTTTATATTCTTGTTGACTTCATCTATCATCTTTGACATATTAACACCATACTCAATAGACTGGTCAAGAATAAACTTAATCTCAGGTGTATTTCTAAGATTAACACTCTTTGCAAGTTTCATACGGATAAATCCTTCTGCACTCTTAAGACCTGCAATCGTATTTAATTGTGATTCTTCATCACCAAGAACACTTATATATGCTTTACAACTCTTAAGATCCGGTGCTACTTCAACTGCTACAACTGAAGTCATAGGATTAATTCGTGGATCTTTTATCTCACCTCGAATAATATTGCTAAGTTCTTTTAATACTTCACCATTTATTCTTGTATTTTTAATGCTGTTCTTTCTCATAATCAATACCTCTACTATCTTGGAATCTCTTCCATAATATATGCTTCGATGATATCCATTTCCTTTACATCATTAAATTTTTCAAATACAAGGCCACATTCATATCCTTCTGTTACTTCTTTAACATCATCTTTAAATCTCTTAAGTGATGCTAAAGGACCTTCATATATTACAACTGAATCTCTTAAGATTCTAACTGTACTTGCTTTTGTAATCTTACCTTTTACTACATAAGAACCTGCGATTGTTCCTACGCCTGATGCTTTGTATATCTGACGAACTTCAAGCTGTCCGATTACTTTTTCTTCATATTCAGGATCTAACATACCTTTCATGGCTGCTTCTACATCTTCAATTGCATTATATATAACTCTGTAAAGTCTGACATCAACTTTTTCTCTCTCTGCCATCTGTTTTGCCATATTATCCGGTCTTACGTTAAAACCAATGATAATTGCATTAGATGCTGAAGCAAGTGAAACATCTGATTCATTAATTGCACCAACACCACCATGGATTATCTTTACAACAACTTCATCGTTTGATAATTTCACAAGACTCTGTTTTACAGCTTCAACTGAACCCTGAACATCTGCTTTTACAATAATTCCAAGTTCTTTTACATTACCAGCCTGAATCTGTGAGAATAAATCATCAAGTGATAGTTTTGACTTAGTATCATCAAGTAATCTCTCTCTGCTCTCACGAATGAATGTCTCTGCAAAGTTTCTTGCTTCTTTTTCATTCTCAGTTGCTATAATAATCTCACCTGCATTAGGGACATCATTAAGACCTAATACTTCAACAGGTGTTGATGGACCTGCTTCTTTAAGTCTTCTGCCTTTATCATCCATCATTGCTCTAATCTTACCATGACATGAGCCTGCTGCTACTGTATCACCAACATGTAATGTACCCTTTTGAACGAGAATATTGGCTACAGGACCTTTTCCTTTATCAAGTTTTGCTTCTATTACAAGACCTCTTGCTTTTCTATTAGGATTAGCTTTTAATTCTTTCATCTCTGCTGTTAAAAGAATCATCTCAAGAAGTGTATCAATTCCTTCTCTTGTTCTTGCAGATACTGGTACAAAGATTGTATCACCGCCCCAGTCTTCTGCTACTAACTCATGTTCAACAAGTTCCTGTTTAACTCTCTCGATGTTAGCACTTGGTTTATCCATCTTATTAACTGCTACAATTATCTCTACACCAGCTGCTTTTGCATGGCTTATCGCTTCTACAGTCTGTGGCATTACACCATCATCAGCTGCAACTACAAGAATAGCAATATCTGTTGACATTGCACCTCTCATTCTCATTGCTGTAAATGCTTCATGTCCTGGTGTATCAAGGAATGTAATCTTCTGTCCGTTACATTCAACAACATATGCACCTATATGCTGTGTGATTCCACCTGCTTCTTGTGATATTACATTAGTTGAACGAATTGCATCAAGAAGTGATGTCTTACCATGGTCAACATGACCCATAACACATACAACTGGTGGTCTTGGTACAAGATCTTCTTCGTTCTCTTCATCTTCTTTTAATAATTCTTCAATCGCATTAACTTTTACTTCTTCTTCAGCTATGCAATTGTATTCAAGTGCTATCTCTGATGCTGTATCAAAGTCTATCTCCTGATTAATTGTTACTATCTTACCTGCAAGAAACATCTTCTTAACAAGTGCTGAAGCCTGTATTTTAAGTTTATCTGCTAGTTCTTTAATTGTTAATGTCTCAGGAAGTGTAATCACTTTGATTGTTTCTTCCTCTTCTTGCTCTTTTGGCTGCTGCTTTGGAGCTTCCTGTTGTTTATTAATATTCTTATTCTTCATATTACTATTCTTATTATTACCGTTCCTGTTATTTTTATTATTGTTGCTATTGTTATTGTTGTTACTATTATTTTTATTATTCTTTACATTATTGTCTCTATTATTCTTAGAAGAACCGGCATTGTTATTCTTCTCATCTTTATTCTTGGCATTACCATTATTGTTCTTCTTTGTTTCTTCTTTTGTATGCTCCACATTTTCAGTTTTGTCACTGATGTTTAACTCTTTCTTAACTATATCCATTGCCTCCTCCGGTATAATGCTCATTGCTGCTTTTATATCAATGTTATGTTCTTTTAGTATTCTTAGAATCTCTTTACTGCTTACATCAATCTGTTTTGCGAATTCATGAACTCTTAGTTTTGCCATACTTACTACCTCCTGCTTTTTTAATTTATTCGTTACCCATGTTGCCAAACAATTTTTCTATTGATTTTGCAAACCCTTCATTCGTAATTGCTAATGAGGCTCTTTTTTCTTTTCCTATAGCATGACCTAATGATTCTTTGTCGCTATAAAAATAGATAGGTACATCATAGTAAGTACACATATTTGTAAACATTTTTTTCGTATTATCTGAAGCATCATCTGCTACAATAACAGCAAAAGCTTTATCTGACTTAACTGCCTTTTCTGTCGAAAATTCACCACTTACAACGGCTCCTGCTTTTGTAGTGAGGCCGAGAAGTGAAAGTATTCTATCTTGTTTCAATATTATCAAGCTCCTTTTCTAACTGCTCAAATACGTCTGTTGGAATATCAACTTTTAGTGAACGCTCAAGACTTTTTGTCTTTTTTGCTTTCTTAAGACATTCCGCATTTTTACAAAGATATGCACCTCTTCCATTCTTCTTGCCTGTTGTATCTACAACAATCTCTTCATCACAAGTCTTTAGAACTCTTATGAGTTCTTTCTTGCTCTTCATCTCCTGACATCCTATGCATTGTCTCATTGGAATTTTCTTAGTTGTTCCCATGATATCACATCCTACATTTCCTGATTTTCTTTTGCCTGTGTCTCACTCTTGATATCAATCTTATATCCTGTAAGTTTAGCTGCAAGTCTTGCATTCTGTCCTTCTTTACCGATTGCGAGTGATAACTGATAATCAGGAACTACTACTTTTGCTGTCTTCTCTTCTTCATTAGCATCTACTGATACTACTTTTGCAGGACTTAATGCATTCTCAATTAATACTGCAGGATCTTCGCTCCAGTTAATTATATCAATCTTCTCTCCTCTAAGTTCAGCAACTATGGCATTGACTCTTGCTCCATTAAGACCTACACATGCACCAACTGGATCTACATCAGGATTGTTAGACCATACAGCAATCTTTGTTCTTGAACCGGCTTCTCTTGAGATACTCTTAATCTCTACTATACCATCTTTTACTTCTGATACTTCTTCTTCGAATAATCTCTTTACAAGTTCAGGATGTGTTCTTGATACAACAACTTTAGGTCCTTTTGTTGTGTCTTTTACTTCAACAATGTATACTTTAACTCGTTCTGTTGGCATGAATACTTCGCCTTTTACTTGTTCTGCTTCTGTTAATACTGCATCTACTTTACCAAGATTAATACTTATATTTTTGCCAACATATCTCTGTACAATACCTGTTACTATGTCTTTTTCTTTTTCGTAGTACTGGCTATATAATACTTTTCTCTCTTCTTCACGAATCTTTTGAAGTATAACATTCTTTGCATTCTGTGTTGCAATACGTCCAAATTCTTTGGATTTAATCTCAACATTAACAATATCGCCAAGATCAAACTTTGGATTTATAAGTTTTGCTTCATCTAAACTTATCTCCATAAGATCATCTTCAACATTTTCTACAACTGTTTTCTCAGCTATTACATGAAAATCACCATTTTCTCTGTTGATTGATACTTTTATATTATCTGATTTTCCAAAGTGATTCTTACATGCTGTAATAAGTGAGTTCTCAATTGCTTCAAGAAGAATATCTTTGCTGATATCTTTCTCTTTTTCAATGATGTTAAGTGATTCTATTAATTCTTTATTCATTTTTCTTCCTCCTTAGATGCACTCTCTTTTAAAAATCAAGTGCCAATCTTATAAGCGCTATATTGCTTCTCTCAAATACCATCTCATTTTCGTCTTCATCTTCGATTGTAACAGTATCTTTATCATAAGCTTTAAGATATCCGGTGTAATCTTTTTGTTTATTAATTGCACGAAAAAGCTTTATCTCTACTTCTTCACCAATACTTCTGACAAAATCTTTGTCTTTCTTAAGTGGACGTCCAAGTCCGGGTGAACTAACTTCCAGAATGTATGCCTCATCAATAAAATCTTTTTCATCAAGCAAATCGCTTAATGCTCTGCTTACAAGCTCACAATCGTCAACTGTAATTCCACCTTCCTTGTCAATATAAGCTCTTAGATACCAGTTAGAACCTTCTTTTACGAATTCAACATCAACAAGTTCAAAATTATTCTCCGCTATTATCGGTTTTAATAATTCTTCTGTATTCATTTCATAAGTTTCTCTCTTTGTCATCTAACAACACCACCTTTCAAACAAAATATAAAGAGTGGACTTGCATCCACTCTTTCTTTTACGTCGTTTCTATTACTTCTATCACTATCAGTATAACATCAAAATGGCTATATTGCAAGACTTTTATTTGTTTTATCATTTTTGTCTGTTTTCCACTGATGTTTTATATGGTATAGATTCTCATCTGCCTTGTTGATAAATTCTTCTATTGTACTTAATTCATCCGGCACATAATTGCATACTCCTGTTGTTATACTGACTTTATCAAGTCTTGTCGATGTCTCATGCCTTATATCTAGCTTTGATATGCTATTTTCAATCCGTTTTGCACATTTTATAACAAACTCATTACTCTTATTAAGCAATATTACGCAAAACTCATCTCCGCCATACCTCGCACAGAGTATATTTTCATTCATCTCATTTTTTATCTGTTTTCCGATTTTTCTAAGGCAGCTGTCTCCTTTTACATGTCCATATGTATCATTATATTGTTTGAAGCAGTCAACATCAATAAGTATAACTCCAAGATTTACTCTTTTTAATACTGCTTCTCTATGCATCTCATTAATTACTATCTCATATTTTCTTCTGTTAGGCAATGTTGTAAGTTCATCTATCTCTGCAAGATTCTTAAGCTCACTATTATTTTTCATAATCTCAATTTTATCATCCATCGCTTTTTTTAGTGCTATCCTTGCTTTGAGACTTACAAGATTATCTTCAGCTTCTTTTTCCCTAAGCTGCATCTTATATTCATAGAACTTTTCATATGCTTTAAACAGATTCTCTTTATCTTCTATTGCTTTATAGTAACTTACTTCAAGTTCTGCCAAAGCTATCTTTAGTCTTCTTATCTCAGGTGTCTTTGCTTTCTGTGTAAGATAATCAATCATGCCTGTTATTCTTGCATATTCTCCATGTTCAATAAGCATCGTGCATACATCAATGTATCCCTCAAACCGTATTCTCTGATCGAATATTCCGGCATCAGCATTACTTATTGTATCCAGACATTCGTATGCTTTTTCATAATTGCCTGATAAAAATTCATATTTGAACATAAGAACACTGTAATCAAACCATGCCACCTCTTTTATCTTATCCCGCTGTTTATGATTTTCGATTTTTTTGAGACATTTACCTGCTTTTTCAATTTCACCAAGTTTGAGATATACATCCGCCATATTAATTACAGCAAGCATCTTTGGAACTATAAGTTCAGGTCTTTCTGTTTGTTTTCTATATAACTCATATGTCTTTTTACAACATCTTAGCTGGTCTTCATATGCATCTATTGATCCATATATACATGATATGTTTCCATATACCAATGCAAGAATTGCTTCATAATCATCGCATTCCTTACACTCTGCTGCTTTTAGCAGATAGTCCATTGCTGTAATAAGGTTGCCTTTCATATAGAATGCTATTCCGAGAATATTATATGAACGCATAAGCAGATCATTAAATCTGTTGTCTGTTACATATGGTATAAAATCAATTACACCACTTATCATGCCATCAATATCATCTTCATACATACAAAGTTCACATAAATAGTAATTACCAAATGCTATGCCATAATTGTAGTGTTCTTTTTCTGACATTTCTATAAGTCTGTAACACATTTTTCTTGTCTTTTCAACATTCGCATATTTACTTTTTATTATCTCTGACATAATCTTTCTAATTACATCCATTCTGTCTTCATTCTTCATACCACATTACCCCATTTTTAATGATACCAATATATCTCAACAATCCACATCCCACCATTTTACTTTACATAAAATTCTATATCGTTGTGTATCGGATATTTTTTTTACAAACTTTATATCTTTTTTCCCACTTTTTATTCTTTTTTTATTGTTCTTTATTTTTAGACTGTTCTTTATTTAGAATTATCATCTTTTTTAGCTTTCTTAGCAAAACAGGCTCGTTTTATCGAATCATCACCATATTTTTGACGTATAGAATCAATTGCACTGTCAAGTTTAGATAGCTTTTCATTTTTCTCCTGTCCAAAAAGTGTATATTGCATATAGTTCTCTCTTACAGCCTTTGCACATCTTACACTTATAAGCCTTATAGGACTTTTATTCCACAATTTATCAAATATTTCTGCGGCATTTTCATATATCGTCTCCGTAATATTAGTTGGTTCACAAAGCGTCACCTGCTTTTGATGATATTCAAACTCACAATCTAATATTCCTACTGATACAACGCTTATATATGCTTTATCTACTCGTATTCTTGCACTAACAGTCTCACATAATGACAATATTACAGTCTTTGCAACTCCTGCATCACAGATATCATGAGGAAGTGTAACTTCATTACTATACCCTCTGTTTGCTACTTCTTTGCCTGTTATTCCAGGCATCTCTTTTCCGTTAGCACAGTTCCACATTGTAATGCCCTGCTTTTTAAAATTCTGCTCTAGCAATGTCTTATCCATCAAAGCAATATCACCAATTGTATTGATTCCAAGCTTATGAAGTTTTAATGCGGTCTGCCTTCCTACAAATAGCATATCATCAACTTTAAGCGGCCATAACTTTTCTCTTATCTCATCGGAATACAAGGTATGGACTTTGTCTGGTTTTTCAAAGTCTGATGCCATCTTTGCAAGAAACTTTGTATCAGATATTCCTATATTAACTGTAAAACCAAGTGTCTTATATATTTTTTCTTTTAATATATATGCGAATTCATCAAGATTACCATACAGATTCTGCGTACCACTCATATCGCAGAATGCTTCATCAATACTATACTGTTCAACTACCGGTGCATATTCTTTTAATAATGTAATAAATTCGGACGATCTTTTTACATAATTCTCATAGTGAGGTGGCACAACTATAAGGTTTGGACATTTTTGCCTTGCTTTTATTACAGGTTCTGCCGTCTGTATTCCATATCTCTTGGCACTGGTTGATTTTGCAAGAACGATTCCATGTCTCTTAGTCTCATCTCCACCAATAATTGCACACTTCTCTCTAAGATCATAATCAAGTTGCCCTGTTTCAAGAAGATATAATGCTTCCCAACTTAAAAACGCCGAATTAACATCTATATGATAGTATACTGTCTTCATTCTGCCACACCCCAACTCTACATTTTAATATCTGCCACTATTGTAAATAGTATCACATCTCATATTGTGTAAAACATATTTTTGATTATTGATATTGTAAAAGAGTAAGGGACCAACTACATAAGTAGCCAGTCCCAATTATAAATTATATATTAAGAATAAGTAGCTCATAGGGGAATCGAACCCCTGATTCCGCCGTGAGAGGGCGGCGTCTTAACCGCTTGACCAATGAGCCATGTCCTTGCGACTTCCTTATAATACAACATGCCAAAAGAAAATGCAAGCACTTTTTGAAATTTTATAGATTACATTTTGTTTTTCTATAAAATCAACCATTCTTTTGATGCATATTCTATCTTAAAAAACTTCCATAAGCTCCTATAATCACTATAGCAACTGTGAAACTTCCAATCTTGTTCTATACTTTTATCATCTCATATAGACAAAAAAATACCTCTTATATATTACTATAAGAGGTATTAATCGGGTTGGGCTATTCTTAAATAATAGTCTGTTAGAGATGATATCATACATATAGCTCATTGTCAATGTTAATATACTAACTGTATTCTCTTTCGATAATATCCTAACTACATTCTCTTTTATCCGTCTGGCTCTTTGATTCAGATGCATATTTTCTTCGTATCGCTTCATATTCTTCATTAATCTTGTTGCAGATTATATCATCACCATTTTCTTTATTAGGATGATATTCTCTCATAAGCATATTATATCTGCGTATACATGATTCCATATCATTGCATCCTCTAAAGAAAAATATTTCGCTATTCTCTTTTCCGCTATTTTTTCTATATACTTTATCAGTATCATTGTTGTTAATAGACTCATCTGTGTCTGTATTAAAGTTATTATCATTAACAGTATTATTATTGTTAGTGTATGTTTTATTCTTTTTAACAGAAGCATTTGATTTTTTTCTCTTTGCAGACTGTTTTTTCTTAGGTTTTGAATGTCTGGTAATTCTTTTTAAAGAAGATATAATCTTTGCAAAAAATTCTTTTATACTCTTTAACAGCTTAGTAGTCACACTTGATATCTTCTTAACATTCGGTTTAATATCAGTATCAGATTCCGTTGTCTTTTTTCTCTTTGCACTCTTATTCTCTCTGGTATCTCTATCTCTATGCCTGTTAAATAATCTTCCTGTCTTAAAAAATCCCCAACTTGTAAATAGCAAAGAAAACAATGCATACATACATGAGCCTGCTAGAAACAAAAGTTTCCCTATAAGTTCCATCTTATCTGCATATTCTGGTGCATATTGACTTCCATAGTATATACTAATCGGTACAATCCACTTATGCATAATAACCGGTCCCGGACATATCTTCATAAGATATCCAAGTAAAGGTATCTTATACATCAATATACATATCACTGCTGCCATTAATGCTATTACAGCTCTCACTTTAATGTTCTCACATGGAATCACACTCCAAAATATTGCGGCATACGCCATTAATCCTAATATTGCTCCTAACATTTTTACACCTGCTTTTTTTATTGTATTACCAAAGTTGTTATTAAAAACAGCTATTTAAATTATACACGAAACTTATATTTCGGTACTTTTTTTATTGATGCCTTATGCATCACATTATGCGTTCATTCCCATCTTAACAATGAGTTCTATATCAGCATCTTTTGTATTCTTGATTACATAATGTGGAAACAGCCCAAATAAAACTGCTTCCCTTTTGTCTTTTGGTTCATAATTATTAACGCCATCAATAAGTGCTTCTCTTATTATATGAAGATCATCTTGTGGATTAATCTGTATTCCAAGTATATGTGCTATTTTTCCACATGCATAAGCATATTCATAATCTGACAGATAACCACCTGTAATCTTTTGAAAATCACACTTTTTCTCAACTGCCATTCCGGCAAGTTCTATTACCATACTATCACGTCACCTCATATCTTATTTTAATCTGCAATTGCATACATCAGCTAATAATGCTAATTCTATTACTATTTTGCATTATTAGCTTTTGTTCTTTATCAGTAGTCTTTATCACTATTACATATTTTAGCTCTATTGTAATTGTGTTTCTATTACATATTTTAGCCCTATTATAATTGTGTTTTTGTTATACGCTTTGTCTTTATTACAATTATAAATCGAAAAGTGATAACTGATTAGTATCTGGCAAATCGCCAAGAATTCCAAGGTCATCCATAAGTTCTATTACTGTTTTACTTACTTTTGTCCTATCTCTAAAATCATCTTTTGACAAGAACATTCCATCTTTTGCTGCTTCAACAACAGCATCTGCTGCTTTGTCTCCAAGTCCATCTATTGTACTTAGTGCCGGCATAAGTTTTCCATCTATAATCTGAAAATGATGTGCTTTCGCTGTAAAAAGATCTATTGGTACAAATTCAAATCCTCTTGCATACATCTCCTGAACAATTCGCATATCTTTTAATGTATCCTGCTCTTTCTTGCTAAGTGTATCACTTCTCTTCTTATAATCATTAAGATAGTATTCTAGTCTGTCTCTGCCCATACACATTATCTCGTATGAGAATGCCGAAGCTCTTATACTAAAATATGCTGCATAATAAGCAAGTGGATAGAATACTTTAAAATATGCTATTCTCCATGCCATCATAACATACGCTGCCGCATGTGCTTTTGGAAACATATATTTAATCTTTTTACATGACCATATATACCAGTCTGGAACACCATGAGATATCATCTCTTCTTCCCACTCCGGTTTAAGTCCTTTTCCTTTTCGTACACTCTCCATAATCGTGAATGAAAGTTCTTTATCAAGCCCTTTTCCGATTAGATATATCATAATATCATCTCGTGTACATATTGCAGTTGAGATCGTTGCTTTTCCTTCCTGAAGAAGTGTCTGGGCATTACCAAGCCATACATCTGTACCATGTGAAAGTCCTGCTATTCGTACAAGATCTGAAAAATATTTTGGCTGTGTATCAATAAGCATTTGCATAGCAAAATCTGTTCCGAATTCAGGTATTCCAAGTGCTCCAAGCTTACAGCCTCCTATATCTTCAGGATCTATTGATAATGCACTTGTATCCTTAAATAAAGACATTACTTCTTTACTATCTAATGGTATATCTCTTGCACTTACTCCTGTAAGATCTTCAAGCATTCGTATCATCGTAGGATCATCATGTCCAAGTATATCAAGTTTTAAAAGGTTATGATCAATACTATGATAATCAAAGTGTGTTGTTACAATATTGCTTGTCATATCATTAGCCGGATGCTGGATTGGTGTAAAGGAATGGATCTCTTCTCCAAGTGGAAGAACTATAATTCCACCAGGATGCTGTCCGGTTGTTCTTCTGACTCCTACACAGCCTTCAACTATTCTGTTAATCTCAGAATTACGCTTACTACAGCCTCTTTCTTCATAATATTTTTTCACATAACCATACGCTGTTTTATCAGCAAGAGTACCTATTGTACCAGCTTTAAATGTCTGCCCTTTACCGAAGATAACTTCTACATAAGCATGTGCTTTTGCCTGATATTCTCCTGAGAAGTTAAGGTCAATATCCGGCTCTTTATTACCTTTAAATCCCAGGAATGTCTCAAATGGAATATCAAATCCTGCTTTTATAAGTTGTTCTCCACATACAGGACACTTCTTATCAGGCATATCACATCCTGCACCACCAGCAAATTTCTTGACATCTTCTGAATCAAACTCGTTATAGTGACATTTTTCACAATAATAATGCGGACTTAATGGATTAACTTCTGTTATACCTGACATTGTCGCTGCAAGTGATGAACCTACTGAACCTCGTGAACCAACCAGATATCCATCTTCATTAGACTTCCATACCAGCTTCTGTGCGATTATATACATAACCGAATATCCATTCGATATGATTGAATTAAGTTCTCTCTCAAGTCGCTCTGTTACTATCTCTGGCAGTTCTTCACCATACATTGCATGTGCAGTATCATAGCATATCTTTCTTAGTGTCTTATCAGAATCTTCAATTACAGGAGGACATTTATCCGGTCTTACCGGTGATATCTTATCACACATATCTGCAATAAGATTAGTATTCTCAATTACTATCTCATGTGCTTTATCACTTCCTAGATACTCAAACTCTTTTAGCATCTCTTCTGTTGTTCTAAGATATAATGGTGCCTGATTATCACTATCTTTAAATCCTTGTCCAGCCATAATGATTCTTCTGTATACTTCATCTTCCGGATTAAGAAAATGCACATCACACGTTCCAACTACCGGTTTATTAAACTGTTCTCCAAGTTTTACTATCTTTTTATTAATCTCTATAAGATCTTCTTCTGAATTAACAGCATAATTATCACTTTCTATCATAAAGTTATTATTGCCAAGTGGCTGTATCTCAAGATAGTCATAGAATTTGACAATTCTTGCTATCTCTTCTTCCGGTTGATTTCTTAATATTGCCTGATACAGATCTCCTGCTTCACATGCACTTCCAATTATAAGTCCCTCTCTATGCTTTAATATCTCACTCTTTGGTATTCTAGGTCTTCTTCTGTAATATTTAAGGTTAGAATCTGAGATTAGGCGATACATATTAACTCTCCCGGTGTTATTCTTAGCCAGAATAATAACATGATATGTATTCATCTTCATTATTGCTTCAGCATCAAGTTTACTAAGTTCATTCGCTTCATCAAGATTATTAATATTTCTTAATTTTAATCTTTCTATAAGTGCAACAAATATATCTGCACATGCTTTTGCATCATCAACTGCCCTATGATGATTCTCAAGTGATACACCTAATGCCTTTGCTACTGTATCAAGTTTAAATTTGGCAAGCCCTGATATAAGTACTCTTGACAATGCAACTGTATCTACTACTGTATGTGTAAGTTCAATGCCAAGTATATCTCTTGCTTTTGTATCTATAAAGCTCACATCAAACTCGGCATTATGTGCAACAAGTACTGCACCTTCACAGAATTCAAGGAATTTTGGAAGTACATCTTCTATAAAAGGTGCGTCTTTAACCATACTATCATTAATATGAGTTAATTCTTCGATTCTAAATGGTATTGGTATATCAGGATTAACAAATGTACTGAATTCATCAACATATTTTCCACCCTGCATCTTAATTGCACCGATTTCAATTATTCGATCCGACTTTGGTGAAAATCCTGTTGTCTCAATATCAAATATTACATAAGTATCATCAAAAGTCTGACCTTTTGAATCTACAATTATTGACTTGGTATCATCAACAAGATATCCTTCAACACCATATATAATTTTAAAGTCTTTATTATCAAGTTTATCAAGCGTATGATTAGCATCCGGGAATGCCTGAACTGCTCCATGATCTGTTATTGCAATAGCATTATGTCCCCACTTTGCCGCCTGTTTTATAATATCTGATACATCAGATACTCCATCCATATCACTCATCTTCGTATGGCAGTGAAGCTCAACTCTCTTCTCAACAGATGTATCCTGTCTCTTTGTTCTTGCGTCTGTTGCTTTTTTGATTCCTACAACTGATGCTATTGTAAGTTCTCCATCGAATCTGTCAACTGTTGTGACACCTTTTAACTTGATAAAAGATTTTTCTGTTATCGCTGGAAGTATATCCGGTAACTGCTCATTTCTTGCAAACATCTTAACAGTAATAGTATCTGTAAAATCTGTAACATCAAATGTTATAATCGTCTTTTCATTACGAAGTTCTCTTTTCTCTACAGTCCTAATCTGTCCACGAATAATCACTTCGCCCATCTCAGACTGTATAGTCTCAATAGCAACTATTTCATCATCTTCAAAATCTCTTCCATATAATACATCAGGATTATCAGACTTTTTATATGAATAACGTTTTTGAAACTCTCTTTTTTCAAATGGTTTCTTTGCTGAATCATTATCAGTTTTTGCTGTTGCTTTAACTATATGTTCTTCATTTTTTACTGCTTTATCTGCAATAACATCTGCTTTTTTTACTGTCTCTTTTGATGCTACATCTGACTGATTATTAATATACTCATCAGCATTAGAGTGTTCATTATCTCCCTTAGCCACATTATTAGCATTAATATTTTTAAGTATCTGTCTTACTTCTTCTTTTATTTCCTTCTCTGAGTTAATTGCATACTTACTCTTTTTTGCCTCTTTATATTCAAATATAACATTTACTTCAAAGCCACATCGATCAAGGAATATCTTCTCTAATATTCTCTTTAATTCATCCGTCTTTTTCTCTGAGACAATACTCTCTGAAATAGTCATCTTCATAGTATATTCGTTAGTAAATTCAATTTCTGCCTGTCTCATTATATTATATTCTATAATGCTATAATTCTTAAGTTCCATCAATATACTCTCTTTATAAGCATCATAAAGTTTTTGTGGTGTATATTGTGATGAAAGTGTAAATCGCTCTATAATCTTTACACGAATTCTACTCTCTTTAAACAGTTGATTCGCTATTTCATTTTCAACTTTATATATGATATCTTTTGTTATCAGTCTCCTACTGTGAATATATACTCGAATAAAAGTTTTAGCCGAGGTAGTTGTAACTTTTGTTACTTCCGCCTCAGCTAAAAGTCCTTTCGAATCGCCTGTCAATTTTAAAGTAGGAAAAACATCAAAAAATAAGTTTACCATTGTAATAACCCCTTTTTTACTTTTTCCAGTTTGCAAGTTCCTCTCTTAATGCATCAATAAGCTCTTCTTCTTTCATCTTTCGTATTATCTGTCCTTTTTTAATAAGCAGCCCTTCACCATTACCACCTGCTATTCCTATATCAGCTTCTTTTGCTTCACCCGGTCCATTAACTGCACATCCCATTACTGCAACTTTAATGTCAAGATCCTGAAAGTTCTGAACCATATCTTCTACTTTTTTTGCAAGTCCAATAAGATCTATCTTGGTTCTTCCACATGTCGGACATGATACAACTTCTATTCCACCTTTTCTAAGTCCAAGTGTCTTTAATATAAGTTTAGCACTTCTAATCTCTTCGGCCGGTTTATCTGTAAGTGATACTCTTATTGTATCTCCAATTCCTTCGTTAAGAATTATTCCAAGTCCAATTGCAGATTTAATATTACCACTTGTAACTGTTCCTGACTCAGTTATACCAACATGAAGTGGATATGGTGTTTTTCCAGCTATAAGTTCATGTGCTTTAACACACATCATTACATCTGATGATTTTATACTTATAACAAGATTATCATAACCAAGATCTTCTATTATCTTTACTTTATCAAGTGCACTCTCTACAATTCCTTTTGCTGTAACTCCATTATACTTCTCTATAAGTTCTTTTTCCAAAGAACCACTGTTAACTCCGACTCTTATAGGAATATTGTACTCTTTAGCTTTATCAACAACTGCTTTTATCTTATCTATTGATCCTATATTGCCTGGATTAATTCTTATCTTATCTGCTCCATTCTCTATTGCAGCTATAGCAAGTCTGTAATCAAAATGAATATCTGCAACAAGTGGTATTGATATCTGTTTTTTGATCTCTTTAATTGCACATGCAGCTTCCATAGTAGGAACTGCACATCTTATAATCTCACATCCTGCTACCATTAACTCTTTAATCTGTGCAACTGTTGCTTCAACATCTTCTGTCTTAGTATTAGTCATTGACTGAATCAGAATCGGATTACCACCGCCAATAACTCTGTTGCCAATTTTTATTACTTTTGTATTATCTCTATACATCTTCAATTACCTGCTCTCTTAGATATTGTGAACTACCCATCACCTATAGGTAATGGGTTTTACGTTCTAGCTTATAAAAGATTTCGCACATCATTAAACAGAACTAATACCATAATTATCATAAGTATAACCATTCCGATAAAATGTACAAGTCCTTCTTTTTCTCTATTTATTGGTTTACCTCTTACAAGTTCAATTAGTAAAAATACAAGTCTTCCTCCATCAAGTGCCGGTATAGGAAGCAGATTCATAACACCAAGGTTAGCACTTAATAGTATTGATAATTCTGCAAGATTAACAAGAACCATTAGTATTCCTTCTGATCTGCTCTGTTCTACAGTATTACCTATCATATTAACAATTCCAACCGGACCTGATACTTGATTGGCACTAACTTTACCTGTTACTAACATAGAAAGACTCTTTATTGTAACTTCAATCCAATATCTTACTTCGCTAAAACCATATCCTATAACTTTTATTGGACTTACTTTTTCTCTTGCACCACTAAGTAATATACCATATACATACCCTGATTGATCAACCATCTTTGGTGTAAGCGTTACAGTCTGTGTATTACCATCACGTTCTATTGTAAGTTCAAGTGCATTGCCATTGCATGCCTGAACTATGGGTGAGACGTCTTCATAACTTGTAAGTTCTTTACCATCAATAGCTTTGATTATATCACCGGTCATAATTCCTGCACTCTCTGCTGCACTATCTTTGGCAACAGACAATACTTCTATATTCTCGCCCATGCTTATACCCATCTGATATACTTTTTTCTCTACATATTCAGGCTCTATAATTGTTGTCTTTGTCTCTCCATCTGCTGTCGTATATGTAAGTTCAAGTGTCTTGCCCATATTAAGTTGTAAGTAAAGAGCATAATCTCTATAAAAAGTAATCTTCTTACCATTTACTTTAGTTATAATATCTCCTTCAGATAGTCCTGAGTCATATGCCGGAGTCCCTTGTGTAACACCGGCAACTTTACATGGATCATATCCAACATATCCTATTACAAAAAGTGCAAGCACAAATGCAAGTATAAAGTTAAATATAGGTCCTGCTGCTATCGTTGATATTCTAGCCCATACAGGCTTATTAACAAATGCTCTCTCTTCATTGATATTCTCTTCTGTATCTTCTCCAAGCATAACACATGAACCACCAAATGGAAGAAGCTTTAGACAATATTTCGTCTCTCCTTTTCCAAAGCTTATAAGTGTTGGTCCAAGTCCAAGTGTAAACTCTTTAACACATATTCCATTTGATTTTGCTATAATAAAATGACCAAATTCATGAAAAATCACTATAAGGCTTAATACAATAAGTGCAATAATAATATTCAAACTACCACCTGCTTTCAATTAATTCATATGTTGTCTTTTCTGTGTCTAATACTTCCTGTAAGGAAGGATTCTCTATCTTTTTAACATTATTCATAGCATATTCTATTATTCCTGTTATATCAAGATATCCTATCTTTCTATTAAGGAACTTACTTACTGCAAGCTCATTTGCTGCATTGAATACAGTTGGCAGATTACCACCTGCATTACCTGCCTGATATGCAAGTTTTAGACCTCTAAAGTTCTCCATATCCGGTTTTTCAAATGTAATCTTACCAAGTTCATAAAAGTCAAGTCTCTTTGAATCAAGATATGGTCTGTCTGGATAAAATAAAGCATATTGAATTGGAAGTCTCATATCCGGCGAACCAAGCTGTGCCATAACTGCACCATCTTTAAATTGCACCATTGAATGAATTATACTCTCTGGCTGTACAATTACCTGTACTTGATCATAAGTAACTCCAAAGAGCCACTTTGCTTCCATAACTTCAAGACCTTTATTAACCATTGTTGAAGAGTCTATCGTAATCTTTCTTCCCATTGCCCAGTTTGGATGTTTTAGTGCATCTTCAACTTGTATATTCTTCATCTGTTCTATAGTTCTTCCTCTAAATGGCCCACCTGATGCTGTCAGAAGAATCTTCTCTATTCTATTATGGTTTTCACCATTAAGTGCCTGGAATATAGCACTATGTTCACTATCTACCGGAAGAATATCTACTCCATATTCTTTCGCAAGTGGCATAATTATATGTCCGGCTGTTACAAGTGTCTCTTTATTAGCAAGTGCTATATCTTTCTTCGCTTTTATAGCTGCCACTGTTGGTCGAAGTCCTATCATTCCAACAATTGCTGTTACAACAGTATCACAATGTTCTAACGTTGCTGCTTCAATAAGCCCATCCATACCACTTACTACTTTTATATTATATAAAAGTGCTGTTTCTCTAAGCTCACTTACTTTTTTCTCATCACTAATACATACTAACTCTGGCTTGAATTCTTCCATCTGCTTTTTTAAAAGTTCTGTATTAGATCCTGCAGTCAATGCTACAATTTTAAGTTCACTACTATTTTTTCTCACGACATCAAGTGTCTGTGTTCCTATCGAACCTGTCGAACCTAAGACTGTCAAATTTCTCATCTTAAAGTTACCCTTCTTTCTATCTTAATAATATATCACATTATTAAGACATGCTTTTTTTATTCTTACTTTTTTCTATTTTTACTCTACTTCTATCATATTCATATAAGTTACACATTTATATAAATTGCTTATCTGTTAAAGTCCTATAACAGGAATGTTATCAAAAAATAAACTGCCGGTGCAGTAAATATTACGCTGTCAAATCTGTCAAGTATCCCACCATGACCTGGTATTAATTTACCATAATCTTTAATATCATAATTTCTCTTGATTCCTGATGCCGCAAGATCTCCAATTATTGCAAGTAATGCACCAAAACCACTAGTAACTGCGAATGCAAGACATGGATTAGCGAACATAGTAAGTTTATCTCTAAAAATATATGCATATACAGCACCTATGATAACAGCTCCAAGAACACCACCAACGCCACCTTCTATTGATTTGTTAGGGCTTAATACTGGTGCCATCTTATGCTTTCCAAATATCTTACTGAATATAAATTTACCAAATACATAAGCACATGTATCATTACCCCATGCACATATAAATGCAAGCCATACAATATATGCACCACCATCTAACATACGAATTCTATATATACATGATAACATTGCTGTAACATATATAAGCCCAAAGTTAGATATAATAGCCTGCTCTGCTTTATATTTTGGAAATGTAAGTACAAATATTGCCATACTCAATGCAAGTTCTGCAACTATCACCATAATAAGCAAGTCATCTCGCTTAAAATACAGACACATATAATATGCAACCGCTGCAAGATATCCTGTAATTCCCATAATATCCTTATTAATCTTAAATATTCTATATAATTCCATCATACCTACAAGTGACACAAATAACATTGCTGCCATAAGTACTGTATTACCTGCAAATACAGCTGCAATTGTAAGTATAATTAATATAATTCCACTAATTAGTCTTGTAACAAACATTCTATTTCTCCTTCACTTTTCCATATCTTCTGTCTCTTTTATTATATGCTTCAATGGCTTTTACCAATTCTTTTCTGTTAAAATCAGGCCATAAAACTTCCGGAAAATAGAATTCTGAATATGCCGACTGCCACATAAGGAAATTAGAAAGTCTCTGCTCTCCACTGGTTCTTATAATCATATCCGGATCTGGTATTCCTCTTGTATCGAGGTATGATGAAAATGTCTCTTCTGTAATATCACTTTCTTTTATAATGCCACTTGCAATATCTGCACTCATTCTACGCATGGCACGAACCATCTCATCACGACTTCCATAATTGATTGCAATCTGAAAATTAAGTCCGGTATTCTTAGATGACTCTTTCTCCAGCTTGTCTATCTGCTCTCTTATATCATCATCTAGTCCTGCTTTATCACCAAGTATTCTTACTTTCATATTATTCTTAGATGTTGTCTTAATGCAGTCTTTAAGATAATTTCTTAAAAGCTTCATTATTGCCTGCACTTCGTCAGAAGGTCTTTGCCAATTTTCTGTAGAAAACGCATATACTGTAAGATATTTTACTCCAATATTATATGCTTCTTCACATACAAGTTCGACAGCCTTGCTTCCCTGCATATGACCATAATTACGGGGCATAAGTCTCTTCTTCGCCCATCTTCCATTACCATCAAGTATAATAGCTATATGTTCAGGTACTCTCATACCTAATTCTTCATTATATGTATCCACACTATACCTCCGATTAATATATTTATCCAGATAATTATTATCAAGCAAAGACCTCCCCACTGTAATAATACGGGGAGGTCTTAATATATGGGCAATAACTATACTGTTAAAATCTCTTTTGATTTACTTTCAACTGATTTATCGATTTCAGCAATATATTTATCTGTAGCTTTTTGAACTTTATCTTCTAATTCTTTTAATTCATCTTCAGATATCTCATTACCCTTATTAGCTTTCTTGAAAGCGTCATTAGCATCACGTCTGATATTTCTAACAGCTACTTTTGCGCCTTCGCCTTTTTTCTTAACGTCTTTTACTAACTCTTTACGACGTTCTTCTGTTAATTCAGGGAATACGAGTCTGATAACTTTACCATCATTGCTTGGTGTAATTCCAAGTTCTGATGTCATTATTACTTTTTCAATCTCTTTAATTAAACTGCTTTCCCATGGCTGGATCTGAATCATTCTTGCTTCTGGAACAGTTATATTGGCTACCTGCTGAAGTGGAGTAGGTGAACCATAGTAATCTACTTTAAATTTATCAAGAAGATGTGGATTAGCACGTCCTGCTCTTATTGTAGCAAGTTCTCCATTTAAAGCATCTACTGATTTTGACATTTTTTCCTCATATATCTTAATATCCATATGATAAATTCCTCCTAATATGTGTTATATTTTAATGTTTTTTATTCTCTCAATATATTATGCAGATACTATTGTACCATTAAATTTGCCATTCATAGCATTAACAATGCTATTCTCTTCATTAAGGCTGAATACCCATAGAGGCATCTTGTTCTCCATGCACATAACTGATGCTGTCATATCAACTACTGCTAACTTCTGTTTTACAACATCATCAATTGATATCTCATCATACTTTTTAGCTGATGGATTAATCTTAGGATCGCTGTCATATACACCATCAATTGCTTTTGCAAGAAGAATCATGTCAGCATCAAGTTCAATTGCTCTTAATACAATTCCTGTATCTGTTGAGAAATAAGGATGTCCTGTACCGCCGGCAAGGAATACAACTGTACCTTTCTTAAATAATTCATTTGCTTTATCTTTTGAGAACATTGTTGTCATTGTTCCACATGCAAATGGTGTAAGAATCTCTGTTGACATTCCTACTGTTCTGAATATCTCAGAAACATATATACAGTTCATAACTGTTGCAAGCATTCCTATCTGATCGGCTTTTGTTCTGTCAATGCTCTCACTTGTACGTCCTCTCCAGAAGTTACCTCCTCCGATAACAATACCAACTTCATTACCGTCTTCAACAATAGTCTTGACCTGAACTGCAATCTTTCTTACAGTTTCTTCATCAAAACCTGTCTTTTTCTCACCGGCAAGAGCCTCTCCACTAAGTTTTAATAATACTCTTTTTCTCTTTTCCATTTTAAGGACACCTCATTAAAATATTCTAGTTATTCTATTATTATTCTGCTTTTTTGTCACCAAAAAAGTCTTTTACATTAATATCTGAGTAACACTGTGAACAGAAACCTTCTATTACTGCACCACTGTTAATCTGAACTGAACGTGACTTAATATTACCCATAACAACTGCTGATGTATCGACAATAACTGGTCCGTGTACATCTATGTCACCTTTTATTGCACCGGCAATTACTGCTGATGTTCCTTTTATATTACCAACAATCACTGTGCCTGCACCAATCTTAACTGCACCACTGCTCTCGATATTACCTTCTATTGTAGCTTTATTAGCATATACTTCCTCAGCCTGTGAATCACCTGTTACTTTACCAGATACAACTAACTTGCCAAGACATGTAATATTACCTTCAATCTCACCAATTACTTCTACTGAACCTGTTGATTCAACATCACCTTTAATTCTTACTCCTGCTGTAAATACTGCTGCCTCTTCTGTTCTCTCCTGTCCAACCTCTGTTTCCATAGCTTCACTCATTCTCTTATCCTCCTCTGATATTTTACCATAATCTTCTGTTAGCTTTTTATCAAGCTCTGCTTCTGCTTCTGTTACTTCAATACTATCCTTAACTGGTGTAAGATGTTCTTCTTCTACCAATGATATAGCTTCTTCTGTCTGTTGTAATATTTCTTCATTACTAACTTTTTCTGTCTGCTGTAATGCTTCTTCATTACTAACTTCTTCTGTCTGCTGTAATGCTTCTTCATCACTGACTTCTTCTACGAATTCTTCCTGTGGTAATTCTATATTATCATCTGTTGTTTCAGTAAGAATATTATCATTCTTACTGTCATCTTCTGTGAATTCATAACTATTCTCTTCTACTATATTATCTGCTGAATCTGCTAATATATCTTCTGTCTTAGTATCTATAGAATCATCTTTTAACTCATCTGCATATTCTGCTGCTGATACATCTATATCTTCTGCTACATTGTCTATTATTTCACTATCTGTATCTTTAGATTCATCCTCTGTATCATTAACTATATTAGGTTCATCTGCTGTAATATCACTAATATCAACATCTGGTTCGTCTAAGAAATCTAAATCATTCAATCCTTCAATTATAGAATCATCTACTGTTCCATTCTCTTCTGATTCTTTTTCATTCTCATCATTATCCATATTAAAAATGCCAAGATCTGCTATTGAATCAAAATCAATATCATCTTCTGTCTCATTCTCTTCTGTCTGTATATTATCTTCAGTTGTATAATCTTCTGCTGTAATCACATCATCTGGCACAATGTCTGTATAATCTTCTGCTGTTACATCCGGCTCATCTGTAAGATCTGATTCTTCTGTAGTATCACTATCATCTGCCTCAGCCGCTGCTGCCATAATTGAATCTAATGCATCAAGATCTATTGCATCATCAACCGAATCATTTATAACACTGTCATCTGTATCATCAGGCATTGTTACTTCATCTTCTTTTGTATCAGGGTCCTGAACAAGTTCATTAACCGCCTGTGCTAAATCTTCTTTAAAATCTTTAAAAAAACTCATATCGCATCCTCCTGTTATGACCGTAGCCATTATTATTTACTCATTAACTTCTGATGCCTTTACATGCTGTATAGGCGAAACATCGGCTGAAAGTGGTAATATCTCTGCTCCCTGTGATTGCAATCCCTCTATAATCTTTGGCAATGCCTCAACTGTGGTATTCTTATATTCTGTATCATGCATAAGCACAACAGAAACATCATTGTTGTCAACTCCTGCCATAACATTATTATATATCTCATCAACTGACACTGCATTAGATGTAGCATCCTGTGATGATACATTCCAATCAAAATATGTAATATTCTGTTCGTTAAGATATTTAATAAATTCTGTCATAGGTTCACCACTTACGGTATTACTGCTTCCACCAGGAAATCTGTAAAGTACAGGCTCTACCCCCGTAGCATCTGTTATTAGTTGTCTTATCTGTGCCAAATCCTGTGCAAATGCGTCTGTACTCTCATATAGTGTACTATATCTGTGACTGTATGAATGCATTCCTATTGAATTACCAGAATCTACAATCTGTTTATACAATGCTATCGATGCATCATCTGTTTTACCTACTACAAAAAAAGTTGCCTTAACATTATATCTTGCGAGAATATCTATTATATTCTGCGTATTGACACTTGGTCCATCATCAAATGTAAGATATACTTTTTTCATTACCTGCGGTTCTGTCTCTGTAACAGTTTCGACAGAAGTCTCTTCTTGTGCCAAAGTCTCATCTTCTTTTGTATAATTCTCACTATCAGGCTGTGACTGTATAGCATTAGGACTTTCCGAATCTGTTCCTCCTTCTGCCACAGATGTACTACTATTCTTAGCTTCTATAAGATCTCTCATATCCGACTCAAGATGTGCGACTTTCACGCATAGTACTATACATGTAATTATTGGGATAAGAATGGAAATCACAAGCGTCATAATAAGCATCTTTTTCATTCTCTTTACTCTCAATCTTCTTCGTTCTTTCTCACTTAGAAAATCTTTGTTGTCTGACATTCTGAAACCTCCAAAAAGTTATATGTTAATTGTATCATAAAGTCAAAAAAATTTAAACACAATTATTTTATGATAACAAACATACCTATTATAATAATAAACGGCTCTATTTACAATAATCATAATATTAAAATTTTAAAAATTATTTAGGACGTATAAAAAAGACCTCTGAAACGGTCTTTTTTATACTATCTTACTATACTTCTCAAAACATTAAGAGCATTCTTTTTCACAATGCACTTATAATGCTCCTGTATATATTCCATGTATCCTACCGGAATCTTCTTACGTTCTGCATATTCAAGAGCTGTTTCGCATATATCATCATAGCAAAATTTTGGAAGTCTGCCTTTTTCTATAACAAGATAATACTTATCTCTACTTCTATAAAGTCGGCTTGTCACTTTACTCTCACCAGAAAAATTAGATGCATAAGCCATAACATTATCAAGTGATGAGAATTCATATATAGCTGTAGTATTAGTTTTTTTATTCTTTTTAGATTTTGCAATATCATCTTTACAGCTATTCATCTTATCTTCAAACATCTTATCTTTTTTTGTCCAATAATCATCTTTATTAAATAGCCCTGCTTTATCTGACTCAATATCACTTTCAACAAAGTCTTTAAAACCATTAATTTTTCTCATAAGTTCATCACACAGATCGTCATCTTCAAAATCATCGTCTTCATCTTCGTATTCATCATCGTCTTCATCATTCATGTCATCAAGCATATTCTGAAGATCTTCATATGATACTTCACCATCAAACATATTTTTCATCTCATTAAGCATTGTAAAGTCTTCCTTCTCTGAGAAAATAATAGACAATCTTCCTTTTGATAATGGCATAACCTGCATTGATAAAATGCCTGTTTCATTAACATATCCAACTTCTTCTTTTGCTTTTTCTATCACTATTCCTAAAAACTCATGAACTTTATCTCTGTCATTTAAAAAATCAGTCACTTCAAGCCCATGTTCCTGCATATCTTCTTCTGATATAAGACAACGCACTGAACCATTGTTCATTCTTCTAAATTCCATAAGCTACCACTCTTTCCATTATGTATATAAAATTCTTACTTTCTGTTTGATAAGTCTTATTGTATCAGAAGATGAAATTTTTTCAACATATATTTTATATTATTCATAATTTTTATTCTTTGTCTCAAGAATTTCTTCCTTTATATCAACAAAAACGTTTACAAGAATAGGATCAAAATGACTTCCACTTGACTGTTCAATTATCTCGAATGCTCTGTCATCTGATATCTTATCCTTATAACTTCTTTTTGATGTGAGTGCATCAAAAACATCAGCTATTGCCATGATTCTTGCTGAAAGTGGAATTTCATTGCCTTTAAGTCCTTCCGGATAACCTGTACCATTCCATTTTTCATGATGGTACATTGCCATCTCATATGCGTATGTAAGATATTCATCAGCTTCATCAATCTTTAATGCTTCTCTTAACATATCTCCGCCAACTTTTGGATGCGTCTTTATAATCTCAAACTCTTCCTCTGTAAGTTTACCAGGTTTTCTAAGAATACTATCTGATATTGCAATCTTACCTATATCATGAAGCGGTGCTGCCTTGCATATAGCATCAACAAATTCATCAGTTATGATGCCGGGATATATATTACGTTTTTTAAGAGCATTAGCTATTATTCTTACATATCTGCTTGTTCTCTTAACATGCTGTCCTGTGATATCATCTCTAAGTTCAATCATATTTGCAAAGCTTACAATGAATCTTTCCTGTATCTTTGATATCTTCTTAGCTTTCTCAGCAACCTCATTTTCAAGCATCTTAGAATATTCCATATGCGTTGTTATATCAACAAGTGATACTGTATATCCCGTAACTATATCATTATTAGTAAGATCATTAATCTGAACATCATAATAGCGTCCATTCCTGTCATAACTTGTCTCCATAAACTCGCAAAACTGCTTAATTATTCCTACATCATTAGATTCAATATTACTCACTTTCGGGAATATCTTCTGTGCTTCATTATTAAAATACAAGATATCAAAATCTGAGTTAAGTACTATTATACCATCAGACAGATTTTCAATTACATTATCTTTCGCTATCTCTACAGTTTCAAATGCTCTATTTTTAATAGTTGCTATAGCAAATATTACTGTTCCAATCTCAAGCATCATTGTCGTAACATCATATTCATAATCTGCTCCTGTAAGATGTATCATTACTCCAATAATTGAGATTGCACCAGCATATATCATTCCAAGCATTATCTTACTATCAGGATCAGTTTTGTGCTCATGATAATATTTTATTCCGTTATAAAACATTATTATACTATACACAAGTGCAACAAATATATGTATATAATAGAAGATTCCATTTTTAACTTCAAGATACATATATCCTTTGTAGTTCTCATAGTAGCTTATCCCTTTAAAAAACAATGGTATTTTATCACCAGCAAGAACAAGTGCATATATGAATGTATGAAATGCACATAACAGATAGAGTATTGGTCTTTTTAATTTTTTCTTCATATATACAAAATAAAACATAAAATACACAAAACCAATATATGCTTTTCCAAGATATACCATCTTAAGACATGCAACTGCTTCATTATAATTCTTTGCATCTGTCTGAATCAAATATGCAACTGAAGATACTAGTACTGCAAAAAGTGATATCTCAATAATTATTCCTTCTTTTGATACCCGTCTAGTTCCCACATATACCATAGTATTTATAATCACAAACAGCCCAATCATCTGTACTATTTGACAAAAAGCTATCATATTTTCCTCCTAAAGCATTATTTTATATATTATTTCTTAGCAGCTCTATTATCTCGCCCGCTGTACTAATTATGTCTTCCATTGCAACGTCTGCAACATATGCTCTTAATAGCTCCATCTTGTTGCTACATTCATCAGGTAATCTGCACTGCTCAAGTTCTTTCATTATCTGATCTGTCTTATCAAGATCAAACTCATTAACTGAATTTATCAGCCAGTCAAACAGCTTTATGGCATATTCTGACGTTATCTCTCTTTTAGAAAGTTCGTCAGTCTTATCAAAAGACTTTAGTTCTTTTTTGTAATTTCTAAATAAATCATATGTTTCTTCAAATTCACTTTCTATAGACTCAATCATTAGCATTAAAAAACATATTATTATAATTATCATTCCATATAACTACTAATTGTGCAATTTCAAATACCAACCATGCACCAGACAGATACCAAGGAATCCATATTCTTAGATAACTTGCCAAAAATATAGCAAAATGCAAAAACACCTGGCATATAGATGAGAGCTTCTCTCATTCTTGATTCCAGGTGTTTTTATTCTTAATTAATTATATCTTATTATTACAATCAACTATCTAAGTCCAAATGCTTCCATAATAACTTCTACTTTTTTAATTGGTTCATTATTCGTTGTCCATGGATAAGGTGCATCTGCACATCCTGCTGCTTCAAGCAGTTCTTCTTTACCATCTAGTAAAAGTTCCTTATAAGAATTATCTACAGCCTTAATATTCTCTTTAAATTCAGATTTTTCATCATCTGTAAGTGCTTCATACCACTTTGATGCTTCATCTTTTATCTCATCAGGTGTAAGTTCTGTTCCAACTGCAATATTAAGCAATGTAGCTGCTGATTTTACTGCTCTTAATGAACTTCCTGATGAACCTGCCTGTACATTATCTTTAACATCTGTAAGTGCTTCGTCAACCTCTAGAAGTGCTGCACTTTTATTAAATGAATTAATATCTCCCGATTGTGATGTACTTACATCTTCTTTAGCATCTGCTGCCTTTGTGGTTTCTTTTTCAGAAGTAGTCTTTTCTTCTGTTGTATTCTCTACAGTTGTCTCCTTATCATCTGATACTGTCGCTCTGTTACCACATGCTGACAATGCAAGTGCACCTGTAAGTGCAATAGCACACAATAATACTCTTTTTTTCATATTTCTTCACCTTCCTGCTTTTTACAAAATTCTCCTTATATATATTAATCGTATATACAAGCAGAATTATTGATATTATAGCAGAATTTTATAAAAAAGAATACCCTTAATCAGTGAAAATATATTTGTGGCCTTCCTGATATAAGGGTATTCTTAATGATGTTTTTGATGTTTTATTGTTTTACTAATTTTATTGTTTTATTGTTTTTATTTTGTTATTATGCAATATCTCGTTATTCTACTCAATATGCAATATGTTAGATTCTGTATTAATTATATCAATAACATACGTCTGATAGACTTAGTGTTATCTTATAATTACATACCCATCTGTTTTGCAACTTCTTCTGCAAAGTTTTCTTCTTTTTTCTCGATACCTTCACCAGTTTCGAAACGAACGAATCCTTTGATTGAGAAGTTAGCACCTGTTGCTGTTGCAACTGATTTTACATAACTAGCAACTGACTGTTTTCCATCTTCTGCTTTAACATATGTCTGATCAAGAAGACAGAATTCTTTTAACTCTTTGTTGATACGTCCTGCGATCATACCTTCGATAACTTTTTCAGGTTTCTGTGATTCTTTAGGATCGTTCATAATCTGAGCTTTTAAGATTTCTTTTTCTTTCTCGATAAATTCTGCTTCTACTTCTTCTCTTGATGTATATTTTGGATTTAAAGCTGCGATCTGCATAGCTACGTTTCTTAAACATTCTTTAATATCATCGTTAACTACATCTGTCTTAGCTTCAACTAATACACCAATCTTACCGCCAGCATGGATGTATGATGCTACACAACCATCTTCTGCTTCGATCTTAGCAAATCTTCTGATGCTTAAGTTCTCACCGATAACAGCGATCTTGCTTGATAATTCCTGAGCTACTGTCTTAGTTGTATCAAGTGCCCATGGCTCTTCAAGGAAAGCTTCGATATCTGTTGCTGTTGTACTTAATGCCTGAGCTGCTACAGCTTCAACATATGCATTGAAATCTGCATTCTTAGCAACGAAGTCTGTCTCTGAGTTAACTTCTACGATAGCTGCTCTCTTATCGCCATCAACAACTGTCTTAACAAGACCTTCTGCTGCGATTCTACCAGCTTTTTTAGCTGCTGCTGCAAGTCCTTTTTCTCTTAAGAACTCAACTGCTTTGTCCATATCTCCATCAGTTGCAGATAATGCTTTCTTACAATCCATCATACCTGCGCCAGTCATTTCTCTTAATTCTTTTACCATTCCTGCTGTGATTGCCATTGTAAATTCCTCCATCAAAAAAATATTTTTCTCAAAAAATGCTTCAACCTGTCATACAGGCTGAAGCATTAGTTACAATAAGTTATAAACTGTACTTATTAAGCTTCAACAGGTGCTTCTTCAACTACATCTTCAGTTTCTGTAACCTGTTCACCCTGATTTGCTTCAATAACAGCATCTGCCATCTTTGAAACGATAAGTTTTACAGCTCTGATTGCATCATCGTTACCAGGAATTACATAATCTAATTCTTCTGGATCACAGTTTGTATCAGCAATACCGATAAGTGGAATTCCAAGTGTATGAGCTTCCTGAATACAGATTCTTTCTTTCTTTGGATCTACAACAAAGATAGCATCTGGAAGTTTCTTCATGTTCTTGATACCACCAAGGTTTTTCTCTAATTTTTCTAATTCTTTCTTTAAGTTAATAACTTCTTTTTTAGGAAGAACATCGAATGTTCCATCTTCCTGCATAGCTTCGATTTCTTTTAATTTTGCGATTCTGCTCTGGATTGTCTTGAAGTTAGTTAACATACCACCTAACCATCTCTCGTTAACATAGAACATACCACAACGTTCTGCTTCTGATTTGATAGCATCCTGAGCCTGTTTCTTAGTACCAACGAAAAGGATTGTACCACCTTCTGCTACTACATCTGAAATTGCTTTGTAAGCTTCATCTACTTTACCTACAGATTTCTGTAAGTCGATGATATAAATACCATTTCTCTCTGTGTAGATGTATTCAGCCATCTTAGGGTTCCATCTTCTTGTCTGATGTCCAAAATGAACACCTGCTTCAAGTAATTGTTTCATTGAAATTACGCTCATAATTTACCTCCATTTGGTTAATTTCTTCCATACGTTCAATTAACGGATTACTGTATAAACAGCACCGGTCCGTCTTAACGCGTATGTGTTTTTTAGTCACCGCTTGCCATTTTACCACATTTTTTATGGCTTTGCAAGAGTATTTTTCTATTTTTATCTTCCTGTAAGAATTTTCGCTATCTCGTCATAGGAACTTCCTTTAGGAATGACATAATTGCCTGTTCTTATATTATTGGCATAATTATTATTTACCAGATATCTGTCAAATTCAGCGGCGTCATTCACAACACCTGCTGCATATAAAAGCTTTGACACTGAACCTGAATCCATTCCACTAATAACATCAACTGATATATTCTCTATTACAGTTTTTACCGGTTCTGTTACCGGTTCGGTAACAGCTTCCGTCTGAATAATAGCTTCTGTTACCGGTTCTGTCTGTGCAGGTAAAGTCTCTGCAATAGTCTCTGCCTTAGACTCATTGACTGTCTCTTTCGTGTCTGCCTCACTTTCAGATTCTGTTTCTTCTTTATTATCTTTAGTCTCTGTAGTTGTCTCTTTTTCTGATGTCTCTTCTTCTGATGTCTCTTCCTTTAATATATCTGTTTTCATTATCATACCAAGTGCTTCAGCTCTTTTAATAACTTCAGTATCAGACATATCAGTCTTACCACTTACCTTAAATGAAATCACGCATAAGAGTGTGGCAAATACAATTCCTATCCCTAGTCCTCTTACATAGTATTTTAGTTTCATCGTTTACCACCTCTGAATAAGTCAATTACAAGTTTTACTTCTCCCATTCCAAGTCCAAGTTCTTTTGCAATCTCTATATTAGTCTTTCCTTGACTGTGTAATTCAAGAATCTGCTTATTATTATTAGAACCTGCGTCAAATTCAATCGTTGTATTTTCTGCTTTTTTAGCATACTCACTGCTTATTGCATTATCATATTTACCATATCTTGTGGCTCTATGATCTTTTGAATTTTTCCTGCCTTTCTGGTTCTTTTGTGCACCACGTCCGTTATTTCTTGATGAACTGCGTGATGCCTGATTCTTTGATTTTTTATATTCTTTTTCTTTCACAGTATTATCTTTATCTATATCTGATTTTTCACTATCAGAATTCTTACTGTCTGTCTCATTATTAGGCTGTATATCTTCTTCGCTGTTACCATTATCATCCCTATTATCTTCTAATAATGTATTAACTGCTATATCTGTATCTTCTGATATCGCATTATTATGTGAATCACTCTTATCTTCACTTATTGAAGAGATATCTTTATCACTTAATGAAGATGTCTCTTTATCATCTTCACTAACTATAATATCTGACTTATTATCAGTAGAATCTTTCTGTTCATTACTAACTATATTCGTATTAGTTAATTCATCTTTTCTACTCTTAACTTCTTCAATCGCTTCTGTAGCTTCTGTTGCTGCTTTTTCAATAGCATTCACAACATTTTCCATCTCGGATTTAAGTTCCATAATCTTAGCATTAAAAAACTGTGAAGTATCTTCTGCTTTTTTAGATACTTCTGCATAGGACTGTTCTTTTAACTCAGCTACACGCTTTTTTGTTCCATCAATCTCTGTAAGTATTGATTTTAATTCTTTTTCTTTTTCTCCAAGCATATCATACAAGAACATAACTTCATTATGATTCTTATTAATATCATTAATTATATTCTCGCTGTAATCACTAAGCTCTGTCATCTTCTTATTTGATATCTTGTCAAATTCTGCTTCTGTCTTATCAACAGATGTTTTTAATGTATCATCAATTATATTCTCGACCTGAAGCTCTATCTTGTGCTTCTGTGCCTGTGTAATCTCCACATTAATTTCTCCTGTCTGTTGTACTGCATTATTGTTTTTTTTATCTGTCAGGAAAAAACTTCCAAATATCAGTACAACTCCTATAATAAGTAAAAAAATCTCTAAAGCTGTCATTATCAAGGCTCCTCTATACCTATATTTTTATGTCAAACATGCCATGTTCCATATTTTTCAGTTTTTCAGACTCTTTAGTTCGTTTTTTCTCCTTCCCTTTTTTATCACCGTCACGTTTGTAATATGTTCCATTACCTTTCTCTTTCGCATCATACTTTTTTTCTTTTTTATCAGCATTATCCTGTTTACTAACCTGCTGATGCTTATTAGATATGTTACGGTCTAACTGCGTCTGAAAATTCATCTGATCATTTTGAGGCTTCATATTCTCATGGTACTTCTGCTGGGCAACATCCTGTGTTCTTGGTATGCTTCCCTGAAACTCAATTGGATTGATAGGCATATTATCTCCTCCTCTATATTATGAAAAAAACTTCTGTCAAAGCCTTTTAAGCATTATATCTATTAAATGTTATATCTATTATATCATTATATCACTTAAAAGTATAATATCTTATCAAAGTGGTTTTCTTACTACTTCTTCAGCTTCTTTGACAAATTTACAATAGTTCTCCTGCGTCTTTAGATATCTATTTACGTCTGATACTATTATCTTTGTTCCAGGATATATTGTTCCTGTAACTCTGATACATGCATCTTCTTTTTCATCAAGCTCTGTTAAAAGTTCATCATAATCTTTCCTAAGCGCTTTTAATGCCTGATCAAGTACTATTACCTGTTTTGTTGCTGCCTGAAGTTTTTTTAGTTTTTCTTCTGATATTCCTTCATTCTGCTGTTTTTTTTGTAATAGTGTTATTACCTGTTTTAACTTGAACTTTTCTTCGCTTTCTTCCTGCATCTTAATTCTCAGTCTGTTAACTTTGTCTTTTACTGCAGGATCAATACCTACTTCAACTATTGTTGCTGTCTCCATCATATTACCAATTGTCTTTGCTTCAATCATCGTACCACTGCGTATATATCCGCCAATAATCAGACCTTTTTTGCCACTGACTACTATGTCACTCTTAGCTGTAATATTACTATGTAGAATCGCTTCTGCTTCTATGAATCCTCCGGATACAACATTAGCATTCTCCATAAATTTTGAGACAATATTACCACCAGCTTTAAGTCTGCCTTTACTCATGCCCTGCACACCACGCTGTAATATTATCTGTCCACCTGCTTCAAGATTGGCACCTTCGACTACACCATTTACAATTATATCACCAGTTGCCTTAATTGAAAATCCCGCAATTACATTTCCTGTTACAATAACGTTACCATCATACTCAATATCACCGGTTGAATTGTCAACATCTGCCGGAACCTGATAAGTATTTGATACAAATACTTTATCTGTTTCAAGACTTACATGCCCGCTTATCTCGGTTATAAGATTAAGCCCATCTTCTGATACATACAGATTTTTGCCATATTTAAAGTTCTTCTTTTGAACTTTTTTAGGTTTCGTTACAATTCCAAGAACATTAATTCCTTCTTCCCCTTGATCTTCGGGAATTATGGTCGCTACAACTGTTCCTGCCTTAACATGGTTAATTATATCAAGCTGATGCCAGTTAACAGTTCCATCTTCGTTATGTTTTGGCTTTGTATTAGGATTGGTATTAAAATTATATATTAGCTTTGCATCATGTCCTTCTCTCACATTTTTCCCATTTGCGATAATATAATCTGTACAATAAAGTCTATTGCTTATATAGTTATCAATGTTCTCTTTATCAATTCCATATCTTATTCCACATGCTTCTATTGCATCAATTATACTCTGATAATTAAGATCTTTTCCATCATCTGATGGTGGATAAAAACGTGCCACTGCACGCATCTTATCTTCTGAGACTAGTATCTTTACTGTCTCATCAACAACTGGTGCATCCATCGAATTAAGTCTTATATCTGTCATCGTTCTGGCAGTTTTTAGAATCTTTGATAAAGCCTGCTGATTATACTCGCCTATTCTGTTAGACTCTATATAGCGTGTAACCTCTTCAAACCTGACAGGTCTTCCGTTCCCGTCAGGTGGTATAATTCTAATATATGTTCCGTCAGGTTTGTTAATAATTTTAAAATACCCATTCCTATCCTGCATGCAACTAGCCCTCTCTTTCTATATTGCTTACATATAAGTACTCTTATGCTTATTTGACTGTAACAAGCATATTAACGTAATTACCCAATTTGCCTTTCATCTTCTGTAAGGCTTTTGTATGTAACTGTGATATTCTTGATTCGGATACTTCCAAAACCTTACTTATCTCTTTTAATGTCATATCTTCATAATAATATAGAAGAACTACTTTCTTTTCTTTTTCTGTGAGGCTTTCTAATGCCTGCGTTATCATCTCTTTTAATTCCTGCTTTTCCATAACGGATTCCGGCTGTTCAAAATATGAATTATGAGTTGAATCCATTCGCATCTCACTGCCTTGATCTATATATTCATCAAGTGATATGAGATTATTAATCTTAGTCTGTCCCTGCCATGTATATAACTCATCCATCTCAAGATTTAATTCTTCGGCAAGTTCTTCATCTGTTGCAAGTCTTCCTTTTTCAAGTTCAATCTTTGCAAGGGCTGCATCCATTTTCTTTTGCTTCTGTCTTAATGATCTTGGTATCCAGTCCATCTTTCTAATCTGATCAAGTATTGCTCCTCTGATTCTAAGACTTGCATATGTCTCGAATTTTACGCCTTTTTCGTAATCAAACTTGTCAATGGCATCAATAAGACCAAATACCCCATAACTTACAAGGTCTTCATACTCTACATTGTATCCAAGATACATGCTAAGTCTTCCTGCCACTATTTTTACAAGTGATGAATACTCAATAATAATCTGTTCCCTTATCTCAGCATCATTGTTTTTGCTGTATTCTGCCCATAATTTTGCTCTTGCAGTCTCATCCATTGTGGTCGCCTCCAGTTTTCTTTAATATAAGTTTATTCTTGTTCATTTGAAGATTCTGAAACCTCTGAAACTTCTGATTCATTTTCCTCTTTCTCTTTCTCATCGTTTTCTTCTAGGTTATCTCCTTCTGTGTCTTCATCGGCTTTCTCTTCATCTTGCTCCTCTTCTTTAAAGAAAGCGTTTAGTACTTTTCTTGCAATCAACCCTATTATGTAAAACACTATCACTACTATTAACAACTGCCACATAGCATTGGTAGCGTTATTACCTGTAATCATCAAAATAATATTTGCTATAAGCGCGGCACTTAATGTAACAATTGCCGGTAAATTTCTGAATCTCATCTAACCATCTCCAACTAAATTGTTTTCGACTCCTTGCCAACACGCTTTATTAATAACTGCCCATTCTCAGAATAGAATTCAATTGTTCGTCCATAATTAAGTCCTGTATCTTCTGCTAATAATCTTATTCCTTCTTTCTTCAAAACAGCTTTAACCGCTTCAACATTTCTTGCACCAACCTGCATCATATCATTTGCCTGCGATGTTGATGTCTTAAATGCGAACATCTGCGCTCCACCTGCTATCTTTGCTACGAGTCTTGTCTTTGAAGCTCCTATTTTAATCATTTGTTTAATCAGTTCTTCTATCCCTGTATCAGCGAATTTAGCTATATTCTGATTATTCTTAATTTTGGTACTGTCGGGAAGCATTATATGCGCAAGACCACTTACTTTTGTAACAGGATCATATAATGCTATTCCCACACATGAACCAAGTCCAAGTGTCGTCAACGCATCCGGATATTTACATACTGCAAGATCCGCCATGCCTACTTTAATCATATTCTCCATGATATTCCCTTACCTTACAAACCCAAAGAACTTAATATCTTATTATAGGAATCAAGTTCTGGAACCAAGAGGAAGAAACCTTTTACCAAATCGTTTTCTCCAAACTGTGTCTGTATTAACAGTACCTGATCTCCAATCTTTCCAAATTCTATTGCAGGAACACTAAGAAGTGCTCCTGCCATATCTATTGTTGTACTTGGTATCGATGATATAATACTAAGCCCTGTCAATGTTGATAATGATGACAGGTAGGCTCCTGAAATAATATTTCCCACTTCATTAAGTGCTGATAATTCAATCTCTGAGAACTCATCCTGCTTATTGACATCTGCACCCATAAGAAGATTTACCAGATGATGTGCAGATTTCAAATCCATCAAAAACATCATCATTCCATTGACATCACCGTCAAGTGTAATAAGTATTCCTACTACAACATCCTCTTCTGTTCCTATACTTTGTGTTACCTGTTTGAATGGAAGCAGTGCCACATTTGGAACGCTCATGTCTATCTTAATATTAAGCAGCTGTGCAAGTGCTGATGTTGCATTACCTGCACCAATATTTCCAATCTCTTTTAATACATCAAACTGCATTGAATTCATATCTTCAAGGTTTATATTAGCCATACTCTACACCCCTACATAGTTTCCTTGTCTGAGATAACTCCCTGTATATTCAATAGAGAAATCAGCTCACCTTTACTCTTTCCAATACCATTAATGTATGATGTCTTTTCATCTGCATTATTATCTGCTACTATCTTCTCGATTTCGCTTTCTTCAAGAGTAACTACTTCTTTTACTTCATCCACAAGCATTCCTATCACTGCCTGCTGTTCAGGTTTTAAGATGATAATTCTTGTCTTATCTGTATATACATCATCTTTAAGATTTGACTTCAGACGTATACTCATTACCGGAATTATCTCGCCTCGAAGATTAATTACACCTTTAAAATAATGCTGTGCTTTTGGTACTCTTGTAATCTTTTGCATACGAACTATATTGTCAACATATTCAATATTAATACCAAACTGTTCATTATCTATTTTTACAACAATAAACTGTTTTGATGATACTGCAATCTTATTATCTTCCATCTTAAGCCACCCCCATCTATACTAATACATTGGCATCTACAATAAGTGCGACTTCACCATCACCAAGAATTGTAGCACCACTGATAATCTTGTTAATGTTAATGAATTTACCAAGTGACTTGATAACTATCTCCTGCTGGCCAATTAAGCTGTCTACAACAATACCTGCCTGCTTGTCACCTTTTGTAACAATAACAACTGTAAGACTTTCTCCATCTTCTTTCTTATCAGGTACATCAAGTACATCTGCGAGTCTTATTAATGGAATTACTGTACCACGAAGGTGAATAACCTCTTTAGTCTGAACATACTTAATATCACTTACAGGTACATCTTCAATTGTCTGTATTGAACCTAGTGAAATTGCATATTTTTCATTACCAACTTCAACCATAAGTGCCTGTATGATAGCAAGTGTAAGTGGAAGTCTTATAATGAATGTACTTCCTTCACCGTATGTTGTCTTAACTTCAACATCACCACCAAGTGCCTCTATCTTAGTCTTAACAACATCAAGTCCTACACCTCGTCCGGATACATCTGATATCTTCTCTGCTGTTGAGAAACTAGGTTTGAATAATAAGTCTACAATTTCTTTATCAGACATTCCTTCTGCCTGTTCCGGTGTAATTGTTCCTTTTTCTATTGCTTTATTTCTTACTTTTTCAATATCAATACCGTTACCGTCATCTCTTACTTCAATAACAACATTGTTACCATCCTGATATGCATCTAAGAAGATTGAACCAACTTCAGGTTTTCCTCTCTCTGCTCTTATCTCTGCACTCTCAAGTCCATGGTCTGCTGAGTTTCTTAACAGATGCATAAGTGGATCACCAATCTCATCAATAACTGTTCTGTCAAGTTCTGTATCTTCACCACTCATATACAGTTCCATTTTTTTATTAAGTTTTTTACTTAAGTCACGAATCATTCTAGGGAAACGATTAACAACACTTTCAATAGGAACCATTCGTACTTTCATTACTGATTCATGAAGGTTAGTTGTTACTCTTTCAAGATATTCTATCTGTTCATTAAAGCCCTGTGTATTATGTGCGCTGTCTGATGCACTTACTGATACAAGACCATTCTTGGCTATAATAAGCTCACTGACAAGATTCATTAATACATCAAGCTTTTCTATATCAACTCTGACTGAACGGTTAACAACAGGTTTTGATGTAGCAGGCTTTCCTGTCTGTGCTGTCTTTGCTGCAGGCTTTGTCTCTTTAGCCTGTGTTGCAGCAGGTTTTGTCTCTTCATGCTTTTCTTCTGCTTTTTCTTCTCCTTCAACTTTAACTGTCTTAGGATCTATTACAACTCCTTCAGCTGATTTTATCTCTGATACTTCTTTTATCTTTGCAAGTACATCTTCAAGCTTTTCTGATGTGATAAAAAATACTGAGAAGTCAAAGTCAAATTTTTCATCTTCAATATCCTGTGTTGATGGAACTGATTTTACAATCTCGCCACATTCTTCAAGAGCTTTAAATACTAAAAATGCTCTTGCTGCTTTTAGTACACATGTCTCATCTACATGCACAACTATTGAATAGACATTCAAACCTTTTTCCGTTGCTTCGTCAAATGCGTGTTTTTCATATTCTGATACTACTATATTAGAAAGATCAACTGCCTGTTTATCTTCTTTTGCAGGTTCTTTCTCTTTTGCAGGTTCTGAATCAGATACCATAGGATCTCCATCTTCTTTACCTGCAAGTGTGTCATTAAGTTCTTTTATAATAGCTTCATTATCTTCAGTTCCTTCATCTGCTGTCTCCTGGATAATACTAATATATCCTTCAATAGCATCAAGACACTGAAACAATACGTCTACCATTCCGGCTGTTACTTTAAGTTTACCATTACGAACTTCTGAGAATACATTCTCCATGTCATGAGTAAGTCGCTGCATTCGCTTAAAGCCCATGGTTCCCGCCATACCTTTTAGAGAATGTGCTGCCCTGAATATCTCATTAATTGTGTCTGTGTTCTCAGGTTCCTTTTCCAAAATAAGAATCTGCTCATTCAGATTCTGTAAATGCTCTTTAGATTCATCTAAAAAAATCTCCAAATACTGACTAATATCCATTTAACGTACCCCCACGTTCTTAGTTATTGAACCGGCAATCTCACCTAATGCTCTAACTTCATTAGAAAGACCGGCTTCTGCAACATTTTTTGGCATTCCATAAACTACACATGTTTCTTCATTCTGGGATATTACATATACATTCTTGCTTTTTTTAAGCTGCTTTATTCCTGATGTTCCATCTGCTCCCATTCCCGTAAGAACAACACAGGTTATATCATCAAAACCTGATTCCGTCAAAGATTCGTACATAATATCTGCGCATGGTTTCAATCCGCCTCTTGCAGGCTCATCAGTTATGACTATCTTATGAAGTGAACCTGATTTTGCAATTCTCATCTGTGATCCACCAGGTGCTATGTATACACACCCCTTTTCAATAACATCTCCATGAGCCGCCTCTTTAACTTTTACCTTGCTAAGGTCGTTAAGTCTTGATGCTAATGATGCTGTAAATCCTTTTGGCATATGTTGTACAAGTACAACAGCCGCATCAAGATTAGCTGGCAGATAGGGAATAACATCCTGCAGTGATTTTGGTCCTCCTGTTGATGTTGCAAGAGCAACTATCTTATTTTGGTTACTCTTAACTCCTCTATATGATTCTGCCTTAAAAGCTCCCGGAGCTGTCCTTGGTCTTTGAAGTGATGATATTCGTGCCGTCTGTTCAGTACTCTTCGTTGTGTCACGAGGTCTTTCTTTGTATGTAGTATATGTCTTAGTTCTGTTAGACGATGATGAAGCGACTTCTATTATCGACAAAAGCTTCTCTTTAAACGAATCACTTTTTGTCTCGATGAAGTTCTCTGGTTTTGTAACAAAGTCGAACGCCCCAAGTTCAAGTGCTTTTATCGTCTCTTTTGCATCTTTTTTAGCAACAGTACTAACTACTACAATTGTCTGTCGGATTCGTCTCTTTTGTAACTGTTCTAACAATTCAAGTCCATTCATCTTTGGCATATTAATATCCAGAAGAATTACGTCATATTTGTTAGGATTTGCAACAATAAGGTCGAAACCTTCAAGACCATTCGAAGCTATATCAGCAACCTCATAACGAATATCTGACTTTATTATATCAGATATTACTCTTCTCATGAGTGCAGAATCATCAATTATAAGAAGTTTTTTAGACATTTTGCATCACACCTTTCTATTTTTCCGTTTTTTTCTCTCTTCTTCGAATATATATTTGATAATTATCTCTCTTTCATTACCGTTTATTGTCATATATTCCATTCTGTGTTCATAAAACCCTGATCTGTTTATAACAGACACTGAAGTCAAAATATTACCAACTATTCCAATATTATATTCTATTCCAAGGTAGTTAACTGTCAAAATACAATAAAGTTGTACACCAGGTTCAAGCTGTTCTTTCGACACAAATTTCATTCCACCACCACTTATATCGACAGTTGTTCCGTTTACATAATTTTTTTCTTCCATTGTTCCTGAAATAATACCATTTTGCTCATATTCTTCATATTCTTCTTCTGAAAACGGTTTATATTTTATGTCTAAAAGTGTCTCCATTCTATAATATTGCCTTCTCTGATGCTTTTCTGGCTCTGAGAGTAATTCAATTTCAAACAGATATACATTATTCTCCTTATATCTATCTGATATAACTGCTTTGCACCTGTACATTCCAAGCGTTGAATACAGATACAGTTCAAATCTCGTTCCTGTTGCAAGCAATACCAGTTTGTTATTATGTATAGGCATTGCACAAACTAATCTGTCATTACTTATAATGTCATATATTTTACTTGGATAGGATACATCTGCGTCCTCAAGCCTTGCTTTTTTAATTACTATATCTATTCTGTTTCCAACTGACACGACCTTTGAAAGCATATCCTCACCTCCTGTATCTGTTAATAATTAATTCTAATAACCTCTTTTTGTCATAAAATACTTAGAGAACAGAATCTCCATTCTATTGTTATTTTGTGACTCTTTCACTTCTCCTGATAACCTTTGTGCCACTCTCTTATATGAACGTGAAGCTAATGATTCCGGATATTCTATCGTAACCGGAACCTGTTTCATTATTGCTTTTGGTATATGATTATCATAAGGTATATATCCGAGATAACTTAACTTAATCTTAAGAAATCTCTCAGTTACTGAATTCAGTTTTTCATATATAAGATTGCCTTCTTTTTCACTATTTGCTTTATTACATAATACTTTTATATCGGCATTATCTTTATTATAATTCTCATTAATTGAAAGTGTCTTCACAAGTGCATACGCATCTGTTATTGACGTAGGTTCAGGTGTTGTTATCAGTACAATCTCATTACTTGGAATCAGAAAATCAACAACTGCATCCGATATCCCTGCGCCTGTATCAATCATAAGAATGTCGCATGCTTCTTCTAACTCTTTTATTCTATTTAAGATAAGCATTCTCTCATGACTATCTACATTTAACAGTTTGACTATTGCTGAACCACCTGAGATAAACCCTACATTCTCATATCCTTTAGTTATAACTTCACTGAGTTTCTTTCCTTTAAATAAAAAATCCGAGATAGTATATTGTGGATATATTCCAAACATTACTTCTATATTAGATAGTCCAAAGTCGGTATCAAGTATGATAACTTTCTTGCCCATTCTGCTAAAGTTAATCGCCATATTAAGAGCAATACCAGTCTTTCCTGCACCGCCTTTTCCACTTGTGACTGCAATAATCTTACAGCCTGTTTTGCTGTCTGTTTTATCTTTAATAAGGGTTCTTAATCTCTCAGCCTGATCCATACTATTCATTTCCTCCAAGTAACTGTTTTGCTATTGCCTGTGCATCAAGCTTCTTAATATCTTCCGGAACATTCTGTCCAAAAGTAGTATAAGCTACCGGAAGTTTTGAATACATAACTATGTTAAGAATATCTCCAACGCACCCAGTCTCATCAAGTTTTGTAAATATAAGTCTTAACTCACCAAGTGCTTTATGAACTTCTATTATACTTCGCATATCCTTTAACCTGGTTGTCGCACTAAGTACAAGGAATGGAATAAGTTCTGTCTCTGTCTCTGACTGCTTAATCGCATTATATAAATCAAGAAGTTCATTACACTGATCAAGATTCTTATGTGAACGCCCTGCTGTATCTACAAGTATCAGATCATAATCTGCAAACTCATCTATAGCTTCTTTCATCTCAAGTGGCGTATATACAACTTTTATAGGAACGCTCAGAATACTTGCATACGTTGTAAGCTGTTCTACTGCTGCTATTCTATATGTATCTGATGTTATAAGAGCTACTCTTGCCTGATTGGTAAGTTTAAAAGTTGAAGCTATCTTTGCAATTGTTGTAGTCTTTCCTACACCTGTCGGTCCCGCAAAAAAAGCTACAACCGGTTTGTCTTTGTTAAGAATTATATTCTCTGGTTCTCCTAGTTTTAATACAATCTTCTGATATACCGCAGCTAATATACTGTCAATAACTGTCTCTTTCTTAAGAGAAGTTCCAACTTCACTAATTATCTGTTCGGCATATTCAGGTGTTACTTCATTTTCTACAAGAACTTTTCTGATTAATGATAAATACTTTTCGTTTTTATTTTCTGTTTTCACCACTTTATCCTCTGCCACACTCTCTGGTTCTTCTTTTTTGTCTAAAGTTTCTACATTCTTAACCGTTTTATCTTCCTCAAGTCTGCTCCTTAACATATTATGCAGACTATCAAGCTTTTCTTCTATGGCATCTACTTTATCACTATCTGCCTCCTGAATAACAAATTTCTTCTCATTAGAAGTGTTTTCTTCCTTTTTCTCCTCCACAGCTGCGGTAATCTCGACAAAATCTTTCTTAAACATTCGAAATACGCCTCTTTGCTTCATGGTCTTAATATTAAGAACCACTGCATCAGGTCCAAGTTCATCCTTTGCCAATAATATCGCATCATTTTCTGTCGCACCTTGAAATTTCTTAACTATCATTTATGCTGTCACCATCCCCACTGATTGTAATTCTACGTCTGATTCAATCTCATTATATGAGACTACAATTAAATCTTTAAAATAATCTCCTGTAAGTTTTTTAAAGTACATTCTTACTATTGGAGAAGTTATTACTATTGGTACTTTTCCAAGGTTCTCAAGCTTTTGAGTCTCGGTCTCTACTGATTTTATAATCTTTTGTGTCTTCTCAGGATCTAATGCAAGATATGCCCCCTGTTCTGTCTGTTTAACACTCGACATAATATCCTGCTCTACCTGTGGATCAAGCGTAACAACGCTTACTGTCTCATTACTTGTAAAATATTTACTTGATATTGCTCTCTTTAGGCTCTGTCTTGCATATTCAGTAAGTACATCGGTATCTCTTGTAATCGCTGCATGATCCGCAAGTGTCTCAAATATTGTTACAAGGTCTCTTATTGATATTCCCTCACTTAAAAGATTCTGCAATACTTTTTGAATCTCACCAATACTCATAAGTTTTGGCACAAGTTCATCAATAAGTGCCTGATTTTTCTCTTTTACATTATTAATAAGATTAGATACATCCTGTCTTGTAAGAAGTTCTGCAATATTGCTTCTTATAACTTCTGTCAGATGTGTTGCGATTATTGAAGGTGGATCAACAACTGTATAACCAAGTGACTCTGCTCTCTCTCTCTGACTCTCTGTAATCCATATTGCCGGAAGATGGAATGATGGTTCAACAGTTGGAATACCTGTTATCTCTTCTTCAACGAATCCCGGATTCATCGCCATATAATGGTCAAACAAAATCTCACCTTCACTTACCTGTACTCCCTTAATCTTAATTACATACTGATTAGGATTAAGCTGAATATTATCTCGTAATCTGATAATCGGAACAACTGTACCAAGTTCAAGTGCTATCTGTCTTCTTATCATTACAACTCTGTCAAGAAGATCTCCTCCCTGATTAACATCTGCAAGCGGAAGTATTCCATATCCAAATTCAAGTTCAATAGGATCAACTGATAAAAGTGATACAACATTCTCAGGTCTTCGAATCTCATTAGCTTCTTCTTCCTCATTATCCTGTGCTTCACTCTCAATTGCCGCAATAGCCTGACTCTTATTAACAAGTACTCCACAAAATATAATAAGACCGCCAAGAGGAAGAAATACCATAAGTGGAAGAGGTGTAACAACACCCAGGAATATCATAGCACCACCTACAACAAACATAACTTTAGGTATGCTGAATACTTCCTGCACAACTGTATCTCCAAGTTCTTCCTTGTTGCCAGCCTTTGTAACAAGAATACCTGTTGATAATGAAATTACAAGTGACGGTATCTGGCTTACAAGGCCATCACCAATTGTTAATATAGTAAATTTCTCGATTGCTTCATTAGCTGAAAGCCCCATGCTTGTCATTCCCATTATAATACCGCCGATAATGTTAACTGCTGTGATAATTACACCTGCTGTAGCATCACCTTTTACAAACTTGGTAGCACCATCCATAGAACCAAAGAATGCTGATTCCTGCTGTATCTTCTCTCGTCTTCTCTTTGCTTCTGCATCGTCAATAGCACCGGTATTAAGATCTGCATCAATCGCCATCTGTTTACCAGGCATAGCATCAAGTGTAAATCTTGCCGTTACTTCCGCAACTCGTTCAGAACCTTTGTTGATAACAACAAACTGAACTATTATGAGAATAAGGAATATTACTACACCAATTACCATATTATTGCCACCAACGAACTGACCAAATGCAAGAACTACTTTACCAGGATCACCCGTTGACAGAATAAGTCTTGTTGATGATACATTCAATGATATTCTAAATATTGTTGTAAATAACAATAATGTAGGGAATGAAGACATATTAAGTACTTCTTTTGAATAAAGTACATTAAAAAGAATCATAAGTGCTATACCAAGATTAATGGCAAGCATAATATCAAGCATCCATGATGGAATAGGAATGATAAGAAAACATACTGCTGCAAGCAGATATATACCAAGTGCCAGATCTGTTTTTCTAAGATTGAATTTATCCATATGCATTCGCCCTCCTTTCCCCAGGTTACTTATTCTTAATCTTGTATACATATGCTAATACCTCTGCAACTGCCTGATATAATTCAGGTGGTATCTGTGCTCCTACATCAACATTGAAATAGAGCATCCTTGCAAGAGGTTTATTTTCAACTATCTCTACATCTGCTTCACGGGCTTTATCTTTAATCTTCTGTGCCAGATAATCTTCACCTTTTGCTACTACAACAGGTGCATTGCCATTATCCGGATCATATCTTAAGGCAACCGCAAAATGTGTAGGGTTCGTAATAACTACATCAGCTGTAGGAACTGCCTGCATCATTCTTCTGTTAGAAGCTTCCTGCATTCTTCTCCTAATCTGACCTTTAATCTGAGGATCACCCTCTGTATTCTTATATTCGTCTTTGATCTCCTGTTTTGTCATCATCATCTCTTTATGATGTTTTCTCTTCTGGTATACAAAATCAGTTATACCAATCACAAGATAAAACATTGAAATCTTAAGACCAAGCGTAATGACCATATCGCCAATCGCTTCTATCGCCTGATTAAGAGATATATTATATAATCCCTTAATCATCATAAGTTTATCTTTAATTGTTGTATATACAAGTGCCATTATTATAATAATAAGAGCAATTGATTTGGCTGTTTCAACAAGTGTTCTCATTGAAAACATTCTCTTAAATCCATTAATCGGACTTATTTTACTAAGCTTAGGCATCATCGGTTTGGCTGTCACTTTCCACTTTACCTGAACCAAATTGCCTATAAATGCGATTGCAAAACCTACTGCAAATATCGGAAGTATAATAATCGCCATCTTAAGTGTAAGAGTCCTGATTATCGCCATGCTTGTCTTAACTGTAAGTAATCCGTAATAATCATCCAGTATCTTAGGAATCATTCCATATACATAATTAAATATCTGCATACACTTTTCACCAAGTGTTCCGGCATATACTTTAAGTAATAAGAACAAGCCTATAAGCTCTATTGACTGTACCAGATCCTTACTCTTTGCAACCTGACCTTCTTTTCTGGCATCATCAAGCTTTTTACTCGTTGGTTCTTCTGTCTTCTCGCCACCCGGTCCATCTTTTGCAAAGAACTGTATATTCATAGGAACTAACAGTTTATACTGCAATATATCACTGGCTTTAATATTATTCTTATGTAAAATATCTTCTCTTACATCTGCTTCATCTTCCATACTAGTGCATTCCCTCTACTGTAAAAATAATCATCTTTTTAATCTAGTCAAATATAAAATCAGATATTACAGGCAACATTCCCGCCATAGCAAGTAATATTACAAGTCCGGCAAGAACTTTTAACTGTAAACCTATTACAAACATATTCATCTGTGGTGCTATCTTAGCAAGTATCCCAAGTATTGAATTAACAAGAAGAATTGTTGCAAATACCGGAAGTGCTATACGGAAACCTATCAAAAAATAATTAGCCGCAAAATCTATAAGATGTTCATAAAGTGAAGCTCTTATTATAAGCCCGCCAACTGGTATAACCTGATATGTATCCACTATTGCCTTTATAAGATATTGATGCATATCCGTAACAAGAAGCATTGCCATAACAAGATAATAATATAGATTACCTGTTACAGATATATTAATTCCTGTTGCCGGATCAAGTAGAGTTGCCATTGCAAAGCCCATATCCATATCTATAAAGTTACCTGCAAAATATATAACCTGCACACAGATATTACTAATCAACCCAAGAAGCATTCCAATTACTGCTTCTTCTATTACAAAAGTAGCATATTCTATAACGCCTGAATACTCGACCTTTGTATCCTGTGTCACTTGAAATACAAGAAAACTTACAACAACCGCCATAAGTATCTTAATTCTCTTAGGAACTGTCTTAGCTCCAAAAAAAGGTGCTGTACCAATGAAACTTAATATTCTTACCAGCAGCAGTAAAAAATACTCCAGGTCATATAATGTAAATGAATAATTCATACATTACTTCCCCACATATGCCCCAAAGTCAGTCCACAGATGATTAATCAAAGTAATAATATTATTAAGCATCCATGAGCCAAATATCATCAATCCAATAAATACACATATTACCTTAGGTACAAATGTAAGTGTCTGTTCCTGAATTGATGTAATAGTCTGAAAAAGACTTATAATCAGACCAACTACTAACGAGATTATAAGTAAGGGTGCTGCTGTTTTGATTATTGTCCATAATACTTCCCTTGTTATATCAATAACTAACTGTTCTGTCATCTAACTGCCCCCATTCATTAGTGAAAACTCTTTACAAGACTGCCAATAACAAGGTTCCATCCATCTGCTAATACAAACAACAGTATCTTAAATGGTAAAGAAACTGTCGTTGGCGGCAGCATCATCATACCCATCGACATAAGTGTTGATGCGACTACCATATCAATCACAATAAATGGCAGATATATAAGGAATCCAATAATAAATGCAGTTCTTAATTCACTTATCATAAATGCTGGTATAAGAACCGTTGTAGGAATCTCATTATACGATTCAACTGAATCAATATCAGCCATATCAAGGAAAAGATTAAGATCTTTTGCTCTCGTATTGTCAAACATAAATTCTCTTACTGGGTCTAATCCTGTCTCTATCGCCTGTTCAGTTGTAATAGTCCCCGCCTCAAGCGGTTTTATCGCTTCTGTATTAATCTGGGAAAAAACCGGCGACATAATAAAAAATGTTAAAAATAAAGAAAGACCCACCAATACCTGGTTAGGTGGTGCTGTCTGCGTTCCTATCGCCGTTCGGATAAAATGCATCACTATTACAATTCTTGTAAATGAAGTTACCATTATAAGAATTGAAGGTGCAAGTGATATGACTGTTAAAAGAAGGAGTATCTGTAAAGTACTCGTAAGGCTGTTGCCTTTTGAACCTGTATTAATATCGATAGATAATCCAGCGCCGGAGTCATTAGTCTCATTCTCCGAATCAGTCGCTGTCTCACCTGTTGCCCCTCCTAATATATCAGTTATTACATTGGTTAACCCATCATCCGTTACGCCAGTTTCAGACGCATACGCATCACCAACAGTTGCCAGAAAAAGAACGAGAACTGTTGACATTAAACATATCATTTTAGAAATTAGTCTTAATATTTTGTGTTTTTTTACCATCGTTCTATCATCCTGTCTATTTCTTTAATTTAACATCTTTGAATTTGTTTAGTATCTCTTTAAAATTATCATTTTTCTGGTCATTCTCCTGCAATACAAGTTCCTGTGCATCAAGTTCGCCTATAGTTGTAATGGTATCCTTGCATACCGCAATAAGAAAATATTTACTGCCAACCTGGACTATCTGCAGGAACTTGTTATTGCTGATTCTCATTGACTCAATCAACTTAATATTGCCCTGAGTCATCTGATTCTTCTGGTAATTTCCAACTAACCGGGTTGTCAGATAAGTTATCCCTAACACAATAATAAATACTATTATTGCACCGATTAGCTGGAGAATACTATCAAACGAATATACAAGTTCTGCACTAATCATCATATTAATTAACCAATTACTTTCTTAACTGCTTCAAGAACTCTGTCTGGCTGGAAAGGTTTTACTATGAAATCCTTAGCTCCTGACTGAATTGACTCTATAACCATTGCCTGCTGACCCATTGCTGAGCACATAATAATCTTAGCTCCCGGATCACTTTCTTTGATTTTTTTAAGTGCCTGAATTCCATCCATCTCAGGCATTGTGATGTCCATGAGTACAAGGTCTGGTTTTGTCTCTGCATATTTCTCAACTGCTTTTGCTCCATTCTCTGCCTCGCCAACGATGTTATATCCATTCTTACTCAGGATATCCTTAATCATCATTCTCATAAAAGCTGCATCATCACAAACTAATATGTTCTTTGCCATAATATCTCTCCTATCGTGTTATAATTTCAACTTTCATAGTACTTATTATACTACATTTGGTACTAAATTCCTATATTTTTCTTTTAATTTTTTTAATTATTTTACAATTTCCGTTATTCTAACGCCAAAACTCTCCTCAATAACAACTACTTCGCCCTTTGCAACATACTTGCCATTGACAAGAACATCGACTGTTTCACCTGCTATTTTATTAAGTTCGACAATCGTACCTGGTGCAAATTCAAGAATCTCTTTTATAGATTTGCTTGTTCTTCCAAGTTCTACTACAACTTCAAGAGGAACATCCATAATAAGACCTATATTCTCCTGCTGCTGAAGTGGTGATGTACCTGCGTTAAATGATTGGAACTGTGCCTGCTGTACATTGACATCTCCCATCGGCATATATGGATTACCCATATAAGGTGCTCCCATATAAGGATTCATCATAGGCTGTCCCATCTGTGGATTCATCTGTGGTTGTCCACCCATAGGCATCTGCCCCATCTGTGGCTGTGCCATCTGCTGACTCTGAGCCGGTGCTGGTGCTGGAGCCGGTGCTGGTGCTGGAGCCGGTGCTGGTTCCGGTGCCGCTGATTCCTGACTTCCAGTAAATACTTCAAACAGACTCTTTGCAAAATCAAGAGGATAAAGCTGCATAATCTCACTATCTACCAAATCACCAATGACCATACGGAATGCAACCTTAACAAACTTGCTATTAAGAAATTCCGGTATTCCGTCACCTATATCTTCATTAAGATCCACTACTGATGCAACCGGTGGACTAATATCAATCTTTTTCTTTAACATTGAAGAAAGTGATGTCGCTGCTGAACCCATCATCTGGTTCATTGCTTCTCCAATGGCACTTAAGTGAAGTTCACCAATAGGTTCATCACTTGCCTGACCAATACCACCCATCATAAGATCTGTGATTATCTTAACATCACGTTCTCTAAGTACTAATACATTATTACCTTCTATACCTTCTCTATAATTAATCTGAAGAAATACGCAAGGTCTGTCATAAGAAGATGCTAATTCCTCCCAATTAGTTACAGATACTTTTGGTGTCGTAATTGTTACTTTCTGATTAACAAGAGAATACAATGTTGTAGCGGCAGTTCCCATACTAATGTTAGATATCTCACCGACAGCGTCTTTCTCTTCTTCAGACAATTCATCTGAAACTCCAGCCGAATCAGAAGATGATGAGTCTGCGCCACCATTAAGTAATGCATTTATCTCTTCTTGTGATAGCATACCATCCATTTTCTCTACTCCTCTCTGATTATTGATGTAAGTCGTACAGCGTAATTATCGTCATAAGAACCTGGTAACGCAACAAATTTACGAATATTTCCTACGAAAATATCTAATTCGCTTCCGACATCTTTATCCAGTTTAATAATGTCTCCTGGCTGAAGATTAACAAAATCACTAACTGCAATACTGCTTTTACCAAGAACAGCTTTAACCGGAATCTGAGCCTTACTGATAATCGACTCAATAGCTTCCTCATAATTGGTATCATCTTTCTCCTGCATAGTTGAGAACCAATATTTGGTATTCAGTTTATCCATTACAGGTTCAAGACACATAAATGGGAGACAGACATTCATAAGTCCTTCAACTTCTCCAACTTTAATATTAACTGTTATAATCGCAATCATCTCTGAAGGTGATATAATCTGTGCAAACTGTGAATTAGTCTCTATTTTCTCAAGTCGTGGCTCAATTGCCACAACATTCTTCCATGGTTCTCTCAAAAGATCAATCCATATATTATACACTCTTTCGATTATTGTTAATTCAATCTCTGAAAATTCTCTCGTCTTATCAAGTGGCTTTCCCTGACCACCAAGCATCCTGTCTACGATTGCAAAGCCAAGATTTGAATCAAGCTCCATAACTATATTGCCTTTTAATGGTGAAAAATTAACAACACCAAGTATTACGGGATTGGCAAGTGCATTAGAGAATTCTGAATATGCAACCGCCTCTGAATTCATAACTTCAACCTGAACTGCTTTTCTAAGATAAGCCGGAAGTGTTGTTGATAACAGTCTTCCAAAATGTTCAAATATAATCTCAAGCGTTCTTAAATGCTCCTTCGAGAACTTTGCCGGTCTTGCAAAGTCATAATTTTTAACTTGCTGCGCTTTTGTATCATTCATTTCTTCAACATCAAGTTCACCTTTGCTGAGAGCTGCCAGCAAATCATCAATCTCATTTTGCGATAAGACCTCGCCCATTCGTCCTCACCTCCATTGTCTCAAGTTCTAACTTCTGTGCTTATAACTTTTAAGCTTACTGTAATGTAAAGCTCTTAAATGTTACTTTATAAATCATATCAGAACCATCAAACAGCTCATTTTTGATCTGTGATAACAGTTCATCTAAGAATGCCTGATTATTAGCTACAAGTTCTTCCTTAGTATATGTAGAAGCAACCTGTATTACCTTATCCTGAATAAGACTCATTGCTGATGTTACAAGAGTATTCTTCTTAGCATAATCTTCTGAATTCTTATTAAGTGACAAGGTTATTACTACTACCATATAATGGTCTTTGCCATCTGTACTTGGCTTTAAGTTTACTGTCATTGCATTACCATCACTTGCAGTAACATCCACAGTTGCAATCTGGTCAATTGCAAGACCTGTCTCTTCTTCTTTACCACCGGCTTCAAGATCTACCATCTCACATATTTTATCAATAAGATTGTTCGTCTTCTTCATTGATGGAATAACTGCAAAGGCGAGAATACTTGTCATAACAAGATTAATAATGACAAATGCCAGTATTAATACGTTTAATATACTTTTCTTCATAAGCCTCTCCTATCTTTTAATTTGAATATTCATTATAGACTTTGATTTCAACCCTACGATTTAAACGTCTGCCTTCAACAGTATCGTTTGATGCAATAGGTACATATTCACCACGTCCTGAATATTTTATATAATAAGGATCAAATCCCTTATCAGCAATTAAATATCTGGCAACACTAAGTGCTCTAACTGATGATAATTCCATATTATCGGCAAAATGGCTATTAGCTATCGGCACATTATCAGTATGTCCTTCAATCTCTATAATTCTCTCATTGTATTTAGTAAGAATTACTGCAATCTTATCAAGCAGTGGTACTGCTTCAGGTTTTAATGATGCACTTCCTGAATCAAATAAAAATCCACCTTTTAATGTCAATGTTACACCCTGTGAATCAAATTCAACGCCAACTTCTTCACCTATATTCTGACTGTCAACTTCTTTTTGAATCTCGTCTGCCATACTCTCAGATGCTTCTACCTTCTGTTTCTTTACTTCTTCCCATTCATCAGATTCCGTTGCATCTTCTGTTATCTCATTCATACCTATATCTGTATAAAACTCACTTAATTCATTGAGTTCACTTACACCGTTAGAGATTAACATTCCATCACCAACAGCTGTTGCTCCTCCTGACATTATGCTAAAACTGGCTGCAAGAGATGCTGCAATTTCCTGAAACTTTTCTTCTTCAACTGTAGACATTGAGAAAAGCAATACAAAGAAACAAAGAAGCAGATTCATAAGATCACTAAATGTTGACATCCATGCTGCTGCACCTTTAGGTGCGTCTTCCTGTTTCTTTCTAGCCAACGTTCTCACCTCCGCCTTCTTCTTCGCCTTCACCATTTTCCATAGATTCACGCTGCTTTGGTGACAAGAATGATTTCAGTTTTTCTTCAATTACTCGTGGGTTTTCACCAGCCTGTATTGATAAAAGACCTTCTATCATAACTTCCTTTACCATAACTTCAGCTTCATTATTAGCTTTTAATTTAGTTGCGATAGGTGTACCTATCCAGTTAGCAAGCATTGAACCATATAATGTTGTTAAAAGAGCAACTGCCATATTAGGACCGATCGTTGATGAATCTTCAAGGTTCTTTAACATATTAACAAGTCCAATCAGTGTACCGATCATACCCCAGGCAGGACCCATAGCAGCTATGTTCTCCCAAAATGCTATGTATTTCTTATGTCTTCCTTCTATACATGTTAACTCTGTTTCCAGAATTGCTCTTACAAGATCAGGATCTGTACCATCAACTACAAGAAGAATACCTTTTTTAAGGAACTTATCTTCTATTCCACTTGCCGCATCTTCAAGTGCAAGAAGACCTTCTTTTCTTGCAACATTAGACAGATTGATTATATTACTTATAGTCTCATTCTCATTATTCTTAACACCTTTTATTGCAAGTGTTATACTCTTAAGACCAGAGATATAGTCATTCATTGAATACATCGCAAGAACTGATGCGAATGTACCACCGATTGTGATAAGTATTGATGCCGGATCGATGAAGTTACCAAGAGCGGCAAAACCAAGATCACCCGATACAATACCGAATATAACCATACCAAAACATACTATCAAACCAATTATTGTAGCTAAATCCACTTAAAACACCTTCCCGTCTTTTTTATCTATCTGAATTTTGATTGTTTTCTATACTTTTAACAAATTTGAAAATATTTCTTTTTTATATGCAATTACTTTGTTTTTTATATCTTCCTTACTCTCTTTTACTATAAGTTTTTTACCTGTAGTCAGTGTGACTACTGTATCCGGCGTCTCTTCCACCATCTCTATAAGTTCTGTGTTAATTAAAAATCTGGTATCATTAAATCGTGTTAATTCAACCATAGGCACCCCCAATTCTCCTCACTTATGCAAGGCTCATAGTTCATATTAATGCCGTATAACGACATTCTCTCTTATCCTTATATAGACTGTTACCTGTAAGTTATCACTAACAGGTAACAGTCACATTATTAAACTTATGTTACGTTTCGGCATATTTGCATAAGATTTGAATATCTTTTTTACAATTATTAACATCTAAGTGTTATAAACTGTATGTATTATGCCTATAGGTATGTCTATTATCTATCCTGCACCCTGTCTATATATCTTATTATTCTAACTTATCCATTCGACTTACTTACTACATCAGTCTTGATTATCTCTTAAGGTTAGTAAGTTCTTCTATCATCGTATCTGATACTGTGATAATTCTTGAGTTAGCCTGGAAACCACGCTGTGTTGTAATCATCTCTGTGAACTCTGTTGATAAGTCTACGTTAGACATCTCAAGTACACCTGTTGTAATTGAACCACCACCTGCTGATACATCTTCACCAATTCCATCGAATGTTCCTGAGTTCATTGTTGTCTGATACATTGTATTACCAACTGCTTCAAGACCTGCCGGATTATCGAATGTTGCTACTGCTATCTGACCTATACATACGTTATCACCATTACTATATGCTGCGATGATACGTCCATCAGTCTGAACACCAACACCTGTCATTTTACCAACTGCTTTACCATCACTTGTTGAATGTGTGCTTGTCTCTGTTGCTACTGATGTAAGTCCTGAGAGATCAAAGCTGATTGTCTGTTCTGTAAGATCTGAAATAGCTGTATCTTTCCATTTAATAGTCAACTTTTCCGGAGCGGTAGGTTCTTTAACTGCTCCTGTATCAGCATCAAACTTTAATGTTGTAAGTGCTGCTGCTTCTTTTGTTACATTTCCATCTGCATCCTTTTCTATTCCTAATGCTTTTGAATAATCTTCACCATCTGCTGATTTTAATGATGTTGGTGTAACAGTATACTCATTTGCTGTTTTTGTCTTTAAGACATTGAATGTTAATAAGTACTGCTGACCTACTGAATCATATATCTGTGCAGACATTGTAATTCCACCCGTATAACCATTAGCTGCATTATTATCTGCTACAAAGCTTGAATCACTCGCATTAATATTACCTGTAAATGATGTCTTCTCTGTCTTTGCTGCTTTTGTCTGTAACTTGTCTGCTGTCTTAATAGTAAGTTTTGATACTGTATCTTTTATTACATTACCATCTTTATCTGCCTGCCAGCCCATTACATTGTATCCATCACCATTAACTAAGTTACCTGCGGCATCTGTTGTGAATGCACCGGCTCTTGTGAAGTAGTTAACACCTGCTTTGTTAACAATGAAGAATCCATCACCTGACAATTTCATATCGAATGGGTTATCTGTTCTTTGTGAACCACCTTCACTTGTTATATTCTTAGAGATTGAACCAAGACTTACACCAAGACCTATCTGCTTAGCATTCTGTCCACCTGTTCCAGTTGTCTCATTAGGACCTGAAGCACTCTGTGTTGTCTGATAGAATACATCCTTGAATGTAACTGTGCTTGATTTGAAACCAACTGTATTAACATTGGCAATATTGTTACCTATAACATCCATCTTTGTCTGGTGTACTTTTAATCCAGAAACACCAGAATATAATGATCTCATCATAATAAAACGCCCTCCTGTTATCTTAGGGGCTGATAATTATATATATTCTGATCTCATCCGTCATTCAGAGATCTAAGCTTCCTTATCGGTCCGGCTTCTTATATAATTACTGCTCCATCAATATTAGTATATATATTCTCTGTATCTTTTGTATTATCCATTGCTGTTATAACTGTATTGCTTTTTGTATTAACTATAAATGCGTAGTTATCTAAGAGTACCAGTGATTCTTTGATTCCCTTCCTGTAAGCCTGTAAGGTTCCATCCTCTAATCTTTTAAGCTGTTCACCGGATAAACTAATATTACGCTCGTTAAGTCTTGCATCTGCATGTTTGGAGAATTTTAGTGTTGTATTCTCTCTGCTACTCTTTAACTCATCTAAGACTTCGTTAAAAGTCATGCCAGATTCGTTGACATTAACATCCGTTGTATTAATTTTTCTATTATTCAGGTATTGACTTGTCACCTGCTCGATGGAAGGGAAATTAGTATTATTAATCATATATAATGCCTCCATCTTTTATAAGACTATTAGAATTTATCTTTTATCTTATCCCAATAATCACTGTCAATTACTGTATCAAGGTCTTTAACATCATATTCTTTGCCATTAATTCCAAGATATGTAATACCTTCTTCTGATACTACATAATCAACTTTACCTGCTATATATCCTGTCTCACCATCTGCTGTCTGAGTCTTCATAATAACCTGCTTGCCTACAAGTTCTGTTGCGTGATTCTGCTGTAATGTATCACCCATATTCTGCATCTCTTCTACCTGTGAGAATGTTGCAAGCTGTGCTATATAATCTGTATTAGATGATGGTTCAAGCGGATCCTGATATTGCATCTCTGCTACAAGAAGCTGTAAAAAAGCATCTTTATCAAGTGAATTAGCAGTTGATGACTTTGTTGATGATATTGAATTCTTAGTATTAGTTGTATTAGATATTACTCCATTACTATCAACCGGTGCTATAATTGCCATATCTTATCACTCCTTTATATTTTTGTTTTATACAAAATAGTTAACTTTTGTATTATCAAGTTCTAATGGATTACGTCTTCGTATCTCTTCAGTACTTAGTTCTACTCCATCGCCTTCTCCTGTGATTCTCTCACCATTTTCATCAAATATTATCTTTGATGTCTTGTCTTTTTTACTCTCATCAGCTTCATGTCCTCGTTCATTCTGTTCAAGATTCTGCTCTAAGTTATGACTTGCTACTGCTACTTCTACAGATTCAACTTTGATTCCCTGATTATTAAGATTCTCTTTTAGCACTTCTATATTAGCTGCGATTGCATCTTTGGCTGCTTCTGTCTGTGCTGTTATGTTCGCTGTAATCACACCATTTTTAGCTGCTACTGTAAGATTAACTTTACCTAAAGTCTCTGGTGTAAGTGTAAGTTCAATGCTTCCTCCGTTAGAAAGTTCTTTTACTTTGGCTGATTCAAGTATCTGATTAATTATATCTAAAGATGTCTGTGTACTTTGGTATGTGCTTTTAGTACCTGTTAACATATCCTGTGTCATCACATTGTTAAGGTGGTCTGAAAGATTACTTACAAAATCACCTTTTATGTCATCATTATGTCCATGTCTTTGATTATCTTTACCGGCATCTGAAGAATTCTCATTATCTTTGGCTGTCTTAATCACATTCTTATCTGTATTCTCTATCTCTTCTGTCTGTGAATTATTATCTAACCTATAATCATCATTCTTTTCTATTCCTGATTCTTCATCATCTGCCTTATCGCTGATTATATGTACTGGTATGTCTGTTATCTCTTTTGCCGCATTGTTCTTAATATCTTCTAATGCAGTCTGCACTTTTTCTAATGTATTATCTGTTACATCTGTTGCTTTGATATCAAGTTCTGCCAAGAGCCTTTTAAGTTCTTCATCTGATATTCCAAGTTCTTCTGCACCTTGTGTAAGAATATCCTTAATATTATCCATTACATTACTAAACAGATTAGTCATATTCTCATCTGTTATTAATGCCATCTCATCTGTTCCTGTAAGTTCTGTAAGTATTTCTTTTACTTTTTCCGGATTGAATAAGTCTTCTATACTTATATCAAGTTCTTCAAATACCATAGTAATATCTTCTGCTGATACTTCCATGTCATCTGCTATTGTCTGATTAATAGTTGTTAAAAGATTCTGTATTATCTCTGCAAGTTTTGACATAAGTTTAGTATCTTCACTAATGTCTTTTGCAATATCTTTTACATCATCTGTATCTTCAACTATGTCAGTAGGAATTCTATCTTTTGAATCTGCTTTTTTTATTTTATCTGCAATAGGATTATTTGTATTATTAATAGATTCGTTAGATGTTACATCAGAAGTGGATTTTATAATATCTTTTGTATTATCTTTATTTCCATTAGTAAGTGTCTGTGTTATCTTGTTGATATTATTATTAGCACTACTATTAGCAGAAGTACTGATATTACCAAGATATCCGGCAAAATCGGTAATATTATTATTGCCTTTCATACTTTGCATAATGTTCTTTTGAATATCATTAACACTAGTATTCTTTACATTAGATACATTCATTGTCATTCCTCCTTTCTTACTTTTTACATAAAAACTATCTTTTTATATCGCATCAATATAATGTCTGGTTTTTATGCCTCTCTAATGTATTTTTTATTGTACCTGCATGGCAGTTGTACAATATGAATAGACTTATTAATTATCTTATATAACATATAATCTATAAGCACATTCATATTGCACAACTGCACTTTTGCAGGATTTAATTCGTAGTATTCTGAATTGGTTCCATAAGTGCTGTTATCTTGGCTGCAAGTAGTGGATCCATCTCGTCTAATATCGCAGCTCGCAGGTCTGTATCAAGATTCCATAATATCTTTTGTACTGTATCAAGATTACCTGTCATCTCTTCAAATACTTTTGCTACTGCTGCCGGGTCCATATTGCCATACGTCTCAGCATAATTCTTAATCTTCTCATCATATTGCTGCTGCTCTATTACTTTTTGGTATATCTGTGCAGCATTCTCAGGCTGTATTCCTTCATAGAATTTCTTATATTCATCTATATCGGGAGCTTTATCATTAAATACAACCTCATTATCAAACTCAGCAACTCTTTGCTGGAAAGCATTTTGATTATCTTCAAACACTTTAAGTCTTGTATTCTCTGATGTAAGATTAGCTATCTGTGCAAGGCTGTCTTCATTCTGTGTCTGAAGATTAGCATTCTCAACTTCAAGTTCTTTAATCTTGGCAATCGCCTCATCAAGTGTCTTATATGGGTATGAACTGTCAGCAATATCTTCATCTGTAACCGACTCTGGCAATATCTTGTTAAGAACCGGTACATTCTTAAGTATTGGTGTCATTACATTACTTCCAAAACCGCCAACATCAAGCTTTATTAACATGGCAAATATAGCGAGCCATACAAGAACTACAATAAAACCAATCACTCCCATTAAGACTTTGCTTGATTTTTTTTCTCCATCTTCAATTAATTCTTCATCATTCTTTTTCTTTGCCATTTTTATTCACCCGTCATATCCTTTTTATTAAATCTGTAACTTACAAGTTCGTCTATTTCCTTTTTCTCCTGTTCCTCTAATTCACGAAGGAAATCATCAAAAGCATGTTCCCTAAGTTTTTCGTATGTCTTTCTGTCAACCATAACGTCATTAAGTTTTATTCTTGCTGCTTCAAGATTTTTCTCTGCAACTCTTACTTCAACATATTGGCGTTTTATTTTTTCTTTAGTAACATCGATTGCTTTTTTGCAATTAACAATTGACAAAACATCAAGGACTGATGATGCAAGCTCTCTGTAATTATCTTCGTACTCATTCTTTTTATTAATAAGAGTTCTAAGCTTATCTTCTTCGTCATCAAGTTTCTTTCTTGCAAGACTATATGTTATCTTTGCCTGATCTTCCATCTGATACTTGATATCAAGAATATTCTGCATCTTATATACGAATTTTGCCATTTTCAATCACCTACTCAGCAAATATTTTTCCAAGAAGCTCTATAACTTCATCAAAAGTATATCTCTCATTAACATCCTGTAAGAGGAATTCGTTAATTGCTTCATTCTTTGAAATCGCATAATCTATACTCTTATTAGAACCACTCTTATATGCTCCAATGTTAATGATATCTTCTGCTTCCTGATATGTAGCAAGCGCATTTTTAAGTTTACCTGCCAATCGTTTGTGTTCAGGTTTTGCTACCTGACTCATTACTCGTGATATACTCTGAAGTACATCTATTGCGGGATAATGATTTTTATTTGCAAGTTTTCTTGACAGCATTATATGTCCATCAAGAATACTTCTTGCCGTATCTGTAATAGGTTCATTAAAATCATCGCCATCTACAAGTACTGTATATAGTCCTGTTATTGAACCTGTGTCTGAAGTTCCTGCTCTTTCAAGAAGTTTTGGCATCTCACTGTATACACTTGGTGGATAACCTCTTGTTACCGGTGGTTCACCGGAAGCAAGTCCTATCTCTCTTTGTGCCATGGAAAATCGTGTGAGTGAATCCATCATAAGTAGTACATCTTTTCCCTGGTCTCTAAAATATTCTGCTATTGCTGTTGCTGTCTTGGCAGCTTTATTACGAATAAGTGCCGGCTTGTCTGATGTTGCAACAACTACAACACTTCTCTTCATTCCTTCTTCGCCAAGATCTCGTTCTATGAACTCCCTTACTTCCCTTCCTCGTTCTCCGATAAGTGCAATAACATTAATATCTGCTTTAGTATTTCTTGCAAACATACCAAGAAGTGTACTTTTACCTACACCACTTCCGGCAAATATTCCTATTCTCTGTCCCTTTCCTACTGTTATAAGTCCATCTACTGCTTTTACACCTAATGGAAGAACTTCACTAATTATCGTTCTTGTCATCGGATCCGGTGGCATAGCATCAACCGGATATCTTGTCTCATATTCAAATGTTGAATTATCTATTGGTACTCCAAGTCCGTCAAGAACATTACCTAACATCTGCTCACCTACATTGACTTTAAGGCTTGAGTTAGTATTCTCTACCTGACATCCAAGTCCTATTCCTTCGACATTATCATAAGGCATCAGAAGTATTCTGCTATCTTTGAATCCTACTACTTCCGCTAAAATAAATTGATTAGGATCTTCGTTAGATATTATCCTGCATATATCATTCAGTTTGGCATCAGGTCCAACTGATTCTATTGTAAGTCCAACTATCTTAACAACTTTTCCTAATCTCTTTATATATGACTTATTTATCAAAGTTCTGTATTTTTCTACGTCTATTACATTTGACAAGTTATTCACACCCTTCTTATGTATATGATTATACGCAGCTTAACAGCTTAATATCTTTTATAAGATTCTCGAGTTGAATATCAAGACTGCAATCAAATATACCTACATCTGTCTCAATTATGCACTCATTTCTCTTTAGTGTTACATCTTCGAATATGTCTATGTTAGCACTATTACCACTTGCAGATGCTAAAGCTGTTATTCTCTCTTTATTATCTACAAGGAACTGGTAATCGTCTTTTGACACTCTTATGAGAAAATTGTGACTAAGTTCAACCTGACTCATTACGCTGTCTACAAGTGTAAGTATCATATCTTTTTTATCTTCAGCTATTGTATGAGTTACCTTATCAAATACGTCTACAAGCACATCTACAAGTTCTGGTTCCATCTGTTCTCTTTTGTGCCTGTAATCTTCTTCTAACTGTTTTTCTTTTTCTGTAAGTTCTGACTCCATCTGTTTGACTTTTTCAGTGCCTTCCTTATATCCTTCGTCAAAACCTTCCATTCTGCCATTCTCTCTTGCAAGATCTTTTAGCTTGTCTGCTTCAAGTCTTGCTTCTTTTAATATCTGCTCTGCCTGTTTCTTAGCTTCTTCAATTATGGCATCTGCTTCTTCTTTTAGTTCTTCTTCAGTCTTTGTTGCTTCTATTTCTTCTTTTGGTTTTTCGTCTAGCACTTCTACTTGTTTTATATTAAGTCCTGCTACAAACCCTTGTCCTTGCATATGAGTCTTGTAATATTCAATCTTTTCATTAACAAGATCATTGCTGTCTATAATTCTTGCATTTGATTTTTGAATTACATTGTTATATTTTAATAAATTAGACAACTAAATCATCACCTCCACCTCTTGCGACAACGATTTCACCAGCATCTTCAAGTTTTCTAATTATATTAACAATCTTCTGCTGTGCTTCTTCAACATCCTTGATACGAACAGGTCCCATAAAGTCCATATCTTCTTTGATCATTGCGGCAAGACGCTTTGAAAGGTTTCTGAATATAACATTTTGAACTTCTTCATTAGCATTCTTAAGTGCAACTGCAAGTTCATTGTTATCAACGTCTCTAAGTACTCTCTGAATTGCTCTGTCATCAAGTGAAAGAATATCTTCGAATACGAACATCTTCTTTCTGATCTCATCTGCAAGTTCTGGCTCATCAATTTCAAGAGTTTCCATAATATGTTTTTCTGTACTTCTGTCAACTGCATTGAGGATTTCAACGATTGAATCAACACCACCGATGATTGTGTAATCCTGATTAACAAGTGATGAAAGTTTTCTCTCAAGGACTTTCTCTACCTCTTTGATAATGTCTGGTGATGTTCTATCCATCTGGGCAATTCTCTTAGCAACATCTGCCTGTTTTTCAGGTGGAAGTGCTGCAACTACCTGAGATGCCTGTCCTGCTGACAGATATGATAATATAAGTGCTATTGTCTGTGGATGTTCATCCTGTATAAAGTTAAGTAACTGTGACGCATCTGTTTTTCTTAAGAATTCAAATGGTCTTACTTGTAAGCTGGCTGTAAGTTTTGATATAACATCCATCGCTTTATCAATACCAAGTGCCTTTTCAAGAAGGTCTTTTGCGTATGTAATACCGCCTTCTGCAATATACTGCTGTGCGATACATATCTCATAGAATTCATTTAACACTTCATCTTTTAATTTTGGCGATACGCTATTTGTATTAGCTATCTCAAGTGTTAACTGTTCTATCTCTTCTTCTTTAAGATGTTTAAATATTTTTGCTGATTTCTCCGGTCCTAATGTGATTAGCAATATAGCTGCTTTTGCTACCCCATCTAATTCAGTCTTTGCCATATGTTATCACTCCCATCCTTCATTTAGCCAGTTTCGTAATAATAATGCCACTGCTTCCGGATTCTCATCCACAAACTTCTCAATGGCAATTCTTGTATCTGATTTTTCTTGTACATCTATGTTACCAATCTTCTCAGCTTCCTGTGTTGCTGTAAGAAGGTTCTCTACTGATATCTCCGGTTCTTCTTCTGTAACTGCTACTGGTGTTGCTGTCTTAAATACTACAAATCCAAGCATAAGTACTATAAGTACAGCAAGTATTATCTGAATATAGAATGATATCGGTCTTGCACTTGACTGTGCATCCTGGAATACTGGTATCTCATAAGCTAAGAATGATATATTCGCAGTTGGAATACCACATCCCATTGATACAGCATTTATAAGTTCGGCATCTACATCCTGCTTAACTTTATCTCTGTTAGCTACCTTGAATTCATCCCATGTCATATTATCAAGTGCTCCTGATTTTTTAACTTCATCCTCTTTATATAATCTATATGATGTAGCTATCAGTGAGATATTTGAATTATTCCATGTAACAGTTCCTGCTGCTTTATCTGTTGTTGTAACAAGCTGGTTTACAAGGTATTTGTACTGTGCAAGCTTATATGTACTATCGCTTGAACCATCAGTTATCATATAATCTGTATCTTCATCATTAGAAGTTGTTCCAGGAACTCCACCTGTTGTAGTTCCGCCTGTCTGGTCTATTGTATATGAACTATCATAATATCCCTGCTTCATTCCATCTGGTACTGAATAGTTAATCTCTTGTGTATTAACTTTATCAAAATTAACATCAAGATTAGATACTATCTTAACATCATCATATATCTCCGAACTTAATATAATACTTCTTATATTGTTATTAACAGCTGATTCCATCTCTTCTTTGTATGCCTGATTGCCTGTAGCATTACCAATTGCTGAATTATCGGCATTGCCAGAGAATATCACATTGGCATTGCTGTCAATTACAAATATATTCTCAGTTGTAGCATTACCAACTGCTGTTTTTAAAAGATTACCTATACCTGCCTTAGCACTCTCTTCAAGTGGTGCACTAAGTGTAAGTGTTACTGCAACTGATGTCTCCTCATCACTTGCAAGTATAGATGTAGTTGTATCAGGAATTGTAAGTTCCACTGTTGCCGCTTTGATATTCTCTATATGGCATAACAGTGTTGCTATTTTTTCTTCCAGATATTTTTTATACTTTCTATTTGTATTCGCCTCAGTTTCACTGAAACCGCCATTTAACGCATCTTCTAGCGTATATCCGGCTGACGGAATATCATTATATCCTAATAACAATTGTGCATCTATCAGATCTTTTTTCTCTACATATATGGTCATTGCACCATCACCGACTTTGTTATTAATCCCATTTTCATCAAGGAGCGTTTTTACTTCTGATGTTTCACTAGTCGTCTCACATTTAGCAAGAAGGGTATATGATGGTCTTGACAATACAAATCCCAATATACTAAGTGATGCAACCAATACCACTGCAACTGCTATTATTATGATTTTTTGTTTCTTCTCATATTTATTCCATATTTCAAGAAGCTGACTCGGTATTTTTTTTAGTCTATCGCCCATTCTGATTCTCCCTTACATTAATTAGTTACTTATAATGCCTTTCTGTTTATATTGATAAATTCATTATCTGATTATATGCTTCAATCACTTTATTCTTAACAGCTACTGTATACTGTAATGATAAGTTGGCTTTATTCTGTGCCGCCTGAAGTGTATGCGTATTAGTATCAAATCCCATTGCAAAGTTCATCTCTGCTTCCTGTGCTGCAATCTGATAATCATTAGTGGTATTAAGCATATCTAATGCTGAATTAAATAAGCTTTGAAAAGAATCATTTTTATTTGGATTAACTGTTGTCTTAGAATTCATATCTGATACAATCTGATTAAAACTATCAAATTGTGTGCCTGATACTGTATTAAATAAACTCATGTCCATCTCCCCCCTTATTCACCAATCTGTAATCCCAGTAATGCGATGCTCTTACTTGCATTAAAAGCTGTTGTATTAGCTTCGTAAGCTCTTGATGCATCTATAAGGTCTGTCATCTCTGTTACTGTATTAACATTAGGATATGATACATAGCCATTCTCATCTGCATCAGGATGTGATGGTTCATATACCATCTTTTCAGGTGTTGTAGTATCTTCTGTTATCTGTGATACTTTTACACCTTTTCCAACTGCTCCGTCTGCTCCCATCTGCACGCTTAATGCCTGTGCAAAAGTTGGATAATTAGCTTTTTCAGCAAATACTACTTCTTTTCTCCTATATGGTGTTCCATCGGATGTCCTTGTTGTATTAACGTTAGCAATATTCTCTGAGATAACGTCCATTCTAAGTCTTTGTGCTGTCATTCCCGATGTGCTAATATTTAATGCATTAAATATTGACATATTACCCTCTCCATTCTTTTATTTTTCTACTGATGTATTATTCTTTTGCGATATAACATTCTATATCAGATATACTCTTAACTTAATACCGACTTAATTCTATCAAATTCAGCTGTCATGCTGTCGGTAAGTGCCTGATATCTAATCTGATTGGATGCAAGTTCTGCCTGCTCTGTTTCCATTGATACATTATTGCCATCCTGTCTGTATGAAAGTGTTGCCATATCTGTATAAGTTGTTGAATTAAGAGTATTAAGATTAAGATTCTTGACTGTCTTATCAAGTGAATTATAATCCGTAGTTCCTGCTTTCGAACCTAACAACGCTGACTGTAGATATGTCTCAAATGTAACATCCTGTCTTTTGTAGTTTGGTGTACTACTGTTTGCCATATTATTTGCAAGTACTTCATTTCTCGTCCAGCTCGCATCAGCCGCCTTATTCAATACATTTATATAGCTAAATACTCCTGAATCAATCATACAAACATCCTCCATATCTTGTTTTTTATGTGATTTCACTTCTCATTTTTTATTTTTATATACACTTTCGATTCAAAACCACTTTTTTCGACCTTAAAAACCCCTAATCTAATTATAAAATAATTATTCTGTTTTTCAAGGTTTTTTTATGTTTTTCTCACACAATTTTGATAAGTTCATCATAATTTGTAGGTTTCATGTCGGTTAAATGTACTAAATTTTGTTTTTCTTTCTAGTACTTTAGTACCTTATGCTGTTACTTTTGTATTATGTTACTTTTATACTTTTTCTATTTCGACAGATGCATCAATTAATTTAATGGAAGTTTTTAAAGAAATTTAATACTTTTTACTATTATGCACGTTTTATAAAATACATATCTCAATTTTATAAAACAAGGTTTTGCAAAACCTCAATCTATTCAAAAATTTTCGCCCTGGTATTGACAAAGAATCAAAATTACACCCTCATTCTGACAGCCGGATATTTATCAGATACCTTTATAACTGATATTGGCAAAGAACTGACAAAGAGTCGACAAAGAGCTGGCAAAGAGCCTACAAATATGTACAAAAAAGAGCCATACATAATTGCTATGTATGACTCTCTTATTACAGTTTACTTCAAGAATTAATCATTCTCTAATCTCTTTATAAAAGACTGACATATTATATTCTATGAATCTTATCCTGTATATTATTTACTTACTTTTTTGAGTTCATCAAATACTACATCATTAAGAACTTTAATATATGTTCCTTTCATTCCTGATGATCTTGATTCAATAACTCCAGCACTTTCGAACTTACGAAGTGCATTAACAATAACTGATCTTGTAATTCCTACTCTATCTGCAATCTTGCTTGCTACAAGAATTCCTTCATTACCATCAAGTTCCTCAAAGATATGAGTAATTGCTTCTAATTCTGAGAATGATAATGTACTGATTGCAGAACGTACAATATGAACTTTTCTTGATTCTTCTGCACTTTCTTCTTTTACAGATCTCATCATCTCAAGACCAACAACTGCTGTACCATATTCGCTAAGAATAATATCATCTATCTCATACTGACTGTCACATTTGTAGATAAATAATGTTCCAAGTCTTTCTCCGGCAATATCAATAGGAGTGATAATTGCCTGATACTTTCTAATGTCTTCTTCTTCAAATCCTAAAGTTGCTAAATTAACATTTTCTTTTGTAGATAATACACCTAATAGTCTTTCATTGAGCATATGGTCTATATATCCGCCTACTTCATCATCAATAAGTTCTTTGATCTCTTCAACACCTTCACGAATGCTTACGCCAAGTACTTTTCCTTTCTTACTAATGACAAGAATGTTTGATTCCAAAATATCACTCAAAACTTCACAGATATCATTAAATACCACTTTGTGGGAATTGTTATTGTGTAATAATTTGTTGATTTTCCTAGTTTTATCCAATAACTGAACGCTCATTGTTTTCCTCCTTAATATATCAAAAAAGGTTTTTTTATTCCTCTTATGAAATACTAACACACATCAAGGAATTATGCAATAGTTATATACATTTTTTCTTTTTTTTTCACAATTAAAACACAATTGTACTTTTTTACTATATATTGTTTCTTTTGTACTAGTTTCTATGAAATAAGTACTACTTTTTTTCTTCATTATCGGACTTATTACCTACATAACCACACTTCTCATCAGCACACATTACTTTGTTGCCTTTTTCAACCATATAGCCTCCACATACAGGACATTTTTCTTTGTATGGTTTTTGCCATGACATAAAATCACAGTCCGGATAGCCTTCACATCCATAATATCTTCTTCCTTTTTTAGTCTTTCTTATGACTATATCTTTTTGACACTTTGGACATTTTACGCCTATCTTCTCAAGATATGTCTTGGTATTGCGACACTCAGGGAATCCAGGACAGGCTAAAAACTTACCATGTGGTCCATATTTTATAACCATATTTCTTCCACATTCTTCACAGACTACATCTGTAACTTCATCTTCGATATTAACTGTCTCAAGTTCTTTCTCTGCATTTTTAACGGCTTCGTCAAGGTCTGGATAGAAGTTGCTTACTATTGTCTTCCAATCAATTGTTCCTTCTTCGACTTTATCAAGAAGTGATTCCATATTGGCTGTGAAATTAACATCAACTATTGATGGAAATGCCTTCTTCATGATTGTATTGATAGCTTCACCAAGCTCTGTAACATATAATGACTTTTCTTCCTTGATTACATATCTTCTCTGTATAATCGTAGTTATTGTCGGTGCATAAGTACTTGGTCTTCCTATTCCAAGTTCTTCAAGCGTCTTTACAAGTGCAGCTTCTGTATAATGTGCAGGTGGCTGTGTAAAATGCTGTTTTTTATCGAATTCACCCGGTATAAGCTCTGTATCCTTATCTATGCTCTTTACAAGTGCATTGTTCTGCTCTTTTTCTTCGTCTTCCTGTACATATACTGACATAAAGCCTTCAAAATCAAGTTTTGATGTTGATACTGTAAATCTATATCTGTCTGCTGCAATCTTAAGTGATGTTGTCTCATAGACTGCATTAGCCATTCTGCTTGCTGTAAATCTCTTCCAGATAAGCTGGTACAGTCTGAATAGATCTCTTGATAATGATTCTTTTACTTTAACTGGTGTTAATGTAATATCAGTAGGTCTTATAGCTTCATGTGCATCCTGTATCTTCTTACTCTTAGACTTTGTCTGTTCTGTCTCTGATACATATTTTTCACCATATATGTTCGATACATACTCTCTTGCAGCTTTATCTGCTTCTTCTGCTACTCGTGTTGAATCTGTACGAAGATATGTTATAAGAGCTATTGTTCCCATTCCTTCAATATCTATACCTTCATATAGCTGTTGTGCAAGTCGCATTGTCTTTTGTGTTGAAAAATTAAGTGTCTTTGATGCTTCCTGCTGCAATGTACTTGTTGTAAATGGAAGTGGTGCTTTTTTTATTCTCTCACCTTTTTTAATATCAGCAACTTTAAATTCTGACTTTTCAACAACTTCTAATATGTCATTCATCTCTTTTTCATTGTTTATTGCAATCTTGCCTTTTTCATCACCATAGAACTTTGCTATTACTGGTTTTTTCTCTCCTTTAGGTGTTATAGGTACATCAAGTGTCCAATACTCCTGTGGAATAAATGAATTAATCTCATCTTCTCTGTCACATATTATCCTAAGTGCAACAGACTGTACTCGTCCGGCACTTAATCCTCTTTTAACTTTACTCCATAGAACAGGGCTTATACTATATCCTACCATTCTGTCAAGTACTCGTCTTGACTGTTGTGCATCAACAAGATTCATATCTATCTTTCTTGCCTGTTTGATAGATGCTTTAACAGCATTCTTAGTAATCTCATTGAATGATATTCTGTGTATATCTTTATCTTCAAGTTTTAGTGCCTTTGACAAATGCCATGATATAGCTTCTCCTTCACGGTCAGGGTCAGTTGCGAGATATACTTTGTCTGCTTTCTTTACTTCTTTTCTCAACTTTGCAAGTATATCACCCTTTCCCCTTATAGTTATATACTTTGGTTCAAAGTTGTTCTCAAAATCTATTCCCATCTGACTCTTTGGCAAATCTCTTACATGTCCATTCGATGCTAACACTTCATAATTGGAGCCTAAAAACTTTTTAATTGTCTTCACCTTCGCAGGTGATTCCACTATTACTAGATAATGTGGCATACTCAATCCTCCCAAATCTGTTTCAATTTCAAATCTTAATATAATAATTATTTGATACTTTTCTTACAAGACCCATTACTTCAAGTTCTAAAAGTATTGCTGATACTTCCTTGGCTTTAAGTCCTACATCTTCAATTATATTCTCAATATTCTTTGTTTCTGAATAATCTAAATCAGAATACACCATTTTTTTATGGCTTTCAAGAGGAATATTATTTTTTTTGTTTTTATCTGCTTCACTTACCGGCTTATAACCCCCGTCTAATCCCAGTTCTTCTATAAGTTCTTCAATAGATGTGACAAGCCCTGCTCCACTTTTTACAAGTTTTAGACATCCATAACTTAGTGGATCTGTCATACGCCCCGGAACTGCATATACGTCTTTTCCTTGTTCAAGTGCCTGATCTACAGTTATAAGTGAACCGCTTTTCTTTCTCGCTTCAACTACTATCACTGCATCAGATATGCCACTTATTATACGATTTCTCATAGGAAAGTTGCCTTTTATCGGTCGCACACCCGGTGCATATTCTGATATAATTCCGCCATGATTGATGAGTTCTTCATACAATTCTATATTCTCTGTCGGATAACATATATCAGGCCCACATCCAAATACTGCAAATGTATCTGTCTGCCCTTTTAATGCACCTATATGGCTGAATGTATCTATTCCTCTTGCAAAGCCGCTTATAACCTGTCCGCCTGCATCAGAAACTGCTTTTCCTATAGTCTTTGCCATATATATTCCATAATCTGTACAATTTCTCGCACCAACTATTGCTATGCTTTTTCTGGTATTGTCGATTATTTTTCCTTTACAGTATATGCCAAAGGGATGGTCATATACCTGCTTTAATTTTTCTGGATATTCTTTTTCTTCTATATTAATGAAGCTGATTCCCAAATCTTTCATATTTTCGAATGACTTCTCCAATTTCTTAATATCTTTGCTCAAAATAATATTGGTCACATCATTCTCTGTTATCCTGCTAACCTTTGATAATTCATTAATCTTTGCATTAAATATTGCTTCAACATTTTCAAAATATTCAAGCAGATTTCTCTGTTTTACAATTCCGATTCCACGAATATTGCAAAACCAGTACCATAATAATTCTCTAGTCATAATCGTCCTCTCATCTATCTAATCTTATTATTTTCTACAGGTCTGTAACATGCTGCTTCGCTTATATGCTCTGTCTTAATAATCTCGCTTTCATCAAGATCTGCAATTGTCCTTGCTACTCTTATTATCTTGTAATATGCTCTCGCACTAAGGTTTAGTTTTTCAAAAATATTATCAAGAAACTCTTCTGTTTCTTTTTCCATCTTACAGTATTTTTTAATATCTTTTGAACTTATCTGGGAATTAAAGCTATATGATGTGTTTGTATACCGCTGCTTTTGAATTGCTACAGCTTTCTCGACTCTTTTTCTTATATCTTCTGATGTCTCTTCTTCTGATGAATTATGTCTAAGATCTGTTACTTCTATCTTCGGTGCTTCGACACAGATATCTATTCTGTCCATTATAGGTCCGCTTATTCTATTATAATAGCGTTCTATCTCATTCGGTGTGCAATGACATTTTACTCTGTCAGGATAATATCCGCATCTGCATGGATTCATCGCTGCAACAAGCATTATATCTGCAGGAAATACATAATTACCATTGACTCTTGATATTAATATTGTTCTGTCTTCAAGCGGCTGTCTTAGTGTCTCTATTGTAACCGGTTTGAATTCTGCAAATTCATCAAGAAAAAGCACTCCTTTATGTGCAAGACTTATCTCACCCGGTTTAGGATTAATTCCACCTCCAGACATCGCAGTTGGCGAAGTTGTATGATGTGGTGCTCTGAATGGCCGCTGTGTTATAAGTCCATCAATCGATTCACCAACAGCACTATATATACTTGTAATCTCTAAGCTTTCACTAAGCGTAAGTTTTGGAAGTATTGTCGGAATTCTTCTTGACACCATAGTCTTTCCTGAACCAGGTGGTCCGATTATAAGAAGATTATGCATTCCTGTTGCTGCTATCTCTGCTGCTCTTTTTACTCCAGCCTGACCTATTATGTCTGAAAAATCACCATTGCCAAAATAATCTCTTATACCATCTTCAAACAATCTGTCTGTATTAATAAGTTCCGGTTCTTCAAGTAATGGATTATTAAGTACTTCTACTAACATCTTAAGACTGTCCACACCTATTACACGAACTCCTTCAACAACAGCTCCCTCATTTGCATTTTGCTTTGGAACAAAGCATTTTATTATACCACTTTCCTGTGCCTTTACTGTAACTGGTAATACTCCTTTTACCGGTCTTATCTCGCCATTAAGACTTAATTCACCTAAAAAAAGTGTATCCTTAAGACTTTCTTTTGGCACTATTCCGATTGCACCAAGAAGTGCCACTGCTATTGACAGATCGTACCCTCCTCCTTCTTTTCTCACATCTGCCGGTGATATATTAATTGTAATTCTCGATGGTGGAATTACATATCCTGAATTACGGATAGCAGTTCTCACTCTCTCTTTTGCCTCTCTAACGCCACTTCCAAGACATCCTACCATATCAAATGATGGCAGACCTGTGCTTATGTCAGCTTCTACGTTAATAATCATTGCTTCAACGCCATGTAAAACGCTGCTAAATACACTGCATAACATTATTTTTTTCTCCTGTTCTTTTGTTTTTTATTTTTTTGGAATATTTTTGATCCTTAGATAATGTTGAAATATTTTAGAAAACAGTTTTGGTATAATATTTATGACATACTGTTAATTGTGAACTACCCATCATCTGAAGGTATGGGTTTTATACTCTGGCTTATAAAAATACCTTTGCTATTCTATCATACCACTTCATTCTTAACAAGTATAATTTTACAACTTAGAATAATCATATCTTTTTATCTTACATAATACATATTTTCACAGGTTAAAAACTCTTTTTTGTGACTTAAAGACAACTTAGGAAATTCTATAATCTATAATAGAACTTCCTAAATCATCCAATTATCTGTCAGGTCTTATCTTTTATTTTTTATATTTTTGTTCAAGTAACTCGATTGTCTTCTCCATAAGCTGTGGATCTTTTGCAAAATTAATGGCACTGTCTTTGGTTATCTCTCCTCTTGCATATAAGAGAAGTATTGAATCATCCATTCTTCTCATTCCTGATTTTTTACCATTTTTTATCACATCTTCTATCTTCTCTGACTGGTTAGTCTTAATGAGCGTCTTTATCTCTTTGTTAGCAAACATCATCTCAAATACTGGTATTCTCTTTGTCTTATCTTTAGATGGAATAAGCTGCTGTGATACTATTGCTCTTATTACTGCTGCAAACTGTACTCGCACCTGCTGCTGCTGATTAGTTGGAAACACTTCTATTATTCTCTCAATTGTATCTACTGCTCCAATTGTATATAATGTTGAGAATACAAGATGTCCACTCTCTGCTGCTGTTATCGCAAGAAGAATTGTCTCCGGATCTTTTAATTCTCCAACGAATAGTACATCTGGATCTTCCCTTAATGCCGCTGTAAGTGCTTCGCTATAAGAGCTTGCATCCATACCAATCTCTCTTTGATTAACCATTGAACACTTATGTGTATGAAGATATTCAATAGGATCTTCAATTGTAATAACATGAAGATTACGATTTTCATTAACCATATCTATTATTGATGCAAGAGTTGTCGATTTACCACCACCGGCAGGTCCGGTAATAAGAATGAGTCCTCTGTTTTTCTTATATAACTCTATGGCCTCATTAGGAAGTCCAAGTGATGCCGGCTGTGGAATGTCACTTCCAACAACTCGAAGTGCGGCTGCAATAGAACCTCTTTGCTTAAATACACTTACTCTATATCTTCCTAGTGACGGAATTGCAAAAGAAAAATCAACCTGTCCTTTTTCTTCAAGCTGTTCCTGCTGTTTTTTATTCATAAATTCGCTTATTATCTTTGATGTGTCTTCTGGTAAAAGACAGGGATAACTCATATTGACAAGCGACCCATTTATTCTCATCTTTGGTGGTATTCCTACTGTAATATGTACATCTGATGCATTCTGTTCTTTTGCTGTTCTAAGTAATTCTTCTATTGTTACCATCTCAATCCCCCATTTTTGTTAATACTGTCAGTAATCATCCTATAGTTGCTATTATGCTTCGTGTTCTATTTTTTGAAATTCAATAAAAATACCTGCTTTTATTTCTAATTACCACTTTCATGTATATCTAAACACGTCTTTATATTATATTATCGAATTTTTTATAAATAATCTAAACAAAATCATTTACAAAAAATTATTGTTTGGGTATTATTAATGTAGATTTTATTTAAAGGAGATTATAATATGGATACTATTGTTAGGTATATTGATGAACTTATGGAAAAAAGTACTCCAGACAGACCTATCTGGAATATTGAAAAAATTCTCCAGGGCATCAAATCAAAATGGAATTATATCGATGGATGCATGATTAAAGCTATCCTTGAGATGTATTCAATTACAGGCGATAAGAAGTATTTTGAATTTGCTGATAATTTTATTGATCACAAAGTAATGGAAGATGGTTCAATTGACGGATATTCTGTTGAGGAACTTAACATTGATAATGTTAATGCCGGCAAGACTTTATTTGAATTATATGACCTTACAGGCAAAGAAAAATACAGAAAAGCTATTGATCTTGTATATAGCCAGATTGGTCAGATGCCAAGAACCAAAGAAGGTAACTTCTGGCACAAGAATATCTATCCTAATCAGGTATGGCTTGATGGTCTATATATGTGTCAGCCATTCTATATGGAATATGAGACACGTTTTAATAATAAAAAGAATTATGATGATATCTTTAATCAATTCTTTAATGTAAACAGACTTATGAGAGATTCTGAGACAGGTCTATACTATCATGCTTATGATTCTTCAAGACAGATGTTCTGGTGTGATACAGTTACAGGACTTAGTCAGAACTTTTGGTTAAGAGCTCTTGGCTGGTATTCAATGGCTCTTCTTGATACACTTGATAAGTGTGATCCTTCTGTTGGTGAACCATACGAGAGACTTAAATCTATCTTCGTAGACCTTATGGATTCACTTTTAAAATATCAGGACGAAAGTGGTATGTGGTATCAGGTTGTTAACCTTGGTAATATGGAGAAGAACTATCTTGAGACAAGTGGAAGTTCAATCCTTGCATATGCTTTATTAAAAGGTGTTCGTCTTGGATTCCTTCCTGAGAGTTATACAGAATATGGACTCAAAGCATTCAATGGTATATGTGACAAATATCTTACAACTGATGAAGATGGAAGTCTTCACCTTGATGGTATATGTCTTGTTGCCGGACTTGGTGGCAAGCAGATGCGTTCCGGAACATTTGACTATTATATGTCAGAGCCAGTCGTAAAAGATGATGCCAAAGGTGTTGGTCCATTCCTTCTTGCATATACAGAAGTCTTACGTTTAAAAAAATAAAACATATATAGACTATTAACTAGTCATGTATATGTCTACATAAAAGTTCTATAGATAAAAGTTTTTTAGATAAAAGTTCTTTAGGTAAAAGTCTTTTACACAAAAGTTCTTTACATAAAAGTTTTTTATCAAGAGCAATATTAAAAAGGGTTGTCTAATCAAGCAAAAATGCTACAATATATGATTTTTATTCAATAGTTGAATTTTCATATATTGTAGCGATTTTTCGGCTCTTTGTCAAGAGCGGGGGTAAAATCCCATATTGGAAACCTGGTGCATAAGCATCAGGTTTCTTTAATATAACTAAGTCGTTGATAGCAAAATTCTATTTCTAAAATTCTCAAAGTTACGG
>NZ_JAHLQC010000005.1 GCF_018918265.1 Falcatimonas sp. MSJ-15
ATAAAAAAGAGTTTGTGTGGCAAGTATAAGAATCTTGAGATATATTCTGAAGCAGAAAAAATTATAGGTGAAATGTTAAGTTAAGTGTTGTGCCAAGTTTAAAATGAATTCTCTTTAGGTCATCCGCAAGGATATAGAGTTTGTTCGTATATATAAAGAAATTCTGTATGCTTCAGACGGGATGCTTAAACATTGGTACAGAACAGGAAATTATGATGTAACTGTTTTTGAGCAGGAGTATCTGGAAATGATAAATCATTGGGAAATGGTTTATGGAAAGGGGACGGAAAATGACAGAAAACAGTTATAAGACACCTAGTGGCTGCATCCATTATTTTGTAAATATAATAGATAAACAAAAAAATACTTTAGTATTTTTACCTGGGCTTACAGCAGATCACAGGCTTTTTGAAAAGCAGATAGAATATTTTGAGAAAAAACAGAATGTGTTTGTATGGGATGCACCATCACATGCGTTATCAAGACCATTTACGAATAATTATAGTCTGTCTGACATGGCACAATGGCTTTGTGAAATTTTTATCTTCCTTAATGGCAGCAGTTGTCATATTAAGATCAAGCCTATTGAAAATTTTAAATATTACCTTGAGAGTAAAATGAAAATATAGTATAAATTAATGTAAAAGCAAAAATTATAATAGGAGAGATTAAAGTGGAAGAGAAAAGACTAGATTGGTTTACTATACCGAAGATAGATGCACATATACATTTGATGCCGCAAGACGTGATAGAGGCAAATATAGGAGAGAAGTTTGCTGATTATGGTGATGTTAGTGAGTATATAAAATTAATGGATAAATATAATATTACTACAGCATTTATTATGCCATTTAATGATCCATATATGCTTTCGATGGACTTTACATTAGAGTCAGTTCATAGCAATCTCTATAATATGTGTAATATGAGTAATGGAAGGTTATATAGTTTTGCAGATATTGATATTAGAAAAAATCTAGATAAAAATATTTCAGAGTTAAATAAAATTATAAATAAAACGATGTTTTTAGGTATAAAAATTCATCCAACTAATACAGGATATCCAATTGATGGAGAGTATTATGATAAAATTTTTAAATGGGCAAGTGATAATAACGTATTGGTAGAAATACATTCATACCCAAGGACACATATTAATGATGATGTATGTTCACCATCAAGAATTAAAAATGTAATAAAAAAATATAGTAATCTGAAAGTTTCGATAGCGCATATGGGTGGATTTCAATATGAACAATTATATGATATTAATGCATGTTTTAACATATCAGCTATTTTGCCAGATTATGTGAATGAATATGGCATAAAAAAGACTAATAATATATTGCGAGAGTTTGGTATTGAAAAACTTGTATTTGCAACAGATTATCCGGATAGTCGCAGTTTAAAACCTGATGAGATATATAATAAGTATTTTGATATACTTAATAAAATGGATTTTACATATGAGGAAGCTGAAAAAATATGCAGATATAATATAATGAATATGATAAAAAGGTAACACATAAAGGATTTACTTTTGCCATAATAAAATGTCAACAATTTGGCAACCAAAAGGTTTATCTATGATAAATTGTTATAGAATTATAAATATGTTTTAGTAAAATATCACAAAAAATAGTAATAGCTATTGATGCAAAGAAGATTTAGTGATAAAATAACATTACTAAAATTCGTGCAATGCACAAAAATAAGGAGCGATATTATGGAGATTAAGAGAGAGTCCTACCTTGAACAGTTAAAGATAAGAAAAGATAATGGCATGATAAAGATTATTACGGGAATTAGAAGGTGCGGCAAATCATTCCTGCTATTTGTGTTGTTTAAGAAATATTTATTGGAGAGCGGTGTAGATAATGACCACATTATTGAGATTGCCTTAGATGGTATTGAAAATGAGGAACTAAGAGATCCAAAGAAGTGCTATCAGTATATCAAGGATACAATGAAAGACGAGCAGAAATATTATCTACTTTTGGATGAAGTACAGTTTATGCCACGATTTGAGGAAGTGTTGAACAGCTTGCTTCGTATCAGTAATATTGATGTATATGTGACTGGAAGTAATTCTAAATTTTTATCAAGTGATATAGTAACAGAATTTAGAGGCAGGGGAGATGAGATAAGAATTTATCCCTTATCATTTGCCGAGTTCTATGCAGCTTTCGATGGGGATTATGATGATGCTTGGGAAGAGTATATGATATATGGTGGATTGCCACAGGTGGCACAGTTTTCTGTAGAACGTCAAAAAGCTGAGTATCTGAAAAATATTTTCACAAATGTTTATATTAAAGATGTAGTAGAGCGAAACAGGATTCAAAATGTTGATGAAATTGCTACTTTGGTTGATATTCTCGCTTCTGCAATAGGAGCACCAACCAATCCAACTAAAATATCAAATACCTTTAAAAGTGAACGGGGTATCAATTACAGTAATAAGACTATATCCAACCATATAGATTATCTTGCAGAAGCATTTTTGATTTCTAAAGCGAATCGGTATGATATTAAAGGTAGGAAATATGTGGGGGCAAATCTGAAATACTATTTTTCAGATATAGGACTTAGAAATGCCAGACTGAATTTCAGGCAGCAGGAGCCTACTCATATTATGGAGAATATCGTGTATAACGAGTTGCTTATCAGAGGTTATAATGTGGATGTTGGTATAGTTGATGTTTTTGCAAAGAATGGTGAAGGAAAGAGAATTCATAAGCAGTTAGAGGTTGATTTCGTAGTAAACCAGGGCAGTCAGAGATACTATATTCAAGTAGCGTATGATATGGCTTCTGAGGAAAAGCAGACACAGGAACTTAATTCATTTAGGAATATACCGGATTCATTTAAGAAGATTGTGATAGTAAATGGAACTAAAAAGCCGTGGAGGAATGATGAAGGCTTTGTAATTATGGGAATGAAGTATTTTCTGCTTAATGTGGATAGTTTAGAGTTTTAGTATGGAAGAAGATAATATACTAGATTGTTCATTAGAATTAGGAGGAAAAGATGGATAGATTTTCAGAAAAGAGCCTTCTTTCACTTGGAGATTATTATGTATATGGACTTATAGATCCTCGCAATAAGCAAATCTTCTATATTGGAAAGGGTACAAAAAACAGAGTGTTTGAACACGAGAAGGAAAGCAAAGGCAGCCCTGAAAGCGAGAAACTAAAACTTAAGACAATATCAGAAATCAAGGATGCCGGACTTGAAGTTCAAAAGATTATCATCAATTCAAATCTTACTGAGGAAGAGGCATTTGCTGCAGAGGCATCATTAATTAATGCCTTTAATTATGTCAGCGATGCCAGACTAACTAATATAGTTGCCGGACATCATTCTACAGAGGCATTATCAGTTGATGAATACGAAAGAATATATGGTGCAGTTGAACTTGAAGAAAAAGATATCAAGCACAGAATTCTTGTTATAAAAATAAACAGGCTTTACCAAAGAGATATGGACGAGAAAGTATTATATGATGCTGTTCGTGGTGTCTGGAGAGCATCAAAAGAAAAAGTAAAGAAAATTGAGTATGTTTTCGGTGTTTACAATGCTTTGATTGTTGCTGTATATAAGCCATCAGAGTGGTTTGTCTGTAAAGAGGCAAAGGACAAACTTCCAAGACAGGATATCGTTCTTACACCAAACAATGAAAACAGAGTGTTCTTCGTAGATGAAAGATACGAACAGGGACTTCCACTTGATGAGAATGAAGAGTTCTATTTGGGAAAGTCGATAGCCAGATTGAAACTTAATCAATCGGCACAAAATCCGATTACATATTTGAATTTATGATAAATTGTATAGAATTATAAACATCCTCTAGTAAAATGTCACAAAAAACAAACGCAGATTTTGTAATGGGTTATACGCTTAACCTTTGTAAATCCAACCTTTCTGTTGTACCATATAATTAGAATATCAGAAAAAAGGGGAGATTGATATGGCACAGAACAGGGTTAGAATAGCAGATGTCGCAGATGCATTAGGTCTTAGTACAGCGACTGTCTCAAATGTGATTCATGGCAAAACAGAAAAGATTTCGGATGAGACGGTAAAACGTGTCCAGCAGGAGCTTGAACGCTCAGGGTATATTCCAAATATGGCAGGCATTCTGCTTGCAAGAAATAATTCAAGAATTATCGGAGTGGTGGTAAATGACCATGAAAAGTATGAGGGCAGAGTTTTAGAGGATGGATTTGTGATGTCATCGTTTAATGCTCTTTCTCATGAGGTTAATGAAAAAGGATATTTTCTGATGATAAAAACGACATCTGACATCAGAGAAATTCCGGTATTTGCATCCATGTGGAATATGGATGGGCTGATTTTGATGGGCTTTTGTGAAGCCGATTATGAGAAACTAAGAAACCAGATGAGAATATCATTTGTAGTGTATGATGGTTATTTTGAAAAATGTTCAAAGGTAGTCAATCTGGTAATCAATCATTATGACGGTGGTTATCAGGCAGGAAAATATTTAAAGGAGCTTGGACATAAAAAGGCATTGTGCATAGCAGATAATTTCATATGCATGGACAAAGAACGCATAGAGGGCTTTAGCAAAGCCTTTGAACCGGGAGAAACATTAAGATGGGAGATACCAAAGACCGAAAATGAAAGAATGAGCTTTTATGAAGGTAAATATGCATGGTTGTTAAAGAGTAATATTACCGCTGTTTTTGCAGTGTCAGATTTTTATGCACTCGAATTTATGCGATTTTTGCAGGGAAAAGGTATACAGATTCCAAAGGATATCCAGATAATCGGTTTTGATGATAATATGGCAAGCAAGGAAAGCAATCCTTCTCTTACGACGATTCATCAGGATGCATCTCTTAGGGCAAAAACTGCAATCAAGTGTCTTGAGGCGATGCGTGATGGGGCGGAGTGTGAAACTGAAATTGTATTACCGGTTGAATTAATAAAAAGAGAAAGTACGGGGGTGTTATAATGTCAAAGTTTATGAAAACATTATGTAAAATAGCAATTCCTGTAACATTGCAAAGTATGCTGCAGGCATCATTTTCAATTGTTGACCAGATTATGATTGGCCAGTTAGGCGAAACTAATATATCAGCAGTTGGATTATGTGGAAATTTTTCACTTATTTTTTCGGTGGTAATTGGTGCAGTAAGCACAGTTGCGGGAATACTAATAGCACAGTTTATTGGTGCAGAAGATACAAAAGAGGCATGGCGCAGCTTTGATGTGAGCCTTATCTGTGGAATTATGATATCAGCATTGTTCCTCTTTGCAGCAGGTGGCTTTTCAACACAGATTCTTGGACTTTATACTAAGGATATGGGAATTATAAGTGCCGGTGCAATATACTTTAGAATTGTAGCATTCACATATATCCCAATGGCAGTCAGTAATATTTTATCCTCATGGCTTAGATGCAAGGAGCATGCAACTATACCATTTTTAGCAAGCTTTGGGGCAGTTATTGTAAATACAGGTCTTAATTATCTGCTGATATTTGGAAAATTCGGATTACCATGTATGGGAATAAAGGGAGCTGCGATTGCGACACTTATTTCACAGTTGTTTAATCTCATATTTATTGCCCTCGGATTTGTCTTATGTATCAGAAAAGATGGAGATAAACCAGTATGGTCATTGCATTTTAGTAAAATTACTATTAAGGATTATCTGATAATGATTATGCCGATTTTAATCAGTGAATTTCTATGGAGTCTTGGACAAAATGTGGAGTCTGCTGTCTATGGGCACCTTGGAACATCAAACCTTGCGGCATATACACTTACATCTCCTATACAGGGGCTTATCGTAGGAGCACTTAGCGGATTGTCGGCAGCTGCCGGTGTAATGGTCGGCAAGAGGCTTGGAAAAAAAGAATATGATGAGGCTTATACAGAATCGAAGAAGATAATGTATGCAGGCTTAGCCGGAGCGGTAGCCGTATCGACATTGCTCATTCTTCTTGCAGGAGTATATACCAGACTGTATCGTGTAGATGGCAGCGTAAAAGAGCTTGGAAAGATACTGCTTATCGTATTTGCACTATATGCTCCGGTCAAGGTTGAGAATATGATACTTGGTGGCGGAATTATAAGAAGTGGTGGTAATACAAAAATTATCATGGTGATTGATATTGTTGGCACATGGTGTATCGGAATTCCACTGTGTCTGCTTGCAGCGTATATATTTAAGTGGGGCATAGTTGGTGTGTATACACTGCTTACCACAGAAGAAATATTCAGATTGGTTGTATCGCTTGTTATTTTTAAGAGACGCAAGTGGATGATTAGTTTATCATAAATTAATATGGTGTTTAAGAAATACTTATTGGAGAATGGCGTAGATAATGAGCACATCAATGAAGTGAAGAAGATAGTGGGTGCTTTTTCATTTCTGCGGAAAGAAAAATGCACTAGGCATTGTACCAAGTGCATTTTCTTACTTTCCAAATAAATCGCTGTGCGTTCCTGTTTGGGATAATGTTAAATATTTATAAATCAAATTGGAAACACAAAATTCCAGTTTGCCAAAATGACAACAGACAGGAAACCTAATATTTTTACACAAACCAAACAATAATGAAACATGGAAAAGGCGATTATTCCTATTTTGTGATAAGCAATTATCAACCTGTGATTGGTAAAATAGAGAAAATATTATAGATTGCTATTATAAACACAAGAGAAACAATCATACATCAGTTTGTGAAAAATAGCTAAAAAGTTAATGATATAGAAGAGGAAATGATAAAAAATTAACGAAATTGCTTATTTTATAAAAAAGTGGAAACGTTTCCATTGAAATTATACCATTTTTTGTGCTATAATTCCATTCAATGTGGCATATGTCATAAAACTTTCGTTCCAATATATTTTGAAAAAAGAAAGTTTGAATGTAATTATGATGAAATATGGAGATTTAAAGAAATGGGTAAAAGATTTAAGATGCGTCAGCGTTTTGGATACGGAGCTGCTGACATGGGAAGTAATTTTGTATGGTCAATGATAACGACCTATCTTGCTGTATTTTATACAGATGTTGCTGGAATAGGTGCTGTTACAGTCGGAATGATTATGCTTATTTCCAAATTTGTAGATGCATGTACAGATGTTATGATGGGAGTTATTGTTGATAGAACAAGAACCAGATGGGGAAAATGTAGACCATATTTTCTCTTTGGTGCGATTCCATTAGCATTTTTTGCAATTATAACTTTTTATATGCCGAATTTTGACAGCAATATGAAAAAAGTAATATATGCATTTGTTACTTTTAATCTGGTAAGTACAGGATATACAATAGTAAATACACCATTGTCAGCGATTTTACCAAGTCTTACACATGATATGCATGAGCGTAATGTATTAGTTACATTCAGAATGATTATGGCAGCAATTGGAGGTTTTTGCGTAACAACATTTGCGACACCGATTATCAATAAATTTGGCGGTAATAGTAATGCAGATAGCTATTGTTATACAATGATTGTATTTGCAGTGATAGCAGTTGTATTATTTTTATTTGCATTTATGAATACAAAAGAGTCAGAAGAATCAGTCAAAGCAGAAAAAGTAACATTCAGACAGGGAATTAAAGCAGTAAATGGTCAATATATATTGTTCATTATAATTATGTTTGTATTTATGCTTGGTTTTGCAGTAAAACAGGCCGGAGTAGTATATTATTATACTTATGTAGCTGAAAGAGTAGATCTTATTCCTATTCAGGCAGCAGTAACATCTATATCAATGATTGCAAGTCAGGCAAGTCTTCCAATGCTTGTTAGTAGAGTTGGAAAGAAAAAATGTATGTATATTATGGCAGGAATAGCATTTATTGGAAATGTTGTTTTTATATTCTCACTTAATAATGTGATATTACTGATTGTCGGAACAGCACTTGTCTGGTCAGCTTTAGGATTCCTTATGGGAATGAGATTTTCACTTTTAGCAGATGTTGTTGATTATTGTGAATTAAAATCTGGAATTCAGGCAGCAGGAATACTTTCTTCACTTGATAGTTTTGTGGCAAAACTTACATTTGGATTGAATGTAACATTGTTTACAGCACTTATGAGTCTTGGTGGATATGTTCCTAATCAGCAACAGACAGATACTGAAAAGCTCTTTATTAATATTGGATTTATTGGAATACCAGTGTTATGCCTTATTGTAATGGTTGTGTTATTACACTTTTTTAAAGTAGAAGAACTTTTGGAAAAATATAGAACAAAAGAAGAAAAGTAATATAAAGTTTATATATTAGGGACTTCATTCTTAGAGAGTGAAGTCTCTTTTATTATAAATTAGTGGCGAAAAGCCAACAGGCAAGCCTATAGGAGTAGTTATAAAAATTACCTTGAGAGTAGAATAAAAATATAGTATAAATTAATATAAAAGCATTAAACATTAATCTGTTTTTAATCTTTCTTATAGTTTTCTTTTAAGAAGATATATTACACTAGTACCATCAGATGACAGACAGGCATAAGACAGACATACATTACAGGTAGCCTGATATGTCTGTTAAGACTAATCGTTTAGGTGAACTGATGGCTGTGCACGACCATTACAAGTAACCTGATATGTCTGTTAAGACTAATAGGAACAGATAGGAGAGTATATTATGGATAATTTTGAGAAAGTTGAAAAATTAAGACAACATGCAAATGTAAGTTACGAAGAGGCAAAAGAAGCATTAGAACGTAGCGACTGGGATATTCTTGATGCAATGATATATCTTGAAAAGACTGGTAAAGTAAAAGAAGATGATAAAGCAGATTATTCTACAAAAAATGAAAGATGCGACTGGGATTTAAAAGAAGATAAAAATTGCAAAGATAAAGGTGGAATTGCAGATCTATTAAAACGCTTTGGCAAGTGGTGTATTAAAATAATAGATAAAGGCAACCGTAACAACTTCTGCATTGAAAGAGATAATAAAGAGATTCTTAAAGTGCCGGTAACAGTATTAGTAATAGCAACATTCTTTGCATTCTGGGTAATAGTTCCATTATTAATTATTGGACTATTCTGTCGTATGAAATATTATTTTCAGGGACCGGACATGCAGACAGAGACAGTTGAACTTGTAATAAATAAAGCAATGGATAATGCATCATCAACAGCAGAGAATATTAAGAATGAATTCAATCAGGCAGTAGCTAACGAAGAAGAACACAGAGAGCACAAATAGAGCAAAAGGCGCAGAATATGCGCCTTATTTGCGTGTTACAATGAATGTGAAGTATAATTCATATATATGACAAAAAGCTATTTGGATAATCTGATGGATGAGAGTAGGTATAGATACTGACATATATTATTAATTAACGAGGGAGAAGAATTATGGATAACAATAACAGAATATTAATAATTGAAGACGAAGACAAGATAGCAAGATTTCTTGAACTTGAATTGTCACATGAGGGTTATGAAGTTGTAAAATCGTATAATGGAAGAGATGGACTTGAAAAAGCACTTTCAGAGAGATATGCACTTATGATTCTTGATGTAATGTTACCGGAACTTAATGGATTTGAAGTTCTTAGAAGACTTAGAAAAGTGTCAGATATGCCAGTAATTATGCTTACAGCAAGAGATACTGTCATGGATAAAGTTGCAGGCCTTGATGGAGGTGCAGATGATTACATGACAAAGCCTTTTGCAATAGAAGAATTATTAGCAAGAATTCGTCTTGCACTTAAAAAGAAGAATAATAACATATCAGTAAATACAGGTAACATATTAAGCTGTAGAGGACTTACAATGGATATACAGCGATATGAAGTTACATATAACACAGATAAGATAGAACTTACTCATAGAGAATTTGAGATGTTAAGAGTATTATTAGAGAACAAGAATATTGTTATATCAAGAGAAAAATTATTAGAAAAAGTATGTGGATATGATTACCTTGGAGAGACTAACATAATCGATGTATATGTAAGATATCTTAGAAGCAAGCTTGACGATATATATAAAGTAAAATGGATTCAGACAGTGCGAGGAGTTGGTTATGTAATTCGTGATGATGAGTGAGGATAATATATGAGTGAGAAAAAAGAAGAAAAGAGAGTTACTTCCATTGCCCGAAAGATTAATCTTAATAATGTGTTGGAACTTATATGGTCATATCTGATAATAGATATTTTAATATGCCTTGTTGTGGCGGCAGTGGCAGTATATGGACTTGATGTAGAATATATAGGTTCATTAGACATTACTTTGCCAAGAAATATAACACTTGGTAAGACGATAAGAGATACTATATATGAAGTAGGATATATAGGAACTTCAAGTTACTATAGTGTGGAGATAGGCAGGTGGCTTGCATGGTTAATAAATGGCGGAATAATCATATTAGTTATGGAACTTATTGATATCCTTAAAAAGATAACAAGAGGAACTTACAGAGTAAGAAGAGAACTTAGTCCGTTGAACGAACTTGCTAAAAAAGCCAGAGAACTTAGCGAAATGGCTTTCGAAACATCTGGATTTGATGAGAAAAAATATCATGATCTTGAAGATGCTATCAGCAGCTTAAGCGTAGATAAAGAAGATGCAAAACTTAAGATGAACGATAAAGAACTTCAGGGAATCGAGAATGCACTTAATGATCTTATTGACAGAATGAGAGCTTCATATAGACAACAGGTACAATTTGTATCAGATGCTTCACATGAACTTAGAACACCTATAGCTGTTATTCAAGGATATGTAAATATGCTTGACAGGTGGGGAAAAGATGATGAAGCTATATTAATAGAATCTATTGATGCGATTAAGAATGAGGCTTCACATATGCAAAAACTCGTAGAACAGTTACTTTTTTTAGCGAGAGGAGATTCAAACAGACAGGTGCTTGATAAAAAAATATGCAGTCTTAATGACATAATGAGAGAAGTATATGAAGAGTCATTAATGATTGATGAAGAACACCATTATATATATGAAGAAAAAGGTGAAGCAAAAGTATTAGCAGATGCAGATATGCTTAAACAGTCAGTCAGAATACTTATAGATAATGCAGCCAAATATACTGCTAAAGGGCAGGATATAATTATTCGTGTTGGTGTCTTTAATAATGAAAAAATGATAGATGTACCATTCTATGAGATTCAGGATGATGGTATAGGAATGAAAAAACAGGATGTAGAGCGTGCATTTGACAGATTCTATCGTGCAGATGAAGTAAGAAATAGTAAGACCGGTGGTACAGGACTAGGACTTGCAATAGCAAAATGGATAGTTGACAAGCATAATGGATACTATGAGATTATAAGCAGAGAAGGACTTGGAAGCAGATTTCGAGTAGTATTGCCACAGTGAAAAGAAAGATAATATTCAGCTTTCGTTCTTCTACATCAATCTCAATAAGATCTCCATCTTCAACCAGTGCAATAGGACCACCATCAACTGCTTCAGGACTGCAATGTCCAATTACAGGTCCGGTTGATGCACCAGAGAATCTTCCATCGATAATAAGAGCGATCCTCTTGCCTTGAAAGCCTGATTAAGCAGTGCTATAATCTGAATAAAAGATTAACAATGCTTAAAGAGAGTAAAAGATTAATATTATTAAGAAAGGATGTAAGACGTATGACAGAAAATATGAAAAAGAGAAATGAACAGCTTGCGAAGACAGTAATAAAAGGATTAGAATCCCGTAATATGACAGGATACTATGCAAAAGACAAAGAAGATGCATTAAAACAGGCATTAGAGCTGATTCCAGAAGGTAGTACAATAGCAATGGGAGGATGTATGAGCGCCACAGATATAGGCTTAATTGATAGCCTCAAAGAAGGTGATTATAATTACATAGATCGTTCTAAGCAAGATGCAAGAGCAGGACTTATGGCAGCTTATGATGCAGATATATTCCTTTCAAGTGCCAATGCGATTACAGATGATGGAATACTTGTCAATATAGATGGTAATTCAAATCGTGTATCATGTATAGCACAAGGACCAAGAAAAGTAATCTTCATAGTAGGTATCAATAAAGTATGCCCAGATCTTGATAGTGCTATGAAACGTGCCAGAAATGTTGCAGCTCCGGCTAATGCCCAGAGATTCGATATAAAGACACCTTGTAAAACGACAGGTAAATGTTTTGACTGTAAATCACCTGATACAATATGCTGTCAGTTCCTTATAACAAGATATTCAAGACATACAGACAGAATACATGTAATTCTTGTTAATGATGAGATTGGATATTAATATATAGTTGATAAAGATAAGTTGACAAAGGATATAATAAATAGCATAAAAGAGACTTCGTATGATATGCCATATGTCAAGCAGGCAAGTTACATATCAATATGGAAGTCTCTTTTTAATTTATATAATTGCTAATTGAAAAGAATTATGATAAAAAAACGTAAAAATACAAAAATTAATAAAATATAACTAAAATAACGAAAATAATCATTTTGTTTACAATATATTCAGAAATATTTTATCAAATTAATACAAAATTTATTAAGATAACCCTTGTATTAAATAAAAAATATAGTATAATGTCATAGGTGCTAACAATCTTGTTATACTCACTTATTCATTTAGATATCAGATATGCTAAAAATATTAAATGAATAAAGTAGAAGTAAAAATCAAAGAAAGAATAGGAAAGAAATATGCAAAAGAGAAAAATTACCAAAGCGGTGGCTGTTACACTGACAACAGCAATGTTAGTTCAGCCATTAGAACAGACTACATTCGCAGCAGAGGCAATCACAACAACTACGAACGTAATTACACAGTATAGTGTAGACACACAGTTAGAACTTCAGGATGGAATAGGAATAATTCCGGAAGGAGCAGATGAGTCATTAGTTAAAGAGATACTTGGCAAGGCGTTAATCAAGAACGCAGATGAAGTAGATCTTCAGAGCATTGAATGGGAATATTCATGTGAAGGAACAGGTAAACTTGGAGCACTCACAACTAATACAGCATGGGGAAGTATTAATGGCTTTACATCTGAGAAGAAGATTGGTTTTTCAAAAGTAACATTTACACACAAGGCACTTAGCGATAATTCAGATGGAACATACAGTGTTCGTATCGCAGGAACAACAACAGAAGTAAAATTTGAAAAAGCAGCGAAATTACAAACATCAATCATATTAAAGGACAATGTATCAGTAGCACTTACATATAATGAAGACTTAAGTGTAGATTATGACAGACTTCTTGAAGAGATCTTTGAGAATACAGTAGATACAGATAATACTATACCAGAAGGACTTACACTTTCAGACATAACAATAGAATATTATGCAACAGCCAAGACAGGTGCAGTAGGTAACCTTGGACGTGCATGGGTACCAGTAGAAGGTGGTAAAGTTAATGGACTTGAATATCCAGGACTTCCAGAAGGCGAGCAGAGAATTCGTATAACTTATGCTGGTAATGAAGAATATTTTAAAGCACAGGCAGAGACAACATTAACAGTAAAAGGACGTGAAGAATCATCTTTTAATGTAGCAGAAGCACCATATAAAGTAGATTTCAAATTCAGTGATGCAACTAATTATGATTATGATGCAACTGCAAGAGTAATCTATGATGCAGTAATTGAATCAGTAACACCTGAGACAGTTAATTATGAAGATGTTGTTATAAAATATAATGCCGGAACAGATATAATCAAGAATTGGCAGCCACTTAATACAACAGATTGGACAAGTACATTCACTAAGTTTGGACCAGGTAATTGGACAATTCAGATATCATGGGCAGGAAACAGAGAATACAAAGGAACATCAGTAGAAGTTAATGTTGAGCTTAATGATAATCGTCTTAACAGTGCAGTTTTATGTAAAGAGAATGTTACATTTACTTACAATATGGATGCAGATGTTGTAAAACAGCAGATATTTGATAATGTAATTGATTGGGAGAATAGTACACTTCCAGATAAAGATACACTTACAATAGATGATTTTACAATGGAATATTATGGTGAGAATACAGTAGGCGGAATCTCTGGTGGAGTTAAACAGTGGGCACCAATTGAAGGTGGAACGGTTAACTTTCTTACATACGAGAATCTTAGCGCAGGTGAGCAAAAAATTCGTCTTACATATAAAGGTAATGCACAGTATCGTGCAAGTCAGGCTACAGAGGCAGCAGTAACAGTAGCAAAAGCTAAGGTAAAAGTAAAAGTAAATAGTAAGACTTTATATGCAGATGAGACAGTTACAGATATGGTGACAACTAATCCGGCAGATAGATTTGACATCTATACAGTATATACAGGAGTATCAAGTAATGTTAATCTTGGAGTATATCTTGAACTTCCAGAGAAATATACAAGTACAGCTGTATTAAAGTTATTAGATCCAGTGATGGAGAAGATATATGGCAAGACATTTTCACAGATGATGCAGGATGGAGTTACAGTTGGAGAATTAAGAGAGATCTTTAATACACAGGAACTTTTAGATATTCTTGACAAACTTAATATTGACACAGGTATACTAGGACAGATTATGACAATAATCAATAAGATGCCATCAGTTGCAGATGGAATAAGAGTAGGATTTGGCACACCAAATAGAGCAGGGGTATATAATGTAACAACTATTACAGACAGCAAGAACTATAATACAGGACTTGGAGTCGGAATATTAAGGTTAAAGATGCGTACTAAAGGTGTAAAATTAAACTGGAATGAGCAGATTCAGGGTAAGATGACAGAGTCTGAGGCATTAGAATTTGATTTTGGAGCAACAGTATCATACGAAGGTAATACAGATATTGTTCAGGATAATGTAAGATATCTTTACAGTGGATTTACAAGTAAAGGTAAGATATATTCAAGTACAACAACAGCTCCAACACAGGCAGGACGTTATGTGGTTACAGTAGTAACAGTGGGCGGTAATTATCAGGCAGCCCCAATAACAAGAACATTTCAGATTACAAAATAGAATATGAATAAAAAGCGGAAGTGAGAACTAATCACTTCCCTTTTTTATATATAATTGTTTATATCTAATTTTTATGTCTAAATTTTTTGTATCTAAATTTTTACATCTAAATTCTTATATCTAAATAGAAAAAATACAATATATAATAGCCACATATATAATTAGAAATCTTAGATTGAAAGCTAAAAAACTAATTTAGTTAATATATGTTTTTGTGAGTTAACTAGACAAACATTAAAAATAAAGTTAAAATATAAAAAGATAAAAGAGAAAAAATCTAGGAAGATGGGGAGTGATATAGAATGGGAATGTTTGTTAATTCAGGAAACGAAGCATGGAAAGTTGCACTTAATTCTGAGATATATGTTGATAAGACAGGTTTATTAGATTATACCAACAAAGTAATGGATACACTGCAGGGATATATATGTAATAGCAGACCAAGAAGGTTTGGCAAATCCATTACAGCCAATATGCTTACAGCTTATTATAGCAGAGGATGCGATTCTAAGAAACTGTTTGAAAATCTGCAGATATCAAAAAGTGAGGATTTTGAAAAACATATTAACAAATATGATGTTATACATTTTGATGTCCAATGGTGTATGGAACCGGCGGGAGGAGCAGAGAATGTTGTGTCATATATTGTAGAGAAGGTGCTAAAAGAATTAAAAGACATATATTCAGAAGAATTGCCAAAGCAGATACAATCATTACCCGAGGCACTAGCATGTATTAATGATAAGACAGGAAGAAAATTCATAATAATCATTGATGAGTGGGATGTACTTATTCGTGATGAATCAGGTAATGAAAGAATACAGGAGGCGTATATTAATTTTCTTAGAGGAATGTTTAAAGGAACAGAACCGACTAAATATATAAAATTGGCATATTTAACGGGAATTTTACCAATAAAAAAATTAAAAACACAGTCAGCACTAAATAATTTTTCACAATTTTCAATGCTTAATGCAGGAGCGATATCGCCATATGTAGGTTTTACGGAAGACGAAGTAAAAAAATTATGTGAGAAGTATAATCAGGACTTTGAAAAAGCCAAAATATGGTATGATGGTTATCAATTAGCAGGATATCATTTATATAATCCAAATGCAATAGTAGGTCTAATGCTTTCTGGAGAATACCAAAGTTATTGGTCTGTTACCGGTTCGTATGAGACAATAGTTCCACTTATAAATATGGACTTTGATGGATTGAGAGCAGATATAATTGAGATGCTATCAGGTAATTCAGTGGAAGTAGATGTAACATCATTTCAAAATGATACAGTCAATTTTTTGGATAAGAATGATGTACTTACATATCTTATACATCTTGGCTATCTTGCTTATGATGCTAAGATGAAGGAAGCTTTTATACCTAATGAAGAGATACGAGAAGAATTTACAAGAGCCACAAAACGAAGAAAATGGACTGAGATGATAGAATTCTGGCAAAAATCTCAAAATTTATTAGATGCAACACTTGATATGGATTCTGATATGGTAGCAGAATATATAGAAGAGATACACATGGATTACGCTTCTGCAATTCATTACAATAGTGAAAACTCATTAAGTGGCATATTATCAATAGGATATCTAAGTGCTATGCAATATTATTTTAAACCTGTAAGAGAATTACCTTCGGGAAGAGGTTTTGCAGATTTTGTATTTCTTCCAAAACCGGAATATATAGAAGATTATCCTGCACTTATAGTAGAATTAAAATGGAATAAAGATGCCAAAACAGCTATAATGCAGATAAAAGATAATAAATATCCAAATTCAATAAGCAGATATACAGGAAAAATTTTACTTGTAGGAATAAATTATGATAAAAAAACAAAAAAACATCAATGTATAATAGAAAAAATACAAAAAGCTGATATATGAAAGAAGAGGACAAAAATGGAATTGAAACTTGAAAAAGGAAGACCACTTAACGTGGACACAAGACTTGATAAGGAAAAAAGATGCTATGAATTATTAGACAGTTTAAACCTCGAGTATTATAGATGTGATCATCCGGATGCTAATGCCAATACAATGGAAGACTGCCTTCGGATTGATGCAATATTAGAAGCTGTAGTATGTAAAAATCTATTCTTATGTAACAGACAACATACACAATTCTATCTGTTAATGATGCCTGGAGATAAGATATTTAAGACAAAAGAACTTACAGGTCAGCTTGGTTGTTCAAGATTAAGCTTTGCAGAACCCCAATATATGTTACAGTATCTTGATATTACACCTGGTTCAGTAAGCATACTTGGTCTTATGAATGATAAAGATAATGCAGTGAGGCTTATAGTAGATGAAGATGTATTAAAAGGTGAATATGTAGGATGCCATCCATGCATTAATACTTCAAGTCTTAAGATACGTACAAAAGATATGTTTGGTTCACTGCTTAAGGCAATGCACCACGATATGACAGTCGTAAAATTAGTTGGAGAAGAATAAAAAAATAGAACTGGAGATATTAAGATGGTACGATTAGAAGAGATAACACCGGATAATTGGCGAATAGAATTAAAAGTAGCTGAAGAACAGCAGGATTATGTGTCAAGTCAGGCAGGATTATTAGCAAGAGCATATGCTTACCGTAATGAAAATAGTTATGCTTGTATAATCTATGATGACAATATACCATTAGGAATGGCACTGTACTATGATTGTGAAGAACTTAATGCTTATGATTTTAGTCAATTGTTTATAGATAAAAGATATCAACAAAAGGGATATGGAAAAAAAGCAGTGAAGCTTATTTTAGAAAAAATGAAAGAAGAAGGAAGATATTCAGAAGTTGTATTATGTTATATTGAAGGAAATATAGCTGCTAAACGATTGTATGAGAATCTGGGATTTATAATTGTAGAAACAGATGAAGATGAGATTATTATGAGAAAAAAATTATAAAAATATCCTATATAAAAAATGAAAAATTTATATAAAAATAAGATTGGAGATTAATATGACACATAAAGACAATATAATTATCAGAAAAGCAATGCCAGAAGATATAGATACAATAAAAAAGATGATAATGGGACTTGCAGAGTATGAAAAAAGACCACAGGATATGACAGCAACTATCGAAGAACTAAGATATCAGTTATTTGAGAGAAATATAGCAACTGTACTTTTAATGGAGAGGGATGAAGAGGTAATAGGATATGCAATATATTATCCGATATTCGCATCATTTGCAGCAAGAGCAAAAGTACATCTTGAAGATTTTTATATAAAAGAACAATTTAGAGGTAATGGACTAGGCAGACGTTTTTTTGCAAAGATATCAGAGATAATAATATCAGAAGGATATACAGGAATGGAATGGAGCTGTCTTGATTGGAACATGCCATCAATTGGATTTTATAACAAGATAGGAGCTAAGAGAGAGACAGGAAGAGAATACTTTGAATATGATGAAGCAGCATTAAAAAATATAGCAGATACGATAAAAGATAGTAAAATGCTATAATTAATCTACTATCTTAAAAATAGTAAAACACAATCATCAAACCATCATCTTATAATACCGATAATATACATAGACTGAAACTGAAAAGACTGTTGCCTGTAATAATGTAAAAATGCACAGTTGATAACTATGACTAATATAAGATTTGCAATTATCAAATGAAAGTTAGAAGAGAAAGGTGAAGACTATGGTAAAGCGATTGACTGCTATTATAGTATACATAATATCGGTAATAATACTGCCTGCTATAATGATAGTTATAATAGCAGACAGTAATATGATAATGGTGTCAGCTAAAAATGATAGAACACAGAATAATAAAGCAGCAGATACTAATGTGGAAGAGACACATATTCATGTAATAATTAAGAAGATTCCAGCAAACGAGCCAACAGCTTATAGATGTGGCAATATAGAATATTATATCTGTGCATGTGGCTCAATATTCATAGACGAGGATGCTAATAAGAGAGCAGCACTTTCAAGTGTACTTATACCGGCATATAATAGTAACAATTATTCAGAAGATACTCATAATAATATAGAGTATAAAAGGGCAGAAGAAAAAGAGAATAGTACTCAAAATGTAAAAGATATAAAAGAAAACGTAGAGATAATTACATCAGAATCAAATAGTGATATAAGCAATGCAGAATTAAACAAGGATAATAATAGCACTGATAATAGTAGAGAGAATATTAATAATAGTAATATTGCTTCAAACACTCAATCTAATAATGAGAAAGATACAGATGGAACTGATAATGTATATAATAATAAAGTATATGACATCGAAAGCACTCAGACAGTAGATTATAAGACACAGACTTCAACAATAGAAGATACCAGGGAAGATGTGCAAGCTGAAATATACAGTATAGAGTCTTGTGAGAATACAACAACTAATATAGAGCAAAGTGATATGAATGTTCATATAGCACCTCAGACGTATGATAGTAGAAGAACAGAAACTGTACAAGCTGTGATAATCGTGATAATAAGCCTTGGGGCTATGGTAATGAGTACTATATATAGGAATAAGCATCAAAAAATACATTGATAGTTAATAATTTGCAATATAATCAAATCATCAAGTTTTTTTAATCAAAAAATAGTTTGAATATCAAAATACTCTTGACAATCCATGAAAAACATATTATAACTGAATATAGTTTGAATATCAAAATATATGATATTCAAACTATACAATTAAAGAGAGCATATCAGTTGCAAAGAGATTAGGCTGATAATGCGAGAAGGAGCGAGATGGGAGTCAGAATTATAGGAACAGGAGCATTTATTCCACCTAAGACTGTAACGAATGATGACCTGGCAAAGACTGTTGATACAAGTGATGAATGGATAAGCAGCAGAACGGGAATACATAACAGACATATCGCAGATAATATGACTACTTCTTATATGGCATCAAAAGCAGGTAAGATGGCAGTTGCAGATTGCGGAATAGATGTACTTGATATTGATATGATAATTGTCGCAACATCAAGTCCCGATTATCCATTTCCAAGCACAGCAGCATTAGTGCAAAGAGAGATCGGTGCATTAAGAGCAGCATGTTTTGATATAAGCGTTGCATGTACAGGATTTATATATGCATATAGTATAGCTGATGCTTATATTAGAGCAGGTATATATAAGAATGTTCTTATAATAGGTGCAGAAGTCATGTCACAGCATCTTGACTGGAGCGATAGAAGTGTATGTGTCCTATTTGGCGATGGTGCCGGTGCTGCAGTTATAAGCAGCGATAAGTCAGATACAGTTGGAACAGTCACGATTCACAGTGACGGAAGTCAGGCGGATGTATTAAGATGCAACAAAGATAATATAGTAATGGATGGAAGAGAAGTCTTTACATTTGCTGTAAGGACAGTGCCACAGGTGATAATGGAAGTGTTACAAAACACAGGCACAGACATTAATGATGTTACAATGTTTATCTTGCATCAGGCAAACAGAAGAATAATAGAAGCAATAGCTAAGAAACTTAAAGTTGATATCACAAGATTTCCTATGAACCTGTCGGAATATGGTAATACATCAGCAGCAAGTATTCCAATACTTTTAGACGAACTTAAGAAGAATGGAAGAATTAAAGCCGGTGATAAGACTATAATATCCGGATTCGGAGCAGGATTAAGTTGGGGAGCAATATTAGTAGAATGGTAGCTTGCAATATAGCAGGATGTCTGATAATTAGCTTGTGAATATGAGCTTAGTAATTACAAATAGTAGAATAAGATTAAAAGGAGAATTAATTATGTTAGAAAGAATGAAAGAGATTATTGCAGAACAGTTAAACGTAGATACAGCGGAGATTAGACCAGAATCTGATTTTAAGAATGACCTTGGTGCAGACTCATTAGATCTATTCCAGTTTGTTATGGCACTTGAAGAAGAATATTCAATTGAGATTCCATCAGAAGACCTTGAGAAGATTGCAACTGTTCAGGATGTATGCGATTATCTTGCAGCTAAAGGAATTGAATAAGACTAGAATATGACAATTATTAATTAGACGAATAAATGAGGAAGGCAGGATAGTATAGTGAGATCAAGAATATGTGAATTGTTAAATATAGAATATCCGGTCATTCAAGGGGGAATGGCATGGGTAGCTAATGCTAATCTGTCAGCCAATGTATCAGAAGCAGGTGGTATCGGTTTCATCGGTGCTGCCAATGCTCCTGCTGAGTGGGTAAGGGAACAGATACATATAGCAAGACAGATAACAGACAAGCCAATAGGAGTTAATATCATGCTTCTAAGCGATTATGCAGATGATATAGCTAAAGTGGTTATAGAAGAAAAAGTTGATGCTGTTACAACTGGTGCAGGTAATCCTGCAAAATATATGAAAGCATGGAAAGAAGCAGGAATTAAAGTTATTCCTGTTGTAGCGTCTGTTGCACTTGCGAAGATAATGGAGAGAGCTGGTGCAGATGCTGTTGTAGCAGAAGGAATGGAATCAGGTGGTCATATAGGCGAGCTTACAACAATGGCACTTGTTCCACAGGTTGTAAGTGCAGTTAATATTCCTGTTATAGCAGCAGGCGGAATTGCAGATGGCAGAGGAATGGCAGCAGCTTTTATGCTTGGAGCAGAAGGTGTTCAGATGGGAACAGCATTCATAGTAGCAAAAGAGTCAACTGTAAGTAGAGAGTATAAGGAGAGAGTTATAAAAGCTAAAGACATAGACTCAACTATAACAGGCAGCAGCCTTGGTCATCCAATCCGTTCACTTAGAAATACAATGACAAGAGAATATCAGCGTCTTGAAAAAGAGGGAGTAGAATTCGAGACATTAGAGAGGATGACTCTTGGATCATTAAGAAGAGCAGTTGTTGAGGGAGATGTTAAGAACGGAACAGTTATGGCAGGTCAGATATCAGGACTTGTTAATGAAGAACGAACATGCAAAGAGATAATAACAGAGGTTGTAAGTGAAGCAGAAGACGTGATAAGAAAGAGGGCAGAGGAATGGCTAAGACGGTAATAATGTTTCCGGGACAGGGAGCACAATATACAGGAATGGGAAAAACATTCTATGATAGTTATGCATGCAGTAAAGAATGTTTTGACATAGCGACAGATGTAACGGGCATTGATATGACAAAACTTATATTTGAAGAAAATGACCTTCTTAACAAAACAGAATATACACAGATTGCACTATATACAACAGAAGTAGCAATTCTTAGAGCACTCAAAGAGAATGGAATTATATCAGATGTCAATATAGGTCTGTCACTTGGAGAATACAGTGCCATTACAGCATCAGGAGCAATCCTGTATGAAGATGGATGTAAGATAGTAAGAAAACGTGGAATATATATGGAGAACGAAGTACCACATGGACTTGGTTCAATGGCAGCAGTAATAGGAATGAAACCTGAGGAACTTATAAAATGTATTAATGATGGTGGTTTTGATAAAGTTACAGCAGCTAATTATAATTGCCCTGGACAGATAGTAATATCAGGAGAGAAGGAACAGTTATTAAAGTGCATGGAAGCATTAAAAGCAGCCGGAGCAAGAAGAGTTATAGAACTTAATGTAAGCGGACCTTTTCATTCAGTAATGTTAAAAGGTGCAGGTGACAAACTTGAGAGAGAACTTGAAAGTATAGAATTACATGAGATAACAACACCATATATTGCTAATTATAATGCAGAATATATATATGATACAAAAAATATAAAAGAACTTTTGGCAAAACAGGTATATTCATCAGTAAGATTTGAACAGTCAGTAAGAAGACTTATTACAGATGGAGTTACAGAATATATAGAAGCAGGACCAGGTAAGATTTTGACTGGATTTGTTAAAAAAATAGCAAAAGATATGGGAGCAGATAATATACATACTTTTAATATAGAGAATGTGGAAGATGTGGAAAAAATAAGAGAGGGAAGATAACATGGTGGATTTATCAGGTAAAGTTGCTCTTATAACAGGTGCAGGCAGAGGAATTGGAGCAGCAGTAGCAAAAGAACTGGCAAAAAACGGAGCAACTGTAATAATTAATTATGGTGGTAATGAAGAAGCCGCAGCTAATACACTTAAGTCTATCAAAGATGCTTGTGGCAATGGGGAGATATATAAGTGTGATGTGGCAGATTTTAAAGCCGTAGAAGATATGATTAAGGATATTATTAATAGATATGGAAGAATAGATATTCTTGTTAATAATGCAGGAATTACAAGAGATGGACTTATTATGAGAATGTCAGAAGAAGATTTTGACAGTGTTATTAATGTGAATTTAAAAGGAACTTTTAATACAATAAGACATGTATCAAGACAGATGCTAAAGCAGAAGGAAGGACGAATTGTGAATATGTCTTCAGTTGTAGGAATTGCAGGTAATGCAGGACAGGTTAACTATGCAGCATCTAAGGCAGGAGTTATAGGAATTACTAAATCGGCAGCAAAAGAACTTGCATCAAAAGGAATTACAGTTAATGCAATAGCACCGGGGTATATAGATACAGATATGACAAAAGTTCTTAGTGATAATGTCAAAGAATCAGTTCTTGCAACAATTCCACTAAAAAGAATGGGAGATGTAGCTGACATAGCAAAGACAGTAGCATTTTTAGTATCAGATGAAGCATCATACATAACAGGACAGGTAATCTCGGTAGACGGAGGTATGAATATATAATGAGAAGAGTTGTAGTAACAGGCATGGGAGCGATAACTCCTATAGGACTTTCAGTTGATGAATTTTGGAACTCTGTAAAAAAGGGACAGGTTGGAATTGACAAAATAACACAGTTTGATGCAACTGAATTCAAGACACATCTTGCAGCAGAAGTAAAAGGATTTGACGCAAGAGAATATATGGATTTTAAATCAGCAAAGAGAATGGAGAGATTCAGTCAATTCGCAGTTGCAGCAGCAAAAGAAGCGATAGAAGATGCAGGACTTAATATATCACAAGAAGATCCATATATGATAGGAACATCGATAGGATCAGGTATTGGAAGCCTTGACATAATGGAAAAAGAACACAAAAAACTTCTTGAAAGAGGACCATCTAGAATCAATCCGCTTTTAGTACCACTTATGATAACTAATATGGCAGCAGGTAATGTTGCTATACAGTTTGGCTTAAAAGGAAAGAGTATCAATGTAGTAACAGCATGTGCTACAGGAACTAATAGTATTGGAGAAGCATATAGAAGTATACAGTGTGGTGAAGCAGATGTATTCCTTGCAGGAGGAACAGAAGGTAATATAACACCACTTGGAATTGGCGGATTTGATGCACTTACAGCATTATCTACAAGCGAAGATCCACTAAGAGCATCAATACCATTTGACAAAGACAGAAATGGATTTGTAATGGGTGAAGGAGCAGGAATTGTAGTTATTGAAGAATTAGAACATGCACTAAAAAGAGGTGCTAAGATATATGCAGAGATAAAAGGATATGGCTGTACAAGTGATGCATATCATATAACATCACCAGAAGAACATGGTGAAGGAGCAGCAAAAGCAATGGAAAAAGCAATGACAGAAGCAGGTGTTACACCGGCAGAAGTTGATTATATCAATGCACATGGAACAAGTACACATCATAATGACTTATTTGAGACAAGAGCTATAAAACTTGCATTTAAGGAAGAAGCAAAGAATGTGAAGATAAGTTCAACAAAATCTATGATAGGACATCTCTTAGGAGCAGCCGGAGCAGTAGAATTTATCACAATGGTAAAATCCATTACAGACGGATATATACATCCTAATGTAGGACTTAAAGAGACTGAAGAAGAGATGGATCTTGATTATGTAAAAGACTGTGGAATTAATATGGATGTTAATGTAGCGATGTCTAATTCACTTGGATTTGGCGGACACAACGCATGTATTCTTGCAGTAAAATATAACGGATAGATAGGTAAGAAAGGCTGATGGATATGGATTTAAATAATATTTTAAAACTAATAGATGCTGTATCAGAATCATCGCTTAGCAGTTTTTCACTTGATGATGGTAATATAAAGCTGAATTTTGAGACAGACAAAAAAATGGATATAAGCAGCAATCCAGAATTAATAAAAAGCCTGGAGAATAATCTGTATAATTACAATAATGTAAATTGTGATAATAATAAGCACAATATAAATAATAATGAGACAGCAGACAATGATACAACAGCTGATAATAGCAAGACAGAACCTGAGATAGTATCAGGCAAAGAGATAACATCTCCACTTGTTGGAACTTTTTATACAGCAGGATCACCAGAAGATGAACCAATGGTTAAAGTTGGTGATACAGTAAAAAAAGGACAGGTAATAGGCATTATTGAAGCTATGAAACTTATGAATGAGATAGAGAGCGAATATGATGGTGTAGTAAAGCAGATTCTTGTTAATAATGAAGACATGGTGGAATATGGACAGCCATTATTCATTATAGATTAAATAATTGGTATCTACTATATAGAAAGGATAAGGTTAAATTATGCTTACAACAAAGGAAATAATGGAGATAATTCCACACAGACATCCATTTCTCTTAGTGGATGTAATAGAAGAATTAGAACCGGGAGTCAGAGCAACAGGATATAAGTGCATTACATATGACGAACCATATTTTGCCGGACATTTTCCAAAAGAACCGGTTATGCCGGGGGTACTTCAGATAGAAGCATGTGCACAGGTTGGAGCAGTTGCGATGCTGTCATTAGAAGAAAATAAAGGCAAGACAGCATATTTTGGAGGAATTAATAAAGCGAAATTCAAGAGAAAAGTCGTACCGGGAGACAAACTTAAGATGAGTGTCAGTATAATAAGAAGCAAAGGACCGGTAGGCATAGGCAAAGCAGAAGCTTATGTAGATAATGAAAAAGTATTAGAAGCAGAACTTACATTTATGATTTCATAAAATATAAAAACGCAAAGTTTACTATATTTATGATTTCATAAAATATAAAAATGCAAAGTTTTGCAAATACTTAACAATTGATTAATAGGGAAGGAGTGGCAGATGGAGGATGATAAACAAATTATTGATAGCAAATAGAGGCGAGATTGCTGTTAGAATTATAAGAGCATGCAGAGAGATGGGAATAAAGACAGTAGCAGTATACTCACAAGCAGACGCAGACTCACTTCATACGCAGCTTGCTGATGAATCTATATGTATAGGCAAAGCTGCTGCCACAGACAGTTACCTTAATATGGAGAGAATATTAAGTGCAACGATAGCAAGTGGTGCAGATGCTATACATCCTGGATTTGGTTTTCTATCAGAGAACAGCAAATTCGTAGGTCTATGTGAGAAATGTAATATAACATTTGTCGGTCCATCATCAGATATAATTGCGAAGATGGGCAATAAATCAGAAGCCAGAAATACGATGAAGAAAGCCGGAATACCTATAATAGAAGGAACAGATGAACCACTGTTTGAAGCACACTTAGCCAAGAAGTTTGCAGATGATATAGGATATCCGGTTATGATAAAAGCCGCACTTGGTGGTGGCGGAAAAGGTATGAGGGTTGTATATAACGCTGAAGATTTTATAGCAAATTTTAATAGTGCCCAACAAGAGACTATTAAAGGTTTTGGCGACAATTCAATGTATATAGAGAAATATATAGAACATCCAAGACACGTTGAATTTCAGATACTTGCAGACAATTATGGTAACGTGATACATCTTGGTGAGAGAGATTGTTCGGTTCAAAGACGACACCAGAAGATGATAGAAGAATCACCATCAGATGCAATTGATGAAAAACTTCGTAAGAAGATGGGTGAGACAGCCATAAAGGCAGCCAAAGCTGTAGGATATACCAATGCCGGAACAGTAGAATTTCTTCTTGATAAAAATAATAACTTTTATTTTATTGAGATAAATACAAGAATACAGGTGGAACATGGTGTTACAGAATTAGTAACAGGGCTTGATCTTATAAAAGAACAGATTAAGATAGCATCAGGTGAGAAGCTTAATTATACACAATCAGATATAAAACTTAGAGGACATGCAATGGAAGTAAGAATTAATGCTGAGAATCCTGAGAGAAACTTTGCACCATGTCCGGGAACGATAAAGACACTTCACATACCGGGAGGTAATGGAGTAAGAATTGATACAGCAGTATATACAGGATATTCAATACCGCCATATTACGATTCTATGATATTAAAAGTAATGGCATACGATACTGACAGAGAACAAGTAATTAACAAATTGAAAAGTGTTCTTGGTGAGATAATAATAGAAGGTATTGATACCAATCTCGATTTCCAATATGACATTTTGAATAATAAGAATTTTGCAGGGGGTAAAATCACAACTGATTTTATAAAAGATAATTATGGCTATTAAATTAAAAGAATTATTTAAAAAAAATAACGAAATAGAAAATAATAATCAAAAAAATAATATTTATAAAACAGAAGACATTCCAAGTGTTCCAGACGGATTATATACAGCCTGTGAAAAATGCCATGAGATGATTCTGACAGAAGATCTGTATTCAGGAAATATGGTCTGCCCAAAGTGTGGTCACTATTTTAAACTTGGAGCATATCAGAGAATATCTATGATCGTAGATAATGGAACATTTGAAGAATGGGATAAGGGATTAATAGAGAACAATCCGTGTGAATATGACGGATATCTGAAAAAGATAGAAAAGCTAAAAGAAAATACAGGTATTGATGAAGCAATAGTTACAGGAGTTGCAAAAATAGATGATAAAGAAACTGTAATTGGTATATGTGATACAAGATTTCTTATGGGAAGTATGGGACATGTAGTAGGTGAAAAACTCACAAGAGCAGTTGAACGTGCGACAAGTATGAGGTTGCCTGTGATAATATTTACATGTTCTGGTGGTGCAAGAATGCAGGAAGGAATGGTATCATTAATGCAGATGGCTAAGACATCAGCGGCATTAAAGAGACATTCAGATGCAGGATTACTCTACATAACAGTACTCACAGATCCGACAACCGGTGGAGTTACAGCAAGTTTTGCAATGCTTGGTGATATAATTCTTGCAGAGCCAAAAGCACTTGTTGGATTTGCAGGTCCACGAGTAATAAAACAGACAATAGGTAAAGAACTGCCAGAGGGATTTCAAAGATCAGAATTTCTTCTTGAACATGGCTTTATTGATAATATAGTAAAGCGTGAAGAACTAAGGGATACACTAGCAAAACTGCTAAGACTACATACGTCTGCTAAGAGAGATTCTATGAGAAAGTATAAGGAATATCTAGATGATATCTATCATAAGAAGATAGATGAAGATAAAGAAGAAAGAGATATAGAAAAACAACGAAAAAGCAGCAAAGATACAGCATGGGATAGAGTTGAAATCGCAAGAAGCAGTGACAGACCGACAGCACTTGATTATATATATTCTCTTACAAAAGACTTCTACGAACTTCATGGAGACAGGCTATATAGTGATGACGGATCAATAGTCGGAGGAATAGCAATGTTTGGTGGCCAGCCGGTTACAGTAATAGGTCATCAAAAGGGAACAACAACCAAAGAGAATATAAAGCGTAACTTTGGTATGTCTAATCCTGAAGGATATCGCAAATCTCTAAGACTTATAAAACAGGCAGAAAAATTTAGGAGACCAATAATCTTCTTCGTTGATACACCGGGTGCATATCCTGGAATAGGTGCAGAAGAGAGAGGGCAAGGAAGAGCCATAGCTAATAATCTGTTTGAACTGTCTACTGTCAAGACACCACTTTTATCAATAATAACAGGTGAAGGAGGAAGTGGAGGAGCACTTGCACTTGCACTCACAGATGAAGTCTGGATGATGGAGAACTCAGTATACTCAGTACTCTCACCGGAAGGATTTGCTTCAATTCTATGGAAAGATAATACAAGAGCCCATGAAGCAGCAGAGAAGATGAAGATGACAGCAGCAGACCTTAAAGAACTTGGAATAATTGAACGAATAATTCCTGAATTTCCTGTGCTTAATGCTGATACAATGAATCACGTAATGATGTATATGAAGCGTAAGATAGCCGACTTTATGATACAATATCAGAGTAAGTCTGTAGAAGAACTGATAGACAATAGATACAACCGTTTTAGAAAATTTTAATAATTAGAAAAAGCTTATAATACTCATATTAGTAACGATATTAGTAATATAGGCTTTTTTTGTATATAAGCGTTTTGCAAAATATATATTAGTAAGATGACATGCAGGTGGCAGATGATAGAAATATTTGACGATTTGCGCAAAATGAATATATAAATTAAAACTGTAATGGAGTATAATACTGCCTGATCTACAACTGACTTCACTATAAGAATATATGCATATCATAATAATACAGAAGTAAAATAGCATATAAAGTATATAGAATGGGAGATAAAAGGCAGATAATAAGGGCATAATGTCGAAGTGTATTGTAGATAAGAATAAGATAAGGAAGGTGAAGAGATTGGCTAATAGTAATGAAAAGGAAAAAGACAATGGAAATTTTATGATTAAGGTTGCAACATTTATAGTAGATAGAAGAAATCTGTTTTTTCTTTTATTTGGTATAGCAATTATATTCTCTCTTGTATCAATGAACTGGGTATCAGTTGAAAATGCGATGTCGGCATATCTTCCGGATACCACAGAGACGAGTAAGGGACTTAATGTTATGGAAGATGAGTTCATAACATACGGAACAGCAGAATTATTAATTGCCAATATCTCGTATGAAGATGCGCTTAATATATCAGAAGAGTTAGAAAAACGTGATACAGTTTCGATGGTAACATTTGATAATTCCGCAGAACATTATAATAATTTTTCGGCACTTATTAATATAACATTTGCATATCCGGAAGATGATGAAAGAGCGCTTGATGCACTAGATGAAGTAAAAGAACAATATAAAGATTATGACATATATGTGTCAACTTCAATGGGTGATGCATCTGCCGAACAGATAGCGAGCGAGATGAGTGTAATAAGTGTACTTGTAGCAATAATAGTAGTATCAGTATTATTACTCACATCACAGACATGGGCAGAAGTACCAGTACTGTTGCTTACATTTATAGCAGCAGCACTTATAACTAAGGGAACTAACTTTATAATGGGTACAATATCATTTGTATCTAATTCAGTAACAATAGTATTACAGCTTGCATTATCAATTGACTATGCAGTAATATTCTGTAACAGATACAAAGAGGAACATCAGAATCTTCCGATAAGAGAAGCTGATATTGTAGCACTTAGTAAAGCGATACCTGAGATATCATCAAGTTCACTTACTACAATAGGTGGTCTTATAGCGATGATGTTCATGCAATTTGGAATAGGAAGTGATATGGCATTATGTCTTATAAGAGCGATATTACTAAGTCTGCTTGCAGTATTCTTGTTAATGCCGGGACTTATAATGCTATTTGGTAAAGCGATGGACAAGACATATCACAAGAGCTTCATTCCTAAGATACCATTTGTAGGAAAGTTTGCATACAAGACAAGATATGTCATGCCGGTATTATTCCTTGTACTTATAATAGGAGCATATTTTGTATCATCCAAATGTCCTTATGTATATGGTTATTCTCAGATAGAGACACCAATACAAAGTGATGCACAGGAAGTTGATGCAATGATAGAAGAAAGCTTTGGATCTTCTAATATGCTTGCACTTATAGTTCCATCAGGAAGTTATGATAATGAGAGAAAACTCTGTGCAGAACTTGAGAAATATGATGAAGTTGATTATACAATGGGAATAGTCAATACAGAAGCCATGGACGGATATATGCTTGCTGACAAACTTACAGCAAGACAATTCTCAGAACTTATGGAACTTGATTATGAAGTGGCAGAATTCTTATATATGGCTTATGCAGTTAATGATGAGAATTATGCGAAGATAGTTAATGGATTTGGAACTTATAGCGTTCCACTTATAGATATAATTAATTTCTTATATGAAGAAGTCGATGAAGGATATGTAACACTTGATGATGAACTTATGAATACACTTGAAGATGCACATTCTAAGATACAGATAGCTAAAGATCAGCTTGAAGGTGAAGACAATGACCGAATACTTGTATATCTTACACTTCCTGAAGAAGGCGATGAGACATTTGCATTTATAGATAAGATACATGACATAGCAAAAGGTTATTATGGTGAAGATGCGAATATTCTTACACCCGGAGAATCAACAAGCCAATATGATCTATATAAGACATTCCAGGTTGATAATACAGTTGTTAACGTAGTGTCAATACTTGCAGTACTTGTAGTTCTTCTATTTACATTCAAGTCAGCAGGTATGCCGGTACTTCTTATACTTGTAATTCAGGGTGCGATATGGATTAACTTTGCATTCCCTGCAATACAGCAGAAGAATCTGTTCTTTATGAGTTATCTTATCGTAAGTTCAATTCAGATGGGTGCTAATATCGACTATGCGATTGTAATATCAGGACGATATATGGAACTTAAAGATAAGATGTCAAAAGAAGATGCGATAATAGAGACTATGAACTTTGCATTCCCTACAATCGTAACATCAGGTTCAATGCTTGCATTAGCAGGAATCCTTATTGGACAGATGTCATCAGATGGTGCGATATGTGGTATCGGACAGTGCCTTGGACGAGGAACAATAATATCTATTATAATCGTTATGTTCTGCCTGCCACAGATACTCCTTCTTGGTGAAAAAATAATAGATAAGACATCATTTGCTGTATCAATTCCATTAAAGATGGAGAAGACAACAGGTCTTATAAGAGTCGATGGACGTATTCAGGGACAGGTTGATGGTATAATAGTTGGTGAAGTTCATGGATATATAAGAGGTAATGCTAATCTTCTTATTAATACAGGTAAGGCACAGGAACTTACAGATACCGGTGAGGAGCTTGCAAAACTGGTAGATAACAATATAGAAAGCGGGGAAGATGCAGATGAAGATGATGAATAAAAAAAGATACTTAAAAGCAGTATCGCTATTGCTTGCATTAATTCTTACAGTTAGCATATTTCCGGCAAAGAGAGTACATGCTGAAGATAATAATGTAATATATATTAATAGATATGAAGACCTGATAACACTTGCAGCTAACTGCCAGGATGATTCATGGTCAACAGGTAAGAGAATAATACTTAATAATGATATTGATATGTTAGGCAAAGAGCCGGTTATAATATCTGTTTTTAATGGAACATTTGAAGGCAATAATCATACAATATCCAATATAAGTTACATTGGAAGCGGATATGTTACAGGACTGTTTCGTTATGTTGAAAAAGATGGCATGATAAAAGAACTTAATATAAAAGGCATGATATCTTCAACAGGTGAAAAAGAATGTATCGGTGGAATTGTAGGAATTAACTATGGAACAATCAAGAATTGTACATTCAATGGAACTGTAAAAGGACAGAAGACTATTGGTGGAATTGCAGGAATTAATGAAGCTAATGGAACAATTAAGAATTGTAAAACAGAAGGTAAAATAGCAGGATATTATTACACAGGAGGAATATCTGGCAAGAACCATGGTTCAATATTAAATAGTGTTAATAAAAGTGGAATTAATAATGATACAAGCTGGGTTGAAGAAGATGATGAACAGAATTCAGACATAATCTCAACCATAACAGATGATTCAAAAGAAGTTAATATATACAGTGGTGTTGACACAGGCGGTATAACAGGCTACTCAGATGGCGTTATAACAAGATGTACTAACTACGGTGATATAGGATATGAGCATACAGGCTACAATATAGGCGGCATAGCCGGAAGACAGTCAGGACTTATGTCATTATGCGTTAATAATGGAATTATCAACGGAAGAAAAGACGTAGGTGGTGTTGTAGGACAGTTAGAACCATATATAGAAGTAGTACAAAGTGAGAGCCTAAAGACAGAAGTTAACAAACTGCATGATCTTGTAGATAAGACTATAAGAGACATTCAGAGCGGAACAGATGCATTATCAGGTGACGCACAGTCAATGCTTGATTATACAGATAAACTGATAGACACAACAGATCAGATAGCAGGTAAGATACAGAACTTTACAGACACCAATATGGAATCACTTAATCAGATAGCAGCAAGGCTTGATTATGTATCAGACAATATACCGGGAGTAATAGATAATGTTAATCTGTTTACAGATTCATTAACTACACTTAATAATGATCTGAAAGACCTTACAGATGCTATTAATGTTATTCAGAAACTTAAGGATAATCAGGCTGATTATGACAGATATAATGAACAAAAAAACAAACTTGATGAAGCAGTTAAGCATATTAATGATACAATAAGCAATTCAGATTCAGCCAAGAAGATAAAAGACATTATGACTAATCCTGATGGCAGTACTAAGAACTTTAGCGATCTGACAAAAGAGGAACGAGAAGAAGTAATGACAGAACTTCTTAATATGTTAGAACATGCATCAGATGTTGAAGATGATATTGATGATATCTTAAGTGCAGTTAATGCGATAGCAGATATTATAAGACCATACCTGTCAGATGCGTCATCTAATGCAGATGTTATTATAGAGCGAATGAAGAATGATGCAGATAAGAGTAATGGCTATCTTAAAGATATAACTAACGGAGTCAGAGATATAATTAACTATCTCAATGCACAGGAAGATATCAAGTTCAGTAAGATTGATGACAGTATAAGCAATGACAGAGCAAGTCTTAATAGTGAGCTAAAAGGAATAACATCAAGCCTTTCATCACTTCAAAATAATGCTAAGTCATATTCAGATGCAGTCAATAATGATCTGCTTGCAGTCAATGACCAGATAAATGTTATATTCAATATAATTATTGATAAAGTAGATACAATAGAGAACCTTACAGGAGACAATATATATACAGATGCATCAGAGACAGATATAGAGAATACTATTACAGGTAAGATAGATAGCTGTATTAATAAAGGCAATGTTGCAGGGGACATTAATGCCGGAGGAATAGCAGGAGCAATGGCAATAGATGATGAAGACCTTGAAGGCAATGCAGCAGGAAGCACAGATATATCAATCCGTAATACATACATAACTAAGTGTATTGTTAATAATAGTAAGAATAATGGATATGTGTCAGCTAAGAAAAATGGTGCCGGAGGAATAGTAGGATATGAGAAAGTAGGAATTGTTATTAATACTATCTCAAGAGGAAGTGTTGAGTGTACAGAAGGCGATTATGCCGGAGGAATAGTAGGTCAATCACTTACAGTTATTAAGAACAGTAATGCATTATGTCAGGTTACAGGTGGCAAATATGTAGGAGGAATAGCAGGATTTGCAACATCGCTTTCAGACTGCTATGCTATGACACAGGTAAGTGCAACCGGTGGAAGAAAAGGTTCTATAGCAGGACAGATAGATGCCTTTGAGAATTATGATGAGAATTCAGATGCAGTTGTAAGTAATAATTATTTTGTTACTAATGATGTAAAAGGAATTGATGGAATAAGTTATTCCGGTATGGCAAATGAGATTACATACAATGAGATTATGCAGATACCGGGACTTGCAGCAGATTTTGCACATCTTACAGTTACATATAGAGTGGATGACAATTTCCTTGGAACTGAAGAAGTTGCGTATGGAGCAGATCTTAAGGATCTTAATTACCCTGATATACCTGATAAGGAAGGATATTATGGTGAATGGCCAAACCTTACAGGTGAGACTATGAAAGGTAATATGGTAGTTCAGGGCGAATATAAAGACACTATGACCGTTGTTGAGAGTGATGAGAAAGTTGTAAATAATGCAAAAGAGACAAGCGTTGCATTAATAGAGGGTAAATTCACAGGTAATACAAGACTTCTTGCAAGCAAAGATAATACTATAAAAGCTCCGGATGGTGTATCTAAGTATAGTATATATAAGATAAGAGTCGAAGAAGGTAATCTTAGTGAAGACTCTGTGACACAGTTAAGAATTAAGAATGTATATAAGAATCAGAAGTTATATGTTCTTACAGATGGAGAATGGCAGGAATGTACAGTGAAGACAAGAGGAAGCTATATGCAGACCGAATTAAAAGGAAGTGAAGCTGTATATTGTATAGCTGGCGACAGCAATTATATTATATGGATTATAATAGCAATAATATGCGTAGCGGCAGTCATTATAATATTAAGAATAAAAAATAAGACTGATAAAAATAAAAAAATATACAAAGACAAAACTATATATACTCAAACAACTGATATTGAACAAGAAAAAGATAAACTTAAGAAAAACGAAGAAGCCAAGAAAAACGAAGAACTTAAGAAAAACGAAGAAGCTAAGAAAAGCGAAGAACCTAAGAAAAACGAAGAAGCGGAGAATAAGAGAAAGACAAAACAAAAGAAAAAAAGTAAAAAGAATTAATGCTGGCAGATATTAGTATTATAAAATAAAAAGAAAGAGCAGGAATCACTAAATGATATGATTAGAATTTGGTGTTACTGCTCTTTTAGTTTTAGGATGTTTGTAAAAGTAGAGAATTCCATTTTTGCTTATTGAGAAACATGAAAAATAAAAATGGAATAATGGATATATATAAAGAGAACAAAATAGTAAATCTAAGATTAATTGGGAATTAAATTATGTAGAATTAAAATAAATAAGAATTATTTATAATAAGAAAACGATAATTGAAAAAACTATTTATAATTAAAAATAAAAGTTGAAACTAAAAAAAAAAATGGTATAATTAATTGCACTGAAGTGATAAAAGATGACAACGCTACTAGATGAGAGGAGAATGCAAAATGAATAAAAATTTAAAATGGATAATTAAGAAAATGAAAGCATCTAAATTAACATTGGCAATATATACGTTCTTAGTTATATTGGCTGCGATAGTTAATGTAGCAATAGCATACGTTCTTAAATTGTTCATAGATGTAGCTACAGGTGATACTGATCTTAGTTTTAGAAATGTTGTTATAATATCGGTTGTTGTTCTGCTTGCAAGTGGTTTTATAGAGATATCAGCAAAGATTATAGAGACTAAGATTCAGGCAAAGTGTGAATTAAATCTTAGAAAAGATGTCTTAGGGCATATCATGTATGGAAAATATCAGGATATAGAACAAATACATAGTGGTGATATATTTAATAAGATGACAGAAGACATAAGAACAATATCAAGTGTCTATAGTTACATAATAGGTAATTTTATATTGAATATATTCTTAGTAGCTATGGCAATAATAGCATTGTTTGCGTTGAGTTATAGAATAGCAATAGCATTATTAATAGCAATGCCAGTTTTAATATTTTTGATAAGTTTATTCAATGCACCTATAGGAAAAGCTGATGAGAAAAAGAAAGAGAGCGAAGAGCGTAATAGAGTTTTGCTTCAGGAATATATATTAAAGTTAAAAACAATTCGTTTGTATCATGTGCAGGATAGATTTGTCAGACAGTACGAAAAAGATTATAAAGATGTATACCATAAAAAAATAGTATTTAGTATATGGGAAGGTATAGCATCATTTTTAAATAGCCTTATAGGAAATGTAATGCTTCTTGTGACACTTGGTCTTGGAACATATTTTGTATTAAATGGAAAAGCTACAATTGGTTCATTGATTGCTATAGTGCAGTTACTAAACTATGTTACAGCACCATTTTCAAATCTTGCAGATGGAATGTCTAAGATAACTCAATCCAAAGTATCAGCCGAGAGAATTAAGGAACTTGTTGAAAGTAATGTTGAACTTACAGAAGATGAGCATAGAACAGTTGATGTGGATCAGCTTATAGTTGAAAATCTGGGATTTGCTTATGGAGATAATAAGATATTAGAAAATCAGAATATAAAATTTGAGAAAGGCAAGTCCTATTGTATAGTTGGAGAGAATGGATGTGGAAAGACAACTTTATTAAATATCTTATCAGGCTTGTATAAACAAGATGAAGGAGATGTATATATTGTTAAAAATGATGGAAAGATAGAAAAAAATACGAGATCATATGTATCATTGCTTTCAGCAGATGAACAGATATTTTTTGGCAGTTTGATAGATAATATTACTCTGTTTTCGGATAATTATGATGCAGAGAAGATTAAAAAAATAGAAAAATTGACCAAAATAAGTGAAATAGCTGATTCAAAAGACCAAAACTACGAAACACAGTTGAATGAATCAGGTAAATCTGTATCAAGTGGTCAGGCACAACAGATTAGTCTTGCAAGGGCATTATATTATGAAAGAGAGATATTATTGCTTGATGAACCTACAGCTAATATGGATACAGATGCTGTAAAGCTATTTGTTGAAACTATTGATAAAGTAAAGAAAGATCATATAGTAATAATAGTAACACATGATCCACAAGTAGCGGATGAATGTGATTATAAAGTTGAATTGACAAAACTTGCATCATAGATGATTATAAATGGAGTTGCTAGAGTTAAGCAACTCCATTTTTGATTATTGAGAAAACATAAAAAGTAAAACTAAAAAGAAAAGTTCGAACATATAAAGAGAACGAAATGGCAAATCTAAGAGCAAAGTATCAATCATAAAATTAGCAAAAGTATCAAAAAAAGTTTCAAAATGGCGAATACACAATTTACTTAAAATATCTGTAAAAACTTTAACAAAATAAAATAAAATCTCATAAAATAGAACAGACATACGAACAAGATATGGATAAACAGTAAACAAACAGTAAACAAACAGTAAAAAAAATATGGACAAACTATTAAAAATGCAAAGTACGCAAGAATAAGTGCAAAGTACGCAAAATGCGAGATTTTTTAAATTGTTTGTAGTAAAATATAAGTGTGTACGAAAGAAAAGTAAAAACTGACCAAGTGCATATGTGAATATGCACGCCCATAATAACAAGGAGGTGATTAACTATGAAAAACAATGACAGTATAATTAAAAAGATACTTTTTGCTGTTGCAGAAGCAACAAGTGAGACAACTTCATGTATAGGTTTTTATGAACCTGAATTACCAAAACAGCTTGTCAAAAAAGAAAAAGAAGCAGGTGAATAATATTGTTCGAATATTTGACAGAGGAGATAGTACTGTTTCTTGTAATGCGTAAAATACTTGATGTTGACAACTGGGATGTATATGCATACAGCATAGAAGTGATACTTATGAATCTTATTCTTCTATTGTCAATATTAGGAATAAGTATTATCGGTAATTGTCTCATGTTATTCGTGGGATATATTCTGTTCTATATTCCAATAAGAATATTTGCCGGTGGGTATCATGCCAAAGATAGCAGCAGATGTTATATATTGTCTTTGGGATTATATATTGTGTTGGCTGGTATATATAGACTCCTACCTGAATTATATACTAACAGATATGCAATAATAATCGGAATAATTGCTGTGATTGGACTTGCAATTATTGCACCATATGACAATAAGAAACATCCGCTTGCCAGATATCAATATAACAGGAACAGAAAAATAGTATATTCAATATTGGCAATTGATATAATTGCTTTTGGGCTATGTACTTTAGTGGAGAGTACAATGGCTTCATGTATAATAATGTATCCTACTGTTTGTCTTATTATGATTTGGGTGGAGATATCTAGACAAGAGTAGTTGGGGATTGAGTTGTGTGAAATTAAAATAAATAAGTGGAACTTGTTTTTACATTAATAAAATTAACCGTAGAAACAAGTTCTATTTATAATTAATAAAATTGAGCATAGAAATAAGTACTATTTATGACTAAAAATAAAACTATTAGTAATATAATTATTAGTAGAGACATCAGGAGAATGCATATGACGAAAAATATAGATAGCAGACTAATAGAGAATAAACTTATAGTAAATATAAGGAATAGCAAAAATATAAAAATATCAGAATTGTGTAGTGGAATATGTGGGGAAACGACATTATGGAGATATGAGAATGAACGTAGCATGCCAGATAGTCTTACTTTCTATGCATTAATGCAGAGATTAGGAATATCTCCTGATAGATTCGATGTGATACTTAGTGGAAGAGAAGAAGAGTATTATAAGTGGAGAGAAGCTACACTTCACGCAATACGATGTAAGAGATGGAATGAATTAAGGAAAATTATAGACAATAGAGTTAACATAGAGATGAACAATGTACTTCAGGAACAATATCATACATATCTAAAGGCTGTATTAGAATTAAGGTGTAATAATAATATGGTAAAATTTTACGAATATTCTAAGAAAGCTATTGAATATACAGTTCCAACTTGTGAAGAATCAATTGGAATATGTTTTTTAAGCTCTTTTGAGTTACATCTTATGTGTATGTATCTGTATGGCGCTAGAAAAAATAATATTATGCCAGTGAAAGACATTAAAAATATATTTGATAAAGTAGAAAAATATGTATGCGAAAATATAGAAGATATATTGGAAAAATCGAGAGTATATCCTGAGATAATATGTGCAATGTTAGAAACGGTGGGAGACGATATTAATGTCAATATGAGAATATTGTATGAGCAAAAAGCAATGAGTGTTCTAAAGGATACATTAGAATTTGCTAATATAATAGAATTGCTTAAATGGTATGTAAAAGATTTGCATATAATTGGAAAAATAAATGAAGCAAAAAAGGCAGCAATACAATTAGAAGCATTAATAGATCTTATGGATAGATGTGGTATAACACATCAGGAATATAGAATCGAAATGTGGAATATTAGAGATAGTCAGATGAGAATATTTAGTGAATATGTCAGTGCGCAGAGAGAATATAGAGATCTTACACAGGAACAGGTAAGCTATAAAATATGTGCAGTGGAGACGTATTCAAGAATAGAGAATGGAAAGCAGGCAGTAAGCAGAAGAAATTATACAAAATTGAGAGAAAGATTGTGTGCAAACTGGAGAATGTACGAAGGTCAGATAGTTACTAATAATCCTGGTATGCTTTTGCTGATGACAAAACAGAGAATTGCCATGATTAATGAACGATATGATGAAGCATATGGATTATTGGAACAGCTAAAAAAAGAGCTTAATATGGAACATATAAAGAATATACAATATGTAGAGATGATGAAACTCATATTGCATAGTAGAGCTGCTCATATATCGCCGGAGAAGATGATTGTAGAGTATAGGCAACTTCTTAGATTGACAATTGATGATAAGAAAGTAAGTAAAATTAAAAGATACTATACAAAGACAGAACTAGAGATATTGTACATGATAGCTATGGAATATCGAAAACAGAATGAATATGATAAAGCATTAGAGATTGTGGATGCGGCAATAAATAATGTTGAACGACATAGCTTAAAGCATTATAATGATACGATATTAATGAGAGTAATAAGAGCAAAGATATATATCGATACACATAGATATGCGGAGAGTATCAGCGAGAGCATGGAAGTGATTAGAATGGAGATTAAGATTCAACAAGCGGAATATATTCCACAGTGTGTTAATCTTATAGGGCAGGCACTTGAGTTAGAAGGAAAGAGTGATGTAACAGTATATGGACAGTGGTATCGCATTGCAATATATATGTGTGATCTGTTAGGCTATAATAAACGTAGTAGAGAATACAAAGAATATTATAAGCAGAATATAGATCATGATATTGAATTGTATTAAATAAATACTAAAAATGATTATGCTTTTGATAATAGAAAATATTTCTAAGTCGCTTAAAGAAGTATATTGTATTAACAAAAGATGAAGTTAAGCTATTATTTAATATAAAAAGAACATGACGTTTTGTGAAATAAAATTTTTCACAAAACGTCATGGTTTTTAAAAAAAAATTATGTTATAATCAACTTATCAAAGCGGTAACGCAACAGAGAATACTATTATAGTATAGTTACCACTTTGGATATACAGGCAGGAGGTGTTAATATGGTATTCGTAAGGAACTCAAGCAGATAACTAGATAATGGCGTAACAATTAACAACAGCAGGTCGTCCTGCATGAATTGTTAATGGACCTGCAGATGCACCTTAATATATTAGATGCATTATTTTATGGAATTGCTGTGATAATATATATTTAATATATATGTCATAGCAATTCTTATGTATGTAGCTCCATTATTATGGTGAATTGGATATATTTATACTATATTTAATTCACAGATATGAGGTGAAACATGAAAAAATATCTATACAGTAATAAAAAAGAATTTATAATGTACCTATTAACAGTGCCAATTATGGCGATTATGTCGATTTTATTTTGCAAAGCGCTTCAGCCTGTTCTTGATATTGTACTTACAGGTAAACAGAAAGATTTTGCAAAATATTCAATTCTTGCAATATGTTTTGCAATTCTTGATATGACTGCAACTGCATTATGTAAACGTTCAAAAGAGAAGTATCGAGCAGCTTTTTTAAAAGATGTGAAGAAAGATATATTCGCAGGAATATTTAAGAAAGATATTGTTACTTTTAGTTCAAAAGGAAGTTCATATTATATGAATATTCTTAATAGAGATGTATATCAGATGTGTGAAAGCTATTTTGATGCATTATGTGGAATATATCGTGTAGCAGTATGTTTTGCAGTTACTTTTGTCACACTTGTATTTATAAGTCCGTATATAGCACTGCTTAATATAGCAGTAGGTCTGTTATCAGTCATAATCCCCGGAAGATTCGAGAGAAAGCTTAATGATGCACAGAATAATGCATCTAATAATGCAGAGAATTATATAAGAGATATAAAAGATTCATTTGGTGGCTTTTCGACTATCAAACTCTTTAATATACAGAATAAGATAATGGATAAAGTTAATGTAGCTAATGTTGCACAGGAAGACAGTACATATAAGAGTAATATGCTTAATTATTATGTAGGTTGGATATCGATGCTATGCACTTCTCTTAGTTATGTTCTTACAATCGTTGTTGGAACATGGCTTGTATTAAGAGGAAGTATGACAGCAGGTATGGTGCTTATGATATCGCAGCTTATTGGTGGAATATTATCGCCATTTGAGGAACTTCCGATGTATGTGGCTGAATATAAGTCTGTAGGGGATCTTAAAGAGAAGATTAACAGTATGCTAGATGTAAGCGAAGAGAGAGAGACAGACAAAGCTGATATAATGGGTGACAATACAGGACTTAGCCTTTCTAATGTGTCATTTTCGTATGACGGAGAAGTTAATCAGATTGAAGATATAAGCGTGCAGTTTGAACCGGGTAAGAAGTATGTGATTGTCGGAGAAAGTGGAAGTGGTAAATCTACACTTGCCAAGCTTATTATGGGATTTTATGATAATTTTGGCGAGATAAAACTTGATGGTGTAGAACTTGCTGATTATAAAAGGGAACAACTCTATGGAAGCCTTAATTATATGCAGCAGGATGTATTTTTGTTCGCAGATAGTCTATATAATAATATTACATTATATAAAAAATATGACAGTGAATGTGTAGAAGATGTGATAGATAGAGCAGGGCTTAGAGAACTTGTAGATTCATTACCTGATGGATTGTTGACTTTGGTAAGCGAGAATGGAAGTAATCTCTCCGGTGGAGAAAAACAGAGAATAGGTATAGCAAGAGCACTTCTAAGTGGAGCTAAGTACCTTGTTCTTGATGAAGTTACAGCAAGTCTTGATGCTATTATGGAGAATCAGATTGAGAATACTATCCTTGATATTAGTTCGGTTGGAAGTATTATTATAACACATAGACTTAATCCTAATCTGTTAAACAGGTGTGATGAGATTATCGTACTTAGAGATGGCAGGATAGCTGAAAAAGGAAGTTTTAATGAACTCATGCAGCAAAAAGGATATTTTTACGGGTTCTATATTGTAAATCATGAATAAAATGATAACGTTGTATTAAATGTATCTATAAAAATCTATTTATCTTAGATAACTATATTGTGTTCTAACAAGATGGTATCAGTTATAGTCAAAATCTATAACTGATACTACAAAAATACCTATTACCAAAGCGTTAAAAGTATATTGACTTTTTTTATCCATAAGGCTATAATCAGTTCATAAGTTGGAAATCCTATTAATCCTATTGTTACAGTAGGAATATAGAAAAAGTAACTGTTAACCAAAAACATATGATTCTGTAGATGACAGAATATAACAATGTATATAATAAGATATATGGAGGATGATATTATGAGTCAGATCAAAGAAAGCGCACTTGAATTAATCGGTGGAACACCAATTTTAAAACTTAACAATTATTCTAAAAAAGCAGGAGTAACACAGGCTACAATACTTGCAAAACTTGAGTATCTTAATCCAGCAGGCTCTGTTAAAGACAGAGTAGCAGCAGCTATGATTGAAGATGCAGAGAAGAAAGGTATCTTAAAGGAAGGTGCAACAATTATTGAACCAACAAGTGGTAATACAGGTATCGGTCTTGCAGCAGTAGCAGCAGCCAAAGGATACAGAACAATCCTTACATTACCTGATACTATGAGTGTTGAGAGAAGAAATCTTCTTAAAGCATATGGTGCAGAACTTGTACTTACAGAAGGTGCAAAAGGTATGAAAGGTGCTATTGCAAAAGCTGAAGAATTAAGAGATTCAATTGAAGGTGCAGTTATTCTTGGACAGTTTGTTAACCCGGCTAATCCTGCAGTTCATAAAGCCACAACAGGTCCTGAGATATGGGAACAGACAGATGGCAAAGTTGATATATTCGTAGCAGGTGTTGGTACAGGCGGAACTATAACAGGTGTAGGTGAATATCTTAAAGAGAAGAATCCTAATATTAAGATAGTTGCAGTAGAACCGGCAACAAGCCCTGTTTTATCAAAAGGAACATCAGGAGCACATAAGATTCAGGGTATTGGTGCAGGATTCGTACCGGAAGTTCTTAATACTAAGATATATGATGAAGTACTTCCAATTGAGAATGAAGATGCATTCACAGAAGGAAGAACATTCGCTGTAAGTGAAGGTATTCTTGTAGGTATCTCATCAGGTGCAGCACTTAAAGCAGCAGCAATACTTGCAAAGCGTCCAGAGAATGCAGGCAAGACAATTGTAGCACTTTTACCTGATTCAGGTGATAGATATCTTTCAACACCATTATTCAGCAATAACTAATATATAGTTTAATTTAATGTTGATGAATAAAATGATAGCATGATATCTACATAACAGTCAGGAGTGAGGGAAATGGAGAAAGAACGTAAAATAAAAGATGCACATTTGATAACTCTTGAAAAATTGCTTGATGATATGAAATTTGGTAATATAACCATAATCGTGCAAGATGGCAAGATAGTACAGATAGATAAGACAGAAAAGTACAGAATTAGAGAATAGGTTATATTCTAGAACTATTAACCTGAATAAATATATTAAAATATTAATATAATAAAATATTAATATAAAAAATAGGCATACTAAAACAAATATATTAAAATAAAAATATTAAATATAAACTGACTGGAAAACCAGAGGTTTGCTAGAAGATATTATTGTAATTATATAACAAATAATAGCCAAATAATTATAATAATAATTAATAATTTTAGCAAATCTCTGTTTTTTTGTGTATCTGATGCCGTAGCCGCAGGAAGGGCATAAGTTTGCAAAACTGAAGTTGGTGGTTCGAGTCCACCCGGTATCACTATAATTATATTAAGAAAGAAGGTGCCATTATGGCTAATACATATAACGATTTAAAAGAATCGCACCCATGCTTTGGTAATCATAAGAATAATGTTGGAAGAATTCATCTTCCTGTAAGTCCGGGTTGTAATATTGCATGTAGATTCTGTGACAGAGTTATAAGTGATACAGAGAATAGACCGGGTGTTACATCTAAGGTGATAACTCCGGATGAGAGCATTGAAGTACTTGCAAAAGCCCTTAAGATATGTCCGGAGATTACAGTGGCAGGCATAGCAGGTCCTGGTGATACACTTGCAACAGATTATGCACTTGATACTTTTAGAAAAGTTAAAGAACATTATCCAAATCTTATAAAATGTATGAGTACTAATGGACTTCTTCTATATGAGAGAGCAGATGAGATAATTGATATTGGAATAGATTCTCTTACAGTTACAGTTAATGCAGTTAATCCAGCGATTGAAGCACAACTTAATAAATATATTATCTATCATGGTAAGAGATATGATGGTGAAGAAGGTGCAGCAATTCTTATAGCTAATCAGTTAAGAGGAATTAAGAAGATATCAGATGCAGGGATAACAGTTAAAGTTAATACTGTTCTTGTACCGGAGATTAATGGAGAACATATCGAGACAATTGCCAAGACAGTGAGTAAGGCAGGAGCATCTATATATAATATAATTCCACTTATACCACAATATGAATTATCTGATATGAGAGCACCTGTATGTGCTGAGATTGATGCAGCCAGAGTAAAAGCCGGCAAATACATAGATGTATTCAGACACTGTAAGAGATGTCGAGCAGATGCTATAGGTGTTCCGGGCAGAACAGAATACAAAGAACAGGTATATGGAAGAACATTACAGATAAAGGAGACTTTTTCGCATGGCTGATAAGATATACACAATTGCAGTTGCGACAACAGATGGAGAGATGTCGGATACACACTTTGGAAGAGCAGATCAGTTCTATATATATGATGCAGACAGTGATGGATATGTAGAATTAAGAGAAGTAAGACACGTTGAGCCTATATGTAAAGGTGGATATCATTACAAAGATGAGATGCAAAGAGGAGTAGAGAAGTTCGCCGATTGCGGATATATTATTGCAGCCAAGGTTGGTGAAGGAGCAGCAGGAGTACTATCACAGAATGGAATAAAATCATTTGAGATTGCGGGATATATATATGATGCAATCGACAGGCTTATAGAATATGAAGGACTTCTTAACTTGTTTGAGATCTAAAAAGTTTATAATACTAGGAGGAAATGAAAAAATGGGAGAAATAAGACAGATTGCAATCTATGGAAAAGGTGGAATTGGTAAATCAACAACAACACAGAATCTTACAGCAGGACTTGTTGAACATGGCAAGAAAGTTATGGTTGTAGGATGTGATCCAAAGGCTGATTCTACAAGACTTCTGCTTGGAGGACTTGCACAAAAGACAGTTCTTGATACTATCAGAGATGAAGGTGAAGATATCGAGCTTTCAAGAATAGTAAGAGATGGTTTTGGAGGAACAAAATGTGTAGAATCAGGTGGACCTGAACCTGGTGTTGGTTGTGCAGGACGTGGAATTATTACATCTATTAATATGCTGGAGAATCTTGGCGCATATACAGATGACCTTGATTATGTATTCTATGATGTATTAGGTGATGTTGTATGTGGTGGTTTTGCGATGCCAATAAGAGAAGGCAAAGCAAAGGAGATATATATAGTTGCAAGTGGTGAGATGATGGCGTTATATGCAGCTAATAATATTGCAAAAGGTATTAAAAGATATGCGAAAAGCGGTGGCGTAAGATTAGGTGGTATTATATGTAATTCAAGAAATGTAGATAGAGAACTTGATCTTTTAAGAGCATTTGCCAAAGAACTTGGAACACAATTACTTTATTTTGTACCAAGAGATAATATCGTTCAGAGAGCAGAGATTAACAAGAAGACAGTAATAGAATATAAGCCGGATTCTAATCAGGCACAGGAATATAGAAACCTTGCGCAGGCAGTAATAGATAATACAAACTTTGCAATTCCTACACCTATGACACAGGAGCGACTTGAAGAGATACTTCTTGAATATGGACTTATGGATAGTGCAGATGATTATAACATTTAACGGGAGGTAATTATGGCTAGAATATATAATTCAATATTGGAGCTTGTTGGTAATACACCACTTTTAGAGATTAAAAATTATGAGAAAAAACATGGAATAGATGCAAGAATATTAGTAAAACTTGAATATTTTAACCCTAACCAGAGTGTAAAAGACAGAACTGCATTATCTATGGTTGAAGAAGCACAAAGACAGGGGATATTAAAACCAGGGGATACAATAGTAGAGACTACAAGTGGTAATACAGGAATAGGACTTGCATCAGTGGCAGCAGCTAAAGGCTATAAGTTCAGAGTATATCTTCAGGATCAGGTAAGTGAAGAACGATTCAAGACGATAAGAGCACTTGGCGGAGAGACAATCAAGTTATCGGAAGTACCGGTAGTAGCAGAGACGTTAGATAAGACTAATGGGGACTTTGTAGCAGCAGTAAAAGCTCTTAAGGAGCAGGTATTAAAAGAAGATAAGAATATATTTTTTGCAGACCAGTTAGCTAATCCGGCTAATCCAAGAATACATGAATTAACAACAGGTCCGGAGATATGGGAAGATACAGACGGTGAAGTAGATATACTCGTTGCAGGTGTTGGAACAGGTGGAACAATATCAGGAACAGGAAGATACTTAAAGAGTAAGAATCCTGATATAAAAGTTGTTGCAATTCAACCGGGAAAAGGTTCAATTCCAAGTGATGATAATCCCGAACCAGAGGAGATAACAGGTGTACATCCATTCGAAGGAATACCGGCAGAACAGGTTCCTGAGACAATGGATCTTAATGTATATGATGAGAGATTTGAAGTAGAGACAGAAGATGCATACAAGGTAGCCAGAGATCTTGCAAAGACAGAAGGATTTCTTGTTGGAACATCATCAGGTGCGGCATTATATGCAGCAGTGGAAGTAGCTAAAAGAGAAGAGAACAGAGGTAAGACCATAGTAGTAATTCTTCCGGATACAGGATTAAGATATCTGTCTACTAATCTGTTTGAGTAGGCTTATTATAAGTACAAAGATAAGATAAAGATACTTCTTAAATAGATAATAGTTATGTGATTATATGAGTGTAATCATATATTGAGATTATATAAGGAAGAAGAAAGGAAATGAATGTATGGCTAGTAAACAGTATTCCGGAGTCAGGGAAAGTCATCCGGGAAGAGTTAATGATCTTGGAACAACCGGAAGAGAAGTCAAGGAGAATTATGAAAAAGGATGTCTAAAGAGAGCTGACAGAACTTTCGCCCAAGGATTACAATGTCAGCAGATTAACAGTATGGCAGCATTAATGTCACTTGAAGACTCTGTATTTATATCACATTCACCACAAGGCTGTGTAGGCTGTGCGATTATGGCCGTTGATATGTACAGAGTAGGTCAGGCACACAGAGGAATTAAGAATATTAAGAATCCCAGAATAATAGTGACTAATATAGATCAGAAAAGTGTAGTATTTGGTGGAGAGAATAAGCTTAGAGAAGCTGTAAAAAAAGCAGTTGACAGATACAATCCAAAGATAGCATTTATATATGCTTCATGTGCGTCAGGAATTATTGGAGATGATATAGATGCTATAGCAGCAGATCTTGGTTATGAATATCCGGATACATTAATGGTTCCGATACATTGTGAAGGTTTTAAATCTAAGATATGCGCATCTGGATTTGATGCTGCTTTTATAGCAATTAACAAATATATATTAAAAAAAGAAAAAGTTCCAAAAGAAGATGATCTTGTTAATCTATTTGCACCAACCACAGTAAGTTATGCGGATCAAAAAGAGATGGAGAGAATGTTATCTCTTATAGGAGCGAGAGTTAATTATATACCATTTTACAGTTCTCTTGATAAGATTAAGAAGATACCGGCAGCTAAAGCATCAACTTCTATATGTAAAGTATTTGCTGATGAATTCATGAAGACATTATGGGAAGATTATGGCATACCATATTCACATACAGTTATGCCGATTGGAATTCGTAATACAGATATCTGGTACAGAGGAATAGCCAAAGTTCTTGGAAAAGAAGCAGAAGTAGAAGAGATAATAAAAAAAGAACATGAGAGAATAGAACCACTTGTACAGAAGTTAAGAGAGAGATTAAGCGGAAAGAGAGTATTCATCTGTGGAGGAACAGGACGTTCATTTGCGGCAGCAGCACTTATAGATGATTTTGGAATGGAACTTGTTGGACTTGAGACACCAACTTATGATGAAGATGCACAGGTTGACATAGAATATCTTAATGGAATACATAAAGATTTCGTTGTAGATATTGCGAATATGCAGCCATTTGAACAGGTTAATCTTATAAAAAGATTACAACCGGATGCATTCATCGGTGTGCCTGAGTGGGCAGCTAAACTTGGAATACCAACAACACATGTACTTGATGGCAAGCGACCAACAATGGGATATGACGGATTATTATTCCTTGGTAATAAGATAGCAGATCAGTTACAGAATCCGGGATTTAATAAGAAACTTGCAGAACATGTAAGACTTCCATACAAAGATAGTTGGTACGAAGAAGATCCATTTAAATATATAACCAGATAAATATGTAGATGAAAGGCAGGCTATAATATGTCACAGATAATGGAGAATCCAAAAGGCGGATGTGTACTTGCAGGAATCAATGCTGTTCTTGGTGCAATAGACAGAGTATGTCCGGTATATCATTCAGGTCCGGGTTGCTGTATGCAGACAACAGCAGCAGATCAGGGACAATCAGGGCATAAGAATTCATGTTTTGTAAGCAGTGTATCCATTCCGTCAAGCAATATGCTTGAAAAAGAAGTTGTATTTGGTGGAACAGATAAATTAAGAAGTACAATAAAAGGTGCAATAGATATAATAGATGCAGATGCGTATTTTGTATTAACAGGCTGTACAGCCGGAATAATTGGTGATGATATAGTAAGTGTAACAGAAGAATTCACACAGGAAGGATATAAAGTATATCCTATCGAGACACCGGGATTCGCAGGAGATAGCAATCTGGGATATGAGATTATATGGAATACACTTATAGATAAGGTTATTAAAAAAGATGTGCAAAAAGATGACAGACTTGTAAATATCTTTGGAATAGTTCCTTATCATGATCCATTCTGGAGTGGAACATTAGAAGAGATAGAACGTATACTTACACAGCTTGGACTCAGAGTAAATACATTTTTTACAAAACATCAAGGAATTAAAGATATAGAGAACTGTTCAGCAGCAGCACTTAATATAATTATTAATCCATGGCTATTCAAAGGACCTGCGAAGAGATTTGAAGATAAATTCGGTGTAAAGAGTATAAGAGTACCGGGATTATTTGTCGGAGCTACAGATACAACAGCATTTGTAAGACAGGTAAGTGATGCACTTGATCTTGATAGAGAACTTACAGAAAGCGTAATAAAAAAAGAAGAAGATTATGTATACAGTTATCTTGCACAGGCAATAGGTGTAGTAAGTTGGAAGAGATATGCAGTAGTGGCAGATGCGTCTAATGCAGTAGGTATAACAAGATACCTTGCGAATGACTTTAGCTTTACACCAGTTCTTGTAATAATATCAGAACCGATATTCAGACCGGAAGATAAAAAACGAATTATTAATGAGATTAGCAGACTTGAATATGCCAGACCACCAAAAGTAATATTTGCAACAGATCAATATGAGATTAATGAAGCTATAAGAAATGAAGAAGAAGAGATAACACTTCTGATTGGCAGTAGTAATGAAAGAGAAGTTGCACTTGAAAAAGATATTCAGTTCATACTTGGAGCATTCCCGGTTAATGAGCGACTTATATTCAATCGTACATACGCAGGTTATCGAGGAAGTCTTACATTTACAGAAGACTTATATGATAATCTATAATCTGACTGCTACCATAGGCTTGCCTGTGGTAGCAGTTATAAATTAATAGGTTACAAATTAATAAAGTACAAATTAATAACATAGGCATATGTCCTGCATTACTTGACTTTACTTGAAAAAAGTGATACATTGATAAAGATATAAATTTGACTAAAAGTAGGGACAACAGGAGATAACGTATGCGAGTAGACAGAGAGAATAGGAGTATTGGTGAAATAATATTAAATACACGAAGAAATAAAAATATATCGATATCAAGGCTTTGTAGGGGAATATGTAAAGAATCAACATTATCAAGATATGAAAATGGACTTATGGAACCAGATGGTCTTACATTCTATGCATTAATGCAGAGACTTGGAATATCAGCAAGAAGATATGATGTAGTATTAAAAGGAACAGAAGAAGATTATTACAGATGGAGGATGGCAACATATGATGCTGTTAGAGAGAAGAAATGGAATAGGCTTGTACAATTAAGAAATAGTAAAGTAAATGAGATAGCGGAAGTAAATTATGTGTTAAAAATGCAATATAATGAATATCTTGACGCAATAATAGAGTTAAGATGCCATAATAATATATTGGGATTTTATGAACACATAAAGAGAGCGTTAGAATGTACGTTGCCAAAATGTCAACATGGAATAGAAGATATTATATTAGGGGCATTTGAGATTCATTTGATATATATGTATCTATATGGAATACAGAAGAATCATATCATGAAAGATAGAGAATTAAAAAATATATTAGAGAAACTAGAGAGATATATAGATAATAGGATTGACGATAAATTTGAACTTGCAAAAATATATCCAAGAATGGTATGCGTAAAAATGGAACTTATAGGTTCTAAGATAGATATACATACACGAATTGATAATGAGCGAAAAGCTTTAAGGATTCTTAACAATGCTTCGGCGATGAATGATATAACAGAGATTCTTAAAATGTATATATATGATCTTAATGAAGTAGGTGAGAAAAGTGAAGCAGATAAACGCCAAGTGCAGTTTAATACACTTTGCTATGTAATGAATATATGTGGAGTGAGTGATGAATATCACATAGAAGAATGGAAAGGTGGAGATATACAAGCAAAAGTATTTAGAGAATATGTTAGTGCGGAGAGGAGACACAAGGGTCTTACGCAAGAAGAGATAAGCTCGGGAATATGTGCTGTAGAAACGTATTCAAGAATAGAAACGGGTAAGAGAGCGGTAAGTAAAAAAAATTATGACAAGATAAGAGAACGTCTTGGAGCAAATTGGATGAATTACAGAAGTCAAATTGTTACAGATGATTATACTATGCTGCTAATGATGACAAAACAAAGAAGTATGATGTATAATAGTGAATATAATGAAGCTAAGGCAATACTAAGAGTATTAGAATCAAGACTTGATATGACTTGTACTGAGAATAAGCAGTATATAGGTTTGATAAAATTAATATTACAAAGAAAAGATAATAAAATAACAGGAGAACAAATAGTTAAAGAATATAAACATCTTATAGAGATAACTATGGAAGGAATGGAAATAAGTGAAGTGAAAAGATATTATACAAAAACTGAACTTGAAATAATATATCAGTTGGTTATGGAATATAAGAATGATGGAAATGTCGAAGAAGCAGAAGAACTTATTGATGTAAGTTTAAAAAATATGGATAGACGGAGTTTGAAGTGTCCAAACGATACGCTTATGATAAAAAAATTGCGAGCAGAATTATGTGCGGATATGAAAGATTATGCAGAATGTGTTAAAGAGAGTATTTCTGTAATAAAGACAGATATGGAGAATTATCAAACTGAATTTATAGCACAGTGTTCTAATTTGATAGGATATGCACTTGAACGTAGTGACAAAAATGATAAAGAATATAGAGAGTGGTATATTAGAGCAATATATTTGTGTGATCTATTCGGATATAATAATTGGAGTAAGACATATAAAGATTATTATATGCATAAAGTGGATCCGAATGTTAAATGGTATTAATGCTGTTGGTTTTGATGAATTTCATATAGTGTAAGATGTAAATAATAAAGATCATAGTGTTAAAAGATACTATGGTCTTTATCTATAATGTGTTAGTATAAAAATAGATATTATAACATAAAAATATTAAAAAAACCATGACGTTTCATGCAAAAAAAATTGCACAAAACGTCATGGCTTTTAATCAAACGACATGGTATAATGGAATAAGTCAAAGCGTTAACATGATAAAAATAGCGACTTTGAAATAATAATAAAAAAGGGGTCAGATGAATAATGTTAGCATTAATTCAATCATATGAATTAAAGAAGATTTCACCAGATGGCGTAGCATGTCCAGGAGGAAATCCATACAGAGTTGTATCGATAATGTAGTTATAGCTTAAAAAATGATAATGTAAAAGGGTTGTATCAAAAAAATGTTTTGGTACAATTCTTTTATATTAAATAATCTCTCGGAATCCTGAGTGATTATATCCAGCACAGTTAGTGATGAACATTGAAAAGTGAATATTATTCGAAATGAATAAAAATGAACATGAGAAACAGACATAACTGCTGCTATGCCTTAAAAAGGTGTATAATAATCATAGGATTATGCCACTTCTAAAATCAACTTTCGTAGGGTAGATTCAAAGGGCAGATTCCATGCATCAAGATGTTGCAGCAGCATGATGTTATAGAGGCGACAGTACCACATCCCACTAGAGCGGTGTCAGCCGTTTTCTAATAAAAGTCATATTTCTTACGTTTATTGGAACGTTCTACAGAAGTTCTTGCATTAAATTCCGTTTTCCATTCGTCACTGTTACGTGGCGATATGTTGATTAATCGTGGATTGTCCTTTGTGACAAGGTAAACTGTTCTTTCATATTTGGAATCAGAGTTAGGATAATATTTACGTAAATTTTTGACTACAAAGTTTTGGTAGTCAGAATGACTGCCACAGTTAACAGATAAAATCGCCTCCAATCGAAAAATATGTCCTATAAACAAGGGTGTGAAGCACCGCATTTTTCGATGAATTTGTCAAGTGTTTTTGACCAAAAAAGTGGGGGATTTTAATAAAAAGGAATCTGAAAGCCTTATATTTACTGGCTTAAAGATTCCGAGAGATTATTTAAAGTATTGGGAGGAAAAAGAAATGTTTATTAGATTTAGTGAAGATATGCAGCAAATGCATTATTGGGGCGATAATATATATATTATTGGAAAAAATGAGGAATATTATAAGTTAAATGAAGTGGAAACTTTTTTAATGGAGTATATAATAAAAGAAAGAAATATTGATAAGTTAGTAGTGTTGATTTGTAATGAAAACAAAGAACTTATTGAAGATGTAGTAAAAACCTTTTTAAGTATGTTTATAAAAAATTATCAAACCTTTTTAGAATTGGATTACAGAAAAGATGAAAGAGATGTCATGGTTAGCGGTAAAAAAGGAGAAAATTATCCATATAATTTGATAATATCTTTAACAAATGAGTGCTTGCATGATTGTAAACATTGCTATAAGGGAGAAAAAGGTATATTAAAAAGAATTAATATTGAAAAATTAGAAAAATTTCTAGATAAAATGCAAGGAAAAGTTCCATATTTGCAATTAACAGGTGGAGAGCCTTTATAATATAGTCAAATAGCCGAATTGTTAGAAAAGTATTCAGAACATTATCATATATCAATATCAACGTCTGGAGTTGCTAATTCGAAAATTGAAATTAGTACATTAAAAAAAATTGATGCTTTTCAAATATCGCTATATGCCTCAAATATGGAGAAACATAATGAGTTTTGTGCTAATAATAATTCGTTTGAAAAAATTCGAAGTTTTTCAGAACAATTAAAGAATAATAACATAAAATTTGGATATTCATTTATTGTGACACCAGGCACATATGATGATATAGAAAATATAGTAAAACTAGCTATATTGTGGGGAGCAACATTTGTAAAATTTGGAACAATGGTAGCAAAGGGAAAACTAGAAAATAATAACAAATATGAAATTCCGTTGGAAAAATTTGAAAATGTAAAAGAAAAATTGGATAGTTTAAAAGAAAAATATAAAGAGTATATATATATTGAAACAATAAATAAGCATGATTCACAAATAGAGTGTGGTGCAGGAAAATTTATATGGTATATAAATGAATATGGCAACATATATCCGTGTGCAATGACAGAAAGTAAAGAATGTATGATTGGAGATATAACAAGTGACAATATAATTAAACATGAAAATGTCGATGTATATACGATGTGTGGAACAAAGTGTATATTAATGTAAAATACTTTAGAAGATGATAGGAGAATAGCATAAATGAAAAAGAAAGTATATTTTGTTTTGTCAATTATATCACTTGCAATTATGGCTTTTATGAGTGTGAAATTACCACTTATAATTCAGAAATGTGTAGATGCAGTAATTGAAAAAGAATATATAGTTATGTATGATAAGTTAAAAATAGTTATAATGTTGAGTGTTCTGACCGTAATTGTTGCAATGCTAAGAGTGGTATTCGAAGTAGCATTTGAAAATGCAGTAAAGCATGAGCTTAGAGGAAAATTACTTGTTGGTCTTACAAATAAAAAATTGCAAGATTTTACAGTCGATGAAAATGCTAGATATGTTTCGATATTTAATAATGAAATAGATATGGTATATGAAGATTATTATCTTAATGCAGTTGATATATGTGGTTGTATGATTACTGCACTTATGTCAGTTACTGCACTTTGCCAGATTAATATTGCAATTGGAATGATAATATTTACAACTTGTATACTGATAGCAATAGCACCGCAATTTTTTAAAAAATCAAGTCAGAAAGTGCGAATGGAGCTTACTGATAACTTAAAAAAGTATAATGGCCTATTAAAAGAATTCCTTGAAGGAATGTCTGTGATTAGAGAATATGGATATATTAAGAAATTTCTTAGCAGACTCACAGGACAAAGCGAAAATATTAATAAAAGTATGACAAAAAGAGGGAGAATTAACTGCAAAGTTAATGCGACTGTAATTATCCTACAAAAAATACAGGATGTTATGATAATACTTATAGGGGTATCAATGATAAAAGAGGGAAATATGACAGCGGGACAACTTCTTGCAGCAGTAAGTTTAGCATCCGTTATGTCAACTCCGATTACGTATTTGGCATCATTATTTTCAATTAGAAATAGTGTAAAACCTGTTGTTGATGAATTGAATCAGATAATGAGTATAAAGCAAGATAAAGTATATAAACAAATTAATCGAATAAATAAAATAGAATTAAAGAAATTATCTATTAGATTTGAAGATAAAGTTGTGTTGGATGAAGTTGATTATACGTTTGATGCTAATAATAAATATTTAATAATGGGAGAGAGTGGTTCTGGAAAAAGTACATTATTAAAGATACTTAGCATGGAACAGGATAATTACATAGGAGATGTTTTGATAGATGGAAAGTCACTTGCAAATATTAGTGAAAAAGATTATTTTTCACATATAAATATAGTACATCAGGAAGCATTTATGTTATACGATACAGTGATTGAAAATATTAAAATGGATAAAAAACTTGATGATGATATTATAAAAAATGTTGGAGTTAAGCTTAATATCAGCGATTTATTAGACAAAGAAGATGCTACAGTATTGTCAGGTGGTGAGAAACAAAGAGTTTCATTGGCGAGAGCACTTGCAGATGTTAAGGATTTTATTATATTAGATGAAGTAACATCATCATTAGACAGGGATAATGCAATAAGAGTAGAAGATGCTTTGTTGAATGGTATAGGTACAGGAATGATTAATGTATCACATAAACCAATAAAAGAATTAATGGAAAAGTATGATGTTATACTTGAATTAAAGAATGGTAAGTTGATTGAATTGCAAGATAAAAATTAATTTAGCAAGAAAAAAGTCATTTGCATGAGAATTTGTACTGATTGCGAATGGCTTTTTGTATAGTATTTTAGCGTGAGTTGTCTGTTAAATATAAAGTTCACAGAAAGTTCACAAAAAAAATAGCACTCACCCCTTGACAGTGCTAATAATAAGTGCTATAACATACGTAGAACAAAGGAAGAGGATAAAAAGAATTCCTTAAACATCCCAGTTCCAGGAAACAAGGTAAACAAGCATGAGATATTCACAAAGTGAATACCTGATATAAAAAAGGAGAGATGACTTATGTTAATGCCTAGTATTTTTGGAGAAGATTTATTTGATGATTGGTTTGATTTTCCATTCTATGAAGACAGAATGGGTGATAAGGTAGAGAAGAAGTTGTACGGACGCCATGCTAAGAATCTTATGAAGACTGATGTTAAAGAGAAAGATAATGGTTATGAAGTTGTCATTGATCTTCCGGGATTTAAGAAAGATGAAGTAAAAGTATCATTAGAGAATGGATATATGACAATTGAAGCTGCCAAAGGTCTTGATAAGGATGAAAAAGAAAAAGATTCTGGCAGATATATAAGACGTGAACGTTATGCAGGTGCAATGCAGAGAAGCTTCTATGTAGGTGATAATATTACTAAGGAAGATATAAAAGGTGAATTTAAACATGGTATACTTACACTTTTTGTACCAAAGAAAGAAGCAAAACCGGCAGTTAAGGAAGATAAATATATAGCTATTGAAGGATAATGATGTTCTGATTGTGTTTTTATACCTGCACAATTGAATCAGCATCCGATGTGATTGGTATAGTTATTTAGAAAATGATATACTAGATGTTTAGAGTAGAAAAAGGGAACTTTTATATATGATTTAGTTCATATATATAAAAGTTCCCTTTTTTCTGCGTTAATTGTGTGATATACTAATAACGTTGCGGGATATATACAACATTATTTTATATTATATTTTTATAAGGAGGGCTTTATATGACAGTAGACAAGAGAGACGTAGTGGCTACTGTAGCGTATATGATTGGTGTACGAAAAGAGACACTGAATAAGTATTATGAAGAGTCATGCAGTGAATTATTAGAGACACTTTATAATGACCAGAACGCTACAACAATAAGGTATCTGTGCAAGTTAAGGACAACCTTATTTCAGAAGTTTAAGAAGACAGATTATGAGATGAAGTACAATCTTTCTAATCTTGACAGATTAGAGGAATGGTATGATACGGATAATATTAAGAAGCTTGAGAGCTGGGGGATTCCGATAATACAGGTTAATTATTCATCAGAGAAATACATGGAAGATTTCACAAGATTAATTAATGAGAATATTGATAAATGTGAATATCTTTTTCACGACTGGGTAAAGTTCGAATATATCAGGGAACTGTTCTGTATACCAAAACACACCAAGAAAAATGTATTTAAATCAGAATTTGAAAAATATATGAAAAATCTCAATAATTATCCTTTCCAGATGTATATATACTGGGAGCCTAGGGAACGTGGCAATATACTTTTTAATGATGATAAATTCTTAAGTATAATATATACTCAGCATAAAGATTATTTTTGGGATAAATCCAAAGTAAAAGATGCAGATGAAGATACCAAAGCAGATATATATGAATTCATAAGAGAGGGTTATAAAGTTGCGATAGCAGTTGATTGTGAGAATTCTGATGTATTCAAGTTATATGGTGTTCTTAAGAATCTTAATCCGGATGAACTTGCAAGAATTGAGAAGATTATGCTATATGATGATTATCATACATCGACTGCATGGGAGTGGCTGTCTAAGTTCACTAAGATACCGGTTGAGTATATTGAAGTTAACAGAGTGACAGAACTTAAGTCACTTGTTGATATTAAGATGACAGCCGGTGTATGTACAGCATTCTATAAGGATGGAATAGATTCATTTATTATATGTTCAAGTGATTCTGACTTCTGGGGACTTATATCTTCACTTCCTGAAGCTAATTTCCTTGTTATGTACGAATATAGTAAATGTGGTAACCCTATTAAGGAAGCATTAGAGGAACATGATATACTTAATTGTGCGATGGATGATTTTTGTACCGGTAATGCCACTGATTTAAAAAAAGCAGTATTAATTGATAAACTAAAGTCGTATGCTCCACAGATTGTTGGAATGAATGGCAGGGAACTTGCCAGAAAACTGTATGGTGATACAAGGATTACTACTACAGAAGCTGAGATAGATAATTTTTATAACAAGTATATTAAGACAATGAGACTAAAAATCAACGAAGATGGGGTTTTTTATGTAGAAGTTGCTGACTAGGAAACTATTTTTCATAAAAAGTGTTGTGTATAATGAATAACGAAGGCGCATATATAGTATTTTTTTTATAAAAAAGACAAAAACTAAAAAATGTAATTTGTTTTCTATCCTCTTTTGTGTTAAAATCAGAAGGTATACTAAAGAGAAGATGATAGATATGATATATAATAAATTATGAACTTTTCAATCTGACCGATATATATACATATAAGCAAGCGAAACTTTTTGATACTAAGAAGTATACACCTATTAGTAAAAAAACTTTATAAAAGGTAGGTTGGAATTATGAAGGTATGGAGAATACACCTTAAAAATGATATAGCAGAAGAATACACAATGGAGGATCTGCTTAATTTTTGCATAGACAATAAGCTTATTGGCGTTGGCTGGAGCGATATTAAGACAAGAGAGGACTCGGAACTTGCAATTAAGAAGGAGGCTCTCGTATATCCTGATGCGACAGCAGCGATGAAAGCTGTTAATTCTATGAGAAAGATTAAGGAAGATGATTTGATATGGGCACGAATTGATAATATATATTATCTGTGCAGGGTAACCGGATTGTGGAAAGATAGTACACCCGGTGAGATGCACGATCAGCTTGAAGTGTCTAATTATGTCAGTGCAGAATGGCTTAAGATTGGAATGGAGGAGCTTGTACCGGAGAAAGCAGTCAGCAGTTTCAGAACAGCAGCAGTCATTCAGAGTATATCTGATATTGAAGATATATCAAAGCATATATGGAACAAACACAGTAAGATTGTATATTATAAGAAGCCGGAGAAAAAATCGGATATATGGAGTGTACTTCCATCGGAGTGTGTGGAAGAGATTGTACTTTTGTATCTGCAGATGGAGAAAGGATTTCATATATATTCAACAACTATGAAATATTCAGCATGGAAGTATGAATGTACAATGATTAATAGAGAAGGAATCCTTGCATATCCACAGGTTAAGAATGGAACTGTAGTTGTAAGAGCAGAGAGTTATATGGATGCGGTTGAGCTTGAACCGACAGCACAGGTATATCTGTTCTCGACAGGTGAGAAGTATATTAAGAATCAGTGCGATAATATTCATTTTATCTATAAGAGAGAACTCGAGGAGTTTATTAAAGATAACAGACGATTATTGCCGGGACTCACAGAGAGCTGGATTGCGATGACAGGGTTCTTTGAATAAGATATAATAGTAGCTTTCTATACAACAGAATTATATTTATAATTAGTTGTATGGAAAGCTTTTTAATATTATCAGATAATGTGAATAAATATATGGTATTAGTATGTTATAAAATTGTGGCGCCCCATAGACTTGCCTATGGGATGAAAACCAGATAGATTTTTTACTTGCTAATCTTTATACAATCTTAATACTATAAGTTATTTTTTTATACAAACTTTAAACAGAGAGTACTATACTATAACAATCTGTGAATATTAGATTTAGGAGATATAATTATGGAAAGGAAAATTAATGGAAAAATAAAATTTACAACGTTTAATATAATAATAATAGGCTTTATTATTGTTATTATTGCAGGTACAATTTTGCTTATGTTACCACTGTCAAGCAGAACGAGAACAGTTACACCATTTCTTGATGCACTGTTTACTGCGACTTCAGCAACATGTGTTACAGGTCTTGTGCTTCATGATACAGCAACATATTGGTCAGCGTTTGGTCAGTTTGTTATTCTTATGTTGATACAGACCGGTGGTATGGGTGTTGTGACATTGTCAATATGTATAACAAGATTGTCAGGACGAAAGATTGGGCTTATACAAAGAAGTACTATGCAGGAATCTATAGCAGCTCCGACAGTTGGTGGAATTGTGAGAATGACAAGTTTTATAATAAAAGGGATAATACTGTTTGAGGTTGCAGGAAGTGTAATTATGATGCCTGTATTTATTAAAGATTTTGGAATATTAAAAGGATTATGGTATTCGGTTTTTCATTCTGTATCGGCATTTTGTAATGCTGGCTTTGATCTTATGGGGAGACCGGGTAATGGATATGCATCACTTACAGGTTATAGCAGTAATGTGATTATTAATATAACGATAATCATGCTGATACTCATTGGAGGAATCGGGTTTACAACATGGAATGATATTGTTACTAATAAGAATGCTTTAAAAAAATATAGATTACAGACAAAGATAATTCTTGTGACAACACTTGTTCTTGTAGTAATACCTGCACTTTATTATTATTTTGGAGAATTTGAGTCTGGCAGATGGGGTAATATGTCGGAAAAAGATAAGATTCTTGCATCACTTTTCCAGACTGTAACACCACGAACTGCCGGGTTTAATACAGTTGATTTGACTAAAATCAGTGAAGCCGGAATTACAATTATGATTCTTCTTATGCTAGTAGGTGGAGCACCGGGCTCTACAGCAGGTGGAATGAAGCTTACAACGCTAGCTATTTTGTTTACGAATATGATTACTGTTTTTAAAAGAAAAGGCGATATAGAGTGCTATGGAAGAAGAATTGAAGATAGTGTTGTAAAGAGTGCAGCAACGCTTATTATGATGTATGCAAGTCTGTGTATTGGTGGAGCTGTAATAATCAGTATTGCAGAGAAGCTTCCTATGCTTGATTGTATTTTTGAGACTGCATCAGCAGTTGCAACAGTTGGACTTACGCTTGGTATAACACCTGGGCTTGGTATTGTATCAAAGATAGTATTAATTATTCTTATGTATATAGGACGTGTTGGTGGACTTACACTTATATTTGCAACAGTATCGGAGAGTGTAAAGAAAGGTTCTAAGTATCCAAAGGAGAAAGTGACAGTTGGATAGGAAGAAACTGATATATAGGATAGTAACAGGTGATAGTTGGATAGGAAGAAACTGATATATAAGATAGTAACAAGTGTTTGATAAATATCTGACAATAGAGTAGAAAAAGGAGAGATATAGATGAAGACAATATTATTGATTGGACTTGGAAGATTTGGAAAGCATGTGGCTATGAAACTTGGTAAGATGAATCACGAAGTCATGGCGATAGATAAAAGTGAAGAGAAGATAGAAGCAATCTTACCTTATGTCGTTAATGCACAGATTGGTGATAGTACTAATGAGAATTTTTTACGAACATTGGGAATTGGTAATTTTGATCTATGTATAGTTGCAATAGCTAATGATTTTCAGGCATCACTTGAGACAACTTCATTGCTAAAAGAACTTGGTGCAAAGAGAGTAGTATCAAGAGCAGAACGTGATGTACAGGCGAAGTTTCTCTTGCGTAATGGTGCAGATGATGTAGTATATCCTGAGAAGCAGCTTGCTGATTGGACAGCTATACGTTATACATCGGAGCATATTTTAGACTATATAGAATTATCAGATGATTATTCTATATTTGAAGTTGAGATGCCTGAACAATGGATTGGTAAGACTATTGCAGAGATAGATATAAGGAAGAAATATAATGTTAATATAATGGCTGTAAAAAGAGATGGAAATATGAATCTTAATATAACTGCCGATACAAGATTTGCATCAGGTGAAGCACTTATGGTACTTGGTAAGACAAGAGATATACAAAACTGTTTTCATATATAAGATTTTTAAGTATGATATATTGAGGCTGCTAACGGTTGAATATAGGGATATGATACTGATGGTTGGAATACTGATATATGATTTGACATACTAATATAAGTAAGATATTGTAGTATTTAATGTATAGTTATAAGAAAGTGAGAGTTATATATGTACTATAATAAGAAGACAGATGATAATAATAAGATTAAAGATAATATTATGGATATATTAAAATGTACAGGAGTTATTATTGTAACTAGTTTTATAGGTATAGTATTTTTTGATATAGGAATAGAAGAGTCTAATATTATTATGATATATATTCTTGGTGCATACATAGCTGCACTTATAACAGGACATCAGATATATAGTCTTGTGGTGTCTGGAGTTAATGTATTTTTATTTAATTTTCTTTTTGCTGAGCCAAGGTATACACTTCTTGCTTATAATGATGCATATTCAGTTACATTTGTAACGATGTTCATAGTTGCTTTTCTTACAGGTACACTTACTAAGAGACTTAAGATACAGACAATTGAGTCATCAAAGGCGGAGCTTAGAGCTGAGAAAGAGAGATTAAGAGCTAATCTGTTAAGAACTATCTCACATGATCTTAGAACACCTCTTACATCGATATCAGGTAATGCAAGTAATCTTTTATATAATTCAGAGATGATTGATGAGGACAGCAGAAAACAGATTTGCAAAGATATATATGATGATTCAATGTGGCTTATAAAGCTTGTAGAGAATCTGCTTGCTATAACAAAGATTGAAGATGGCAAACTTAATATACAGATGAATGTTGAGCTGCTTGATGAGATAATAAGTGAAGCACTTAAGCATGTTGGAATAAAACAGGAGGAGCATACAATTAATATTAATTATGAAGAAGAGATTATTCTTGTAAAAGTTGACGCAAGGCTTATGATGCAGGTTATAATTAATATTGTTGATAATGCTATAAAATATACGCAAAAAGGTTCTATAATAGATATCAGAACAAAGAAAACGGAAGATAAAGCTATAATTACAATTACAGATAATGGACCTGGAATAAGTGATGAGGCAAAGGCACAGATATTTGATATGTTTTATAGTGAACATAGAAATATAGCAGACAGCAGAAGAAGTCTTGGACTTGGTTTATTTTTATGTAAAGCGATAGTTAATATGCATGATGGAAATATTGAAGTTAAGGATAATAAACCGACAGGAACAGTGTTTATAATAGAATTACCAATAGAAAAGGTTGATTGTGTATAGGATATATATTAAAGTTGCTGCTAATATAGATTACTATATGATATTAACAATGTATAAGTGAGGAAGCGAATTGTATGAATAAAACATTGATATTAGTTGTTGAGGATGACAGGACAGTACAAAATCTTATGACAACAACGTTAAAAACCTGTAATTACAGGTATATAGTAGCAGTTAATGGCGAAATAGCAATTATGGAAGCAGCCACACATAATCCGGATATAATTCTGTTGGATCTTGGATTGCCTGATATAGATGGTATGGAAGTTATTAAAAAGATAAGAACATGGTCTGATGTTCCGATTATTATTATAAGTGCAAGAAGTGAAGATTCTGATAAAGTAGAGGCACTTGATGCAGGTGCAGATGATTATCTTACAAAGCCTTTTTCGGTAGAAGAATTATTAGCAAGGATCAGAGTTACAGAACGAAGAATTGTATTTAACAGGCGTGAACAGAATGAATCTAATATATTTGTAAATGGTAAACTTAAGATTGATTATTCATCAGGCTGTGCTTATATTGATGAAAAAGAGCTTCATCTTACTCCTATAGAATATAAGCTATTATGTCTTCTTGCCAGCAATGTAGGTAAAGTGCTTACACATACATATCTTACACAGAAGATATGGGGACATAGTTGGGAGAATGATGTTGCTTCGTTAAGAGTATTTATGGCAACTTTAAGGAAGAAGATAGATAAAGAGAGTATGTCAGTGCAGTATATACAGACGCATGTTGGGATTGGATATAGAATGATAAGAGTCGATTAGACAATACAATATGTATAGGATGGTCAAAAGGTATCATATAATATGAAAAAAATATAAAATATAATATCTGGCTTTAAGAACCATATATTTCGTGATAGAATAGTAATAATTGTGAGTATATTTAACATTGGCAAAATTTAAAATAGTCAATAATCTACTCTGATATTATAAATGAAGAGATTACGGGAGGAAGAATATGGATTTTAGCAAGACAAAGATGCGACAGATAGCATTACTTATGGTATTTGCTACATTACTTATTATGATGGTTATATACTGCAAAGATATATTAAAGGCAGTTGATCTTACGATTGCGATAATAGCACCTTTTATAGCCGGTGCGGCAATGGCATTCGTTCTTAACATTCCAATGAATTTTATTGAGAATACAATACTTAAGAAGTGGACTGGCAAGTCGGCAGATAGTTTCAAACGTATTGTGAGTATATTTCTTACAATATTATTTGTAATATTTTTAATTGGACTTTTAATAGCAATTGTTGTTCCACAGATATCATCGGCTATAGCAGATGTTGCTGGCAAGATACCAAAGTTTTTTGAAGAACTTATGGATATTGCTAATGAACTTAGCAATAAGTATCCTGCACTTAAGAATTCTGCAGGTACGATTACTGAACTTAAGAATAATTGGCAGAAGATAATTGCAGGTGTTGGTTCTTTTATGCAAAGTGGTATTGGAAGTGTACTTAATACAACTATTGGTGTTGCAGGAAGTATAATAACTGTTGTTACAAGTTTTATTATAGCTTTTGTGTTCAGCATATATATTCTTGCACAGAAAGAGAAGCTTGGAAGTCAGTTTATGAGAATATTTAAGGCTTATATACCCGAAAAACCAAGAAATAGTTTTCTTAAAGTGTGTGCGATAATGAATAAGAATTTTAGCAGTTTTATTACAGGACAGTGTGTTGAGGCTGTAATACTCGGTTCGATGTTTGTTGTATCGATGCTTATATTCCGTATGCCTTATGCGGTTATGATTGGAATTCTTATTGCTTTTACTGCACTTATTCCTATTGTCGGTGCATTTATAGGATGTGTTGTCGGAGCTTTTCTTATACTTCTTGAGAATCCAATGATGGCAGTCGGTTTTGTTATATTATTCCTTGTGCTGCAGCAGATTGAAGGCAATCTTATATATCCAAGAGTTGTTGGAAGTTCAGTAGGTCTTCCTGCTATATGGGTATTATTCGCTGTAAGTATTGGCGGAAGTCTGTTTGGAATAGCAGGTATGCTTGTGTTTATTCCGCTTCTATCAACAGTATATGCTCTTATAAGAGAGAGCGTTATAAGAAGAGAGAATAAGATTGTGGAGAGTCAGGAATAATTAAGTATTGTATATGATATGGCTTATTGATAGAGGGTCGGTAAGAATTAGATAAGGCTTGTTGATAGAGAGTCAGTAAGATATAGATATGAAAGGCTTGTTAATGGAGAGTAAGATATATGATAGATTATAGAAGATATATAGAATGTTTCAGGGAGTCTGGTCTGTTTGAAGGAATTAGTGAAGATAAGTATAAGAATGTGTTGTCATGCTTAGATGCCAAGATTGCTGATTATAATACGGGTAATTCGTTAGTGACAGAAGGAGATACTAATTACCTGGCAGGAATTGTGCTTAGTGGAGGGCTTGAAGAATTTATCTATGATGAGAATTCGACTCCGGTTATTATAAGAAGGCTTGCACCAGGAGACATATTTGGTGCAGAGCTTGCATGCAGCAGATCACTTGCAAGTCAGTTTAGTCTTGAAGCAACAGAGAATTCAAGTGTTCTTCTTCTTGATTTTGGAAGTCTTATGTCTACGAATACTCTTACTTGTCCATGCAGAATGCAAGTTACAGCGAATCTGTTACAGGAACTTGCAAGTCAGGTTAATCTATTCAATGTAAAAGTGAGAATATTAAGCCAAAAGAAACTTCGTGATAAGATTAAAGTATTTCTTCAGACACAGAAGATGGATGAAAATGGAATAATTGAGCTTCCCTTTACAAGAAATAAGATGGCAGAATTCTTATATGTTGACAGGAGTGCACTCTCAAGAGAACTTAGTAGAATGAGAGATGAGAATATAATACTTGTAAATGGTATGCAGATTACGATGGTTGATAAGAGTTTTTTAAAATAGTTTCTGGTGAACTAATGCATAAAATAGGTTTTATGCATTAGTTCAGTATATTAACTTACTGCTAAAATAAAATAAATGAATAAAAATTAATAGAAAACTTAAAATATGCAAACGAGTACAATGCTATATTTTTCAATGCTTTAAAATAAACTAGCACAAAAGGACATATTAGCTGTATTAATAAATAAATTAAAAGTATAAAAAAACCTTGAATAATTTATAAAAAAATGTTAATGTGTTTATGCATATGAGGATCCAGTGTGTAGTTTCCTAAGAAACAGGTAAAAATAGTAATGTTTTTTCAGTGTTTTTTGGTTGTTGTAAAGGAGAAAAATAGTAATGAAAAAGAAGCGTTTGCTAACATTGTTAGTAGCAGTATGTCTTGTTATGACAGTATGTTTGGCTATTGTAATACCGGGAAGAACTGTTAATGCGGCAACGGGTTATCCAATTTCTAAGTTTAGAATCGGAGTAGGAGATACGGTTAATAATGTCAATATATCTGGTTTTTCAGATGGTTCTAAGTTGAACACCTGGAACGAGAATGGCGAAGATAATGAAAAATGGTACTTGAATTATGTGCAGGAAGGTGTCTATGAGATTGTCAATGTTAAGACAGGTTATGTTATTACCAATAATAATGGAACTGCTGTCATAGCACAGAATAAGCACGATAATTCGCAGAGATGGAAGATAGAAGGCGTGAAGAAAGATTATGAAGGCTACTATCTTTTTTACAGGATTGTAAACAGCAGTGATTCATCAAAAGCTTTAACTTTTAATGCTGCTGACAATAGTATAAGAGTTGAGAATTATACGGGGAACGATTATCAGCTTTTTAAGATTAATCTTGATGGACTTGAAGGATTTGCAGCTAATTGTAATACAGCTAATGGTCAGAAAGCTGGAACAGTTGGCGGATTGTTTGGTAAGACAGTATATGCTTCAAATGTTAATGATTTGAAGAAATATCTTAATTTAACAGAACCACTTACAATAGTTGTTAATGGTAATATTGATTGTTCACAGGCTGGATATATGAGAATAAGAGATAATAAGACTCTTGTTGGAGCATATTCAACACCTGTTATTAATGATTGCCAGTTAAGAACAAATAATGAGTATGGTAAGGATGAACCAAGTGATAATATTGTTATCCGTAATGTTAATTTCCTTGCGAAGAAGAATGCTAATAAGATTCTTGTTCAGATCTGGTCATCAAGAAATATCTGGATTGATCATTGTACATTTAATAGTACACTTACAAGAAGTAAAGATGAAGTCGGTAAGTTTATATGGGTTAATACACCTTATGCGAGTTATTATGATGCAAAGGATCTAAAGAGAAGTCCTGATTATATAACTTTATCTTATAATGTGTTTAAGAACCGTTATTGGACTGTAGCTTATGGAACACAGAATTCAGAGACTTCAAGATGCAGAACGTCTGTAATGTACAATATGTGGCGTGATTGTGTAAGAAGATGTCCACAGCTTGGTAATGGTTATGCCCATATTTATAATAATTATTATGTTAATACTTCTTCTAATATAGATTCCGGTACATCACAGGTAATCGCAGGAGAAGGAGCTACTTTCCTTGTTGAGAATTGCTATTTTGCAGGTGTACAAGGAAAAGAAGTTGCTATTGATAAAAAGGCATCATATAGAGAAGCAGGCAATTATACTGCGGCTAATGAGAATAGTACAGCTGGTACATATTCATATAATTCAGCTTATAATGTAGCGTCATGGAATCCTTCTACAGAGAATTATGGATATGAATTGATTAAGACAACAGAGAATTATAATTATAATACTAAGTATTTTTGTAATGCTTATGCAGGATGCAAGAATACAGATAAATATTATGTATATATTACTGATAGTGCAATGAGTAAGTTTGTTAGCCAGAAGAATGTAAGTCCTTTTAGAAAAGGTGTTACAACGGGTAATGTTTCTAATTCTGGTAATAATAGTAATACTGGCAATGCTAATGCAGGAAACAATGCGAATACAGGCAATAACAGTAATACAGGTAATAATACAAATACAGGTAACAACAGTAATACAGGTAATAATACAAATACAGGTAACAACAGTAATACAAGCAACAATAATACGGCAACATCAGGAGTTACAAAGTCAACTAATAAAGTGCTTCAGGATGGATGGTACTATATAAAAGGTGTTAAATCACAGAAATATCTTGAAGCAGATGATTCATCTGTAATGAGTAATAATACTAATGTTCAGATTGGCGATGGTGATGGCGCAACAGGTCAGAGATGGTATCTTAAGAATGAACCGGATGGAGTATTTACTCTTATGAATGGTTCTGGATATATGCTTGATATTGACTATGGACGAGCTGATAATTCAACTAATGTTCAGTTATATACAGCTAATCAGGCTACAGCACAAAAATATATGATTGGTAAGACTAGTACAGATGGACAGTATGCTATTCTTACAGTATGTTCAGATGCAAGATCATGTATAGATGTAGCAGGTGCTAAGAATGTAAGAGGAACTAATGTCTGTGAGTACGAATGTAAAGGAAGTACTAATCAGTTATGGATATTCGAACCTTGTGATGCACCGGCTAATAATTCTGGAAGTAATAATGGAACTAATGCTGGTAATAATACATCTGGTGCATCAGCAGGAACTTATGATGTACAGTTAGTAGATGGCAAGATTGATCTTAGCGCATATGCAGGTAAGACAATAACAGCTCTTACATTCAATGTATCAGCTAATTCAACCGGTAATGGTGCAGCACATGTATATACATCTAATGGTGGATGGCTTGGAAGTGCTGATTATTCATATACTAATGCTAATACGGTGACAGTTGATTTGTCACATTATAGCAATATCGGATACCTGAATTTTTATTCATGGTGGAATTCTAATAATGCTTCATTTAGTAATTTTAAAGTTACTGTGAAGTAATGAGAAGATAAGTAAATCATCCAATTAAAAATAAATCATCGATAAGAAAAAGAAGTCTAATTTGTTTAGGCTTCTTTTTTTATATAAAATATATCAAAAAGAGAAGTGTATAGAAGATAAATAAAGCAGTAAGTTCCTTTTAGAAGTGTATCTATTAGGAGAGGCAACTAAGAGAAGTATCAGCCTAAATATGATAATTTTTCTCAAAATATATCTGAATATTTGTTGCCATGGCAACGGACAGAAGAATAATCTTATGTTATAATTCACAAACGTGAGTTAGAAATAACTAATAAAAATAAGTTGTATATAAATAAAGCATTTGTAATAACAGGAGGATATTATGAGAAAAAGTTTAACAGTACTTCTTGCAGCTTGTATGACAGTGTCATTATTTGCAGGATGTTCAGGTAGTAAAGCGACAGATAATGCAACAACTAAGGAATCACAGGTTGCAGCAGAAAGTGAAGTTAATAAGAGCAGTAAAGAAGAGGATACAAAAGATACTTTAGATGAGAATGGAACACATACAGTAGTTGACCATGGTGGCAATACAGTAGAAGTTCCTAATAAGATAACTAAAGTTGTAATAGATCAGATACCTATTTTGTCAACATATATGTCATATTTTGAAGGCTCAGCACCTAATATTGTCGGATATTGTGGTTCTTTTAAGGATACAATAACTAAGACTGTGTTAAAAGATATAGCACCAGAACTTATGGAATCATCAGATACAGTATATGCGCAGAGCGATCTTAATATTGAAGAGATTATGAAACTTGAACCGGATGTTATTCTCTATAATGCAGGTAATGCACAGCATGCACAAGTCCTAAAAGCAAGTGGAATACCATGTATAGGATTTGCAACAGTTGGTGCAAGCACAGATGCAGATCCTCTTGTAAGATATCAGGAATGGCTTAATCTTCTTGAAGATGTATTTGGAGAAGAGGGCAAGACTGATGAATTCAAAGAAGCCGGTAATAAGATAATTACTGATGTAGAAGATAGAATTAATGCAATTCCTGAATCAGAAAGACCAACTGCAATGATTCTATGGAAATATGCAGATGGAATTCCACAGGTATCAGGAGCAGGTACATTTGGTACATTCTGGTTAAAACACCTTGGTGTTACAGATGTTGTGGCAGCAGATGCCAAAGGATTTACACAGGTTAATATGGAACAGCTATATAGTTGGGATACTGATATCTTATTCCTTGATGGACCGGGGCTTTTATCGCTTACAACCGAGGATGTGCTTAACAATAATGTTGAGGGAGCAGATTTTCAGACATTAAGTGCAGTTAATAATAAGAGAGTATATAATACAACACTTGGTATGTGGAATTGGTTTACACCAAATCCTGATGCACCACTTGTATATGCGTGGATGGCATGTAAGACATATCCAGAAGCATTTGCAGATTATCCACTTGAAGATACTATAAGAGAATATTACAAGACTTGGTATGGATATGATGTGACAGATGAAGATATGCAGGAGATGTTGAATTACTAATGAAGGATAATTTTTGGATAAAAAAAGGTAAATTTACATTACAGGCTGTCATTCTTATGATAATCATACCCTTGATAACAGCAATAATCTGTATATGCGCAGGACGTATGAATGTTCCGGTTCGGGATGTTATTAAGGCTATTGCTTCTGTCTTTACAGGAGAAAAAGATGACATTAAGAATTATTCTATCATTATTAATTTAAGACTTCCAAGAATTATTATGGCTGTTATTGTCGGTGCAGGTCTTACCTGTGCAGGTAATACATTCCAGTCACTTTTCTCTAATCCACTTGCGACACCGGACATACTTGGAGTAACAAGTGGAACATGTGTGGGTGCGATTCTTGCAATTATATTATCATGTGGAATTGTACCTACACAGATAATAGCACTTATATTTGGACTTGCATCAGTATTATTTACTATGAAAGTTGCAGGTAAGAATAGAGATGGTTCTATGGTATATCTTGTACTTGCAGGTGTTATAGCGTCATCACTTTTTAATGCGATAGGTTCTCTTCTCAAATATACAGCAGATCCGCAGGATAAACTTCCGGAGATTACTTATTGGCTTATGGGGAGTTTTACAGGTGCAACTTATAAGAAGATATTAATAGGTTCACCGCTTATATTAATTGGAATAGTTGTAATATGGTTATTCAGATGGAGACTTAATATACTTGCACTTAGTGAGGATGAAGCAAAAGCAAGTGGTATAGATATTAAAAAGACGAGAATAATATTTATCGTCGCATCAACAATAATCACAGCATCAGCAGTATCGATGTGTGGACAGGTAGGATGGATAGGTTTGTTAATTCCACATTGTGCAAGAATGTTGGTTGGAAGTAATAACAGGTATGTTGTTCCACTTAGCATAAGTCTTGGAGCAGGTTTTATGATTATAATTGATACGCTTTCAAGAACTGTCAGTGTCATAGAACTTCCACTTTCAGTGCTTACAGCGATTATTGGAGCACCGGTATTTATATCTTTGCTTAAGAAGAACAGGAGTGGATTGCGATGATTTTTGAAGTAAAGAATGGATGTTTTGGCTATCCAAAACAGGAAGAGATACTTAAGAATATTAATCTTAGGCTTGAAGAAGGACATATACTTTCTGTGCTTGGACCTAATGGAATAGGTAAGACTACACTTTTAAAATGTATGATGGGGCTTCTTAATTGGACTAATGGAGCGACATATATTGATGGGGTGGATATTAAGAGTCTTAAGCCAAGAGAGATATGGAGTAAGATATCATATATACCACAGACTCATGGTTTTGCTTTTTCATATACCGGACTTGAGATGGTTATGATGGGTAGGAGTTCTCATCTTGGAATGTTTGAACAGCCGGGGAAAAAAGAAATTGAGATGGCAGAGAATATGATGGAGAGAGTCGGGATAACAAGACTTGCGAATAAGGACTGTAATCATATGAGCGGTGGGGAACTTCAGATGGTTCTTATCGCAAGAGCTTTAATCAATGAACCTGAGCTTATTGTACTTGATGAACCTGAGACAGGGCTGGATTTTCATAATCAGATACTTGTTCTTAATATGATTGAGCGTCTTGCACATGATGATGGTATTGGGGCTATTATGAATACGCATTATCCGACTAATGCTATGCGTGTAGCCGATGAGGCATTTATGCTTAATCGTAGAGGAGATTGCTATTATGGTGCAGCTTCTGATGTACTGAATGAAAAGAATATATCAGGAATATTTGATGTAAAAGTGGTAGTTGATGAGATTGGATATGATAATAAAGTGATTAGAAATATAGTGCCGGTGTCACTGGTTTAGAATAGGATAGTTAATGTTTGGTTAATAGATTTTTTATATTAATAGTTGCAGTGGCAACCGAAAATATCATAAAAGTATAGTATTATGATTAAGCAGTAACAATGTGACCATGGATATAGAAAGGAAACTATATGGAGAGAAAATTCACAGTTAGTCAGTTACGTCCGATAAGAGATAACATGACAATCTCAAGGGATGCAGGTCTTGGTTTGGAGAATACAGTTACATTCTTCTCACTTGGAGCGAATACTTCAATAAGTCAGGAGACGTATGATGTAACAGCCATCTATATTGGCGCAGAAGGAAAAGCTGATTTTATAATCGGTGAAGACAAGAAAAAAGCAGAACTTACAAAGGGTGATCTGCTTGTTATACCAGGTAAAACACTATGTGGAGCAGAAAGCGAAACAGGTGCAGTTTATACAGAGATTATTATTAAAAAGGAGATAATTATGAATAATATTGTAAAAGCAGGCGAAGTAATGAAATTAAAGGATCTTATCTCATATGAGACAGGAAGTATAAGCAACCTTGATGTTGTAAGTAATCCGACAATGAAATTTGTTCTTATGGCATTTGATGAAGGAACAGGCTTACAGCCACACAGAGCACCTGGCAATGCGATTATATTTGCACTTGAGGGTAAGGCTGTAATCGGATACGAAGGTAAAGATTATGAGATATCAGCAGGCGAGAACTTTAGGTTTGAAAAAGATGGACTTCACAGTGTAACAGCTAATGGCAAGTTCAAGATGGGATTATTATTAGTTCTTGAATAATCTGATTAAGGGAACGAAGATATTATATTGAGAAAGCAGTAATTTACTATATGTGGCATGTAGTAATCGGAATAATTATATAATAAAATCATAGGACATAAGAGTAAGGAAATTGCAATTCTGGATAAAAATCCGGAGTTGCAATTTTTTTGTATAAAAGCGCTTGACATCTTATTATCAAAGTGATATTATCAAAATGTGAATAACAAATATAAATCAAAGCCAATAAGAAGAGGTGCCATTTAATGAAGAGAGAGATAATTAATAATGAAGGGAAAGAAAAGAAACTTAGTTGTGAAGAGGTATATGAGACAGGGTTATTATATCATCACTATGCGAATACAGCGTATCCACTGACACCAGCTTCATTTATGCAGTACAGACTTAAGGACGGGAAAGAGATACGTAAGTTTGTAGAAGAAGAATGGAGAGATGTAGATGAACTTTCAATCTATATTCATATTCCATTTTGCAAAGCACGATGCAAGTTCTGTGAATATGTTGTACTTGAGAATCCGGATGAATCAGTGGAAGACAGGTATGTAGAACTTCTATTAAAAGAGATGGCTATGTATTCTGATATCTTAAGAGGGAAGAAGATAATAGGATATGATCTTGGAGGAGGCACGCCATCTAAGTTGTCAGTTGAGAATCTTAAGAAGATAACAGATGCAGTATATGAATACTTTGATGTCAAAGAGGGAGTGATAGCAAGTGTTGAGACTACACCGGTTATAGCAGCTATGGAGCCTGAGAAGATTAATGCACTGTATGAGATGGGATATAGAAGGATAAGTATGGGAGTACAGACTGTATCCGAGAGGTTACTTATGGAACTTGGAAGGGATGGTTCTAAGAGTATATATGAGAAGGCAGTTGCTAATATAAGAGAAGCGGGATTTGAATCTTTTAACATAGATCTTATGTATGGATTTCTTAATCAGTCAGATAAAGATTTTGATAATACTCTTTTATATGCAATAGGACTTAAGCCGGATCATATAACACTTTACAGAAACAGGTATAAAGGCACTAAGATTGAATATGAAGCAGGCGGAGTATCCATATATAAGGCAATGTATCAGTATACAATAGCATATCGTACACTTACTTGTCATGGTTACAATGCTAATATAGGCAAGAATACATTCAGCCGTATAGAGGGAGATTATGGCACAAGTGATTATCTTACAAGACGAGTAATTGAGGGAACTCCATATGTAGGAATGGGACTTGGTGCTCAATCATTTGGAATGAACTACCTTGCATATAATCTTGGTGCAGCAGAGAAGAGAATGGAGAGATATGAGGAAGCTATTAACAGGGGAGAGCTTCCGTTCCAGGATATATACAGACTTCCGATTGAGGAGTCTATAGCAAAGATGGTATCGGTATCATTCTATTTTGGATTTGTAGATATGGCAGCTTTTAAGAAACGATTTGGCATTGATTTTAAAGAACACTTTAAGGACGAGGTACGTTATGTCATAGATAATGGACTTATGGAGATAAAAGGTGACAGAATATATCTTACTGAGAGGGGTTCAGCTTATATTAACGGGGTTATTCCACTATTTTACTCAGATTATTCTAAGAATGAGCTTAAGACTGTATTCAAAGGTAAGACTGGTAACGAGGAGAATGATGAGAAGTTATTCCTCTCATCATATAATATCAAAGACTATGACAGACCATCAGTAACAACAGATATTGTCGCATTTTCTGTAAGAGATGAGAAGGCTAAGAATTGGCGCAGAGATAATACAGGTAACAGATTATCACTTCTTCTTATTAAGAGGGGTGAGCATCCATATATGAATCATTGGGCTTTGCCAGGTGGATTTATGAAGATGGACGAGACTCTTACAGAGTGCGCTCTTCGTGAGATAGAAGAAGAGACTAATGTAAGACCATCAGCTATTATGCCGGTAGGAACATTTAGTGAATGTGACAGAGATAAGAGAGGGAGAATTATCTCTAATGCATATACAACTATCATTGATAGCAGTACAGTTAAGGCTATGGGCGGCGATGATGCTATTGATGCAAGATGGTTTAATATATCTTTTGAACAGACAGAGGATGGTAATTATGAACTTAAGCTTGAGAGAGAGAATGTTGTTCTTACAGCAGTGCTTAGACTTAAGAGTAAGAAGTTTGGCAATTATGAATATGAGATAATAGACAGAGGAGAGTTAGCATTTGATCATGCTGCAATAATAGCATCAGCGTACTCATTACTTAAGAAGAATGCTAAATCTTTTGAAGTATTGTTTGATTTTCTGCCGGAGAAGTTCACACTTACATCATTGCAGACAATTCAGGAGACTATTCTTGGCGAGAGTACACCACCAGCTAATTTTAGAAGGAAGATAGCTGATTATGTAATTGAGACACAGGAATATCAGACAGGTGCAGGTCATAGACCGGCGAGATTGTATATGCGAAAAAATATATAATTTTTCTAATTAAAATGTAATTTCTTTTTCTAAAAATATGATATATAATAAGCAATGCTTGTTAAAAAAATAAAGTAAATATACGTTATTGATTAACAATAGTAGCGCAATGAATTAATAAAGTATACTAAAGAAAAGGAAAGGACAAATATATGAAAGATTATGATATGACAAGTGGGTCATTGATGAAAAAAATTCTTCTGTTTAGTCTGCCGCTTATGATGTCACAAGTATTACAGGTATTTTTTAATATGGCAGATGTTGCGGTTGTTGGTAAATTTGCAAGTGCCAATGCGCTTGGTTCAGTAGGTTCGACAACAATACTTGTGACGCTTTTTACAGGATTTCTTATAGGGCTTGGAAGTGGTGTTAATGTAGTAGTTGCTAAGCATCTTGGTGCTAAAGATCATAAAGCTGCAACACAGGTAATACATACAGCATTTCTTATATGCCTTGCGGCAGGAATTATTATTACAGTGATATGTCTGTTACTTGCAACACCATTACTTACATTGATTAAGACTAAAGATAATCTTATAGATGGAGCAGTAATGTATTTTAGAGTATATGCACTTGGAATGCCGGCACTTGGAATATTCAATTTTGGTAATGCTGTACTAAGTGCCAATGGTGATACCAAAAGACCACTTACATATCTTACGATAGCAGGTGTTCTTAATATTGTGCTTAATCTATTCTTTGTAATAGTATGCAACATGGCGGCAACAGGTGTTGCACTTGCAAGTATCATCTCACAGTATGTGTCAGCAGTGCTTATTATGTGGCATATGATTAGAGATGAAGGAATATGTAATTTTAACTTTAAGAATGTGAGAATATATTCAGGCCGTTCAAGAGCGATACTTATACTGGGATTGTCAGCAGGTATGCAAAATGCGATATTTGCTATTGCAAATCTGTTCATACAGGTTGGAATTAATTCATTCGATTCAACAATAGTCGCCGGCAATTCAGCAGCAACTAATGCAGATACGCTTATATACAATCTTATGGCAGCATTCTATACAGCATGTTCGACATTCATGGGACAGAATCTTGGTGCAGGCAACAAAAAAAGAGTATTGAAATCATATCTCATAAGTCTTTTTTATTCATTTGCAACAGGAGCTTTGCTTGGTGGATTATTATTCATATTTGGACGAGAGTTTCTCTCATTCTTTACTAATAGCAGTGAGGTAATAGATGCAGGTATGGAGAAGATTAAGATAATGGGATTATCATATTGTGTAAGTGCATTCATGGACTGTACAATAGCAGCATCAAGAGGAATAGGTAAGAGTCTTGTTCCAACAGTAATAGTTATTATAGGTTCATGCGTGTTCAGAGTTGTATGGGTATATACGATATTTGCATATTTTAAGACAATTCCATCACTCTACCTTCTATATGTATTCTCATGGGCAATCACAGGATTCTTTGAGATAATATATTTTATAAAAAGTTATCGTTTGTTGCAGAAGATGTGATATAGTGAATCTCAATAATTCAAACTTACTTGACAATTATTATTCATAGTGCTACTATATTATTATAGTATGTAACTTACAGAATATGATTATTTTGCGAGGCATTAACTATGTATAAATAACACACAATATTTATGCATGTTAATGCCTTTTTTGTGCGTCAAAATATTAAATAAGTTATTCGAAGATATATGATGAATAAGCATATATTTTTGGAATTTTAGTATAAAGGCACACGTGTATGGATATTAATATTTTGAAAAGGAGAGATTACTATGAAAGACAAGATTTTTGGTATTTTGCAGAGAATTGGAAGAAGCTTTATGTTCCCTATAGCAATTCTTCCGGTAGCAGGACTGTTGCTCGGCCTTGGAAGTTCATTTACCAATGCCACAACAATTGCAACGTATGGACTTGAGGGAATACTTGGAGATGGAACAATACTTCACTCATTGTTAGTAATTATGAATAAGGTCGGAAGTGCAATATTCGATAATCTGCCATTGATATTCGCAGTAGGTGTAGCGATAGGTATGGCGAAAAAAGAAAAAGAAGTCGCAGCTCTTTCAGCACTTATCGCATATTTTGTTATGAATATATCAATAAGTGCGATGCTTGAACTTACTGGTAAAGTACTTGCTGATGGAAGTATAGCAGATGGTGTTCTTGAAGGAACAATAACATCTGTATGTGGTATCAATACATTACAGATAGGTGTATTCGGAGGTATTATAGTCGGTCTTGGTGTTGCAGCACTTCATAATCGTTTCCATAAGATTGTATTGCCTAACGCTTTATCATTCTTTGGAGGTTCAAGATTTGTACCTATTATATCAACAATTGTATATATGTTTGTCGGAATACTTATGTATTTTGTATGGCCTGTTGTACAGAATGGAATCTATGCATTAGGATCACTTGTAACAGGAACAGGATATTTTGGAACTCTTATTTTTGGTATTATAAAAAGAGCATTAATCCCATTTGGACTTCATCATGTATTCTATCTTCCATTCTGGCAGACAGCAGTTGGTGGAACAATGGAAGTTGGCGGAAAACTTATAGCAGGTGGACAGAATATATTCTTTGCACAGCTTGCAGATGCAGCTAACATTACACATTTTAGTGCAGATGCGACAAGATATTTCTCAGGTGAATTTATATTCATGATATTTGGTCTTCCTGGTGCAGCACTTGCAATGTATCGTACAGCTAAGCCTGAGAAGAGAAAAGCAGCAGGCGGACTTTTGTTATCAGCAGCTCTTACAAGTATGTTAACAGGTATTACAGAACCTATTGAGTTCTCATTCTTATTCGTAGCACCTGTATTATTCGGAGTTCAGGTAATACTTGCCGGAAGTGCATATATGATTGCACATATACTTAATATTGCAGTTGGACTTACATTCTCAGGTGGTTTCCTTGATCTATTATTATTTGGTATATTACAAGGTAATGCTAAGACTAGCTGGCTTAGAATTATTCCAGTAGGAATTATATATTTTGTACTATATTATGTAATATTCACTGTTCTTATTAAGAAGTTAAATCTTAAGACACCGGGACGTGAAGACGATGACGAAGAGACAAAATTATATACAAAAGCTGATGTTAATGCTAAGAGAGAAGCAGCAAAAGGCAATGCAGATGTAAGCAATAATAGTATTAATCAGAGTGATGAATTAAGTGCCATTATAACAAGAGGACTTGGTGGAGCGGCTAATATAGAAGATGTAGACTGTTGTGCAACAAGATTAAGATGTACAGTAAGAGAGCCTAAGCTTGTAGATGATGCACTTCTAAAGTCAACAAAAGCATCAGGTGTTATCCATAAAGGTCAGGGTGTACAGATAATATATGGACCGGGCGTAACTGTTATTAAAGCTAATCTTGAAGAATATCTTGAACATGCACCATTAGAAACTGTGGAGACTGGTAATATTAACAGTAGTAACACTGATAACAACAATAATGTGGATAAAGTAAAAATAAATGATACAAATAGTGGAAATGTTGATGCTAATAGTGGTAAAATAGAAAAAACAGATAAAAAGGTTAAGGAAACTGTAATAATATCAAGTCCAATAAGCGGTATAGCAGCAGATCTTTCAACAACACCTGATGAAGCTTTTGCAGGAAGAATGATGGGAGATGGTGCAGTTGTAACACCACAGGATGTAATTGTGAGTGCACCGGAAGATGGAGAAGTATGCTTCGTATTTGACACAAAACATGCGATAGGATTTATGACAGATACAGGCATAAGCATGTTAATTCATGTTGGTATTGATACAGTTAAGCTTGAAGGCAAAGGATTCGAGTGCTATGTTGAGAATGGTCAGAAAGTTAAAAAGGGTGATAAGATGTTAAAACTTGACCTTGATTATCTAAAAGAACATGCACCATCAATTGCAACACCTGTATTATGTACAGAACTTGAAGATAATCAGAAGATTAGACTTCTTAGAGATGGAAGTATTAAAGCAGGTGAACCACTATTTGCGATTGATACTTATGAAGAATAGGTATAAAAATAAAATGTGAGTGGGGAAGGATTATGTACAGAATTGAGAAGGTATTAAACCATAATACGGTTATTGCCATTCATCCTGATAATAAGCAGGAATGTCTTATAATGGGGAAAGGAATTGGCTTTGGACGTAAGATAACAGAAGAGATTGACATAAGAGAAGAAGATAAAGTATATTCGCTTAATAAGTATACAGACAGAGGAAGTGCTAAGAATATAGTAAAATCAATACAACCACAATTTCTTGAGATTGCGTCAAAAGTTCTTAGCGAGGCAGAAGCTAAGTTTGGCAAGATAGACAAAACTGTATTATTCCCGCTTGCAGATCATATAGCATTTGCTGTTAAGCGAATTAAGAATGATGAACAGCTTAGTAATCCGCTTACAGAAGATATAAGAGTACTCTTTCATATGGAATACAAGGTAGCAGAATGTATAAGACCTCTTTTGAAAAAAATGTATGATATAGATATTGATGATGACGAAGTAGGCTATGTGGCACTTCATGTTCATTCAGCGATTAATGATGAGAATGTATCACAGGCAATGCAGATGGCAAGAGCAGTAAGAGAGTGTATAACACTTGTAGAAAAAGAAACCAGGAAGCCTATAGATGTAATGTCATTATCTTACAATCGTCTTATGAATCATATAAGATATATGGTAGCAAGAGCAATGACTGGAGAGAAGCTTAAAGTTAATATGAATGATTATATGGAAGTGAAGTTTCCAGGATCATTCGCAACAGCCAGAACAATATGTGACGAGATAGCAGCCAATCTAAAGTGTAGCTTTGAAGAAGTGGAGATAGGTTATCTTGCAATCCATATTGAGAGAGTGACTAATGATGAGATTAACGAATAACAATATGCTTATATGAGATATTATGTTACAAGTAAACATAATGGAGCAATAGAATTGTTAATCCGTAAAAACTACTTGACTTTAACAAAGAATTTGATTATATTAAAAATAACGTGTTGATGAGAAGAGTACACTGTGGAAGATCAACAGAAAGGTATATATGTGATGAGAGTATACCAGATCAGAAGCTTTGGAAGACCACCTCTGAGCGGCCCTAATAAGGTCCGGTGATTCCGTTATAATCATTAAGAGATTCCTTAATGTGAGTCTTATATATAGAGAATGATATAAGAATATATGGTATATATAAGGTTATAAGCTATATATAGGATTATAAGACTGGCAGCAGGAATGAAATAGGGTGGAACCGCGAACGATATATTCGCCCCTTGTGTAATATATGATATTATACAAGGGGCTTTTTGTATATATCATAATAAGGATACTATTTTTAAAAAAATATAAAAAGGAGACACAAAAATGGTAGATTTTAAAAATGACGAACGTCTTAACACACTTAATCATTCATGTGCACATGTAATGGCACAGGCAATCAAGCACTTATATCCACAGGCAAAGTTCTGGGTAGGACCTGTTGTAACAGAAGGTTTCTATTATGATGTGGATCTTGGTGATGCAGTAATTAAAGATGAAGACATTCCAGCAATAGAAAAAGAGATGAAAAAAGTATGTAAGGAAGGCAAGAAGATATACAGAAGAGAAGTATCAAAAGCTGAAGCTTTAGAACTTTTTGCCGGTGACGAATACAAGTTAGATCTTATATCAGATCTTGAAGATGGCAATATTACAGTATATGATCAGGGTGATTATACAGATCTTTGTCGTGGACCTCATGTTGATAATACTAAGTTATGTAAGAACTTTAAGTTAGTTAAACATTCAGGTGTATATTGGAAAGGCGATGCTAATAATAAAGTACTTCAAAGAATCTATGGTGTATGTTTCCCAACACCGGAAGAACTTGATGAACATCTTAAATTATTAGAAGAAGCTAAAGAACGTGACCACAGAAAGATTGGCAAAGACATGCAGTTATTCATGGTTGATGACTTAATCGGACGTGGACTTCCAATGTTCCTTCCAAAAGGATATACAGTATGGCAGGAGCTTGAGAATTATATTAAAGCAAAAGAGAGAAAGTTAGGATATCTTCATGTAATGACACCTTGTGTAGGTACAGTTAATCTCTATAAGACATCAGGCCATTGGGATCATTACAAAGATAATATGTTCCCTGCAATGGAAGTTGAAGGCGAATCATTCGTACTTCGTCCAATGAACTGTCCACATCATATGATGATATATGCTAACAGACTTCATTCATACAAAGATCTTCCAATACGTATCGGTGAGATCGCACATGATTTCCGTTTTGAAGCAAGTGGAACATTAAAAGGTATTGAGAGAGGAAGACACTTCTGTCAGAATGATGCACATCTTTTTGTTACACCAGAGCAGATTGAAGAAGAATTCTCAAAAGTAGTTGATTTAATCTTTGATGTATATAAAGACTTTAATATCACAGACTATCGTTGCGTACTCTCATTAAGAGATCCAGCTGATAAAGTAAAATATCATGATGATGATGAGATGTGGAATAAAGCAGAAGATGCATTAAGAAGAGTTCTTAATGATCTTGGAATTGAATATACAGAAGAGATTGGTGAAGCTGCATTCTACGGACCAAAACTTGATGTTAATGTTAAGCCTGCTGTAGGTAATGAATATACATTATCAACATGTCAGTTAGACTTCTGTCTTCCAGCTAAGTTCAACTTAACTTATGTAGATAAGGACGGAAGCAAGAAGACACCTGTAGTTCTTCACAGAGCTATTCTTGGTTCTCTTGACAGATTCATGGCATATATTCTTGAAGAGACAAAAGGTAATCTTCCACTTTGGCTTGCACCTGTACAGGCTAAGATTCTTCCTGTTAAAACAGATGATGAAGAATTACTAGCTTATGTTCATGAGATCTATGATATGTTAGATGCAGAAGGTATAAGAGTTGAGAGCGATGAGAGAGCAGAGAAGTTAAGTTATCGTCTTCGTGAAGCACAGATTCAGAAAGTTCCATATCTTCTTGTACTTGGTAACAATGAGAAGAATGAGAAGACTATATCATATAGATTACATGGAGCACAGAAGACAACAACTGTTCCTTGTAAAGACTTCGTAAAGAAGATGGTAGAAGCTATTAAGACTAAGAAACTTGATCTTGATTAATAATTAATCCTCCTTAGATGGTTAGAGAAGACATATATTCTTAATTATAAGTATCAGATGAATAATTAAGTAATATATGCTTCTCTTCCATAAGGAGGATTTTTTAAAAATCAATATATTTAACGTTCAGATACAGGCTTATGATAATTGGATAAACGTTCATATTCAGAGTCTGTGATTGTAAGGACTGTACCATGTTTAAATCCGTATGGGAAAGAAAATTCATTATCAGCTCTTGTAAAAATGCCTGTTGAGATATCATTGCTTAGGAATGGAATATATCCCTGACCTTCAGCACCACAGCCATAAAAATCTAACATAAGACACCATTTGCCATCGGATGTCTTAAATGCTGTTGGAGCTTCATATAATCCTTCTTCTAAATCTTTCATACTCTCATCAAAAGCAGTAATACGTTCAAAAGGTCCGGTTGCATTATCGCTCTTTAGAAGAATAACTCTTGAAGGATTGGCTTCGCTTTTAACAAAGAGATAGAATATTCCATCTTCTTCATACATCGCAGAATCTATTACAGGACCTTCATTATCACGTCTGTATAGAAGTTTTGGTGCTGAGAATGTATTAAAATCTTTGGTTCTTGAGTAAAATATACCTTTTGGACCAAAGTTGTTATCGCTGTGTGATGAAGACCAGTGAACTATATAATCTTTATTTTTACTATCATATATAATATCAGGTGCCCATAGACATCCATAATTCTCATCGCCAAGTTTTACCATAGTCTGATTAGACCAGTGAATAAGGTCATCAGATTTCCACATTACCAGACATTTGCTGCCTTCATTTGATACTTTAGTCCATGAATTTTCATATTTATATGGCATTCCATAAGCAAGACTTAAGTCTGTTGCCATAATTACGAATTTATTATCTTTGGTTCTTGTAATGGTGAAGTCACGAACACCTTTATCGCCTTCATAACTCCATAATACAGGATTACCATCGTTGACACTTTCCCAGTTAAAGCCATCTTTACTTATTCCAAAGTATACTTGTTCTCCGTCAGGTGTTCTTTTTTCTTTAAAATGTACAAATAGATAAGCACTCATAAAAATCCTCCTTAGCTCTGTCAGTTTGTTTTATTGATATTACAGTTGATGCAAAACTGTTAATAAAGCATAACCTGATTATATCAGATATCACAGTAAAAATCTATTTAAAGTTAAATTAATATACAAAAGTCTAAATACTATATCTACAGAAATTATCCTTTACCAAGTAATAAAAATGGGATATAATCATTAACTGACAGAGTATTTTTTGACAATTACTTAGTTGATTAATATTTAATTGCAATATGAAAGGATATCTATGGTAAATATACTTTTATGTGGGAATAAGAAAGTGTTTGATGGTGCGCTTACACAGCTTATATCCATGACAAACAGGACAGACGAGACGATAAAGTGTTATATAATGACAATGGAATTAACAAGAATTAATCCTGATTTTTTAAGTATTACAGATAGTCAGGTTGAATTCTTAAGAGAAGTTATAAAGAGGAAGAATAAAGATAATGATGTAATAAAACTTGATGTTACTGAACTTTATGAGAAAGAGTTCGGTGGATGTGCCAACGAGACAGCATATTGTACACCATATACATTATTAAGACTTCTTGCAGATCTTATAGATGAGATTCCGGATAAACTTTTGTATCTTGATATTGATATTATGATTGGTAATGATATAAAAGAACTTTATGATATTGATATAAGTGATTATGAGTATGCAGCTGTTAAAGAAAAGTATGGATGTTGGCTTATAAGACCGGATTATATTAATGCAGGAATGTTGTTATTCAATATGAAAAAAGTAAAAGAGACAGGCCTTTTGGCAAAAGCAAGACAGAGAATTAAGACGAAGAAGATGCTCTTTGCAGATCAGGATGCAATATATTGGTCAACAACGAAGAAGAAGATCATACCAAGACGTTTTAATGAGCAGTCAAAGTTTGACAGAAAAGATACAGTTGTATGTCATTTCTGTAAAAGACTTATGTTGTTGCCATATCCACATACAGAGAATTATAAGCAGTGGAATGTGGATGAGATACATAGAGAACTTAAATGTTTTTATTTTGATAGGGATCTGGATGAATATCTTTTGCTAAAAAAAGAGTATGAGAGCAGAAAAACAGATATTTAGATGAAATTAGTTAATTGTAAGATTTAAGATTAATATAAAAATAGATATTTAATATATACTATTATAGAATATAGTTATATAATTATAAAAAATAAAGAAATGAAAGGAAGAATTAATTATGAAGTATAAAGATAGTGATATACAGGTTTTTTTCTCAGTTGATGACAGATATTGTCCATTCCTTGCAGTGGCAATTCAGTCAATAGTTGATAATGCGTCAAAGGATAATACATATTATCTGCATATTCTGCACACATATATAAGTGAGCATAACAAGGAACATCTTGTAAAATATGAAAGTGATAATATTCATATTGATTTTGTTAATCTTAGTGAATATGTTGGCGCACTTAATGATAAACTTTATACAAGAGATTATTATAGCAAGACAACATATTTTAGATTATTCATACCGGAATTATTTAAAGATATGAAAAAAGCATTGTATATAGACAGTGATATTGTAGTAGTGGATGATATTGCTAACCTTTATAATGTTGATCTTGGTGATAATCTTGTAGGAGCTGTACCTGATATGACAGTTGCACTTGTACCGGAGTTCGTTGATTATGTTGAGAGAGTTATAGGCGTATCTTCTTATAAGAAATATTTTAATGCCGGTGTTATGCTTATGAATCTTGAAGCAATGCGTGAATTCAAGTTTGAAGAAAAGTTTATCTATATGTTAAGTATTGTAAAATACGAGGTTGCACAGGATCAGGATTATCTTAATAGAATGTGCAAAGGAAGAGTTAAGATTCTGCCATATGAATGGAATAGAATGCCGATAGAAAAAGAAAATACCGATAAAGAACATGTAAAACTTGTTCATTACAATCTTGCTTTCAAACCATGGCATTTTGAGAATATTCTTTTTCAGGAATATTTTTGGAAATATGCAGGTGAGACAGAATATCTTGATGAGATAGAGATTATCAAGAAGAATTTTACAGAAGAAGATAGAATAAAAGGAGAAGTAAGTAACCAGAAACTTATAGAACTTGCAGCTAAGCAGACTGACTGTGTTGGCTATGAAAAATAGGATAAAACGGAGGAGTTATGAAGCATAAGAAAGACCCGAATCAGGTTATTGAAAAATCACCAGATAGATTAGAGATTATGAAGGAGATAGAGAAGCTTGAGCTTGAAGGTAAATTTGATGTAGATCCTGAAAAGGATCCACCGACAATAGTTCTTCTTCCTGATAAAGTTGATTATCTTAGAACAAAAAGTTCAAGCAAAGTTAAGACGAAGGTCGCTAATAAGATAGGAGAGAAGTTCCTTGATGAAATTTTAAAGACTAATAAACTTATAATAAAAGAAGTTAATGGGCTTGAATATCTCAACAGAGTTAAGACTGGTGCGATTATTACATGCAATCATTTTAATCCATTTGACTCACTCACTATTGAAAAAGTATTCAGAATGTCAGAACATGCAGGTTCAAAGACTCTTTATAAAGTTATAAGAGAAGGTAATTATACGAACTTTCCCGGATTATATGGATTCTTCTTTAGAAACTGTGATACACTTCCATTAAGTTCGGATAGAAGGACTATGATGGAATTTATGGAAGCTGTTGAGACTATACTTAATGATGAAGATTTTATTCTGATATATCCGGAACAGAGCCTATGGTGGAATTATAAGAAGCCAAAGCCACTTAAGATTGGTGCATTTAAGTTTGCAGCAATGCATAAAGTGCCTGTAATTCCTATATTTATAACTATGCAGGACAGCGATATTATAGGAGATGATGGCTTTCCGGTTCAGAAATATATCGTTAATATAAGTGAGGCTATATATCCTGATGCTAATCTGTCAGTTAGAGAGAATAAAGAGCAGATGAGAGATAAGAATTTTGAGATATGGAAGAATATATACGAAGATTTTTATAAGATTCCGCTTACTTATACGACTATTAAGAAAGATGAGTAAGAGATATAAAACGTTATAATTATAGAACTATCAGATGGAGAGCAGGTTAGAAGATATCTGTTATGATTCTATATAGTTGTAGTTAATGTAAAATAGCTGGCATGATATCTTATATATGCAGATAAAAATTAAAAAGGAAGAGTGTATATGGAGAAGATAATATATTATGAAGATGAACTTAATGATGAATTCTCCAGTGCGCAGATAGATATAAGGACTATTGATGAGAACTATGTTTTCATTCATGGTCCTTTTTGGGATAAATGTTCATTGGTTATTCAAAATGTTCTTAGCATGCCAATTAAGTATCTATATGCGAAACTGAAGTTTAGAATTAAGTTTATAGGCAAAGAGAAAGTAAAACCATATAAAAGTCAGGGATACTTCATATATGGCAATCATACACAGCCATTTGCTGATACATTTATCCCAAGTCTGATGATGTATCCAAAGCGTAATTTTTTTATAGTTAATCCGGCTAATGTATCAATAAAAGGTATTGGCTGGCTTGTCGCTATGCTTGGAGCGATTCCGATACCTACGAATATTAATGGAATGAAAGGATTTCTTAATTCTGTTGAAAATAAGATTAAGAGAAATAGTGCAGTTACTATATATCCGGAAGCACATATCTGGCCTTATTATACAGGAATAAGACCATTTAAAGATGTATCTTTTAAATATCCGGTAAGGCTTAAGACACCGGTGTTTTGTTTTACGAATTGTTATGTAAGACGTGGTAAGAAAGGTAATAAAGTGCAGATTGTTACATACGTTGATGGACCATTCTACCCGGATGAGACGCTTAAGCCTAAGGAACGTCAGAGAAAACTTAGAGATGAAGTATATAATGCAATGTGTGAAAGAGCCAAGAATAGTAATGTGGAAGTTATAAGATATGTAAAGAAAGAGAATAAGGTGTCTTGTCAGCTGTAAGAACATGTGCTATACTTCGTTTATAATTGTCAGAATGTACACTTTTATGTGCATTGACTAGTTACGGAGAATGAGTGAAATGGAGAAAATTGAGATGAATAAAGAGAAAATTGAGGAGATTAAGAGACTTAAAGAAGAAAAAAATGCAGTAATTCTTGCGCATTATTATGTAAAGCCTGAAGTGCAGGCGATTGCTGATTATATTGGTGATTCCTATTATCTTAGTAAGATTGCAGTAGGACTCGATAATCCTATAATTGTATTCTGTGGAGTATCATTCATGGGAGAGAGTGCCAAACTTCTTAATCCTGATAAGACAGTTCTTATGCCAGAACCAACTGCTGACTGCCCTATGGCACATATGGTTAATGAGATTACGGTTGATAATGCAAGGGACAGATATGATGATCTGGCTGTTGTATGTTATATTAATTCAACTGCTGAGATTAAGTCATGGTCTGATGTATGTGTAACTTCTGCTAATGCAGTTAAGATTGTTAAGAATCTTCCTAATAAGAATATTCTTTTTATTCCAGATCGTAATCTTGCACATTATGTTGCTTCACAAGTTCCTGACAAACATTTTATATACAATGAAGGATTCTGTCCAAGACATGAATTCATGTCAGCAAAAGAGATTGCAGAACTTAAGGAAGAACATCCTAATGCTAAGATATTAGTACATCCTGAGTGTAATCCTGATATAATAAAAATTGCTGACTATATTGGTTCAACAAGTGGAATTATTAAGTATGCTGCTGAACATCCTGAGGAAGATGAGTTTATAATCGGAACAGTATATGGCGTTATATACAAATTAGAGATTGGAAGACCTGATGCTAAGTTCTATTTCCCTAAGACAACACCAATATGTGTCAATATGGATAAGATTACACTTGATCATGTGCTTAATGTACTAAAGACAGGAGAGAATGCCGTAGAACTGCCGGATGAAGCTATATGCGATAAAGCAAAAGAGACACTTACAAGAATGCTTGAACTTGCGGCATTATAAGAATATAGTATATATTAACAATAATAATCTTATGAGAATAGTCTTTGTAGCTTAGATAATAGCTGCAAAGACTATTTTTAGTAAGAAGTATCATGAATTTAGATGATGTGTGACTTATCATATCTTTTGCGCTATTTAAGCACAAAGTATGGATGCAGAAAATTGAATAAATACCTACCTTACTGCCTATAATAGTATTATAACAGGATGCTATTATAGGCAGTTTCTCTTTGTAAAGCAAAGGTAATATTGAAAAAAGTTTATCAAATTTTATACTTGCAAAACAAAATGAGTTATGCTAATCTAATATCAGTTAGAAAAACCTAACTAATGTGAATAAATCTTGTGTTCTCCTTTCTGCCTTGTATGCAGAGCGAGGCAGAGAGGAAATAAAAAAATACCGAAGGGAAAGGTGACATATGAATTATTTAGAAATAGAAAAGGTAATCGGCAGAGAGATAATTGACTCAAGAGGTAATCCAACAGTTGAGGCTGAAGTGTATCTTGTAGACGGAACAGTTGCAAGAGGTACAGCTCCAAGTGGTGCATCAACTGGTGAATTTGAAGCACTTGAACTTAGAGATAATGACAAGAGCCGTTTCCTTGGAAAAGGTGTTACAAAAGCGGTTAACAACATTAATACAGTTATAAATGATGTACTCACAGGAATGGATGCATCTGATATATATGCAATTGATGCTGCGATGATCAAAGCAGATGGAACTAAAGACAAGTCAAATCTTGGAGCTAATGCAATTCTTGCAGTTTCGATTGCATGTTGCAGAGCAGCTTCAGTAGCACTTGATATTCCATTATATCGTTTCCTTGGCGGTGTTAATGGTAACAGACTTCCAGTTCCGATGATGAATATCTTAAATGGTGGAGCTCATGCAGCTAATACAGTAGATGTTCAGGAATTTATGATTATGCCTGTTGGTGCACCTTCATTCAAAGAGTGTCTAAGATGGTGCTCAGAAGTATTTCATGCGCTTCAGGCTTTGTTAAAGAGCAAAGGACTTGCTACTTCAGTTGGTGATGAGGGTGGTTTTGCACCTGACCTTGCATCTGATGAAGAAGCAATAGAATATATACTTGAAGCTGTTAAAAAAGCTGGTTATGAACCTGGCAAAGACTTTATGATAGCAATGGATGCTGCATCAAGTGAATGGAAAGGTTCTAAAAAAGGTGAATATATCCTTCCAAAAGCCGGTACTAAATTCACATCAGATGAACTTATTGCACATTGGAAAGCTCTTGTTGAGAAGTATCCAATTGTATCTATCGAAGATGCTCTTGATGAAGAAGACTGGGAAGGATGGCAGAGACTTACTAAAGAACTTGGAGATAAAGTTCAGCTAGTAGGCGATGATTTATTTGTTACTAATACAGAGAGACTTAAAAAAGGTATTGAACTTGGCTGTGGTAACTCAATTCTTATCAAACTTAATCAGATTGGTTCAGTATCAGAGACACTTGAAGCTATTAAGATGGCTCACAAAGCCGGTTACACAGCAATCAGCTCACATCGTTCAGGTGAGACAGCTGATACAACAATTGCTGATCTTGCAGTTGCTCTTAATACATGTCAGATTAAGACAGGTGCTCCATCAAGAAGCGAACGTGTTGCTAAGTACAATGAGCTTCTAAGAATCGAAGAACAGCTTAAAGATTCAGCAGTATATCCAGGAATTAAGGCCTTCAATATAAAAAAATAATATAGGCTTTGATTTATGCGAGTAACATCGCAGATTATAGATTAGTTTAGATAAATTTTAAGTTCTTGCATCGCTTAAAATTTATTATAAACCATACGTTTTATTTCCTTTTACTCATAAGAATACCACGTTCAGGAGGGCTACTGAATGTGGTATTTTTTATTGGAAATTGATATGGTAGTATGATAGTATATATTATATGAAGTTGGACGATAGAAACTGCATCAGATGAAGTTATAGGTGGGAATTGTAGTGGCAAAGTTGTAGTAGCATATATTGGATTAGAAAAAAAGTAATGGATAAAATTGAAGATAAAATATAAAAGAAAGGTGAGTAAATGAGTCAGACAAAAGTAACAATAGGTAATCAGGAGTTTGAAAAGATAATTAAAAATGATTATTTTTATATAGATAAAACATTGTTTATTAAGAAATGGTGGGAATCGGGCGATATTGTAACACTTATAACAAGACCAAGACGTTTTGGTAAGACTCTTAATATGGATATGTTAAAAAGCTTTTTCTCTATAGAGAGAGTGGATTTGGAAGATATGATGTTATGATGATACCAAAGAGAGAAGAACTTCCTGGAATAATAATGGAATTTAAAGTAAGAAGCAGTCGTAAGGAGAGAACACCCAAAGAGACAGTAAAGGCGGCACTTACACAGATAGAAGAGAATAACTATGATGAGGAATTACTTACTCTTGGAGTAAAAAGGGAGAGAATACTGCATTATGGATTCGCATTTGATGGTAAGGAAGTGCTTATAGGATAGAACTTAAAAAAAGCAATCTCAGATATCTTATATAGGAGTATTGTATAAGTATATTTTTGGAAAGTAAAATATGTTATAAACTTGAGGGGAAAACCCCCATAGCTTGCTATGGGGATGAAGTGATGCACGGCTAGGTATTTGGTTGGTGGGACTGTGTATTAAATATAGAAGATGCTACATATGTGTATCCCCATCAGAATTATGGCATATGGAGCAAAATTGTAATTCCAACAATCGAAGATTGTAAATCTCTTATTAAAGCTTGTGAATTTTATCGTTTGTACATATAATTACTTAATGAATATATAAAAAGATGATGTAAAGGATTTTGAGTGCCAGATATGAATATTTTGATTTGTGATGATAACCAGGATGTGGTAATACAGGAGGAATTTGTTGTTGAGGAGGCATTGGTCGCTATAAAAAAGCGTGGAAACATCAGAACATTTACTTCTGCAAAAGCATGTTTAACCGCTGTTGAAGAGAATAAAAAAGAATATGGGATTATTTTCTTAGATATTGAAATGCCATATATTTCAGGATTGGAATTAGGGAAAAAAATAAAAGAAATTAACCCTATGATACAGATTATATTTGTCACCAGCTTTGAAAAATACTCTTTATCAGCTTATGAGGTGCATCCATTCCATTATGTGGTAAAACCGCTGAAACTGGAAAAGGTAAAAGAGATTATCTTAAGTGTTATGCAATATGAAAAGGCAGGCGGCTTGGCAGTTTCTGATTGTCCTAAGATTAAAGTGGAGATAAATAGAGATATTATATCTATACCAACAGAAACAATCTGTTATATAGAAAAAGAAAAAAATACTTGCAACATTGTAACGCAATCTAAGGAATACCAGGTATATGCCAGCTTAAAAGATTTGGAGAATCAAGTAGTGGAGCTGAAGGCAGATAAGCTATATCGTTGCCATCAGTCTTTTATTGTGAACTTGAACTATGTACAAAGATATGAGAGCAGTGTATTTGTTTTGGAAAATGAATGTGTAATTCCGATTAGTCGGGGAAAAAGAGCGGAAGCAAAGAAAAAATTTTATGATATTCTTAGAAAGGCAGGAGGGCCATGCGAGTAATTACACCAGTATTTTTAGATGTTTTTTTATTTTACTGCTATTTGAATATGGAGTATCGCTTAAAAGTATCACGTATAAAGGGGAATATCTACATCATACTACTGACTTCTCTTAGTGCATTGGCTGTCAATACATTGCCGGAGATACCGTTTTGCCAACTTTTTGTATATGTTTTGATAATGCCATTGATAGCAGCATTGTTTTATGGGAATACATGGATTAAGGTTGTCAGTTATTTAAAATTGCTTTTAGCACTGACGGTACTAAATCTCCTGAGTGCATGCATACTTAATCAAATAAAAGGAATTGATAATAAAAACAGTACTTTTGTTATTTTTGTAGCTTATACAGTGACAACCAGAATGTTTGTTTATTTATATTTAAGGAAACATAGTAACCAAAAGAAAATCAATTATTTTGAATTGACTGCCTATCGTTATATTTTAATAAAATCTATAATTTCGATTGCGTTGTTGATTGCTAATTCTTATATTATGCTAAATGAAGAGATGCTTCATATCGAACTTTTGTGGAATATGAGGATTGTTTTATTGGTGATATTGGTAATATTAGTAATCAGCATTTTTGGCGATATTGAAAATGAAGCGCAAAAAGTCCTGAAAAATATGAGGTATGAACAGCAGGTGGATCTTGAAAGAAATTATTTGAACGTAATCAGCACAAGGACACGGGAACTTGCAAAAATACGGCATGATATTAAAGATCATATTTTTATGATTAATTATCTTGCAGATAAAGATGATATGCAAGGAATAAAACAATATCTTGGGAAAATTCCAATTGTCGAGGGAATAGCGTTGATTACAATTCCGCAAAAAGAGTGGCTTGGGGCGCTTATTTATTCAAAGGCAGAAAAAGCAAAGAAATTAGGGATTGAATTTGATTTTGAAAACCAATGGAATCCTGAACTTGAAATTTTAGTGGACAATATGGATCTGCTGAGCCTGACTTCAAACTTATTGGATAATGCAGTTGAAGCGGCGCAGAAAGTAATAGATTCGGAGAAGAAAAAGATAAAAGTTATTTTTAATCAGAATAAGGGGTATTTGATTATTGACGTATGGAATTATTATAATAAAAATTTTTTAGATGTTGTGGGAAACAGATTTAAGACTACAAAAAAGGATAAGCAGCTTCATGGAAAAGGGATGGACATTATTCGGGAAACAACGTTAAAATATAAGGGGGATTTCTCATATGAAATTATAGCAGATAAAATTATAATGAAAACAACGATACAAAATATATCAGTGAGATAATGGCGCTCTGCCGGATAGAAGTAACTATGACTATCAGGCAGGGCTTTTTTTACAGAATATCACGACTTTTTAACCAAATATCATTTTTGAAGCATGAGCATAAGTATATCAGCTACAATAAGGACAGTTCAAGGAAGAAATAAAGATAAGATTGGAAGGAAGGGAAAGTAGATGAAGAAAAAGGAAGTGTTAGTAAATATTTCTCATCTGAAAAAATCATATGGAGAGAAAAGAATTTTAAGAGATATTAATCTTACAATCAAAAAAGGAGAAGTAGTTGGATTATTAGGGGTAAATGGAGCCGGAAAAACAACACTAATGAACTGCATTGCAGGAATGGTGCCATTTTCAGAAGGAGATATCCTGTTTCATGGAAAAGACTTATCAGAGAACCGGCATGAGCTTAACAAAATTGGCTTTTTGATAAAAGCAACTTTTTTGGAATACCTGACTGCGGAGGAAAACTTGAGAGTTCTTGGAACTTATGCGGGAATCCCTAAAAGTGAACTGGATATATTGGTGCCTAAAGTATTAAAAATCGTCCAGCTTTATGACAAGCGAGAAGAATATATTACCGGCTTTTCTTTTGGCCAGCAACAGAGGCTTGGAGTTGCCCAGGCAATTTTAGGGGAAAAAGATATTTTGATTTTGGATGAACCATTTGTAGGATTGGACAGTGAGGGGAAAGAAATGCTGGAAAAAGTGATTCTTGAAAAATCACAGAAAAGCGGAACGGCAGTATTGCTTTCTTCACATGATATGAAAGAGATTGAAAAAGTATGTGACAGGGTAGTGATCATGAAAGATGGAAATATTGTTTTCAATGACACTTTTGAAATAAGACAGACTGTGCATATCCAACTAAAAGTAAAAGGTGGGGAATTAAAAAGCTATTTGAGTATATTTCCTCTAAAAGAAAAAATTACAGTACATGGAGATGGGGTAATTGAAGTGGAAGACACAGAAATACTGGGAACAATATTGAATCGGTTGGGAGAAGATAATATGATTGATAAATTATATGTTAAAGAGACATCAATTCAGGAACTTTTTGACAGAATAATACGGGAGGAACTGTAATGATGAAACGGTTGGTGAAAACAGAATTTTATAAGCTCTGCAAATCGGATCATATATTGCTCATTGCGTTGCTTTTTCTGTATCCGGTAATGTGGTCTATTCTGGCGTGCCGAAATGAAATCGTTTTGGTTGAAAATGGACACAGTATGCTGTCGTGGGTTCTGATTCAGCTTTTTTCTATGGAAAAGTCGTTTATTTTAACTTTGGTGTTTGCAATGATTGTAAATACAATTGTTGGTGATGAACGGAGAAAAGGTTATCTTTCAATGATTCAGAATAAGGGTATTTTACCAGAACAGTTCTATTTGTCAAAGGCTTTTGCTTCAATGGGATATTTGTTTCTGATATTCTTGTCCGTAATTGTGGGAACGGTAGTCTGCTATTGGTTTTTTGTCAGAAACAACAATATAATGGCAACAGGTAAATTATGGAATACAGGGGAACTGATACCGGGCATGGAAATTTTGCTTATATGGATTTTGGATAAATGTATTCTTTTTCCAAGCATGTTTATATGGCTTTCAAAAAGGTGGAGTACTGTAAAAACGGTAGTATTCCTGATTATATTTAATTTTTTGGACAGAGGAATTGCTATGCCTCAAGGAATATCATTTTTAAGCATTTGGAGCAACTATAAAAACGCTGATCATTTTGTCAGTTTGTGCAGAGACGCTAACTTAAATATTCACTTAAGTATTATTGTACAGATTTTAATGTATAGTGGTATTTTATTGATATTGATAAAAAAGCGAAAGGAGTGATGCAGAAGTATGAATAGAATAAAGGCAGAATTGTATAAATATAAAAAACGAAGAATTTATGGGTTGGCAATAATATTGCTTATTATACCGATTCTTTTAGCGTTAAACAGCATTTTTTTGACAGATCCGTATGCAGCAAAAGATCAAAGCATGTTATATTGGTGCAGTATTGCTATTTTTATGAATAGCATGATGTATGTGACACCGATTGTATTTTCTTATGTAAGTGGTATTAACCTTTCAGAAGAAATTGAAAATCACTTTTTTGGGATAACGAGTCAAAAATGTGATAAGGTAATCGTATATAGAACTAAGGTTTTGGCTACAATTATTGTCGCTTCAAAAATTTTTTTCGTTGAAATGGTGGGAAGTATTGCAATATATTATCTGACATACATTGCGGGTGGAGCAGATTTAACAGGTAAGGTCTTGGGAATAGGATATAATATTGAAGTAGTCGCTTTTATTGTAGAGATGTTTCTTTTTTATTGTATACTCATTCCGTTGATTATAAATGGAATTAGTACTTATATTACAGATAAGAACAAATTAATTATTTCATTCATCATTGTAATATTTATTGGAAGGATATTTCCAAGTAATAACTTTTTTAATCGCATCGTACCATGGAATATCTTGCGAGAGTTTAGTCAAATTGAAACAGGAGCTGGAGGAAATAATCTGTTCCAGTCATTGTTTAGCTTAGGAAATTGTATTTTAGTAGTATTATTAATCGGCTTAATTTGTTATTTAATTGGAAAAAGAAGAATTCAAAGAATAAATTTATAGGATATGGTGGGTATGAGAAGTATGAACAACAATATAACAAAGAAAAAGCCCTAATCGAATGGATTAAGGCAAATGACATAAAAGTATTAAATAGTGGAACTGCATGGAAAGAGAATTAAAATACCGGCACTGCCTGGGGATTAGTTGGCAGTGCCGGTAAAAAGTGTTTCAAATTAATATTTCAACAAACATTTAAAGTGGAATTTGTATGTGATTTATATTATTTTCTTTCTGTAAGAATGTTAGCAAACCACTTACCACTTTCTGATAAATCATTTAAAGTAAAGTTACCTGTCTTATTGCATGATGATGAGATAAGTGCACTTGTCTCAGCTTTGTTTGAAAGATTCCAACATACATAACTTATATTGTTGCTGTCAAGGAATGAGATCCATTTTGAAGCTTCTGTAAAGTTATTGCCACCATTACCTGATGCATCACACATACCGAATTCAGATACGAATAATGGAAGACCATTATTTAATGCAGTCTGAGCTTTATTTCTTATATTATCTGTATGTGTTGCAGCATAGAAGTGGAGAGCATACATAATATTAGATTCTCCAGTGATAGGATTTCTTGATACTTCATCAACATCCTGTGACCATGTTGGTGTACCTACGATGATGATAGCATCTTTATCATTAGCACGAATAATATCAATTATATCTTCTGCATAAGGTTTGATATCGTTATTCCATGAACATCCGTTAGGTTCATTACAGATTTCATAGATTACGTTGTCATAGTTAGCATATTTAGCTGACATTGTCTTGAAGAAATTAACTGCATCAGCTTTGTTAGTATTAGGGTTACCATCACCTAAGATATGCCAGTCGATTATTGCATACATGCCAAGCTGTGTAGCATAGTCAACACCATCGTAGATTAACTGATAGTTAGATGTTGAGAAGCCTGCATTCTTGTCACTGTACATAGCAAGTCTTACAACATTAGCACCGAAGTCTTCCCATGATGCAAAAGCATCTTTGTTATCATACTGTGGGAACCATGCAAGACCATGTGTACTTACACCACGAAGCTGGAATTTGTCACCGTTTTTATCAACGATTGAAGTTCCTTTTACACTTAATTTACCATGGTTAGCAACAGGTGTACCAGTTGTAGGTTTTACTGCAGGTGCAGCTGTTGGAGCTTCTGTTGGAGCCTGTGTAGGTTCATCTTTTTTAGCTTCAGTAGTAGCTTCAGTTGAAGAAGCTGTAGTAGTAGCTTCTGTTACTTTTTCATCTGCTTCATATTTTTTACCATCAACAGTTAAAGCTGATTCAAAGCTTTTAACTTCTTTGTCTGATGAGATAATGAAACCAATGTTGTCAATCTTAGAATTAACTGAGATTGATTTGTTATAATCAAAAGGTGTTACGTTAAGTATACCATTATTATATGTATAGTTAGCACACCATCCCTGTGAAAAGCTGCCTTTTCCTGGAATAGTAATGTCTAATGACCAATTGTTAACTGTAGTGTTAGATTTGTTATCTATAACTAACTGCATCTGATAGAAATAATCATTACCTGACTGCCATCTACCTGTAACATTGAGTGAATATGTAAGTCCGTCAGGAAGTGTCTCGCCTGATGATGATGTAGGTGCTTCTGTAGCAGCTTCAGTTGTTACTTCTTCAGCAGTATCTGTGCCGGCAGGTTCTGTTGTTACTTCACCTTTACCACATAATACATAAGTTTTGCCGTCTAATTTGACAGCTTCATAAGTTGGTGTATATGCTTTCTTTGAAGAGATAATACAGCCATATACTATTTCATTATTAGTATATATTGTCTTATTGTAGTCAAGTGGTGCTACAGTAAGTCTGTTACCTTCAATTGAGCCTTTTCCGCACCAGTCCTGATTAATCTTAGCACCATCTGGAAGATCAATATTGAATTCCCAACTGTTAATATTCTTAGATGAGCTATTCTTGATTGTAAGCTGTAACTGATAGTAATTCTCACCATTAGATTCCCAGCCGCCAACCTGAGTTACGCTTGCACTTACGCCATCCGGAAGAGTTGTATTACCTGAACCGGCGAATACATTAGTTGATACAGCAACACCTGTAATAACAATTAATGCAACGGCTAAAGCGATGAGTGCACGAAATTTTTTGAGTTTTGCAACCATGTTTATAACCTCCATATTTTGAATAACGTGAATATTGATGTAAGTAATAGCATAACGAACATGCTACGCATACTGATATCAATATCAAATGTCTGCGAGTTTCATGAATGTTACAGAAATATTACAAAAATATGACACACTTCTATAACATTATCCCAAAAAGCAAATTTAAATGATATAGTCAATAAGTACTAAAAAACTAGTACCGGTTTCCTGGTTTTTACGGTGCTAAATTCCTAAGCTATAAAAAAACGCTTAGTGAGATGTTACGATAGTTTAATTTACATAATCATATCATATATCGGATTATGTAAACCTGTAAATGATGAATATTGTGTTTTTTGTAAAAAATTGTAAGAAATCTTAAGAAAAAAATGGATTGACACTATACGCATATTGTAAGAAAATAGAGAAGATAAAATAGAAATGGGGATTAGTGTAATGGTTAAGGAAGGTAAGAATAATAAAACCAAGATAATAACAGTAGTAGTTACAATTGCAATATTATTTGTATTGCTTGCATATTCAATGGTAGCTGTATATTTCAAAGATCGTTTTTTATTTGGAACAAAGGTTAATGGAATGAAAGTATCATGTAAGACAGTTAAACAGGTTGAAGATATGATTAGCAGCCAGCTGCTTGATTATTCAATTAAGATTAATGAACGTAATGATAATAGTGAAGTGATATTTGGTTCTGATATAGGTCTTGAGAATACATTCGATGATACACTTAGTAATTATGTTAAAAAGCAGAATACAATAGGATGGATTGTATCATTATTCAAGAAGAAGGATGTAGAACTTGAAAAACTCATTGTATATGATAAGATGAAATATGAAGATGTTGTATCAGGACTTATGTGCCTTAGTGATGAGAGCAGAATAGTACAGCCTGTAGATGCACATATATCGGATTATTCTGATGGGCAGTATACAGTCGTACCACAAGAACAGGGTTCACTTGTTAATAAAGACAGGCTTAAAGAGACACTTGATTCAGCGATTTTGTCACTTAGTGAGGAAGTTGATATTGATGCAGCAGGCTGTTATGAAGCACCACAGATTACATCAGAAGATGAGAATCTTAAGAATATATGTGATATACTTAATAAATATGTATCAGCAGATATCAGATATACTTTTGGTGATAAGATAGAGGAAGTTAATGGCGATATGATTAGTGAGTGGGTATCTTATGAAGATGGCAATGTTACACTTAATGATACTGCGATTGCTAATTATATTCAGAGTCTTGCAAGCAAATATAATACAATATTTACAAATAGAAAATTTAAGACATCTTATGGACAGACTGTAACTGTAGAAGGCGGAGATTATGGCTGGTGGATGGATCAGATAACTGAATCACAGAAACTCAAAGATTCTATAATAGCAGGAGAACAGGTTACAAGAGAGCCGGAATACAAGCAGACAGCCGAGTCACATGGTGACAAAGATTATGGCAGTACATATGTTGAGATTAATATAACAGCACAGCATTTATATTTTTATGTTGATGGAAAGCTTATTATAGAGTCAGATTTTGTATCAGGAACAGAGACGAATGGACATGCAACTCCATCAGGTACATATTCGATAACATACAAGGAACGTGATGCAACACTTAATGGTGAGAATTATTCAACACCAGTATCATATTGGATGCCATTTAATATGGATATTGGTCTTCATGATGCAGGATGGAGAAGTAAGTTTGGAGGATTTATATATCAGAAGAGTGGTTCACATGGATGTATCAATCTGCCACCGGATGTTGCAAAGACGATTTTCCAATATATAGAAAAAGGAGATCCTGTAATCGTATATAGACTTCCTGGAACAGAGAATAAAGAAGCACTTGCACAAGAGAATGCAAAGAGTGTTATCGCACTTATTAAGGCAATCGGAGAAGTGACTCTTGAGAGTGAGAATGATATTAAGACAGCAAGAAGCAAATATGATGCACTTTCAGATACTGCGAAGAAGTATGTAACTAATATTGATACACTTGTTAATGCAGAAGAACAGTTAAAAGCACTTAAAGAGACTCCCGCACAGTAATAATATTAACTGCGGACTAAAGGACTATTTACAAAATAGATATAGTTTGTTAGGATTGTACGATGATTCGGGAGAATGAGAGAATGAAAGGGTAATAAGATGATTGGTTTTTATAATTATACGGTAGTATTAACTTATGCAGGTTTTGTGTCAGCAGTTATGGGAATATGTATGGCTGCATCAGGTAATCCTGTAATTTCGATAATATGTCTGCTTTTTTCAGGTTTTTGTGATATGTTCGATGGTAAGGTTGCAAGAACTAAAAAAGACAGAACAGATGCAGAAAAAAAGTTCGGAATTCAGATAGATTCATTAAGTGATCTGGTATGCTTTGGTGTATTGCCTGCAATGGTAGGATATGCAATAGGAATGAGAAGACCGATACAGATACTTGTTCTGTGCGTATATGTACTTAATGCACTTATAAGACTTGCATATTATAATGTTACAGAAGAAGAGAGACAAGCTAATACAAGTGAAGTAAGAGAATATTATGAAGGGCTTCCTGTTACAGCATCAGCACTTATAATTCCATTATTGTTCTGCTTGAGAATCTATTTTATACATTTTACACTTGCATATACAATAGTTCTTGGAATGATTGCGATTGCATTTATAAGTCCGATTAAGATAAGAAAACCGGATATGAAGATGATGAAAATAATGGTTGCTGTTGGTATATGTGCAGTAGTATTTATAATCAAGACAATTATGAGACAGAAAGGGATTTAATCATGCAAAAAAGACAGACAGTTTCACAACATAAAGCTAATCCCATACTTAGATTTTTATATGGTACATTTATAGGCAGAGGTATATTGAAGATACTTACACTTCCTATTATATCAAGAGCGGTGGGTCATATTTTAGATTCACCGCTTTCTGTGTGCCTGATACCTGGTATGGTAAAGCGTAACAATATAGATCTTTCTGAATATGAAGATAAGAAATATGAATCTTTTAATGATTTTTTTACAAGAAAAATAAAAAGATCAAACAGAGAATTTGATAGGGAACCAAAAAGTTTTGTAAGCCCATGTGATGCAAAATTATCTGTATATAATATAGATGAAAAGAGTGTATTTAAGATTAAAGATTCATATTATACAGTAGATGATCTGCTAGATGGCGATATATCAGCGCCAGAATATGAAGGTGGCCTATGTATGATATTCAGACTATGTGTAGATGATTATCACAGATATTTTTATGTAGATGACTGTTATGAAGATGGTTACAGATTTATAAAAGGTGAACTTCATACAGTACAGCCGATAGCTTTTGAACATTATAATGTATATAAGAGAAATGCAAGAGAGTATACAGTTCTTCTTACAGAGAACTTTGGAACGATTATTCAGGTTGAAGTCGGTGCATTGTTAGTAGGTAAGATAAGTAACATTCATAGTGGTGGTAAACAGTTAAGAGGTTATGAGAAGGGAAAGTTCGAGTTTGGAGGTTCGACAATAGTTCTTCTTGTTAAAAAAGATACAGTAATAATTGATGAGGAAATAGTTAATAATAGTAACAGTAATATAGAGACTGTTGTAAAAGCGGGGGAGAGAATTGGGAGAGTTAAAGAAAAAGTATAAATATGGTATATTTCTTTTAAGTTTTTTAATAGGACATTCTGTAATATATTTTTTGCTACAGAAGTTTGTAACAAGATGGAATTATATAAGTCTGCCAATAGATTATAAGATTCCTTTTGTGAAGTTTTTTGTAATACCTTATGTATTATGGTATGTATATGTGGTTGTTGTATTTTTATATCTGTTAATAGTATCAACTGAGGAGTTTAAGAAAGCTACATTATTATTTCTTATGGGTGATATACTAAGTCTTATGATATATATAATATATCCGACTGCGATTGATTTTAGACCGGATACAATAGAAGGCAGTGGTGCACTTTTAGAACTTGTAAGAGTGATATATATGAATGACAGACCTGTTAATGTATGTCCGAGTCTTCACTGTTATGTGTCACTTGTTATGAATCTTGCAATTTTAAAGACGCAATATATAACAGGTGTAAAAGGGATTATAATAAAGACAGCGTCAACTATTCTTGCATTTAGTATATGCCTTTCAACATTTTTTATAAAGCAACATTCGGTGATTGATTTTGTAGTAGCATTAATTATGGTTATATGCCTATATCCACTAGCTTATTTGAGAAAAAAACATAATAATTAAAATAAAGCTAAAAAACATATTGACAATAGTACCTTCGAATATTATTCTATACTTATAGTTTAGACAAATGTTTAATAATTAAGTATTTAGTTAAATAATTGAATTCGGAGGTATTTTTATGCAAGCACATATTAATGGGGAATTGAATAAATGGAATACACCTTTTATTATCCAAAGAGCAGATCCCTTTGTCACAAGAATAAATGGAAAGTATTATTTTACAGCATCTGTGCCGGCGTATGATAAGATCATATTAAGATGTTCAGATACTCTTAATGGGTTAAAAGATGCGGGTGAAAGAGTTATATGGGAGAAGCATGTAAGCGGACCAATGAGCGAACATATATGGGCACCGGAACTTCATTATATTAATGGATGCTACTATATATATTTTGCAGCAGGTAAAGCTGAAGATATATGGGAGATAAGACCTTATGTACTGTGTTGTAAGGGAGATCCTATGAAGGATGAATTTGAAGAACTAGGAATGATGCAGCCTGCTGATGAAGATGAGTTTTCATTTAAGGCATTTTCACTTGATGCGACAACTTTTGAAGTAAAAGGTGAGAGATATTTTGTATGGGCAGAGAAGACTGGCGTAGGCAAGATGGTATCTAATCTATATATTGCTAAGATGGATACTCCTAATAAACTTAAGACAGTACAAGTGCTTCTTACAACACCTGATTATGATTGGGAGCGAGTTGGATTCTGGGTTAATGAAGGTCCGGCAGTACTTATAAAAGATGATAAAATATATCTTACGTTCTCTGCAAGTGCAACAGGTGCCTGCTATTGTATGGGCTTATTAAGTGCTGATATTAATGATGATCTGTTAGATCCACATATATGGAGAAAAGAAAGATATCCGGTTCTTAAGACTGATTATGACAGAGGAATATATGGACCTGGCCATAATTCATTTGTTAAAGATGAGAATGGTGATGATATATGTATATTCCATGCAAGAACATACGAAGAGATAAAAGGAGATCCATTAAGAGATCCGAATAGACATGCAATGCTTATGAGAGTAGAGTGGACTGATAGAGGTCCGGTATTTGATTATGATAATATAATAATGCAGATATAATATATCCAATATAATTATTGTAGTTATTAAAACATATATTTGAAAATTTAATAATGTAATCTGAAAATTGCGTCCGGATTGATATGTGCCAACAAAAACACGCCTGCTATATTACTTTTGTTGATATATACCAATCCGGACGCAATTAATATAGAACTTATGCGATTTTATATAATTTCATATTATTTTGTCTATGCTTTGGCTTATATCTGTTAATTGCTAAAAGCTCAAAGCCTATGAATTGTATTATAAGTTAAAAATTTCTGCTAAAGTATACAAAAATCTTAAAATGTAAAAAATTGGAAGTACCAATGAGTTGCAAATCGTTTAACAATATGTTAATCTTGTCCTAGAAATAATTATTTTGTAAAAAAAAGGAATAAATAACATTTTTTTACATGGCTAAGCCTTTTAGAAATGGAGATTTAAGAGTTATGGAACAAAGAAGATGTACATATGATAAATGTGGTGGATGTATGATGTGTGAGAAGTCATACGAACAGACACTCAGAGAGAAAAAGAAGTATATAGAAGAACTTTTATCAAAATTCTGTAAAGTAAATGAGATTTCATCAATGTACTATCCTTATAATTACAGGAACAAGGTTCATTCAACTTTTGGAAAAACACAAAAGGGTGGTATTACAACCGGTATATACAAGGAAGGAACACATGAGATTGTTCCCATTGATAAGTGTCTTATTAATGATAAAAAGGCAGATGAAATAATTCTTACAATCAGAAATTTAGCTAATGAATTCAAGATGCAGGCGTATGATGAAGACAGACATACAGGTCTTTTAAGACATGTCATGGTAAGACGTGGTGCGTCAAGCAGGCAGATAATGGTAGTTCTTGTTACACCGACAGAGAATTTCCCTTCAAGAAAAAATTTTGTAGCCAAACTGCTTGAATTACATCCGGATATAACAACGGTTATACAGAGTATTAATCCTGCAGCTACAAGTATGGTACTTGGTAATTATGAGAAAGTGTTGTACGGAAAAGGATATATAGAAGATACGCTTATGGGATATACATTTAGAATCTCAGCGAGATCTTTTTATCAGGTTAACAAATCTCAGACAGAGATGCTATACAAGACAGCTATTAATGGGCTTGGTCTTACAGGAAAAGAATCAGTAATTGACGCATATTGTGGAATAGGAACTATATCACTGGCAGTAAGTAAGAATGCAAGATATGTAATAGGTGTTGAACTTAACTTAGAAGCTGTTAAAGATGCTAAAGAGAATGCAAAGCGAAACAATATTAAGAATGTCAGTTTCTTCTGCGATGATGCAGGTGATTATATGCTTGAGCTTGCAAGCGAGGGAAAGAGGATTGATGCAGTGATAATGGATCCACCAAGAAGTGGCAGTACTACACAGTTTATGGATTCAGTAGTACGAATGTCTCCAGATAAGATAGCTTATATATCATGCAATCCAGAGACATTAGCAAGAGATCTTAATTATTTTACAATAAAAGGTTACAGAGTTAAGGAATGTACACCGGTAGATATGTTCGGTTTTACAAAACATGTTGAAGTTGTATGTATATTAACGAAATAGTATGGTATGAGAATGGGAGAAAGTTATGAAGACAATATTAATCATAATTATGATATTGCTTATGTTATCAGGTTCATATCTGTTACTTATAATGCCAAGAGTGAATGGTGGACCGGACAGAAGTCCATTTATGGAGCATTATTATGCACACAGAGGGTTTCATGACAATAATACAGATGCACCGGAGAATTCAAAACCGGCATTTAAGGCTGCTGTTGCAAATGGTTATGGAATAGAATTAGATGTGCTTATTACTAAAGATAATATTCCGGTTGTATATCATGATGAGAAGATACAAAGAGGTCTTAAACAGCCGGGATATATATGGGATTATACATATGATGAACTTATGCAATTTGAACTTTTTAATTCTAAGGAAAGGATACCAAAACTTAAGGAAGTATTAGATATAGTTGATGCTAAAGTACCACTTATAGTCGAGATAAAGTGTGAAAATGGTAATACAAAAGTATGTGAAGAAGCATATAGAGTACTAAAAGATTATAAAGGAGTATATTGTATAGAATCTTTTCATCCACTTGCAGTGAGATGGTTTAAGAAGAATGTGCCACATATTTTAAGAGGTCAGCTTGCTAGTGATTTTTATAAGTCAGGAGATAAAAGACCATATATGTTTGTGCTTGGACATCTTATGTTCAATTTTCTTGGAAGACCGGATTTTATATCTTATGACTGTCAATATCCGGATGAATTGTCAGGAAGAATATGCAAAAAGTTATTCAAGAGTCTTCCGGTAGCATGGACGATACGTTCACAACAGAAACTTGATGAAGTGAAAGACAAATTTGCTTTGTTTATATTTGAAGGTTTTAGACCGGTATAGAACAATTTTTTATATAAGAATCGGAGAATGAGTGGAGGAAGAAATGGTATTTAATATACAGTTTCAGATAGCAGGGATAATTTTACTAACAGTAATACTTATTATGTATGCAAGACAAAGAGCACTCAATCTTTTGGGTGAAGGATATTTTTTACGACTTTTTGCTTCAGTCTATATAAGCTTGTGCCTTGATATATTGTCGGTAATAGCAATTAATTACAGGCAGTCTATGCCTTATATAGTTACTGATATAATATGCAAGATGTATCTTGTATCAGTAGTAACAGTAGCAGTATCTGTGCTTTTGTATACAATATATTCAGTGTTTGGAACACTTAAAAATGTAAAAAATACATTAAAAATGGTATATATATTATTTCTTATCATATATATAGTATTAGAGTGTATCCTTCCAATACAGTATCATAAGGATATTAATACAGTATATACGTATGGACCGGCAGTTATGCTTACATATTTGGCAGTAATAGTATATGTAGGTATAGTAGTAGCATATATGATAAAATATATGAAGATGATGCCGGATTATAAGAGATATTCTATCTTTTTTTTGATAGTAGTATGGGTTGTAACTGCGACAGTACAGTTTTTTAACAACGAGAGGCTTCTTGTTGGATATTCAATGAGTGTCTCACTTGTCTATATGTATATGAAGATAGAGAATCCAGAGCGCAATATAGATAAAGACACCGGTGCATTTAATAGAAATGCATTATATACATATATTGCAAATAGGATAAATAGAGAAGATAAGGGAATGGCAGTACTTGTATTTGCAATAGATGATTATAGCTTTATAAATGAGACATTTGGATACAGGAATGCCAGCATTATGCTAAAGAAGATAGTAGATTTTTTATGTAAAAATAAGAATTGTACAGTTTTTAAACGAACGGAAAATGAATTTACAATAGTATACGACAATATGGAGATGTTAACAGAGCATCTTAAAGTGATTAAAGAACGCTTTGAAAAGTCATGGAAGATAAACGAAGTATCATTAAAAGTATATTTTAATGCATGTTATCTCTATGTAAAACGTTGTGACAATTCTGATGTAATATCAGATACACTTAACTACTTTTTGATGAAATGTAAAAAAGACGGTAATAAGAACATAATCGAGATCGATGATGAAAAATTAAAAGAAAAACGAGAGATAACAAAGGCAGAGTATGCAGTGAAAAAGGCGATAGAAGAACGAAGTATAGATGTATATTATCAGCCTATCTATTCCAATGCCAAAAAAAGATATATATCAGCAGAAGCTCTTGTAAGGATAAGAGATGAGGAAGGCAGATTTGTATCTCCTGAGTTGTTCATTCCGATAGCAGAACAGAATGGAAGAATACTTGAGATTGGCAAAGTAGTATTTGAAAAAGTATGCCAGATGATAAGAGATTATAATCCGGCAAAGTATGGAATAGAATATATTGAAGTTAACTTGTCTGTTGTGCAGTGTATGCAGGAGAATCTTGCAAAAATATTGATTGATATAATGAATGAATATGGTATATCACCTTCTTTTATCAATCTTGAGATAACAGAAACAGCGGCGATAAAATCAGAAAAGATATTCATAAGGAATATGGATGAACTTATAGCTGCAGGTTCATCATTTACAATAGATGATTATGGTTCTGGATACTCAAATATGAATTATGTTATCGGATTACCAATATCAATAGTTAAGATTGATAAATATTTTGTATGGTCTTATTTTAAAAGTGAAAAAGCAAAAATTGCATTTGAATTTGCAGTTTCTATGTTACATAGTATGAATCTTAAGATAGTAGCAGAGGGAATAGAAGAAAAAGATCAGGCTGAGAAGATGTATGAACTGGGAGTTGATGATATTCAGGGATATTATTATTCAAAACCGGTTGATACATACAAGTTTATCGAAATTATAAGCAGGCAGGCATAGTAGTTATACATATATAGTTCTAAAAACTCATATTCGTCTTGAAAAATGGGAAATATTTCCCCTTGTATAAACTCTGCCCTAAGGGTAGAATAATTCGTATAAAATTATGGAGATGTAATATGAAGAAAAGAAAAGTAACAACTTCACTGCTAGATACATTACTAGATGATGGAACATTAACAGATGGATTAAAGCTTAAACTTAATACAATGGCAGAAGACGCAGGAGTGAGGAGCATTGTTGCAAGTTATGTTATATCAGAAACGGATACAGCAGAATATCTTATATATAATGGAGAACTTTACGAAAGTGATGGAGTAAAGCAAGTGTTTGCAAAAGAATATAAAGTAACAGATTTGAGAAAAGTTATATTCAGAACATATATGGAAGATGACAGATTACCAGATACAGATACTATTAATCTTCTATGTGATGCATACGCAGCCTGGCTTATAACAAAACTTCGTGCTGAACTCATATATGAGAATTCGATAGTACTTGATCTAGATACAGGTATATTTAATTATAATGGCTTTAAGAGATTCTTAACCCGACTTTTAAAAGATGAAGAAAGCCTTAGAACTGAATTTGCAGTATTATATATTAATCTTCGTGGATTTAAAGTAGTTAATAGAATGTATGGTTATGACAGAGGAACAGAGATTATAGCAGAATTTGCAACAGAGATGTCAGACAAGATGCGAGATGGAGAGATGTTTTGCCGAACAGGTGGTGACAGCTTCTGTGCAGTTGTAAAAAAAGATAATCTTGAACATTATATTAAGATGCTTGAAGCGTATGATGTTAATCTTGACGGAGAGACTGTTACAATAGGAACATATATAGGAATATGTAATATTGAAAAAGATGATACAAGTTTTACAGATATTATGGAAAAAGTACTTGATGCATTTAGTGTAGCTAAAGCACATAAGAACATAAAAGCATTTTATTATAGCGAAGAAGAACGACATAAGAATCTTATACTTGCAGAGCTTGAGAGAAGCATGAAAAAAGCACTTGAACATGGAGATTTTCTGGTATATTATCAGCCCAAAGTAGGACTTGCTGATAATGAACTTGTAGGAGCAGAAGCACTTATTCGTTGGAGATATGAAGGCAGAATACTTACACCTGCAGAATTTATTCCACTATTTGAGAGTAATGGATTTGTATGTTCAACAGACTTTTTTATGTTAGAGCAGGTATGTCGTAATATAAAGAGATGGCAGCATGAAGGTAAAAAACTTGTGCGAATTGCAGTAAATTTTTCTAAACAGCATTTATTAAATACAGATACTGCCGATAAGATAATTGATATAGTGAGGAAATACGATGTACCATTTAACCTTATCGAGATAGAATTTACAGAGACAGCATATATTGCTGAATATGAGAGACTTAGGGAGACTATCAACCAGTTGAAGAATAATAATATTACAACTGCAATTGATGATTTTGGAACAGGTTATTCATCTCTTAACCTTCTCACAGATTTGAATTTTGATGTGCTTAAGATTGACAGAGAATTTCTTCTTGGAGAATATTTTGCTGAGAGAAATACAATGGTAATGCGCAATGTAGTTAATCTTGCAGATGCGCTTAATATGGAAGTCGTAGTTGAAGGTGTTGAGACAAGAGAACAGATTGAATTTATATCAAATATGAATTGCAAGATAGGACAGGGAATGTTCTTTAGTGAACCAATTCCTACTGACAGGTTTGAGAATATGTTGTAAAATAGATTACATGAGATGTAATTGTATAATATCTAGAATTGATAAATACTATTTAGATTGGATAAAAAGTTTTTAATAGGACATTTACATCGTAATTAAAGACATAATATTATTTCAAACACAAAGACAAAGGGTGATTTAATGATATCAGGATTTGAAAACTACGACAAAGAAGTCCGAAACTTAGTCAAAAAGATAATGGAAGATAGAGTATCAGCATACGACCGGGTTAACACTAGTTGTTCCAGTCTTATTATGATCGGAGAAAAATTAAAAGATGATAAGCTGTTAGCTTATGGTAATTATTATATGAGTGAATATTATTATCATATGGCTAATTATGAAAAGTCAATGGAATATGGAAGAAAAAGCCTATTGTATGGTACAAGAGCTGATGCAAAAGATATAGTAGCAAGAGCATATAATATTATGGGAATACTCTATAGAAGTGATGAGAATTATGCTTATGCTATTGAAAATTACTTAAAGTCAGCAGAATATGCCAAAAAAGCCGGACTTTTTTATGAATATGCTATGGTAACAGGTAATATTGCTCTTTTATTTTTTGAGATTCAGGATTATGAAAAGTCAATGTCATATTACAAAGAGAGTTTCGCATATTATGAGTATGCAAAACAGAATCAATTTTACTATTTTAACAAAGCTACAGTATTACAGTCATTAGCAGAGATTCATGTGCTGCAGGGCGAATATGATGATGCAGGAAGAATAGTAAAAGAGCTGCTTGAATTAATATCTGTGCATGAAGATGGTTACAGAAGTGTTGATGAAGTGCCAATATATATGTTTGCATCAATATATGATCATAAGATAGGTAAAGATGCAGAGCGTGACAGATATATAGCATTAGCTGTTGAAGCAATGAAAACTGAAGAATATGTTATTGAGATATATGAAACTTCACTTAAGTTCTGCGATATGCTTCTTGAAATAAATAGATATGATGAATTCGAGAACATAATGAGTTATTATAAAGATTGTAAAGATGAAGAATTCCAGGATGGTATGATGAGTGTGCAGAGAATTCTTATGAAATACTATCTTAAGATGGAAAAGTTTCCTGAGTATATAGGATGTTCAGAAGCTTTTCTTGCAAGTTATGATAATAAGATTAAAAATCATAACAAAGATATTAAGAATATAATTAATCTTAGAACTAATCTTAATGATACGATTGTTGAGATAGACGAGATTAAAGAATATAGTGAGAAGATGCGTATCAAAGCAGAGACAGACGAACTTACAGGTCTTGCTAACAGAACGGGATATAATAATTATTCGGAGATGACGTTTGAAAAAGCATATAGTGAAAAATCATTGTATGGTGTTGCACTTATAGACGTAGACTTTTTTAAACAGTATAATGACAGATATGGACATCTAAAAGGTGATGAATGCTTAAAATCTATTGCACATGTGCTTCTTGGAGAGAAGAATGAGCATGTATATCCGGCGAGGTATGGCGGTGATGAATTTGTAATAGTATTTACAGGAATGGAACAACGTCAGATAAGAGAAGTTGTAAGAAGAATAAAACAAAAAGTAGCTGATCTTGCAATAGTTAATGAAGATTCAAAAGTTAATGAATATATTACATTATCACAGGGAGCATTCGTAAAAGTTCCTAATGGCCAGAATAAATTATGGGATTTTATGAGTAAAGCAGATGATGTATTATATAGAGTTAAGAAATATGGCAAAAACAGCTATAGAGTTGTAGATGATTTTAAGAAGAATTAAGTAGTATAAGATGCTATTTAAGCAATAAACACCAAGGCGTTTGCTTTGAGTGTAGTATACTTTGATAATAAATGACATGAAAAGAGGATGAAAGCTATGTTAGTTATTAAGAATGGACTTGTACATGATGCGGTTAATAAGACACCATATACAGCAGATATTGTCTGTGAGAATGGAAAGATTATATCAATTTCGGGCAATGTAGATGTAGCAGATAGCAAAGAAGTAGAAGTTATTGATGCGACAGGTCTTCATATATATCCGGGATTTGTTGAAGCACATGGGCATATTGGACTTGATGGGTATGGAATAGGATACGAAGGTCAGGATTATAATGAACTTAATGATCCTATAACACCACAGCTTAATGCGATTGATGGAATTAATCCTTTTGATGAGGCTTTTGAATATGCAAGAGAAGCAGGAGTTACAACTGTAGCAACAGGTCCGGGAAGTTCTAATGTTATTGGTGGTACATTCACAGCGATTAAGACTTATGGCAAGCGTATTGATAATATGATTGTCAAAGATAAAGTTGCGATGAAATGTGCATTTGGTGAGAATCCAAAAAGATGTTATAAGACAAAGAGTATATATTCAAGAATGACAACAGCAGCAAAACTTAGAGAGATGTTATATAAAGCAAAAGAGTATAATGCTAAGATAAAAGAAGCAGGAGAAGATATAAGTAAAAAGCCGGCATTTGATTACAAGCTAGAGGCACTTCTTCCGGTTGTTAATAAAGAGATTCCATTAAAAGCACATGCACATAGAGCAGATGATATATTTACAGCAATAAGAATTGCAAAAGATCTTGATGTTAATCTTACACTTGAGCATTGTACAGAAGGACATCTTATTGTAGATGAACTTGTAAAAGATAATTATCCGGTTGCTGTTGGACCTTCATTTGGTCAGGCTACAAAAGTAGAACTTAAAAATAAGACTTTTAAGACACCTGGAGTATTGTCAAAAGCCGGACTTAATGTATCAATAATAACAGATTGTCCTGTAATTCCACTTCAATATCTTCCATTATGTGCAGGACTTGCAGTAGAATCGGGAATGGATCCATTTGATGCATTAAAAGCGATAACAATTAATCCGGCAAGGCATCTTGGAATTGAAGACAGAGTTGGAAGTATTAGTGTCGGTAAAGATGCTGACTTTGTAATTACAGATGGAGTGCCATTTAATATCGAGACAAAAGTCAGATATACAATTATAGGCAGTGAGATTGTATATAAAAGATAGTAGAAGTAGAATAAGAAATATAAGAAGATAGAAAAAGTAGCAACATCAGGCATACCAATATTGATTTCTTAATATGGAACTTTTGATAAAATAAAAAATCGTGGAGACAGGCTTTAATAGCCCATCTCCACGATTTTCATTTTATTCTCACATTCGGGACATGGAATATAATTGTCGATATCTATGATATCTTTTTCGGTATGACATGTATCACACCTAAGACCGAATGATTTTCTGTTACCACTAAATGATGTAATTTCTAGTATATTTGAAGTCTCAAGTTTTTTGCATATTGGACAAAAAGTTAAAACTGAAACTGATTTGTAGGATTTAATTTCATTCTCTTTAAGCCATTGCTGTGCAATATCAAATTCATAATCTGATAATCTGGATATAATCTGTCCAAGTTCCTTATCACTGTTATCATTGTTAAATATAATCTCCTCGTAGTGGTGACAGGCAGGACACTCCAGCTTGATAATCTTACCCAAAGCGTATCCCTCCTTTATATAGAAGGAATATCGGACGAAAACTTAAAAAAGTAAAATGAAACTTAAAATAATATAAATTATTTTTGCTGAAGTTCATATAATTTTTTATAAAGTCCACCTGCTGCAAGCAACTCCTGATGAGTACCTGATTCACGAATCTTACCTTTGTGCATTACCATAATCTTATCAGCATGTTGTATTGTAGAGAGTCTGTGTGCAACCATAATAGTTGTACGGCCTGACATAAGTTTCTTAAGAGCTTCTTCGATAAGAATCTCAGTTTCTGTATCGATATTGGCAGTTGCTTCGTCCATAACAAGAATTGAAGGATTGTAAGCAAGTGTTCTTGCGAATGACAGAAGCTGTCGCTCACCTTGTGATAATGTCTGACCACGTTCTGTGACAGGCTCATCATATCCGCCTGGAAGTTTACTTATAAAATGATCTGCATTGACATATTTGGCTGCATTAACAACATCTTCATAACTTATGTCAGGATTGTTAAGGCTGATATTGCTCTTAATATCACCTGAGAAGATGAATACATCCTGCTGAACTTGTCCAATTCTTTTTCTAAGTGCATCTTTATCAATGTCTTTTATATTAATTCCATCAATCAGGATCTCACCTTTTTGAATATCATAATATCTTCCGATAAGGTTAAGAATTGATGACTTACCAGCACCTGTTGCACCGACAAAAGCTACCTTTTCACCGGGATTGATAGTAAAGCTTACATCTCTTAGAATATAATTCTCATTATCATAAGCAAACCATACATGCTTAAATTCAATCTTGTTAATACCTTCTTTAACCGGAATAGGGTTAGAAGGATTAACAATCTGAGGCTTCTCATCAAGAAGTGTGAATATCTTCTCAGCAGAAGCTATAGAAGACTGAAGTGTACCAAACTGTTCAGCCAGTTCCTGAATTGGATCAAAGAATGAACTTATATATTGAATAAAGATATATAAAGTACCTATTGTAATAGTTCCATTAAGAAATGCATGGCTGCCGGTTCCAATAACAGTAACAAGAGCGATTATTGATATAAAGTATATGATAGGTCTGAATACTGCAAATACCATCATTTCTCTGTAATTGGCATTATATAATTCAAGACTTTTTTTCTCGAACTCATCATATTTTGAAACTTCTTTTGCAAATATCTGAATTACTTTCATACCAGATATATGTTCTGACAGGTAAGCATTAAGCATTGCTATTTTGCTTCTTGTGACACGATAAGTAGCTCTTGATATTTTCTTAAATATTATAGTAATTATAACAACGAAAGGAAGTACAATAAATGCAAGCAGAGCAAGTTTTACATTGATTGACAACATAACTGTTGCAAGTCCTATAATCTTTATAAAGTTTTTGAAAAGTTTTACAAGGATACCAGAGAACATCTCACTTAAGGCTTCGACATCATTAGTTACTCTTGTAGTAATCTTACCTACAGGATTAATATCATAAAAGCGAAGTGAAAGAGCCTGCGTATGTTCGAATACCTCCTGCCTTATATTATATATAACTTTTTGACCTGTATACTGTAACAAAAGAGTCTGTAAGCAGTTGCAGATGAACGTAAGTATAAGTAGTATAAGGTATATTACTGATGTTTTTCTTATACCGGCAAGATCTTTTTGTCTGCTATTATCTGCCAAAGAATTAGTGCTTATAGACTGATTATTAATATTGTCAGATGATGTATCTGTATCATGCAGAATATATTCATCAATAGCATCACCAAGAAGAACCGGCCTTGCAAGATCGAACCCTGTAATCATAAGGACGAGTACAAGGGATACGATAAAAAGATGCAGGCAAGGTTTTATATATCGTATAAGACGTCTAAAGACATGTGTTTTATTAATATTATCAATATTATCTTTGTTAAGATCAAGAGTATCCATATTATTTCACCTCTCCTTCGTTAGATTCATCGCTATCAATCTGTTTTTCAAGCTGTTGTTTTTCATACATTGTAGCGAATATGCCGCCTTTTTTAACAAGTTCATCAAAAGTTCCATATTCAGCCATATTGCCATCATCAAGTACAAGAATCTTATCAGCGTTCATAATAGTACTTATTCTATGTGCGATTATGATACTTGTCTTTCCTTTTCTAATCTGTGATAGATTATTAAGGATCTTTTCTTCTGTATCAGTATCAACAGCAGACAGTGAATCATCAAGAATAAGTATAGGTGCATCTTTTAGAAGAGCTCGTGCAATGGCACTTCTTTGTTTTTGACCACCTGATATTGTAACACCACGTTCACCGACAAGAGTCTCATAACCATCTTTAAAATCCATTATATTATCATGGATAAGAGCATTTTTGGCTGCACTAGTAATCATATCCATTGTAGGATGTGAAGAACCAAAACCGATATTGTTAGTTATAGTATCTGAGAATAGAAAATTATCCTGCAATACATAAGCAAAACTTTCTCTTAGATGCTTAAGTTTGTAATCATTAATATCAATACCATCTATCTTAATCATTCCGTTGTCAACGTTATACATTCTAAGAAGCAGATTGACAAGAGTTGTCTTACCACAGCCGGTTTTACCAACGATTGCAAGACTTTCTCCATTATTAACTTTAAGTGTGATATCATTAAGTGCTGTAACAGTTTTATCTTCATATTTAAATGAGAGATGATTAAGTTCAATATCACCCATAACAGGTTTGTCATAAGTTCCATTGTCAATAATCTCAGATTTGGCACTGAAGATAGAATATACTCTGTTAAGAGAAGCTTTACCCTGTGAGAACGTAGTAATACTCTCACCGATTGCAAGCATTGGCCATACAAGCATACCGATGTATTGATTAAATGCGATAAACTGACCAAGACTTATCTTACCCATAATTGCAAGTGAACCACCATATACAAGAGTTATAAGACTTGACAGACCAGTGATGATGTCAAGAAGTGGTATTGCTACAGCCTGTAACTTAACAACATCCATAGTTTTATCCATATTATCCTGATTATATTTTGCAAACTCTTTTAGCCTTGAACGTTCTCTTACGAATGCTTTTATAACTCTTACACCCGAGATATCTTCATTGGCAACATCAGTAAGATTTGAGAATGCTTCCTGTTTTTTTTCAAAACGGATTTTAATATTCTTGCCATACCATATACTTGCGAATGCGATAATTATAAGTGGAACAGATGCAAGTAGTGTAAGTGATATACTTATGTTAAAGAACATCTTAATAAGGATCATTATAGTCATAAATATAGAGTCAAAAGAAGATATAACTGCCATACCGACAGACATTCTTATAGCATTAAGATCACTTGTAAAATGAGCCATAAGATCACCTGTTTTATTTTTATTATAATAATTCATTGAGAGAGTCTCAAGATGTGCAAAGAGGTCATTACGCATATCATATTCAATAGCTCTTGCAGAACCAAATATAAAATATCTCCACAGGAAACGACATAGTGCAATGGCAAGACCACACAGCAGAATCTTAATAATGAGGTGGTATACACCTGACATATCAAGTGTTCTGGCAGTAAGTCCATCCGTTACTTCACCTGTAAACTGTGGAATATATGTGTTGATTATATCAACAGCAAAGAGTGTTAGTATACCGAGAATATATTTAACACGATATTTGTAGAGATAGTGAGATAGTTTGTATTTCTTTTCCATATCTTTTCATGTGTATCCTTTCTTAATTTTTTAAAGTTCTAAATTACTATCGTAATACATTTGAAAAATAATAGCAAGAAGAAAAGTAGGAAAAAACAGCCAGAAACGGGTTTGGTATAGGATAAAACTATGACAAGGTAGAGAATACAGGTATTATACAAATGACAATACTTTGTATAAAATATGAAAAAACAGAGGTTATGCGAGATTGACGTTGCATAAACGGATGCGTAGGTTTGTATAAGCGATATAGAAACAGGAGGAGAACAATATTATGAAGACATCGATAGTAGGATTTCCACGAGTTGGAAAATTAAGAGAATTAAAGTTTGCATCAGAAAAATATTTTAAAGGAGAGATAGATGCAAAAGAACTTGAAAGTGTAGCAAAGGAATTAAGAAAAGAGCATTATGAAGCACAGAAGAATGCAGGAATAGATTATATAACATCTAATGATTTTTCTTACTATGATATATTCCTTGATACAGCAGTACTCTTTAATATTATTCCAAAGAGATACACAGATTTAGGACTTTCAGAACTTGACACTTACTTTGCAATGGCAAGAGGATATCAGGGAGAAAAAGGTGATGTTAAGGCACTTGCAATGATGAAATGGTTTAATACTAATTATCATTACATTGTTGCAGAAGTAGAAGATGATACAGAAGTAAAACTTGCAGGAGATAAGTTATTCAGACTTTTTGGAGAAGCAAAAGAAGAAGGATATAATACAAAATCTGTATTAACAGGACCATATACACTTTTAAAACTCTGCCGTTATACAGGTAATAAAACAGCCGCAGATTTTAAAAACGCAGTAGCAGCCGCATACAAAGAATTAATTGCAAAGGCAGAAAAAGAAGGCATTACATTATTACAGTTTGATGAACCTGCACTTGTATATGATATGACATCACAAGACATAGAACTTCTTAAAGAAGTATATGAAGAAGTATGCAAAGATACAAAAAATGTAAAGATTCTTATACAGACATACTTTGGTGATATAAGAGATGCCTATGAAACAGTTGTAAATCTTCCAGTATATGCAGTAGGTCTTGATTTTGTTGAAGGCAAACAGACAGATGCACTTGTTAAAAAATATGGTTTTCCTAAAGATAAAGTATTATTTGCAGGACTTATAAATGGTAAAAATATCTGGAGAAACAATTATAAAATAACACTTGAAAAACTTGCTGAATTAGAGAAAGCCGGAATTAATACAGTATTATCAACATCATGCTCACTTTTACATGTGCCATTTACACTTAAGAATGAGACAAAACTTGCAAAAGAATATCTTGAACATTTTGCATTTGCAATTGAAAAATTAGAAGAACTTAAGGAATTAAAAGCACTAGCTGACAGTGAAGATATTAATAATGAAGAGACATATATTAATAACCAGAAGTTATTCAATGGAACAAGAGTTAAAGAGAATGAAGAAGTTAAAGCTCGTTATGAAGCTATAACAGATGCTGATTATGTAAGACTTCCATTAAGAAGTGAACGTCAGGCATTACAGAAGAAAGTACTTAACCTTCCTAAATTCCCTACAACAACAATTGGTTCATTCCCACAGACTAAAGATGTTAAAGCTAATAGAGCAGCATATAAAAAAGGTAATATTTCAAAAGAAGAGTACATAGAATTTAATAAGAAGAAGATTGCACAGTGTATAGCATGGCAGGATGAGATAGGACTTGATGTATTAGTACATGGCGAATATGAACGAAATGATATGGTTGAATATTTTGGTGAATCACTTGGAGGATTTCTTTTCACAGAAAAAGCATGGGTACAGTCTTATGGTACAAGATGTGTAAAACCACCGGTTATCTGGGGAGATGTATACAGAGAAAAACCAATAACAGTAGATTGGTCAGTATATGCACAGTCACTTACAGACAAGCCTGTAAAAGGTATGTTAACAGGTCCTGTAACTATTCTTAACTGGTCATTCCCAAGAGAAGATATATCAATTGAACAGTCAATAGCACAGATCGCACTTGCAATAAGAGATGAAGTACTTGACCTTGAAAAGAATGGAATAAAAGTAATTCAGATTGACGAAGCTGCTTTAAGAGAAAAATTACCACTTAGAAAATCTGACTGGTATACAGAATATCTTGATTTTGCAATTCCGGCATTCAGACTTGTTCATAGCGGTGTAAAACCTGATACACAGATACATACACATATGTGCTACAGTGAATTTACAGATATTATTCCAGCAATAGATGATATGGATGCTGATGTTATTACATTTGAAGCATCAAGATCAGACTTACAGATACTTGAATCATTAAAAGCTAATAATTTTGAGACAGAAGTAGGCCCTGGAGTATATGATATTCATTCACCACGAGTTCCATCAGTTGAAGAGATAGTAGATGCACTTAAGAAGATGCTTGTATGGATTGATGAAGACAAATTGTGGGTTAATCCTGACTGTGGACTTAAGACAAGAGGCGAAGAAGAGACAAAAGCAAGTCTTATTAACATGGTCGAAGCAGCCAAAATAATAAAACGATAAAAAATTAACATACTTTGTTAAAAAATTAATTATTAGGTATTCCATTTTTATCAAAACTAGGGTATAATATACAAAGAAACATGAAAATTCTTAGTATATGGAGGTAATAAGATGTTAGTTACAGCTGAAGAAATGTTAAAGAAAGCTAGAGCAGGAAAATATGCAGTAGGTCAGTTCAATATTAATAACCTTGAATGGACAAAAGCAATTTTAACAACTGCTCAGGAATTAAACTCACCAGTAATTCTTGGTGTATCAGAAGGTGCCGGTAAATATATGACAGGTTATAAGACAGTTGTTGGAATGGTAAAAGGAATGATTGAAGAATTAAATATTACAGTTCCAGTAGCACTTCACTTAGATCATGGTTCATATGAAGGATGTTTAAAATGTGTAGAAGCAGGATTCTCATCAATTATGTTTGATGGTTCACATTATCCAATCGAAGAGAACGTTGCAAAGACAAAAGAATTAGTTGAAATCTGCAAAAAGAACAATATGTCACTTGAAGCAGAAGTTGGTTCAATCGGTGGAGAAGAAGACGGTGTTATCGGTGCTGGTGAATGTGCAGATCCAGATGAATGTAAGAAGATTGCAGATCTTGGTGTAACAATGCTTGCAGCAGGTATTGGTAATATTCATGGTAAATATCCAGAAAACTGGAAAGGATTAAGCTTTGAGACACTTGAAGCTGTTAAAGATAAAGTAGGTGATATGCCACTTGTACTTCACGGTGGTACAGGTATCCCAGCTGATATGATTAAGAAAGCTATCTCACTTGGAGTAGCAAAGATTAATGTTAATACAGAATGTCAGTTATCATTTGCAGCAGCTACAAGAAAATACATTGAAGAAGGTAAAGACCTTCAGGGTAAAGGATTTGACCCTCGTAAGTTATTAGCTCCAGGTGCAGAAGCTATCAAAGCAACTGTAAAAGAAAAAATGGAATTATTCGGATCAGTTGGCAGAGCATAATTACGTCAGTTAATTGATATCCCAAGGCAATGCCCTTTATCCTCAAGGGGCAAAAATCTTTAGCCTAGGGAATGAATAAAATAACGAGAAAATAAAGACCTTGTAGAGCGGAAAAACCGTTCTATGAGGTCTTTTTCTTTTACTTAAAACCATGGAGAAAGCCTTGAAAATAGAGGAATATCGAGAGATAAGAGAGAAGAAAGAGAGAGTAAGCCAAGACCTTGAAGGAAGTCCTAAAATGCCTTGAAAGAGAAAATAGGTGAGGATAAAGGATTTTGCCTTTTGAGGATAAAGAGGGTTGCCTGAATATATGGAGATTTCATTTTTGGCAAAATCCGTTTTTGGGGATGCCCTAAAATCAAGGCTTCCAAGGATTCACGTTTTTGGCGTTTTGCCAAAAATCGCAAATTTGGCATTTTGCCAAAAACTAAAGCTCATTTTTGGCATTTTCCTACTCTTGTATTCCTTGGAAAGAAAGGTGGCATTTTATGAGGAAAAAGAATTACAAAGGAGCAAAATGTACAAAGAGGTATGTGAATAAGTGTGATGATGTTTGTAAAACTTATGATGCAATTCAATATGCCTATGCAAATCTATTGTCGGAAACAGAAGAGGTGAAGTCGTTCCAAGTTAATGTATTGTTGCAGGGGTTGGAAGAAGGGGCATATACATCTGATTTTGTTATCACCAAAGCTGATGGAAACCTTATGGTAAGGGAATGTGTGAGCAGAAAGCATCTTACAAAGCCAATGACAACAAAGCTTTTGGATGCAAGCAGAAACTATTGGAAGTCTCATGGTGTGAGTGATTGGGGCATTGTGATAGAAGAAGAGGTGTAGGCTCATGAACAAAGCAGATATGAGAAAAGGAATGCTTCTAAAAGGAAAAGTTGGAGCAGAAGAAAGAATATATCGGGTGTTAGACTTAAAAGAAAAGGTGCTTGTGCTTGATTGTGTAAAAAAGACTATGCCGGTATGGAAAACATATGAGGAATTATCTGATTGTGTGGAAAAAGAGGAAGAAGCAAAGACAGAAGCAATAGACATAATAGATGCCATGGAGGGGGAGAGCAGAAAAACAGCATATCAGAGATATAACATGATTTCAGGTATTCTTCCTTTCCTTTCAGAGGAGAGCGTGAGAACAGAAGCAATCAAAAGGGCATCAGAAAGATATGGTATTTCCAAACAGACAGTCAGAAATTATTTGTGTGAGTATCTTGCAACAATGGATGTCAGAAGTCTTGCACCAGGGAATAAAAAAGCAGAGAAGAAGCTGAGTGCAGATGAAAAGAATATGAGAAAGTCACTGAACAAATGGTATTACACAACCAAGAAAAGGACATTGAAAAATTGCTACACTCTTATGTTGCAACATTTTTATTGCAATGCAGATGGTTCATTGAAAGAGCAATATCCATCATACTATCAGTTCAGATATTTTTATCGGAAATACAATAAAAAGGAAACAGAATACATCAGCAGGAATGGTCTGTCTTATTATCAGAGAAACCAGAGACCTTTGACAGGGGATGGAGTGCAGACATTTGCACCTACAATTGGAATGGGAATGCTGGATGCAACAGTGTGTGACATTTATCTTGTCAATGAGAGCGGGGCAATTGTTGGAAGACCTATTTTAACATTGTGTGTGGATGCATATTCAGGAGTGATTTGTGGTTATTCACTTTCATGGGAAGGCGGTATCTATTCCTTAAGAAACCTTATGCTCAATGTAATTGCTGATAAGGTGAAGCATTGTAGAAAATATGGCATTGAGATTAAGCAAGAACAATGGCCATCCAGGCAATTACCCTTGAAGCTGGTGACAGACCAGGGAAGTGAGTATAAGGGAGAAAATTTTGCACAGATAACAGACCTTGGAGTGGAGCTTATAAATCTGAAGTCTTTTCGTGCTGATGAGAAGGGCCCAGTAGAGCAATGTTTTAATGCCCTGCAAAATTATTTCAAACCAATCTTAAAGGGAAAAGGTGTGATAGAAACAGATTTTCAGGAAAGAGGTGTGCATGACTACCGGAAGGATGCCTGTCTTACCATGAATGATTTTGAAAAGGTCATCCTGCATTGCATCATTTTTTATAATTCCAACAGGGTATTGAAAAGATTTCCTTTTACAGAGGATATGCTTGAAGCAGAAGTAAAACCTATTCCATGTCATGTGTGGAAATGGGCATGTGATAATCTTGGAGGAAATTTCATGGATGTGACGGGAGAAAAACTTATACAGGTGCTTCTTCCAAGGACAATAGGAAAATTCAGCAGATATGGACTAGCAGTGAATGGAATGCATTATCACAATCCATTGTACAAGGAAGAATATTTACAGGGGAAAGAATGTGAGGTTGCATATGACATGGATAGTTCCAATCATGTATGGCTGATAGAAAATGGAGCATACATACAATTTGATTTAATTGAGAGCAGATACAGGGATAAATGTCTGGATGAAGTATCACAAATGAAAACAAAGCAAAGAAAACTGGTGAAAACAGAAGAGAAGCAGAAAACACAAGCAGAGGTGGATTTGGCAAAGGCAATCCAGGTGATAGCAGAAACTTCTACAGAATGTGCAAAACCATCCATAAAGGGTATCAGGAACAACAGGCAGAGAGAACAGATGAGGACACATAAAAATCATGTGAGAGAGGTGGCATCAAATGTATAAGAGTGAATGGAATATCATGGAAAAATTAGAACCTATGATAACAGGAGAGACATTGAGGGATAGAATGACAGTGCATCCTATTTATGAAAAAGAAATCAGAAGTGAGAACCAGGCAGTAAGGCTTATGCATTTAAGTGATATAAGTTCTTTTTACCTACCTTCAGATATGAGTGTGGAGATATATACAAAGTTGTATCTTGCCATGATGAAGTCAATGCAGAAGAAAGAGAGCAGGCTTGCAGTCATGCAGAGAAATATCAATGCAAAAAATTTGAGGGCAGAGGTGAATGAAACAGGAATATCCTTTGATGGTGTATTAGGTGGCAGTGACAGTTTCAGCATCATAGGATGTAGTGGAATTGGTAAGACAACAGCATTGTCAAAAGCAGTTCAGCTAATGGGTGGAGACAGGGTGATTGAAATGGAAAATCCATATAGTAAGATAATCCCTGTTATTAATGTGCAGTGCCCTTTTGATTGCTCTGCAAAGAGTATGTTGTTTGCCATCCTGCAAAAGATAGATGCTGCCATAGGAAGCTCCTATTATGAGGGGACTGTAAGGAGCAGAAGCAATATCAATACATTATTAATATCCACTTCACAAGTGCTGCTTAATCATGTTGCAGTTTTATGTATTGATGAGATTCAAAATTTGATTAAGCATAGGGCAGGAATGCAGCTAGTGTCTATGCTGACAGAATTATTAAATGAGAGCGGTATAAGCATTGTATTTGTAGGAACACCAGAGATTGAACCATTCTTTGAAAGTGTGGATTATCTTGCCAGAAGAACACTAGGGCTTACCTATGGAAGATGTGCATACAATAGTTATTTTAAGACATTTTGTAAAGAACTGTGGAATTTTCAATATGTGAGCAAGAAAAGCAGGCTTACAGATGAAATTATAAACTGGTTCTATCAGCATTCAGCAGGTACACTTTCCCATGTGATATTTTTATTTCAGACAGCACAGGAAATAAGCATTTTGGATGGAAGAGAGTGTGTGGATTTGAATGTTTTGGAAGATGCCTACCAGAGAATGCGGATGCTTCATTTGCATATACAACCAGAGGTGAAAATAAAGAAAACAGCTTCTAAAAGAAAAAAGGAGAACATTCCATCCTTGGAAGAACAACAGGTTTTAGAAAAAACAAATGAAGCAGCAAGAGAAGAGGTCAGTGGTGAGGAATGGTCTTTTTGTGATTTTGCTAAGACCGCAAAGAAAAACCATGTGGATATATTAGATTTGCTGCAGGATAAAATATCTGTTACAGAAATTGCAGTATAAGAGGTGAGATTATGAGTATTGTATATTTTCCTAAAATATATCCAGATGAGCTTGTTTCAAGTGTATTAGCCAGATACTATGCGCAGAGTGGGTATATCACTTATAAAAATGCAGACAAAGATATATTTGTGAGCGGTCACAGAAAGATAGATAAGGAGTTTGTTAAGAATATAAGACCAGAAGTGATAGAACAGTTGACAAGAAATATGACATTTGAGGAATTACTGGAAAAGCATACCATGTACCCTTATTATGGAAGATTCTTAGATAAGGATAGAAGAGATGCTGCATATGAAGCATTAAGGAATAATGATGGAGATTATTTAAAATTATTTGGTGGTAACAACACAAAGAAAACAGAAACAAGATATATGCGCTATTGTCCATTGTGTGCAAAAAGTGACAGAGAAGAATATGGAGAGACATATTGGCATAGGATTCCACAGATAAAAAATATCCATGTCTGTCATATCCATGGATGCTATTTTGAAAACAGTGAAATTCCAATGAACTCAGAAGCTGATGCCAAAATAAAAATGGCAGAAGGGTGTATTCCAGAAACTTATGATGTATCTTACAGCAAGAAGCCAGTACAGATAAAATTAGCAAAATATGTTGCTGCCATATTTGAAAGTCCAGTTGATAGAAAACAAAAAGTTACTATAGATAAATTCTTAAGGTATAAGATGAGCGGAACAAAATATTTGTCAGTGAGAGGTGAATACTGCTATTATTCCAAGCTGTACAGGGAAATGCAGGGCTTTTATAATGGAATGGAAGAATTGGAAAATATTACACAAGCCAGAATGCAAAGACTTATGAGCGGGGATTATAGAGGATTTGAGGTAGTCTGCATGACTGCAATGATGCTTGGAATAGATATGGAAGAATTAGTGACAATGCATGTACCCAGACAATCACCAGAAAAACAGTTTGACCAAAAAGTTAAGAAATTGATGGATAAAGGCATGAGCATGGCAGAGGTGGCAAGAAAAATGAATGCGGACCCATCCCTGGTGCGTATGTCAGTCACCATCACACAAAAGAAAAAAGCAAAAGGCTGGAGAGGTGGAAACATTGACAACAATAATCATATAAAAGACTGGGATAAGCTTGATGAACTGAAATTGGAAGATGTAAAAAGCACAATTGAAGACCTACATGGATGCAGAGGAACAAGACCGGTGAAAGTTTCATATTATGCAGTAGGAAAAAGAACAGGCATATCAGGGTATCAGCTGGAAAGGATGAAAAAATGCAATAGGGTGATAGAGGATAATATAGAGCCAGCAGAAAAATATAATGCAAGGAAAGTGATATGGGCATTAGATAGGCTTGAGGAGGAAAATAAGCCAATTATGTTATGGAGACTGCATGACCTAGTTAAACTGGAGAGGAAAGAGCTTGTAGAAGCCTTCCCATATATAAAGCAAATAGAGCCTAATAAGGTGGAAATAATAAAGGAATTGCTCTATATGGAAGATAAATAGAAAGTATGTACTTATTATACAAAAAGTAATAAGTATAATAGGAAAATAATTATAGATAATGCACAAAAAACATTGACATGGTGTTCTGAATGCGGTATTGTAAACATATAAAGCAGATAAGCTTTCACAATCGGTCTTAAAGAATAAGAGACATTACAATAGGCAAGTCATAATGCATACTCCATGAATTGTCATGGATGCTATCATTATGACAGTATGAAAAGAAAATGCACTCATATATTATGCAGTGCTATTTTCGGTTAGTGTACCTATTATAATGTCTCTTTTTATTTTTATCAGAATGGAGAAAAAGCAATGGGAATGAAAGGTGAGAGAGTAAAAAAGGATGCCTCTGTAATCAGAGATATTTTTTATAAAGATGGATATGCCTGCAAAAAGGTAGAGGAATACCAGTATGACACCTATATCCTTGATAACAAGGCAAATGAGCAGGTACTGGATGGAATGTTAAATGATGAAGGAATCCAATTGTGCATCAGTCCTACTGGGTCTGGAAAGACAGCATCATTTCTTATGAGGGCAAGAGAGCTGGTTGCAGGAAGACATGATATTATGGTGGTATTTGCAGTGCCAACCAGAACAGTAGCCATACAGGTTGGAAATGAAAAGGATGTAAGTAGATTTATCGGTGGTGATGACCTGGATAAGAATGCAAGTATTATATGCTGCACCTATGAGAAGGTGGATGATGTCAAAAGCTGGATAGTCCATCTCAAAAATGATTTGGGAGTAGACAAAAAATGCATCCTCATCATTGATGAGTGCCATAATCTTGCAAATCAGCAATTGTTCAGAAAAGATGGCATAAGAACCATGATTCATGGAATTGAAAAGAAAGTATTCCAAAACACCATACTTATCACAGCAACACCATATGCCATGGCTCTTTTCCACTATAACAGAATAATAGAGTTCATGAGCAGACAGAAGAAGCCTGCAATGGACAAGCTGGAAATCTTATTTGTGGATGACGTACTGGAATATATCAAGACCATCAATCTTTCAGAGGTATTCCCAATCATCCTTTTAAACAGCAAGAAAAAGATAGGCTACCTAATGCAAAGCCTTGATGATGGCATTGTAAGACTTACAAATGAAGACAAGGAGACGGCGGTCTATCAGGATATTGCAGAAAATTCCAAGATAGACAGCAAAGGTCTGAAAGGGATATTAAGCACCTCTGTTATTGGGGAGGGAGTCAATATTGTTGATTATCCAGATAATGCACAGATGTTTGTTGCAGTGACAGACAGAAACATAAGTGTTGACCTGATAGAACAGTTTTTAAACAGGGCAAGAAGAACAGCATCAAAATCCATCAAGTGTGCAACAATCATACTTCCTAAGATGAAGGAAGCAAAGGTGGACATATCAGATGCAAATGGAATTGTGTGCAGTTTAAATCAGGTGGAAGTGGTAGATGATGTCATTCTTGTTTCAGATACAGACAAGCTGGATTCCTTAAATGATGGTATCTATAAGGTAAGCATTCAGGTAGGAAGAAAGATACTGGAAGACCATATGTATATGGAGACTGGTGGAACTACAAGGGATAATGCTTATTGCAGGGATGGGAAACCAATGATGTTTCCAAACAGCCCTTTTAAAAGCATCACAGATATTGTATCAGAGAATTATAAAAAGATAATGTGTTTCCATGATATTATGCAGAAGAAACTGGATATTTTAAATTCCATCAGGGCAGAAGAGGAAAAAGTGAATGGAGATTATGCCATGTGGCAGATAGAATTGATGGACCAGAAGCTGATGGCACAGGTCACAAGGGCTGCAATAGATTCCATGGGAGAATTGAAGGAATGCTTAAGCTATGAGGATGGAAAACTGGTGGCAGACAAAAGAATATTATTCCTTTTAAGCTATCAGATGTTTCAGAGACAATATTTTTTCAGTACAAGGGAACTTAAAAAAGAACTGGAGCAGAGAATGGGACTTCTAGTTGACATTATAGAAAATAATACTAAAAATGTGAGACCTGGAAAGATGTCAATAGATGAGATTTGGTTTGGACTTACAGATGAGATAAGGAAAAGTGTTGCCTGTGATGATGACTATTTTGATTCCCTCATGTATGAACATTACAGTATCTATGTGCGCACACCAGATGGAAATGAAATGGTGGGAAAGATAAGGGAGCAGGGAACTATCACCAGTCTTGCAGATGACCTTTATAAGGCTGGAGTTTCTAAAGGGATATGCCTTAAAATATTGAAAAACAGCAGCAAAAAGGCAAAGGTTACAAAGTACAAGAATGCATGTAAGGTCATTATCAATAACCAGATGTTAGACAGAATGAAATATACAGATATTGGAAGCATCCCATTATATAGCAAGCAGTTAAAGGATAAATTACAGGTGGTAATCTATTGTCTGCTCACTTCAAGAAAGCAGACCTGCTACAAGCTTACTGATACACTTGCAGAAGAAGTGATAGCAGCATATAAAAAAGCATTTCCATCAAGCAAAAAGATACCAACTGAAAGACAGGTAAAGATGAAGCTGAAACAGATGTACAAGCCTAAGGGAAAAGACAGCATCAGAAATGAATTGTATTTAAAAGAGGATGAAATCTTTAAAATGATAAAATCTGATTTTAAATAAAAGTGGCTTCTAAAGAAGAAAAAGAGCATCTTCCTTTTTCTTTTAGAAGCAGATTTTATTTCAAAAAACATATGTTTATTATATACAAATTTATGGGGTAAAAATCAAGATAAAAATGCTTCAAAGCTAGTAAAATCAAGGCTTTAGAGAGTTTTTGCTGTAGACAAATGTTTGTCTACAGAAATTTTAATGACAGGGAGGAAAATTATATGATAGATGAAGCAACCATCCAATGTGCAAAGGATGTTGACATAAACAAAATATTAGATAACTTCAATTGGGAGAGAGGTCATGGCAATATGATGCATTGCCCTTCTCCACAACATGGGGATTCCACACCAAGCTGCTCTTATAATGCAAAAAATAATACAGTCAGATGTTTTGGGTGTGGCAAGACCTTTGATACCATAGGTCTTTACCAGGCATTGAGTGAAAAGGTGGATGGGAGAGTTGTATCATTTCCTAAAGCAGTGGAAGAGGTGCTGGCATTGGATAATCAGGCACCTTTACAGGGAAATGCAACCCCACAATCAAGCACAACCCAATATAGTCATTGTAATAATTCTGCAAAGGGCAATGCCTATCAGACCATTTTAAGTAACAGCAGACCGCTGACAGGATATGAGCTTAATTACCTCCATGAGAGAGGGATTATGCTGTATGATTCCTATGTGTACAATGGAAAGGTCTACACCAAGCAAAGCATTGACAAGGCTCTTCAAAGTGAAACTGATGCACAGAAGATACAGGAGTTAAATGCAATTCAGAGTAATGGAAAATTTTTTGAAGGGATTGCCACAATCTTAAAAAAGAACAAAATACAGATAAAGCATAACTACTGGCAGGGAGTAAACAGTATCATATATCTGATTGACTATGATTATGACAATGACTATGAATTACAGCAATATGCAGTCTTTCTTGATGATGAAAGACATATGGCAATCCAGAAAACACTTGATAGGGCACATATGAAAAAGGCTCTTGGAACATCTGATTTTACATGGCTTGCAGAGGGGGTAGAAAATAAAAATCATAAGATATACATTTGTGAGGGTATGGAAGATGCACTTTCTTATGTGCAGAATAATGAGAGAGCAGTGAGCCTGAACAGCATTTCAAATATCAATTCATTCATGGATTATCTTGATAAGCATTATAAAAGAATGAAAAAATGGGAGTGGGTTATTTCCTTTGACCATGATGAGGGTGGAGAGAAAGCAAAGCAAAAACTATTGGATTTTTTTCAGACCTATAACCAACAGCATCCTAAATACCCATATCAATATAGTGTGTGCAAATACCCTGATACATGCCATGACATTAATGATTATTGGAGAAATAAAGTATTTAACAGATAAAATAACCAAGGATAGTGGCGTAAAAACTGCTATCTTTTTTATTTTATAATCATAGTCATGCTTGTTATAAAAATTTCCCTTCCATCTATAATATAACATCAATGCAAAAGGCTTATACAAAATGTAAAGCCAAAAATCAGGTTGAAAAGATACAGGTTGTTTCTGATTTACAGGTTATGCATTGACAGGTTACTAAGGGAGTGGCATATGCCACATAATTTACATGTGCCAAAGGCACAGGAAGGAGAATTTTTATGCAGGAAAATTTAAAGAGAGAGGATAGCATGTCACTGGAAGGCTTTTGTGCCTATATCAGACTTGGCATACAGCAGAGAATGGGACAAGCATACCATGTGGCAACACAGAACTATGTCAAGAATAATGGTGTCACACTGCCTGGCCTTACAGTCATGAGAGAGGAAAGCAACCTTTCCCCAACCATCTACCTGAATGGCTTCTATGAAAACTATGTAAGAGGTGCTAAGAGCCTTGAACAATGTGAGGTTGAAATCATGGAAACATACAGGAGAAACAAAACAGACCACAATGTAGATATTTCATTTTTTACAGAATGGGAAAATGCCAGACAGAGGATAATCTACAAGATAGTGAACTATGAAGCAAACAGGGAGCTTTTAAAGGATGTGCCTCACAGAAGAATCCTTGATTTGGCAATGGTATATAGTTGCCTTGTAGAAAATGGCATCACAGGAAGTGCAACCATCCTTATCCATAATCAGCATTTAAAATTATGGGGAACTGGAGAGGAAGAGCTGTTCCATACAGCAATGGAAAACACACCTTACTTCCAGAAAGAGAAGTTAACAGGAATGGATTCAGTGATTGAGTATCTGACCGGACAAAAGCTGGGGAATGACATCTTAGATGGTATATGCAGCATGTATGTCCTCACAGTGGAAAACAATCTGAATGGAGCTGGTGCAGTCCTTTATAAGGATTTGCTTAAAGATTTTGCAGACAGGATGGAAAGTGATTTCTATATCCTGCCATCAAGTGTCCATGAGATGATACTGATTCCATTGTTCACAGATGATATGGAATCACTCTCAAAGATGGTGAAGGAAGTAAATGCAACACAGCTTAAACCAGAGGATGTATTATCAGACCATGCTTATGTTTATAGGAGAGCTGATAACACTATTTCCATGAGAGGAGAGACATTATGCTTATCAGATTTGTATTGATTGTGGTAACAGGTTCAATTCTTATCCTGTTGTGGATGAACATCAGGATGCAGTACCTGAAAAACATCATTCCAGATACCATTGTGGTCCATGGAAAAACAATATCAGAAGATGGAAGCATAAAGAGAGTTGAACTTGAGATTTGCTTAAGAGACAGGGAGAGGAAAGCATGAACAAAATCATTTTAAAAGGAAGGCTTACCAACAATGTGAATGTGAAGTATGCCGAAAATGACAATCATACAGCACTTGCCATGTGGAATATGGCAGTAGATGACAGGTCATGGAAAGAGGAAGGCTCTTACCATACAGACTATATCCCATGCTTTGCAGCTGGAAAGACAGCAGAGATAGCGGATGCAAATCTTTGCAAGGGCAAGGAAGTCTTGTTGTATGGGAAGATGCAGAGTGGAAGCTACATAAACAGGGATGGCAAAAAGATTTATACCCTTCAGATGAGGGTGGAAGAGATAGAGTTCTGTGGAAAGAAATCTGAATCAAGGATGCCATATGAAGAAGAGTTTATGAATATGCCAGATTATCCAGATGATGAGCTGCCATTCAGGTAGGAAAAATTACATATTAAAACAGGTATGGAAGTGGTGACACAAGGGTTTGTGTTTATCAGTTCCTTTTTTATTGCAGGGGAGAGGTAAGGGATGATGAATGCAGTTCTTATCTCTCTTTCTTAGAAGCATATTTTTGTGGAAGGAGAATTTTTATGAACAAGACAAAGTTATCATGGACAGTTGCCAACATAGACAAAATGAGTGAGGAGAAAAAGGTGCTTTCCTTTGAGCATCCTATTCAGAGGAAGTCAGAGCAGTGGAGTGACAGGCAAAAAAGCTTATTAATTCATAGTATGCTTGCCAATTATCCGGTCCCAAACATTTATGTTTTAAGGGAAGACAGCCAGGAACTGGATGAGAAGAATAAGCCAATCTTTAATTATTTTGTCATGGATGGAAAACAAAGACTTACAAGTGTATTAAGTTATATCTGGGGTGAGTTTCCACTTGATGAAAATATCCCGGCAATCATTATTGAAGATGTGGAGTATGAGATAGCAGGAAAATACTTCTGTGATTTGGAGGAGCCTGTTCAGTATGAAATCAAAAGATACAAATTTGAGATTGTAGCATTTGAAGAGTGCAGCAACAGGGAGATAGAGGAAATCTTTTTCAGGCTAAACAACAGCACACCTCTTACAAAAAGTCAGGTGGCAAAAGCAAAAGTGGGTGTGGAGATTGCAGAACTTATCAATGAGCTTCTTACTACTAAATTTTTTACCACAAGCTGTAACTTCTCTAAAGCACAGCTTAAGGCAAGTGATGACCAGAAGGTGCTTATCCAGGGCATGATGTTACTGGATACAAACAATGTGTCAGATTTTGAACTTAAAGACTTCTCAGAGAACTCCATTCTGGAGTATTCTGAAAGTATCAGGGAAAAGTACAGTGATAAGCAGTGCAATATCTTGAAATCTGCAATTGAGTATCTGACAGATGCATTCCCAGAGAAGAACAAGCAGCTTAGAAAAATTTCAATCCCAATGCTTGTATATCTTGCAGATGCAGCCATGGATAAGGAAATAAAACCAATGTATTTCAGACAGTGGTATGAGTATTTCACCCAGGAAGATGAGCTTATGGAAGTGTATAAGACCTTCTGCTCTTCAGGCTCTACAAAGCTTGAAAAGATAAAAGGCAGGATGGCAGTCATGACTGAATCTTTCTGTAACTATCTGGAGCTAGAGATACCAGAAGAACTCAAAGACCTTGTAGATGAGGTGAAAGAAAAACTTGCTGCTAAAGAAGAAAGTGAGGAAATGCTGTCAGATGGTGTGAGTGAAAATACATCAAAAGAAATGCAAGGAAATACAGAGGAAGAACTTCCGATAGAGGAACTTCCAAGCAAGGAAGATTTGGATGTGGAACAGGAAGAAACTCCCGCCCCATCAGAGTGCAACTCTGATGGATCGGAAAATTATTCTTTCCATGATGCGGTTTGATATATGCCTGCATAAAAATTTAATATAGACAACGGCTTTTATAAGCCGGACAGGGAAGGGACAGGCAATTGTGCTTGTCCCTTATTAAATGAAAGTGAGGTACATAGATAATGAAAATAACATTTTATGATACAAGGATTACAGATGATTACCACATGGTGCTGGTGGAAGAAAAAGCATTGGAATGTGATAAAAAGAGCATAACCAATTCAGCAGATGTTGCAGAAATGATGCAGTTATTAGAGATGGATAAATTAGGAGAAGAGCATTGCTATTTGCTTGCTCTCAATACAAAAGGCATGGTGCTTGGTATCTTCTTGTTATCAAAAGGAACAATAGATATGAGCCTTCTGGGAATAAGGGAGATATACATAAGGGCATTATTAGCAGGTGCATCCAGAATTATACTGTGCCATAATCATCCATCCAAAGATTGTACTCCTAGTGAAAAGGATATAGTGAACACAAAAAAAGTGAAAGATGCTGGAGATATTATGGGTGTTGAGTTATTGGACCATATAGTAATTGGTGGACCATCTTATTTTAGTTTCATGGAACATGATATGTTGTGAAAGAGAGGTGCATAGATTATGAAATGGTTCAATCAGCAAGATTTAAAAGATGTTAATACACTAAGAGCTGCATATAAAAGACTGCTTATCAAATATCATCCAGACAATAATAAGAATGATACGACCGACATGATGCAGGAGATAAATGCAGAATATGATAAACTCTTTGAGCAGATTAAATATGCATATGAGAGTTCAGAATCCTATACAAATCAAACAGACCGCCAAAAACAGGCATATGATTGGGAAAAGGATAAACAGCTTAGAGCAATCATAGCAGCATTATCAAAATTTGCAGGTCTTGAGATTGAGCTTTGTGGCACATGGGTATATGTAAGAGGTGAGACCTATCCATATAGGAAAGAACTGAAGGATTTAGGTCTTAGATTTAATCCTCATAAGGGATGCTGGATAATACACTATGATGATTATTATAAATACCATAAAAAGTCAGCATCAATGTCACATATCAGGGATAAATATGGTTCTGTGATAATCCAGACAGATGCAAGAGAGGAAAGAAGACTAGAAAAATGCTAATAAATCAGTTGATTTTTCATTATTTGGAATAATTTTTTCAGTGCTATCTATAATATAGTAACCCCACAAAGAGGGGGAGCCCGGTAAGGGCTGCAACCTGTAATGCAAAAAAGTAGATAGTTGGTGGTGACAGTACCTAAACAGTCACAATTCAAAAGGATTCACTTCATGCTGCCTTAGACGGCGCAGGTTAGCTGAAAATGTAAAATAAGCCTTAAACAATCTCAAGAAGAGAAGTTTAGGGCTTATTTTTTTTGTGTCTGCTTTTCCGGTCCTCAATTTCCTGCTTTCTTAGAGCAAGCTCTTCCTGTTCTTCTTTAGAAGCCTCAAATTTTAAAATATCTTCCACCGAGCAGTCAAGTATCAGACACAACTCATTAAGGGTTGGAGTGCTGATTGCTTCATTATGCCGCATTCTCCTGAGAGTGTTGCTTGAGATACCCCAATAATAGATGAGCTGATAAGCGGTCAATCCCCTTTTTTCCATAGTAGTCCAAAATGGCTCATAGTTTATCATGCCAAATCGCCTCCTTTAGAAAATGTGTGTAATAAGTTACTTATATTATTTTAGTGTGTGGGTAATTAGTTGAAAATCAGTCAAATATTGCAAGGGTAAGATATTGAATATATAAGCCTTGCACATTATCCATAAGGTGCGCTATAATGGTACCATAGACATAAGGGTAATATATTGAACATACAAAATAGGAAATGAGTGAGCTCTTATGGAAAATAACTAACGAAGGGGAAGAGCATAATGGGAATTGTAGATGCCATAGGCACTGGAGTAAGAAAGCTATACACCGAAAGGAAAGCTATTGAAGATTTTAACAAAATAAAAAAGGAAAGTGGACTAAATGAGCAGGATTGGAATGCAAGATGGGAAACTGTCAGCGGTTATCCTGTAGAAGTGCAGACTGTTCTTGAAGCCAAAAATGAAGACCATGTCAAATTATATGATAAGGATAAGGAGGATGTGTGGGCCATACAGGGTGAAACCAAGCAGCTATTGAATGAAGAGGTTCCAGAAATTTTCTGGATTGATTTTTTCAAGACCATCCAGCTGTTTACATGTCAGCCAATAGAGGTAATATTCCAGACTAAAAAGCCTAAAAAAATTCCAATGGACAGGCTGCTGTATGATATCAGGAACTTTTTGTATGGAGCAGAATCAAACAGAGATATTCAGTTAGATACCCAGATAATCTTTAACAATTTTGAAAATCTCATTGATGATACAGACAAACATGTAAGGATTGCCCAGAAGGGAAAAAATGGGGAAGATTATGTAGGGCAGGTGTTAAGGCAGTATGGAAACAAATTCCATTTTCTGGAAAATGTAGTCATTCCAGCATATGAAGAGACTGGTGATACATCAGAAACAGATGTGTATATAGTGAACAGCAAGGGCGTTTTTGTATGTGAGGTAAAGAACTATGGTGATTCTGGTCAGGTACTTTACATGCCAGATAATGGAGAATGGAAACTGTTTAATGAGCATGGAAGGCTGATTGCAAACAAGCCATCTGCATTTGTACAGAATGAGAGGCATTGCAATGCAACAAGGAGCTTCATCAAAGAACATCTGGGAATAGATGTTCCGATTTATTCAGTTGTCATTATTGCAAATGATAATGTGCGGATAGAAAATGAAAATCCTCAGAAGCATATAGTTATCAGGGCACAGCAGATTGGAGAGTTGGTGAAATGCTTTGAGGATGCCATTGATGAAGAGACACAACAGCAGATAGTTGATGCATTTGAAGAAAATAAGCTTGACCCAAATGATTTCCCAGTAAAGATAAATGCAGACAGGGCAAGATATTTACAGAAGTGGGTAAAAGAATATATCCCATACCTGAAAGAAAATGTGAAGATGGCAAATGCTTATGAGAAGAGGGTCAGTACACAGAACAAAATCACATGGGCTATCACAATTGTGCTTGCAATTATGACTATGATACCACTTGTATTAGAGGGAGAAGGACTTGTCATATTTTTTGGAATATTAGCATGGGGTGCAGGTTTTGTAGCCAATACAAAACTTTCAACAGTTTTTGCAATAGCAGCAATTATTCTGCTCCCAGTCTGGATAATTACATTTAAACCAGCACTCGGAGCACTTGGAATTGCATGTATATTTATCAGCTTTTTACTCATTGATAGAGCAGATAAGAGAAATCAGGAAAACAATCAATAATAGAATTATGGAGGAAAATAAATGATGAAAAAAAGAACTTTATTTTTAACACTTACACTAACTATGGCAATGTCCGTGACTTCACTTACTGGATGTGGAACTCAAGCAAAAGCAACTTATGATGAAAATGAAGAAGCATCTACAATGGAAGAAGAGGTCATTGTAGCAAATGATAGTACAAAAGATTCTACAGAAGAAACAGAATCAGTTGAAAATGATATTCCAAGTACAACTTATGGAGATTTGGTTGTTTATAATGATGCAATTAAGACTGATTATGAAGTAGATTTAGAAACATTTCAACCATCTGATGAAGAATATACATTATCTGACAATGTAGACATTTACTACACTGATGGATGGCAAGCTGGCTATTTGAAAAAGGGTGCAACAATTTCTGTATATGATGTTTCAACTGATTGGATTAGAATTTATAATCCTGAAAAAACAGATACATTTACAATTGATTTCCTTTTAGTAAAAGCAGGAGATTTGTCAAAATCAACATCAAGTGATGTTACAACAAACGCAGAAGCAGCATTTACACAAGATGAAGTGTTAAAAGCAATTCAAGAAAGATTTTCTAATAAAGATATGGGATATGAACTTCTTAATGCTCCTGAATCAGATATGCAAAAAGCTGAATTTAGTGTAAGCAAAACAGAGACAATTCCAACTTCAATTGTAGACTCTTATTTATATGCTAAATTAAATTTGAGCGATTATACAAAATTCTACATTGAAGAAAATGGAGAAGACAATGAAAATTATAACTTTGTAATCTATTACAAAGATTTATACCAAGCTGAATAAAACTGAATAACCTTCCTATTTTTTGGAAGGTTATTTATTTTCTATAATAAAATTGAAAGGAGAAATTATTTATGAAAAATAGAAAATTACTAATTTTATTTATGAGCATTAGTATGTTATTAGCAGGTTGTGGAACCAATACTACTAATAACATTGAAGAAACAGAAACAATTGAAACAAGCAAAAATGATTTAAGTGTCGTAGACACAGAGGTGCAGGACACTGAATCTAGTGAAGAACAAGAATTAAAATTAAAAGAATATGATTATTCTTTTGAAGATAGAAGTATTTCAATAATTGGAACTCCTATTTTAGACTCTTCAACTTTCCAAGAAGATATACAAGAAATTCATTTAAAAGATAGTGTTGATTTATATATTGATGAAAATTTAAAAGTTGGATATACCAAACCTGATATTGATATTTATATTTTAGGAAAAACAGATGGATGGTATTCTTTACAAGTTGGAGACAAAAGGCGTTTTGCTAAAATGGATGAAGTGGATAAATCTATAGAGCAGTCCAATGAATCTAGTGATTCAAATGAAGAGTCTAAAACACAAGAATCTTCTTCAACTAGTGAGACTACCAAGAAAGAAACTTCAAATAAAAAAGATACTACAAGTACAAAAAATGAGAGTACTAATACTAACAATAACACAAGCAACAATAATACCTCTAATACAGCAAAACAAGAGCAACCTACAAATAGTGAACCTAAAGTAGAAGAAACTCAACCACAAGAACAACCAACTACAAGCAATAAATATACACCAGAAGAAGCCATTGCTTATTATCGCTCACAAGTAGAAGCTCAAGGTATGCAATGGGACCCTAGTATTAAAGCTGAAGCATCATGGGGAACTGGATGGATTCCATTAAGTAAAGATGAATTGAATGCTGATTACATTTCAAATGCAATGGCAGGGTATAATTATGGAGATGGAACAGGAAATCCCAAAAGATTATATTATATAGAAGTTACTGGAAGTGATGAAAATTATGTTTACATTACAGAATGGGTTGCTTAAATAAACATAATTTATAAAAAAGAATTCTCAATTGAGAACTCTTTTTTAAATTATTGAACAATATGAACAATACTATCATCTGCTCCTGTAGACTTGATTGTGTAACCAAGTTCAATTGCATCACCTATATATCTATTTTGTATTGTGTTTGGATAATCAAATGGTGTTGCTGCTACAATAGGAGTCCAAATAATAACACTGTGTTCTCCTTTGGCTTTTACATCATATGAACCTTCTACTATACCAGGTGTTTTTACATCAGGTGCAAGTTGGTTTGTATAGAATTTCATATTTTGGAAACTACTTGATACTCCATTTTCTACACTCTTACTCATTGTGTAAGTAATTGTTGTTGTAGAGAAATCTTTACTATAAGAAACTTTAATTTTTGAAATTCCAATCCATTCTTGTATATTTATTTGGAACAGGGATATTGTGTGCCTTGCAATCATCTTTCATCTTTTGAAAGAAGCTGTAGAAAGCACAAGCAAAGGCATCTGCCATGTGGTTGTTGTAGAGGAGCTTTTCATCCTTAGTCCATGAAAAAGCTGCCTGGCAAATAGTATCTTTTTCTGCATTTCCATCCCCTGTAAGGCAATATTTAATTGCCTTGGGTGGAATAGGCTTATAGGTATGGTGCAACTGATAAGCCATGAGTGAAATGATATTTGTTGTTGCCTGTGCAGCAAGCACTGATTGCAGTCTTTTACTTGATGTGACAGGAATTACCTCAAATGTCAGACATTCAACATTCTTGTGGGAGAAGAGGTTAAAATACTGATTACAAAGGAATATCTGCTTATCAATCTGAGACCATAATTTTGCAAGGTCATTTTCATAATAATAGGCATCATTATATTTAAAATCTACGACCGCGCCATTTTTCTGTATTAATTCCAAGCTGGCAAAGGCATTGTTTGTAACTCCTGAATCCATGCCAATCATAATAGATGGCTCATCTATTGCATTGTAAGGCAGATAGCATTGTAAAGGAAAAGCATCTGGAATAGCTTGTGTTCTTTCAATATTTTTCTTTTGTGTATAAGACATAAGTTATTTTCCTCCTGAATGCTTTCTTCTAGTGTCTCCTGTGAGTATGGAGAGAGGTTTGCTCTTGGTATGGATAATCATATGTGGTTCAAAATAATTTTTGATATGTTCTTCCAATTCCTGCAATTGCTCCTTTGCCATAGAATAATTTCTTGTCTTGCCAGGCAAGAGGATAACAGATAAGTCAACATGATTTTTATGTAGGTCAATGCTCTTGATAATCAATCTACAATCAGGATTATCAAAGAAAGCACTAAACCAATGGTTAGCAGGGTAATCATTTTTTTCTGCATAGAAGCTATTATTTAAACCATAGCCAAGGGCATTGTCAAAGTAATTCATATAGGCAAGGGCAGTATCTCCTCTATGCAACAATGCAGGGTAGACCATATTTATATATTTAAAGAAGGTAGATGGTGTAAGTGGTTCTGGGGCATATACATTAAAGAAAATATCATGCTTTGCTTCCTCTTTTAAGGAAAGTAGATATTTGATAATGCCTTCATCCTGTGCAGTAACCTTTTTATCCCATGTTGCATAGAAATCTGGTGTAACAATAAAATGCTTGTATTCTATAAGCTGCTCCTGCTCTATAAGGTCTAAGATTGCAAAGTCCACTTGCTTTTGGTTATTACATTCAAATAGGTCTGTTACCATTTTGATAAGCTGGCTTTTTCTAATAGGTCTATTGATAGTGGTGCAGATAGTGAGGAGCATGGCTCCTAAATCTGTTAATTCTAATGTTTTAGTATTTTTCATAGGTTTTCAATTCCTTTCTTTTCTCATCTATGTAAAATGTCATTTTATAAAATGGCATATTATAAAATTTGGTGTGTGCAAAATAAAATATGGTGTGCATGAAATAAAATCTTATTACTAGATTATGTTATTTTGTGAGCAATGGATTTTATGTTATGTTTTAGCTTTGCGGTCTTAAATTGTATTTATCAAAAATATCCATGCTCTTGTATGTTGCACTGATATTCTCCCAATATTGGGGAAGTAAGCCCACATTTTTCATGGCATAAAATTTTTTGCTATATCCGGACATCTCCTGATTATAGAAATCATAGGCCTCAATGGATTCATCTTTGGATAGATGGTCTACTCTATCCTTGTCCCATACATAAATAGTAGCTTCTAAGAACAAATCCTTAAACTTGCAATATCTGTTTAACATTAGATATATGAAAGAAAGATTTTGATAGAGTTTTTTCACATTAATGTTATTATTGGTATCAAAGAATGCAACCTTGATAGTATCAGGTGTCACATCTTCAATTACAAATCCCTGTTTGTGGAAATTATTAAGGTTATAAAAATATTTGCTCTTTTCAACATCTGATGTATAAGAGTTTCTCTCGGTATCTCGCTGTATTTTGGCTTTACATTTTTGTAATTGTAAGTCCTGTTTTAATTGGTTGCAGATGTAAGCATCTTTTTCATAAGCGGCAATCTCATAATCTCTAGTAAAATCATAATCAAGGGCAATCCCTTGTTTTGTACATACATCTTTGAATCTCTCATAAAAATCAAAGGTGTTGCATTGGTTGCCTGGTAATAGAATATTAGAGGAAGACCAATACAAATAGGATAGAAGATTATCCTCTGATATTAAAAGGTTTCTTTGCTTCATATCAGGAATCAAATGCTGGATAATATATTCCACCTTAAAAATCTGATTATAGACCTTGGCATTTGTGAAATTTAATGCAGGCACATCACCAGTTGTTTCTTTACTATAAAAGTAACTTCTGGGGTATTTACTAAGATAGAGCATTTGTGTCTTGCATGGCTTTTGAATTTGCACCTGAAGAAGGAAGCCATTCACTATTAGTTCAGCAATGGAAAATTCAACATCTGTAATATCTGCATCTGGGTGTAACATGCAGTAGAGAACCTTTAGCTGCTTTCTCAATAACATATCTCCTAATGTATGCACAAGTGAGATTAAATATTTGTGCTTATCAAATAGAGCTTCTTTTTGTTCATTGGTTAATTTATGTGTTGTGTGTTTCATTTGTATTTTCATCTCCTTTATAAGTTTATGTGTGTACAAATGTGACTTCTACAGAGAGAAGCTCACATGTCATGGTTTTAGATTCTATCTCTTCATTTCCATAGCTATCTGTTGTAATTTCAATTGCTTCCCAAGTACCTTGTTCTGTTTTATAGATGATGTCTGGCATACTCAATTGATTGTTCTGCAAGGCCTCCACAAGCTCTTGATAATGGTCATGTTCTTGCTTATCAAGGTACTCTTGTAAGCGGTCCTCTATAAAGGGGAGCAATTCTCTTTCTGATAAGCAGGAATCCAATTCCTTTTTGCTTAGATTGTTTACAAGGTACTCAGATACCTTTGCATTATGGGAAGAGGCATTGGCATTTGAAATAAAATGCTTAGTGTGGCATTCCTGTCTGCAGAAGTCCTTGCCTTTGTTTCCTAGTTCAAAGTAGGTTCTTATGCCATTACCATTTTTATCTACAACAGATGTTTCTTTGATAAGTCCTGCATGGAGATAGGACTTGATGCGATTGTCTGTAATCTCCATTTTATGGAAGGTATCTCTATCCATTGCTCCAGATTTAGCAAGGATGCTCATGGTCCTTCGGTCTTTTGGATAGACATGTTTTAATGGTATATATTTCATGTTGTATCATCTCCTTTGTATATTTTTGGGGCAGATGATGCCCCCTGTTCGTTAGAACAGCACTTCTAAAACAAAATGCTTTTCATGTACTGATTGATTTTATGAAGAGAGACCGAGCGAACCAAGGCACCAAAAAAGGTTGCCCGTAGGGTGAGCCAGCGGCTCCCTTTTTGTTCTGGTGCTGAAGGCGGAACTTTGAAAACTTTTAGTTTTCATTGTGGAGGCGAGGTCTCTCTACTCCATTACTCTTGTTTATCATTATTTTTTATAGCAAGTAGCTGCGTATTATGAAAAGTCCCTCATTTTTTAACTACTTAATGTATTGTAGATGTTTGTGGTAATGATTATTCTGAAAAAATGCACTATCAAAGAAAAATGCTGCTAAGAAGAAAAAGAGGTTTGCAACTGTATGTGAGAGGTGGCAGTCTGCTAAGAAATTTTTTCATAGACAGATACTGCATATGTACCAAGATGCAATAGCTTTTTCTTTCTTAGAAGCATATTTTGTTTAACCAAAATAATCCTTATTATTAAATACAAAAATTGGGGGGGTAAAATTAGCATAAAAATCCATCAAACCATTGATTTTACTAGGGTTAGAAGCGTTTTTGCCGTAGAAAAAGTTTTGTCTACAAGCTATGAGAAAAGTTTTTTATGAATATAAAAATTATTTTTGTGAATATTTTATAAATATAAAAAGATTTTGTTGAAAGAAATTGTAAAAAATATACAAAACTTCATTGACAAGTGCATTCCAATATGATATGATAAACATGTAAAGGAGATAAGACCTTTACATAAAATAAAATTAACAGACATTACATTAGGAAGGTCATATAGATTCTATAGTTTACTAGAGAAGCTATTATGACATTGTTGAAAAAAGAATACGCATACCATATGGAAAATATTTAGTTGATATTTTCTATTGTAGTTGTGGATTCTAATTTCATTTTCTTAGTGTAATGTCTTTTTTTTATTTTAAATCATGTAATGTCTGTTTAATTTTGAGATTTTCCATTGGAATACATGGGAAATATGGACTTTGACAACTTCATAAAGATTTCATGGGAGCCTGCTTCTCATTCTCCAAGGAGCAATGGAATCCTTATTTATACATAACAAAGACTGTTATGTCAGGAGTTTCACTCCTGCAAACATGTAAAAGAAAAAATTAAGGAGGTATTCATTATGAATGTAACAACTACAATTAGAAACTTAAAAAATGGCAAAGCAACAGAGTGCTGCGCAGAGATAACGGGTGTGGGGCGAGTTATAAGCCTTTCATTGAGTAATGATGAGTTTTATCAATCACCAAATGAATATAGGGAACTGATAAAAATTTTGAAAGAATGCATAGAGGAAGATTTACAAGAGTATGATAAGTTTCTACTAAAGAATCCAGACCTATTTGCTATGGAAAGACAATATATATGGAATCCTAGCTATTATGGAAAGAATTATATGTGCGGGCAAATCCAAACAGTTAGTTTACATACATTATTTGGTGGTAAACATAGTGATGCTATAGAAAAAATAGTGCGAATTTTATGTGGATAGATAATAGAAGCACTAAAGGGTAATGGAAACATGATGACATGGATATGGCATCATAGGAAAAAGTTGAAACAATATAATTGATAAATTGCTGTCCTATCGGCGATACGGGGAGAAAAGGAGACAAACATTATGTATAGTAATATAAATTTAGCCGCTCTTGAAGGAGCACTCAAGGATGCAATAAACAAGAAAATTAAAAAAGTGGATTATGATGCTTCTATTGATAAATATGGTACTTTATATGTTGCTGATATTTTGGCATCTGTATTAGGAGTAGAGGTAGAAAGAAAAGAGTTTTGTTGGCAGGCACAAGTTTTGTGTGATTTTTGTACTTGCACATTGAACGTTGGTCTAACTCAAATTGAAATTACAAAAGGCAAAAACATTAGTACTGTTATTGGAGAAATTCTTGCGGCTGTTAGTGATGAATATCATGGAAAGTGCTATGAAAAAAGCTATTGTACTTTCAATGATGAAGGTATAGGTATTCTCTACACCCCAGATGAAAATATCTTAGAGAAAATGTCAATTGAGGAATTGATTACATACTTAAATGAGGATAGATACTGCGATGATAAGTTTGTCGAATTGATGCGTTCTTATGGGTATGAAATCAAAACAGGTGAGCATCCAGATATTGGAGAAGCATTGTATATTGATGTTTCAAAATATGTAAAAGATGCAAAAGTATGGCTTCAAGAAGCAAACAGACAGCACACAATCTATCGAAGAATTGATAGAAGAAGTAGATTGGATGTATTATATCTTCTTCATATAATAAAATTCGAGAATATATGGTCGGATGAAATTTAAGAAATGAATATGGGTTTTAACACTCTTTCCCACACAAAAAAGAGTGGCTAATAAAAATAATGGGAGGTAAATCTATATGAGAAAGAAACAATGGCTTTTGGTTTGTATGCGTTCGCTACATGACTTACTTGAATTTTACTTAGAAAATCCTTTTGATGAGGATACACATATGCAGTTAAATGATGGCTTAACAGATACCTTCGATGCAATGCATAGTTATTTCATGGACCGCGACATATAACATGGTTCTTGGTGTTCTCCATTTAAAAGAGTATCATATAAAAATATAACAATTAAAAATAGAAATTTGCTTCTAAGAGAGAAAATGAAGGCTGTACATATGGAGATGGCATAACACCAGTAAAAAAATTTGTTTATGGTAGCAGCTTATACCCAAATAAGAACACTAAACATTTCTTTCTTAGAAGCAGGTATTTAATTTCACATGGGGCAGCCATTTTATTATAGAAAGGCATATACAACAAGGAACCAGGAAGGAGAAGATTTTTATGGAGTGTAGAAGTGAAAAAACAAGACAATATATTGTTGATAATTATAATGTGGTGCCAGTGGCACATATCCAGTTGTTAAATGGTCAGACAAAGCATAGTGATGCAGGTCAGACCATAGAAAATGATTATTACATCTTTGAAGCTACAAGCAAGGTAAATGGCAAGAAAGAGATAATCCAATGTGGGATGACCGCAGCTAGAGATTTCCTTAAGAAAATAAATCATGAGGGATTACCATTGTTTAATCCTTTACATGGAGAGGGAGAAATAGGGAAGAAAGGCAACAAGACCTCTGGAGGTAATGAATCCAAGGAAGTGAAGTGGAATCCAGTTGCAAAACAACTATATAATGCAATCATGTGGGTGATTGTAATTATAGATGCCAAACCAAACACCGCAATATATGAGGTCAAGGAAAAGGTGTGGAAATTTAAAAGCTATGAGCCATTTCCAAGTCAAGTGAAAGCTGTAAATACTATAATAGGAAAGAATATAGTTGGGAAAACATTGACCGAAGCCATTGATGAGCTTAGACATGATAATGATATTAGAGATGAAATGTGTCAGTTTGGCAAGCTAGTAGACATTATCATGCATTATGTTGATAAAGAAGGCAATGCCGTAGAGATTGAGCCTAAGTTTTAAAAATAAAAATTGCTCCTAAGAAGAAAAGTGTGGAAGAGGATATATGCATAGTAGCAATAGTTTACTAAGAAATTTTTTGATGGCAATTTGTTACATATATATGAAGCAATATCCTTTTCTTTCTTAGAAGCGTAATTTATTTAAAGGCATCTTATATATATGATTTTAGACCACTTTTTTTATGCGGCAAAAAGCCCTCAACAATACATAAATACTAGCTTTGAGGAGGATTGGAAATCGGGAAAGGGTTTCCCGATTTCCAATGCTAATATAATGGAGAAATCATTGGAATGGAATAATGTTCTCAGATGAAATGAGGTAATAAGGATATAAGAGATTTTACTGCAAAAGCTTTTGTGTTATAATGTGCATGTATTGTTGAGGTTTTATATGATAGTGAGGAGAAGTGAATGCTACCAGTTTATTTAGATGTTCCTAAAGAGGCAAAAAAAATAATTAATAAAAACATTGGATATATGTTTGAACTCTTAAAATGTACATGTGAGGGGTTAAGTTATGTTGAGGTGTTAGATAGTATTTATCCTTCTTATATTTTAGATATAAAACTTGAGAAGTGTGTACAAACAATAAGAGAGCTATATAATATGACACAGGATAATTACGAAAGGGAATCGTTGGCACCATTTTATGAATGGACACTGTATCATACCATTTTATGGTGGATTGATGTGACAGATGAAAACGAATTGGAGTTAGATGAGGTTCCAAGAAGATATTGTGTGGATGAATGTGGTGTAGATAGGTATGATGATATCAATAATATAAAAAATTATATTGATTTTTTATTTCAAGATTGGGATTTTTTAGATTTAGAAATTATTTATTCAATATATAAAGACAAACCTCAGTTATTGGAAAAATTTTTTCATATAGATGTAGAAAATTATCTTGAACTGATGCCAAATGATATAGTTGAAGAATGTCAAAAAATGAAAGAGAGGAGAGAAACTAATATGGATGAAAAAAATAATACAATATTTAATATAAGTGGAGGACAAGTTAATTTTGCAAAGGATAATGCAAATATTAATGCAATACAAAATAATGGAACAAATGCTGATGAACTAGATAACATAATAAAAGGGATAATGGAAAATATACATGATTTAGACAAAGAAAATGCTGATAAGATTTTGGATATAGTAGAATTGGCAAAAGAAGAATTAAGTAAGCCAGAACCAAAGCAGAGTAGGATAAAAAATTGTTTGGCATTGATTGCACAAACTTTTACGATAGCTAACGGCATTCCAACATTGGCTGGTAATTTATATAAATTGAAAGATTTTATGATGAAATTTATATAAGATAAGTATATGCAAAGGCAGTATAAATAGATGGAATTTAACGAATGGAGAAATCGGTATAAAAATAGAAATGATATTTCATCCAGATTAACGCATTTAACAAAAGCAGATACAGTTGATGGGGCATTTCAGACATTGCTAAAAATACTTGAAGATAAAGTTGTTATTGGAAGTACAACTGAAAAAGGATTTATTATAGGTGATACACCAGCGGTATGCCTACAAGAAGCACCTTTAAATGCTATTGCAGAAAATTTGTTGTATGAAAAGAAATTAAGAGAGGATGAAAAGGGGAAGGTTAGATACAACGCATTTGGTATACGCTTTAATAAGGTTTGGATATATAAAATGGGTGGAAGACCTGTAATCTATGAAGAAAAGGAATTGATGAAGTCTATATTACCAAAGGATGAGTATTGGAGAATTGTCAATTATGATTTGAATAATAGAGAGTATATGATTGATTGGACACATGAAAGAGAATGGAGGGTTCCGGGAAATATAGAATTTAATTATAAGGATATTGAGGTGTTAGTACCGTCAAATAAATATTATAAAAAATTTATAGAATATTGTATTAAAAATGAAAAATTAGATATGTTGCAAGAGATAAATGGAATAGTAGTTCTTAATACCATATTTTACTAGAATTAAATGTTAAAATATGCCCTCGACAAAAGGCTAGTAGCTCGGTATAATACCCATACAAGGTCAAATTCTCCATATCCCAAGGCAATGCCCTTTATCCTCAAGGGGCAAAAATCTTTAGCCTAGGGAATGAATAAAATAACGAGAAAATAAAGACCTTGTAGAGCGGAAAAACCGTTCTATGAGGTCTTTTTCTTTTACTTAAAACCATGGAGAAAGCCTTGAAAATAGAGGAATATCGAGAGATAAGAGAGAAGAAAGAGAGAGTAAGCCAAGACCTTGAAGGAAGTCCTAAAATGCCTTGAAAGAGAAAATAGGTGAGGATAAAGGATTTTGCCTTTTGAGGATAAAGAGGGTTGCCTGAATATAATTGAATTAGGACAAAGCATTTATCTCCAATGGGCATAATTCTCGCCCTGGGGAATGAATAAAATAACGAAAAATCAAAGACCTTATGGAGCAGAAAATGTTCTATAAGGTCTTTTTTCTTTTTTTCTTTTTTCTTAGTGCGACAGCACCTTAATCTTGATATATATTCTTGTTGATTTAGAGTGATATTACATTGAAAATGCCATGGAGTTATGAGAAAATCGAAAGAAGTCATTGATTTCTTGGAAAGAAGGGCTAAGCCATATGAGTATTGTTGATTTTATCGCAGTGGTAAGCCTCGGATTAACCTGCTTTGGATTAGGGTTTCCTTTGGTAAGGATAATAATAAGACACAAAAATAGCCGCCCCGACCTAGCAAGTTGAGCGACTATTTTTAGTTAATCTAATAGTGTATAGTGTGCATATATGCACGTTAAAGTATCTGATATAAAAAACTAATAGTTGTATGAGTATAAAAGTTATGTTAAAATGTATTAAAAATGTTTAAACAAATACATAGGAGGAGTAAAATAAAATGGCATTTTGTAATAATTGTGGAAGACCTTTAAAAGAAGGTGAAGTTTGTACATGTCAAAGTGGACAGGGACAGACATTTGCAACAGGAGACAATCAGGGACAGGTAAATAACGGACAGACAATTAATTATCAGGGACAGCAGGCTAACCAGAATATGAATTATAACGGACAGCAGGCTAACCAGAATATGAACAATGGTGGAGCACAGGGACAGAATATGAATTATAACGGACCTAAGATGAATCCACAGAGTCAGGCAATTATTAATGATGTTAAGACACTCGCACTTGGTGTTGTAAAAGCACCAGTAGAGACTGTGAATGCATTTATGCAGGCAAAGACATTTGTATTATCAGCTATACTAATTGTATTAGCAGGTCTTATAGATGGTATCTTAGGACTTATTAAACTAGCATCAAGTGATTATTCAAAATATTATAAAGCAAAAGATTTCTTAGCATCATTTTTTAATGATGTACTTGGTGAAGCAGCAGCAGCAGCTTTATTTGCATTAGTAATCTGGCTTGTAGTATCACAGATATACAAAACAACAGTTGGATATGATAAAGCAATTACAGTATTTGCATTAAGAGAGATAGCAGGAATTCCAGCAGCAATAATAAGCTGGGTATTACGTCTTTTCAAGATTAGCTTTTTCACAGAATTAGCTTCATGTGTAACAGCAGTAGCCGGAGCTTTCTCAGCAATATTAATGTATTATGCAATAAGAAGTATACTTGGCAAAGAAAAAGAATCAGCATTCACATATGCTTTTGCAGCAATCGGAACATCAATTGGATATTATCTTATAGCGTTAATGTTCTAATGCAAAATATCAGCCGCACATCTTGACAATAGATGTAGCGGCTGATATTATAACAAGTGATAAATTTGCTTTTATAAATAAAAACTGTTGACTAAGAGTAGTAGGTATCATTTTATAATTCACAGAGAGCTGTAGTTGGTGAGAAGCAGTAATTAGAAGATACTGAATGGACTTATGAGGGCGGCCCGAACCGTAAGAAGTAGGCGTCGACGGATATTCAGACCGTTATTCTGAAAGCATATGTCAGTATGTTAATTTAATGATTTTTGGTGGCAATCAGAACTCTTATCCAATGCGGGTAAGAGTTTTTTTAATACCATTTTTGAACAAAAATTAACAGATGATTTTAATACTAAGTTTTAGTATAAACGTATAGTTGTATTTAGTTAAGTAATATTAAATTTTGGAGGAAAAAAGATATGGAAAAGATAATTTTAACAGGAGACAGACCAACAGGTAAATTACATGTAGGTCATTATGTAGGTTCATTAAAGAGAAGAGTAGAATTACAAAACTCAGGACAGTTTGATAAGATATTTATTATGATTGCTGATGCACAGGCACTTACAGATAATGCAGACAATCCTGAAAAAGTAAGACAGAATATAATTGAAGTTGCACTTGATTATCTGTCATGCGGAATTGATCCTGAAAAAGCTACAATCTTCATTCAGTCACAAGTTCCAGAACTTACAGAATTATCATTCTATTACATGAATCTTGTAACAGTATCAAGATTACAACGTAATCCTACAGTAAAATCAGAGATTCAGATGAGAAACTTTGAAGCAAGTATTCCAGTAGGCTTCTTCACATATCCAATAAGCCAGGCTGCAGATATAACAGCTTTCAAAGCAACAACAGTTCCAGTAGGAGAAGATCAGCTTCCAATGCTTGAACAGACTAAAGAGATAGTAAGAAAGTTCAATCAGGTATATGGCGATACACTTATCGAGCCAGATATCCTTTTACCAGATAATAAAGCATGTTTAAGACTTCCTGGTACAGATGGTAAAGCTAAGATGAGTAAGTCACTTAATAACTGTATATATCTGTCTGATTCAAAAGAAGAAGTAAAACAGAAGATTATGTCAATGTATACAGATCCTAATCATCTTAAAGTATCAGATCCAGGTCAGGTTGAAGGTAATGCTGTATTTACATATCTTGATGCATTCAGTAAACCAGAACACTTTGAAAAATATCTTCCTGAATATAAAGATCTTGACGAATTAAAAGCACATTATACAAGAGGTGGTCTTGGTGATGTTAAAGTCAAGAGATTCCTTAATGCAGTTCTTGAAGAAGAATTAGAGCCAATTCGTGCAAGAAGAAAAGAATATGAAAAAGATATTCCTAATGTATATAGAATATTAAGAGAAGGAAGTATAGAAGCTGAAAAAGTTGCTGCACAGACATTAAAAGAAGTAAAAGATTCAATGAAGATTAACTACTTTGATGATGAAGAACTTATCAAAGCTCAGGCACTTCGTTACAATGCACAGGACTAATAAGAATATCAGATAGTCATAAAGACGATAAAAAATTAAGGATTAGGGGTTTTTATGGATAAAGATAATGAGAATACAGTTGAGAAAAAAGAAGATATTAGTAATGCAATAAAAACAGAAGTTAAATCAGAAGATAGCAATAAATCAGAAGATAGTATTGAATCAAAAGATAGCAATAAATCGGAAGATAGTATTAAATCAGAAGATAGCAAAAAAAACAGTAAGGTTGGCAATATAATCAGATATGTTGTAATGGCAGTTGCATTATGTGTCTTCTGCTATTCAGCATATGAACTTATATCCATATATAGTGAATATAGGGAAGGCGAACAAGAATATAGTGACCTTACAGATAAGGTATTCGAGACAAAAGAGACTGTAAAAGAGACAGTAACACTATCAGATGGTGAGACAGTTGCTGATACAGTTGAAGTTACACAGCCGGAAGAAGAATTTATATTTGACTTTGACAGTCTATATAATATTAATAATGATGCCTGTGGCTGGATTCTTATTAATGGAACGCAGATAAGTTATCCACTTGTACAGGGAAGTGATAATGATTATTATCTCACTCATACAATTAATGGAACATATAATGGTGCAGGAACAATATTCCTTGATGCAAGAGTAGAGAATGGATTTGAAGCTGATAATGCAATTATATATGGTCACAATATGAAGAATGGGACTATGTTTGGAGAACTTAAGAGATATAAGTCACAGGACTACTATAATGAGCATAGTATAATAGATATATTTACACAGGAAGGAATGTACTGTTATAACATTGTAGCAACAGCGGTAGTAGATCCTGCAGATCAGATGATATATACATATGATTTTACAGATGAATCACATTTTACAGCTTATAGAGATTATATAAATAGCATAAAACTGTATGATACCGGGGTAAGCATATATTCAGATGACAGGCTTATAACACTATCCACTTGTACAGGAGATTCAACACAGCGTTTCGTAGTTATTGCTAAAAGGGTTAAAAATTGATTTAATGGACTTTAACATTTTAACTTAACAAAATTAAATGCCATAGACTTAATTTTGTTAAGTTAAATGTTCTAAAAGCTAAATATAATTAAAAAAAACTATTATTAATGAAACTTATAAAAAACGATTAATTAATTAAATAAATTATTTTTCAAAAATAGCTTGCATTTTGTTTGAAAATGGTTTATTTTATTAACAGTGGAAACATTAAGAAAGCAAAATAAGATTTGCACATCAGTGTATTTACAATTAGAACGAAGGCGTTCCTACTAAGCTAGGAGTGCCTATTTTTATGCAAAAGTATGTGTAATATGTTTTCATTTGAGAGAATAAAAATATTTTGGATATTTATTTTTATGAAAAAATTGATAAAGTTGAAAGGAATGAAGAATATGAGCGAAGCATTTAACGTTGAAGAAATTTTTGGACAGAACGTATTTACTCTTAAGAAGATGAAAGAACGTCTTCCTAAAAAAACATTTGCTGAAGTAAAGAGAGTTATGGAATTTGGTGGAGAATTATCACTTCAGACAGCAGATGTAGTTGCAAAGGCAATGAAAGACTGGGCAGTAGAGAATGGAGCAACACATTATACACACTGGTTCCAGCCATTAACAGGTATCACAGCTGAGAAGCATGATGCTTTCGTTACACATCCAGATGCAGACGGAACAATGATTACAGAATTCTCAGGAAAAGAATTAATAAAAGGTGAACCAGATGCATCATCATTCCCATCAGGTGGTCTTCGTGCTACATTCGAAGCAAGAGGATATACAGCATGGGATATCACATCACCTGCTTTCTTAAAAGAAGATGCAACAGGTGTAATTCTTTGTATTCCTACAGCTTTCTGTTCATATAAAGGTGAAGCACTTGATAAGAAGACTCCATTACTAAGATCAATGGAAGCTATCAGTGAGCAGGCTTTACGTATCGTAAGATTATTTGGTAACACAGGAGCTACAAAAGTAACAGCTTCAGTTGGACCAGAACAGGAATATTTCCTTGTTGACAGAGAAAAATATCTACAGAGAAAAGATTTAATATATGCAGGCCGTACATTATTCGGTGCTCCAGCTCCAAAAGGACAGGAGATGGATGATCATTACTTTGGTGTAATTAGAGAACGTGTTGGTGCATACATGAAAGACTTAAATAATGAGTTATGGAAACTTGGTGTTACAGCTAAGACACAGCATAACGAAGTTGCTCCTGCACAGCATGAACTTGCACCAGTATATGAGACAGCTAATATTGCAGTTGACCACAATCAGTTAATTATGGAGACTATGAAGAAAGTAGCTCATAGACATGGTCTTGCTTGTCTTCTTCATGAGAAACCATTCGCAGGTGTTAATGGTTCAGGTAAGCATGATAACTGGTCACTTACAACAGACAATGGCGTTAACTTATTAGAGCCAGGTGAGACACCTAATGAGAATATTCAGTTCTTATTAGTTCTTGCATGTATCGTAAAAGCAGTTGATATTCATGCAGATTTACTTCGTCAGTCAGCATCAGATGTTGGTAATGATCACAGACTTGGAGCTAATGAAGCACCACCAGCTATTATCTCAATGTTCCTTGGCGAACAGTTAGATGATGTTGTAAGACAGCTTGTTGAGACAGGTGAAGCTGCATCATGTAAAGAAGGCGGAAGATTAGAGACAGGTGTTAGTACACTTCCTGATCTGTTAAAAGATGCAACAGACAGAAACAGAACATCACCATTCGCATTCACAGGTAACAAATTCGAATTCCGTATGGTTGGTTCAGCAGACTCAATCGCAAGCCCTAATACAACACTTAATGCAATCGTAGCAGAAGCATTCTGTGAAGCAGCTGATATCCTTGAAAAAGCAGATGACTTCGATATGGCTGTACATGATTTAATTAAGAAATATCTTTCAGAGCACCAGAGAATTATCTTCAATGGTAATGGATATTCAGATGAATGGGTAGCAGAAGCTGAGAGAAGAGGACTTCCAAATATCAAATCAATGGTTGCTGCTGTTGAGACACTTACAACAGATAAGTCAGTTAAATTATTTGAGAGATTCGGAATCTTTACAAAAGCAGAACTCGAATCAAGAGCAGAAGTATTATATGAGACATATGCTAAGACAATCAATATTGAAGCATTAACAATGGTTGATATGGCTTCAAAACAGATAATACCTGCTGTTATTACATACGCAACAGAGCTTGCAACTTCAATTAATGAAGTAACAGCAGCTTTACCAGATGCAGATGTAAGCGTTCAGACAGAATTACTTACAGAGACACAGGCACTTCTTAGTGATACAAAAGTTGCACTTGCAAAACTTACAGATGTTCAGGCTAAAGGTGCAGCAATGCCAGATGGTAAAGAACAGGCTGAATATTACAGAGATGTTGTTAAGACAGCAATGGATGAATTAAGAGCACCTGTTGATAAACTTGAGATGATTGTAGACAAAGAGATTTGGCCACTTCCATCATATGGCGATTTAATGTTTGAAGTATAATATAGAAGATTAATAGTATCTTATATACCCTGTAAATATGATTAATGTGAAGACAGAACCGGATTATATGGTTCTGTCTTTTGCGTTTACAATAAAAAAATTAACAAAAAGATGAAAAAAATCAACCTTGTGGTTGACAAAAAGCTTTTTGATTGATATAATGATAATGTAAGAAAGAAAGGAGCAATATATAAGGAGGGTACAAGTATGGCAACAGAATTAGGAAAATTTTTAAAAAAACTTCGTATAGATCGAGGTGAAGTGCTTAAGCACATGGCAGAAAAATTAAAAGTTACATCATCATTTTTATCTGCTGTAGAAAATGGAAAGAAGAGGATGCCTAGTGCATGGATGGAAACCATAATTGATTTATATGAATTAGATGAACAAAAAATAATTGATTTTGAAAAAGCGATTGCTAAAACTGAAGAAAATGTTGAAATGAATATATCAAATTTACCAGTGCCAAATAAAGAAATAGCGGTTTCTTTTGCGAGAAAATTTCAGGATTTTGATGAAATAGAAATTGAACAAATTAGAAAAATTATGGAAGGAGCAAAGCGACGATGACATGTTATAAAGCACAAGGGGTATCTAGAAAAGATATACGACGGTTTGTTAAAAAAATCAAGAAGTTAGTGGGACTAGAAAATGAATTATATTTTCCAATAGTAGAATTTTTAGAAAATATATTGCCAGAAATCATTCCGGATTTTCAATTGGAAATTTTACCACGGTTGGTTATGGGAGATAAACATGGAGAAACCTTTCCTAATAGAAATATAATAAGAATTAGGGAAGATGTATATGATCGAGCAGTCGAAGGTGGAGAAAGAGATAGAATGACAATAGCTCATGAGATAGGACATTTATTTATGCATGAGGAAGAAAATATTTCACTGTGTCGTATGAATTCAAAACAGAGATTACCAGCTTATGAAGATCCAGAATGGCAGGCAGATGCATTTGGAGGTGAATTATTAGCTTCATCGTATCTTATAGAAGGAATGTCTCCTTGTGATGTGAGAGATAAATGCGGGGTAACGATATCAGCTGCACGTGTTCAGTTGAATGCTCTACATAAATAAAAAGTATTAAGGCAGGTGATGTAGTATTGAGTGTATTATAAGTTAAGTAATGTAATTAATATGAAACATTTCTACCAAAAATGTATCATATTTTAACCAATTGGGGATACGAATGCCCTCCAAACAAGTTAGGCTTCTTATCCTCATAAACAAAAAAATAAACTATGATATAGGAGGCTAGCATAATATGAAATCTTTTATGTATAGGAATGATCCTTTGTTTTTAAGGAATGAGTTTGAAACTGATGGTAAATGGGAAATTCCGCTGATTAAAAAGCGAGACGTTGAATTAAGTAATGTGAATTTGATAGCAATATCTGATACGAAGTATAATGATAGAGAAGAGAATCGTAGAAGAGGTGTACATTTTTTTGTTGATGATTATAAATTTGAAAATGTATATAAAAATCCTGAGAGGGCAATTGTGAGATTATCTCAATATTCATTTGTTCTTACACCAGATTTTTCTACATATTCTAATATGAATTATTGGAGACAATTAGAAAGCGTTGCGCATAGCAGATGGTGTGGAGCGTTTTGGCAAGATCAAGGTATGAGTGTTATTCCGACTGTGTCCTGGAGTACATCAACATCATTTGATTTTTGCTTTGATGGAATAGAAGAAGGATCTATCGTTGCTGTTGGGATGATAGGGTGCAAACATTCAAAAAAAGAATTTCTGTATGGTTATGATAAAATGCTCACAAAAATAAATCCATCAACTATTCTTTGCTTTGGCTCACCATTTGAAGAAATGGAAGGAAATATCGTTGCTGTTGATTACATAAAATCAAGAAGGGCGGTGAGATAATGGGCGGAAGAGGAAGTAGTTCAGGTGTAAGTATTAGTGGAAAAACATATGGCTTTGAATATAAGTCATTAGTAACATATGGTAATATAAAATTTGTAGTTCCAATTGAGAAAAATACAACAGCTCCTATGGAAACAATGACTAAGAATAGAGTTTATGTTACATTGAATAAGGAAGGAAATCCAAAATGCATTTCATATTATGACAAAGATAATAAAAGGAAAAAACAGATTGATTTGGAAAAGCCACATAGAGGCATGTTACCACATGTACATCATGGATACAATCATAATGAAAATGATAATGTTAAGGGGGCTACAAAATTAAATTTAAAAGAAAGAGAACTTGTATATATAGCGTATAATATATGGAAGGAAAAGAAAAATGATGCATGGAAAAAGTGGAAATCAAGCAACAAGTAATATGACTTGGGATGAATATGGAAAATGGCAACGTTGGGATGAATGGCCAGAAAAAGCTGAAAATCCTCCGTTAACAGTAGAAACTTCATTTTGGTATGAAAACCAGGAGTATATGGTAACTAAATTAGGCGATGATTATGTGATTGTTTCACAACCGGAATTTGAAATAATTATTTCAAATAAAAATTTTATTAGCCTATTAGAAATGATTTTTATACATGGAAAATCGTTTAAAGAACTATTGCCAAAGTTATTATTTGAAAAATAAAAACACTCCCACATAGAGCTACCAACACTATGTGGGATATCTGAGGATACGAATACCCTCCAAACAAGTACTTAATATTATATATGATTAGTGTTAAAGTGTCAAGAATAAATATATATTATTTTGAAAAGAAGAATAAAAGAAGAATAAAAAATTGACCCCAAAAATACGGTTGAAGAATGATGTAGTAAAGTGTAAAATATACAAGTAGCATTAATATACAATATTGATATTAGACAGAATTATATTAATATCAAATGTCTGATATACAAGAGATGGATGGAGAGACATGAATAAGAAGATTACCCGCACACTTGGAAGTTATGGAGAAGTTAATCCTGAATTTATGCAATATGAATTTGCTTTTAGAAAAGCATGTGATATTGTAATAAAATATGATTTTGAAAGTGAAATCTGTACGATTCATAGATTTAGTATGGATCTTATATTTATTGAAGAAGCAGCAGGAGATTATGACAGACTGTTTAATGAATTTATACAAAAATATATTGTGGAAGAAGATAGATTGGCAGTAAAAAAGATGCTTGCTCTTGAAAATGTTGTTTCTAGGTATAAAGATGGAGAAGAAGAACAGGTTACACAATTCAGAGTAAGAGATGGATTTGGTAATATATATTGGCTTTTAGCCAGTACATATTTCTATGATGAAGATGGAAGAAGACAGCTGTATACAATTCACAGGAATGTTACTAAGTCAAAAGAGATAGATCTGTTAGAAGAACGAAAGAGAATTGAAGAAGAAAAACGCAGATATGAGGATAATCTATCAGATGATGAGCATAAGTATAAGATTGTAGTAGAACATTCTGATGCATTTATCTTTGAATGGCGACAGGGTGTTGGATTTAATTTTAGAACTGAACCGGACAGATATATTTTTGCAGGTATGTTTGAAGGCAGAAGTGTGATAAAGACACTACTGTTTGGTGATATTGTTCACAAAGATGATGCGGCTGCTTTTAGAAGATTTTGCAGTGATATGAATTCAGGCAATGAAAAAGGAAGTATTGTAGTAAGACTTCGTAATGTTTTTGGACAATATATGCGTTACAGAATCAATCTTACAGATACTTATAGTAACGGAATAAGAACAAAACGTGTAGGTTCGATGATTAATCTTGACGTTAATGAGATATAAGTTTAGTATTTAGACATAGATAAGCAATTATAAAACTGATTTTGTATAAGATAGCAGCTTGTAATATTATAAGAATATAAGGTTGTTTTACAACTATTAGTGTGGTAAATGCTTACTAAATATAGAATATTAAGGAGAAAAGTGGATATGAGAGCATATGAAAGATTATTAAAATATGTATCATTTGATACACAGTCAGATGAGAATAGTACAACTTGTCCAAGTACTGATAAGCAGAGAGTACTTGCGGATGTACTTGCAAAAGAGATGAATGAGATAGGAATACAGGGTGTTAAAGTTGATGAAAATGGTTATGTATATGGCTATATTGAAGCGACTAAAGGAATGGAAGAACTTCCTGTAATAGGACTTATTGCACATATGGATACTGCACCTGCTATGAGTGGTGCTAATATAAAGCCACATATTATAGAAAATTATGATGGTAACGATATAGTACTTAATGCTCAGAAGAATATTGTTATGGAGACTGAGAAATTCCCTCATCTTTTATCATATATAGGTAAGACTCTTATTGTAACAGATGGAACAACATTACTTGGTGCAGATGATAAAGCAGGAATATCTGAGATTCTTACAGCAGCAGAAGAACTTATTAATGATAAAAGTGTTGGTCATGGTAAGATTGTAATAGGATTTACACCTGATGAAGAGATTGGTAGTGGTGCGGATCATTTTGATGTAAAAGGCTTTGGAGCAGATTTTGCATATACTGTTGATGGTGGAGCACTTGGAGAACTTGAATATGAGAACTTTAATGCAGCAGCAGCAGTTGTTAATGTTCAGGGAGCTAATATACATCCTGGTGAAGCGAAGAATAAGATGAAGAGTGCTATTCTTATGGCGATAGAGTATAATTCAATGCTTCCTGCTAATGAGATTCCGGCACATACAGAAGGATATGAAGGTTTTTATCACTTATGTGAGATGCATGGAGATGAAGAGACAGCAAAAGCAGTCTATATCATAAGAGATCATAATATGGACAACTTTGAAAATAGAAAGAAATATATGACAAAAGTAGCAGATTATCTTAATGATAAATATGGTAAAGGTACATTTGAACTTACATTAAAGGACAGCTATTACAATATGAAGAAGATGATTGAGCCACATATGGAGATTATAGACAGAGCAAAAGAAGCTATGTTAAAAGCATCTGTTACACCGGTTGTAGTTCCTATAAGAGGTGGTACAGATGGTGCAAGACTCTCATACGAAGGACTTCCATGTCCTAATATTTCAACAGGCGGTCATAATTTCCATGGTAAGTATGAATATATACCAGTTGAATCAATGGATAAGATGGTTGAGATTATCAAGAATATCGTGTCTGCTAATTAAGATTCTGGAGAAGAATATAGCTTAAAATACAGTAAGAATATAAGGCTATTGTTACGAATATTATTAGTACAATTTAAGACGTAAAAATGCAGAAAGGAGTGGCGGCATAAATACTTGCTGCCAAAGCTTATAATGACAGTGAATGAATATACAGATTATATAGTTGAGAAGACATGTGAGCTTCTTGCTATTGATAGTCCTACGGGATATACAAGACATGCAGCAGAATATCTCATGAATGAGTTAAGCACAATGGGATATGAACCTAAGATGACAGTTAAAGGTGGCGTAATTGTTAATCTCCCGGGTAAAGATAAAGAGAACGGTCTTGTGTTTGGCGCACATATTGATACACTCGGTGGAATGGTGCATGAAGTTAAAGGTAATGGTGCACTTAAGATTACTAATCTTGGTGGACTAAATCCTAATAATACAGAAGCAGAGACAGTTAAGATATTAACAAGAGATGGCAAAGTATATGATGGTACAATGCAGCTTAGCAATGCTTCAATACATGTTAATCCATCATATCAGTCAACAGAGAGAACATTTGATACAATGGAAGTTGTAATTGATGAGCTGGTATCATGTGCTGATGATGTTAAAAAGTTAGGAATTGGAACAGGTGATTTTGTCGCATTTAATCCAAGAACAACAGTTACTAAGAGTGGATTTATTAAGAGCAGATTCCTTGATGACAAACTAAGTGCAGGAATTTTACTTGGATTTGCAAAATATTTAAAAGATGAAAATCTCACACCAGAGAGAAATATTTTCCTGCATTTTACAGTATATGAAGAAGTTGGACATGGATGTTCAGCATCAATGCCTGAAGGTGTTACAGAGATTATATCCGTTGATATGGGTTGTGTTGGCGATGGACTTGCATGTAAAGAGAATATGGTATCAATATGTGCAAAAGACAGTCATGGACCATATAACTTTGATGTTGTTAACAGACTTATTGACATTGCTAAAAAACATGAACTTAATTATGCTGTTGATATCTATCCAAGATATGGATCGGATGCAGATGCAGCACTTGATGCAGGATATGATGTAAGACATGGATTAATCGGTGCAGGTGTATATGCATCTCATGGTTATGAACGTTCACATAAAGATGGTGTAAGAGATACATTTGAACTTATAAAGGGATATGTATTTGATTAATTGAAGTTAACTAAGATTAATTACGATTAACTGATATTAATTACGATTAACTAATATAGCACAGTTATAGTGCTGACATTTTAATGATTAAAAATCGTTGGGGTGACAGCACTATTTTTTTACAAATAAATATTTAAATCATAAAAAGCCTATAAACACAAAAAAACTTCCAAATTAGGAAGCTTCTTTGAAAGGAAGTTATTTACCACAATTAATAAAGGGGAAGAATTGTGGTATAAAAAAAGGGAGGAATGAATCTTTCGATCCATTTATGAAAAAAAATCTTTTTCAAATATTTGAAGTAGTAATTGCTTACTACGTTTCATCTAAGTTATGGCTTTATTATATAAGTTAGAAGTGAAGAAATAATGTTTAGAATGTAAAGGTTTATTTAATGATATGTGAACAAAATATGAAGATGTACATTAATACGTTATTAAAATGACGTGAATTTTAAGCATATAGAGTGTAGAAAGACTAAAATAGTATGAATAGAATTGTATAAAATGAATATAAAAACAACATTAATGATTATCTGGTACATAGATTATAGATTGCTGTGTACCAGATAATTATTGTAAATAGATGAATTAGAATAGATCTTCTACTTTTTCAGGTTCATTATAGTCAATACCAAAAGTATCTACTGTCATTGACTTGATAACCTGTGGTGTAAGAGGTTTGTCACTGTAATCTGTATTAACAGATGCAATCTTGTCTATGATATCAAGACCTTCTGTGACTTTACCAAAAGCAGCATACTGTCCATCAAGATGAGGTGAATCCTTGTGCATAATGAAGAACTGTGAGCCTGCTGAATCTGGATGACTTGAACGAGCCATAGATAATACGCCCTTTGTATGGCGAAGATCATTATCAAAACCGTTCATAGCGAATTCACCTTTGATTGCATAACCTGGACCACCGATACCGATACCTTGTGGATCTCCACCCTGAATCATAAATCCTTTAATGACTCTGTGGAATATAAGTCCATCATAAAAACCTTTTTTTACAAGACTGATAAAGTTATTAACAGTATTAGGAGCGATATCAGGATATAATTCAGCTTTCATAATATCGCCATTGTTCATTGTAATTGTAACAACTGGATTCTGTGCCAATGTTATTACCACCTTTCAAAATAAAATATATTCTATGAGTATAGCATAAAAAAGACATTTTAACAATCCGGTGTTTTAGAGACTAAAATAGTAAAAATATGTCTTTAATAATAACAATATGTGTGCTAGAATGTGTAATTATTGGAGGAATGAGAGAGATGTTGAAAGCAGTATTGTTTGATATGGATGGAGTGCTTGTAGACAGTGAGCCGATGCATAAAGAAGCTGTTAAAAGAGTTCTTATGGGACTTGGATATGAATTCGATGATGAATATTATGAACAGTTTATTGGCACAACTAATCCATATATGTGGAAATGTATCCGGGAAAAATATGGAATTGTGGAAGAAGTCCCATATCTTAACAGTCTTGTTGCGGATATGAAGTCAGAACTTATTAGAGAAAATGGATATCGTAAGATAGATGGAGTATATGAACTTGTAAAAGATCTAAAAGAACATGGTCTGATACTTGTTGTCGCATCATCATCACCAAGAGATTATATAGAGCAAGTGATAGATGGTGTTGGAATAGCTCAGTTTTTTGACTATATAGTATCTGGAGAAGAAGTACCTAATCCAAAGCCGGCACCGGATATATTTCTTGAAGCGGCAAAGAGAGCTAATGTATGTAATGATGAATGTATTATTTTTGAAGATTCTTATAATGGACAAAGAGCAGCATATAATGCAGGGATACCGGTAATAGGATATATTAATCCAGGTTCTGGAAAGCAGGATCTTAGTCTTTGTGATATGCTTTTTGAAGGATATGATGAACTTGATTATCAATTTGTATATGAAGTATACTGCAGGCATTTTGGATATCCTGTTCAGATATGCGAGACTGAGAGAACTATAGTAAGAGAGATAACAGTCGATGATGTTCCGGCACTTTATAGAATATATAAAGGTAATGTTACCAAGTATATTGAGCCACTTTATAGCAATATAAAAGATGAGATAGAGTTCACTAAATCATATATTGAGAATCAATACAAATTCTTTGGATATGGAATGTGGGTTGTTGTTCTTAAAGAAACAGGTAAAGTTATAGGACGTGCAGGGCTTGAGAACAGAGATGTATGTGGTGAGAATCAGGTAGAACTTGGTTATGTTATAGCAGAAGCATATCAGAATAACAATATAGCAACGGAAGTAATTACAGAGATTATTAATTATGCAGCTAAAAGACTTTATATAGAGAATCTTAATATATTTACAGATCCACGCAATGAAGCTTCTATGAGAATTGCTAACAAACTTGGTTTTGAATGTAAAGGCGAGACAAACGATTCTAATGGAGAACATTATATGTGGTTCTCAAAGAATATTATATAAGATACTATTTTTGTAGAATTAACAGGACATAAGCTGATATATTTAAGAATAAGAACTACCACTTAGAATATTATGAAACATATATAAAAAGGTAGTTAGGAATATTTAGGCGAAACGCATATGTAAGTATGTAAGGCTGTAAAATATAAATAGCATCAATAAAACACGTTCAATCTAAGCACATTATTGTTACTTAGATTGAACGTGTTTTAATTATTTAACATATCTTAATTACTCAAGATTGTTCAATGTGTTTTAATTATTTAACATATCTTAATTACTCAAGATTGTTCAATGTGTTTTAATTATTTAACATATCTTAATTACTCAAGATTGTTCAATGTGTTTTAATTATTTAACATATCTTAATTACTCAAGATTGTTCAATGTGTTTTAATTATTTAACATATCTTAATTACTCAAGATTGTTCAATGTGTTTTAATTATTTAACATATTCTAATTGCTCAATATGTTCTAATTATTCAAAAAGAAATTCGATAAGTTTAACAGCATTATCAGCATGAGGAGTATTAGCAGCTACACTGATAACCGGTTCATCAAGTGTTATATGGCATTTATCTATAATATCAAGTCCACTTATATCTATTCCGGCAACAATAGTTGAACCATCTTCTAATGTTACAGTATATAATCTGTCTTTGTGCTCATTTAAGAAATCTTCTGGCAATAATGTGCTAAGATCCAAGTAAGTCTCTGATGGTGCACAAAAATCGACGATAGATTTATTAGATATTATTGTATCGATTGAAGCATCAGCGATAAGTGCCATGAACTTATATACAGCCTGTGTATCATATTCATTATATCTTTCGAGTGTGAATGTAAGCGTTGAGTCAACGACAACACGATCATTAATACCATCAATGCCTGCATATTTGGCAAAATCATCAACAAGATATCCTGTACTCTCGTAAGATATTGAATTATCAACAAGATAGACATTGACATAAGTATTATAATCATTATGTTTAATTGAAGATGTTATGCCTACAACGAGTAGAACAACAATGAGAATTGCTATGAAATAATACTTATAGTACTCAACGATATATGAGATCTTTTCACCAAATGTCATCTCTTTAAGTTTGGCACCTTCATTTTTCCAGTAATTTTTAAATTTGTGAGATGAATTGTCCACCTCTTTTTTTTCATCCTTCATTATAAAATCCTCCATAAACCAAGATATAATTATGATATCTTAGAGTGAATCTGTCGTAGTAATCTTAATATGTGATAATATACTAGTAGAACATCAAAAAGATATCATATTAACAGCAAATATGATATATATCATAGCGTCAACTCCCCATCACCTAAAGATAATGGGTTTCTAAGAAGCTACACTCCTATTTAAGAAATATTATTTCTCCTATCGTTAAATTTAGAGACTCAACTATGTACCTATTATACTATATATCTTACCAAAAGCAATGTTTTTACTAAAATATATGCTTTTGCCGCTTACATTCCACCACCTAAAGGTAATGGGTTTTACGCTCTAGCTTATAAAAAATGTATTTATGAAAATTTAATAAAATTTGTATGATTATTTGCATTTTTATTATATATCCTATATAATTGAAAGAAGTTAGGGTCATAAGCTAAAGAGTCTTATCGTGCAGGCACGAGAGTTTTCAGAACTTTTGCCCTGGGTATCATTGAATTATAAAAAAGGAGAGCGAGAGTTTAGCATGAGTAGTATTTTTAATTTGGATGGCCCTTTTTTCAGATTTATGTCTAAAGTGGCAGATGTTATTATGCTGGGAATGATAGCTTTAGTATTCTGTATACCGGTTATTACGATTGTGCCAACAATTACAGCAGTGTATTACATAACATTAAAAACAGTAAGAGATGAAGAAGGCTATCTATGGAGAAGCTTTTGGAAATCATTTAAGATGAATTTTAAGCAGGGAGTAATAATTGAACTTATATTTGCGGTTATTGCACTGGTACTTACAGTAGATATAAAATATTTTTATAATACAGGAATTGTACAGGGAAATGATATATATAGAATTCTCTTTGCAGTTATGCTCGGTGTAGCATTTATTGCTGTTATAACTTTGTTATATGTATTTCCTGTTCTTGCAAAGTTTGAGAATACTATAAAAGGAATTTTACGCAATTCAATGTTTATGGCAGTAAGACATCTTCCTGCTACAATCGGAGTAATTGCAATAACACTTATTGCAGGGTTTGCAGTATATATGATTCCACCACTTATGCTATTTATGATAGCTATATGGGCATTTGCTAACTCATATATATTTGTAAAGATTTTTGATAATTATATTAAGAATGATGATAAAGATCCGGATGATTTTGAGATAACTAAGAGTGATGAAACTGATAGTGAAGAACTAGAAGAGAAAAAGGAAACTCCTAGTATAGAAGATGATTCAGATGATATGAATACTGATAGAAATGATGACGAAAAACGAGGTAAATCAGATGATAACACAGATGTTAATGAAGAAACTCATGGCGAAGAGTTAACTGATGCAGATAGTGAAAAAGATTCTGATAAAGAAGATGGAATTGAAGTTACAGGTGAAGTAACACAGTAGTATATAATAAAAATTCAAAGTATTAAAGATATTCCGAGTGTGATTCTGGCGAGGAATATAATAGTATATAATAAAAGGATTATGACAGGTATAAGATGTCTGTCATAATCCTTTTTTTTACTTGATATTAATAATTATTACATTGTTTTATAATGTAATAATTATTAATATTATTGTAGATTTGTAGATTTGCATATTTACGCTCTATATGTAACTGTTCGCTACCTCTTTGGATAAACGATATAAAAGTTACGATTTATCATTATATAACAATGTTTCTCCTGCTTGCATCATTAAACATATTAACAAAGTTAAGATGTAAAGTTACTGCATCTATAAGAACTCTTTCGTCAAAGTCGAACTTACAATGATGATTAGGATAATTCTCTTTATCATTAAAACCACCGCCGGCAAATGCGAATATACCTGGAAGAATAGCCTGATAACTTGAAAAGTCTTCACCAAGCATTAATGGTGGTGTGTCTTTTAGTGTAAAATCAAGTTTCTGATTGTTAAGATAGTTGACAAAGTGTTCAGTAAGATTATCAGGATTGATTACAGCCGGATGAAGAGCAAGACCATAGTTAACAGTAGCTTTTGCATTATATGTCTGACTTATTGATGAAGCAATATTTTCAATTCTCTGTTTTATAAGTTGTGCATCTTCTTCATAGAATGTTCTTACAGTTCCACTAAGAGAAGCATTCTCAGCGATGACATTGTATTGTGTTCCGGCAGTCATCTTACCTACTGTTACAACAGCATTGTGAACAGGATCTACATTACGGCTTACAATAGTTTGCAGAGCAAGAAGCATATTAGCTGCTACAATGGCAGTATCAACGCATTGATGAGGTTTGGCTGCATGCCCGCCTTTGCCTTTTATATTGATTTCAAAGCGATCAGTTATTGCCATTCTTGGACCTTTAGTAACAGATACAGTTCCATAAGGAATATCACTGAATATATGGATGCCAAAGATTGCTTTTACATTTTCTAATAGTCCGCTTTCAATAGCAAGTTTTGCACCCATGCAGTTTTCTTCAGCAGGCTGAAAGAGAAGAAGAATAGTTATATTAAGTTCCTGTTCATGTTTTTTTAGAATCTTAGCAGCACCAAGAAGTGCAGCTGTATGACCGTCATGTCCACAGCCATGCATATAACCTTCTTTTTTTGACTTGTATTCACATTCATTCATCTCGGTTACATTAAGTGCGTCTAAGTCAGCTCTTAATGCAATCTCATAATCTGATTTGCCTATATAACCGACAACACCTGTGTTACCAAATTCCTTAAAAGGAATATTAAGAGATGAAAGTTCTTCTTTGATTTTTGCAGATGTGTTATATTCATTTAATGCAGTTTCGGGATACATATGAAAGTATCTTCTAAGAGAAACTACATAATCTTTGACAGTTTTTATATCATCATCAAAATTTATATTCATGAAAATTGACCTCCATAGGTAAAAAAAATTTGCTTTGCATATAATTATAAAAAATATGCGTGTAAAAAGCAATATTTTTGTCGGAATTACAAGAAAACTTAAAAGTGCACAAAAAGTGTAGTACCAAAGTATTAGTCCTTGTGCAGAAATTGGGTACTAAAAAACTATATACTAAGAAACGGTTTTTACATATAATGTATCTATATTAAATAGCGGAGGTAAGTTTTGTGAAGAAATCTATTAAGAAACTTCTTTGTGTAGCATTATGTGCGGTTACAGCAGTAACATCAGTATTCGTATATAATAATAACAAAGATGTACAAGCATCATCATCATCCTGGAATTTTAAGAGCAATAATTTTAAAAATCTGGGAACAATCTCATCTACAAAGACAGTTGATGGTCTAGGTCTTATAGCAACAAGCTCTAAGAAGATGAGTGTAAAAACAGAAAATGCTACAGTAAGTGGAACTAAATATACTTATGCACTTGCATTAGGTGGAACAGGTTCAACATCTTACAGAGCAGTAAAAGTACCAGTATCAGGAGCTTCAACTCTTAAAGTTGTATTAGCAAGTTCAGGTTCAAGTACTCGTAATCTTGTAGTAGCAGATTCAAATGGTAAAAAGTTAACTACTCTCTCTGCAACTAAGAGTGCAGCTTTACAGAGCTATTCATACAAGGGAAGTGCCGGTTCTCTATATTTATATTCAGCAGGAAGCGGAATTGATATATTTAAGATACAGGTAGATACTGCATCAGGTTCAAGCAGTTCATCAAGTAACTCAGGTTCAAGTAGTTCAAATTCAGGCAGTTCATCAAACTCATCAACAACAGTTACTAAATATGCCAATATCTCAGATGGTTGGTATTATATTAAGAATATCAACAGTCAGAAGTACCTTCAGGTAGCTGGTAACAGTGGTAAAGATGGTGCTAATGTAGAGCAGGGAACAGGAACAGGTGTAGCAGGTCAGAAATGGTATGTTACTAACAAAGGTAATGGTTACTTCACATTAAAGAATGGAACAGGATATATGCTTGATGTACCAAATGGTGAGAACAACGATGGTACTAATATCCAGGTATGGAGTAATAATAACTTAGATCCACAGTTATTCAAAGCGGTAAGTGCTAAAAATGGTTATGGTATTTTAACAAAAGTTAGTGGAGATAAAAAGTCACTTGATGTATATAACTTCTCAACAGAAGATGGTGGTAATGTATGTCAGTGGACATATTATGAGAATACTTGTCAGGTATGGGGCTTTGAAGCAACAACAGAACCAGGTTCAAGTTCATCAGGAAGCAACAGCGGAAGCAGTTCATCAGGTTCATCAGGAAGTAACAGCGGAAGCAGTTCTTCAGGTTCAAGTTCATCAACTAATACATCAGATGGTACAGTAGTAACATCATATAGCGCACTTGTAAGCGCAATTTCAAAAGCTGAAAAAGCTGGCGGCGGTAAGATCTATGTTCAGGGTACAACACTTGATTGTACAGCACAGATTGCATTAGAAAAATCAAATGCAAATGTACAGATTATTGGTGTACCTAACAGTGATGGTTCATATCCTGTACTTGACTTTAAGTCATTTAGAGATAATTATATTGGTAAGAGTACATCAGATGGTCAGGTTGGTGTAAGAATTACAGGTAGCAAATATACAATTAAGAATTTAATTATCCAGAAAGCTCCAGATAATGGTATTCAGATTAAAGGTAAATCAGCTGGAGATAATGCAATTACAAACTGTATCGTAAGATATAACAACGATGCCGGTGTTCAGATTACTGGCGGAGCATATAACAATGCAATCAACTTCGTATATAGTTATAGAAACTGTGACGTATATACAATCGGTGGTAATGCTGATGGTTTTGCACCTAAGCTTGCTGCAGGTAAGAATAATACATTCTATGGATGTTATGCATGGGATAACTCAGATGATGGTTGGGATTCATATGATAAGAAAGATGGTCTTACATATAACTTAACATATACAGAATGTGCATGTTGGAATAATGGTAATCCAGACGTATTCACAGGTAAATATGATTATGACAACGGTAACGCACTTGACACAGATTTATTACTTGTAGAACTTATTATGAAGAAAGATTCTAACTTTGCTAATAATTACAAGAATGGTAAATTCTCATTACCATCAGGTAACTTTATAGCAACAAGTAATGGAACACTCTCATTATCAGCATGGACAGGTTCTTCATACGAAGGTAACCCTAATGGTTTCAAATATGGTTCAGTTAATACAACAAAAGACTGTGTAAGAACAGTAACTCATTGTTTAGCATTTGGACATAAGAACAAAGGTTTTGATAACAATAACAGTTCAGTAACAGCTTCATTTGATGGATGTGTAGCATTTGATAATGGATATAACTACTATATCCAGCCATTTACAATTACAAAATTCAACAATATCAATGGTTTCTTAGGAAAATCATCTGATAAATTACCAAGTGGAATCAAAGTTTCAACACCAGGTTCATCAACACAGTCTTCAATCAGAAGTACTGTAAATAGCACAGTAAATACTATTACATCAAATTGTGATAAGAATATTATTCCTGGAGAAGTTTACTTTAACATCTACAACTAATAGTTAATAAAACTTGTAGAAGACAAGACAGATAATTAAAATTGAATTGATTTAATGAGTATTGATTTAAAATATGTATAATTAAGAGCAGATATGCTATATGGTATATCTGCTCTTTGTGTTATAAATTAGTGGCACCTTCCCACACTTTTTGCTTGAGGATTTTTTTCTTGATTACTATATTTTATACTTATTTTATAGTCTAGTTATATTTTGTCTGATATAATATTACTGTATGGCTTTAATTAATTATGCCATATTATTAAAAAAAGAACCTGTAATGACAGGAGATTTTTCAGATTACAACACAGGAGGTTTTTACATGTTACCAGAGAATTTGACACCAGAAGAAGCGGCTGAAAAAGCCAGTGAATATCAAAAACAGACCATGATATTCTGTATAGGAATGCTTTTTATTGCATTCGATTATTTTGTAAAAATAGGATCTTTTAATTTTGACTTGTTAACAGATCTTATCGGCTATGGATTAGTCTTTTCAACAATTAAAAAATTCCCTACGAGAAACAATTTATTCAAGAAACTTACCAAGTTTACAATAATTGGTCTGATTACATATATTGGTCAGGAGATACTTATCAATGTCAATATAGGTATGTTTCATTATGCAATATATGGAATACTATCAGCAGTTGGAACTATGGCATTTATGTATCTTGGATTCTATATGATGGAAGGCATGATGCTTGAAGCTAAGATTAACAGAGCTTTAAAGAATATGCAGAATATGAGAGGTTCAGCTGTTATATTCGCAATAGTTGTTCTTGCTAATTTTATTGATTATCTTATCGGTGATAAATTTGCTTCTATCTTATATCCTGTAATGCTTGCAGGAACAGTATATTTTCTTCTTACATTATATAACTGTAGCAAGACAGCATATATATTAGAAGACAGACCATCTTATACAAGTAAAAAAGAAGAGATCGAAAATTTGAAAAAATAAAAAAATAAGAAAAAAGTGTTGATGTATATCTGAATATAGTATACAATATACAAGACAATAGAATAATGAGAAGTAGAAGAAAGAGGAGAATACATGAAAAAAGCTAATTTTAATTTGAAAAAGAGCCTTTTAATGTTAATCACATTAACACTAACTGTTGCACTGTGCGCATGTGCAGGTGACAAGAACAATGACAATGAAGGAACATCTTCTGACGTAACTTCTCAGGCAGAACCTGTATATGGAGGTTCTGTAGTAGTAGGTGTACAACAGGAATTTGACAGTCTTGACCCACATTTAGCAACAGCGGCAGGAACTAAAGAAGTGTTGTTCAACATTTTTGAAGGCCTTGTTAAGGCAGATGCAGACGGAAATGTAGTTCCGGCGGTAGCAAGTAAATATGAGATATCAGATGATTTCTTAACTTACACATTTACATTAAGAGACGGTGTAAAGTTTCATAATGGCAATGCTGTTACTGCAGAAGATGTAAAATATTCACTTGAAAGATGTGCTGGTATATTAGATGGAACGCCATTAATAAAAGCACTAAGTGTAATTAAAGAGGTTAATATTGTGGACCAGTCAACAGTTGATGTTGTTCTTAAACAACCTGATACTGAATTAATCAGCTATTTAACAGCAGCGATTATTCCAGCAGGTTATGATGAACAGGCAACAGCACCTGTAGGAACTGGTCCTTTTAAATTTGTGTCATATACACCACAGGAAGGTCTTGTTGTAGAGAAGAACGAAGACTACTATGTGGAAGGAATTCCATACCTTGATGAAGTAACATTTAAGATATGTTCGGATTCAGATGCAGCTATGCTTGAATTAAAAGGCGGAACAATTGATGTTTTTTCACATTTAACATCAGAACAGGCTAACGAACTTTCAACAGATTTTAATATTGAATCTAATGGACAGAACCTTGTGCAGGGACTTTTTCTTAATAATGCAGAAGCTCCATTTGATAATGAAGATGTGAGAAAAGCTGTGAATTATGCAATATCTAATGAAGAGATTATAAGCTTTGTATCAGGTGATGAAGGATATGCTCTAGGCTCATGTATGACACCTGGATTATCAGATTATTATGAAGATCTTAGTGATGCATATAAACAGGATATAGGTAAAGCTAAAGAACTTCTTGCAAAAGCAGGTTATCCGGATGGATTTGATATGACAATTACTGTGCCGGCAAGTTATCAGTTCCACATGGATACAGCACAGATAATTGTAGAACAGTTAAAAGCTGTTGGAATTAATGCAACAATTGAACCTATTGAATGGAGTGCATGGTTATCTGATGTATATACAGATAGAAAGTTCCAGTCAACAGTAATTGGTCTTGCAGGACAGCTTGCACCAGGATATCTTATAGCAAGATTCGAGACAAATGCACATAATAACTTTATTAATTTCTCAGATGCAGAGTTTGATGAAGTATGTGCAAAAGTATCTACAACAACAGATCAGAAAGTGAAGATTGAGAATTACAAACGTATGCAGGAGATTCTATCAGAAAAAGCTGCATCAGTATTTATTCAGGATCCACCACTTTTAGTTGCCATTAATAAGAAGCTTGCAGGATATAAAGCATATCCTATATATGTAACAGATATGGCATCATTATATTTTACTGAGTAAAGAAAGGAGTGATTTCCGTGAAATTTTATCTAAAAAAAATATTTACACTCATTATTACATTGTTCATTATTTCGGGAATCACATTTTTTGTATTTGAGATAATACCCGGAGACAGAGTCCTTAATGTGTTAGGAACAGATGCGACACCTGAGATGGTAGAAGCGATGCGAGAAGAACTTGGACTTAACAGACCGGTAACAGTAAGATATGCCGATTGGCTTAAGGATGCTGTAAAGGGAGATTTTGGAACATCTTATAATTATTCAGTAGAAGTATCATCACTTTTAAAAGACAAGCTGCCAGTAACACTTACACTGGCAGCGATGTCTCTCATACTTATTATATTTATCTCTTTTCCACTTGGCATATTATGGGCATCAGTTAAGAAACCGGGAGGGAGAAAAGATACAATAGTTGGAATACTGTCACAGATTATAATGTCAATTCCGTCATTTTTCCTGGGAATAATTATTATATGGGTACTTGGAATTATACTTAAAGTGTTTGCACCAGGAGGATATATAAGCTATTCAAAAGACATGACAGGGTTTATAAAATATATGTTTTTCCCGGCTGTTACAATAGCTATATCAAAGAGCGCACAGGTTGTAAGATTCCTTCGTAATTCGCTTATCAAAGAGAAAAAAGCTGATTATGTAAGGACAGCATATAGTAAAGGTGCAACACCAAAGAAAGTTATGTATGGACATGTTCTTCGTAATGGAATGATTCCGGTAGTAACATTTCTTGGAACAATTGTTGCAGATGTAATGGCTGGAAGTATAGTTGTTGAACAGGTATATTCAGTTCCGGGAATTGGACGCCTGCTTATTACATCCATATCAACAAGAGATTTTCCGGTTGTACAGGCCATAATACTATATATAGTATTTATAATAATAATTGTGAACTTTGTGGTTGATATGTTGTATCAGTTATTAGATCCAAGAATATCGCAGGGACATAGATGATAACTTATATGTACAATATACAGATGTAGTGGTTAAGATACCAGAGAAAGTAATGATAACTTAAAATAACATATATGTATAATAGACAGATATGGGAGAATATAGAATATGCGTAAGAATAAAAAAATAGACAGTTTCATATTAGCAGGAGGTCTGATAATTGTTATACTGATGCTTCTTAGTTTAATAGGATTTTTTTATACACCGTATGAACCTAATAAGATGGATGCAGCATCTAAGTTCTTAGCACCATCATTAAAACACTTTATGGGAACAGATCATTTTGGAAGAGATATATTCTCAAGAGTTATGAAAGGGCTTGGAACAACAGCTACAGTAGGATTGTCAATTGTTGTGATAAGCGGTACGGCAGGAGCTATTCTTGGACTTTTAACAGGATATTTTGGCGGTATTGCTGATGAGATAATAATGAGAATATGTGATATGATTAATGGTTTTCCGAGTATTCTGCTTGCACTTGTATTTATAAGTGTATTAGGTTCTGGAATCACCAATGTAATATTAGCACTTGGAATTATATATATTCCCAGCTTTACAAGAATAGTGAGAAGTGAGACGATAAAATATCGTAATTATGATTTTGTAAAATCAGCACGACTTATGGGTGTTGGAAGTATACGTATAATGTTTGTGCATATCTTCCCAAATATATTTTCAACATTCCTGGCATCAGTTACGGTAGGTATTAACAATGCTATACTTGCAGAAGCAGGAATGAGTTATCTTGGAATAGGTGTTAATCCACCGGCAGCAAGTCTTGGAAGCATGCTCTCAGATGCACAGGCATATCTTCAAAGTGCACCATGGTATGCTCTTGGACCGGGGCTTACAATTATATTAATGATACTTGGATTTAGTCTTTTAAGTGAAGGTATAAGGAGAAGTTCATGTTAAGAGTTTCAGATTTGAGAATAAAAACTAAAAACAAAGAAATTGTAAAAGGTATCTCTTTTACTGTTAAAGATGGAGAGATTGTTGGGATTGTTGGAGAATCAGGATCAGGAAAGACTCTTACAGCATTATCAGTTGCTGATCTCTTACCGGAAGGTGTAAGTGCACAAGGAAGTATAGAACTTGACAATGATAAGAATATGTTAGAAATGTCAGAGACTGAACTTCGCAGCATAAAGGGTGATAAGATAGGAATGATATTTCAAGAGCCTATGACATCGCTTAATCCTACAATGAGAATAGGAAGACAGGTAATAGAACCACTTGTTATACACAAGAAGACAGATAAGAAACTTATGAAGTATATGGCAGTATCTATGCTTGAAGCAGTCGGACTTGAAGATGCAGAAGAGATATGCAATAAATATCCACATGAATTAAGTGGTGGAATGAGACAGAGAGTTATGATTGCAATGGCAATGATTAACGAACCAAGCCTGTTAATAGCAGATGAACCAACAACAGCACTTGATGTTGTTGTACAAAAACAGATAATAGATCTTATTAAGAAGATTAATGAAGATAATAACACTTCAGTTATATTCATTACACACAATCTTAAGCTTGTAAGACAATTCTGTGATAAAGTACTTGTAATGAAGGACGGCATGATTGTTGAACAAGGCACACCAGAGAGAATATTTAACGAACCAAAAGAGCAATATACAAGAGAGCTGATTAATGCAATTCCTGTACGTACACGAAGAAAAGTGCAAAAGCAGGAGAAACTAGAGAATGAGAAAGTGGTGGCTGTTAATGAGTAATGTACTTGAAGTAAGAGATCTGTATGTTGGATATTATAATAAGAAGAAACTTTTTGAACCGGCCCAGTACAAAGAAGTGTTAAAAGATATAACATTTGATATAAGAGAGAATGAGATTATGGGGCTTGTAGGACAAAGCGGATGTGGTAAGACTACTCTTTCTAAGGCAATACTTGGCGTGATTCCATATAAAAGTGGTGATATAAAGCATATGACAACACGACCACAGATGATATTTCAAGATCCATATAGCTCACTTAATCCAGTAAAAAAAATAGGCTGGATTCTTGAAGAACCACTAAAAGTAATTGGCGGTTATACAAAGGCAGAGAGAAAAGATAAAGCAATCTGGATGCTTGAAAAAGTTGGACTTAGTGGAGATTATTATAACAGACTTCCAAAAGAATTAAGTGGTGGACAGAGGCAGAGAATAAGTATCGGACAGGCACTTATGCAGAATCCCGGATTTATTATTGCAGATGAACCAGTATCAGCACTTGATGTTACTGTACAGGCACAGATTATGGATCTTTTGCTTGAATTAAAAGAAGAGATGAAGTTATCATATCTGTTTATATCACATGATATAGATGTTATATATCAGATGTGCGACAGAGTAATGGTACTTAATAATGGTGAGATTGTAGAGATGGGTGAAGTTACACAGGTGCTTGATAACCCAAAAGACAGTTATACTAAGATGTTAGTCTCATTATAAAAATCATACATATTACAAAACCTCTTGTAATAAATTACTGTATTATGTAGAACTGTATTGATAGTATTAAGTTTGAAGTGATGTTTAACGATATAGACACAAATGAGATAATATAGTAAACGAGATAATATAGTAAACAAGATAATATAGTAAATAAGACAAGGGGTTTGGTAATATGGAACAGAATGTAAAAATACCTGATGGTTTTAATATGTATTATATGTCAGACTATGCATATATTGCGAATATAAGAGATGCAGAGATTATAACAGGAAACAGAAAAGATGATATACTTGAGAGATATCAGGAGTTTGTTAATATGCGAGATGAACATCCGGATTATTATTGTGAATTAGCATGTGGACTATTATAATGTGCTAAGATTCTATATATGCAAGGGTAGAAAGTACTTTAAAGGGTACTTTATTAAAGAGCATTAAAAGTGTTTTAAAGAGTATTTTATTAAAGAGCATTAAAATTGCTTTAAAGAGTACTTCATTAAAGAGCATTAAAATTGCTTTAAAGAGTACTTCATTAAAGAGTATTAAAATTGCTTTAAAGAGTACTTCATTAAAGAGTATTAAAATTGCTTTAAAGAGTACTTTATTAAAAGGTATTAAAAGGGTGTTAAAAGAATTTTTGAAAAAATGAAAAAAGTGCTTGCATTATTACACACATTAGTATATAATAGTCATTGTTGCGATGGGCTATAGCCAAACGGTAAGGCACTGGACTCTGACTCCAGCATTGTGCAGGTTCGAATCCTGCTAGCCCAGTTTATATTGTTATTTGAAAAACTTTAATTGTTAGTGTCGCTAATGATTAAAGATTTTTTTCTTTAAAGATATTTATTCATAGACAATCGAGTTTTTCTTATTTGGAGTGGTATCGAAGTGGCCGTAACGAGACTGATTCGAAATCAGTTGAACCGCAAGGTTCCGTGGGTTCGAATCCCACCCACTCCGTTTATCCAAGAGCAATTAATAGAAGAGAGATGTATGCTTATATAAGGATATATTTCAGGAAAAGAGGAAATGTAATGTATACGTTTAAGAGCCGTGTAAGATATAGTGAAGTAGACAGTAACTGTTTGATGAAATTATCATCAATAGTCAATTATATGCAAGATTGTAGTAATTTTCATTCACAGGACATAGGAATAACTGTTGATAGCATGAAGAAGGAAAAAAAGGCATGGTATCTTACATCGTGGCAGATAGAGATAATAAGAAGACCGGAATTATTTGAACATATAACTATAGGTACACTTGCTTATGGGTTTGACGCATTCTTTGGATATCGTAATTTTTTTATAAAAGATGAGAAAGATAATATTATTGTAAAAGCTAATTCTATATGGGTATATATGGATCTTAATACAATGAGACCATATAGGATAGATAATGAGACAGCACAGAGATTTGGTATAGAAGATAAGCTTGATATGAATTACGAATCAAGGAAGATAAAGAGACCGGAAGTGCTTGATAAGCGAGATGAGATTAGAGTTACATATGAACAGATAGATACTAACGGACATATGAATAATGAACAGTATATAAGTGTGGCATACAGCCAGATACCTTATGATACGCAGGTTAAGACTATAAGAGCAGAATATAAGATATCAGCAAAACTTGATGATATTATAGTTCCATATGTCGTTCATGAGAATGATGTATGGACAGTAGAACTTAGAAATTTGGAGAATAAACTTTATGCTATTGTACAGTTTTTATAAGAACAACAATAGGTAGAATCGGAGGAAATATGATAGAATTAGGAAAAATTCAGACACTTGAGATTGTAAAAGAAACTGAATTTGGTGTATACCTTGGAGATGGAATTAATCGTGAAGAGAGAATACTGCTTCCTAAGAAAAATGTAGAAAAAGGCAGTAAGATTGGTGATAAGATAGAAGTATTTGTATACAGGGATTCAGAGGACAGACTTATAGCAACAACTAAGCATCCGCTTATAACACTTGGTGAGACAGCAGTATTAAAAGTTACAGATACAGGTAAACTTGGAGCATTCTTAGATTGGGGACTTGAAAAAGATCTTTTTTTACCATTTAAGCAGCAGACAGTTAAGGCATATCCGGGTGAAGAATATATAGTTGCTTTATATATAGATAAATCAAACAGACTTTGTGCGACAATGAATGTATATGATTATCTTAATACAGATAGTCCATATAAGAAGGATGACAAAGTAGAAGGAATAATATATAATATAAACGATAGCTATGGAGCGTTTGTTGCCGTTGATGACAAATATAACGGAATGATATACAAGACAGAACTTACACCGGAGTTGAATGTTGGAGACAGACTTACACTTAGAGTAGTGAAAGTAAGAGAAGATGGTAAGCTTGAACTTAGTACAAGACAAAGAGCGTATCTTCAGATTGATGCAGATGCCGAGAAGATCCTAAAAGTTATTGATGAATATGATGGAATTCTCCCATTTACAGAGAAAGCTTCACCTGAGGCAGTAAAGCGAGTTTTTGGAATGTCAAAAGCAGCTTTTAAAAGAGCTATCGGCAGATTACTTAAAGAGGACAGAATAATTGTTCGTGAGAAATCAATAGTGAGAAAACAGGAGGACCAGTAATGAAAACAATAATCAGTACAGAAAAAGCACCAGGAGCAATCGGACCATATTCACAGGCAATAGAAGTTAATGGTCTTGTATTTACATCAGGAGTAATTCCAGTAGTACCAGAGACAGGAGTAATTCCTGAAGGAATTGAAGCACAGGCAGATCAGGCAATTAAGAATCTTGTTGAACTTGTTAAAGCTTCAGGTTCAACAGCAGAAAAAGTAATTAAGACAACAGTATTTATTAAGAACATGAATGATTTTGCTAAAGTTAATGAAATTTATGCAAAGTATTTTACAGAGAATTTCCCTGCACGTTCATGTGTTGAAGTTGCAAGACTTCCAAAAGATGTTTTAATCGAGATTGAAGCAATCGCAATGAAATAATAGATTAATAACATATATTATAACAGCACCGTTTCCAGACAGAGATAACAGACTCATGCTGGAAGCGGTGTATTAATATATAGACAAGGTTAATACTGAGTGTAAGAATTGTATATTATGGTGGTTGCTTACACTGGATACATTAATATGAGGAGATGAGAAGATGAATAAAACATCAAAAACAAATACATTATTTTTGTGTGTATTGCTTTTTTACATAGGTGGAAGTATACTTTTATCGTTACTATTTGGAACAATTTTTAAGACATCACTTCCAACATGGGCAGGTCTTATTATAAGCCAGATGCTTATATTTATTCCAATTATATGCTATCTAAAGATTAATAATGAAAAGATAAGTGAACTGATACCATATAAGCCACTTAATATAAGTAATATTCTTATATGTGTATTATTCGCAATTCTTATGCTTCCGGTAGTACTTTTTATAAATATGCTTTCAATGCTATTTGTGAAAAATGAGCTGCAGGAAACAGTTGGTTCTATATATAACTATCCATTTATATTGCAGGTACTTCTTTTGGCAGTATTGCCGGCAGTATTTGAAGAATTTGCATTTAGAGGAGTCTTTTTTCAAAGTTTTAGACGCAATAACATATTTGGCGCAGCTATACTAAGTGGAGTTATGTTTGGACTTATGCATCTTAATTTTAATCAGTTTGCTTATGCATTTGTGCTTGGTATTGTATTTGCATTTTTGGTTGAAGGAACAGGAAGCATGTTTTCATCTATGACAGCACATTTTATTATTAATATGAATTCAGTGATGTGGATGGCTATTCTTAAGATAGCACAGAAGTTTATGGCAGCGAATGCAGAATTGTTTAAAGATGGTATAACAAATGAACAGTTTCAAAGTGTGGCAGGTCAGGATATGAGTTCTGTAATAGACAGCTCAGTACAGATGTCAGATCTTCCGACAAGTGTTGTAATTATGTATCTTATACTTTTTTTTGCAATGGCGATAATATTTGGCGTACTTGCATTTATTGTATATAGATGGTTATGTATACGTAATGGAAGATGGGAGCATATAAAACAAGTTGTTAAGAATCATCCATTTAAGAAAAAAGAAGAAAACTTTATTAATATGCCACTTGTAATTGCTATAATTGTAAGTGTTGGATATATGATTTTGACAGAACTATTGTAACGCAAGGATTACTACAAAGTGAGATTATAACATAAGAATCAGATTAAAGACTTGGATTATTGTAGAATAAGAGTTACTTTATAAGCTAGAGCGTAAAACGCACTACCTTTAGGTGATAGGTAGTTCACAGCATATAAAAAGCCATCCTTAATATTGATATTATTTCCCTTAAGTAGACGAGGTAACTAACCAGAATCTATTTAGGGGGATTTTTATATCTAATATAGTAGGATGGCTTTTTGTAGGATGAATAATTTAAATGATTAGTATGCTTAGTTAATACGATTGTTTATACATATATATCAATATTTTGTCCAAGATTAGGTGTAACAGATTGTTCCATCATCTTAACCATGTTATCACCGGTTTCCTCAAGAGTGTCAAGTGATTTGCTTAGCATAAGAACACCGGCATCGTTGTTGACATTCTGAAGACTTATAGCCATTGAAAGAGCTGCAATATCCATAAAAAAACCTCCTTTGCAATATTGTAACATCTATTAAGTATATAATCGTACTGACAATTTAAAAACTTAATACTTTTTCGGACATTATTTGACTTTAAGTTTGACATATTTTTGACCTTGGTGTAGTATAAAAAGTATGATGAGGAAGAAAGAGAGGGAACAAAATTGAGAAGATTTTGTACACAGTGCGGAAGCGCTTTAGAAGAGGGTGCAAGATTTTGTTCATCATGTGGATGCAAAATTGAGTACAAAGAACAGAATATTAATGACAACAATGTTAATGACACCAACGTTAATGACAACAATGTTAATACTAATAATACGAATACAAACACAGCTAATGTAATGGAAAATCAATATTCTGGTATGGATAATACCAATAATAATGGTTTTACATTTAACACATTTGCAACTAATGAACAGTCACAGGATAATGTAGTTATCCATGAACCACAGCAGTTTAATCAGAGTCAGCCAGTATTTGGCCAGTCAGAACCACAGCAGTTTAATCAGAGTCAGCCGGTATTCGGCCAGTCAGAACCACAGCAGTTTAATCAGAATCAGCCAGTATTTGGTCAGTCAGAACCACAGCAGTTTAATCAGAGTCAGCCAGTATTCGGTCAGTCAGAACCACAGCAGTTTAATCAGAATCAGCCAGTATTTGGACAGCCAGAACCACAGCAGTTTAATCAGAGCCAGCCAGTATTTGGTCAGCCAGAATCACAGCAGTTTAATCAGAGCCAGCCAGTATTTGGTCAGCCAGAATCACAGCAGTTTAATCAGAGCCAGCCAGTATTCGGCCAGTCAGATTTACAGCAAAATGATCAGGAATATAACATAGAAGACAGCGATAGTATAACAGATGATACAAAGTCAAAAGATACTACAGAGTCAAAAGATACTACAGATGCTCAAAGTGATGTTGTAAGTCTTGAAAAGAGTGAAAGTCAGATACAGCCAGAGGATCAGGCTTTTGCATTTGGAAATACATCACAGTCAGATAACCAGACATCTGTATTTGGAAATACATCACAGTTTGATAACGTATCACCACAGTTTGGAAGTACATCACAGTTCGATAACGTATCACCACAGTTTGGAAGTACATCACAGTTCGACAATGTATCACCACAGTTTGGAAGTACATCACAGTTCGATAATGTATCACCACAGTTTGGAAGTACACCACAGTTTGACAACCAGGCACCACAGTTCGACAATAATACACAGTTTGACAACAATGCACAGTTTGGAAACCCTGCACCACAGTTTGACAACAATGCACAGTTTGGAAACCCTGCACCACAGTTCGACAACAATACACAGTTTGGAAACTCTGCACCACAGTTTGACAACAATACACAGTTTGGAAACCAGACATCACAGTTTGATAACAATGCACAGTTTGGAAACCAGACATCACAGTTTGATAACAATACACAGTTTGGAAACCAGACATCACAGTTTGATAACAATACACAGTTTGGAAACCCTGCACCACAGCTTGACAATAATACACAATTTGGAGGTCAGCCACAGCAGCAATCACAATTCGACAATAGTAATACTACAGATACAGCTAAAAAGAGTAAGAAGAAAAAGACAAAAGAAGCAAAGAAGCAAGCAAAAGCAGCAAAGCAACAGGCAAAAGCAACAAAACAGCAGAATGACGCACCTAAGAAAAAAGGAAAAGGTGGTGTAATAGCAGCAGTTGTTGTTATATTAGCACTTGTAGCAGCATTAGTTATTCTTCTTGTAAAACTTTTTACAGATGGTGGTTTTGATATAAATTCAATAACAGGTATATTTGGTGGTACATCAGGATATGAGAAGCCTTTTCAGCATATTTGTACAGCAATAGAAGAAGACGATGCATCAAAGCTTGAAGATGCATATCTTCCATCAACATGGGATGTATATGGTGTTACATCAGAAGATCTTTTAGAAGCATTAAAAGATGCATTCCTTGACTGTGGCGAAGTAAAAGACGTTACATATAAAGTAAGAAAATCAGAAGAACTAAAAGATAGTGATCTTGATGAAGTAAAAGATTATATTGACACATATTATGAGGAAGATGGAACAATAAAGAGTGCTTATGATGTTACAGTTAAGATAACTGTTAAAGGTTCAGATGATAAAGAGACAACTACTGATGAATATGTAGTTGTTAAAGTCAATGGTAAGTGGTATATCACAACTATGACAAGATAAAATGTAATAAATTACAAAAACAAAGAAGGATTTTTGTAATTTGTATAGTTTGTGTTAAAAATGAATAAAAGTATTCCGATAGACAAATAAAGTATGCTATACTAGTGACGAAATAGTATAGCAGTAAATACGGAGGGCGACATATGGAGAAGAAGATTGCAATTGTTGTTATTATATTAACTGTATTAACTGTCGGAATATTCAAAGCAGGAATGGTAGCCGGCGCAGCGACATCAGAAGCTGGAAGCAGTGGAGATCCGTTAATAACCAAGAGTTATCTTGATGAGAGACTTGCATCTCTTGGAGATACATCTTCTGGTGCATCAGGAACGAAGACATCAGCAGATTATAAGAAAGTTACATTGAATAAAGGCAGTGCATTATATGCAGATGCGGGAACAGAAGTAGTTCTCTATACAGGCAATGCCAAAGCTGTTTCTAACGGAGACGGAATTATCAATATAACAAAAGGAGAACTTACTGCTAATGGCATAAGTCTTGGTAAATACTGTTCATACCTTATACCAGCATCACAATCAGGAATTAGTGCAATTTCAGAATGTGTAGTGTTTGTAAAAGGTGGTTATACTATTAAATAAGAAGAAAGTTAAATAATTATTAGAAACTAACGTAGATATAGAACTTTCTGCATAATATTTTGATTAATATATTATGTAGAAAGTTCTTTGCGTTATTATCAAGTAATTGGAGGAAATTTATTATGAACGGTTTAGAACTTAACACAAACAGACCAGTATGGATTGACTATTTAATGATTATAATCGGAACTTTTATGATGGGATTTGCCATAAAAGTAATATATGATCCTATAAGTCTTGTAACAGGTGGGTTTACAGGTCTTGCAATAGTTGTAAAAGATGCTACACAAAGAGCGTTTGGAGGACATGGAATTCCACTGTGGGTTACTAACTACGGTCTTAATATTCCGATGTTTTTAGTTGCATATAAGATAAAAGGCAAGAAATTTATTGGAAGAACTTTTTTTGCAACAACAATGTTATCTTTAGCACTTATGGTAATTCCTGAGATACCAATACTTAGAGATGATTATGTGCTTGCATGTATATTTGGTGGTGTTATAACTGGAGCCGGTACAGGACTTGTATTCTTGGCAAGAGCGACAACAGGTGGAACAGATATGTTAGCAGCTATAATACAGACATTTTGTAAACATTATACAATAGCACAGATTATGCAGGTTGTAGATGGAGTAGTAGTAATAATCGGAGCATTTGTATTTGGACTTAACAAAGCACTCTATGCTGTAATTGCAATATATGTAGTAACACTTGTGTCAGATGGAATAATAGAAGGTCTTAAATTTTCTAAAGCAGCCTATATCATATCAGAACATTATGATGAAATTGCACAAAAAATCATGTCGGATCTTGAGAGAGGCGTAACAGGCATAAATGCGACAGGAATGTATTCAAATAATGCGAAAAAAATGTTGTTTTGTGTCGTTTCTAAGAAAGAAATGATACAAGTAAAAGAAATTGTAGCAAAAATCGACCCAAGTGCATTTGTAATTGTTAGTGATGTAAGAGAAGTCTTTGGAGAAGGTTTTATTGAATATAAACAGAAAAATTAAAATGTTTTGGTCACATTAGCTTATTATCGGCAAAAAAAAACATTCAATATACAAAATAAACAAAACCGCAAAAAATAATTTGTTAAATTGGAATATGGAATAGTTGCGGATTATAGTGTATTATAAAGGAAGTAAAAGCAAAGAAGAATATTGTATTCTAGGAGGAAAATAAAATGGCAAGTTTATCACTTAAAAATGTTTGTAAAGTTTATCCTAACGGTTTCGTAGCTGTTAAGGATTTTTGTCTTGAAATTGCTGATAAAGAATTCATCATTTTCGTTGGACCATCAGGTTGTGGTAAATCTACAACACTTCGTATGATCGCAGGCCTTGAAGAAATCAGTTCAGGTGAATTATGGATTGGCGACAAATTAGTTAATGACGTAGAACCAAAAGATAGAGATATCGCAATGGTATTCCAGAACTACGCATTATATCCACATATGTCAGTATATGACAATATGGCATTCGGTCTTAAATTAAGAAAAACTCCAAAGGCTGAAATTGACAAATTAGTTCATGAAGCAGCTAAGATTCTTGATATTGAACATTTATTAGATCGTAAACCAAAGGCTTTATCAGGTGGTCAGAGACAGCGAGTTGCTATGGGACGTGCTATCGTTCGTAATCCTAAAGTATTCCTTATGGATGAGCCTTTATCAAACCTTGATGCTAAATTACGTGTACAGATGCGTGTTGAGATTTCAAAATTACATGACAGATTACAGACAACTATCATCTACGTTACACATGACCAGACAGAAGCTATGACACTTGGTACAAGAATCGTAGTTATGAAAGATGGTATTGTACAGCAGGTTGATACACCACAGAACTTATATGACAGACCAACTAACTTATTCGTTGCTGGATTCATGGGATCACCTCAGATGAACTTACTTGATGCAAAAGTAACAAAAGATGGTTCAGATGTTAAATTAACATTTGGTGAACATACAATCAAAGTTCCAGAAGGAAAAGCTAAAAGACTTATTGACGGTGGTTATGTTGATAAGACAGTTGTATTCGGTATCCGTCCAGAAGATGTTCATGACGAACAGAGCTTCATCGAAGCTTCAAGAGACAGCATCATCGATACAACAGTTAAAGTATACGAATTATTAGGTGCTGAAGTATTATTATACTTCGATGTTGACCAGTATACATTAACAGCTAGAGTTAACCCTCGTACAACAGCTCGTCCTGGTGATAAAGTAAGATTTGCATTAGATCTTAACAAGATGCATATCTTTGATAAAGAAACAGAAAAAGTTATCTGCAACTAATATCTAGAATATTAATATTGATATACTTACATAGGGAATCCCTTTTGGGATTCCCTTTTTGAATTCTAGAATCTTTGGCTCTAGAATCTTTTGACTTTTTTTAGTATTTCCTCTTTATTTTTTGTCAGATTTGCTATATTATTAATACATAGTGGCAGATTGTGTATATATGTCTGCTTAAGTTTAAATAAAGGAGTGAAAATAATGATATCAAACCAGATTCTTCAAAATACATTAGAGGGGTTAAAAGCAATTACCAGAATAGATTTGTGTATCATGGATACAGAAGGTAAGGTTCTTGCATCAACGTTCACAGATGCTGAACAGTATGAACAGGCGGTAATTACATTCGTAGGCTCACCAGCAGACAGTCAGGTTATTCAGGGATACCAGTTCTTTAAAGTCTTTGACGAACATCAGTTAGAATATGTATTATTAGCTAATGGCGGTGGCGAAGACGTATATATGATAGGAAAGCTTGCTACATTCCAGATACAGAATCTTTTAGTAGCATATAAGGAGAGATTTGATAAAGACAACTTCATTAAGAATCTTCTTCTTGATAATCTATTATTAGTTGATATATATAATCGTGCAAAGAAACTTCATATCGATACAGAAGTAAAGAGAGTTGTATATATTATAGAGACAAAGCATGAGAAAGATAATAATGCACTTGAGACAGTAAGAACTATCTTTGCAGGCAAGACAAAGGATTTTATAACTGCTGTTGATGAGAAGAATATTATTCTTGTGAAGGAATTAAAGCCAGGTGAAGGATATGAAGAACTTGACAAGACAGCAAAAGTAATTCTTGATATGCTTAACACAGAAGCTATGAGCAGCGCACATATTGCTTATGGAACAATTGTTAATGAGATAAAAGAAGTATCACGTTCATACAAAGAAGCAAAGATGGCACTTGATGTAGGTAAGATATTCTACAGTGACAAGAATATTGTTGCATATAGTAATCTTGGAATTGGACGTCTTATATATCAGTTACCAATACCACTTTGCAAGATGTTTATCAAAGAGATCTTTGATGGTAAGTCACCTGATGATCTTGATGAAGAGACATTATCAACAATCAATAAGTTCTTTGAGAACAGCCTTAATGTATCAGAGACATCAAGACAGCTCTACATTCATCGAAATACTCTTGTATACAGACTTGATAAACTTCAAAAGAGTACAGGCCTTGATCTTAGAGTATTTGAAGATGCAATCACATTTAAGATCGCACTTATGGTTGTAAAATATATGAAATATATGGAAACATTTGAATACTAATAATAAAATATAATTAATAAAATATAATTCAAAGGTTAAATAACGGTTGTGATTGTACGAAAAAACATATACATGGAGTAATGTAACTTTATATACAAACACAAATAGGAGGCTGTTTTGATTACATTAGAGAACGTCAGTAAAACTTATTCTACAGGCTCTCCTGCACTTAATAATATTAATCTTAAGATAGAAAGCGGGGAGTTTGTATTTATAGTAGGAAATAGTGGTTCGGGAAAGTCTACTTTAATAAAACTTCTGTTAAAGGAACTTGAACCGACATCAGGTAAGATTTATGTTAATAACCGTTATATTAATAAATTATCCAGAAAGAAACTTCCTATGTTAAGAAGAGACATAGGAGTTGTATTTCAGGACTTTAGATTGCTTAATGACAGAAATGTATATGACAACATAGCTTTTGCAATGAAAGTTGTCGAAGCACCACAGAGACAGATTAGAAGTAAAGTTCTTGCAATGTTGTCAATGGTTGGGCTTCTCGATAAGTATCGTTCATTTCCAAAACAGATGTCAGGAGGAGAGCAACAAAGAGTTGCTCTTGCAAGGGCACTTGTTAATGAACCTAAGATACTTCTTGCAGATGAACCTACAGGTAACCTTGATCCGGATAATGCCTGGGAGATTATGAAATTGCTTGAAGAGATTAATAATAAGGGAACTACAGTAGTTGTAGTAACACATAATCTGGAGATAGTAAAATATATGAAGAAAAGAGTCATAACCATACAGGACGGCAATATTATATCAGATGAAGATATGCGTGAAGACGTGCATGGGGGTGATGAAGATGAAGATTAGATCTTTCGGATACTGTGCTAAGCAAGGTGTCAGAAATATATATAGGAACCGTTCATTTTCACTTGCTTCAGTGGCTACTATGACAGCATGCATATTTATATTTGGTCTATTCTATTCAATAATTCTTAATGTCAGCCATATGGTAGCTACAGTTGAGAATACAGTATGCGTTGTTGTATTTTTTGAACCTGATGCCTCAGAAGAAAAGATAGAAGAGATTGGAAGAATCATATCTGAGAGAGCAGAAGTTGCTTCTGTGCATTATACTTCGGCAGAAGAAGCATGGGAGAATTATAAGGAAAAATATTTTGAAAAAAATCCAGAACTTGCAGACGGATTTGCACAAGACAATCCACTTGCTAATTCGGCATCATATGAGATATATCTTAATGATGTATCCATGCAGAATGTACTTGTAAACTTCCTTGAAGGACTTGATGGAATACGACAGGTTAATCATTCTGATATAACTGCAGCAGGACTTGAACAGTTTGGAAGAATGGTTGCACTTATCTCTGCTGTTATAATTCTCATATTATTTGCAGTAGCAATATTCTTAATTAATAATACTGTAGCAACTGGTGTTACTGTAAGAAAAGAAGAAATTGGTATTATGAAACTTATTGGAGCGACAGATGCATTTGTAAAAGCACCTTTTATTGTTGAAGGTATTATAATCGGTGTAATTGGTGCAATTATACCACTACTTGTAATAAGATATTTTTACAATAGGGTGGTTATATATATAACGACACAATTTTCATTACTTCAGGGTGTTGTGACATTTCTTCCGGTAGAGCAGGTATTTAAGACACTTCTTCCAGTTGGAATTATGCTGGGACTTGGTGTCGGTCTTATAGGAAGTCTTATGTCACTTAGAAAACATATTAGGGTATAAGGAAGATGATATAATGAAAAAAAGAACCTATAGACATGTATCAAAGTTAGTTGCAGTAACGTTGCTCGTGGGGCTTGTAACTGTTCCGGTAAAAGCAGATAATACTATTCAGGGCGAGAAGGACAAGCTTACAGAACTTAATAATAGCTATGATGATACACAGAATCTGATTAATGAGCTGGCTGATAAAGCAGCAGATGCTGTAGCCTATATAACAGAACTTGATACACAGATACAGAATCTTAATGATAATATAACAGAGCTTAATGAAGCTATTTCAACAAAAGAAGGCGAGATTGAAGTAACTAAGCAGAATCTTGAAAGCGCAAAAGAAGATGAAGCAAATCAGTATGATTCGATGAAGAAGAGAATACAGTATATGTATGAGAATGGTAATACATCTTATATAGAGATTATTTTTTCATCAGGAAGTATAGAAGAGATGCTTAATCAGGCTGAATATTTCTCTGATATAACAACTTATGACAGAGAGATGTTACAGAAGCTTCAGGATACAAGGGATTATATTGCAAGTTGTGAAGTTGCATTAAATGATGAAAAAGCAGAGCTTGAGAATACAAAATCACAGCTTGAAGAGCAGGAAGCAGCAGTTGAACTTGCACTTGATGCTAAGAATGAGGAACTTGCTAAGATACAGACAGATGAAGAACAGGCAAAAGCACTTTCAGAACAGTTGCAAAGTTCAATAGATGAGCAGGAAAATCTTATTAAAGAGCTTGAAGAAGCTGAGAGAAAACGTCTTGAAGAGGAAGAACGTAAGAGAAAAGAACAGGAACGACTTGCTGCACTTAATAAGCAGAACCAGAGTACATCAACCAATTATAGTGCAGATCATTATGATGGAGGAATATTCTCATGGCCAATTCCTGCATCAACAAGGATAACATCAGATTATGGAGTATATGAGTCAGTTAGAAATAATGTTGCACATAATGGTGTTGATATAGGTGCTCCAACTGGTACGCCTATTCTTGCTGCATATAGTGGAACTGTCGTTATATCACGATATAGTGCGACAGCAGGTAATTATGTAATGATAGCTCATGGAGACGGATTATATAGTGTATATATGCATGCATCAAAACTATTAGTAGAAGAAGGCGATAAAGTAACAACGGGACAGCAGATAGCACTTGTTGGAAGTACTGGTAATTCAACAGGACCACATCTTCACTTTGGCGTGCGTGTCAATGGTTCATATGTTAATCCATGGCAGTATGTAAGTCTGCCATAAAGAGACGATGATATACTAAGATGATATTATATAAGTAAAAAGTACAAGTTGTTTTGATATAAAAATAATATTTAAGTAAGAATATTTAGTAAAATAAGTATATAATATAAAAGGCTTTTGCAAAGAAGTAACAGCTGCAAAAGCCTTTAGTTTATGCGATAAATAAGCTTTTCGATTACATAAACTAAAGGCTGTAATAGCTATAGTATGGAGGAATAAGTATAATGGATGAAAAGAAGAATGGAGGCAAATTCCTAAAGGGTTTTCTTGCAGGAATTGCCGGAACACTTGTAGTATGTATAGTTGCTGTATCGGTTTTATCATTTAATGGATATTCGCTTACACAGCAGACTGTAACAGGAGACAGAAATAATACTAATGGTACATTAAAGACAGGGCTTACAGCTGATATGCTTAAAAAGATGACATATATCAATAGTATAGTTGACAAGTATTATCTTTTTGACAAGTCAGAAGAAGATGTTGCTAATGGAATATATGCCGGAATGATGGCAGGACTTGGAGATCCTTATTCTGTATATTATACAGAAGACCAATATAATAGTCTTATGGAATCATCAAGTGGTGTATTCTGTGGAATCGGTGTTGTAGTTCAGGCAAATGTGACAACAGGCATTATAAGCGTTGTAAGAGCTATGCCTGGAACACCTGGTGAAGAAGCAGGTTTTATAAGTGGTGACATAATATATGCTGTTGATGGAACTGAAGTTACAGGAATGGATCTTTCTAATGTTGTTGCACTTATAAAAGGTGAAGAAGGAACAGAAGTTACTGTTACTATATATAGAGATAATGAGAAGATGGATTTTACTCTTAAGAGAGCAAAGATAGAAGTGCCAACAGTTGAATATAAGATGATGGATAATAATATTGGTTATATTCAGGTAACAGAATTTGATGATATTACAGTTGAACAGTATAAGACAGCACTTGAAGATCTTACTAATCAGGGAATGGAAGGACTTATTGTAGACCTTAGAGATAATCCTGGTGGATTATTAAGCTCTGTATGCAGTATGCTTGATGAGATGCTGCCAGAAGGTCTTATTGTATATACAGAAGATAAAGATGGCAATAGAGAAGAAGAAAAATCAGATGCAGAACATCAATTTACTAAACCACTTGCAGTTCTTATTAATGGTAATAGTGCCAGCGCATCAGAGATATATGCAGGTGCAATCAAAGATTATGGTACAGGAACACTTATTGGTACTCAGTCATTTGGTAAAGGCATTGTTCAAAGAATTATAGAGCTTGGAGATGGTTCTGCTATAAAACTTACTATTTCTAATTATTTTACACCTAAAGGAAACAATATTCACAAGATAGGAATTACACCGGATATAGTTGTTGAAGCTAATGCAGATACACCAGAAGATGAACAGCTTGATAAGGCTGTTGAAGTAATAACAGAAAAACTTGGTAAGTAATTAATTAGAAAGCAGGTAGACAAAAGTGAATGACACGGCAAAAAAAACAGTTGGAGGAATTAGAAGATATTTATTTACATTTATAAAATGGACTTTTTTATCCATTGTTATAGGTGCAATCTGTGGATGTATAGGTACAATTTTTCATATATGTGTGGAAAAAGCAACTGAGATAAGAACGGACAATTCATGGATTATATTTTTATTGCCATTTGCAGGCCTTTTTATAGTATTTTTATATACTAAGACAAAACAGGAGAATGATAAGGGAACGAATCTTGTTATTGAATCAGTGCGTTCAGCAGAGAAAATACCTGCTATTATGGCACCTCTTATATTCATAGCAACATTCCTTACACATCTGTTTGGAGGATCAGCAGGACGAGAAGGAGCAGCACTTCAGATTGGTGGAAGCGTTGCCGCAACAATCGGACGTGCATGCAAGATGAAAGAAGATGATATAAGAGTTATAACAATGTGTGGAATGAGTGCGATGTTTGCTGCACTTTTTGGAACTCCACTTACAGCTACAGTTTTTGCAATGGAAGTAATAAGTGTTGGTGTAATATATTATACTGCACTTGTTCCATGTTCATTTGCGGCAGTTGTTGGTACACTTGTGTCTAAAAAGTTTGGAATTACACCGGTAGCATATACAATAGTAAATTATCCGTCTATTAATACTAAGACGATAATAAGTGTTGTGCTGCTTGCACTTTTGTGCGCACTTGTCAGTATTGTATTCTGTATAACTATGGCTTATACAGGTAAGATGTATAAGAAGTATATACCAAATCAGTACTTAAGAGCAGCAGTTGGTGGCGTTATTGTAGTAATTCTTACTATTATGGTTGGAACACATGATTATAATGGTGCTGGAATGAATATAGTTGAGAAAGCTATTAATGGCAAGGCTGCTAATATGGCATTTATTATGAAGATTATATTTACGGCAGTTACTCTTGGAGCCGGTTTTAGAGGTGGAGAGATTGTTCCGACATTTTTTATTGGAGCAACTTTCGGATGCGTAGTTGGACCATTAATCGGATTAGATCCAGGTTTTGCAGCAGCTATAGGAATTGTTGCGATGTTCTGTAGTGTAGTCAATTGTCCACTTGCATCTATGATTCTTGGAATAGAATTATTCTCATCTTCAGATGTTGTATTATTTGCAATTGCATGTGCAGTAAGTTATATGATGTCTGGATATTATGGACTTTACAGTAGTCAGAAGATTATGTATTCAAAGTTAGCACCTAACTTTATTAACAGAAATGCAAAACATTAGTGCTAATATAATGATAACAGAAACGCAAAACATTAGTACCAATATAAACGTAATATAATGATAATACAGGTGTAATATAACGACAATAAAAATGCAATATAATGATGATGTAGGCGTAATATAATGATAATATAGATGTAATATAATGAAAAGCTGATATATATGAGTTACTATACAAAGTTACAAAGTATATATCAGTTTTTTTATAGATTAAAAAGAACAAATGTTTGCAAAACATGCTATTGTGTGCTATACTTGTCTAAGAATAGTTGAGGAATGTGCAATATAAGATGCAGATTGGTAGATACAGATACGTAGATGCAGATATGTATGCAGATACGTAGATACAGAGTATATCTAATTATGTATATTGCATGAACCAAATGTATAATCTAGGTGAAAGGAAAGCTGTTTGGATGTATGAGTTTGGGCAGTGAGGTTAATTATGGCAGAGTTTAAATTAGTATCAGAATATCAGCCTACAGGAGATCAGCCTAAGGCAATAGAAGAACTTGTAAAAGGATTTGAAGAAGGCAATCAGTTTGAGACGCTTCTTGGTGTTACCGGTTCAGGTAAGACATTTACAATGGCGAATGTTATACAGCGACTTAAGAAGCCAACACTTATTATTGCACATAATAAGACTCTTGCGGCACAGCTTTATGGAGAGTTTAAGGAGTTTTTTCCGGAGAATGCAGTTGAATATTTTGTATCATATTATGATTATTATCAACCGGAAGCATACGTTCCTTCTACAGATACTTATATAGAGAAGGATTCTTCAATTAATGATGAGATAGATAAGTTGAGACATTCAGCAACAGCGGCACTTTCTGAGCGTGATGATGTGATAATAATATCAAGTGTATCATGTATATATGGTCTTGGTGATCCTATTGATTATCATAATATGGTTATATCACTTAGACCGGGTATGGAAAAAGACAGAGATGAAGTTATTAATAAATTGATTGATATACAGTATACAAGAAATGATATGGATTTTAAAAGAGGTTCTTTTAGAGTAAGAGGTGATGTCGTTGAGATATTCCCGGCATATTCGGATCAGATAGCATATAGGGTTGAATTTTTTGGAGATGAAGTAGACAGAATAACAGAGATAGATGGTCTTACAGGAGAGATTAAGGCAGAGCTTAATCATATATCGATATTTCCTGCATCGCATTATGTTGTTCCAAAGGAGAAGATTAATAGAGCTGCTGAGTCTATCAAGGCAGAACTTGAAGAACGAGTTATGTTTTTTAAGAGTGAAGACAAACTTCTTGAAGCACAGAGAATTGCAGAAAGAACGAATTTTGATATAGAGATGCTTAAAGAGACAGGATTTTGTTCAGGAATTGAGAATTATACAATGCATCTGTCTGGGAGAGAGCCAGGTTCTCCACCTTGTACTCTTATAGATTATTTTCCTGATGATTTTCTTATAATTGTTGATGAATCACATATTACAATTCCGCAGATAAGAGGGATGTATGCAGGAGATCAGTCTCGTAAGTCAACGCTTGTTGATTATGGTTTTCGTCTTCCGTCAGCCAAAGATAACAGACCACTTAATTTTTCTGAATTTGAAGATAAGATTAATCAGATGCTATTCGTATCTGCGACACCTTCTGAATATGAACAGACACATGAACTTCTTAGAACAGAACAGCTTATAAGACCTACTGGACTTCTTGATCCTGAGATATCAGTGCGACCTGTTGCAGGGCAGATTGATGATCTTGTAAGTGAAGTTAATAAGGAGACTGCAAAAGGTAATAAAGTTCTTATCACAACGCTTACTAAGAGAATGGCAGAGGATCTTACCGATTATATGCGTGAGATTGGAATAAGAGTGAAATATCTTCATTCAGATATTGATACACTTGAACGTTCTGAGATTATAAGAGATATGCGACTTAATGTGTTCGATGTCTTAGTTGGAATTAATCTTCTTAGGGAAGGTCTTGATATTCCTGAGATTACATTAGTTGCTATACTTGATGCTGATAAGGAAGGTTTTTTACGTTCTGAGACTTCACTTATTCAGACTATCGGCAGAGCAGCCCGTAATGCAGATGGACATGTAATTATGTATGCTGATAATATAACGGATTCTATGAAGAATGCTATTAATGAGACGAATCGAAGAAGAGCAATACAGGAAGAATATAATGAGGTACATGGTATTACACCTACAACAATCAAGAAGGCTGTAAGGGATCTTATAAGCATTTCTCATGCGGTTGAGGATAGAAAACCGGAAGAATTCAAAGATCCGGAGTCAATGAGTGAAAAAGAACTTGCAAAACTTATATCTGAGACTAATAAGAAGATGCACAAAGCGGCAGCAGAACTTAATTTTGAAGCGGCAGCATTATATAGGGATCAGCTTATTGAACTTAAGAAATGTCAGAACCAGAGATAGAGTTAGATTAACAGGACAGGAGAATTGATATGGCAAAGAAAAATTATAGACAGTTTATTAAGATACGAGGTGCTAATGAGCATAATTTAAAGAATATTAATGTGGATATTCCAAGAGATGAATTTGTTGTTCTTACAGGACTTAGTGGTTCTGGTAAGTCATCACTTGCTTTTGATACAATATATGCAGAAGGTCAGAGAAGATATATGGAATCACTTTCTTCATATGCGAGACAGTTCCTTGGACAGATGGAGAAGCCTAATGTTGAGAGTATAGAAGGGTTGTCACCTGCAATCTCAATAGATCAGAAATCAACTAATCGTAATCCCCGTTCAACTGTTGGAACAGTTACAGAGATATATGATTATTTTCGACTTTTATATGCCAGAATAGGTATACCACATTGTCCAAAGTGTGGTCGTGAGATTAAGAAGCAGACAGTTGATCAGATGGTTGATGCTATTATGGCATTTCCGGAGAGAACAAAGATTATGTTGCTTGCACCTGTTGTGAGAGGAAGAAAAGGAGAGCATCAGAAGTTACTTGATAATGCCAGACGCAGTGGCTATGTGCGTGTTATAATTGATGGTAATCAATATGAACTTTCTGAAGACATTAAGCTTGATAAGAATATAAAACATAATATAGAGATTGTTGTAGATAGAATATCAGTAAGAGAAGGAATAGAAAAGAGACTTGCAGATTCTATTGAGACTATTATGAAGTTGTCGGAAGGGCTTATGATAGTGCAGGTTGTAGACGGAGAGACTTATACTTTTAGCCAAAGTTTTTCGTGTCCAGACTGTGGTATCAGTATTGAAGAAGTAGAACCAAGAAGTTTTTCTTTTAACAATCCATTCGGTGCATGTCCTGTATGTTATGGGCTTGGATATAAGATGGAATTTGATATAGATCTTATGATACCTGATGATTCATTAAGTATCGATAAAGGTGCGATTGCAGTTCTTGGATGGCAGTCAGCAACAGAAGAATCAAGTTATACAAGAGCTATTCTTAATGCACTTTCTAAAGAATATAATTTTAGTCTGTCAACACCTTTTAGAAACTATCCTGATAATATAAAAGATATTCTTATCAATGGAACAGGTGGTAAGAGTGTAAAAGTATATTATAAAGGTCAGCGTGGTGAAGGAATATATGATGTTGCATTTGAAGGTCTTATTAAGAATGTTGAGAGAAGATACAGAGAGACAGGATCTGATGCAACTAAGCAAGAGTATGAGACTTTTATGAGAATAACACCATGTAAAGAGTGTAGAGGACAGCGACTTAAGAAAGAGTCACTTGCAGTAACAATTGGTGATAAGAATATATATGAAGCAACAGCTATGTCGATTATAAAACTTAAGAATTTTATTGATGAGTTAGAACTTACAGATGTTCAGATGCAGATTGGCGAGCAGATATTAAAAGAGATTAAGGCAAGACTTGGATTCCTTGTAGATGTAGGTCTTGATTATCTGACACTTGCAAGAGCTACAGGAACATTATCAGGTGGTGAAGCACAGAGAATCAGACTTGCAACGCAGATTGGCTCCGGACTTGTTGGTGTTGCTTATATTCTTGATGAACCAAGTATAGGTCTTCATCAAAGAGATAATGATAAGCTTCTTAATACACTTATTCATCTTAGAGATCTTGGTAATACACTTATAGTAGTTGAGCATGATGAAGATACTATGAGAGCAGCAGATTATATTGTTGATATTGGACCTGGTGCCGGTGAACATGGTGGTGAGGTTGTTGCAGTTGGAACAGCAGAACAGATTATGAAGAATAAGAAGTCTATTACAGGTGCTTATCTAAGTGGAAGAATTAAGATTCCGGTACCAAAAGAGAGAAGAAAGCCAACAGGATATATAACTGTTAAAGGTGCAAGAGAGAATAATCTTAAGAATATAGATGTTGATTTTCCACTTGGAATTATGACTTGTGTAACAGGTGTATCAGGTTCTGGAAAAAGTTCACTTGTTAATGAGATTCTCTATAAGAAACTGGCAAAAGTACTTAATAGAGCAAGAACTATACCGGGAGAACATGATGAGATTGTTGGAATTGAGAATCTTGATAAAGTTATAGATATTGATCAGTCACCAATAGGAAGAACACCACGTTCTAATCCGGCAACTTATACAGGAGTATTTGATCAGATAAGAGAGTTGTTTGCACAGACACCTGATGCAAAAGCAAGAGGATATCAAAAAGGCAGATTTAGCTTCAATGTAAAAGGTGGACGATGTGAAGCATGTTCAGGTGATGGTATTCTTAAGATAGAGATGCATTTTTTACCTGATGTATATGTTCCTTGTGAAGTATGTCATGGCAAGAGATATAATAGAGAGACGCTTGAAGTTAAGTATAAGGGTAAGAGCATATATGATGTTCTTAATATGACAGTTGAAGAAGCAGTTGATTTCTTCGAGAATGTACCAACAATTAAGAGAAAAATAGAGACACTTAAAGATGTCGGATTATCATATATAAGACTTGGACAGCCTTCAACAGAGTTGTCAGGTGGTGAAGCACAGAGAATTAAGCTTGCAACTGAACTTAGTAAGAGAAGTACAGGAAAGACGATATATATACTTGATGAACCTACAACAGGATTACATTTTGCAGATGTGCATAAGCTTGTGGAGATTCTGCGAAAGTTGTCAGATGGTGGCAATACAGTTGTTGTAATTGAACATAATCTTGATGTAATAAAAGCAGCAGACTATATTATTGATATTGGACCTGAAGGCGGCGATGGTGGTGGAACAGTTATTGCAACCGGAACACCAGAAGAGATTGCGAAGTGTCCTAAGTCATATACTGGTAAGTATGTTAAAAAATATCTTGATAAATAAGATATAGATAAAATATAGTTATAGTATATTTTGAAACATTAGTATGCGGGTAAAAGACATATAGATGTGCAGAGTGGTGTAAGTATATTTGGATATATATTTGTAAAGTAGGAGTTAAGCGAACGGTTAAGAACTTAATTTAAGTAATATTTTAAATATAAGCAAAGAATAAGTAAAAATGATTATTTATTAACAATACTTATAAGTAAAAACTTGTTTTATTATTAGAAATTATTAGTTGGCTTTTTCTCTTAGTTAGTGTAAGATATAAGATAAGAAGTTGTTATTTGGATATGATAATTAATATAGAAGAATAACACACATAAGAAATACAAAAATTTAGGAAAGGAAAAGCTATTCTGACATATAGAATATTAATTATATTATGTTCTTTGTCAGGCATATGCATACAGCGTATGTTTTATAGCAGGAATACTCGTGGAAAAAGAAATGGTAATAGTACTTGACTTTGGTGGTCAGTATAATCAGCTTATAGCAAGACGTGTGCGTGAGTGTAATGTTTACTGTGAAGTATTACCACATACAACAAGTCTTGATAAGATTAAGGAAATGAATCCGAAAGGAATTATTTTTACTGGCGGTCCTGCAAGTGTATATAAAGAGGACTCACCAACTTATGACAAGGCAATATTTGAGATTGGAGTACCTATTCTTGGAATATGTTATGGTTCACAGCTTATGGCACATAAGCTTGGCGGTGAAGTTGCAACAGCACCAGTAAGTGAGTATGGAAAAACTGAGGTTGAAGTTGATACAACTTCAAAGTTATTTGAGAATGTATCTGCTAAGACTATTGCATGGATGAGCCATACAGATTATATTGCTAAGGCACCGGCTGAATTTAAAGTAACAGCACATACACCTGTATGTCCTGTGGCAGCAATGGAATGTGCCGAGAAGAAACTGTATGCAGTGCAGTTCCATCCTGAAGTTATGCATACACAGGAAGGCAGCAAGATGTTATATAACTTCCTGTTTAATGTATGTGAATGTTTGGGAGACTGGAAGATGGATTCTTTTGTTGAGACATCTATTAAGGCACTTAGAGAGAAGATTGGTGATGGTAAGGTTCTATGTGCATTATCAGGTGGTGTAGATTCATCTGTAGCAGCAGTTCTTTTATCAAAAGCAGTTGGTAAGCAGCTTACATGTGTATTCGTTGACCATGGTCTTCTTCGTAAAAATGAAGGCGATGAAGTAGAGGCTGTATTCGGTCCTAATGGTCCTTATGATCTTAACTTTATAAGAGTTAATGCACAGGAGAGATTCTATGAGAAACTTGCCGGAGTTACTGAACCAGAACAGAAACGTAAGATTATAGGTGAAGAATTCATACGAGTATTTGAAGAAGAAGCTAAGAAGATTGGTGCGGTTGATTATCTTGTTCAGGGAACAATATATCCAGATGTTATTGAATCTGGTCTTGGCAAATCTGCAGTAATTAAGTCACATCACAATGTTGGAGGACTTCCTGATTATGTTGATTTTAAGGAGATTGTTGAACCACTTCGCAACCTCTTTAAAGATGAAGTACGAAAAGCAGGTCTTGAGCTTGGAATTCCGGAATATCTTGTATTCCGTCAGCCATTCCCAGGTCCAGGACTTGGTATCAGAATCATTGGTGAAGTTACAGCTGAGAAAGTAAAAATAGTTCAGGATGCTGATGCTATCTATCGTGAAGAGATTGCAAAAGCAGGAGTTGATAAGAATCTTGGACAGTACTTTGCAGCACTTACTAATATGCGTTCTGTAGGTTGTATGGGTGATGAGAGAACTTATGATTATGCTATTGCATTAAGAGCAGTAACAACAAGTGATTTTATGACAGCAGAGAGCGCAGAACTTCCATGGGAAGTGCTTGGTAAAGTAACATCAAGAATTGTAAATGAAGTAAAAGGTGTAAATAGAGTAATGTATGATTGCACTGGTAAACCACCGGCTACTATTGAGTTTGAATAATTTTCAAAAGCTCGCAAAGCCTAGTAAAATGGGCATTTGCGAGCTTGTTTTTTGCCTTGTGGTACTATTTTGGTACTAAAGTGAGTTGTGCGGGAATAGAAAATTGATGGCTTGGAATGCTTGCATTCCATAGACAGCAGGTTTCTATTCATATAGGGCGAACGCCCTCCATCGAGATGCAGCGAAGCGGAATCGAGATGGTGCACAGCGGATGACATTATGTTTCACGCATGAGGCCATGTTATTTTCCACTCAAAATACTCGTTAGGAGAAATCTCTCCATTATTTAATTTCGTTTTCATTTCACACCATTCCGAAAGGAAATCATTTACCAATCCATATTCAAAAGTTAATGCGACAGGTGAGCCTGCACTGTCATAATCATCTTCATTGTAAGTTGGTCTGGCAGTCTCGGAAGGTTTTGCAGGTGTCATTGCAGTCAGATGAATCAGGTTGCCGGGAGCTGTATACTCTGGAAATCTTGTGCCTTTTCCACGTGCCGGGAGAGATGTGGCACTTTCTTCAAGCCAGAAAAGTGTTTCGATGATATCTTCAGCAGCACCAAGGCTGTAATCAGAGATTGCCTTGTAATTGCAGTGCAAAGCATCAGCAAGCTTTAGAATCATATCTTCACCGGGAATGCGGGCACCGGTTTCATACTGGGATATACGGACCGACATATTTTTGCCTTCAAATCCAAGTGCACCGCCCAGCTCGTCCATTGTCATTTTACGGAATACCCGTATTTTCTTTATTCTTTCACCAATTGTCATAGTGTAGTTACCTCCGTTTATCTGTCCCTGATGGACTGTTAAAGACAGTATAACACGGAAAAAATGAAAATGGAAGTTTTTCTATACGAAAGCATTAGAAAAACTACTTGACAATTCAATACCGCACGGTATAGAATAATACCAATTCAATTATCTATACGGTATGGTATTGAAAAAAACAACTGAATGAGCGGTATCAGAAATCTAACAGGCATTTGCCAGGACATTCATAGGAATCGAGCGAATGTAGACACTCCCCCAAGCGGACCGAGTACCTCGAGCAGGAGCGGGCGGTATTACAGGAGATCATCTCAGGTAAGGAGGCTGGTTGTGACATCAGCAGAACTGGTATGGAGAAACGCCAAAACAAATTTTAATGGAAAGGTGGTGAAAGGGCATGAACGAAAAGTTTTTAGAAGTAGGAGATGTGATGCAGATTCTTGGAATTTCAAGATCCGCAGCATACAAGCTTATGAGACAGATCAACAGTGAACTTGAAAAGAAGGGTTACATTGTAATCCGTGGAAAAGTAAGCAGAAAATATTTTGAAGAACGCATTTATGGTATGAGTGATGCAGGATAAGCAACAGGTAAGAAGATTGAGACAGAGGCAGGTGCAAAAGTTATATCGGCTTAGGCATCTGCTTTTGCATATGAAAAGAAGGAGATGATGAATATGCCAGCTTATAAAGACAGTAAGACAGGCACCTGGTTCGTCAAATTCTATTGTAAGGACTGGACCGGGGAAAATAAACAGATAAAGAAGAGAGGATTTGCAACAAAAAGAGAAGCGTTGGATTATGAGCGTAATTACAAAATACGGCAGGAGAATAATCTGGATATGACATTTGGAGAGTTCTGGAAGCTGTATACAGAGGATGTGAAAAATTATGTCAAACTCAACACTTGGCTTACAAAAGAACACATTGTGGATACAAAGATACTTCCATATTTTAAGAATCTTAAGATGAATGAGATTACACCGGGAGATGTACGCAAGTGGCAGAATGAGATGGTTGCATTTCGTAATGAGAATGGGAAGAGTTATTCCCAGACTTACAAGAAGACAATGCACAACATCTTAAGTGCGATATTTAACCATGCGTGCAGGTTTTATAATCTGAAATCAAATCCGGCAAGACAGGCCGGAAATATGGGCAGGGAAGAAAAGAAGGAAATGCTTTTCTGGACAACTGAAGAATATAAGAAGTTTTCCGAAGCGGTGATTGACAAGCCGGTTTCATTTTATGCATTTGAAATGCTGTACTGGACGGGAATGAGATTAGGTGAGCTGCTTGCTCTTACGATGGAAGATTTTGATTTTGAAAAGAACACAGTCAGAATAAATAAATCGTATCAGCGACTGCAGGGGCAGGATGTTATTACAACACCGAAAACACCTAAGAGCAACAGAACAATCAAGCTGCCAAAATTCCTTGCGGAAGAAATGCAGGAATATTTTGCAATGTTATATGACCAAAAACCAACAGACAGGATTTTTCTGGTAACAAAGAGCTTCCTTCATCATGAGATGGAGCGTGGCTGCAGATTATCCGGTGTGAAGAAAATCAGAATCCATGATCTAAGGCATTCGCACATTTCACATCTGATTGACCTTGGGTTCTCCGCAGTTGCAATAGCTGACAGGGTAGGTCATGAGAGCATTGATATCACATATCGTTATTCGCATCTGTTTCCATCAAAGCAGGTGGCAATGGCGGACAGACTTGATGCTGTCAATGCGAGCTTTGAGGATTGTGAAGAACAGGATGATGATGTAGAAATCATGCAGACAGAGGAAACAGCACCTATGATTGATATGGATGCGGCTGCGGAAAAGATTATAAGTATTGATAAGTACAAGGCAGTCTGATAATGGCGATGCGAAACATTATGAATCATGCCGGCGAGAGTTTTGCATTATGTATGGATGTGATGTTATGTGGACTTAAGTAAAAGGTTTTATATCGGAAGGAGCAGATTATTATGAGCGAGAAAAGGCTGGATGCCAAGAACAGATGGAGAAATGTTGTGGTAGCATTTCGGATGTCACCGGAGGAAGCGCAGGAGCTGAATGTGAAGGTTTCACTCAGCGGACTTTCAAAACAGGATTATATCATCCAATGTCTGCTGAAGCATGAAATCAAGGTTGTTGGTGGAATAAAGGTGGCAAAGAAAGTACAGGTTCATCTTGATACGATACTGGAAGAATTACAGACGTTAGATGAATCTGACAGAGGTATAGAAGTTGAAGAACTGCTGGTTCCATTAAAGCATGTGCTTGATATCCTGCAGAGTGATGAGAAAGGCGGTAATCATTATGAGTAAAACAACATTTGAAAAGCTTGGTATTCCGTATGAAGAAAAGGATGGAATCTTTTATCCGGTGCTTGTTGCAGGAACAGAAAAGGCAGATATAGATGCAGGAAAGTATGGGCGTATGTGGATTAAATATATCAAGGAAGAATATCCAATGAGATATAAAAGCCTGGTGAGGTTCGGCGAGCTTGAAGAGAGAGCAAATGAAGTCAATGAAACAGCATATGAGCTGCTTGATGATATTGAAGCTAAGTGGCTGAAAAAGCATAAGCCTAAGAATCCAAATTCCTTTACGGAACAGTTACAGCTAAGAACACAGACCAGGATGATGGCAGAGGAAATCGTTATTATGGATGTGGTGATGCAGTTTCATTAGTGTGGGGGCAAAAAGTGCCGTCAAAATGCAAAAGTGGGGGCAAAAAGCGCCGTCAAAACAGCAAAGTGACGGCAAAAAGCGCCACCACTCAAATCAGAGTGAAAAAAGTCATGGTGGCGGAAAGTGCCATCAAAATGGAAAAGTGGTGGCGGAAAATGCCACCAAAACAATAAAGTGATGGCAAAAAGTGCCACCACTTTACAACTCTGGTGGAACTTCAACCACCATATCAGTAATCGTGGTGGTACATTAACCACCACATATCATATACAGGGTGCAGGAGCTCCTGCCAAGACGAAAAATTATGTAAACGCTGATGCGTTTATATTTTTTCGGGAAAAGGTCCGACCTTTTCCGCATCTTGCAAAACCTATAAGCAGAACTTTTGGAAAGGATGAAAAGCAATGGTACAGATAAAAAGAGATTGGTTTGATACAGCATTGAAAAATTACGAAAGGGGAGAAATGTATGGCAGATGGAAAGAGAAGATACAAGTCTGACAGGAAAGATTATAAGATATCGGTGAAGCTGTCAGAAAAAGATATGGATATTCTGAAAGCGGCACTTAAACGGACGAGAATGACAGCAAGTGCCTATATAAGAGAATTAATCCGGACAGGAGGCAATATAGATACAAGTTATCCTGAGGACAGGGCAAGAGCAATCCGTGTTATTGCCGGTATTGCAAATAATATTAATCAGGCGGTAAAGCTTGGCAATTCACATGGGAGGTTGTATTACAGCGACATTGACAAGCTGCAGAACAGTCTGGATGATGTAAAGAAAACATTTGGGGAGGTGCTGGAAGTATGGCGATTACAAAGATCTTAAATATACAGGAATCAGAGGGCAGAAATCCGGCATCGCACTTGAAGAATGCCTTGGAATATATCCAGAACCCGGATAAGACAGAAGAATGTGTACTGGTGGGCGGTATTAACTGCCTGGCGGACACAGCATTTGAGCAGATGGAAGAGACAAAGAATATTTTTCATAAGACGGGTAAAAGGCAGGGCTATCATGTGATCATATCATTTTCACCGGAAGAAAAAGTAAGTGCAGAGCAGGCAATGTATGTGCTGGAGCACTTTGCGAAGAATTTACTGGGAGATGATTATGAGGCTGTGTATGCGGTTCATACTGACAAGGAGCATATGCATGGACATCTGATCTGGAATAGTGTCAGTATGACAACTGGCAAGAAATACAATTCACCTAAAAGCAACTGGAAGAATCATCTCCAGCCTATTACAAATAAATATTGTGATGAACTTGGACTTTCCATAATGCCGGCGGAGTACAGCAGGAACCCTAAGAATATCAGCAGGGACAAGTGGGAAAGAGAAATGTCAATGAAAGAGATAATTCTCAGAGATGCCAAGATGTGTGCGTATGCAGCAGGGAATGTAGAGCATTTTAAATATCTGATGAAACGGCTGGGATATGTATTCAAGAAAGATGCGTGGATGGAGGTGCAGGCACCGGGATTTAGATATTATCATAAACTGGCAAAGCTGGACGAGATGTTTTCAGAAGATATGTTACGGCATTATGTGGATATGCCTTGGATGGCAAAGCCTTACTTTTATTCGTCGGATATCATGGGATTGCACAGAGTGAAGCTGTCACCATATCAGAAGAAATTTTATGCAAAGCTATACAGATTAAGGATTGTAGAGCAGAAGCGTTTTGAGGTTGGTGGAGCAAAGTATACAGAGGATTTGAAAAGGTTTCATCAGTTACAGGACGAATATCTGCTGCTTGTAAATAATGACATCAAAAGTGTTGTGGAGCTTGTGGATTTCATAAGTGAGCAGAAAGAAAAGATCCAGCAGATTGAGGACAGACAGAAGGAGATATACAGAGAAAGTTCTAGTCGGAAACGGAATATTAAGAACGAGGAGCAGTATCGTGAGTACCAGATATGGCATGTGGGAGTGCAGAAAGAACTGGATAAATTGAAGCAGGAGAAAAGAGGGATTAAGAAGCAGTTGCAGCTTGCTGATGGCATTGTGAAAGAAGATTTGTATACAGCTTATTATGTGGTGTCTGGGAAAGAAGAAATCGTTGCAGACAGGGATGTTGATATACCGGGGATGGAAAAGGAGGCTGTGTCAGAGAAAGATGTGGCTGTTGAGCCGGAGACGAATGTTGAGGTAGTGAATCCAGACAATAATCAGAACAATACGTCTGTAATGCCAGATATTCGTAATGCGTCTGATGTAAATACGGCAAGAAGGGATGAAGATATTACTGATGTAACAGGTAAAAGTGAATTTATGGAATCTGAAGAAAAAGTGTCTGTGGACAAAGCTGGCTGGATTGTCAGGAGGATATCAGAGCTTGGTGGTTATGAGAATATTAGTGATTCTGTTAAGGCTGATATATTCGGATTTGATATTGCTGATGTTAGTGGGAGCATATGGTTGTTCTCGGATGTAATGAAAAGGCTTGGGATAAAGCTGGATGGAGACGAAATGTATGAGGAATTCCAGAGAATTTATGATGAGAGTGTTGGTAGAGATGCTGGTAAAGATAAAGCAGAAGATAAGATGTGGAATAGGGGCAGAGGAAGGTAATTCCTCTGTCTCTTCCAGTTATGTATTAGATAGAAAAATATTGATTCACAAATCGAAATATTGGCTATTGAAGGAAGTATAGAAAGTCGCGAGAACGTGCGAAAAAATATTGAGAAAATATTAGATATATGGTATGATGTGATATAGAATTGTTTGATGAAATTTTATATGGAGGATTAGCAATGGCAGTATCATATAAGCGATTGTGGATAAAATTAGCCGAAAAAGAAATGAGCAGAGCGGATTTGAGAAAAAAAGCAGAAATAGCACCTAATACCATGACAAAGCTTGGGAAAAATGAATATGTTGCTATGCCTATTTTAGATAAAATATGTAAAAAATTAGGGACGGATTATGGTGAGATTATGGAGTATGTCCCGGATAAAGAAGAATCAATGGGTGACAAATAACAAGTACAGATTATGGGACAAGTAGTTTGATAAGATGTGTTATATAGTTTGATTTGAAACCGTTATTTTTGGAAAGGAGTGCTTGTATGGATATATTTGAAGGTCTTTCTGAAAGACAGAGAGAAGCAGTCGAAACAATAGATGAAAGGCAGAAAATCAGCTTGAATGGGTCGGGAAAATGAATAATATTCGTAGCAGAGCAGTAGAGATTATAGATGTAGAATTGATTTGTGTTTAGGAGGACAAAGCGGCAGATATAATGTTAAAAGTAGTTGCGTGCGCACGCATATTGATGTATAATACGTTCTGATTGGAGGTATATATCTATGCAACTATTAAAATGGCTTTCCGTAACAGACCGATTTTACAAAATCTATTTGGACAAGCAACTTGCCCCCTATGGAATCAACAACAGTCAATATATGTTCTTAATCAAAATCTGTCGTTCGCCCGGCATTTTACAGGATTCTTTAATGGATATGTTTTATGTTCATCCGAGCAATATTGTACGGACAGTTGCGGCATTAGAAAAGCAGGGAATGATTATGCGTTCCCCAAATGATAAGGATAAGCGGACGTGTAAGCTGTATCCTACGGAACGTGCGCTGTCTGTAATTGATGAGGTACAGACGGTATGCGAAAAGACAGAAGCTCTTTTATTGCAGGGTATGAGCGAATCTGAGCAGAACCTTTTTATGGATTTCTTAATACAGGCGGGCAGAAATATCACATCGGAACTCCATATAGAGAGAAAGGGGGAGGAGTTCAATGACTGAAAATCCTCTGGGCTATGAAAAAATTCCAAAGCTGTTGAAAAATTTTGCTGTTCCCAGTATTGTGGCGTCTCTTGTCGGTTCAATCTACAATATTGTGGATCAGATTTTTATTGGTCAAGGGGTCGGTTATTTGGGAAATGCAGCAACCAATGTTGCCTACCCGTTTTCTACCATCTGCCTTGCCATTGCACTACTGGTCGGAATTGGCAGTTCTTCCCGTGTTTCCCTCTGTCTTGGATGCAAAGAGCCGAAAGCTGCCGCCAAAGCAGCGGGAAATGGTATTGTTCTGATGGGAATTTTCGGAATTATTTATTTGCTGGTTGGAGAAACTTTTCTGCCTTTGCTCCTAAAGGCATTTGGGGCAACGACAGCTGTATTTCCATATGCAAAGCAGTATGCCAGCATAACATTGATTGGAATGCCGTTTCTCATTGTAACGAATGGTATGAGCAATTTGATTCGAGCAGATGGAAAACCAAAGTATTCAATGGCCTGCATGGTTGTGGGAGCTATTATCAATACAATTCTTGACCCCATTTTTATTTTTGTTTGCGATTGGGGAATTGCCGGCGGAGCTTGGGCAACGGTTATTGGGCAAATTTTTTCTTTCACACTCGCACTCCGTTATCTATGGCGTTTCCAAACAATCCATTTTGAAAAAAAGTCGTTTTTATTTGACATTAAAGAAAGCCTGAAAATTTGCAGCATGGGGATAAGCAGCTGCTCAAATCAGATTGCAATTACCGTGATTCAAATCATTCAGTACAATTCGTTGACTTATTACGGCGCATTAACAAAATATGGAACGGATATTCCCTTGGCAGCTTGCGGAATTGTTATGAAAACAAATGCCATAATCCTTGCGATTGTTACAGGAATCTCGCAAGGGATGCAGCCGATTATCGGTTTCAACTATGGAGCAAGGCAATATCATCGGGTACGGGAGGCTTACATGCTTGCAATAAAGTGGAATCTTGTTGTTTCCACTATTGCTTTTATCGCATTTCAATTTTTCCCGCGATCTATCATTTCACTATTCGGAGACGGGGACGAGCTGTATTTTGAATTTGCTGTTTTGTTCATGCGTACCTATATTTTCATGGTGTTGGTAAATGGTGTGCAGTTGCTTTCTTCCGACTTTTTTACCGCAATAGGAAAAGCGTTAAAAGGTGCTCTGTTGGCATTAACAAGGCAGACCTTTTTCTTGATTCCGCTTACCCTGCTGCTCCCGCTTCGTTTCGGAATTATGGGAGTATTGCTAGCGGGGCCTGTTGCTGATTTTTCAGCGTTTGTGCTATCTGTTGTACTGGTGGGTATAGAATTTAAAAAACAAAAAAATGACATGTAAACAGCAAACACTTGTGAATGTCAAGCACTTTGTTGTTTCGGTTAGCATAGATAGTGCAAATTAAGATGGTATCTGAATAGAAAAATACAGTATGCTAAATATTTTACAAGGCTTGGAATCATGTTAAAAAGACATGATTTCAGGTCTTTTTATGTCTTGATACCTTTTTGATACTTTTTCTCTCAGAAAAAATAAGAAACTATTGTACCTACATTCGTGCCTATCTGGATTATCTGACAAATATTCTTCACAAATCACCGGAAGATGTTTCCTGGGAAGAACTGCGTGATCACATCAGATGGTTACAGAAATCCAGAAATATCATAAAGAAAAACTGTATGATTGGGAAGTAGGGATTTAATCTCTACTTCCTTTTTAGTTTACATAACAAAAATATCCTGTTTATTTTGCCAACTATAATATGAAAGTGATTTTGATAAATTGATGAATGATATGAAAAAGGATGATGCTATCCATTAGTACCACAAAATTTCTTATTGCAGAATTAGCGGTTGCAGATTATAATTTCCATAGGTGGACAAGCAAACCGACAGAATATTATTCTGTGAATAGCAAACCAACCTGCAAACCACCAGAACTGCACACAATAATGAAAAAATGCAATGGTACTGGAATGGTACTAAAAATATGTGAAACGAAAAATAATGTGTGGAAAAGACACATATTATCAATACAAAACAGTATAGATAACCATATTAAAACAACCAGAATCAAACCAAACTTTGCGAGTTTGAATAATTTACAATTTTATACAGATTATTTTAACTGGCAGATAGTCCGCAGATTATCTGCCAGTACATATATTATTTCAAAATTATGTTTATGAATGGAGATTTTGTTGCCGGATGAAGCAAGAGAATAATAAAGATTAGTGGTAAAATTAAATTTAGTGCGTATAGATAAAGACGGAAAGGAGGATTCATAATGGGAATAGTAGTAAAGAGTTTTGATATTGGTCAGGGGGATTTTTTTTTAATTAAGGTTTCCAATGCAACAGGAAAATATTTCAATTTGGTGGTTGACTGCGGAAAAGCGAATGTGTTAGAGGATTTAAAGAATGCTTTGAATGGACAGCAATTAAACGGTATTGTGGTTACACATGTGGATAATGATCATATTGTAGGAGTCATAGATTTGCTGGAGAATTATAATACTTATGATTTTTTGAATAATGTATTCATCATATATAATAAATATGATGAGACGCTTATCACATATGACAAAGGAAATAAGTTGTATGAGGAAATAAGACGTCGGTTATCACAAAAAAAGCTGATAAAAAGCTATGCTAGAAATTATAATAGGGAAAATAAAGTGATTGAGCGTCGAAGACAAAAAGAAGAGCTTCCCGTACATATTTTATCAAAAGTACAACGAGGTTTAATGAGTGCTGATATGTTGGAGAATGACCATGTATATATTACTATGCTTTCCCCTGATATTGACACATTGAAAAAGCTTATGAGAAATTGGAAAAATGTAACAGAAAGCTCTGCCAAAGTAAAAGAGGATAGTAATTTAAAAAATCAAAGTTCAATTTCTTTTTTATTAGAGTTCAATAAAAAAAAGGTGCTTATGATGGGGGATGGGATTGTGAAAGAGGTGTATGAGATACTGAAGGAGTTCAAGGGCGTGGAACATATTGACTATATAAAACTATCTCACCATGGTGCAAAAAATAATAATGAAGGAATTGAGAAATTTGTAGATACATTTTCTTGTAAACAGTATGGAGTTACAATTAAGAAAGGGCAAACTGGAGAAAACAAGCATCCGGATAGAGATATTATTAAAGGGTTATTCGAACGTGGGTGTAAGATTTATACCAGTACCGATTATGAATGTACAGAACCTACAGATTTGGTTCATAGAATAGAAAAGAAATCGGAAATAGGTGTATAGCATATGATGAAAAATCTTGTATTTATTGAAACATATAGCCGACATGGTAGTGGAATTATATTTCCTTGCAAAGGCAAGGATAGAAATTCATATATTGTTATTACCAATTATCATGTTGTCAGGGAGTTGAAGGAGAGTGTTTCAGATATCAAAGACTATGTCAATTTGGAGATTTATGACAATCAGGGGAGAAGTATTGAGAAGGAATATATAAAGAATATTGAAATTGCTTATGGAGAAGTATTCGATAATGAAAATGATATTGCTGCGTTGTTAGTGGTTCTGGATGAAGCAATTAATATAGAGTTTGAAGAGTATGTTAGTTTTGAAAACGTAGAAGATACACAAGTATTTACTGAAGGATATCCACAAATATTAAATGATTGTGACATAAATCGAAGATTGTGTTTGGAAGGAAAGAGAGAAAGTACCTTTCCGGAGATGGACAAGTTGGGAATTTATAAATTAACAGACAGCATACATTGGTATAAGGAATTCACAGATAAGGATTTATTGGACGGATTATCAGGAGGTCCTGTTTATATGCAGAGACAAGGTGTTAGATACCTAATAGGAATCAACCAGTCTCTATGTAATGTGGGAGATGGGAATAATCCCTTTAAAATAGTATATTTCATCCAAATTCGTCAAGTTTTTGAATGGCTGAGAAACCAGGGAATTATTTTGTTTGAGTATAATAGTGGGAAGATTCAGATTGAGTGGATATTTCATGGAGATAAAGCAGAAGAGGCACGGGATATTAATATTCTGATGTTAGGAGGTAGTGGAGCCGGAAAATCATCCTTCATTAAGGAATTAATGTTACATGGTAAAGAAGTGAATGCCTCAGGAGATGGTCAAACTACGAGGATGGATATTAATTATGAATTGATGGACTATTGTGAGAAACCAATGGTAGATGTGAAGATATTGACAAAAGATAAATTTTCTAAAAAAATGATGAAACAGACACATCTAAATGTAATACAATATATTTTTATTGATTTATTTGACCTTCCGTATATTGATTTGACTATGAATATGCTGGGTTATGTAAAAATGCTTTTGCCCAAGTTAGAGTTCTTGTCGGCAGCATTGAAAGAAACAAAAAGTATTGAAAGAATAAATAAGGTTCTGGCAGACATGAAAGATATTATCTGCAAGGATGATGAAGTCGAGCAAAAAGAAATTGAACTCTTATATGATGACATGCTTAGAACACTGGCAATGATTTCCAAAGAGGAAAAGATAACAGAACAGCAGTTGTCTGCCATTCTTCGTACAGAGGATTTTGAAAAATATCGTGAACAGATTAAGGAAAGTTGCGCTGTTGGGCAGATATCATTGCATGATTATATTGGAGCAGTTATAAAAGGGGAATTTACGAGTGAGGTTGGAGAATTACCTAATAAAACAAATGTCTTTGATGTGATAAATGTGTGTAGTGGCTTTTTTGATATTAGAGAGTTTTATTATTTAAATAGCACTTTTGAAACTGATACAAGTCAGTTATTTAGCGAATTTTCTGATAGCATTAAAACAATTTTTAGTTTTTATAAAGAAAATTCAGATGAGGATGAAATAGAAAATAAAACATTAAAGAATTACTATGAAAAGCTCTATGAAAACATTGTTTCTGCAATAGGCGAATATCATGGTATTGATTTTGTGGCTCAACATTATAATTGGAAGATAAATTTGGAAGATATGGGAAAAAGTGAGAAAGTCTTTCTTGAATTGTGTCTCAAAGTGGTGAAAGGAAAATCCTTATCAGGAATTGTTGAGAAAATTAAGATTGAGGATTCTATATCGAATAACTATGCCTATATATTGAAGCAAAAAGGATTAAGGAAGATATGCTTTATAGATACCTGCGGTCTGGATCATATTGAACGGGGGCTGGGTATAAAAAAACATTTAAATCAGATGTTCACCGAGTACAGTGACAATAAGGTGATGTTTGATGCCATTTTTTATATAAAGAAGTTGGATGCAGGCAGACCCACCGAATTACAGAGGATACTTCCTCTTTTATATAATGCTTGTCCAGGTAAGCCGCTTTTTTGTATATTTACAGGAGCAGATATCTTTTATGTGGGAAGGGAAGATATTTTAATTGAAAGAGAGTGGAGCAGACATAATTATGAATTGTGCAAAAAACTTGATGATAATATATTTCCTAAAAGTGTCTCATATTTTTATGAAGATGAAAGTATTGTTGAACAAATGCCTTGTTCTAAAGAGTGGAAAAAGATTATTTACCATGTGATAACGGAGAATTTGATTCCATTTGTTGCAGATACACGGATTAGAAATAAACCAGAATATATTATTTCTAACAGAAGATATCTGAAAAAACTGTTTGAGGCGATTCTATTAGATGAATGGAATATAGGATACTTTGATATCGGCCAAATAAATGAATTAATGAAAGATACTAAATTTTCAAATGCTCTTAAAGAGGATATTAGTAGAATGTTTGAAAAGGCATCCTTATTTGATTGGAATCGTAAGCATCATATGACAGTAAATGCTAATGTCACAAGACTACTTGGGAAAAATTCGGAGAATAGTGCAGGATATAATGGAGTATCAGAGGATCGGTGGGATTGTTTGTTAAAGGTAGGTTATCAGGAAGTCTTTTTGATGGGAAATAGTAAAACAATTAATTTGTTATGTGAAAACCAAATTGGAAAAAGTATATGGGAAAGTATGTTTGCAAAGCTAAAGAACGATATAATTGCTGTGGATATGAGATATAAAAGTGTTGAAAAGGAGGATGACAAAACAGAATTTAGGAAGAGCTTTGAAAAAATGTACGATAAAGAATCTGGACACAAATATAATCCCTTTTCTGATGATGATAAAGAGTTAAAATTAGATAATCAGGCAGAAAAAAGAGCATATTTGGCAGATGTGTGCGATTTCACCAAGGGAATTGAACGGGGTGAAATTATTAATCCTTTTGTAGAGATTTTTAAAAATGAAATTAAGGATTATATAAAGGACCAGAACAAAAAAAGAATGGAATTATTATTACAGTATCGGTCTGACTTTAAAGAAAAAATATATGATGTTATTGACGAAATTAAATATGTTGTAGGTGAGGGAAATGAGCCATGGATAATTAATATGATAAAGGAAGTTATTGAACTGAGAAAGAAATCATAGGGATTATTCATTTTGTGTCAGAGAATATTGTTTTGTTCGACGAATTTGGCTTTATAAGTCGTGGCAACACTTTGGCAACAGAAAATCAGTAAGTCAAAATAAAGTGTGGAGACAGAGTAAAATATCGGCGTATTTCAAACATAACTTAAACAAAATAGTTTAAGTTAAAACGATGACTTGCCGAGTTTGAGTAGGGAAAAAACGCTCGGAATGCCCGAAAACACTGGATTTACAGGAAACGTGGTTGCAAAATTGGTTGCAAAAAAGTGTTATCAATTTGTTATCAGAATGATTTTAATATGTAGATAGGGAATGTCGCAGAGGAATCTGCGGCATTTGTTGTAGGTAGATGATATCATGGAATAAATAAGATTAGTGTGCTAGAATGAAGTTATAAGTAAAATGATAGAAAGGAAACTTGATATGTCAATAATTTTGATTAACGCGCGAAGCAGTATCAGAATTAAAGGAACGAAGGTGGTATATTTTGATCCGTTTAAGATTGCGGAGGAGAGACATGACGCAGATTTTATTTTTGTGACGCATGAGCATTATGACCATTTTTCACCGGAAGATATTAGAAAAGTTTCTAAAGAGCAGACGATATTAGTTGCACCATATAGTATGAAACAGGTTGTATATGAACAAGTCGGTAAAATGGTAAGATGTGCAGTGTGATATTTTGCTTGTGCCTTGCGGCGGAAAATATACTTTTGACGTTAAGGAAGCTGCTGAGTTTACACAAAAGATTAAACCTAAAAAGGTTATACCGACTCATTACACGGATGTAATTGGAGAGTCTGAGGTTGGGGATAGATTCAAAAGAGCAACCATGGAATTGTCGCAAGATATTGAGATTGAAGTAATGTTATAAGAACGAATTTAATAAAGAGTTTTAAATGTAGGAGTGAACATATATGATACGTGGCATTGCCATTATGGGATTGAACGGGTGCGGAAAATCTACACTTGCACATACTATTGCAAAAAGACTTGATTTTTATGAGATGGATGTAGAAGATTATTATTTTCCGGAACAAAAGAACTCTCGCCAAGCTGTTCTGGAACAACAATATGATGTTAAATGTGAGTATAAAGGGGAACTTCCGTATTCTATGCCACGCTCAGCAAAAGAAGTGCAGGAAATGATCCGTAATGACATAGAAAAGCATCCGCAGTTTGTTATTTCTGGCGTAACAATGAATTGGGATGAGGATATATTGTCTTTGATAGATGTAGCATTTATTCTTGAGGTTCCTGCGGAGGAACGGGTGAAGCGGGTACAACATCGGGAAGAGGTTAGGTTTGGTTCACGTGTTATGTCTGGCGGAGATATGTATGAGCAGCAAAAGGCATTTAGAGAAATTATTGGTAATAGAAGCAACGAACGGGTTGAAGAAAGTGCCAATAGGTTGCATTGTAAGAAAGTGAGATTAGATGGTACGAAAAGCATTGAAGATAGTATCGGTCGTATTATGTGTGTATTAGAGGAAATTGGTATAGGGTGAGTGCCGCAGAGTGTATCTGTGGCATTTCTTGCAGTTAGAAGGATGTAAAAAAAGCAAAAACGGAAAAGTTTTTCGGAAAAGTCGCGTTATTATATAAGTGTAGCTACAAAAAAACGGAAAGGAGTGTAAGCGTGTACAAAGAAATAATACAAGATAGTATTGACTATATTGAAGAAAACATCAAATGTGATATTTCAGCATCGGAATTGAGCGAAAAAGCCGGATTTTCATTGTTCCACTATTATAGATTGTTTCAGACTGCAGTTGGAATGCCTGTAATGCAGTATATATTAAGGCGCAGATTGCTGAATGCCATTTATGACATAGAATGTGGAAATAAAATGATTGATGTGGCATTGTTATATGGTTTTGAAACCCATGCCGGTTTTTACAAAGCATTTGTACGTGAATTTGGATGTACACCTGCACAGTACTTGAAACTGCATAGGGTGAAAAAGCCTTATAGAATCAATATTGTTAAGGAGGAACATGTAATGGTTACACATAAAAAAGCGACAAGTATTTTAAAGAAGTGGGGATTGGAGAATGAAACCATTTCTGATATTTACTACGAAGGAAGCGGTAACAGGAATGAGAATGCTTTCTATATTGGCAAGGACTATGTTTTAAAATTTTCAGCAAACTTGGGTAAACTTAAGAATCACATTACCATTTCGAAAGCATTGGAAAATGCGGGATTGTTTGTAGCGACACCGGTGAAAACTTTGGAAGGAGAGGAATATATCGCAGATGGAGAGCTATATTTTTGCTTATCAAAACGCTTGGAAGGTCAGCAGATAAAGATTAACAACATGTATGAAGATGATTTGGTAGGGAATGCTCGTTTCGTAGGCGAAGTGATAGGGCAGCTCAGTAAAGCATTGGAAAATGTGGAGGTATTGGTGAAAGATGCCAATATCTATGAGAGTGTTAAAAACTGGGCGATTCCGCAACTAAGAGGAAAGATTAATGTATCGGAAGAGGTTTTTGTGGATTATGTAGAAAACTTTGGAAAGATATTGAAGAATCTTCCTGTACAAGTGATTCACAGGGACCCTAATCTCGGAAATATCATTGTAGCTGAAGATAAATGGGGATTCATTGACTTTGAATTGAGCGAAAGAAATATCAGAATTTTTGACCCTTGTTATGCGGCAACAGCTATTCTGTCAGAAAGTTTTGAGTTTGGAAATGAATCCAAATTAGCGAAGTGGATTCAGATATATAAAAACATCATCTACGGATATGATGATGTAGTAAAACTTACAGCTGCAGAGAAAAAAGCAGTGCCGTATGTGGTTTTGTCCAATCAGTTGATTGCACTTGCCTGGTTTGAAGGGAAGGAAAAGTACCAAGAAATATTTGAAATCAACAAAAAGATGACGGAATGGCTTGTGTCTGTATGGAGAGAGTTAAGTGTCGAGTGAGAATACGATTTATAATCGATTGTTCTTGAAATGAGTTGGATATTGTATTAATGCCGCGGGGGGATGCGACTCGCTCCTGCGGCATTCCTGATTTTGAGTATAAAGTTATACTTAAATATGTACAATAAATATTAAATAAGAATGTACAAATGTTATGATATATGGGTTATAAGGAGGAACTCATGATGATATTAAAGAATCAAATCATAACAAACAT